>NZ_JBIUXZ010000001.1:0-174527 GCF_044744265.1 Pseudomonas sp. NPDC087342
TCCGCTACTCTGTGAAATCGAGAAGGACGGTTAATCGCCGACCACTTGGGTATGAGGTGAAGCTATGTTAAACCGCGAGCTCGAAGTCACCCTCAATTTAGCCTTCAAGGAGGCTCGTTCGAAACGTCATGAATTCATGACCGTCGAACATCTCCTGTTGGCCCTATTGGATAATGAGGCTGCCGCCACCGTTTTGCGTGCCTGCGGCGCAAACCTCGACAAACTCAAGCATGACCTGCAGGAGTTCATCGACTCCACCACGCCGCTGATCCCCGTACATGACGAGGATCGCGAGACCCAACCCACCCTGGGCTTCCAGCGTGTTCTGCAGCGTGCTGTCTTTCACGTACAGAGCTCGGGCAAACGCGAAGTGACTGGCGCCAACGTGCTGGTCGCAATCTTCAGTGAGCAAGAAAGCCAGGCAGTGTTCCTGCTGAAACAGCAGAGCGTTGCGCGCATTGATGTCGTCAACTACATCGCCCATGGCATTTCCAAAGTACCGGGGCACGGCGATCACTCTGAAGGTGAGCAAGATATGCAGGACGACGAGGGCGGTGAGTCTTCTTCTTCAGGCAATCCTCTGGATGCTTATGCCAGCAACCTCAACGAACTCGCGCGCCAGGGTCGCATCGATCCACTGGTAGGCCGTGAGATGGAAGTCGAGCGTGTCGCGCAGATCCTGGCGCGTCGTCGCAAAAACAATCCGCTGCTGGTGGGCGAAGCAGGCGTGGGTAAAACCGCGATTGCCGAAGGCCTGGCCAAGCGCATTGTCGACAACCAGGTACCGGACCTGCTGGCCAACAGCGTGGTGTACTCCCTTGACCTCGGCGCCTTGCTGGCCGGGACCAAATACCGCGGTGATTTCGAGAAGCGCTTCAAGGCGTTGCTCAATGAGCTGAAAAAACGTCCGCAGGCCATCCTGTTCATCGACGAGATCCACACCATCATTGGTGCGGGTGCCGCGTCGGGTGGCGTCATGGATGCCTCGAACCTGCTCAAACCGTTGCTGTCGTCCGGCGATATCCGCTGCATCGGTTCGACCACGTTCCAGGAATTCCGCGGGATCTTCGAGAAGGACCGTGCTTTGGCTCGGCGCTTCCAGAAGGTCGATGTGTCCGAGCCTTCGGTCGAAGACACCATCAGCATCCTGCGCGGCCTGAAAGGGCGTTTCGAAACGCACCACGGCATCGAATACAGCGATGAAGCGTTGCGTGCAGCAGCAGAGCTGGCCTCGCGCTACATCAATGACCGGCACATGCCGGACAAGGCCATCGACGTTATCGACGAAGCCGGTGCCTACCAGCGCCTGCAACCAATCGAGAAGCGCGTGAAACGCATCGAAGTGCCTCAGGTCGAGGACATCGTGGCGAAAATCGCGCGGATTCCGCCTAAGCACGTCACCAGCTCCGACAAAGAGCTGCTGCGTAACCTTGAGCGTGACCTGAAGCTGACCGTATTTGGCCAGGATGCCGCAATCGACTCGTTGTCGACCGCGATCAAACTGTCCCGTGCCGGCCTCAAGTCGCCTGACAAGCCTGTCGGTTCATTCCTGTTCGCCGGTCCTACCGGTGTCGGTAAAACCGAAGCGGCGCGTCAGTTGGCCAAGGCGCTGGGCATCGAACTGGTTCGCTTCGACATGTCCGAGTACATGGAGCGCCACACCGTATCGCGTCTGATCGGTGCGCCTCCAGGTTATGTCGGGTTCGATCAGGGCGGTCTGCTGACCGAAGCCATTACCAAGCAGCCTCACTGCGTGTTGTTGCTCGATGAAATCGAGAAGGCGCATCCGGAAGTCTTTAACTTGCTTCTGCAGGTCATGGACCACGGTACGCTGACCGATAACAACGGGCGCAAGGCGGATTTCCGTAACGTGATCGTCATTATGACTACCAACGCCGGTGCCGAAACTGCAGCTCGCGCTTCGATTGGTTTCACCCATCAGGATCATTCGTCTGATGCGATGGAAGTGATCAAGAAGAGCTTCACGCCAGAGTTCCGCAACCGTCTGGACACCATTATTCAGTTTGGTCGCCTCAGTCATGAGGTTATCAAAAGCGTGGTGGACAAGTTCCTTACCGAGCTTCAGGCGCAACTGGAAGACAAGCGCGTGCAGTTGGAGGTGACCGATGCGGCGCGCAGTTGGCTGGCAGCGGGTGGCTATGATTCGGCGATGGGTGCTCGACCAATGGCGCGTTTGATTCAGGATAAGATCAAGCGTCCGCTGGCGGAGGAGATTCTGTTTGGCGAACTGGCTGACCATGGTGGTGTGGTTCATATCGATCTCAAGGATGGCGAGCTGACCTTTGAGTTTGAGACCACGGCAGAAATGGCCTGACGGTTGTTGCTGTAAAGCTGAAGGCGCCGAAAGGCGTCTTTTTGCTGTGTGGGGTTTGGTGTTTGTGTGCATATCCGTTGCTGCGGTAACGGCTGATTAGGGTTTCGCCCTTACGGCGAGTCCCTTTTGGCAAACGCCCCAAAAGGAACCAAAAGGTCTCGCCCCGGCGTCCGGCCCCTCGCTTAGGCTCGGCGTTCCTTCGTTCCGGTATTCATCTGGGGGCATCGCCTACGGTCGGCTTCGCTTCGACCTCCTCTCGATGTGTGCGGCTTCGCCGCACGGCGCTACGCGCCCACCCCCAGATGAACACCTCCACTCAGCCTCCCGAAGGGGCGGGCACAGCAAGATCAAAAGCTGCAGGCGAGCTAACGCTCGGCCTGTTGAGTGGTGAGAGGCGGGTGGCGTGACCCCCTCTGTAGGAGCGAGGCTTGCCCGCGAAGGCGGCCTGATGGTCGACTCATCTCTTTCAGGGGTACTGATACCTGAGTTGCCGAAGCTACGATCTTTTGATTCGGGCCCAACCCCGGATATTACTGTGGCTGTGGCTGTGGCTGTGGCTGTGGCTGTGGCTGTGGCTGTGGCTGTGGCTGTGGCTGTGGCTGTGGCTGTGGCTGTGGCTGTGGCTTTTGACGTTGATTTTGATGTTGACCTTGATCTTGACCTTGATCTCTCGCCCCTTCGGCAGGCCGAGCGTAGGTGTTCATCAGGGGGTTAGGCGCGTAGCGCCGTGCGGCGAAGCCGCACACATCGAGAGGAGGTCGTCGCGAAGCAGACCGTAGGCGATGCCCCCTGATGGACACCGTAGCGAGGGTACATCGAGCGAAGCGAGGTGCCGTACGCCGGGGCGAAGCCTTTTGCTTACTTTTCGGCGTCTGGAAAAGTGAGTCGCTGTAAGAGCGAAACCGCCAGCCGCCATCACCGCAGCAACGGATATTCACACAACCCTCAAACCCCAATCAGCCCTCACCGCAGAAACGGATATACACACAAATCCCCAAACCGCAGACACAAAAACGCCCGGCATAACCGGGCGTTTTGTATTGACTTGATTAACGAGCGCGGTAAGTAATGCGCCCTTTGCTCAAGTCATAGGGCGTCAGCTCGACGCGCACTTTGTCACCGGTAAGAATACGAATGTAGTTCTTGCGCATCTTGCCGGAAATATGCGCGGTTACGACGTGCCCATTTTCCAACTCCTCACGAAACATGGTGTTGGGCAGGGTGTCGACGACAGTGCCTTCCATTTCGAAGCTGTCTTCTTTCGACATGCAGTAAAGCCCTCGGTATCCAATGAATGGCCCGGTGCAACTGCGCCAGGCAAAAGCGGCGTGCATTGTGCCCGAAAAATGGGGTTTACGCCAAGCGGTTTACGGATTGCCTTAGTTCAAGACAACCCAGCGCTGATTAATCAGCAGTTCGATGGGGCGATACTGGGTCTTGTAGTTCATCTTTTTGCAGTTCTTGATCCAGTAGCCGAGGTAAACCGCTTCCAGCCCCAGCCGCTGGGCTTCGCCGATTTGCCAGAGGATGGCGTAGCGTCCGAGGCTGCGATGGTCCTCGGCGGGTTCATAGAAGGTGTAGACCGCCGACAGGCCGTTGGGCAGCAAATCGGTCACCGCTACCGCGACCAACCGTCCGTCGAGACGAAACTCGTAGAACCGGGAAAACGGCAGATCACGCACCAGGAACGTCGAAAACTGATCGCGGCTTGGCGGGTACATGTCGCCGTCGGCGTGACGCTGTTCGATATAGCGTTGATAAAGATCGAAATACTCTTCGCTGAACTTGGGCCGGGCCGGGCGTACCTGCAAGTCGGCGTTGCGCTTGAAAATGCGTTTCTGCTGACGGTTGGGTGAAAACTGAGCCACGGGAATGCGCGCGGGGACGCACGCATTGCAATTCTGGCAATGAGGCCGATAGAGATGATCGCCGCTGCGACGAAAGCCCATTTCCGACAGGTCTGCGTAGACATGCACATCCATGGGCTGGCTAGGGTCGAGAAACAGGGTCGTGGCCTGCTCCTCGGGCAGATAGCTGCAAGAGTGGGGCTGAGTGGCATAGAACTTCAAACGCGCCAACTCGGTCATGATCAACCCTCGGGATAAACTTTAAATAAGTGTAAGCCACCCGCGCAAAAGTCGCTCAGCAAACCCAAGTGGCGCGATTGGGTTGATCCAGGTGTTGCGCCAGATATCCGGCAAACTCGTTGCGCGGTATCGCCCGGGCGCCGAGGCTGTGCAAGTGGTCGGTGGGCATCTGGCAATCGATCAGCACAAAGCCTGAGTCTTTCAGATGTCGCACCAATGTGGCAAAGCCATATTTGGACGCGTTGTCGGCGCGGCTGAACATCGACTCACCAAAAAACAGCTGACCCATGGCCAGGCCGTACAGCCCGCCGACCAGTTCGCCCTGGTCCCAGACTTCCACCGAATGGGCGTAGCCGCGCCGGTGCAGTTCCAGGTAGGCGTCCTGCATGGCTTCGGTGATCCAGGTGCCGTCGGCGTATTCCCGCGGTGCGGCGCAGGCGCTGATGACCGCAGCAAAATCCTGATCGAAGGTCACTTGATAGCGTTGCTGGCGCAGCAATTTGCCCAGGCTGCGAGAGACGTGCAGTTCGTCGGGAAACAGAACCGTGCGCGGATCCGGTGACCACCAGAGGATCGGCTGGCCTTCGGAAAACCAGGGGAAGCAGCCGTGGCGATACGCCTGGACCAGCCGATCGGCGGACAGATCACCGCCCGCCGCCAACAGTCCGTTGGGATCGCGCATGGCTTTTTCCAGGGGCGGAAAAGTCAGGGTGTTGCGTTGTAACCAAGTCAGCATGGCATCCGGGCTTGCAGTAGGGGAGGGCGGTGGCGGGCAGCGGGGCCCGCCGTGAAGTGGGCTTCAAACGGTCGGAATATCGTCGAGGTATTTCTCGGCGTCCAGTGCGGCCATGCAACCGGCCCCGGCAGAGGTCACGGCCTGGCGGTAAACGTGATCGGCCACGTCGCCGGCGGCGAACACGCCCGGGATTTCAGTGGCGGTGGCGTCGCCTTCATTGCCACCCCTGATCAGCAGATAGCCGTCACGCATGGGCAACTGGCCCTGAAACAGGTCGGTGTTGGGCTTGTGGCCGATGGCGATGAACACGCCGGCCAGTGGCAGTTCAGTGGTTTCGCCGGTATGGCTGTCGCGCAGCCGAGCGCCCGTCACGCCGCTGGCATCGCCCAGCACCTCGTCGAGGTTCTGGTTCCAGTGCAGGCGGATATTGCCGTTGGCGGCTTTCTCGAACAGTTTGTCCTGGAGAATCTTCTCCGAGCGCAGCTTGTCCCGTCGGTGCACCAGATGCACTTCCTTGGCGATGTTCGACAGGTACAGCGCTTCCTCAACGGCGGTGTTGCCGCCGCCGACCACGGCGACCACCTGATTGCGGTAGAAGAAGCCGTCGCACGTCGCGCAGGCCGAAACCCCTTTGCCGGCAAAGGCTTCTTCCGAAGGCAGGCCCAGGTATTGCGCCGAAGCGCCGGTGGCGATAATCAGCGCGTCGCAGGTGTAGGTGCCGCTGTCGCCGATGAGTTCGAAAGGGCGTTGCTGCAACTTGGCGGTGTGGATGTGGTCGTAAACGATCTCTGTGTCAAAGCGCTCGGCGTGTTTTTGCATGCGTTCCATCAGCACCGGGCCAGTGAGGCCTTCGACGTCGCCGGGCCAGTTGTCGACTTCGACGGTGGTGGTGAGCTGGCCACCTGCCTGTATGCCGGTAATGACCACTGGTTTGAGGTTGGCGCGGGCGGCATAAACGGCGGCGCTGTAACCGGCGGGGCCGGAACCCAGAATGATCAGGCGTGAATGCTTAGCTTCGCTCATAAAAACACCTCATAAGCCTTTGTCACAAAAGAGAATGCGTGCTCAAATTGAACCGTGTGTCATGTGCTTTTGGCTATGCTACACCCAAGGGCCGCAAGCATGGCATCGGGCGAACAAACCCGTACAATGCCTGCTTGTAACAGCGCTTGTAATAAAAAAGCAGTGCTTGCCCTGTTTTGAAACACCGGGGTGCAGTGTTAAAAGTAGTCCCAGTTGCACCTGTTAACTTTTTTACCTGCCTGGATTGGGCAGTTTTTATAGTCATTCAACAGATGGACGCGCCATAGGCGCAGGAAAAGTAGCGTTTTGAAGAAATCCACCGCAGCACCTAAACCAGCCGTCGTTCCGCTCTGGCGCCAGCATTTGCACTACCGACTCAAGGAAGGTGCATTGATCGCCATCGGCGCCTTGTGCCTGTTCCTGATGATGGCCTTGCTGACCTATGGCAAGGACGATCCGGGCTGGAGCCATAACAGCAAGATCGACGACGTGCAGAATTTCGGCGGTCCGGTGGGCTCCTACAGCGCCGATATCCTGTTCATGGTGCTGGGTTACTTCGCCTACATCTTCCCGCTGCTGCTGGCGGTCAAAATCTACCAGATCTTCCGTCAACGCCACGAACCGTGGCAGTGGAGCGGCTGGCTGTTCTCCTGGCGCCTGATCGGCCTGGTGTTCCTGGTGCTGTCGGGCGCGGCGCTGGCGCATATCCATTTCCATGCGGCGACCGGTCTTCCGGCCGGCGCAGGTGGCGCGTTGGGCGAAAGCCTCGGCGACCTGGCCCGCAATGCCCTGAACATCCAGGGCAGCACGCTGTTGTTCATCGCCCTGTTCCTGTTCGGCCTGACCGTGTTCACCGACCTGTCGTGGTTCAAGGTGATGGACCTCACTGGCAAGATCACCCTCGACCTGTTCGAACTGTTCCAGGGCGCAGCCAATCGCTGGTGGGCCGCCCGTGTCGAACGCAAGCAATTGGTCGCCCAGTTGCGTGAAGTCGACGACCGCGTGCATGACGTAGTGGCGCCGACCGTGACCGATAAACGCGAGCAGGCCAAGGTCAAGGAACGCCTGATCGAACGCGAACAAGCCCTGAGCAAGCACATGTCGGACCGCGAGAAGCAGGTTCCGCCCGTGATTGCGCCAGCGCCGTCCAAACCGGCCGCGCCGAGCAAGCGCGTGGAGAAAGAGAAACAGGCGCCGTTGTTCGTCGACAGCGCCGTGGAAGGCACCTTGCCGCCGATCTCGATTCTCGATCCTGCGGAAAAGAAACAACTCAATTACTCGCCCGAATCCCTGGCTGCGGTTGGCCATTTGCTGGAAATCAAGCTCAAGGAATTCGGCGTCGAAGTCACCGTGGATTCGATTCACCCCGGCCCGGTAATTACCCGTTACGAAATCCAGCCGGCCGCTGGCGTCAAAGTCAGCCGCATCTCCAATCTTGCGAAAGACCTGGCGCGTTCCCTGGCCGTGACCAGCGTGCGGGTGGTAGAAGTGATTCCGGGCAAGACCACCGTCGGTATCGAGATTCCCAACGAAGACCGGCAGATCGTGCGCTTCTCCGAAGTGCTGTCATCGCCTGAGTACGACAACTTCAAATCGCCGGTCACCCTGGCCCTGGGCCACGACATCGGCGGCAAGCCGGTCATCACCGACCTGGCGAAAATGCCCCACTTGCTGGTGGCCGGTACGACCGGTTCCGGTAAGTCGGTGGGTGTGAACGCGATGATCCTGTCGATCCTGTTCAAGTCTGGCCCGGAAGACGCCAAGCTGATCATGATCGACCCGAAAATGCTTGAGTTGTCGATCTACGAAGGCATTCCGCACTTGCTCTGCCCGGTGGTCACCGACATGAAGGACGCGGCCAACGCTCTGCGCTGGAGCGTGGCGGAGATGGAGCGTCGCTACAAATTGATGGCGAAGATGGGCGTGCGTAACCTGTCGGGCTTCAACCAGAAGGTCAAGGATGCGGAGGAGGCGGGTACGCCGCTGTCCGATCCGCTGTACAAGCGCGAAAGCATCCACGACGAAGCACCGCTGCTGCACAAACTGCCGACCATCGTGGTGGTCGTCGACGAATTCGCCGACATGATGATGATCGTCGGCAAGAAGGTTGAAGAGCTGATCGCGCGTATCGCCCAGAAGGCCCGTGCGGCCGGTATCCACTTGATCCTCGCGACCCAGCGTCCGTCGGTTGACGTGATCACCGGTCTGATCAAGGCCAACATTCCTACGCGCATGGCGTTCCAGGTATCGAGCAAGATCGACTCCCGGACCATCATCGACCAGGGTGGCGCCGAACAACTGCTGGGCCACGGTGACATGCTCTACATGCCGCCGGGCACCAGTCTGCCGATCCGGGTTCACGGCGCGTTCGTGTCCGATGACGAAGTTCACCGGGTGGTTGAAGCCTGGAAACTGCGCGGTGCACCGGAATACAACGACGAGATCCTGGCCGGTGTCGAAGAGCCGGGTAGCGGCTTTGAAGGCGGCAGCGGCGGCGATGAAGACAGCGAGTCCGACGCGCTCTACGACGAAGCCGTGCAGTTCGTACTGGAAAGCCGTCGCGCTTCCATCTCGGCGGTTCAGCGCAAGCTGAAAATCGGCTACAACCGCGCTGCGCGCATGATCGAAGCCATGGAAATGGCCGGGGTCGTGACGTCCATGAACACCAACGGTTCGCGCGAAGTCCTGGCCCCTGGCCCGGTGCGCGACTGATTGAACTGAAAAGCGGTGGAGCAATGACGCACCGCCGCATCCCCACGCATATCAAGAGGACTCCCATGCGTCTTATCCGCATGCTGTTGCTGCCGGTACTGGCTTTGACCACACTCTCGGCCCACGCCGATGACAAGGACGTGGCGCGCCTGACCCAATTGCTGGAAACATCCAAGACCCTGACCGCGCGTTTCTCGCAGCTGACCCTGGATGGCAGCGGCACCCAATTGCAGGAAACCGCTGGCGACATGTCGCTGCAGCGTCCGGGCCTGTTCTACTGGCACACCAATGCGCCGGCTGAACAAACCATGGTGTCCGACGGCAAGAAAGTCACCCTGTGGGACCCGGACCTGGAACAGGTCACCATCAAGACCCTCGACCTGCGCCTGACCCAGACCCCGGCCTTGCTGCTGTCCGGTGACGTGTCCAAGATCAGCCAGAGCTTCGACATCAGCGCCAAGGAAGCCGGCGGCGTGATCGACTTCACCTTGAAGCCGAAAACCAAGGACACCCTGTTCGACAGCCTGCGCCTGTCGTTCCGCAATGGCCTGGTCAATGACATGCAATTGATCGACAGCGTCGGTCAGCGCACCAACATCCTGTTCACCGGTGTGAAGGCCAACGAGCCGATCCCGGCGTCCAAGTTCAAGTTCGACATCCCCAAGGGTGCGGACGTGATCCAGGAATAAACCGCAAGCCCCTGTAGGAGCGAAGCTCGCTCGCGAAAGCGGTGTGTCAGTCGCCGTGAATATCGTCTGGAACACCGCTTTCGCGAGCAAGCTTCGCTCCTACAAGGGCTAGAGAATCAGTGAGGTTTCAGAGGTAGTGATGGACCTGTTTCGCAGTGCCCCGATTGCTCAACCCTTGGCCGCTCGCCTGCGCGCAGCCAATCTGGATGAGTACGTCGGTCAGGAACACCTGCTCGCTCGCGGCAAGCCCTTGCGTGAAGCGCTGGAGCAGGGTGCCCTGCACTCGATGATCTTCTGGGGGCCGCCGGGCGTGGGCAAAACCACCCTGGCGCGGTTGCTGGCGGAAGTCTCGGATGCGCATTTTGAAACGGTGTCGGCGGTGTTGGCCGGAGTGAAGGAAATCCGTCAGGCGGTGGAAATCGCCAAGCAGCAGGCCGGCCAGTACGGCAAGCGCACCATCCTGTTTGTCGACGAAGTGCACCGCTTCAACAAGTCCCAGCAGGACGCGTTCCTGCCGTATGTGGAAGACGGCACGCTGATTTTCATCGGCGCGACCACCGAAAACCCATCCTTCGAACTCAACAACGCCTTGCTCTCACGGGCGCGCGTCTACGTGCTCAAAAGCCTCGACGAAGCGGCCCTGCGCAAACTGGTGCACCGCGCGCTGACCGAAGAGCGTGGTCTTGGCAAACGGCAGCTGACTCTTAGCGATGAAGGCTTCCAGATGCTGCTGTCCGCTGCCGATGGTGATGGCCGGCGTCTGCTCAATCTGCTGGAAAATGCTTCCGACCTGGCCGAAGACGACAGCGAGATAGGCATTGATCTGCTGCAAAGTCTGCTCGGCGATACCCGTCGGCGTTTCGACAAGGGCGGCGAAGCGTTCTACGACCAGATTTCCGCATTGCATAAATCCGTGCGTGGCTCCAACCCCGACGGCGCGTTGTACTGGTTCGCGCGCATGATCGACGGCGGTTGCGATCCGCTGTACCTGGCTCGGCGCGTGGTGCGCATGGCCAGCGAAGACATCGGCAACGCCGACCCTCGCGCCCTGAGCCTGTGCCTGGCGGCGTGGGAAGTGCAAGAGCGCCTCGGCAGTCCCGAAGGCGAGTTGGCGGTGGCCCAGGCCATCACCTACCTGGCTTGCGCGCCGAAAAGCAACGCGGTGTACATGGGTTTCAAAGCCGCGATGCGCAGCGCCACCGAGCACGGTTCGCTGGAAGTGCCGCTGCACTTGCGCAATGCGCCGACCAAGCTGATGAAGCAATTGGGTTACGGCGATGAATATCGCTATGCGCACGATGAGCCGGACGCGTATGCCGCCGGCGAAGACTACTTCCCGGAAGAGCTCGAACCACAGCCGTTCTATCAACCGGTGCCGCGTGGCCTGGAATTGAAGATCGGCGAGAAGCTCAACCACCTCGCGCAACTTGATCGTCTGAGCCCCCGGCAGCGGAGAAAATAGTGCTTCCATTGATTGTTGCGGTTTCCGTCGGCGGGATCGCCGGCACGCTGTTGCGCTTCGCCACCGGCAACTGGATCAACGCTAATTGGCCGCGGCACTTCTATACCGCGACGCTGGCCGTTAATATCGTCGGCTGTTTGCTGATCGGCGTTCTATACGGTCTGTTTTTGATACGCCCGGAGGTGCCGATCGAGGTGCGCGCCGGGTTGATGGTCGGCTTCCTCGGGGGGCTGACGACTTTTTCATCCTTTTCACTGGATACGGTGCGCCTGCTTGAAAGCGGGCAAGTGCCGCTGGCCCTGGGCTATGCTGCCATCAGCGTATTCGGCGGGCTGCTCGCCACCTGGGCTGGCCTGTCCTTGACCAAACTTTGATAAACGAGAGACCGACATGCTCGATTCCAAACTGTTACGTAGCAACCTTCAGGACGTAGCGGACCGCCTGGCATCCCGTGGCTATACGCTGGATGTTGCGCGCATCGAAGCGCTGGAAGAACAGCGCAAGACCGTCCAGACCCGCACCGAAGCACTGCAGGCTGAACGTAATGCGCGCTCCAAATCCATCGGTCAGGCCAAGCAGCGCGGCGAAGACATCGCGCCGTTGATGGCAGACGTCGAGCGCATGGCGAACGAATTGAGCGCCGGCAAGGTTGAACTGGACCAGATCCAGACCGACCTGGACTCGATCCTGCTCGGTATCCCGAACCTGCCGCATGAATCCGTACCTATCGGCGCAGACGAAGACGGCAACGTCGAAGTGCGCCGCTGGGGCACCCCGACTGCTTTCGATTTCCCGATTCAGGACCACGTGGCCCTGGGCGAGAAGTTCGGTTGGCTGGACTTTGAAACCGCCGCCAAGCTGTCCGGCGCACGCTTTGCCTTGCTGCGTGGCCCGATCGCCCGTCTGCACCGCGCTCTGGCGCAGTTCATGATCAACCTGCACACCAGCGAACACGGTTACGAAGAGGCCTACACGCCTTATCTGGTTCAAGCGCCAGCCCTGCAAGGCACTGGCCAGTTGCCGAAATTCGAAGAAGACCTGTTCAAGATCAGCCGCGAAGGCGAAGCCGATCTGTACCTGATCCCGACCGCCGAAGTGTCGCTGACCAACATCGTTGCCGGTGAAATCGTCGATTCGAAACTGCTGCCGATCAAGTTCGTTGCCCACACCCCGTGCTTCCGCAGTGAAGCCGGTGCGTCGGGTCGCGATACGCGCGGCATGATCCGTCAGCACCAGTTCGACAAAGTCGAGATGGTCCAGATCGTTGAGCCATCGACTTCGATGGAAGCGCTGGAAAGCCTGACCGCCAACGCCGAGAAAGTCCTGCAACTGCTGGAACTGCCTTATCGCACCCTGGCGCTGTGCACCGGCGACATGGGCTTCAGCGCGGTCAAGACGTACGACCTGGAAGTGTGGATTCCGAGCCAGGACAAGTACCGCGAAATCTCGTCGTGCTCCAACTGCGGCGATTTCCAGGCGCGTCGTATGCAAGCGCGTTTCCGTAACCCGGAAACCGGCAAGCCTGAACTGGTGCACACCTTGAACGGTTCCGGCCTGGCGGTCGGTCGTACCCTGGTGGCGGTGCTGGAAAACTACCAGCAGGCCGACGGTTCGATCCGTGTGCCAGCCGTACTGAAGCCGTACATGGGTGGCCTTGAGGTCATCGGCTAAATGGACTATCTGCCGCTGTTTCATAACCTGCGCGGCAGTCGTGTGTTGGTCGTCGGCGGCGGGGAGATTGCCTTGCGCAAGTCCCGCCTGCTGGCCGAAGCCGGTGCGCTGCTGCGGGTGGTCGCACCTGAAATAGAACCGCAATTGCGCGAACTGGTGACCGGCAGCGGTGGCGAGTGCCTGTTGCGTGGCTACCTCGAAACGGATCTGGACGGTTGCGGGCTGATCATCGCCGCTACCGACGACGAACCGCTGAACGCGCAAGTCTCCGCCGACGCCCATCGGCGTTGCGTGCCGGTCAACGTGGTGGATGCGCCAGCCCTGTGCAGCGTGATCTTCCCGGCGATTGTCGACCGTTCGCCGCTGATTGTTGCGATCTCCAGCGGCGGCGATGCGCCGGTGCTGGCGCGGCTGATCCGCGCGAAAATCGAAACCTGGATTCCTTCCACCTACGGTCAACTGGCGGGTCTGGCGGCGCGTTTCCGCAATCAGGTCAAAGGCCTGTTGCCGGATGTGCAGCAGCGTCGGGCATTCTGGGAAGATGTTTTCCAAGGGCCTATTGCCGACCGGCAACTGGCCGGGCAGGGCGCGGAAGCCGAGCGCTTGCTGCTGGCGAAAATCGCTGGTGAGCCGCCGACAAAAACCGGTGAAGTGTATTTGGTCGGTGCCGGCCCGGGTGATCCGGACCTGCTGACCTTCCGCGCTTTACGTCTGATGCAACAAGCTGACGTGGTGCTCTACGACCGCTTGGTGGCTCCGGCGATTCTGGATTTGTGCCGTCGCGATGCCGAACGGGTCTACGTCGGCAAACGTCGTGCCGATCACGCCGTGCCGCAGGATCAGATCAACAAGCAATTGGTGGATCTGGCCAAGGCCGGTAAACGCGTGGTGCGATTGAAGGGCGGTGATCCGTTCATCTTCGGCCGTGGCGGTGAAGAGATCGAAGAACTGGCAGCTCATGGCATTCCGTTCCAGGTTGTGCCGGGCATTACGGCGGCCAGTGGTTGCGCGGCGTATGCCGGGATTCCGCTGACGCACCGTGATTACGCGCAATCGGTGCGATTTGTCACCGGGCATCTGAAGGACGGCTCCACCGATTTGCCTTGGGCTGACTTGGTTGCGCCAGCGCAAACCCTGGTGTTCTACATGGGCCTGGTGGGCTTGCCGATCATCTGCGAGCAGTTGATCAAGCATGGTCGCGCCTCCGATACCCCGGCGGCGTTGATTCAGCAGGGCACCACGGTCAATCAGCGGGTGTTTACCGGCACGTTGGCCGATCTTCCGCAGATGGTGGCGGAGCATGAAGTGCATGCACCGACGCTGGTGATTGTTGGAGAAGTGGTGCAACTGCGCGAGAAACTGGCGTGGTTTGAAGGCGCTCAGGCGCAGGTCTGATAGACCGAGTCGCCCCATTCGCGGGCAAGCCTCGCTCCTACAAAATCATGGTGACCTGTAGGAGCGAGGCTTGCCCGCGAAGAGGCCCTCAAAATCGAAATAAGGCTCGAATCAGACGTTGTTATTACGCCAAACCCCTTTCCCACTCAACAGCGCCCGATCATGGGCCGCTGTGAAATCCTGCGCCGGACCTTTCGGCACGACACCCGTTGGGTTGATGGTCTTGTGGCTGCCGTAGTAGTGATTCTTGATGTGCTCAAAATCCACCGTCTCGGCAATCCCCGGCCACTGGTACAACTCGCGCAACCAGTTCGACAGATTCGGATAATCGGCAATCCGCCGCAGGTTGCACTTGAAGTGCCCGTAATACACCGCGTCAAAGCGGATCAGCGTGGTGAACAACCGAATGTCCGCTTCCGTCAGGTATTCGCCAACCAAATAGCGGTTCTCGCCCAGTAACAATTCCAGTCGATCCAGCTCCGCAAACACATCATCGAACGCTTCTTCATACGCCTGCTGCGACGTGGCGAACCCGGCGCGGTATACGCCGTTGTTCACGGCCGGATAAATCCGATCATTCAAAGCATCGATCTCGCCGCGCAACGGCGCCGGGTAGAAATCCAGGTCATTGCCGGTCAAGTCATCGAACGCGCTGTTGAACATGCGGATGATCTCCGCTGATTCATTGCTGACGATGCGCTGCTGCTGTTTGTCCCACAGCACAGGCACAGTGACGCGGCCGGTGTAGTCGGCGGTGTCGGCGGTGTAGCGCTGATGCATGAAGTTGAAGTGATCGAGCTTGTCGCCGGTGGAGCCGAGGTTCTTGTCGAAGGTCCAGCCGTTTTCCAGCATCAACCAACTGACCACGGACACATCGATCAGGGATTCGAGGCCTTTGAGTTTGCGCAGGATCAGCGTGCGGTGCGCCCACGGGCAGGCGAGCGACACGTAGAGGTGATAGCGACCAGCCTCGGCGGCGAAACCACCGATACCGCTCGGGCCAGGTTGGCCATCAGCGGTCACCCAGTTGCGGCGCTGCGCCTGCTCGCGCTGGAACGCGCCGTCCTTGCTGCTTTCGTACCACTGGTCGTGCCAGCGGCCTTCAACTAACAAACCCATTTCAAGACTCCTCAACCAATAAGCGTTGGAGAGGAGTCTATGCGCATAGGTTCGATAAAATAGCGCAAAGGTTGGGCGGTTATGATCGGTTAAATCGATCTGTCCCGCGCATCCCAGTAGTGCTGGGCGGTTTCGAAGGCTTGTTCGCGGGTCTGACCGAGGCCGCGCATGGCCAGGGCTATGGTCGAAATCAGCGCCATTTGCGGGTAGCTGTCGACCACATCACCACGCCATACGGCTTTCAGATGCTCAGGATCAAGACTCGCCGGTTTGACGTGGCGCTGCGCCGACAACTGCGGCCATTCCTCGTCCCAGCTCTCGCCGCCGGTGGTGCCGTACAAATGACTGTCGGCGTCCGGGTTGATCTCGATTTCGCCGCCATCGCCCTTGACCACAATCGCAGTGTCGCCGAGCAAGCCGCTGGCATCACGATGCACGGCTTGATAGCCCGGATGGAAAATACTTTGCAGGCCACAGCGCGCGCCCAACGGATTGAGGATGCGCGTGAGGGAGTGGATCGGCGAACGCAGGCCCAAGGTATTGCGCAGGTCGATCATGCGCTGAAGCTGCGGCGCCCAATCCACCAGCGGCATAAATGCCAGACCGCCGTTATCCAGCGCTTCACCCACCTGTTGCCAGTCGCGACACAGCGGGATCTTCAATTGTTCCAGCAGTTGCTCGCTGTACAGCCGACCCGCCGTGTGCGCGCCGCCGCCGTGCATGAAAATCCGCACACCGTTTTGCGCCAGGCACTTGGCGGCCAGCAGATACCACGGCAGATGACGCTTCTTGCCGGCATACGTCGGCCAATCCAGGTCGACCTGCAAGGCCGGGGGCTGCAACCGTTCACGCAAGGCTTCGGTAAACCCGGCCATTTCCTCGGCGCTTTCTTCCTTGTGCCGCAACAGCATCAGGAAGGCGCCGAGTTGGGTGTCCTCGACCTTGTCGTCCAGCACGAAACCCATGGCTTCCCGGGCTTCGTCGCGGGTCAGGTCACGGGCGCCGCGCTTGCCTTTGCCGAGGATGCGCACGAACTGGGCGAACGGGTGCTCGGCGGGCGTTTCGAGGGTCAGTGCAGGAAAGTCGGTCATAAGCAATTCGTCGGTTTGGGCAGGCCCGCCAGTTTTGCGGCGAGTTTGGCAGGGGTGCCTTTGAACAGTCGGTTCAGGTGCAGGCTGTTGCCTTTTTCCGGGCCGAGCTTCAACGCGGTGTACTTGATCAGCGGCCGGGTCGCCGGGGACAACTGGAATTCGTCGTAGAAGCTGCGCAGCAGTGCGAGGATTTCCCAGTGCTCGGGGCTCAACTCGATGTCTTCGGCCGCAGCGAGGGCGCTGGCCACTTCGTTGGACCAGTCGCTCAGTTCGACCAGAAAGCCATCCTTGTCCAGCTCGATGGCGCGGGCGCCGACGGTCAGGGAATTCATAGCCAACTGTTGACCTTGTCGTAGTGGATCGACAGTTCGACGAAGGCCGGGTAATCGATGACTTCGGCCCAGTCCGGCACATTCAGCGCCCGGGCCTGGGCGTCTTCGGCCAGCACGAACAGTTTCAGGTTGCGAGCGATCAGCGCATTGAACGGCGCAGTGCCCGGTTGCAAGGCATACGCCGCGTCGCCGGACAGCAGCAGCGCGTCGTTGGCGCCGATCACGCGCAGGCAACTGGACAGGCGATCGTCGCCGAACGGGGAATGAGACAACACATGCAAAGTCGACATCAGAGGGTGATCACCTGGTCGTAACGGTCGATAAGGGCGGTGATTTCGGCGGCGGCCAGCACCTGGGCTTCTTCCAGCGCCAGAGCGCTCGGGTCCAGGCCACGTTCGGCGGCGCTGTCGGCGCAGACAAACAGGTCCTCGACACCAAACATCGGCAGCGCTTGCAGGTTGGCACTCAGGTCTTTCTGTTGCAGCGCCTTGGCGTCCTGTTTCGCGGCGAGCTGGAACACCCCGTCATCAAGAAACAGCAGGCCGATCGGCAAGTCGAACGCGCCGCCGGCCAGCACGATATCCAGCGCTTCCCGCGCGCTAGGGCCGGACCACGGCGCCTGACGGCTGATAATCAACAGGGATTTAGCCATCTCAAGCGCCTCCGAAACAGATCAGGCGATCGGCGTCTTGCACCGCGTCGTGCAACTGACCGAGACCGGACAATTCCCACGGCGTACCGACGGCTACTGCTTCGCGTTGATAGCGCTTGGCTTCTTCATCGTTCAACACACCACGACGCAGGGCGGCGGCGATGCACACCACGCCGTCCAGTTGATGCTCGGCGACAAATGCGCGCCATTGCTTTGGTAAATCCTGTTCATCCTGAGGCGTAACCACGCTGCCGGATGCGTTGTAGACGCCGTCCTGATAGAAAAACAGCCGGACAATCTCATGCCCGCCGGCCAGCGCAGCCTGGGCGAACAGCAAGGCACGGCGCGAGGAGGGCGCATGGGCGGCGGAAAACAGCGCGATGGCGAACTTCATGACGGACTCGATCAGCAAAACTGCGGCCATGATAAAGCTTTATCGCTGAGGCGGCGAAGGGCGTTTGCTCGTGGACCGAGTCGCCACCTTCGCGAGCAGGCTCGCTCCCACAAGGGATGTGAGGGGCACATAAAATCGGAACCCACCACAAAACCCCTGTGGGAGCGAGCCTGCTCGCGAAAGTGGAGTGTCAGGCAACCCAATCAGCGCGGCATATACCCCAACTGCCAACGCCGCGGAATCTTCAACGACAGCAACCCCACCACCCCGGCCAACAACCCGCTGACAAACAGCGCCTTGAGCCCCAGATGATGTTCCAGCACCGCACCGAGGATTGCGCCGGCGAACATACCGGTCCACGGAATCAACTGCACCCGCCAGCCATTGCGCCTTTCGCCGAGCATCCAGCGCCCCAGGCCCCGGCCAAACCGCGACAGAGCACCGGTGACGTAGGTCAGGCCGACGGGCAGGCCGTTCACTTCTTCCACGGCGGCATTGAGCATGCCCATGGCGATGATCGCCGCCAGCAGCGCCGGCAGTTGTTCGTCATACGGCCACGCGGCGGCGCCGCAGAGCAGGGTGGCGATACACAACAGCAATGGCAGCGCCCGACGCCCGCCGAGCCGGCTGACGACAATGCCCAGCGCATTGCCGACGATGAACGTTGCCACAAGAATCAACAGTCGCAGCGTCAGCCCAAAGTCGCCATCACTGATCGCCACGGCGAGGCGGGTGGTGTTGCCGCTCATGAAGGACACGAAGTCGCCGCTGGCCATGAAGCCGATGGCGTCGGTCATGCCGGCGAGCACCGACAATGTGGCGACCAGCGTCATGCCGATGCGCCCACGCCATTTCTGGATATGCAGATGACCCGGGCTGGCCCGGTGAGTCGAGGCGGATGGCAGCATCGGTGCAGGTCGTCCTCAGGCAGCGACCGAAGTGGTCACTTACTCAATCCATATAACTCGCAATACTCCAGCCAGTCCATGCCAGCCATTTCCGCCACTTCCTTGTGCACTTCCATGCGCTGCGCCTGATAGTCCTCGGCGGTGGCGGCGGTCAGTTGCAACGTCAGCTCCCAGGCAAACAAGTCCAGGCGCTCGGCCTCGGCTTCGAAGGCTTCGTGCAAGCGCTCGTCGCGGTACTGGGCCGGGGTTTCACCCTTGGCCTGGGCGAGCAGGGGGTTGAGGTTATCGAGTTCGTGGCGCAATTCCGGGCGCTCATCGAGAAACTTTTTCAGTGCCTGCTCGTGTTGCTGTTCGGTGGCTGCCATGGTCGCTCCTTGCAGGTCAGGTTACGAAGACTGCTTCTTGGCCTTGGCCGCTGCGGCCAGGCATTCGAGGGCGAACTGCTCCGGGTAGGTCATCTGGATCGGCGTGGTTTCGCCCTTGACGGTCCGTTCGCCGTCGAGAATGTAGCGAATCCGCTTGTCGGTGACGCCGATGCGCTTGGCGATCCAGGAAGGGGTCTGACCGATCTGGCTGATCAGCTTGTCCGCGTATTCGGCGGTTGGTTTGTAAAATTCGGCGTTGGGTGTCATGTGGCTTTCCAGAAAAAGAGGTGATGCGCTATTAATTGCGCGACAGGGTGCGCGAATCGTCACGCGGTGTCGCGGTATAAATGAAGTAAAGCAGAACGATACGCCGCGCCACGGTGATACAGTCCGCTTTTTCTTGATGAGCGAACACAATGCGAATTCTGATGGTGGCGCTGGCCGCAACCCTGCTGGCGGGCTGCGCGGGCTCGGTAATGGAAGACTCCCGCACCAAATCCCCGACCAAGGTCCTGAACTCGGACAAACCTGAAAAAGTCGTCGCCCAGTGCGTGCAATTCGCCTGGCAGGACGAAGCGGTATTCGGGGTAGACGCCGGGGCTTATCTGCAGCCGGGCAAGAAGGGGGGTTCGACGGTGTACACCCGGTCGGCGGAAGTGTTTGTGGACTTGAGCAGCGATGCTTCCGGGACGCAGTTGAGTTTCTACTCGCAGCACGATGATTTTGTGAGCAAGCGCCGGTTGGCTGCGTTGGCGACCTGTTTGTAACGGTTTGCGCATTCCCCCTGTGGGAGCGAGCTTGCTCGCGATAGCGGTATTTCAGTCGACATCAATAGTGAATGTCAGACCGCCATCGCGAGCAAGCTCGCTCCCACAGGGTTTTGCGGTTTAATCGAGATTGATCAGGCGCTTCTGGAAAAAGTGGCGCTTATGCCCAGGCGGGTAATCAACTATCTGCCCAAACTCGCTATACCCTAGCTTCTTGTAGAACTCCGGCGCCTGGAAACTGAAGGTATCGAGCCAGATCCCTACGCATTCCTTCTCCTGCGCCAGTTCTTCGGCCATCTGCATCAGTTTCGTGCCCAGCCCCAGTCCCCGGCCTTCTTCCGGCACCGACAACAGCTCGATAAACAGCCATTGGTAAAACACCCGGCCATAGAGTCCACCGAGGATCTCGCCGTTGTCGTCGCGCACCAGCAAGGCAACCGGCTCTGGTTTGGCGAGCCCCGCTTGCGCCGCGTTATAGGTGCGCAGCGGCGCAAGGATGGCCTCGCGCTCTTCGTTGGTGGGATCTTGCGAGCGTTCGATACGCAATCTCATGGCTATGTCCTTATGGCGGTGACCCCGGAGATTATCTGGCTCGCCGACTTTGTTCCATCCCCGAACGCCAGTGGAACCGTCGCTCGCGCGCAGATGTCTAGCCTCTAGAGCGTCAATTCAGAACGCGGCCATGAGGATAGCCAATGAACATTTTCGAAGCCTTGCGCGAAAGCCACGACCGCCAGCGCAGCTATGCGGACGCGCTGATCAAGACCAGCGGCGACACCCCGGAACGGGTCGAAGCCTACAAGCAGCTCAAAGCCGAGCTCCAGGCCCACGAGACTGCGGAGGAACGGCATTTCTACATCCCGCTGATGGAGTTCGACAACGGTGTCGACCTGAGCCGGCATGCCATCTCCGAACACCACGAGATGGACGAAATGATGGAGACCCTGGACGAGACCGAGATGTCGGATCCGACGTGGCTGGTGACGGCGAAAAAACTCTCCGAGAAGGTCCATCACCACCTGAAGGAAGAAGAGCAGAAGTTCTTCCAGATGGCCGGCAAGTTGCTCGACGACAAGCAGAAAGAATCCCTCGCCGGAAAATACGAAAAGGAATACAAGGAACAACTTTCTTGAGCTGAGAAGGGTTCCGATTGCTGCCTCGCACTGTAGGTTTTCACCTACAGGGGCTGTAGGAGTTGGCTCAAAGTACTGGCTGTATATCCAGTGTTTGCGGGAAATTACCCAAGCAGGCAGCAGCGGCAACGAGAATCCGCTCGGTGGACAAAAAAAGCAGCTCCGTTAGGTTGAAGGCCTCTCCTCGGGAAGGAGAGTTCATCAATCAACGGAGTGAAAAAAATGAACAAACCACAGACTCAACCTGAACTGCGACACGGTCGTGTCACATCCCCTTCCAGCCGCGGCGCGGTCGCTGTCGAGCTGGGACTGCTGGGTAACTGGCAGGTCAACGAAATGGAAGGCGGCAAGAACTTCCCGTCGCTGACTGCCGGCCCGTTCCCGGCGCCGTATCAAACCGACAGTGACAGCGTTACGCCTCCGGCCGATGGTTTCATCCTCAGCGGCGGCAAGACCGATGCACGTGACTGCATCAACTTCACCAACGAAGAACTGAGCAAAAAACTCAACCGACCGTTTGCCTGGCCGCTGCTGAACGTCGACCCTGGCCAGACCTTCAAGGTCACCTGGGAATACACCGCACCGCACGTCACCCGTGGTTATCGCTGGCTGATCACCAAGGATGGCTGGGATTCGAAGCAGCGCATCTCTCGCGCACAGCTTGAAGCCAAGCCGTTCGCCGAGGATTTCTACACCCAGGTCCCGTACTACAGCCATTCCGCCGAGATGAAGGCCAAGGTCAACCACGAAGTGACACTGCCGGCCAACAAAAAAGGCCATCACGTGATCGTGTTGATGTGGATCGTCGCCAACACCGGCAACGCCTTCTATCAAGCGTTCGACGTGGACTTCAAGTAAGTCCGTAGCGTTAACCCACCCCCCGTTCTGAAGGAATAGAACATGTCTAAATTCGACTTTACGTTATTGAAATCTGCCGTCAGCGACGCTGCGTCGTTGATGCCGAGCATCGCCGGCAAGAAGATCCTCATGGGTTTCTGGCACAACTGGCCTGCCGGGCCGAGCGACGGTTACCAGCGTGGCCAGTTCGCCAACATCGCGCTGCAAGATGTGCCGAAGGATTACAACGTGGTGGCCGTGGCCTTCATGAAAGGCAACGGCATCCCGACCTTCAAACCGTACAACCTGTCCGACACCGAGTTCCGTCGCCAGGTCGGAGTGCTGAACAGCCAGGGCCGCGCGGTGCTGATTTCCCTCGGTGGCGCCGATGCGCACATTGAGTTGCACAAAGGCAACGAGCAGCCACTGGCCAACGAAATCATCCGCCTGGTGGAAACCTACGGTTTCGATGGCCTGGACATCGATCTTGAACAGAGCGCGATTGATTTCGCCGACAACAAGACCGTCCTGCCTGCCGCGCTGAAACTGGTCAAGGACCACTACGCCGGTGAAGGCAAACACTTCATCATCAGCATGGCGCCGGAATTCCCGTACCTGACCACCGCTGGCAAATACGTCGGTTACCTCCAGGCCCTGGAAGGTTATTACGACTTCATCGCCCCGCAGTATTACAACCAGGGCGGTGACGGGATCTGGGTGCAAGAAGCCAACAACGGCAACGGTGCGTGGATCGCCCAGAACAATGACGCGATGAAAGAAGACTTCCTGTTCTACCTGACCGAAAGTCTGGTGAGCGGGACTCGCGGGTTCACCAGGATCCCGGCGGACAAGTTTGTCATCGGCCTGCCGGCCAACGTCGACGCGGCGGCCACCGGTTACGTGATCAACCCGGCGGCAGTGGTGAATGCCTTCAAGCGTCTGGACGCCAAAGGGCTCTCGATCAAAGGCCTGATGACCTGGTCGGTGAACTGGGACAATGGCGTCAACAAGGACCACGTGCCGTACAACTGGGAATTCAGTCGTCGCTACGGGCCGTTGATCAACGGCAAGCGGTTGTCTTCCCATGAAGAGGCGCTCGCGGCAACCGAAGTCGCTAACAAGCTGTAAAAAAGAAGCCCGGCAGAGATGCCGGGCTTTTCGGTTTTCGCCTACCATGGGGGTCCTCTCACGAAAAAAGGATGCGTTGTGATGGCGAATACAGCCGACCGGGTCAACCTCATCGACTCCCAGGTGTTGTCCCACGACTGGTACCTGCTGAAGAAAATCACCTTCGACTATCAGCGTAACAACGGCGAATGGCAGCGCCAGACCCGCGAGGTCTATGACCGTGGCAATGGCGCGGCGATTCTGCTGTTCAACCGTGAGAAGCGGACCGTGGTGCTGACGCGTCAGTTTCGGCTGCCGGTGTTCGTCAACGGTCACGATGGTTTGCTGATCGAAGTGGCCGCCGGACTGCTGGAGGGCGCCGATCCCGAAGAACGCATCCGAGCTGAAGCCGAAGAAGAAACCGGCTATCGCGTTCATCACGTGCAGAAAGTATTCGAGTCCTACATGAGCCCCGGCTCGGTGACCGAGAAGCTGCATTTTTTTATCGCCGAATACGACGCTGCGTCGAAAGTCAGTGATGGCGGCGGGCTGGAGGAAGAGACCGAAGAGATGGAAGTGCTGGAGTGGAAATTCGACGAGGCACTTGAGGCGTTTTATCGCGGGGAGATCTGCGATGCGAAGACCATCATGCTGCTGCAATATGCGGCGATGAAGAACCTCTTCGCCGTTACCTGAGAGAGCTGGGCTTTTGTGGCGAGGGGGCTTGCCCCCGTTCGGCTGCGCAGCAGTCGTCGACTTATTAATCAGGTTCTTCTGACACCCTCCGGTGGCAGGTTTTGGGGCCGCTTCGCTGCCCAACGGGAGCAAGCTCCCTCGCCACAATGGGCAGTTCAGTCAGAACAAATCACCCGTCCGGCCAACCCCCGACCACTCGCAACCTTCCAGCGTCAGCAACCGCTCCTTGGCCTCAAGCCCACCCGCAAAACCGGTCAACTTCCCCGACGCCCCGATCACCCGATGGCACGGCGCCACAATCGAGATCGGGTTCTTGCCATTCGCCGCGCCCACTGCCCGAACCGCGCTGGGACTGCCGATCTGCTCGGCAATCTGGCTGTAACTGCGGGTCTCGCCAAACGGAATGGTCAGCAGCGCCTGCCAGACCTTTTTCTGAAAGTCGGTCCCGACAAAATCCAGCTCCAGGTCGAAGCGGTTTCGCGTGCCGGCAAAGTATTCCTGCAACTGTTGAACGGTGCGCAGCAGGATCGGGTTGTCCGGCGCTTCATCCATCGGCCCGAGTCGCACCCGGTTCGGTTTGTCGTTTTCCCAGAGGATGGCCGCCAGTCTCGAACCGTTCGCGACCAGCTTCAACTCGCCAACCGGGGAGGCCATGGTGGTGAAGGTGTAGCGCATGCCGGCGAACTCCGAAAACGGCTGAATAGAGGGCAAGCATACTGCCTGATCGGGGAGGCGCAATACGTAATCCCAGCCATACTGGCTACTGCTCTTGAAGCGTTCCCTCTGTTATTGCAGAGCCTAAAAACAAAAAAGAGACCGAATCATGAAGTTCGAACCTTTTGCCAAATCGCTGATGGCGACCACATTGGCGCTCAGCTGCCTCAGTGCTTACGCAGCCTCCGTGGCCCCGGTTGCGGCCGAAAACGGCATGGTGGTCACGGCCCAGCATCTGGCCAGCCACGTCGGCGTGGATGAACTGAAGAACGGCGGTAATGCGGTGGATGCCGCGGTGGCGGTCGCCTATGCGCTGGCGGTGGTCTATCCCGCAGCGGGCAACCTGGGCGGCGGCGGTTTCATGACCATTCAACTGGCGGACGGGCGCAAGACCTTCCTCGATTTCCGCGAAAAAGCCCCGCTGGCCGCTACCGCCAATATGTACCTGGACAAGGACGGCAACGTCGTTCCGGACCTGAGCACCCGTGGCCACCTGGCCGTTGGCGTGCCGGGCACCGTGTCCGGCATGGAGCTGGCCCTGAGCAAATACGGGACCAAGCCGCGCAAGGAAGTGATAGCGCCAGCCATCAAACTGGCTGAAGACGGTTTTGAGCTGGAGCAGGGCGATGTTGATCTGCTGGAGTACGCCACCGATGTCTTCAAAAAAGACATGCGCGACTCGGGCTCGATCTTCCTGAGCAACGGCGAACCGATGCAGGTCGGGCAGAAACTGGTGCAAAAAGACCTCGCGAAGACCCTGCGGGAAATCTCCGAGAAGGGCGCCGACGGTTTCTATAAAGGTTGGGTCGCTGACGCCATCGTCACGTCCAGCCAGGCCAACAAAGGCATCATCACCCAGGCCGACCTCGACAAATACAAGACCCGCGAACTGGCCCCGGTCGAGTGCGATTACCGTGGCTACCACGTGGTCTCGGCGCCACCGCCAAGCTCCGGCGGGGTGGTGATCTGCGAGATCATGAACATCCTCGACGGCTACCCGATGAAAGACTTGGGCTACCACTCGGCCCAAGGCATGCACTATCAGATTGAAGCGATGCGTCACGCTTATGTGGACCGCAACAGCTACCTCGGCGACCCGGATTTCGTGAAGAACCCGATTGCCCATCTGCTGGACAAAAACTACGCGACCAAACTGCGCGCCGCGATTCAACCGCAAAAGGCCGGCGTGTCCCGCGAGATCAAACCCGGCGTAGCGCCGCATGAAGGCAGCAACACCACGCACTTCTCCATCGTCGACAAATGGGGCAACGCGGTGTCGATGACCTACACCCTCAACGACTGGTTCGGCGCCGGGGTCATGGCGAGTAAAACCGGGGTCATCCTCAACGATGAAATGGACGACTTTACCTCGAAAATCGGTGTGCCGAACATGTACGGCCTGGTGCAAGGCGAGGCCAACGCCATCGCGCCCGGCAAGGCGCCGCTGTCGTCCATGAGCCCGACCATCGTGACCAAGGACGGCAAAGTGGTGATGGTGGTCGGCACGCCGGGAGGCAGCCGCATCATTACCGCGACCTTGTTGACCATACTCAACGTGATCGACTACGGCATGAACATCCAGGAAGCCGTGGACGCGCCGCGTTTCCATCAGCAGTGGCTGCCGGAAGAAACCAACCTGGAGACCTTCACCACCAGCCCGGACACGGTGAAGCTGCTCGAAAGTTGGGGGCATAAGTTCGCCGGGCCGCAGGATGCCAACCATGTGGCGGCGATCCTGGTCGGCGCGCCTTCACTGGGCGGCAAACCGGTGGGCAAGAACCGCTACTACGGGGCGAATGATCCGCGCCGCAATACGGGGCTGTCGCTCGGTTATTGAAGGTTGTCATCAGAGGGGGACGGAGGTATTTTCCGTCCCCTGGCTCACTGATTAAAATCGAGGAAGGACCCCATGACCACCGCATTACTCATCATCGACGTCCAACAAGCCCTGTGCAGCGGCGAGTACGAGTGCTTTGAGGTCAAACGCGTCATCGAGAACATCAATGGCCTGAGCGCCAAGGCCAGGGAAACCGGGGTTCCTGTCGTGTTGATCCAGCACGAAGAAAAGGGCGACCTGCTGCAACACGGCTCCAAGGGCTGGCAGTTGGCCGATGGCCTGGAGACTTCATCGCAAGATTTGCGTGTGCGTAAAACCACCCGGGATTCGTTCTACCAGACCCACCTGCAAGCATTGCTGCAAGACCAGGGCACTGATCGCCTGATTATCTGCGGCCTGCAAACCGACTATTGCGTCAACGCCACCGTGCGCCAGGCCCTGAACCTGGGCTACGACGTGGTGCTCGCCGCCGACGCGCATTCCACCGTCGACAACGGTAACGTCGCGGCCGAAGAAATCATCGCCGAACACAATGCCGACCTGGCCCATTTGACGGGGCCTGTGGCGCGGATCGATGTCCTGCCGACCGCGCAAATACGCATCTAAACCGCTGCTTTCAATCAGAAAAACACCCGAGGCGACTCATGGTTGTCGCCCCGCGGCCGATCTTTAGTGATCGCGCGGGTGCGCGATCGCGCCTGCCTTCCAGAAACGAATAGTGGACTGATCACAATGACCGGAGTTGTCATGAAACACCTCAAGCTCGCCTGCCTGTTACTGGCAACCACTGCGCTGTTCGGCTGCGCAACCAGCCGCTCGGTGGTCGACATCAATACGCCGCCTGCTGCAAACGGCAATGGCCAGAAAGTGTTTATCAGCGTGTTGGACGAACGCCGTTTCGAGCTCAAGCCTGAACTCCCCGAGATCCCGTCCCTCAAGGAAGGCGAAATCACCGATAAATCCATCACCGAACGCGCCATCGCCCGTAAACGCAACGGCTACGGCAAAGGGCTGGGCGACGTGTTGCTGCCAGAAGGCACCAAACTCAGCGATCTGATCGCCAAGAGCATCGCCGCCGCCTACGGTCAGGCGGGATATCGGGTAGTGCCGAGCAGCGAAAAAACCGTCGATACCCAAGCGGTGACCGTGCATGTCATCGAATTCTGGTCGTGGATGTCCCCAGGCTTCCTGACAGTCGGCGTGAACAACAAAGTGCACTTGAAAGTGGATACCGGCACCTCGAAGCCAGTGGTCGAAATCTTCGGGCAGAATCGCGAAGGCGTTCAAGCCGTGACCGACAACGACTGGAAGGAAAGCACTGAACAGGCGCTGAAAACCGTCACTGACACCATGGCCAAGAATCTGTAAGCCTTGGAGTCAACGAAACGGGCGCCATGAGGCGCCCGTTTTCATTAACGTCTGTGCTCAAATCAAGAATGGAATCTGCCCATGCCCCTCACGTTCTCTCCTGTCATCGTCACAACGTTGCTTTTAGCCGCCTCCGGCGTTGCCCACGCCAGCAGCTTCGACTGCACCAGCGCTACCAGCCCCACCGAAAAAGCCATCTGCGCTGACGCCTACACCTCGAATCTCGACCAGAAGCTGGGTGAGCTATGGACCACGACGCTGCCGAAAGTCGCAGATCCCAAGGCGCTGAAGACCGACCAGCGCCAGTGGCTGAAACAGCGCAATCAGTGCTCGGATAACCTCAGTTGCTTGCGGCAGAAGTACCAGATGCGCATCACCGAACTCGGGCACATGACCACGCCGTTCTCGTGGGACGCCACTTGGCAGATGATTGCGTGGGGTGTTTCGACCGGTGGCGAGTTGAAGACCAAGCGTAAGGATTCGACTCACATAACGTTCGACGTCTTGGGGGCGAGTGGCGCCAACATGGGCAATCTGGACGGTATCGCCACGCTCAACGGTACGACGGCGCATTACTCCGAGGGCGATTGCGCGCTGACCTTCATCGCCATGAATGGCGTGCTCGATGTCAATCAAGAGGGCAGTGATGCCGATTGCGGGGCGGGGATGGGCGTATTTTATGCCGGACGATACGTGGCATCGGAGCAATCCCTGGCAGCGGAAAACGACTTGCTCAGCGTAGGATTAGTGCGTACTCGGCAAGAAGACGACGTGCTGCACAACTTGCTCAAGGACGACTACCAACGGTTGGTCGAGAGCAGCAGTTCGAGGACCATTGGCGACGCATCCAGCGATGTGCCAGACGCTGAAGTCGATGAAATGTGGGTACGCGGGCTCGGCGGTATCAACGCTTCCATTTTCATGCACACCACAGACTCGCGCTTCTGGCTGGTGCTGATAGTCAGCGACTCGCGGGGCAACCTCCGCGCCCGTTACTACACCAATGTCCCAAGCTGGAAAGGGCGCCTGCCCGAAACACTCAAGCGTTGGTATGACAAACGAGCGGCGGCCGGGTCGTTGCCGCTGGATCTGATGCCTTAGCCGGTTGATTGGTATCAATGGCGTGACCGAGGTGGGATTTTGTTCGTTTTTTGCCGCGTTTAAACATGTTTTTGAGTGAGTGTTTAAGGACACCCGGTGTTACGTCATAAACGGCTACAACGCCTTGCGCCTTTACCTACGCGTACGCCAGAATCCGCTGGCTTGTGCGCTTTGACCCCGGCCTCTATCGTTTACCTGCCACTGCTTATCAGTGGTCGGGTTTAGTAGCCCGGTGGTTATTAGTAAGGTGCATGAGCGCCATTCAGTCAGGTCATTCTATGCCTGCACTTGATGGTGGTTGTGCGCAGGGCGCCCTTGGGCGCGCCGGGCTTGCTGATTCCACCGGTCTACTAACCTGCGTACAGCCGCCACCCTTCTTTTAGTAGAGAACGGTTGCGGCCCCAATTTTGGAATCTGATCTATGTTCAAAGTAACGCCGAATCCCCCGCATACACGTCCAGTACCCTACGACGCGTCTCTCGATCTTGACCCCAAGAAAATGAAAGAGGCCGCCGACCGCGCACTCAACTTCTACCTGAACCCCGGGGCGACGAAAACGCAGATACCGCCCCGCAGTCCCAGCACCATCTTCACCATCGAGGCCGCGGTGGATGACGAAGCGTTGCTGGTCCAGGCCTATGACTCGTTTTCATTGGCCAGCGTCATGGCCAGCGATTTCGCCGAGCAGATGGAAGGCCCGCAACGCAAGAGGATGCTGCTGTTGTTGCAGGTGATCACAATGGGTGAGTTAGCGGTCAATCGAGTACTGGATAACCACAAGCCTGGGTAGCAGCCAGGCACATCCCTGTAGGAGCGAAGCTTGCTCGCGAAGGCGTCTCGCCTGACACACCGCGTTATCGTTCTTCGCGAGCAAGCTTTGCTCCTACGGTTAACTCGTCAGGCCTGATACACCGCGTCATCGTTCTTCGCGGGCAAGCCTCGCTCCTACACACAGATCCAAATCATGCCCAGGAACGACGCTCACCTGTGGCGAGGGGGCTTGCCCCCGTTGGGCTGCGCAGCAGCCCCCCAAAAAACTCAAGTAGCAAACAAAACCCCACCAATCGCCCCGACCCGCTCCGGCACCACACCCCCCAACACCAACCGGGTAATCGTCGCCGCTGCTTGCTGATAATCCCCATCCTCCGGCACTTGCCGCCCGGTGATATGCGCCATCTGCCAGCCGAGGTTGGTATAGGTGCGCGTCGCCGACCAGATAAACAGCATCAAATGCTCCGGATCCACCGGCGCCAGCAATCCGCGTTCGATCCAGCTGCGCAGGCAGTCGACATTGCGCTGCGCCTCGGCATACAACAAATCGCGACACTCCTCAGGCAACTGCCGTCCCCCCAGCAACAACTCGTCACTGAACACCTTGGCAATGTGCGGATGCTCGCGCGCGATGCGGATCCGCGCCGCGATGTACGCCTGCAATCCCACCACCGGATCATCGCTCTCGCGCAACACCGCCGACGCTTCCAGCAACGGCTCGACAAACCCGAGCAGCACCTTGGCGTAGAGGTTTTCCTTGCTCTGGAAGTAGTAATACAGATTCGCCTTCGGCACCCCGGCGCGCGCCGCAATGTCCCGGGTCTGGGTGGCGTCGAAACCTTTGGCGGCAAATTCCTCGCTGGCGGCGGCCAGGATCAGTTGCAGATTGCGTTGACGAATACTGGTCATGAGGCAGGAACAAAGGAGGAGGGCATGAGGGCGTCTTGAAAAATCGGTTTCGTAATATATAAAACTATACAGCGTATGGGCCAGACGCGAGTCGTCGGATTGCAGGGGCGGTTGCCCAAATCAAAAGGGCAGGCCGGCAATCGTGTCCTAAACTGAATGGGGCTTCGGCCCTGCATAGTCAAACGCCGACAGATGCACCATCCAACTGGAGGCATTCCCATGAAAATTGTCGTCATCGGCGGAACTGGCCTGATTGGCACCCAGCTCTGCAATAACCTTCGCCAGCGCGGACACGACGTCCTCGCCGGCTCACCCAGCACCGGCATCAACGCCCTGACCGGCGAAGGCCTCGACGCGGCGCTGGCCGGCGCCGAGGTGGTGGTCGACGTCGCAAACTCGCCGTCCTTCGAAGATACCGCCGTGCTGGAATTCTTCGAAACCTCCGGCCGCAACCTGTTCGCCGCCGAGAAAGCCGCCGGCGTGAAACACCACGTTGCCCTGTCCGTCGTCGGCACGGAACGCATGCTCGACAGCGGTTACTTCCGCGCCAAAATGGCCCAGGAAAAACTGATCAAGGATTCGGGCATTCCCTACTCGATCCTGCGCGCCACGCAATTCTTTGAGTTCATCGGCGCCATCGCCCAATCCGGCGAGCAGGGCAACAGCACGCGTTTGCCCTCAGCCGACCTGCAACCGATCGCTTCGGCGGATGTTGCGGCGGCACTGGCTGACATTGCCGAGCAACCACCGACGAACCAGACGCAAGAAGTGGCCGGGCCAGATCGGCTGCCGATCGCCTCGTTCGTCCAAACCTACCTGCAACACAACGATGATCCGCGAGAGGTGATTTCGGACGCCGAAGCCACCTATTTCGGCGCGCCCATCGACGACCGCTCACTGACCCCCGGCGCGAATCCGATCGTCGGCGCGACCCACTTCGACGCATGGCTCAAAGGTAATTAGTGGATAGACGGGTGGCGGTCGCCCGTACGGGATCGCCACCCATCTGCTTTTGGCCATCCAGATGAGGAAACCCTCATGCACCTCCATTCTCTCTTCGCCTTACTGCCTGTGTTGTGCGCCGGACTGGCAATGGCTGCCCCCGAGCCACCGGTCGTCAAACCCGTGATGGAACAGGCGCTGCCCGACTACCCCGGAAAAGAAGTGCTGATGATCACCGTCGAGTACCCGCCCGGCGGCGCGGACCCCGTGCATCGCCACGACGCGCATGGCTTTATCTACGTGCTCGAAGGCTCCATCGTCATGGGCGTGAAGGGCGGCAAGGAGGTCACGTTGACGCCGGGACAGAGTTTCCATGAAGGGCCGGACGATGTGCACACGGTGGGACGCAATGCCAGTCAGGACAAACCGGCGAAGTTTTTGGTTTTTCTTTTGAAGGAGAAGGGGAAACCAGCAGTAATTCCGGTGGAATGACCGAAAGTACTGCCAGGTCAATGCTTGCACTCCGCCAGCACCACCTGGCAAGTGTCCGGCGTGCCACCGGAGCGGCCGGCATAACGCATGCAATTATCCAAAGACTTCTTGCGCGCCATACTCAAGGTGTCACCCCAGGCCAGTCCGCCCTCGCCAGCAGTCGGCAGTGCTTTCGCATAGCAACTTGAGCCTATGCTTGAAGCCGAATAACGCGCCTTGGCCGATTTGCCGGCACATCCCGACATCTGCGCCAGGCTGATCGCGAGCAGGGAAAGCAGGATCCATGACGAGCATTGGCGTGCAGTGTGTCCGGTCATCCCGATTCCCCTGTGGCAAGAGGCTGAGGCAGGTTGGTGCGCGTGTTCTCTTAATATTAGACGGTGTACGGGGAGTGCCTTTCCTTTAATAGACCTGAGCTGGACGCGATTCCTGCGTCTATGGCATGGTCGAATGAATACGCCATGTCGCCAACAGGATAAGAATAATGGGGGAGGGTAACGACGTTACTTCCATGGCCACGCTTAACGCCTTCAACCGCTGTGTGCTGCACCTCGGTCGCTTGGCCCGGGAGCGTGGCGCTTCGCAGTTCATCGAAGAGGGCCTGCAAGCGTTCAGCGAACTGGTGCCGTTCGCTTCGGCGTGGTGGGGCGAGATGTCCGCCTCTGCCGCCGATGCGCCGCCCAAGAGCTGGATGCACGGGCGCATCAATCTGCCGGAGTCGTTTGCCGCCGAATGGTACAAAGGGGCCGACAGTGACAGCTTCTCCCATGACACCTTGAGTCAGCCCGGCGAGGTCGTGCGCGAAAGCGGATTCGACAATCTGAACGATGTGGTGGACGCGTTTGCGCGGCGCCACGATCTGTACCACGCAATGTGCATCACCTTCGAATTGCCCGAAAGCGGCTTGATGTTTTTCGTCTGTCTCTACCGTGGGGAACACGCGCCAGTGTTCAACGACAGCGAAGCCGATTTGTTTTCGGCGTTCTGCGATCACTTGCTGCAACTCTGGCGATTCCAGGTGCAGGACATGATTCGTTTCCACACCGGCAGCGGGGCGACTGATTTTGGCATCGCGCGACCGGACGGCAGTCTGCTGTATGTCGGCGCCAGTCTGTGCGCCGCCATCCAGCGCGAGTTGCCAGGGTGGAGCGGCTCGACGCTGCCGTTTGAGGTGATCGCGCAACTGCCGAAAGCGCCGTGCGTGATCCGTCTCGGTCGCTGCGCGTTGACGCTGAGTCCGAATGCCGAGCACGTGATTCTGTCTCTCGAAACGCAAGCGCGCGGGGCGGTGCTGGCGCCACGGGAACGCACGGCGGCGATGCTGTTCGCCGCGGGCCATTCCTACAAAGAGATCGCCAAAACCCTCGGGCTGAGCCCGGCCACCGTGCGCACTTACCTGCGCAACTGCTATTTGCAGCTCGGCGTGAAGAGCAAGGTGGAACTGGGTTCTGTCCTGCGTTCGCCGTCGCACGATACCCGTCGTACTCCTCATTAATTGCCTGACCCTCCTCATTTGTGGAGGTCCGGATTTCGACTGCGCGCTATAGGGTAGGCCCTGCCTGCCACGGGCTGGCGCGACAGTCTGTTCGGGCACTTCAAAACTATAAAAACAGAGGTGAGGCAGTTGAAACTTTCCAGGCTATTTATCGCGGTTGCCGCGACGACGGCATTCGCCAGTGTGGGGGTGGTGGGGTGTCAGACCCAGGGTTCGAGCGGCGCCGACATAGTGATGCGCAACGGCTATGTCTACACCGTCGATGGCAAGAATTCGGTACAACAGGCGATTGCCGTGACCGGCGGCAAGATCGTGTATGTCGGCAGCGATGCAGGCGTTGCTGCCTACATCGGCAAGCAGACGCAATTGATCGACCTGGCCGGGCGCATGCTGATGCCGGGCTTCATCGATGGGCACATGCATCCCGGTGATGGCGGCCGCGCGATGACCTTGTGCGACCTGAAATACCAGACCATGACCCGCAAAGTCTTTCAGGAAACCATTCAGGCCTGTCTCGATGCGGACAAGGACAAAGGCCCCGACGTGTGGCTCGAAGTCGGCAGTTGGGATCGCATGGGCATGGACGGCCTCGACGGCGACCCGGACAAATCGACCCTGGACGCGCTCAAGACCAAACGACCGATTCAAGTGCGCTCCACCGATTTCCACACCGTGTTGACCAACTCCCGAGGCCTGGAAGTGGCCGGCATCACCAAACAAACGCCCAACCCGAGTGACGGCAAGTACGTGCGTGACAAGGCCGGCAACCCGAACGGCATCTGCGAAGACGGCGCCGCCGACACCATGGCCGCCGTGGTGCCCCCGGCCACCGACGCCGAGAAACTGACCCAGACCCGCGCCGCCCTCGACGCCATGCGCCAGCAAGGCATCACCAGTTTCTTCGACGCCTTGTCCGGGCCGGAAAATGGCAAAGCCTTCACCACGCTTCAGCAGTCCGGCGAACTGACCGCCCGCGCTTTGCTGGCGATCAAACTCGACCCGGCCGCCGCCGCGGCAGACCCGACGAAAACCATCGCCGAGGCCAAGGCCCTGGCCAATACCTACGACCAGGGCGAAACCAAAGTCGCGCCGGGCGTGAGCATGCGCCACGTCAAATTGTTCATGGACGGCATCATCAATGCGCCGGCGGATACCGGGGCGATGTTGACGCCGTATCTGCACAACGCTGGCACCGACAAGGCACCGAAGTGGGCGCCGGGCAAAAACGTCGGCGAGCTGTACTTCCCGCCACAAGTGCTCAATCCGCTGCTGCTGAAAGCGGTCGAGGCCGGTTTCGATCCGCACCTTCACGCCACGGGCGACCGGGCGGTGCGCGACTCCTTGGACAGCATCGAATACGTGCGTCATCAGCTGCCGGGCAACGCATTCCGCCCGACCATTACCCACAACGAATCCGTGGACCCGGCCGACTATCCGCGCTTCAAAGCGCTGGACGTGACCGCCAACATGTCCTTCCAGTGGGCCCAGCAAGCGCCGTCTACCGTCGATGGCACCAGTGATCACCTCGGGGCCGCACGTTTTGCGCGCATGGAACCGTCGGGCAGCATCGCCCGTGCGGGTGGCCGCATCGCCTATGGCAGCGATTGGCCGGTGGACCCGCTGGATGAATTCCTTGCACTGAAGATCGGCGTCACCCGCTCGGGCGATCCGCTGAACCCGCACAGCTACGGCCCCAAGTACGCCGGCAAGGTGAATGGCGACCCGGGGCTGTCGCGCTCGGAAGTCCTGCGTGCCATCACCCAAAACGCTGCCGAGCAGTTGAAACTGGACGCGGTGGTCGGTTCGGTCGAGGTCGGCAAGTTCGCGGACTTGATCGTGCTGGACAAGAATTTCATGCAGGTGCCCGAGGATGAACTGGCGCGCAACAACGTGCTGTTGACCATGGTCGGCGGCAAAGTGGTGTGGGCCAAGGCGCCGTTCGTGGGCGTTGTACAACAACAATAAAAAAACACCACCCGCCATTAATACCGATCAGTGCGAATCGTGGTGGCAGCCGAACGCATCGCGTCATGTAGCAGCTGGCGTAGCCTGCGTTCGGCTGCGAAGCAGTCGTCAATTCAGCTCACGCGGTTTACCTGATGTACCGCGTTCCCTGGTTTCACGACTGCTTCGCAGCCGAACGCAGGCTTCGCCAGCTGCTACGCCGGACGCCGCTTCGCTTGCTCGGTATTGGCGTCTACCTTTTCTGAAGAGCACGTCGCAATGACTCAACAACGAAGTCCCTTGATCGAGACCCGTTCGATTGATTACATCCCCGAGGCCGAGCGCCATGGCAGCCTCTATAGCCAGTTCACCTTGTGGCTCGGTGCCAACCTGCAAATCACCGCCATCGTCACCGGCGCACTGGCGGTGGTGCTCGGCGGTGATGTGTTCTGGTCGCTGATTGGCTTGCTGATCGGCCAGTTGCTCGGCGGCGCGGTGGTCGCCCTGCATGCCGCGCAAGGGCCGAAGCTCGGGCTGCCGCAGATGATCTCCAGCCGGGTGCAATTCGGCGTCTACGGCGCGGCGATTCCGATTGTGCTGGTGTGCCTGATGTACCTCGGTTTCAGCGCGACCGGCGCGGTGTTGTCGGGGCAGGCGATTGCGCAGTTGATCAGTGTCAGCGACAGCACCGGCATCCTGATTTTCGCCGCGTGCATCGCGTTCCTGACGATCTTCGGCTATCGCGTGATCCACTGGGTGGGCAGGGCGGCGAGCGTGCTGGGCATCATTGCCTTCGCCTATCTGTTTACCCGGCTGATGACCGTCAACGATATCGGCCTGTTGCTGGAAAACCGCCACTTCGGCTGGAGCACTTTCTTGCTGGCGGTATCGCTTTCGGCGTCCTGGCAGATCGCGTTTGGGCCTTACGTGGCCGACTACTCGCGTTACCTGCCGAGCAAGACATCTTCGTGGAAAACCTTTGCCGCCGTCGGCCTCGGCACGGTGCTGGGCGCGCAGGCTTCCATGGTGCTCGGGGTGTTCGCGGCGGCATTGGCCGGTGCGAACTTTCGCGGTCATGAGGTGGCGACCATCGTCGGGTTGGGCAGTACCGGCGTGATGGCGTCGCTGCTGTATTTGAGCGTGGTGTTCGGCAAGGTTACAGTGTCGACGCTCAACGCCTACGGCAGCTTCATGTGCGTGGCGACGATTATCAGCGGCTTTCGCAGTCGCCTGGAAATCACCGCCCGGCAGCGCATGGTGTTTGTGCTGCTGATTGTCGCCGCGTCCACCACGTTGGCGCTGCTGGGGCAGTACTCGTTCCTGAACTCGTTCAAGTACTTCATCCTGTTTCTGCTGACGTTCTTCACGCCGTGGAGCGCGATCAACCTGGTGGATTACTACTTCATCAACAAGGAGCGTTATGACATCCCGGCGCTGTCTGACCCGACGGGGCGCTATGGTCGGTGGAACTGGCGGGGGATCGGCGTGTATGTGATCGGGGTGTTGATCCAGTTGCCGTTTGTGGACACGCATTTCTACTCAGGACCGATGGTGGCGCAGCTCGGCGGTGTGGACATTTCGTGGATTGTGGGGCTGGTGGTGCCGGGGGTGCTCTATTACGGGTTGGCGAGGAACTCGGCGATGGCGGTGTCTTCGGAGCAGCAATCGAAAGCGTGATCCTTGCACTCCTTGCTGAACGAGTAATCTGTGGCGAGGGAGCTCGCTCCCGCTGGACTGCGCAGCAAGCCCCTGCTTTTCAGGAAAGAGCGGGGCCGCTGCGCAGCCCAGCGCGAGCAAGCTCGCTCGCCACAGGACGGTGTTTTAGTCTTGAAGGCCGATGTTGTTCTTCAACCCATCGCGAAAGACGATGGAGCTATGAAGATAGCCCCGTCACTTCCTGTCACTGTCGATTTTTGCTTTCGTATCCTGATCGATGATGTTGCGCAGAGCCTCAAAAATCGGTTGGGCACTGGTGTGTTTTTTGCCGTACGCCAGATTGAACGCGTAGTCGAAGCCCGGCGGGTTCAGGCCCTGATTGTGTTGTAGCAGGGTCTCCAGTTTGTCCAGTGCCTTGACCGCCTGCGCCTCGGGGGACAACGCGTTTTCGTAGTCATCCCAGAGCGCCAATATCTCTGTTTTCAACGCGTCATCAAGGGTGCTGGTCAAGAGCAAAAGATCGCGTCGTTCATGCTCGCTCTTGTCGGGGAACGAGGCTTGGCTGACGGCCGGAATGTCGCCGTTGATGGCTTCGCCCAGGTCATGAATGACACACATCTTGAGGACTTTCAGAAGGTCTAGGCTGGCCAGTTCGTCCGCGAACACAATGGCCATCAGGCACAGGCGCCAGCTATGTTCAGCCGTACTTTCGGTGCGCCCGGAGGTGGTATGCGCACTCCTGAGTACATCCTTGAGCTTTTCTGCTTCGCGCAGGAAGTCGAGGCGTCCTTTGATTTTTTCGATATCCATACATCCGCCCAGTAGGTTGACCGGCGTTTGCCTGGCAGCATAACGTCCCGGTTACTGGCGCCAGACTAGGCCCGGCGAGGCACATCGTCCACGCATAAAATATGCGCGGCCGTGCTGTCAGAGTGTTTCCACCAGACGTGCCGCCGAGCCGTCGGAGAGGGGGATGCGCGTCCAGCGACACAGGCTATGGCGGATGGGGACGAGCGCGGAATCATTGCTGCCGGTGAGAAATTCCAGAGCGGGTGGGGCGAGGGTTTCCCGCCAACCCGACTCATCGAGCGCGGCCTCAGTGCTCAGGATTTCTGGCGTTGCGAAGCGCCAGAGCGAGTGCCCCAGAAGATCGCCCAGCGGGCTGGCAAACTCGGCGGCACGAGACGGGGAGCAGGCCAGCAGACGATGGGTCAGGTCGCAAATAAGATGAACCGGCCGCGGGCTTTCCGCGACCAGCCTGGCGAGGACGTGATCGGCGGCGGAATCGAGACGAGCGGCCAGCAACCGTTCAAGTTGCTGGTGTGCGGCGCGATCCATTGCTTGTACGCCACTCTCCCACCGGGAAATCGTCGATTGGGTGACGCTGAACATCTGCGCGGCATGGGCTTGTTTGACGCGGTGCAGCAAACGCCATCGCCGGAGCGCGATGCCGGGCAGGGCTGGCTTCAGCAATAGGTCAGGCATTTTGGGTTCCCAGGGGGCGGCGGGCGGGTTCTCCAGTTTGATGAGTGCGGGAGCGCCCTGCAAATTGGCTGGATAATGGGCGTACGTGAAACACCAGACCTGATGGCGGCCCGCTACACTCGGACCCAATCCTAAGGAGGGAACAGCATGACCATCCAGGCCCAACGCGCCGACGTCAGCCACCTCGACCCAGTCGCCCGACTCTTCGACGCCTATCGAGGTTTCTACGGCCAGCCTTCGAACCTGCAGCAGTCCCGAGACTTCATCGCCGAACGCATCGCCCAGGATGAATCCGCGATCTTCCTCGCCCTGGACGACAACGGCGACGCGCTGGGCTTCGTCCAGCTCTACCCGACGTTTTCCTCCATCGATGCCCATCGCACCTGGCTGCTCAGCGACCTCTTCACCACACCTGCTGCTCGGGGTCGCGGGGTAGGGACCTTGCTGATGAACACTGCCCGCGCGTTTGCGCTGTCGACGGGCGCGAAGGGGTTGGTCCTGGAAACGGCGACGGACAACTTTGGTGCGCAGCGGTTGTATGAGTCGTTGGGGTATGTGCGGGATACGGGGTATTACACGTATTGCCTGGATTTGAAGCAGGTTTGATTAATGTGTAGGAGCGAGGCTTGCCCGCGAAGAACGATAACGCGGTGTGTCAGGTCCGACGCCTTCGCGAGCAAGCTTTGCTCCTACAGGGGACGGCGATGGCTGCAAATCCTGTGAACAACACCCAACCAATGTGGGAGCGAGCCTGCTCGCGAAAGCGGCGTGTCAGGCGACATCGTTATTGACTGTGCCACCGCCTTCGCGAGCAGGCTCGCTCCCACAGGGGACGGTGTTGGCTGCAAATCCTGTGAACAACACCCAACCAATGTGGGAGCGAGCCTGCTCGCGAAAGCGGCGTGAACACGATGCTGATTGAATCTACTAAATCCGATAGCGCCAAATCCCCCAACCACTGGCCCCAAACGCCCCAATTCCGTAACATCCCCACCCCTCATTCCCCGCAACTCCCGCGGCCAGTTCCATCGGTCCGCTTTTCAGGTAAGTCATGAAACCACAACGTCTGCGCGCCGATGCCCTGGCCGGGCTCACTACATCCTTTGCGTTGCTGCCCGAATGCATCGCCTTCGCCCTGGTCGCTCATCTCAATCCGCTGATGGGCCTGTACGGTGCGTTCATCATTTGCACCCTGACCGCATTGTTCGGCGGGCGGCCGGGGATGGTGTCCGGTGCGGCCGGGTCGATGGCGGTGGTGATTGTGGCGTTGGTGGTGCAACACGGCGTGCAGTACTTGCTGGCCACGGTGCTGCTCGGCGGGTTGATCATGATGGCGTTCGGGTTGCTGCGATTGGGCAAGCTGGTGCGCATGGTGCCGCACCCGGTGATGCTCGGTTTCGTGAATGGCCTGGCGATCATCATTGCCCTGGCGCAACTGGAGCATTTCAAGAGTGGCGACACCTGGCTCACTGGCACGCCGCTGTATGTGATGAGCGGGTTGGTGGCGCTGACGATGGCGATTGTCTATTTGCTGCCGCGCCTGACTCGCGCGGTGCCGCCGGCATTGGTGGCGATTCTGGGGGTCGGGTTGGCGGTGTATCTGCTGGGCTTGCCGACGCGCACCTTGGGCGACATGGCGCACATTGCCGGTGGCTTGCCGAGCTTCGCGCTGCCGGACATTCCCTGGAGCCTGGACACCCTGCGCATCATCGCGCCTTACGCGATTCTGATGGCGCTGGTCGGTCTGCTGGAAACCCTGCTGACCCTGAACCTCACCGACGAAATCACCGAAAGTCGCGGCTACCCGGATCGCGAATGCGTGGCGCTGGGTGCGGCGAATATGGTGTCGGGTGCGTTCGGCGGCATGGGCGGTTGCGCGATGATCGGCCAGACCGTGATCAACCTCAGTTCCGGTGGTCGTGGCCGACTTTCAGGCGTGGTCGCCGGGGTGATGATTCTGTTGTTCGTGCTGTTTCTGTCGCCGCTGATCGAGCGTATTCCGCTGGCGGCGCTGGTCGGCGTGATGTTCGTGGTGTCGCAGCAGACTTTCGCCTGGGCCTCGCTGCGGGTAATCAACAAAGTGCCGCTCAACGATGTGCTGGTGATCATCGCCGTGACCACCATCACGGTGTTCACCGACCTGGCGACGGCCGTGCTCTGCGGCATCATCATTGCCGCGCTCAACTTCGCCTGGCAGCAGGCCCGCGAGCTGTACGCCGACACCTATCTGGAATCCGACGGCAGCAAACTCTATCGCTTGCACGGCACGTTGTTCTTCGCCTCGACCACGCCTTTTCTTGACCAGTTCGACCCCGCCAACGACCCCGCTCAAGTGACCCTCGATTGCCGTCACCTGAGCTTTGTCGACTACTCGGCCATCGCCGCGTTGAAGACGTTGCGTGAGCGCTACGACAAGGCTGGCAAGCACCTGCGGGTGTTTCACTTGTCGGAGCGCTGCAAGCAAATGCTCAAACGTGCGGGCGGGGATTACCACTGATGAGCTTCAGCGATCCCGCAGAAGCTCATCGACCACGCCCATAAACGCCTCGACCAGCAGCGAGCGTCCTTGGGTTCGCGTGAGTATCAGCAATTGTGCGCACGCTTCGGGGTCAGCCAGTGGGCGGTAGGTCACGCCCTTTTTGGCCAGGGTCTTGGTGCACTGGGGCACCAGCGCGACGCCTCTGCCGGCAGCCACCAGGGCGATGATCGAGGTGATCTGGCGGCCGGACGGACCGGGTCGCATGGGCAACCCGTTACGTCGGTACAGATGCTCGATGGACTCATTGAGCCCGGAGCCATAATCTGCCGGAAACTGAATTAACGGGTGCGCACTGAGTTCGGCCAAGGTGACTTCGTCCTGGCTGGCCAGCGGGTTGTCGCTGGACAGGGCGGCCACCAAAGGCTCACCGCCCAGCGACAAGACCTGCACCTCGGTTTGTCCGCTTTCAGGCAGCAATCGGCTCATGCCGATGTCGATGCGGCCATCGATTACTTGCGAATACAGACTGCTGGACGCACTTTCCACCAGGGTCAACTGGACATCCGGGAAGCGTTGGGCGAAGGCCTGGATGGTCTGGCTGAACAGATCCGACAGCGCAATCGAACTGGCATACCCCAGCGCCAATTGCCCGGCCGTTCCGGCAGCCAGCTTGCCGGCGATGACTTCGGTCAGGCTGGCCTGGTCCAGCACGGCGCGGGCGTACGGCAGGAAATGCCGGCCCTGTGCAGTGAGCGTGACCGTGCGGCTGGTGCGATCGAACAGGCGAAAGCCCAGCTCGGATTCCAGGGCCGAAATCTGTCGGGTCAGGGGTGGCTGGGCGAGGTGCAGGCGCAACGCTGCGCGGCCAAAGTGCAGCTCTTCGGCGACCGTCAAAAAGTAACGTAACTTGCGTAGGTCAAGCATCCTGTTCCTTGGGTATTGATCGGTCCGAATTCGGTATTGGTGTTCGGCAGGGTGCGTATTCTATAAAGACCTCCGAGGAGAAAACGAGAGGTCTCATGAATTCGCGCCTGCACAGTGCTCGCGTCGCCCTGTTCCTGTGTGGCTGTGCGGCTTTTCTCAACCTCTATTCAACCCAGAGCATCCTCCAGGAGTTTGCCCTGAGTTTTCAGGTGAGCGCCCGCCAGGCGGGATGGAGCATCACGGTCACCACCCTGGCAGTCGCCATCACCGCCCCCTTTATCAGTCGCCTGACCGGTCGATTCGAGCAACGCTCGGTGATTGTCATCGCGTCGCTGCTGTTGGCGGTGCCCGCACTGCTGACCGCGCATGCGGGCAGCTTCGCCGAATTACTGGTCTGGCGCTTCGTTGAAGGCATGCTGATCCCGGTGGTTTTCGCCACCAGCGTAGCCTACATCGGCGACCGCTGGAGCGGTGGCACCGTCACCGAAATCACCAGCCTTTATGTAGCGGGCACAGTGCTGGGCGGTTTTGCCGGGCGCTTCGTGTCGGGGATCATGACCGAGTACGTGGGCTGGCGTGAAGCCTTTGAGCTGCTGACGGCGATAAGTGTGCTGGTTGGCGTGGCCATCTATTTCCTGTTGCCGGCTAATCCAGTGTTGGTGGCCAAGGCCTCGCCTGTTCGCCTGCGAGGGTTTCGCGAGCTGTGCAGCAAACCCTTGCTGGCCGCGTATGGCGTCGGTTTCTGTGTGTTGTTCTCCCAAGTGGCGACCTTTACTTATGCGGGGCTGTACCTCAGTCAGGCGCCGTTCAACCTGGGCGCGGCGGCGCTGGGGACGATTTATGCGGTGTTCCTGTTGGCGCTGGTGGTCATCCCGATTGCCGGACGCCTGAGCAAAGCCCGGCCGCAAGCCGAATTGCTGACCGGCGCGGTTTTGCTCGGCGTCTGTGGCTCGGTCCTGACCTTGCTGCCGTCGCTGTGGCTGATCGTGCTGGGCCTGGCCCTGAGTTCGACCGGGGTGTTTCTCGCCCAGGCGTCCGCGAATGCCTTCATCACCGCAACGACCCCGCACAACAAGGGCGGGGCAGTGGGGCTGTACCTGACGGGTTATTACCTGGGCGGCAGTTTCGGCGCGGTCGTCCCCGCGATGATCTGGAGTCGTTGGGGCTGGCAAGGCTGTGTGGCGCTGATTATCGGCTTCCAGTTGTTGTCGTTGCTGATCGCCTTGACTGGCTGGAAACCCCTCAAACCCGATACACCGGTCGCGCGCGGCCGCAGCGGTGAACCTGCCTGATTCATCATCCAATAATGGAATATAAGAGGTGACCATGAGTAACGTAATAGCCCGGCACAGCCAGTTGTTGAAGATCGTCGAGCCGGTGTTGAACGACATGCCGGCCAGTGTCTTGAAGCATGCGTTGTTCGAGGCGTTCTGGAGTGAAGAAGAGGCCCTGGTGGACATCGAAGAGGCTTTCGAGCAACTCACCTCGCGTCGTCATTCACCGGTGGCACTGCGCAAGTTTTTCGCCAGTTGGTCCAAGACCAACAACTCGGCGACCAGTGTGTCCGGCCTGGCCAATCGGATTACCTTGCTGGCGCGTTCCGAACAGGGTTCGGTGGCGGCCGAGCAGCTCTATCGCGCCTGCGGCAGCCTGCAACGGATTACCGATGAAGACCTCGGCGCGTTGGGCAATACCCTGCACTCGGACCTGTTCTACAACATGGCGACGCCGTTGTGCGGCGATGACCAGTGGCTGTTGAAGGAAAATTGCCTGCCGTCGGCCCAGGCGTTCAAGGACTGGACTGACACCCGCCGCCTGCGCGATCGCGATTTGTTGCAAGGTCTGCTGACAACCCTGATCCATGAGGTCTACACCCACGGTGAAGTGGAGTTTATCCACCCGTTGTACAAGCAGTGGTTCGTCCGCGACATGGGCGTGCCAGAGTCCAAGGCCCGCGCGACGGTGGCCTGGGTGACCGTGCACACCGGCGGCACCGAGAGCAATCATTTCGCGCATGCCGTGGCGGCAGTCAGTGAGTTTGTCGATGCGATGCAGATTGCCATCGACCACAACACCGCGCGGGAGATTTTCGCTGAGTACCTGCGCCGCAAGGCCAGCGTGATGAAGGATTGCGCGCAGGTATTGCAGTGATCGGGAACTCCGCCGACCGGTGCAACCCCGGTGCGATCCTGCTTAACTATCAACGTCAACTTCGTAACTGCTCAAGCCAATGAACGATCTGAAACACGCATCAGCTTCCTTGCCGACGGTGAAATCTGCCGACGCTTCTGTACGTCGCCGATCCCTGGTGGCGGGTTGCGGCGCCCACGCCGTTCACGACGGGCTGACCGACGTGATTTATGTGCTGTTGCCAATCTGGCAGGCACAGTTCGGCTTGAGTTTCGCCCAGATCGGCCTGTTGCGCGGTGCCTATGCCGGGATGATGGCCGGCTTTCAACTGTTGGCGAGCCGGGCCGCCAAACGCTGGGGGCGCGAACGCATGTTGGTGGGCGGCACGGCACTCGCCGGCCTGGCCTATCTGCTGGCGGGGCAGGCGGGCGGGTTGACGGTGTTGTTGCTGGCGCTGCTGTTGGGCGGATTGGGCGCGAGTACCCAGCACCCGCTGGCCTCTTCGTTGATCACCGATACTCACGAGGCTGGCGGTGGGGTCAAGCAAGCGCTGTCGCAGTACAACTTCTCCGGTGACATCGGCAAAACCTTGATTCCGGGGTTGATCGGTTTGTTGCTGACGGTCATCAGCTGGCGCGCCAGCGTCACGCTGCTGGGCCTGCTCGGACTGGCCGCCGCAGGTTTGTTGTGGTGGCTGATTCCGGCGCGTTCGGAATCTTTGTCCAGCCAGGGCAAAGCCTCCAAGGCGATCACGGGCAGCGGTTCTGCCAGCGGATTGCGCGCGCTGATCCTGACCGGAACCCTGGACAGCGCGGTGCGCATGGGTTTTCTCACGTTCTTGCCCTTTCTGTTGAAAGACAAGGGCGCCGGGACGGCAGGTATCGGCCTGGCGCTGACGATGCTGTTTGTCGGCGGCGCGTTCGGCAAGTTGTTGTGCGGCTATCTGGGCGCGCGCATCGGCATGGTCAAAACCGTGTGGCTGACCGAGTTCACCACCGCGGTGTTGATCGTCATGGCGGTGTACTTGCCGTTTCTTGGCCTGATGGTGATGTTGCCGCTGCTGGGCCTGGCGCTTAATGGCACCTCGTCGGTGCTGTACGGCGCGGTGCCGGATCTGGCGGGGCCGGGGAAACGCGAGCAGGCGTTTGCGGTGTTTTACACCGGCACCATTGGCGGTGGCGCGCTGGCGCCGGTGTTGTTTGGCAGCCTCGGCGACGTCACCGGCGTCCCCATCGCGGTGATCCTGTTGGCGGCCACGTTGTTGCTGACACTGCCGCTGTCCTGGTTGGTGCAACGAGGCCTCGACGCGGATGCGCGGCTTTATCAGGGCGCGAGTTGATCGCCGGTTCCTGAGTTGATCGAGACGTTGTTGCTCGAACTTTCCTGAATACCTATTTCACTTCAGGCACGTTGCGACGGGCAGTTTGCTCAGTCGCGATGCTGCGTGGACGAAGTGCAACTCATCGGCAAAGCTCCCGAAATAACCCAAGTGATGCAGCCCCGGTATTTGTTGTTTTTCCAGTATCAATAACGACGTAAACGGTATTGGCCGGTGTTTAAACCGGTGGTCAGAATGTGAGAAGACCCGTTCGGTAAAGGTGCCCGGTTTTGGACTTGCGGGGGAACTGCATGTCACCCGGTCGCCTGGTTTTCAAATCGTTTTCGCAGGTAAAACAATGAATAACAGCAATACCTCTGCAATCCGATTGTCGTTATCCCATCGTGCGTTGAATCTCAGTGCACCGGGCACTTCCAGCATGCGCAGTAAAGCCAATGCGTTGAAGGAAAAGGGCGTCAAAGTCATCAACTTTGCGGCCGGCGAATTATCATTCGACGCTTGCCAGGAAATGAAAGCAGGCGCCATCGAAGCCATTGAAGGTGCACGCAATCGTTATACCCCGCCGATTGGCTTGCCCCAACTTCGGGAGAAACTGGCGCAACAGGTCAGTCAGCGTTGCGGTGTTTCATACGCCGCCAATGAAGTGGCTGTAACAGCGGGCGCCAAACAGGCGCTGTATAACGCGGCAATGGTGCTGCTCGATCCCGGTGACGAGGTCATCGTCGCGACGCCTTATTGGGAAACCTTTCCAACGCAAATCCTGCTGGCCGGTGGCATTCCGGTGCTAGTCGATACCAGGGCCGATGACTACCGACTGACCTGCAAGGCCGTCGAAAGAGCTTTGACCCCGCGCACTAAAATGATCGTGATCAACACGCCCAATAACCCGACGGGCACGGTCTATCAACGGGAACAGCTACTGGGGATTGCCCAACTCGCATTCGATCATCAACTCTGGGTGGTGTTCGACGAGTGTTATCGCAAACTGGTGCGCGAGCCCCACGAACATCACAACATCGTGTCGCTGTTTCCGGCGCTCAAACACCAGACCATCCTGGTTGATTCGTTCTCCAAGAGCCAGGCCGTCACCGGTTGGCGCATAGGTTATGCCTGCGCCCCGGCGCATGTGATCGCGGCCATGCATAACTTGCAAGGGCACACGACTTCCAACCCCAGCAGTCTTTCGCAATATGCCGCGTTGAACACGTTGACCGCCGATTCCCCGGACTTTGCCCGCAAGGTAAACACCTTTCTCGATCAACAACTGGTGGCGGCGTGCACGTGCCTTGGTTATGTCGACGGCATTACGTGCGCGCCACCGGAAGGTGCGTTTTATCTGTTTGTCGATGTCTCGCGTTATCTGGGTCGCTATTACCTCGGTACAAAGATCCGCGACGTCGATCACCTCGCCGATTTGTTATTGACCGAAGCGCATATCGCCGTGGTCCCCGGCTCGGGTTGCGGTGATCCCAACAGCATTCGTATTTCGTACGCCGTCGAGCGTGCAGAGTTGATCGAAGGGCTGACGCGCTTCGGGCAATTCATGTCGGAAGTCGTCGCGGATTGATGGCTGTTATTCATCTTGTTGTAGCGCAGTGACCCACTAAACAAGGAGAACAATGTGGAGAAGTTAAGCCGGAATTTCATCGAGTACGTCAATCAGGCCCTGGTTGATGTCGAGGACAGGAATCTTGTTGAAGCACTGCTGAGTGGTTTTCACAGCCATCCCGACAAGTTGGATAAATACTGCGAGACCTATGTCGAGATGACGTCCAACAACTGGACCGAGTCTTCTCTGTGCACGTTCTTTTGTGGCTGGCGCAGCCCCGACGGTGCGGCCCATGCGGTCTCCAGCATTATCGTGCGAATCCTTCAGGAGTCCGAGTCGCTGACCGACGATGCCAAGTTGAAGATGCTGGAAGCGGCGCGGCACTGTGGCGAGATCATCATTGAAGATGTGGGCCTGGGTGAAATGCACGGGCATCCGCATCATTCGAAGTTGTATTACCGCATGGCGTCGGCCATTTGCGGCTCCGATGACTGGCGTCTTCAGGACCGGTACCTGGACCCGATCACCAAAGAGTTTTCCAGTTGGGTCGGGGAAACCAGGCCACTGGCACCGAACCTCATCGAAGCCCTTGAGATGATGGCCATGACCGAGCTGTTCAACACCGGGGAATACAACTTGATGACCCCGATGTGGAAACAATGGCTGCGCGAGGTTCGGGGTTATCCGTCGGGTGAAGCCAATCGGGTCGCTGCCTTCCTCAGCGTGCATTGTGGCAGCGTCGAGGCGCGTCATTTCAAGCACGCGGCAGAGGCGTTGAAACTCTACGCCAGCGCGACTCGGCAACCGATCAACTATTCCCGTATCGAGCGTCTGTCCAAGGATTACGTAGCCAGGGCCTGCGTGCACCTCGGCAAAATGGCGTCGGTGTTGAAGAGCGAAGTACCTGCCTGGGACTGACAGGGGCGTCAGGCAACACGGGCCTCGGGCCATACCTTTCCATGCTGACGGATCCCGCCGTCAGCGGTTTTCTACAGGTTGAATAAACATGCGTGTCGAGTCTGATTCAATGGGGTCCATCGAGGTGCCTTCCGACAAGTATTGGGGTGCCCAAACCGAACGTTCCATCCACAATTTCCCGATTGGCCGGGCACGCTTTCAGTGGGGCACGCCGATGATCAAGGCGATGGGGATCCTGAAAAAATCCGCAGCGCTGGCCAATCTCAAACTGGGTGAGTTGCCCGAGTCCATCGCGTTGCCGATTGTCGCGGCGGCGGATGAAGTGATTGCCGGGCATCTCGACGATCACTTTCCCCTGGTGGTGTTCCAGACCGGCTCCGGCACCCAGTCCAACATGAATGCCAACGAAGTCATTTCCAACCGCGCCATCGAGATGGCCGGCGGTGTGATGGGCAGCAAGGCGCCGGTCCATCCCAATGACCATGTGAATCGCGGGCAATCCTCCAACGACACCTTTCCGACCGCGATGTACATGGCGGTGGTCAGCGAGGTCTTCGAAACGCTGCTGCCTGACGTCTCTCTACTGCGCGACACCCTGGCTGACAAATCGCTGCAGTTTTGCGAAGTGGTGAAAGTCGGGCGCACTCACTTGCAAGACGCGACGCCGATTACCCTGGGGCAAGAGATCGGCGGTTGGGTCGAGCAGATTGATTATGCGTTGGCGTCGATTCAGCACAATTTGGCCGGCCTCTATGACCTGGCGATTGGCGGCACGGCAGTCGGCACGGGGTTGAACGCCCACCCGTTGTTTGGTGACGAGTGTGCCAGGGTGATTGCCGAGTTGACCGGTTATCCGTTCAAATCCTGCGCGAACAAGTTCTTTGCCTTGTCGGCCCACGATGCATTGGTAAACACCTCGGCCGCAATCCGCACGCTGGCCATGGCGTTGCTCAAGATCGCCAACGATGTGCGCTGGCTGGCCAGCGGACCTCGATGCGGCATCGGCGAAATCGATATTCCGGAGAACGAACCGGGCTCGTCCATCATGCCGGGCAAGGTCAACCCGACCCAGTGCGAGGCGCTGACGATGGTCTGCACTCAAGTCTTCGGCAACGATGCGACCGTGGCTTTCGCCGGCAGCCAGGGCAATTTCCAGCTCAATGTCTATAAGCCGGTGATGGTCCACAACGTGCTGGAGAGCATCACGTTATTGGCGGACGCGTGCCGGGCCTTCAACGATAACTGCGCGGTTGGCATCGAGCCGAACCTGAGCAAAATCCACGAAAACCTCGAAAAAAACCTGATGTTGGTGACCGCACTCAATCGGCATATCGGTTACGACAAGGCGGCCGTCATCGCCAAGACCGCTCACCACAACGGCAAGTCATTGCGGGAGGTAGCAGCGGAGTTGGGCCTGGTTTCCACACAGGATTTCGACCGATACGTGGTGCCGCTGGACATGACTCATCCTTGACTATCGCGCCGTTGCTCGCCTAATTATAAAAATGGAGCCTGGATTTGTATGGATACTGAAACCCGCCGAACCCACCTGGCAACACTGTTCAACAGCAAGCGTTGCCTGCGTGTCCTCGAAGCCCACAGTCCGATATCTGCGCTATTGGCACAGCGGGCCAAACTTGAAGTGGCTCCGGGGCAAAGCGTGTCGTATGACGCCATTTGGTCGAGTTCGTTGACGGACTCGACCCAGCGCGGCTTGCCGGACATTGAAATTCTCTCGCCGAGTAACCGGTTGCACGGTATCCGCGAGATTTTTGATGTCTGCTCGATGCCGTTGATTTTCGATGCCGATACCGGCGGCAAATCCGAGCATTTTGCGATTCATATCAAAATGCTCGAGCGGGCCGGCGTCTCGGCGGTGGTCATCGAAGATAAATGCGGGCTGAAGAAGAACTCGTTGTTCGGCACTGCGGTCAACCAGGAGCAAGAGTCCATCGAAGAGTTCTGCGAAAAGATTCGGGCCGGCTGTGCCAGCCGCGACAGCCAGGGACTGATGATCATCGCGCGGTGTGAAAGCCTGATTCTCGACAAGGGCATGCAAGACGCCCTTGAGCGTTGCATGGCGTACGTCGACGCAGGCGCCGACGGCATCATGATTCACAGCCGCAAAAAGGACGGTCTGGAAATCCTCGAGTTTGCCCGGTTGTTCCGTCTGCAATGCCCGCAGGTGCCGCTGATTTGCGTGCCGACCAGCTACTCCCATCTGCGATTTGAGGTCTTGGAGAAAGCCGGATTCAACGCGGTGATTTACGCCAATCACATGTTGCGCAGCGCGTACCTGGCGATGCGGGATATTGCCGATGGCATCCTGGCCAACGGACGAACCCTGGAGATGGAACCGCGTTGCCTGGGGATCGATGAAATACTCGATCTGGTTCCTGGCACCCGTTAAGTCTTTTGGACAGCGCTTCATCCTGTGGCGAGGGGGTTTACCCCCGTTCGAGTGCGCAGCGCTCGCTTTTTTTTTCGGGTCGCTTCGCAACCCAACGGGGGTAAACCCCCTCGCCACAGCAAGCTCCCTCGCCACAGATTCAGTGTCAGGCTGTGGATTTACCGTTCGGGAAGTCCCCAGCTCTCACGCAGCTGCGCATATTCCGACTCCGGCAACTGCACCAGCAACGGCCCCTGGCGCGGGTCCAGCCAGCTCAATAGCCGATTGATATCCGCCGGATCCATCGCCGTACACCCCAACGTCCCCGACGTCGGCCCTCGCCAGATATGCAAGAAAATGCACGAACCTGCGCCAGCCACCGCCGGTGTGTTGTGCTCGATGAAAATACCGTTGCGGTACATGTCATCGTCGCGGCGCATGCGTTCGGAGCTGTTCCAGTCCTTGGTCACCGTGGCCCCATCGACCAGTTCGTTGTAGCGCCTGGACTGGCCGTCATCCACGCATTCTATGGTCGGGCTCAGCGACTGGTAGGGCAGTCGGGTGTCAGCGGTGCTGGCGTAACCGAAGGCTGTGCCCAGCTTGAACATCCCGGCCGGTGCCTTGCCGTCGCCTTCGCGTTTGACCGGTCCTGCACGTTGCTCGACAACGGTCAGGCCTTTACCCCAGGCCAGTCCGCTTTTACCGACCACCACTGCAAACGGTTCGCCGACTTTTTCAAAGGTTTGTCCGTGGCGCTCATAGCGTTGGGCGGTGCCCTGGATGTCGGTCCAGTTCTTAGTGGTGACGATGATCAACTGATGACTGCTGCTGAGTTCCATCGGGGTAATGGGAAAATCCATCACTTGGTTCAACGCCGGATTGCCGGTGTAAGTGAAGTGCCACCACTCTTTCGAGTAACCGACAAACCCTTCTTTTTGCATGGCGCTGGTGAGTCGCTGGCGATTGGCTTTGGCGGTCGCGTTGATCGCCGTGCTGTCGGCGTGTGCCGGTTCGTCGAAGCAGTCGAAACCGGTGCCCATGTCCAGCGCGCCGTCCTGCCAGCGCTGGCCATACGGGGCGGTGCAATCGACTTGCCTGGCCGAGGCTGACCCAGTGGCGGCGGGCAGGGCATTCGGGCCGGTCAGGGTCAGGTCCATCGTGCTGCCTTTGGAGTGACCCGAGACTCGGGCCACATACCCCAGGCGCCAGAAGTCTTGCTTGTCCACGCGGGGATAGAATTCGGCTTTGGTCGGATCGCCCGGCACCTTGGCGAAGTTGCCCATGTCGGCGACCGCACGGGCCGGTCGATAGCAGTCGAACACCTTCAGCCCGTAGCCCTGCGCGTGCAGTGCGGTTTGCACTCGGGCCAGGGCTTTGGCCGCGTCCACTGACAACAGGCACTCGGGCGCCTCGTACCCGTCGAGCGGGTGGCCGGTGAAGTTGTGGGCCGTGGCGTAGCGGATGTCCTGCTGAATGCTCGGGTCGATCGAGCGCAAGTAGACCATGTGCTCGGGCCGTGGCTCGGCGCTCGCCAGGCATGGCACGACGAGGCACAGGGTGGACAGGATTTTGCTCAGAGTGCCCATGGCAGGTCTCCAAAAAGTCAGGTGCGACGGGCGATGTACACGAGGCTTTGCGGTTGCCCCGGTACGTCATCGAGCTCACTGAAACGCTGCATGCCGATTTTCTCCAGCACGCCGATGGAAGCCAGATGACTCGGCCGGACCAGCGCAAACACTTGCTCGGCCTTCAGTTCTTTGAAGGCGTACGCCAGCGCAGTGGTGCCTAATTCCGTGGCAAACCCCTTGCCCCACGCTGCGGAATCAAACCGATAACCGAGGTTGAGGCGCTCGACGTCGAGGTAGTTGTACAACGCAATGCCGCCGAATCCGATGACATGCTCCGGTGCTTCCCGGGTGGCAATCGCCCATTGTCCGTAGGCGTTTTTGTCCCAGTGGCGGAGCCAGCCTTCGAGCAGGTTTTCAGCTTGATGGATGTCGGTCAGCGGTCCGGCGGGGTTGAATTGATTGGTCGCCGGGTCGCCGTAGATGGCAAACAGGCGAGCCAGGTCTTCGGCCATCGGTGGCCTTAATATCAATCGCGCGGTGGTTTGTTGCATGGTCCGGTCAGTCCTTGGTCGGCACAGAAAGCGCCTGATGGGCGAGGCGCCAGGTCAGGGCATCGGTTGGCCCCGAGTGTATCGCCAACACGGAATTGAAGCGCCCGGGCTAACGAGCTTTTTTATCGCTCCCAAACATATTTTTAATATTTTTCCTCTGCAGAGGGATGTCGCACTATCGAGCCATACCCCGCGTGGTTCGGCTTTCCCGGATGAAGGCCTGTTACACAACGATGTCGGCCCAAGAGCCCGTCACGATGGAACTGTTATTGGTCTCTGGCCAGCACTGCCCGGCTTTACCCTAATTTTAAAAAACAGCTGTGGGAGCGTTCCATGTCTTTATCTTTGCGTACCTGTGTCCCGTTTACCCTGGCCCTGTTGTGCACCAGCGTGTTCGCCGCGCCTCAGGATCTGACCGTCATATCGTTTGGCGGCGTCACCAAGCAGGCTCAGGACAAAGCCTACTTCCAACCCTTCAATGCCAGTGGCGCCGGGCGCATCGTCGCCGGTGAATACAATGGCGAGTTGTCGAAAATCAAGGCGATGGTCGATGTCGGCCATACCAGTTGGGACGTGGTCGAGGTCGAGAGCCCGGAATTGCTGCGCGGCTGTGATGCCGGTTTGTTCGAGAAACTCGACCCGGCCAGTTTTGGCGACCAGAGCCAGTTCGTGCCGGGGACGTTTACCGAGTGCGGCGTGGCCACTTACGTCTGGTCGATGGTCATGGCGTTCGACCAGAACAAGCTGACCAAGACCCCGTCCTCGTGGGCGGATTTCTGGAACGTCAACGACTTCCCGGGCAAGCGCGGATTGCGCAAAGGCGCCAAGTACACCCTGGAAATCGCGCTGCTGGCTGACGGTGTCGCGCCGGATCAACTCTACAAAGTGCTGAACACCCCAGAGGGTGTGAGCCGTGCGTTTGCCAAGCTCGACAAGATCAAGTCGAACATCCAGTGGTGGGAGGCCGGTGCCCAACCGGCGCAGTGGTTGATTGCCGGTGACGTAGTGATGAGCGCCGCCTACAACGGCCGGATCGCCTCGGCGCAGAAGGAGGGCATGAACCTGAGCATCGTCTGGCCTCAAAGCCTCTACGACCCGGAATACTGGGCCGTGGTCAAAGGCACGCCGAACAAGGCCCTGGCCGAGCGCTTCATCGCATTCGCCAGCCAGCCGCAGACCCAGAAAGTGTTCTCGGAAAACATCCCTTACGGCCCGGTTCACCGCCAGGCGCTGGCACTCTTGCCGCCGCAAGTGCAGCAGCAACTGCCGACCGCCGACGCCAACATGGCCAAGGCCCGGGCGGTGGATGCGGAGTTCTGGGTGGATCATGGCGAGGAGCTGGAAGAACGCTTTAATGCGTGGGCGGCTCGTTAACTCCGTCGTTAACCTGTAGCGAGCAAACTTACTGTGGCGAGGGGGCTTTTGTGGTGAGGGGGTTTACCCCCGTTGGGTCGCGAAGCGTCCCCCGCTTTTAAGGGGACTGCTACGCAGTCCAACGGGGGTGAACCCCCTCGCCACAAAAGCTCCCTCGCCACAGGTCGGTGTTATGCCTTGGGCGCCACCAACCGCAACGCACTCGCCACACTCCCCACCGCCGCAAATCCCGCACCAATGCTCAGCGCCAGCACCGGGCCATGGGTGCCCGACATCCCGAAACTCAACGCGACCAACGCAGCGCCGGTCGCCTGGCCGATCAGCCGGGCCATGGCGATGGTGCCGCTGGCGCCGCTGCTGCGTTCGCGTGGGGCGCTGGTCATCAGGGCTTTCTGGTTCGGGGCCTGGAAGAAGCCGAACCCAATCCCGCAGATGATCATCCGAATCACGATCCCGGTAGCACTGAGATCTGCCGGCATGATCGCCAGGGACACCATCCCTGCACTGAGAATCGCCAGGCCGATACCACCAAGCAGGCCCGGCGGATAGGTATCGGACAAACGCCCGGCCATCGGTGCGATCAGCGCCACGACGATGGACCATGGGGTCATCAGAAAACCGGTCTGAATCGGATCGCGGCCCAGGGTGGTTTCGAAGAAGAAGGGCAACGAGACGAACGCCAACCCTTGAGTCGCGAAAGAACAGAACGCTGTCAGCGTCGACAGGGCAAACATCGGGCGCTTGAGCAAATCCAGCGGAAACATCGGTGCTGGATGCCCGGCTTCGCGGCGCAACATCAACGCCCCGGCGACCAGGAACACTGCCAGGGCGATCACCACGCTACTCATTGAACCCAGTTGCGCGGCTTGGCTCAACGCGAAAATCAATGCACCGAAAGTGATGACATTGAGCACAGCGGTCAGCCGGTCAAACACCACGGCTTTGGGCTGGCTGGTCGGCAAGGAACTCCAGGCGAAGCTCAGGGCAAACAACCCAAGGGGCAGGTTGATCGCAAACAGCCAGGGCCAATTGGCCACCGACAACACCAGTGATGCGATGGTCGGGCCGGCGGCGAAGCAGGTGCCGACCACCAGCGCGTTCAACCCCAGGCCTCGGCCCATGCGTTCCGGCGGGAAGATCAAACCGATCAGTGCGGCGTTCACGCTCATGATCGCACTGGCCCCGACGCCCTGGAGCACGCGGGCAACGGTCAGGGTCGGCAGCGACCACGCGAGCGCACACAACCCCGACGCCACCACGAACAGGATGATGCCGCTGAGGAATACTTTGCGGTGCCCGATGATACCGCCCAGCGCGGCGAACGGCAGTAATGTGGCCACGGCCGCCAGTTGGTAGGCGTTGATGATCCACACGGAGGCGGCGGGGGAGGCGTTGAGGTCTGCGGCAATAGTCGGGAGCGCGGTGTTGGCGATGGCGGTGTCGAGTACCGCCAGGGCAATCGACACCAGAATCGCCACCAGCCCGCGCAACTCGCGGGAGGTGAGTTTGCCGGGGGCGGCGGTCGGGAGCTGCGAGGCAGGCTGAGTCATACGGCGCGACCGCCCAAGGCAAGGAGTGAAAGACGGATCATGCTGATTCCCCGTGTGCAGGCGTTGCGCAAGGACCTCACTCTACCTAAATCCGTGGACGGTTCGCGAGCCTGACTTACTTCGCGCCGAACAGCATCGTCCAGTACACGCCCTCGTCGCTGCGTGCATCGGTGGCGAAGGCTGCGCCGACCTGGGTGAACATCGGGTTCATCAGGTTGGCGCAGTGCCCGGGGCTGGCGAGCCATCCGGCCATCGCCTTGCTCGGTGAACTCTGGCCAGCGGCGATGTTTTCGCCGATCTGCCGACCACGGAAACCCGCAGCCCTGGCGCGGTCCGCCGGCATTTCACCGTCGGGGTCCTGATGCGCGAAGTAGTTGCCGTAGGCCATGTCTTTGCTGTGACCTTGCGCGGCGGCGCCCAACGCGGCGTTCCAGCTCAATGGCCGGGCGGCGGCGAAGCGTCGGCCGCCACACATCCGCGACTTTGCCCGTGCTGCGTTGACTTCGGCCAGCAACGTTTTGCTGGCTGATCGGACATCGCTGACCTGATTGTCGAGCACCGGCCGCGCCAGCACGATTTGCCATTCGCTGCGGGCGCGACTGATGCCGATGTCGGCGTACTGCGCATCGAGCAGCGCGCCGCAGTAGTTGTCCTGCAACTCATCGAAGGCGTCCTCGGCATCCCGCGCGCCGACCAGGCGGATCGTGCGCACGGTCACCGCTTGATAACCGTTCTGCTTCAAACCCTCGCGCAAGGCACCGCCATAACCGAGCGGCAGCGCGAGGTTCGACTTCAGCACCAAGGGCTTCAAGCCCTGGACCGGACGTGTCGAACAGCCCCGAGGGTGGGCGCGGTAATTGTTGATCTCCGACACCAGTTGTCGTTCCTCACTGGCGTGGGCGGGCGTGGCGAACAGGGGAAATAACGGAACAAGACAGAGCGAAACAACGCGAAAAGACAAGGCGATCTGGCGCATGAGGCGAACGGCTCTGATGAGATGACGACGGTACTGACGACCATGGGGCCGAGAGAGCGCTAGTCGTTGGGCGGACGAGCGCATTTCAGGGCAGGTCTAAGACTGCGGTTTTCAAATCTGGTTCATGGGAGGGGAAGGCAAATTTTGGGTGTGGCTGGACCGCCGCAGATCCCCTGTGGGAGCGGGCTTGAACGCGATAGCGGAGTGTCAGTTGACATGCATTTTGGATGTGCCGGCCTCTTCGCGGGCAAGCCTCGCTCCTACAGGGGTGAGTGTCGATCAGGAATGTTGTGCCTGCCGCAGATCTCCTGTGGGAGCGGGCTTGCTCGCGAAGACGGAGTGTCAGCCGACATCCATTTTGAATGTGCTGGCCTCTTCGCGGGCAAGCCTCGCTCCTACAGGGGTGAGTGTCGATCAGGAATGTTGTGTCTGCCGCAGATCCCCTGTGGGAGCGGGCTTGCTCGCGAAGGCGGTGTGTCAGTCGACATCCATTTTGAATGTGCCGGCCTCTTCGCGGGCAAGCCTCGCTCCTACAGGGGTGAGTGTCGATCAGGAATGTTGTGCCTGCCGCAGATTCCTTGTGGGAGCGGGCTTGCTCGCGAAGGCGGTGTGTCAGTCGACATGCATTTTGGATGTGCCGGCCTCTTCGCGGGCAAGCCTCGCTCCTACAGGGGTGAGTGTCGATCAGGAATGTTGTGCATGCCGCAGATCCCTTGTGGGAGCGAGCTTGCTCGCGATAGCGGAGTGTCAGCCGGCATCCATTTTGGATGTGCTGGCCTCTTCGCGAGCAAGCCTTGCTCCTACAGTTGATCGGGGTCGATCAGTAGTGTTGTGCCCGCTGCAGATTCCCTGTGGGAGCGAGCCTGCTCGCGAAGGCGGTGTGTCAGTCGACCTCCATTTTGAATGTGCTGGCCTCATTGCGAGCAAGCTCGGCTCCCACAGGGGAGCTGCGGGGTTTATTTGCTTGCGGGCAACCGCAGTTCTGCGCACAAGCCGCCGCCTTCTCGGTTGCTCAGGGTCAGTGAGCCGCCAATCGCCAGGGCCAGTTGCTGGGCAATGGCCAACCCTAACCCGGTGCCGCCAGTGCTGCGGTTGCGTGAGTTTTCCACGCGGTAGAACGGCTCCATCACCTGCGCCAGTTCGTCCTCGGCAATCCCCGGCCCACGGTCCATGACTTTCACCGACAAGCTGCCATCGACCTTTTTTGCCACCTGCAACTCCGCAGCCCCGGCGAATTTCAGGGCGTTGTCCGTCAAGTTCACCAGCACCCGGCGCAACGCGTGAGGGCGGGTGTCGATCACGGCTGAGGTCTTGCCACTCAATTGCACGTCTTTGCCCATGTCCTGATAGTCGAACACCAGGCTGTCGAGAAACGAATCCACATCCGTACGCCGGCTCTCTTCGGTCGCGCCATGCACGCTGCGGGCATACGCCACGCCTTCGCGCACCAGATGCTCCATCTCGCCGAGGTCATTCCACAGTTTGTCTTTCTCGCTGGAATCGTCCATGAATTCCGCCCGCAGTTTCATGCGCGTGATCGGGGTTTGCAGGTCATGGGAAATCGCCGCCAGTAGTTGCATGCGTTCCTTGAGATACGCCGCGATCCGCGCCTGCATGGCATTGAACGCCATGGCGGCATGGGCGACTTCGGTCGGGCCTTTTTCGTCCAGCAGCACCGCGTGGGTGTTGGGGTCGAGGGTTTCCACGGCCACGGCGAGGCGGGTGAGGGGACGGATGGCGATGCGCACGGCCAGCCAGGTGCAGGCGAGCATCAGCGCCAATTGGCCCAACAGTACGATCGGCAACCACGGCGACAACGGCACCATCGCCGGCCGCACATCGATGGTCACCGGGCTGCCGTCCGCCAGTTTCAGGTGCACCTGAAAGTGTTTCTGCGGCCCGGGGATATCGGTCACGGTCATCGGATAATCCATGCCAATGGCGTCTTTGATCGAGGTCACGGCGATCGGCGTATCACGCATGGCCGTGCCCGGTGAACCTTCGTCCAGCAGATAGCGATAATTGCGTCGTTCCAGCTGTTTCAGCCAACCCGCACGTTCTTCCGCCGGCAAGCGGTCAAGAATGGCAATCGACGTCGAGACGTCGGTTTCCAGATTGCCGAGCATGGTGTTTTTCGAACTTTCGTAACGCTCGTAGTACTGAGCGCCGAAGGACAGTGCCTGGGCGAGAATCAGGCCAACCAGAAAGATCAGCGACAGCCGTGACGCCAGGGTGCGCGGCCAACGCATCGAGAGGTTCATGACGACGCCCCGATCACTTCCACCGGCAGGGAAAACACATAACCTTCGCTGCGCACGGTCTTGATATAGGCCGGCTCGCGCGCATCGTCGAGCAAGCGTTGGCGCAAGCGGCTCACCAGCAAATCGATGGAACGGTCGAACAAATCGGCATCGCGACCCTGGGTCAGGTTCAGCAACTGATCGCGGTTGAGCACCCGTTGCGGATGATCGAGAAACACCCGCAGCAAGCGGTATTCCGCGCCACTCAGGGCGACCATGGTGCCGTCGCTGTCGAGCAGGTGCCGGGCCGACGTGTCCAGGCGCCAGCGCCCGAAGGCCAGCAGCCGACCGCTTTCGGTGACCACCAGGTTCGGCGGCAGCATGCGGGTACGGCGCAGCACGGCGTTGATTCGCGCCAGCAATTCACGGGCGGCGAACGGTTTGACCAGGTAATCGTCGGCGCCCATTTCCAGGCCGATGATGCGGTCGGTTTCGTCGTTGCGTGCGGTGAGCATCAGCACTGGCGTGGCTTTGTGTTTACCGGCGCGTAACTCGCGGCAGAGCATCAGCCCATCGTCGCCGGGCATCATGATGTCGAGCACGATCAGGTCCACCGGCGTCGACTCCAGGAACGAGCGCATCTGCCGCCCATCCGCCACGACCGTGGTGCGCAGGCCATTCTTCTTCAAGTAGTTGCCTACCAGCTCTCGAATCTCGCGGTCATCGTCCACGATGAGAATGTGATCGACGTGTTCCATGGGGCCAAGCCTCTATCTATAGGGAATGTTGCGCAGTCTATCGAGCCTTTGCCCGTTCGCCTGCCGCCCTTTGTATTCCAGTGTATCTGGCGTATCGACGGATACACGCAGACGCAAAAACGTGAAATTTCCGGGGATTTGTATCGCTGTGTATCGGGCGGCGGCTTTGATACGTAACGATTTACTCAGGCCTTTTCCCGACACAGACGGGATACCTCCCGAGCTTCTAATGGGTTCCATCGAGGCAAACCAACCCGCCTCGGCCCAACCAATCATTGAAGCCTTGAGGGAACCACCATGAACACCAAAGCCGTCTACGCCGCTTGCCTGTTTGCCGCCCTGAACATCTGCACGTTGTCGGCCCGTGCTGAAGCCGATGTCACCCCGAAAACCTACACCTACGGCACGCATTTGGACATCCAGAAAGTCGTGTCGCTGACACAGGACGCTGGCCCTTCCTGCGGGATTGTGAATGCCCGGCTGACTTACCTGGACTCCCAGGGCAAAACCCAGGCCCTGGACTACAGCAAGTTTTCCGATGACTGCCACGAAGGCAACTGAGCCTTTCTCCCGATCCCCATTTGAAACAGGAAGAACACCATGATCAACGTGACTCGCTATTTGACCGCCATTGCCTTCTCCGTTGCCGGCGCGGCTGCGCATGCCAACGCTGCGGTTGAACAGGATAGCTGTGGCAGTGCCACGTGCTTCCAACTGACGCCGGTGGCGCACAAGGACAGCAACGCGTTCCTGGCCGAGGATGGTTACAGCCGCACGCCGCAGGGGCAGATGGTGGCGGAGAACGGCTCTGACCGGACGCCACAAGGGCAGTTGCTGGATAACCAGACGGCCTGATGCCAGGCCGCGATTTTTTGTACACCCATGTCCCCTGTGGGAGCGAGCCTGCTCGCGAAGGCGGAGTGTCAGCTGACATTGATGCCGGATGTGCCGGCCTCTTCGCGAGCAGGCTCGCTCCCACAGGGGATGTGTGGTGGCCGCCCAATCCAATTTTTCCAAGGTGATCCCATGTTCCTCATCGCATTCCTCGGCGGTATTTTGACCGTCCTCAGCCCCTGCATCCTCCCGGTCGTGCCGTTCCTGTTCGCCGGCGTCGAGCGCACCCGCTCTTCGATCCTGCTCACCCTCGGCGGCATGGTCCTGACCTTCGCCCTGATCTCCAGCCTGGCCGTGGTCAGCAGCGAATGGGTGGTCCAGGCCAACAACACCGGTCGGCATGTGGCGCTGATCGTCATGGCGCTGTTCGCCCTGTCGCTGATCTCCGCCCGTGTCGGCGGCTGGCTGGCGCGTCCATTCGTGCTGCTGGGCAATCGCCTCGACCCCAACACCCGCAAAATGTCCGGCCCGTTGAGTTCGCTCATGACCGGCGTCGCTACCGGTTTGCTCTGGGCACCGTGCGCCGGGCCGATCCTCGGCGTGATCCTCACCGGCGCCATGCTGCAAGGCGCCAACGCGCAAACCAGCCTGCTGCTGGTGGCCTACGGTTTGGGCAGTGCGTTGTCGCTGGGTACCTTGATCTTCGCCGGTCGCGGCTTGGTCAATCGCCTGAAAGCGTCGATCCCGGTCACCGGTTGGCTGCGTCGGGTTGCCGGTGTGGCAGTGCTGGGTGCGGCGGCAGTGATTTCCACCGGCGCCGACAAAACTCTGCTGGCCGGCACCTCGTCGGAAGGCGTCAGCACCCTTGAGAAAGGCGTGTTGGAAACCGTGCCGAAAGTGGTCGATTACTTCGTCAGCAAGGTCAAGGCCGACACGTCCATGGACAACGCCGAAGGCCCGATGCCTTCGCTCAACGGCGCGGTGGAATGGCTGAACTCGCCGGCCCTGACCAACGAGTCCCTGAAAGGCAAAGTGGTGCTGGTCGACTTCTGGACCTACGACTGCATCAACTGCCAGCACACCTTGCCGTACGTGAAGGACTGGGCGAAGAAATACGAGAAGGACGGCCTGGTGGTAATCGGCGTCCACACCCCTGAATACGGCTTCGAACGCATCATCGACAACGTCAAGGATCAGGTGAAAAAACTCGGCATCACCTACCCGGTGGCCATCGACAACAACTACGCGATCTGGCGCAACTTCGACAACCAATACTGGCCAGCGCACTACCTGATCGACGCCAAGGGGCAGGTGCGTTACACCCACTTTGGTGAAGGTCGCTACGACACCCAGGAACAGATGATCCAGCAGTTGCTGCAAGAGGCCAAAGCCCCCGCGGCCTGACCCCTCGACATCAATGGCTCACAGGTCTCGCACCATGAGCCATTGTTCTTTGTGCCACGCCCGAAAACTTTCCAGCAGCGTCCAGCCACGCTTGGCGTAGTAGTCGCGCTTGTCCTGGGTATGCAGGTAGATTCGCGCCACACCATTGGCTTTGGCGTGATCGCAAATCCCCTCGATCAACTGTTCCGCCAAGCCCTTGCCCCGCGCTTCGGGGCTGACGAACACACACGCCAGCCAAGGGCCGAGGTCCGGTCGATGCGCCAGATCAGACCTGGCCAGCGCTGCGCCGCCCAACAGGTGATCGCCATCCAGCGCAATCAGGCATTTCCAGTCGTCATTGGTTTGGCCGACCGCGAACTCCCGTTGCCAGTCGGCCAGCAGTTGCTCGGCGTATTCGTAGTGGAATTGCCGATGAATCCACGCGGCGAAGGTGTCGCTGTGCTGCGGGTGATGGGCGAGCCAGTCCAGGCGGGGCATGTCCGATTCCTTTCAACGGTGGGCGGACATAAAAGCCGATTTCAGGGCGCGCAGGCAATCCCCGATTTGCTTTCTGTGGCGGCTTGCCCGCGTCGCCACGCCGCTGGCGGCGCACCGAACTCACGACGAAATGCGCGGCTGAACGCGGTATCGGTTTGGTAACCGACTTCCTCGGCAATCCGCGCCAATGAAGTGTTGCTGCGGCGTAACAGATTGGCTGCCAGCAACATCCGCCATTGGGTCAGGTACTGCATTGGCGAACTGCCGACCAATTGCTGGAAGCGCTCTGCCAACACCGACCTTGAAGTACTGGCGGTGCGCGCCAGTTCTTCCAGGGTCCAGCAATGACTGGGCTTGGTGTGCAGCGCATTCAGCGCGGCACCGACAATCCGGTCGCTGACGCCTGCCAGCCAACCGGTGCGACCTTCGCCGTGTTCGTTCATGTACAGGCGCAGCACTTCGATGAACAGCACCTCGGCCAGTTTCGCCAGCACGCCTTCGCCGCCCGGCCGTGGCGAGCGCGCCTCGGCCAGTGCGTAGCGCACCGAAGATTCCAGCCACATACCGGTATTCGAGCCGCGCACATTGACCCGGATCACTGGCGGCAACCCGGTCAGCAGCATCCCCGCCAGCCGCGTATCGCACGCCAGATAACCGCACACCAGCCGCGTGACGGCTCCGCCTCCGCCATAACTCAGCTGCCGTGGACGTCGCGCCAGCACCACGTCCAGACGCGCGCCGGTGGCGGGTTTAAGTCCGGGTTCAGAGCACATGCGATGCGCATCGCCCTGGGGGAACACCACCACATCACCGGCATTCAGCAGCAGCGGCGGATCATCGCCGAGTTCGACGTAACACTCGCCTTCGGTGACCAGGTGAAAGATCACCACCCGCTCGGCGCCCGGCTCAAGAAACGGCGCGGCCGAGTCGGCGCTGGGCGACTGATAACACCAGGGCGCGGTGAACCGGGCATTGATGAAAATCGCGCCGATCAGGCGCACGACACGCAGGGTTTGGGAGAGGGCGTCCATGGTGATTGCTCATTTTGGGCGAGTAGTCTGATTGTGAGCCGGTTGTCGCGCGGCGTGAAACCTCCGGACGATCGGACAGTGTTGGCCGACGATCGGGCAGGACGCAGGCCCGCGCTGGCGCGATAGTTGAACCACAGGGTCACTGCCGGCCTTGTACTGATAAGAAGAAGAGAGGTTGCCATGCCGAAGTTCGTCATAGAGCGAGAAATCCCAGGCGCCGGAGCACTGTCGGATCGGGATCTGAAAGCCATTTCGCAGAAGTCCTGCCGTGTATTGCGCGAGTTGGGCCCCGAGGTGCAATGGCTGCAGAGTTACGTCACCGGCGACAAGATCTACTGCGTGTACATCGCGCCGAACGAAGAGCTCATCCGGGAACATGCCAGGCAGGGCGGTTTCCCGGCGAACAGCGTGTCGCAGGTCAGAGGCATCATTGATCCCACCACGGCGGAAGAGTCGTCCGTCAGAGCCTGATTTCTGTTCAAACCCGCGAGGGAGCCACACCTCATGAGTACACCCATTGATCTTACTGCCCTGAAAAACCGTCAGATGGCCGCATGGGCCAGTGGCGACTACGCCGTGATCGGCACCACGTTGCAGATCGTCGGCGAGGAGCTGGCCGAAGCCTGCGACCTGCGTTGCGACGAACTGGTGCTGGACGTCGCCGCCGGCAATGGCAATGTCACGCTGGCCGCTGCCCGTCGCGGCTGCAAAGTCACTTCCACCGACTATGTGGCAGCGCTGCTCGAACGCGGTGAAGACCGCGCACGGGCCGAGCGGCTGGAGGTGATTTTCCAGGTGGCCGACGCCGAAGCGCTACCGTTTGACGACGCCAGTTACGACGCGGTGCTCTCGACCTTCGGCGTGATGTTCGCGCCGGATCAGGCCAAGGCCGCTTCGGAACTGGCGCGGGTGGTCCGCCCCGGCGGCCGCATCGGCCTTGCCAACTGGACGCCGGAAGGCTTTGTCGGCCAGATGTTCAAGACCCTCGGCCAACACCTGCCGCCACCACCCGGCGCACAACCGCCGTCGAACTGGGGCAATGAGGCCTGGTTGCACACGCACTTCGACGAACACGACTTCCAGACCCAGGTCACGCGCCGCACCTTCAACTTCCGGTATCGCTCGGCCGCGCACTTCATCGACACCTTCCGCAGCTGGTACGGACCGGTGCACAAAGCCTTCGCGGCACTGCCGGCGGACGGCGCCGCAGCACTGGAAAAGGACTTCACCGCACTGCTGAACAGGATGAACCGGGCAGGGGAAGGGTCGCTGGTGGTACCGAGTGAGTACCTGGAAGTGGTCATCACCCGGCGTTGAAGACTGGCAACACAATCCCCCTGTGGGAGCGAGCCTGCTCGCGAAAGCGCCGGTTCAGTCGATATTGATGTTGGCTGACACACCGCCATCGCGAGCAAGCTCGCTCCCACATTTGGTCCGGGGCCAGCCGCAGATTTTTGTGCAACATACCAATCCCCTGTGGGAGCGAGCTTGCTCGCGAAAGCGCCGGTTCAGCCGGTATTGATGTTGGCTGACACACCGCCTTCGCGAGCAGGCTCGCTCCCACATTTGGTCTGCGTTAGCTGCGGATTTTTGTGCAACACACCAATCCCCTGTGGGAGCGGGCTTGCTCGCGATGGCGGACTCTCAGGCGCTGGGGATGTTGGCTTCCAACTTCTTCCCCATGCTAATTCGCGGCTCTACCCCATAACCCAGCGACTCATAAAAGCTCTTCACTTGCTCATTGGTGCTGACGATCTGCAGATTGATTTTCATGCAGCCGTGAGCCGTCAGGGCCTGTTCGGCATGGCGAACCAGTCTGGCGCCCAGGCCTTGCCGGCGTTGCGCCGGATGCACAGCCACCGAGTAAAGCCAGCCGCGATGGCCGTCGTATCCCGCCATCACCGTGCCCACGACCACCTCTCCATCCAGCGCCACAAAAAACAACCCATCAGCGACAGCCCGTTTCTTGTCGATCACCAGGCTTGGGGTGTTGTGCGCGGTCTCGTAGCCGAACGCGGTTTCCCAGAGTTCGATAACCGAGGCGCGATGGTGTTCATGGGTGTAATCAACAATCGGGAACATGGCGAATCCTTTCACTGTGAGGGGGCCGACGCTATCGTCATGGGAGGTGTTCTGTCCACCCGACCACTCGGCGAAATAAATCTGGCTCAACAACAGCTACATACCGGATGAACTGCTTTAATCGAAGTTCTGAAAAATCAGGACGCAGCCGCAATGGACGCTCCAACCGCAACAACGCTGCAGAACCTGCTTGCCCGCCGACGCAGCGTTCGGCGCTACACCGACGAAGCGGTCCCATTGAGCGCCTTGCTTAACATCCTGTCTGCCGGACAGGGCCGCACCTCTGCAGAGGGAAAACGTGCCGCGCCCTCGGCCCATGCTCTGTATCCGCTAACGCTGGGCGTCATTGTTCGTCGGGTTGAAGGTTTGCAACCGGGCTTCTACGCATTCGAACCCGAGTCGGCACAGCTCAAGCTGTCGGGTCCGGGCCTTGAGGCCGGAGTCCTGAACGACGCCGCACTGGGCGACGAAACCTGGCTGGAGGACGTCGCTGTCGTGGTGGCGATTATCGGCAACCGGGAATTGGCACTCCAGCATTTTGCTGAACAACAAACCGATGGACTGCGGGGCGCGCGTTATATCGATTTTGAAGCGGGCGCGGTCGCGCAGAACATGTACCTGGCGGTGACGGCCGAGGGGCTGGGATCAGTGGTGGTGATGGGGTTCGACGATGCCGCGATGAAAAGTGCGCTGGAACTGGATGAATCCAGTCACCCGGTGGCGCTTTTTTGCGTGGGCCGGTCGGCAGACTGATCGGCTCCCGGAGTTGTTCTGCGGTGTACTTCTAAATTCAGTCCGGGCTCAAACGCTGCGCCATGATGATCGTGCGTTCGACACCGTGGAACTCATCGCGGATTTTTTGAAAACCCAACTTCAGGTAAAAACCTTCAGCGGTGATGGAAGAGGGCACGCGCAGGATTTTGATGTTGGCGTCGTTGGCGATGGATTGCAGGGTTGTCATCAACTGTCGGCCGATTCCGCTTCCTTGATGATCGGGGGCGACGAACACGCTGCGAATGATGTCGTGATCGAGGCTGGCGGTGGCCACAACTTGATGGTCAAGGGTCGCCACGAAGACTTGGCGTTGGCTCAGCAAGAGAAGGATGGATTCGGTAGAGAAGCTTGTTTCTACCTGAGCAATGATCTCGGCCGAATAGTCTTGGGCATTGGATTGGCGCAGGGACTGGATGATGACCTGGCTTATGGCGGCTGCGTCTTGCGGGTTGGCGGGGCGGATCTCGGTGTTCATTTGGCTACATTCCTTTGTGGCGAATCTCCCGGTCTGGCGCAATCAAATGTGGGAGCGGGCTTGCTCGCGAATGCGGTGGTTCAGTCGAGATTGATGTTGGCTGACACACCGTCTTCGCGAGCAAGCTTGCTCCCACAGGGGATTTGGGGTGTCAGGGAGTTAGATTATCTCGGCGCCGCGCGCTTGCAGCAACTCACGCAAAACCGAGCGGTGACAATGCGCCTCATCCTCGCAATAACACCCCACCGCCAGTGACGTTTGGTGCGACAACGCCGCCAACAAATCCAGCAGTTGGCTTGGCGCAGGGTGATTCATTTCAGCCTTGAATTTGCGCTTGAACGCGTCCCAGGCCTTGGCATCTTCAGCCGCTTTCGCCTCGGCGACCAGTTCCGGGCTGGGGGACAGTAGCGGCTGCCAGACATCATAAAAATCACGGCTGGCGAACTCGGCTTTCGGTACGCCCCGAGGCGGGCGGCGCACCGTGCCCAAACGCAGGCCTTCGTCGGGCCCTCGCGGTGAGCCCAACCGCACGATGTGGATGGCCATGCCGGTTTACTTGTGTCGCGAGCCGTCAAACCATTCCATCGCCGTGCGCCAGATGCAGATGCCCAGGAAGTACGCCGACATCAGCAGCCAAAGCCCCATCACCATCGGGTTGATCACCGGGTGGTTGACCACCAGCGACAAGCTGCACAGCAGCCAGATGGCGGTCACAGCAATATTGATAGGCATGAACTTGCGTACGCGGAACGGGTGAAGGAATTTCATCCGGGTCACGGTCAGCAGGGCCAGGCCGATCACGGTCAGCAGTGTGATCCACGGCGACGGGCTAATGATGTACAGGCACAGCGCGACGACGTTCCAGGCAGCGGGGAAACCCTGAAAGTAGTTGTCCTTGCTTTTCATGTTGACGTTGCAGAAGCAGAACAGCGACGAGACCAGGATCAGCGACACGGTCAGCAGCAGCGTGTAGTCCGGCAACGGAATGTAGCGGTAGATGAACAGCGCCGGGATGAACACGTAGGTCAGGTAATCGATGACCAGATCGAGGATCGAGCCGTCGAAACTCGGCAGCACCGATTGCACATTGACCTTGCGCGCCAGTGCACCGTCCAGGCCATCGACGATCAGGGCCACGCCCAGCCACAGTAAGCAATGAGTGGCCTGATTCTCCAGCAGCGCGAGGGTGGCCAGGAAGGCAGTGACCACGCCAGTGGCAGTAAAACCATGGGCGCCCCATGCTTTGAGCCTGGCGATGTGTAGGGTCGATATCACGGGAGCGTTCTCCAAAATGTGAAGCAGGCCAGTCAGCACCCTTCTATTGGGGGCGTCGGCAAACCGGGTCGGGTTGCAGGTATCGACCGGGAAACCGGGGTTAAGGTTCACCATCTATGAATCTTAGCTGTCCCGTAAGAAATTACTTCGGAGAAATTTGCATGGCTGATGACTGTATTCAGGTCTTCAGGCGCCCGAATCCTTGTGGCAGCGAGCTTGCTCGCGATGACGGTCGTGCATTCAACACGTGTACTGCCTGTCAGTGCGCTATCGCGAGCAAGCTCGCTCCCACAGGGGATGTGCAGTGCCAGGAATTGCTCAGCGGGGGAAGAACACTCGCAGCCGATGCTCATCCGGGTCAAGCGCAACGAACGTGCGGCCGAAATCCAGTTCAGTGGGTGTTTGCAGAATGCTCAAGCCCAGGCTCGACCATTGGTTGAACAGCGCGTCGACCTGTTCGGCGGACTCCACCGGAAACGCCAGCTCCATGCCACCGCCGGTCATTCCCGCCGCCGGTTCAGCGGTGTGCCGCGACCAGAGGCCCAGTTTATAGCCGTCCTCCAGCACGAACAGGGCGAAAGTCGGGGTTTCTTCCACCGGTTTCAGTCCCAGCAGGAATTCATAGAACCGGGCGCTGACGGCGGGATTTTCGACGAAAAGCAACAGATAGCGAGGCGTGATCATGGGACTGCTCCGTGGTAAGTCGTTGCAGCATAAAAGCAGGCACTGTCAGTTTCTGTCAGGAGCGTGTTGCAGCCGTTCACGTCAGCCAAACGGTGCTGGCGCAATTGCCGGCGGGGACTATTGTTGCCTGACTGCGTCAAGCTTATTTGAACAGCGTCTATTGATGAGGACGTCGACATGAACACTAGCGATTTGCTCGAACAACTTCTGCGGGCCGGGCAGGGCTCGATGACGCAACAGGGCGGCGGCGCTTCGCCATCGCAGGGAGGCTTGGGCGGTCTCGGCGGATTGCTCGGCGGCCTGTTGGGCGGTGGCGCCGGTTCCAGTGCCGGCGGTGGCGGGTTGGGTGGTTTGCTCGGTGGCTTGCTGGGCGGCGGCTCTGCGCTGGGCGGCTCGACCCGGACTCGATCTTCCGGCGGCACCAACTATGCGGCGCTGGCCTCCCTCGGGATGATGGCATTCCAGGCCTATCAAGCCTGGCAACGCAACCAGGCCTCGGCCCCGCAACAAGCCCCTCGCACCGTGGATTTGCTGTCCGGCCCGGAAGTCGAAGACCACAGCCACGCGGTGCTGCGCGCCTTGATCGCCGCTGCCAAGGCTGACGGCCGGATTGATGACAGCGAGAAACAGATGATCAGCACCGAAATCGGCCGCCACACCGATGACCCGCAATTGCAGCAATGGCTCGACGAAGAAGTCGCCCGCCCGCTGGACCCCGCCGACGTGGCGAAGTCCGCCACCGACCCGGCCATCGCTGCGGAAATGTACCTGGCCAGCGTGATGGTGGTGGACGATCAGCAAGACGCCGAGCGCAATTACCTGGATGAACTGGCGGCTGCGCTGAATATTGATCCGCAGTTGCAGGTGCATCTGGAGCAGCAGGCCAAGGGTGGGGTGGCTTAGGTGTCCGGTCTTGAGTGATGCGTTGACTATCAGGCCGCCTTCGCGAGCAAGCTCGCTCCCACAATGGATCTCCAGTGAATGCGGGTTTTGTGTCCGACGACGATCCCCTGTGGGAGCCGGGCTTGCCCGCGAAGAGGCCGGCACATTCAATACAGATGTCGGCTGACACACCGCCTTCGCGAGCAAGCCCGCTCCCACAGTAGATCTGCAGTGAATGCGGGTTTTGTGTCCGACAACGATCCCCTGTAGGAGCCGGGCTTGCCCGCGAAGAGGCCGGCACATTCAATACAGATGTCGGCTGACACACCGCCTTCGCGAGCAGGCTCGCTCCCACAGGGGATCTGCAGTGAATGCTGGTTTTGTGTCCGACGACGATCCCCTGTGGGAGCGAGCCTGCTCGCGAAGAACGATGACGCGCACTGTCTGCCGAGAAAACCATCCCTGCCTGTTCATTCAATCCCTTAGAATCGCGCCTCGGTCGCAAAGATGATTCAGGGAAGCAACACATGACACTCAAGGTATTGGTGATCGGCGGCTACGGGAACTTCGGCAGTATCGTCTGCCGGCATTTGGCGGTGATGCCGGGCATTGATCTGGTGATCTCCGGGCGTGACTCTCGCAAGTTGGCGGCGCAGGTCGAGGCATTGATAACCCTGTCAGGCAGACGCTGCGAAGGCTGGTGCGGCGATGCCATGGGCGCCGGTTTCAGGGCTGCTCTGGATTCCCTGGGTGTTCAACTTGTGGTTCATACCGGCGGCCCGTTTCAGGGGCAATCCTATGCAGTGGCCGAGGCCTGCATCGACGCGGGGGTGAATTACTGCGACCTGGCGGACTGCCGCACTTTCGTCAACGCCATCGCCGTGCTGGATGAGCGGGCCAGAAGGGCGGGCGTGGCGGTGCTCAGCGGTTGCAGTTCGGTGCCGACGCTATCGTCCGCCATCATTGATCAGCATCGCTCGCGGTTCAGACGCATTGATTCAATCGAACACGGCATTTCCTCCTCGGCAAAGATGCCGGGGCTGTCCACCATTGCCGGCGTGCTGGCCTACGCTGGCAAACCGATCAAGCAACTGAAGAATGGTCAGGTGCACGAAGTGCCCGGCTGGATGGACCTGACGTTGCGCAAGATGCCGCAGATGGGCACGCGGGTGCTGGCCAATGTTGACGTGCCCGACATGGACATCTTCGCCAGCCGCTACGGCGCCCACACTCTGCGGTTCCGGGCCGGTTCGGGCCTCAAACTCGGTGGCGTGGCCAACTATCTGCTGGCTCAGGCCCTGCGCATAGGGTTGGTTCGCGACTACGCAACCTGGGCCGCCCGGTTGCACCGTTGGGGAACCTGGTTTGAAGGCTTTGGCGATGGCAAAAGTGCGATGTACATCGATGTCCATGGGCTTGGCCTGGATGACAAGCCGCTGTCGATGACCGTGCAACTCACCGCGTTCAATGACAAAGGCCCGCAGATCCCGAGCTGCGCCGCCGTCGCCCTGGCGGCGAAGATGCTCCAGGGTTACGTGCCCGAACCCGGTGCCCGGCCTTGTGTCGGTGAAATCAGCGTCGACGAATACATGACCGCCATCAACGACCCGGACAATTTGCAGATGTCCGTGATGTTTTCTGACGGGCAGGGCTGAACATGCTCTACCTCGGCCTCAAATACGCCCACGTTATCGCCGCGATATTCCTGTTCGGCTTCGGCATGGGCTCCTACCTGTATCTGATCGCCGCCAGTCGCACCGCCAATCCGCTGGTGATCGCTCACGTGGCGCGGATGGTCGTGCGATTTGACACCTGGATCACCACGCTGGCCGGGTTCATTCAAATCCTTACCGGGTATGGATTGGTCAAGCTCAGCGGGCTGCCACTGACCACCGAATGGGTGCTGACGGCGCTGGTGATCTTCCTCTGCACCGGGGCGCTGTGGCTGCCGGTACTGGTGCTGCAAAAGCGTTTGCAGGTGCTGGCGTTGAGCGCGGTGGAAACGGGGCAGGGGCTGGCTGACGAGTATGCAGTTGTTTACCGGAAGTGGTTCTGGATGGGTGTGCTGGGGTTTCTCGGGATGTTTGTGATTGTGCTGATCATGGTCACCCGCATGACACCAGGGCAGTGGGTGGCGATGTTGGGGTAGTGGGGTGACAGATCAATTTTCCTGTTCTGATACACCGCTTTCGCGAGCAAGCTCGCTCCCACAATGGATCTTCAGTGGATGCGGGTTTTGTGTCCGACGAAGATCCCCTGTAGGAGCCGGGCTTGCCCGCGAAGAGGCCGGCACATTGAATACAGATGTTGGCTGACACACCGCCTTCGCGAGCAAGCTCGCTCCCACAATGGATCTTCAGTGGATGCGGGTTTTGTGTCCGACGACGATCCCGTGTGGGAGCCGGACTTGCCCGCGAAGAGGCCGGCACATTCAATATTGAGGTTGGCTGACACACCGCTTTCGCGAGCAGGCTCGCTCCCACAGTAAATCTCCGGTGGATACGGATTTTTGTGTATGACCGCGAATCACTGTGGGAGCGAGCCTGCTCGCGAAGAACGATAACGCGGTCGATCTGGCTGTTTCCTACCGGATAAACGCCTGCAAATCCGCCGTCAACTTGCTGATCGCGGCTTTGAAGTCATCGGTGGTGATCTTCTCGCTCGAGTTCTTCAGCTGTTCACCAAACACCTTGCGCACTACTTTGGCCATGATCTGGTTGTTGCTGGCATCCACCAGTTCCGCTTCAAGGAACAGCGTAGTGTCCTGGCTACGATGGCCGGAAGCTGCGCTGACCCCACCAACCACGGCCGCGACCGGCACTACTTCATACCATTGCATGCCCTCGTTGGACGCGGTGACACCGGTGATCGCGGCCCGCACAACCAACGTTTTCGAGCCCGCCGGAGCCTTTTTGGCGCTCGGCACGACGCGGTATTTCTGGCCGAGCACACCTTTGGCGCTGTTGGTCATGTAGGTCTGCAATTCTTCCAGAGTGCGCTGGTCGACACGCTCGTTGGGCTTTGGCTTCGGATACAGTTCAAGCTTCATGAAAGCCACGGTGTCGTAGGCGTTGGGGTTCCATGACGGGCTGACCCAGCGCATAGCTTTCTCGCCGCTGGGGGTGGTCACTTCCTGGAGGTTGTTGTAGTTGGGCAAGAAGCCGGAATACTGCTCCCGCTCGGTGACTTTCGAAGTACAACCGCCCAGCAGCAGGCCGGTCAGTGCGGCGCCGATCAACACGTTTCGGGACAGGTTCATGGTGGTGGGTGCTCCGTGGGGGTAGTCGTTATTTTTTGATAACGGTAGTTCAAAAACGCCGGAGCATCGGGGCGAGAAGGTTGATACATCGGGGCGGCGAGCAACGTTCGCCGCCCCGATGACTAATGCTTGCCGACCGACGCCAACAGCGGCGCCATTTGCTCGTCGGTCAGTGCCGCGTGGACGTCCATGTTCATCAGGTCGTTCCACTCCAACACCCATTTCTGGATGGCGACCGGGTCACTGGCGTCAGCAATGCCAAAACCGCTGGATGCGCCGATCGCGTGCCAGCGCCCGAGCATTTTCACGCCTGTGGGCGGGGCGCCTCCGGTCTTGAGGAATCGTTCGATTGCGGCGTTTCGGTTCTGCGGACTGATGGTCCAACTGACGATGAATAACATCTGCCACCTCCTGTCACGGACTGGCACCTGTTTGCGGATTGCGCACCTGGCTGGCGCCGGGGCCGGGTTCACGCGTGTGTTTGCAGGGCCGTCCAGGCTGGCTACAAACCATTGCTCCCACGATCAGGCATAGCAGCGGCACGTACCCGGCGTACGACCGCTGATCTTGTTTCGATGGGTTTAGAGCGAATATCCAGGCCAGTGATACGCGGGTGAAACAATCAGGCATCACGCAACAAGTCATTGGCGTTAAGCAACTCGTAGGCGATCTCCGGACGCTTTTCCAGGCTGCGACGAATCGCTGCGGGGATGGCGGCGCGGGTCTTGCGGCATAGGCCGGGCAGTTCCTCGATCTGAATGCCGATACCGCGCATCGTCCGTACTTCGTTGAAGCTCGGCACCAGTTCCAGGCGAATGCCCAATTGGTCAAACATCCGAACTTGCAGGCGTTCAAGGTCCGCGAGGCTTTGCAGGTTTTCCAGACGATCCAGCAGGCGTTTTTCTTCCTGACGGGTCAGGAACAGGATGCGCACGTCCGCGCCGGGTGTTTCCAGCAACGGGTCACGCCCGCAGATGCAGGCGCCGGGAGGGCAGGGAGAGCGGATTGGGGCCGAGGTCGTCATGGGCCAATCATAGAGGCCCATGAGCGGTTTTGCCCATAGCGTTTGCGCGCGGCCCAAGGGCAGGCATCCATTCAAGCCTGCCCCTGTTATTCACGCGGATAAACGTAGGTGTTTAGTGAGCCGCTGGCCCTTCGTACTGAGCAAGAATAGCGTTGGCCAGTTCTTCGTCGGTGGCGTTGAGTCCAGGGTTGTCCTGGCGGATCTGTTGCAACACCGCCTCCATGTAGACCCCGCGAATCGCGCCGTTACTGGCGACAAATGCAGACACGTCATCCCGGGCTGGAATTACCATTTTGTGATCTTTGAAGGTGGAATACAGCGAAGCGGAAACCCCTGCCGAGGTCGCGACATCCTTGCCGCTCACGGCCAGGGCTGACCCGATGGGCAGGCACAATATCAGAGAAGTAATGAGTAGCATGCGGCGCATGGCGTCGTCCTCCAACAGCGTAAAGCGAAAAGGAAGTAACACATTACTTAGGAGGTGCGGCGAGGCTCAGGAGTTCAATGCTGCGCGCATAACCGCCGAAATGGGCGGGTACGCCGCTGGTCTTAAACCAACGCCCGGATGGAAATAGGCTTAAATAACCACAGGATGGGGTCGATAACCTCTTCAGAGCTGCCTTTCGCTACGTCCACAAGGGGAACTACAAGTGTCCATAAAACTGCGTTTACTTCTCTTGATGGGGACTGGCCTGCTCACTGCGTTGATCATGAGCCTGGTCGGTTATGTGGGAAACGCTCAGATGGCCCGGGCCGTCAACGACAGCGAGGTCAGCACGGCGGCGCTGCGTAATCACCTTGAAGCCGACATGATGCACGACGCACTGCGCTCCGACGTGTTGTCGGCGATGCTGGTCGGGCTGGGTAAAAGCACCAGCACCAAGGCTGAGGTGCGCAGTTCCATCGAGGAACATGCGGCGCGTTTTCGCGAGGTGGTCGGGGAGAACCTCAAGCTGCCGGTCAACGACACCATCATGGCGGGCCTGAACAAGGTCAAGCCGAGCCTCGACACCTACATCAGCACAGCCGAACGCATCGTTGGGCTGGCGCTGGAAAATCCGGACGCGGCGCAGCAGCAGTTGGGCTCGTTCAACACCGTGTTCACGCAGCTGGAAGGCGATATGTCGGCGCTGAGCGAGCTGATCGAAACCAACACCCAACAGGCCAGCCAAGCCACTCAGCAAGCGATCAGCCGCGCCGACATTGCCCTCGGCAGCGTCCTCGTCGCCAGCCTGTTGCTCCTGCTGGCCCAGGGCCGCTGGGTGATCCTGAGCATCCTCGGCCCGTTGCGCTCGGCCAGCCGCATCGCTGACAGCATCGCTCACGGCAACCTGAGCGAAACGATCATCGAGCCGACCGGCCACGACGAAGCCAGTACGTTGATCCGCACACTGGCGACCATGCAACGCGATCTGCGCGGCATGATCGAGGTAGTGCGCAGCAACGCCCATGGCGTCAGCGGCATGAGCCAGCAATTGAGCAACGGCTGCCACGAAGTCGCCGGCAGCAGCCAGCAGCAAAGCGTCGCCGCCAGCACCATGGCCGCCGCTGCCAGCGAAATGACCGCCAGCATCGAGGAAATCACCCGTCATGCCGATCGTGCGCTGAACATGGCCAACCAGGCTGAAGAACTGGCCAAGGATGGCGGCCGGGTGATTCATCAGGTGGTCAACGACATGGACGGCATCGCGCGCTCGGCGCAACAGTCGGCCCAAGTGATCCGAACGCTGGACAAGGAATCCGAAGGGATTTTCAGCATCATCCAGGTGATCAAGGGCATCGCCGACCAGACCAACCTGCTGGCGCTCAACGCGGCGATCGAGGCCGCACGCGCCGGGGAACAGGGCCGCGGCTTTGCCGTGGTGGCCGACGAAGTTCGCAGCCTGGCGGGGCGCACCAGCGCCTCAACCCAGGAAATCGCCGCGATGGTCGCGCGCATCCAGCAAAGCACCCGCGAGGCCGTGACCAGCATGGAGGCCGGCGTGGCCCAGGTCGACAAAGGCATGGCGGTGACCGCCGATGTCGAGCGCGCCATTCGTGAAATCCTCGAAGCTACGCTGAACACCACGCAACTGGTCAACGACATCAGTCGCACCATCGGCGAACAGAGCCTGGCCAGCAACGAAATCGCCCATCAGGTGGAAATGATTGCCGGCATGTCCGAGGACAACAGCAAGGTGATCGGGCGCACGGCTACGACCACGGATGAGTTGTCGTCGCTGGCGGGGCAGTTGTCGCAGTCGGTGGATCGCTTCAGACTTTAAGAACTTTCCTTGTGGGCCATCGGGCTTAAGTGCTGTAGGGTCCGGTCGCCCCCAAGGAGAGTTGTAATGATTGATCTGGCCACCTGGAACCTGACGATCCCTGTCGGGACGCCTGCCAAAGTCATCGATACGCCGCGATTGGTGGATGGCTATACCGATTCATATTTTCGCTCCGGCGATAACCTTTTTTTCTGGGCGCCGGTTACCGGCTCCAGCACCTCAAAGTCCGAGTTCCCCCGCAGCGAACTGCGCGAAACCCTGAGCGACGGGACGTTGCGCAACTGGACTTATCCCGAAGCCGATCACCGACTCAAAGCCGTGTTGAAGGTCAATCAAGTACCTTCGACGGGCAGGATCGTGATTGGGCAAATCCATATCTACCAAGCCAAAGGCCCGCTGCTGAAAGTCGAATACCAGTACGACGCAGCCACGAAGAAAGGCAACGTGATTGCCAACTATCGGCTGAAACCGGGCAGTGAAGACATCACCATCGTGATTGCCCGGGACATTGCGCTGGGCAAGCCATTCTCTTACGAAGTTCGCTTCAGTTCGGCCGGTTATCTGAATGTCAGTTCCCAGGGGTATAGCTGGGGCAAGCAAATCAGTTCGAGCTGGAAGAACAAGCAGCTGTACTTCAAGGCCGGGGTGTATGCGCTGGACAATGCGGGTTACAAAAATGAAGGAGGGCAGGTGACGTTCAGTCAGCTGGATGTGGCGCATACCCGGCCCTGAGGGACGACTGAGGTGACTGGGCGGGCCTCTTCGCGAGCAGGCTCGCTCCCACATTAAATCTGTGGCGTGCACAAATCCCCTGTGGGAGCGAGCCTGCTCGCGAAGGCTTTAGATCAGACAACCATTAACCTACAGTCAGATACGGAAAGCCTGACGCCCAATCAACAGCCACTTCCCACCCTGTTTCTGCCAAATCTGAAAGTTCTCGATCTCGGTCGGCACCACTTCCGTGCCTTTCAGCGCCTGCGCCGAGAAGTGGTTGCGCACCAGCGCCGTATCGCCCAGCAGGGTGATGGTCTGCTTCTGCATCTCGAGGGTCTTGAATGCGCTTTTGCCGGTTTCGATATCGGCAATAAATTCTTTCTTGTCCTGGACCTTGCCGCTGGAGTGCCCATAGCTCAGCTTCTCGGCCGTGAGCTTTTGCAGTTCGGGAATGTCCTTGTGCAGCATGGCTTGGGTCAGGTGATCGACCGCTTGGGCCACGTCTTTCTCGGCGGTTGCGGGGGCGGCGGCTACGTAGCCGCTGAACAGGCACAGAAAACCGATCACTAATTTGGCTTTTTGCATGGGTGTTTCCTTGTTGTTGTGGGTGGTCGAGACTGATTGATTTGTCAGTCGTCGTACAACTTAGCAGATATTTTGCGGATAAGGCATAGCGTGTTTCGGGGTCTTATCGCCATTTGTCGGGCGCGAGGAACGGGCCTTCAGCTCGGTGCTTCCAAGGGGAAACAACCCGAGGAAGCCTGACCATGAACGACGAAGCGAAACGGGAAGCCTTGGCCACCTGGTACAAACTGCTGCGACACCCCGACATCCGCATGGACAGCGAAGAGCACTACGACGAACTGCTAAAAGCCGCCGATGAGATGGAACGCACCGGGTTGATCAACGCCGCCGAGTGGCGCGTGCTGGTGCGCGAGGCAGGGGTTGCCTTTGCCAATTCGATTCAAGGCGTCGGTGGTGGAACCTAGGAGGGGTGAGCCATGAGCAAATCGATTAGTGCCCGGGATCTGGGCATTGAACTGAAAAACGCTGATGAAAGCGCCTTGTTCAAATGGTTTGTGGCGAGTTTTTTGATGGGCAAGCGCATCCAGGCAGACATCGCCGCGCAGGCTTATCGCGTGATCGTTGAAAAGCACACGCGTGACACGGCGCGCAAATTGGCGGCGTGTACCCACCGCGAGCTGGTGATGATGCTCGGTGAAGCCCATTACGTGCGCTACGACGAAACAACTGCCGAACGTTTACGCGGTCTGGGCAAAAAACTCGGCGAGGAATACGCCGGCAAAATCGGCCACATCCACAGCGCCAGTGAAGATCGCCAGGCCTTCGAAAAACGCCTCGGCGAGTTCGAAGGCGTCGGGCCGAAAACCATCGAAATCTTTATGCGCGATGCGGCGGCGGTACTCTATTGAAACCGCTCTACATCGGCACCGCCGGCTGGAGCGTGCCACGGGAATATGCGGCGATGTTTCCCGACTCCGGCACGCATTTGCAACGCTATGCGGCGCCACTGACGGCGGTGGAAATCAACAGCTCGTTCTACCGCCCGCATCAGCCCCGGACCTATCTTCGCTGGGCGCAATCCGTGCCGGCGACGTTTCGGTTTTCGGTGAAGATGCCCAAGCTCATCACCCATGTTCAGCGCCTGCAGAACTGCGAAGCGCTGCTCGACGAGTTTCTGTCCCAATGCCTGCAATTGGGGGACAAGTTGGGCTGTTTGTTGATTCAATTGCCGCCCTCGCTGGCCTATGACCCAGCGCTGGCCGCCGAGTTTTTCCGCATCCTGCGCCAACGTTATCTCGGTTCCGCCGTGCTGGAACCTCGCCATGAAACCTGGCGCGCGGCCAGCGGTTTACTGATCGAGCACCGGATCGGGCGGGTCGCGGCCGATCCATCGACAATCACCGGTGGCACCACACCGGGCGGATGGTCCGGGGTGCGTTATTGGCGGCTGCATGGATCGCCGCGGATTTATTACAGTGACTACGACATGGGTCGATTGCAGGTGCTGGCGGAGAAGATTCAACTGTCGGCACAGGCGGGGGCCGAGACCTGGTGCATCTTCGATAACACCGCGAGCGGTTTTGCATTGGGGAATGCGCTGAGTTTGCGGGCGCTTTCAGGGCTCTGACTTTGAGGGTGCTTGTGCTGGCCTCTTCGCGAGCAAGCTCGCTCCCACAGTTGATCGCATTCCAATGTGAGAGGGCCTCAGCGACACCCACAAATCCCTGTGGGAGCGAGCTTGCTCGCGATGGCGGCCGTCCAGACACCGTTTATTCAAGGCGAACCAACAAACCCGTTCAAGTACTCGACCCGCTTTTGCGTCTGCTCCAGGAGGCAAGCCGTATGGATCGTGCCAAATCCACTGCCGCCAATTGATTCATACGTCTCGAAGTCGCAGCTGGCATCTCGTAAGGCAATCCAGGCCAGTTGGGCTTTTTTCAGAATCAGGTCCTGGGATGGGTGGTTTGTGGCTAAGCCATTGTCTTTGTACCGCGCAATTAAGGTTTTGTAGGCCGTATTCAATGCGTGGTCTGAGGCTTTGAGCTGTCGCTGCAGGCAATCGAACATCTGGCCTTCCGTGGCGGCAGTGGCGCAGGTGCTGCTGGCTTGTGCGGTTGTGCTGAGCGCGAGCAACAAGGCTGGTACGAGAATAAATGAGCGGTATAGGGGATGTTGTCTGTTACGGGCAATCGTAATTCGCTCAGCGTGGGTGTCCAGGGGGAGAAGTCCATCCATGGTTCATCGTTCTCAGGTGTAGGAGGGCGCCACTTTAACGTTCTGGTGCGAGGCTTGGCGAGAGGCTGAACTTAAGGTTTCTGGATGCTTGTGCTGGCCCCTTCGCGAGCAAGCCCGCTCCCACAGTTGATCGCATTCCCATGTAGGAGCGAGCCTGCTCGCGAAGGCGCCAACCGAGACCCACCTGAAATCTGCTGTGTACACAACTCCCCTGTGGGAGCGGGCTTGCTCGCGAAGAGGCCCGCCCAGACACCGCAAATCCAACAGCCCTCAGCCCCAAACCCGGACCACCAAGTCGCGAACAGACGCGCGGGTTTGCCATGTCGTGATATTCTTCGCCCCAACTTGCTTTGACCATTCAGTTCGCACGTCCCCGAGACGCGCAAACAGGATCAATGTCGCTCAAGTAGCTGAAGCCAATAATGATAAAAAGTCAGTTCAGTAGGGACATATAAACTGAGGTCGATGGAGACACGTCGGCCTTGTGTGCCCACCCTCCAATCCTGATGTACGGGAACCCGCGACATGCTGCCTGCATGCCGTGAACCAAGGGCCCTGGCGTTGGGAGGGAAGGGCGGATGGCGTTTTATCATAGGTGCTACAGATGCTTAAGAAACTCAACACGGCCCTGCTGGGGCTGGCTTTGTCGATGGGGATCACGTCCGTTCACGCGGAAGAGGCAAAGAAAGTCGATGTGCTGCTGATTGGCGGCGGCATCATGAGCGCGACCCTGGGTGTGTGGCTCAATGAGTTGCAACCGGACTGGTCCATGGAAATGGTCGAGCGCCTCGACGGCGTCGCCCAGGAAAGCTCCAACGGCTGGAACAACGCCGGTACTGGTCACTCCGCCCTGGCTGAGCTGAACTACACCCCGGAAGACGAGAACGGCAAAGTGTCGATCCCGAAAGCTGTTGAAATCAACGAAGCTTTCCAGATCTCCCGCCAGTTCTGGTCGTGGCAGGTTCAGCAAGGCGTCCTGAAGAACCCGCGTTCGTTCATCAACTCCACACCGCACATGAGCTTCGTGTGGGGCGATGACAACATCAAGTTCCTGAAAAAACGCTACGAAGCCCTGCAAGCGAGCCCGCTGTTCGCCGGCATGCAGTACTCCGAAGACCCGGCTGTGATCAAGAAGTGGGTTCCGCTGATGATGGAAGGGCGCGACCCGAACCAGAAAATCGCGGCCACCTGGACCCCGATCGGCACCGACGTGAACTTCGGCGAAATCACCCGCCAGTTCGTTGCGCACCTGCAAGCCACACCGAAGTTCGACTTGAAACTGTCTAGCGAAGTGCAAGACATCACCAAGAACGAAGACGGCACCTGGCGCGTCAGCTACAAAAACCTGAAAGACGGCACCAAAACCGAAACCGACGCCAAGTTCGTGTTCATCGGCGCGGGCGGCGGTGCACTGCACCTGCTGCAGAAGTCCGGCATTCCTGAAGCCAAGGAATACGCAGGCTTCCCGGTTGGCGGCTCGTTCCTCGTGACCGAAAACCCGACCATCGCCGAGCAACACCTGGCCAAGGCCTACGGCAAAGCTTCCGTTGGCGCACCGCCAATGTCGGTTCCGCACCTCGACACCCGTGTCCTGGACGGCAAGCGCGTCATCCTGTTTGGCCCATTCGCGACCTTCAGCACCAAGTTCCTCAAAGAAGGCTCGTACCTGGACCTGCTGACCAGCACCACCACCCACAACATCTGGCCGATGACCAAAGTCGGCATCAAGGAATACCCACTGGTTGAGTACCTTGCAGGCCAACTCATGCTGTCCGACGAAGACCGCATGAACGCCCTGAAAGAATACTTCCCGAACGCCAAAGCCGAAGACTGGCGTCTGTGGCAAGCCGGCCAACGCGTGCAAATCATCAAGCGTGATGAAGCTGCCGGTGGCGTGCTGAAGTTGGGTACCGAGATCGTAGCGTCGGCTGACGGTTCGATCGCTGGCCTGCTGGGCGCCTCCCCAGGCGCATCGACTGCTGCGCCGATCATGCTGACCGTGCTGCAAAAGGTCTTCAAGGATCAGGTTGCTTCCCCGGCCTGGCAGGAAAAGTTGCATCAGATCGTGCCAAGCTATGGCACTCAACTGAACAACGATCCAGCCAAAGTGGCTGAGGAGTGGGCTTACACTGCAAAAGTGTTGCAGCTGACTCCGCCACCGGCGATCCCGCAGTTGACCGCTCCGGCTGCTGCTCCGGCGCCTGCTGATGCTGGCAAGGCTCCGAAGGCTAATGCCGCTAGTGATATGGCTCTGTAACTAAAAGCCTTATCGGAAAAAGCCCACTGAACCGGCGACGGTCAGTGGGCTTTTTTGTGGCCGGGATTTGGCTCTCATGGGGCACTCGATATTTGAAGTCGACACGTAGCCTGTGGCGAGGGAGCTTGCAAGCTACCCGAACGGGTGCTAATCGCTCAGAAACGGTCATTTACAGCCCAGAAAAAAGTGAGCCCCAGGCGACTTTCGGCTATCTTGCTCGCCTCGAAATCGACTTGTATTCATGGAGGAAAAATTGCGGATTTACATTACAGGTGCTTCGTGTGCGGGCGTGACCACCTTGGGTCAAAACCTCGCAAGTCTGCTCGACATACGACATGTCGATGTCGATGATTTTTTCTGGATGCCCACGAACCCTCCTTTTACGACCAAGCGACCTGTCAGTGAACGCGTGTCACTGATGCAGCAAAAACTCGGTGACGAAAACTGGGTGCTGACCGGTTCTGCTATTGGTTGGGGAGATGCGCTGATTAGCCATGCCGATCTGATTGTTTTCGTTGTAACAGCAACGCCCGTTCGCCTTGAGCGGCTGGCCGCGCGAGAAAAACAGCGCTTTGGAGACCGCATAGCACCCGGTGGTGACATGCATGAGATACACGTGGCCTTTCGTGAATGGGCCTCGCAGTACGACAATCCGAACTTTTCAGGACGCAACCGAGCGTGGCATGAGGCGTGGTTATCAGGGCAAACCGCTCCGGTGTTACGGATTGACGGGATGAACAGTGCTGAAAAGATGGCTGCGGATGTCATTCATGCGGTGTCGCGAGAGTCGTAATAGCTAAGACCGTGATGTTTGCTTCACTGCCGATAAGGAAATCGCCATGTCGCCGAACAAGGCTTGCCCCCTCGTCCTGTCCAGTATTCCTGGCACGCACATACTTTTGTTCCGACATCCTCTAGCAGGCGTACAACTCGTCAAAGGGACAATCGAGGCAGGTGAAACACCTGCCCAGGCCGCATTGCGTGAGTTGGGTGAGGAGTCCGGAATAGACGCCGCCTCGGTCGTCAGCGATCTAGGCTGTTGGGACGCTGAGCATCTTAATCAGATATGGACATTTCAACTGTGTGACACGCAAGCACCGTTGCCGGAACAATGGACTCACCAAACGCAAGATGACCATGGTCATGCCTTCAGTTTTTTTTGGGCTCCGCTCGATGACTTGCCGTATACCGATTGTCATCCGGTCTTCAGTCGAGCATTACGGTACCTGACTACCCTGCTGGCAGCGCAGGGTTATGTATTGGCTCATGACAAAGCATAACTATGCCTGGTGGCAAACGGCGAAATGCTGATACTTGAGAGCCCGGTGCCGCTTTCGCGATGACGGTGAGTGCCATCTATTTGGAAGGAAATCTGTCATCACTCGCCTGTTGCATCGGCTGGCGAGTGAGAGAAACCTTTCAATAGCGAGTGAATGCTTATTGCCGATAGATGCGTTTCACGGTGGGCCGGTATCGACCCAACGCGGATGGTGGGAGCACATGCCAATCCGTAAACATCGCCTATCATCTAAACACCAAACGTTACTGTAAGGGGGGAGGATGAAATCGCGCCTTGTAAATGCCGTCGCGGTGATGTTCGCGGCCTTTAACGTGTATGCAGTTTCTATCATGGCCGAAGATTTCAGCGCCGAACAATTGGCTCATCGCACCGTTGAACGACGTGCTGTCGAAGCGGCGATCTGGGGCATGCCGATGGTCAGCGTCGATGCAATGCGCGAAGCTTTGTTCCGTGATGCTAAGGCCAATTACAACGACATCCTTTATTGGTCCAGGGCCTCCGACTGGAAATTCCAATTCACCACCCCAAATGCCTCAACACATTACGTTTATTTCAACTTCAATCTCAAGGACGGACCCGTCGTGCTGGACGTTCCTCCCACCGTTGGCGCTGGACTATTCGGTTCTTTGGTTGATGCTTGGGAAGTCCCCGTCTCGGACGTTGGTCCTGCTGGCGATGACAAAGGGAAGGGCGGTAAATACGTACTCGTCCCGCCAGGCTTTAAGCAGACTATTCCTGCCGGTTATTTTCCAATCCAGTTTGAAACGGTAAATGGTTACGCATTGCTACGCGCCATTCCAGCCAGTGCTTCCGAAGCGGATCAGGTCAAGGCCATCGATTTGGTGAAGCAGCTTCATCTCTATCCGTTATCTCAGGCATCAAATCCACCCAAGCAAACATACATCGATATGTCGGGCAAGCTCTTGGACGGAGTCGTGGCGTTCGATGACTCGTTTTATCAGCGCCTGGCGCGGATGGTGAATGAAGAGCCGATTATGCCTCGTGATCTGGCCATGATGGGCCAGCTTCGGTCGTTGGGGATAGAGAAGGGCAAGACCTTCATGCCGAACGAAGAAACCAGGGCGATATTGAAAAGGGCCGCTGATGAAGTGCATCAAGGCTTCAAACTCGCCTCGCTTTCGGGAGAGCCTTGGTGGCCCGGCACGCAATGGAGGCTGCCGGAGAGTGTCGGACCCAAAACCGGCTTCAGATTTCAGACTGACGATGCGCTATTTGTAGACGAACGCGGAATGATCTTTTTCTTGGCTTTTGCGGCCCCCAAAAAGCTCGGTGCCGCCACCTTTTATGTTGTAGGAGGGCACGATTCCGAGGGGCAACTGTTGCAAGGAGGTAAGACATACCGATTGCATGTGCCTGCTAATGTACCTGCCAAACAATACTGGGCAGTCACCGCGTATGACTTGGACACGGCCATGCTGATCCGTGAGATGCCTAGTCCCGGTCTCGACTCCTACAACCAGAAGATGCATCGCAACACCGACGGTTCCGTCGACATTTACTTTGGGCCCAAAGCGCCAGTTGGAAAGGAAGAAAACTGGATCCCCACTAAACCGGGAGCAGACTGGTTCACGATGTTCCGCTTCTACGGCCCAGACAGGGCGCTTTTTGATAAGAGCTGGAAAATGCTCGATATCGAAACCGTCAAATGACGGCCCTTTCTACAGCAGCGCGACTGGCCGCTTTTGGCCGATCGATACCCGCCAGGAAGGGCAGCAGTCGACCCATAGCTGACTGTCGTTTGGGCGAACGCTGAGGGGATTGGTATTCCTGGCAGTAATGCAATGTATAAATTTAATGAATTTTTATTATCGCTGTTTATGACCTAAGTTAATTCAAGGACATGGAGAACCGCCTTGAAAACATTAGCACTCAACTCAGCTGAAAAGTTTGATAACACACGGGCCAATGAGTACGGACGACAGAGCCGTATCGCATTGGCAGGTTATGACGCCTGTCAGGACTTGGCGGCGTGCATGCTCGCGGCAAGCCTTGGCAATATGGGATCGGCAAAAATTCTGGTAGTCGGCGCTGGCGGTACGGCGCAGGAGATCATTGCGATGGCCAGGCTTGAGCCGGGCTGGCGCTTCACCGCTGTTGATCCATCTGGACCGATGCTTGAAACCGCGAAACAGCAGTTAGCCGTAAACAACGTGCTAGAAAGAACGGACCTGCATCTTGGGCACGTAGAAGACTTGGCGGCAGAAGAGTCCTACGACGCAGCCACTTTGATCGGTGTACTCCATCATCTCGATGGGGATGATGCCAAAGGACAAATTTTACGATCCATCCGGGCACGTCTGAAACCGGGGGCACCGCTGATTGTCGCAGGCAATCAATATGCCTATGCCAGCCAGCCGTTACTCCTCGCTGCGTGGGGGCAACGCTGGCGGCAGCACGGCGCCAGCCCGGATGAAGTTAAAGTCAAACTTGGGAAAATTCTTCAAGGCGCTGACCCTCCACATTCTGAGGCAGCGGTTCAAAAGCTTTTGCTTGACGCGGGTTTCGGGGACGCTACCCGTTTTTTCAGCAGCTTGTTCTGGGGTGCTTGGTTGACGTGTAAAAAAGGCTGAGTAGAGATATGAAAGGCACCTATTGGCCGAAAACAGTCCTTAGGAACTGCGGGCGCCGGACAAGCATGCGGGTACCACTATGGCCAAGCTACTTCGCAATGATCAGATTCGGTCCGTTGTTCCCAGCGTTCCCAACGGCAGTGTCGACCTGAACCACTCGAGCCCCTCTGACTGCTCACTTTGGTGAAGCATCATCTGCCCCGCAAGCTCCTTTGGCGTGGCCGGGTTGAGCCATTCCCTTGTTCCAAGGCTGATGGCTTATCCTCCGCGTTGAGTGAGAGCAAGGCTGGATAAGTGCAAAGCGGGCTTGCGCTGGTTCCGCGCTTTCATTGCTCGATGGGTTGATTGTATTGATCCTGGATGCGCTCCAGCTCGCCCGAGTGGCGCAGTTGCTCTAGGGCGTGGGCCCAGGAGGCTACCAGTTCGTCGTCACAGTCGCGGCTGAAGGCGATATACAGCGATGAGCGATAGAGCTCGATGGGAATCTGCCGCAGCGTGCCGCGGGCGATGTTCAACTGGCGGCTGTAGTAAGCCACCCCTGCATCGGTGTCGCCTATGATGATATCGGTGCGCCCGGCTAGCAGCATGCGATAGAGCTGCAGGCTCTCGGTTGCAGTTTTTTCGAGGTTGTTGAAGCCCCGCGACTGCAGAGTCTCGGGTATCAGGCCGGCATGTCTTGTCGTAATTTTTGGGGCGTGCAGTAGCTGCTCCAAGGAATTCACCGGCTGCTGCGCATTGGCTAACTGATAGGGGTGAATGGACTCTTCCACGATCGGTCCGACCCACTTGTATAACGGTTCACGCTCTGCCGTGCGAAATAGTGAATACATGATGGTCTTGGGTCGGGTCTTCAATGCACGGGCGCTTCGCATACTGGGCAGCAGCACCACCTCAAAGTCATCCCCGGTCAGCGCCATTATGCCTCGAACGATCTCCGTGGCCATGCCGGTGAGCTGATTGTTCTCTTGGTAGTTGTACGGCGCCCACTCTTCAGTAACGACCTGATACTGCTCGGCCCTGACGGGAGTGCCAAGTAATAGGCAGAGCAGCGCGGCAGTAAGTGTCGAATGTTTCACGTGTTCTGCCTGGTGGGCTCTGCGGTGATCAAGGGTGGATCTGACTAAAAGGACGTAATTAGTATAGACCCTGACACACGTCAAACGCCTGATGCAGTCCCGTATACCGTCACCACGGCGATTGATACATACGAACCAGTACGCATGGCGCAGGTTTCTCAAGAGCGTTTAGAGGATTGCCTCTTATCGGTATCGGTTGGGACACGTAGTGACCGTCCGGTTCTGGCCGATTTTTGCCCGTCACCGCAGGTCGCTTTGCGTCTCCAACTATTAACCGCTCAGTAGTCGATCGAGCAACCTAGTCGTCCGGTTCACCCATAAACCCGAGCTGCCCTAACGCCAGATTTCTCCTTCACCCAACCAAATCAAAACAAACAAGCCAACTCCAATCAACGCCCAGCCATCGGACCGCCTGGACGCTTCACATCGCGCTCCCGACCTACCGCGCCAGAACCCACAATCCGACTCGATTGAGGCAACCGCGGCGTCCGCAGTAACAGACTGATGTCCTCTGCGCTGACCGCTCTGCTGAAAAAGTGGCCCTGAATTTCATCGCAGCCGTTTTCACGCAGGAAGGTTTGCTGTTCTTCGGTTTCGACGCCTTCTGCAATGACTTTCAGGTTCAGTTTGTGCCCCAGCGAGATCACTGCGGTGGCGATGGCTTTGTCGTTCTCGTTGTCGGGCAGATCGCGTACGAAAGACTGGTCGATCTTGAGTCTCGCGATCGGGAAGCTTTTCAAGGCGGCGAGGCTGGAGTAGCCGGTTCCGAAGTCGTCGATCGAGAGACTGATGCCCATTGATTGCAGTTCTTTCATTTTGCTGATGGCTTGCTGAAGGTCTTGCATGATCAGACTTTCGGTCAGCTCCAGCTCAAGGTACATCGGGTCCAGCCCGGTTTCTTGCAAGGCATGCCTCACCCGGTCGATCAGGTTCCTTTCGATGAACTGGCGTGCGGAAATATTCACCGACATGGTAATCGGCGGGCAACCCGCATCCTGCCAAGCCTTGTTCTGCCTGCACGCGGCATGAATCACCCAGTCTCCGATCGGCACGATCAACCCGGTCTCTTCGGCCTGCGGAATGAATTTGATTGGAGAGACCATTCCGAGTTCGGGGTGCTGCCAGCGGATCAGTGCCTCTACGCCGATAATCTGACCTGACTGCAAATCCACCTGCGGCTGGTACAGCAGCAGGAACTCGTTGTGGTTGAGCGCGTTTCGAAGCCCGTCTTGCATGGCGAGCTTGCCTTGAACCTTGTTGTTCATCTCACTCGTATAGAACTGGTAACTGTTGCGCCCCAACTCCTTGGCCCGGTACATGGCCGCGTCCGCGTTGCTGAGTAACGTGTCGGTATCGTTGCCGTCGGCAGGGTAGGTGGCCAGGCCCATGCTGCAGGTGACGTGGAGTGTATGTCCGCTGATTTGAATCGGCCGCAGGATGGCTTCCTGGATTTTGTGCAGGGCGGGAGTCACGCCGTCGATGTCCGAGGGCTGGTCGAACAGGATGATCACAAACTCGTCGCCACCCAGGCGCACAACGGTGTCGGTGCGGCGTACACACTCCAGCATGCGCTGGGCGACGGTTTTCAGCAGTTCGTCGCCAGCACTGTGCCCGAGGCTGTCATTCACCAGTTTGAATTTATCCAGATCGAGAAACACCACCGTCACCAGGCGGTTATAGCGTTGAGCGTAAAGAATTGCCTGCTTGAGGCGGTCTTCGAGCAGCGTGCGATTCGGCAGTCCGGTCAGTGCGTCATGGTCGCCCATGTAGCGAATACGCTTTTCGGTCAGCTGGCGTTCTATGGCGATGCCGGCAAGAGGTGTTGCCATGTTGATCAATCGCGTCTCGCTCGAGCGAGGGCTGCGTACGGTGTTGGAATACAAGGCAAACGTACCCAAGACATTTCGCTCGTGAGACAGAATCGGCGTCGACCAGCAGGCGCGAAACCCATAGGACGCCGCGACTGAACGGTACTCCTCCCACAGCGGATCCAGCTCGATATCCGTGACGATGACCGGTTCTCGTCGATAGACCGCAGTGCCGCATGAACCGACCTTCGGACCGATCGCAATCCCGTCGATGAGTTGGTTATAGGCCTGCGGCAAACTGGGCGCCGCCCCGTGCAGAAGGTGCTTGCCATCCTCATCCAGCACCAGGATCGACACCATCATCCCTTCCAGTTGGGATTCGACCAAATGAGCCAGACTGTCGAGGACTTCTGCTAGCTCGGTGCTCCTGGCGATCAGCTCCAGGACATGTCCTTGTCCGGCGCGGATAATGGCTTCTTGCTCTAATCGACCGTTTTGCACGGCGAGCCGCTTTGTGGCGATGCTCAATTGGACGGTTCTTTTTTCCAGCTGAAGGCGGTCTTGAAGGAATTGATTCACCGCGCGAGCCATGTTGCCGATCTCGTCCTTCCCATGTACCGCCATCATCAAATGCGTTTCGTCCGTGTGCTCCTGACGCAATTGCCGGCTGATTTCATTCAGGCGCATGAGCACATGACGGCCCATGAAAACCCGGGTCACGAACCAGGCGAACACCAGGCTGGCGCCCAGCATGATCAGCACCCATTGCTGGCTATGATTTGAGGCCTCAACCAGGCGCTGCACGGCCTCGCGATAGTCTTCGGTGTAAGCACTGGATTGCGCACGGGCCACCGCGACCAGAACCCCGGCCTCATTCTTCAGTTCCTCATTGAAGCGCTGTATGACGTTTTGCTGATTGATGAGATTCAGGCGAAGGGTGAAGAGATCGGGCGTCTCCAGATCAGCGTCAGGTAACTTGCCTGCCGTGCGTGCCAAGCGCTCATATTGGATTCGCAGCCGTTGCACGTCATCACTGTCGGCAGCCTGCGGCAGATCGAAAAGCAACACCGCCAGTTCCAGGCTGGCCCGCGTCTGGGCCGCGGTTAACCGGGCGGTGTGTTCCTCAACGGTTTGCTCGAAGGTGACCTCTGTTTGCAGCAGGCTTTCCCGCAGTTGCGCAACGATGTTGGCGGTATTGCGGAACATCTGACTCGACTGATACATGTCCAGTATCGCCACGCCACTGTTCGCGGCAGTCAGTTGCTGCACCAGTTGATCAAGGGCTTCAAGCTGATCAACGGTTGCCGCATAGCTTGAACGCAGGGCGTCGGGGGAGCGGGTTGTCAAAAGCTGATCGGTCTGGCGTTCGATCAGCAAGGTGCGCTGCAGCATGTCTTGCCCATTTTGCATGCGGACCAGTCGTTCATCTGTCAGTTGGCGGGTGGCGTTGTTTGAAGTGCGCAACGCGTAGACCGCCGTTGCACCGCCCGCCAGGATCAGCAGCGCCAGCGTCAGAAACGCCAGTGTGAACTGCGCGCGAAGCGATTGTGGCAAAAGCCAGCGTACGAGTCGGGAAGTAACGTCCAATGTCATGGATTCCACTGGTGGCGATAGATGTCTCGATAGCCATTGTCTGGGTCGTACTGGAATTTCTTCCCGCCGTCGAAGGCGATATTGTCGGCATTGACCAAGTGAATCGGCGCGACGAAACCGCTCACCGGCTGACCTGCAAACAGCCGGTTTAATTCATCCATCACTTGCCAGCCATGCAGGTTGAGCGGCTCGGCGACGGTGACGGTCTGGTAGGTTTTCGCCTGTATGCGCAAAAAAGCCGAAGCGCTGCCATCACCGGCAGACAACAGACTGATCCCGTCACTGGGTATTGCGGCGTTGGTCAAAGAGGCAATCGAGTAGTCGAAATAGATATCGTTGATGGCCAGTGCGTGGGTCCAGCGCTTGCCATAGCGCTGCAGCAGCTCCTTGGTGATCGCCGGCATCTTCTCGCTACTTTCGGAGATCGCGACATCGCGCACTTCCAGCAACGTACATTCCCGACAGCCCCGAATGACGTTTTCCATGGCCTTGGCTTTCGCCATGGCGATGCTGTATTTGGAGTCGGTCAGGATGACCACGCCGGCGCGCCCGTTTGATTGTGCGACTGCTGCCATGGCGGTGAGGCGCGCCACTTCGAGCGGGTCGGTCGTGACGTTCATGGCCACCGGCGTACCGTCAATCGGCCCGGGGCGTGCCCCAACGTGCCAGCCAACCACCGGCACATCATTTTTGGCGAAGCGCATCAGCGCCGCATTGTTCTCAAGGGCATCGGAGCCGCACAGGATGAGGCCGTCGGGTTTCGCTGCCAGGGCATCGGAAAAGGCCTTCGCGCGCCCGGCCGATGATCCCGCGCCATCGAATATCTTCAGCGTCCAGCCCATCGCCTTGGCTGCCTCGCGAGCTCCCTGCGCGACACCGACAATTCCACCGTTACGCAAATCTTCTGCGACAAACGCGATGCTCTTGCCTCGCAGGACTTGTGGACCGGATTCAGGGCCGCTCCAGCGAACGGCTTCGAGGGTGGCTCTGGCGACGATTTCCTGCGCCTGGATCACCGTAACCGTGGCGTTTTCGACCCGTGCTGCGATTGGCAGGTTCTGGGCGTATCCGGACGCTGCCGTGAACAGACAGAAAACCGGAATTGAAGCCATCCAGCGTAGCCAGGCCTTGATCAGACTGGTTCGATCACCGTATGTGATGCTGGGTCTAGAGCCGATAGCGCAATCATAGTCCGGCATGGCGTCCCTTTTTGCCAAGAAAGCAGCGTTCTCTATTCAAAAGAATAGTCGGTTCTGCTGTCTTCAGGTCTTTGTGGGCAAGTGCGCGAACTTTAGTCCTGAAGATTCAGGACATGGGGCAGGGTCCATGGCACAAAACAAGGGACGAGGGCCAACTGCATCGTTGACTACATTGAGTGGTTTTACAAGGCTTGCGACTTTGCACAAGCAACAGGCAAAAAAGGACGTGAGAGGCCGAACATTCGCCTGAAAACAGTCACGGGCGTGCTCATTACTCGGCGTACATCAGCTCCAGGCTCTCGATCCACGCATCCGAGGCGTTGAATTTTGCGTAGTACTGCTGTCTTTCCGAACGACTCAATCGAGTGAAAAAGGGCAGAAAGTAACTGTCGTTGTAATACCCCTGAGCACCTTGCATCGCACCGCCCCACCAGGCGGGGTCATAACCCTCAAACGCTATCCACGGCGGTGGCACGGCTAACCTCATTTCCTGAAGACTGCTCAGTAAATCGATGCTATTCGTCACCATACGAATCGTCGTGGCGTTAAATTCCGAGTTCGATTTGAAGTAGATCAGGTACTCGTCTTTTCGAGTATTTGAATAGCGCTTTACGGGCAGGCCATTGAATGGCTTTTCAGCGACGAAACTGAAATCCGATTCGACAAGCGCCTCAAGTCCGGCAAAGTCAGCGTCCGCGATTAAAAAAACACAGTAGTAGGCTGGAATGTCGAGACTCGCCAAAGACACCACCTGCGAAAAATCAGGTAACGGACGGGCAGGGGGAGGCAACGGCTGAGTAAAAACTGACTTCAACTCGGAAAGGGAGTAACCGACGATCTGCTCTTCCGGGCTACGCCTGACGAAGGATTTGATACGTTTGAAAATGCTCATTTGCGGTCCTTGATCCTTCATTTTTTTCTACAAGCTTCAACGTCGTCCTGAGTTGTTAAATTTGTTTTTATTCCGAGTCGGTATTTGCAGTAGTCAACTATTTTTTCTCTTTGTTCTTCAGTAAGAGATTCGATTTTTCGGATTTCACCGTCATTTGCATGGATGTTATAAAACTTGATCTGGAATGTCGGCGTCTTCTTGAAAAACCAGGTTGATTCTACATCTCCGTCTTCCAGCGCGTTGTAATAGCCAATATTTAGGATCAGCAGTAACGCCAACAGAAAGACAAATGAAAGTATTTTGATATTCACTTTTTCCACATTCGGTGCTGGCAGCGGAAGAAAATTGTTTTTAACAGATATTTCATACTGATTTCATCCCGATATTTTCATGTGTAAAAGAGGGGTTTTTATGATCTTAGTGCAAAAGCGCTTTAAAAATAAATCTATAAAAACAAGTCCCTCCCTTTTGTTGTGAAGAATACCCACTGGTTGAGTACCTTGCTGGCCAACTTATGCTGTCCGACGAAGACCGCATGAACGCCCTGAAAGAATACTTCCCGAATGCCAAAGCTGAAGACTGGCGCCTGTGGCAAGCCGGCCAACGCGTGCAAATCATCAAGCGTGATGAAGCTGCTGGTGGTGTGCTGAAGTTGGGTACCGAGATCGTAGCTTCGGCTGACGGTTCGATCGCTGGCCTGCTGGGCGCCTCCCCAGGTGCCTCGACCGCTGCGCCGATCATGCTGACCTTGCTGCAAAAGGTCTTCAAGGATCAGGTTGCTTCCCCGGCCTGGCAGGAAAAGTTGCATCAGATCGTGCCAAGCTATGGCACTCAACTGAACAACGATCCAGCCAAAGTGGCTGAAGAGTGGGCTCACACTGCAAAAGTGTTGCAGCTGACTCCGCCTCCGGCGATCCCGCAGTTGACGGCCCCGGCCCCTGCGGATGCTGGTAAAGCTCCAAAGGCTAATGCCGCTAGTGATATGGCTCTGTAACTATAAGCCTTATCTGAAAAAGTCCACTGAGCCGGTGATGGTCAGTGGGCTTTTTGTGGGCGAGAATTACAACGTATAAGTCGCTATTACGGAACTGCAGATGTTTCATAGTTGGCTAGCTGACGTCGAGGCTGAATAGGTTTTCTAGCATGCTTTTTTCGAGGAGTCTCTAGTAAAGTATTGGGATGTGCAGATTGAGAAAAACGCGTTAAATCAAATAGATACATTCCCAGCCTATTTTATTTTCGTAAGCAAGCTTCTTAATTGAGCCAGATTTTATCCCCAATAGTCTCTATCTACCTGATTTTCATTATGTGAAGGCATTTCGCCATCCAATTGTTGCTGCTAGTATTGGCTAAGAGAAAGTACGTGTTATGAACAAATGTTTTCCAAACCCTTGGTGTGGCTTTTAAGGCTGGTGAGTGGAAATGAATATTCATATGAAAACTCAAATATATGGGTTTTTTCGACAAGCTTTTAAGCAAAGCCGGTGTCAGGTCGTAAATTTAGATAATCTGAAAATAGTACAGGGTTAGTGTTAAAAGCAGCATCGACTGGAATCCGGTGTATTCGTGATATATGAGGGAATTATATGGCTGGGCACAATAGATTTTCCAAAGGCTCCGAATGGCGGAAGTGGGACCTGCATGTTCACACGCCGGCATCAGTCTTAGAAAATAAGTTTGGTGATGATTGGGATGAATATGTAAAAATACTGTTTAAGAAGGCTATTGAATATGAAATTAGGGCAATCGGGATTACAGACTATTTTCTACCTGAGGGATATAAAATCCTAAAAGAACAGTATCTGAATGACCCAGCTAAGATGGCATCTATTTTTTCTTTTGAAGAGATTGAAAAAATAAACAAGATTGCCGTTTTTGTGAATATTGAGTTTAGATTGACCAAGTTGATCATAGGGAAGAATAACGATCTTGCGTGGAATAGGAAAGTAAATTATCACGTGATTTTGTCGGATGAATTAGAAATTGATCTAATCTATTCTGAATTTGTTTCTCAGATTCAGATTTCTTTTGACTCTGCGACTGGCAGTCAAGCGGAAAAGAGACCTCTTACAAAATCTAACCTTGAGAATCTGGGGCGCCGACTTATAGATGAGCATCCTCCATTTTCGAAAAGTGGCACTCCTCTTTTTGTTGGTATGATGAACGCTTCAGTAGATGAAGAGGACTTGATTCGTTTGTTAAAAGGTAACTCGCAATTAAAGGATAAATTTTTACTTGGATTACCTGCCGATGAAGACTTGAGTGATGTTCATTGGAATTCGCAAGGCCACTCGTTGCGCAAAAACTTAATAAAACAAGCGCATTTTATCTTTTCTTCCAATAAAGGAACCATTAATTTCTTGTTGGGGGGTGGCGATAAAGATAGGCAGATAAGGGAGTTTGGTAGTGTCAAACCTTGCTTGTGGGGGTCTGATGCTCATGATTTCGATAAGCTGTATTTGCCGGATGGTGAAAGGCATACTTGGATAAAAGCAGATTTAACTTTTGAAGGGTTGAGGCAAGTTGTTTATGATCCGATATCTAGAGTAAGGATACAGGACTCGAGCCCTCAGCAGAAAAGTAGTTATCAAACTATAGAAAAAGTCAGATTCGTTGATCCGTCTGATAAGATATTTTCCAGTGAGTGGCAATATGTAAATCCAGATTTGACTACTATTATAGGTGGAAAATCCTCTGGAAAATCCCTGCTTCTTTATTATATTGCAAAAGCAGTGAACTCTGTTGAGGTGGCAGAGAAGATTGTTCTCGCTAAAGCAACTTCTTACAAAGATCTTGTAGGAGTTGATTTTGAAGTGCAGTGGTCAAACGGCGAAATTAGCAAGCTTTCGGAACCTACCGACTCAAAACCAATAACCTATATTCCTCAATTGTATATCAATCATTTGGCAGAGGAGGATGGGCGAGAACAGCTAAATGAACTGGTTAAATCAATTCTTTGGCAGAATGAAGATTATAAGATTTTTTCTAAGGTGCAGGAAAAGTTGATACATGATCTGAATGCGGAAATTGATAAACAGGTCAGTAAGATTTTTGAGCTCAGGGGGAAGTTTGCTGAACTCGGAACGGACTTGGCTGGATTTGGGACCCGCCTTTCCATTGAAGAAGAAATAAAAAGTCTTACCTCGACCATTCAGCTCCTAAGAGAGAAATCTGGTTTTACACCTGAGCAGGAAAGAGTGTTTTTAAGATTGACGAGGCGAAAAAAGACCTTCGAAAGTCGAGAGGCCGCTATTAAGTCAGCAGTTTTATGTTCTGATCAAGTTCTTGATTCTGTCTCAGTTCGTTCGGCGTCGATGATGACCTCGTTTCGAGATGCTATTGTTGCTGATGTCGATATGTCCCCGGACTCAACCTTTTTGAATGGTTTGTTTGATAGTCTTAATGCTCATGTCCTCGACAGCCTGAAAGACTTTGAAAGTGAAGTCAAACATCGAATGAGTAATAAACCTAAACTGATTCAGGTTTTAAAAGCAAAAATAGCAGCAGTTGATGTTGAATTGCTTCCGTTGATGCAAAAAGTGAAAGATCAAAGTGAGCTTGATTTGTGCAATAACAAGCTGAGAGCTGAAGAGCTAAAACTAAAGGCTGTCGCGGAAATAGAGTCTAAACGAAACGCACTTAAACTTGAGGGGGGGCAGGTTCGAGGAGAACTGCATGACAAGTTTAAAGAGTTGGTGAATAAGTATAAAGAATATGCTTCGGAAGTAGAGAAGCCTGAATATCAGCCTGAAGAAGGCATTAGAATTTATGCTGAGGTTGGTTTTGCAGGTGAGAAATTCTCTGAATTTACTAAGCTGTTCGATGGTCGAGGGAATCTTTCGAACTTGGTAGGGGCGTTAGTTGATGTCAAGGGGGACTATCAATTTGATGTCGAACACTATTCTGATTGGATTGTTGATGTCGATAAAAGGTTGTTGCGTCCTAATGCTGATATACCTGCTAGACGTAAAGGTGTAAGTGAGTCGGATGTTACAAGGCGGCTTTTTAGCGACTGTTTGTATATAGGTTATGTTGTAAGGTATCGTGAAGATGAAATTGCTAAAATGTCTCCGGGTAAAAGAGGATTGGTTTTGTTGAATTTAATCCTTCATCTTAGTAATGCGTCTCACCCTATATTGATCGATCAGCCTGAAGATAACTTAGATAATAGAACTATCTATGATCAGCTTAATTGTTTTATTAGGGAGCGCAAAGCTAAAAGGCAAATTATTATGGTGACGCACAATGCTAATTTGGTCGTCGCTGCGGACTCCGAATGTATAGTTGTTGCGAATCAAGCCGGACAGCAAGCAAATCTTGAGAATGAAAAGTTTAAGTTTGAATACTGCAGCGGAAGTTTGGAGTTGTCTTATGAGGATCTAATGTTAAGTGGAATGTTGAAGCGGAAGGGTATAAGGCAGCATGTGTGTGAAATTCTTGAGGGCGGGGTAATAGCTTTCAAAGAACGAGAGCTTAAATACGGTTTTCGAACCTAATTTAGGTTAGGTGATTTCCCCGGTTTCTTTTTTATGAGGTAGTCATGGCTATTTATGCAATTGGGGCGTACTACGATGAAGACGTTAGCGTTAAATTTATTTCACAAGCTATTGCAGGTCCAGGTTGGGGTGTCGAAAAGGCACCGGAACTCCATCAATTCGTTCGTTCGTTAAAGGTGGGTGATGTTGTTTATATTAAGTCAGTGCCACCTTCGAGCCCTGATATAATCGTCAAGGGGGTCGGGTTTGTTGTCGATGATGAGATCGTTTTAGATAGCTCTGTTGTTTCAATTGGCAGGAATATTAAATGGTTGGTGGTCAAACATTTTCGAATACCAAAGCCAGCTGAAAAAAATAATGTTCGATTGAACACTATGTATGAAGAGTTTCATCCGCTGGTGCAGTCTGAAATACTAAAAAAACTTTTTAATAATTGCGATAAATGATTAGTCATTTTTAAATCGTGATGGTTTGATCGTACGGATCCGTCCTACCTAGCGTCGGACTTGCACTTCCCAACCTACCTCGCTAACCTCCCACCCGTCGCTGCCAATTCAGCGAACGGGTGTGGTAGCCCGGATACTTCATAGACCCAGAACGCCTCAGGGCGTTTTTTTGTGCTGGCTGCTTTGTGGCGGCTGTGCATGGGAGGCTTCGGCCTGCCGGGTTCCTATGACCGGTCTACCACCCTGTGTACAGCCGTCTCCCAGTTTGCGTGGTAGCAATAGGGAGAGGCTCACTTCATAGGAGCTTCACAATGATAAAAGACACTCCGAATCCCCCAGGTTCAAACGACCAAACTGACGGTGATCCGACATCCGAACCCCGCGACCCCGCCATGTCCGAACGCCGTCGCAACCCCTTATTCACCACCGTCCCCAATGCGAAGGACGAAACCCTCTTGGTCCACGCCAGCGAAACCCTCGCCTCAGCAAGTGTAATGGCCAGCGAACTCGCCTTCATCCTCTCCGGTCCCAAACGCAATCTAGCCTTGGGCATCGAACAAATGATCGCCCTCGCAGAGCTGTCTGTGAATCGCGTGCTGGATAACGTCGATCCACAGGAGTAGGTGAGGGCATCACTTTTTCCCTGTGCAATAAAAAGCCCGCTGCCCCAATTACGGTCAACGGGCTTTTTAGTAACACGGGATTTGGCTCTCATGGGTCGCTCGATATTTGAAGTCGGCGACTCCCGCGCCTGATCAGCGGCGGGGGGCTTCCTGGCAGTGGTTGGTGATACGATCGTGGCGTGTTGGTCGGCTAAAAAAGCAGAATAAATCGCCATGAAAGCCAGTTTCGAGAAAGTGCCTACCCAAGCAAACGCGTCCTGGACGCTGCTAAACAGGAGGCTTGCCGACGCCATTCCTTTTGAATGGCACCATCATCCCGAGTATGAGCTGACGCTCACCTTGAACAGCCGTGGTCATCGCTACATCAGCAGCGATGTGGCTCCATACGATGACGGAGATCTCGTTTTGGTAGGGCCCAATGTTCCCCACAGCTGGTCGTCAGCTGAGTTGATTCGGCCAGGTCAACCGCATATCGCTCTGGTGATCTGGTTTTCAGAGGCGTGGGCTGAATCGCTGGTGAACCTCTTCCCGGAGATGGCATCGATTCGTTCGCTACTCATCGCCGCTCAAAACGCGCTGACGTTCAGTGAGCGAGCATCTCGCCAGGTCCGGCCGATGATCGAGGCCATGGTCAATCAGCAGCCCCCCGAGCGCCTGGTTACTCTTCTCGTCGTGCTTAACACATTGTCATGCGACGCCGACGCCATCAGAATCCTTCCCGCACAGCCATCGAATGGCAGGGTAAGCATCGTTGAGGATGATCGCATTCACCGGGTGCTGGAGTTTCTGCACTCCAATTATGCCCGCCCGTTGAGTATTCCAGCGTTGGCAGAGATGGCATGCGTGAGTGTGTCGGCATTCCACCGGATGTTTCGCAAGCACACCCGTTGTACTGCGCTGGATTACATCGTGCGTTTGCGGATTGGTTATGCGTGTGCCCTGTTGATGCAGGGTAATTCGACTGTTTCGCTCATCGCCGAGCAAGTTGGCTATTCCTCTCAGGCGTTGTTCAACCGTCAATTCAAAGCGCTCAAGGGGCTGACACCGTCGGAGTTTCGGCGGCAGCATGGTCACCTTTTCCAATAGTCCGGGTCGGTAGATCACAGTCTGATGCTCCACTCCTGTCCGAACATGACGCCACAATAGTATTGGAATTTGCGCCTAACCCGACTGCCGCTCCCGTGGCAGGAGGTGCTTCCATACCTGTATGAAAAACAAAAACTACAGGTCTGCCATGAGTAAGTATCAAGCCTTTGAATCCGCTGCACTCCCAGAGAATTATCAGGACAGCATCGTCAAGATGAAGCGCACGCTACGTGCCCAGATTGGTGATGTTGAAGCGTTATTTGCCCAAGTCAGCGATTTCATCTGCGCCGAGATCGCATCGATCAAAGAACAGGAGGCAAGGACTGGCTCGGGATGGCCAATACTTGAATTTGATGACATCGCAAAAGGAAAGGTGAGTGCGGACCAGATAGCGCAGATCAAGCGCCGAGGCTGCGTGGTCATCAGAAACCACTTCCCCCGAGATCAAGTACTGGCGTGGGATAAAGGACTTCTGGATTACCTGGACAAGAATGAATTCGACAGTGTTTATCGCGGTCCGGCTGACCAGTTCTTTGGCAGCCTGGAGGCGTCTCGTCCCGAGATCTTTCCCATCTATTGGTCTCGTTCCCAGATGCAACTGCGTCAAGACGAGAGGATGGGCAAGGCCCAGTCGTTCTTGAATCGTTTGTGGAAGACAAACTCCCACGGCCAATCCTGGTTCAACCCCGATGTCAACGCACTCTATCCTGACCGCGTCCGTCGCCGCCCGCCGGGAACCCATTCCAAAGGACTGGGCCCCCATACCGACTCAGGCGCACTGGAGCGTTGGCTGCATCCGGCTTATCTGAAGGTGTTCGACAAAATCTATAGCAACGAATTTGAGTCCTATGATCCATGGGATGCTGCCTTCCGCACGGAAGTCGATGAGTATGCCTACAAGGATACGGTCAAGTGCTCGGCGTTCCGCACCTTCCAGGGGTGGACCGCGCTCTCGGACATGAAGGCCGATCAAGGTGTTTTGCACACCTTGCCTATTCCTGAAGCCATGGCCTATATGCTTTTGCGGCCCTTGCTCGATGATGTGCCTGAGGACGAATTGTGCGGCGTCGCACCGGGCAAAGTTCTTCCGGTTTCGCAAAAGTGGCATTCGCTATTGGTGGAAGGTCTTACACCGATCCCTGACATTCAGGCAGGCGACTCTGTCTGGTGGCATTGCGATGTGATTCATAGCGTCGCACCAGTCGACGATCAGCAAGGCTGGGGCAACGTCATGTATGTGCCTGCGGCACCCATGTGCCCTAAAAATCTGCGTTACGCCCAGGATGTTTTCCGCGCATTCGAGAAGGGAGCTTCTCCCGATGACTTCCCCCGTGAAGATTATGAAATGTCATGGAAGGACCGGTTTACCCAAGACAACCTGAACGCCATTGGCCGTGCGGGACTGGGGTTGGACGACCCCAAATGACCATAGCTGGCGCAACCTCCTTCCCCAAGCCGTTGCGGATACCATGAAGAACGACGGGCGCTGCGTTGCAGTGCCCGTCAACATCCATCGGATCAATTGACTGTGGATCAACTCCGCCGTATTAAAACAGAGGGCGTAATGCCCTGGCAGAGGGCGGATGTCATTTTTTCTTTTTAGCAGGCTTGTCTGCCTTCTCTGATTTCTTGGCCTTTTCAGGCTTGCTGTCAGCTTTTTTTGCCGATTTCTTTGGTTCGGCGTCTTTTTTCTTGTCTTTCTTTTCGGAAGATTTAGAAAGAGCCGAGGCCGCCGCTGATTTCTTGGCCGGCGATGCCTTTTTGTCCTTCAAATCCTTGCTGGCTTTCGATGCTTCGCCTTTGCTTTTCTTCTCGTCTTTAGCCACGTTAACCACCTCTCGGAGCATGCCGGTATTGGCACATGGCCTGTGGGATTGTCCACAAGCTAATCATTAGGCGAGTGCGTTCAGGAGCGGTTCAAATTTTTTGATGCGTCGAGACAGGTCGGGGGGAGGGGATGGGCTGAGTCATCAAAGCCCGTGAACTGAAAGACTGACGAAAGCTTCCCTGCGTAACCTCCGTGCAGTACCTCTGCTATCGTGTAAAAACCTCTGGTCGCTCATTTGGGCGATTTCCGTAAGCTCGCTTTACGGCACCGTCATCACGGTCAGATTCGCGAGTTAACGGGAAACGAATCAATGGACACGCCGCCGGTAGATCGTCCTTCCACCGAACCCCAGTCTCGCGCCGAGAAGCTTGCCGAGTTTCGTCGACAACAAACCTTGCTCAAGACCGGCGCCCTTCAAGACGCCATCTTTAACAGTGCCTACTTTTCCAGTATCGCCACCGACGAAAAAGGCGTCATTCAGATCTTCAATGTCGGCGCCGAACGCATGCTCGGTTATCTGTCGGAAGACGTGATCAACAAAATCACCCCGGCCGACATTTCCGATGCCGACGAATTGGTTACCCGCGCCGCGGCGCTCAGCCTTGAGCTCAAGACACCGATCACGCCAGGGTTCGAAGCGCTGGTATTCAAGGCGTCCCGAGGTATTGAAGATATCTATGAGCTGACCTACATCCGCAAGGATGGCAGCCGGCTGTCGGCGATGGTGTCGGTCACCTCGTTGCGCGACAGCACTGAAACCATCATCGGCTATCTGCTGATCGGCACCGATAACACCGCGCGCAAGCAGGAAGAAGCCGCGCAGGCGTTGCTGGATCAGCGTCTGCGCGACCAGCAGTTTTATACGCGCTCATTGATCGAGTCGAACATCGATGCCCTGATGATGACCAATCCCCAGGGCATCATTACCGACGTCAACAAACAAATGATGGCGTTGACGGGGCGGACCCGGGACGAATTGATTGGCGCGCCGTGCAAGAATTTTTTCACCGACCCGGCCCGTGCTGACGCGGCGATCAAGCGCGTACTCAGTGAAAACAAAGTCAGCGATTACGAGCTCACCGTGCGCGCCTACGATGGCACCGAAACTGTCGTTTCCTATAACGCGGCGACCTTTCATGATCGCGATCGCAAGCTGCAAGGCGTGTTCGCCGCCGCCCGGGATGTGACGGAGCGCAAGCGCTTCGATCGCACGCTGGAAGAGAAGAATATCGAGCTTGAACACGCCAGCCACATGAAGTCCGAATTCCTCGCCACCATGTCCCATGAGCTGCGCACGCCGCTGAACGCCATCATCGGTTTTTCCGAAGCGCTCAAGGACGGCATGGTCGGTGATATGACCGATACCCAGCGTGAGTACATCGGCGATATCTTCACCAGTGGCCAGCACTTGCTGTCGCTCATCAATGACATCCTCGACCTGTCCAAGGTCGAAGCCGGGATGATGGAGCTGGAGCTGGAGCCGGTCGAACTGCAAAGCCTGCTGAGCAACAGTTTGTTGATCGTGCGCGAGAAGGCCGCACTGCAACGCATCCAGTTGAAGCTCGAAACCGATACCGAGCTTGGCACCTTCGAACTCGATCTGCGCAAGACCAAACAGATCATCTACAACCTGTTGGCCAATGCCGTGAAATTCAGTGCACCGGGCGACGTGGTGACCGTGGCGGTGCGCCAGGTCGAAAGGGCTCAAGTGGGCACGATCGAGGGAGACTGGCCAGCGTACGGCTTCCAGCTCGCGGACAGCGACTATGAGGAATTTCTGGAGCTGAGTGTCAGCGACACCGGCATCGGCATCGCCCAGAGCGATATGGACAAGTTATTCAGGGCCTTCAGTCAGATCGATAGCAGTCTGGCGCGTAAATTCGAGGGCACCGGTCTAGGCTTGGCAATGGTCAAGCAACTGACTGAACTCCATGGCGGCAGTGTCGCCGTGGCCAGTCGTGAAGGCACGGGCGCCCGATTTGTGGCGTGGTTGCCTATCCGTCGTTCCCCCAGTGTGGAGGCGCCGTGGCTGAAATCCTGATCGTCGAAGACAACGCCGCCAACATGCGTCTGGCCCGGCTGCTGCTCACCAGTGCCGGGCACAGTGTCGTGTGCGCGACCGATGCGGAAACCGGCCTGAAACTGGCGCGCGAGCGGCAGCCGGCGCTGATTCTCATGGACATTCAGTTGCCGGGAATGGACGGCCTGAAGGCCACCTCGCTGCTCAAGAGCGATGCGCTGACAGCGGCGATCCCGGTGATCGCGCTCACCGCCATGGCCATGAAGGAAGACGAGGAAAAAACCCGCCTGGCGGGCTGCAATGCCTACATCATCAAGCCGTTACGCTACAAAGAGCTCTACCGGGTCATCGATACGTTGCTGCAAAACAATCTGCCTCAACAGCCCTCTACTTGAGCTCTTTCCATGTCCGACATTGCCGCTACTTTATTGATCGTCGACGATGAACCGCATGTCTGCAAATTGCTGCAGATCCTGTTGCAGAACCAGGGGTATCAGACGTTAACGGCGGGTTCGGGCGAAGAAGCCCTGCTCATGGTCGCGCAGCAACCGCCGGACTTGATCCTGCTCGATATCATGATGCCGGGCATGGATGGTTTCGAAGTCGCCCGCCAGCTGAAAACGGACAAAGCCACCTCGAACATCCCGATCATCATGCTGTCCGCCCTCGGCGAGCACAGTGCGCGGATTTCCGGGCTGGAAGCGGGCGCCGAAGATTTCCTCAGCAAACCGGTGGAGAGCGCCGAGTTGTGGCTGCGGGTGCGCAACCTGCTGAGGCTCAAGGCGTTTGGCGATTACCTGAAAAGCCACAGTCTGATGCTGGAAGAGCAACTGCAACAGCGCACCATCGACCTCGAGCGTTTTCGTTCGGCGATGGACGCGTCGGGTGACGCGATTTTCCTGATCAACCGCAGCACCATGCGGCTGATCGAGTTCAACCGCCGTGCCTGCCAAGTGCTTGGCTACACCCCGCAAGAGCTCCTGTGCAAGACACCGGCCGATCTCAGTGACGACTCCACCGAAGAGCTGGAGGATTTGTACGACCAGATCATCGCCGGCCGAGGCCCCATCGAAGCCACGGAAACGCAGATCCGCTGCAAGGACGGCAGTTTCCTGCCGGTAGAAATCCACCGCCAAGCCTTTAAGACCGGGGATGACTGGATCATCGTCGGCATCGCGCGGGACATCACGCAGCGCAAGGAAAACGATCAGCGCATGCTGAAAATGGCCCATTACGACACGTTGACCGGGCTGCCCAATCGCAAACTATTCTTCACCACCTTGCAAATGGGGCTGACCCAGGCGTCGCTCAGTCATTGGCAACTGGCGGTGGTGACCGTCGACCTGGACGACTTCAGCAGCGTCAACGAAACCTGGGGCCACCTGCTGGGCGATCGAATGCTGGCGGAGTTGGGCCAGCGACTGACCAACTGCCTGAATGTGAGTGACACACTGGGGCGCATGGACGGTGACGAATTTGCGTTGATCCTGATGATTCGCGAGGGCCAGGTGGACCCGCTGCAAACCGTCGAGCGCATACGCGAAACACTGCGCGAGCCTTTTCAGCTCGGTGGTCAATCAACCGCGATGACCGCCAGCATTGGCATTGCCCTGTACCCGGATGACGGGGACGACGCACACGGGTTGATCAAGCACGCGAACACCGCCATGCACCGGGCGAAGAAGATTGGCCGGGATACTTATCGGTTCTACACGGCGCAAATGAATGAAGAGGCCTCGGCGCGACAATCGATGGAAACCGCGTTGCGTGAGGCCGTGAAGCAGCAGGCGTTCGAGCTGTTTTACCAACCCAAGATCGGCCTGGCCGACGGCCGCGTGTGCGGGCTGGAAGCCCTGTTGCGCTGGCCACGTCCGGGGCAGGCGAATGTCTCGCCGGCGGTGTTCGTACCGATACTGGAAAGCCTCGGGCTGATTACCCAGGTCGGCAACTGGGTGATTACCCGTGTGTGCAAGCAAATCGCCGATTGGCAAGGCGCCGGGAAAGGGGCTTTCCAGGTGGCGGTTAACGTTTCCGGCCAACAGATCATCGAAGGTGATCTGATCGCCAGCATCCGCCAGGCCCTGATCGATCATCAGATCGAACCCCACTGGCTTGAGATCGAGCTGACGGAAAGCTCGCTGATGGAGAACACGGCGCACACCATCGCCAGCTTGCAGACCCTGCAACAACTGGGGGTCAAAGTGTCCATCGACGACTTTGGCACCGGCTATTCAAGCCTCGCGTACCTGCGGCGGTTTCCGATCGACAAACTCAAGATCGACATCGCCTTCATCCGAGAAGTGACGAGTAACCCCCAGGACGCGGCCATTGCCAGGACCATCATCGAATTGGCCCACAGCCTCAACCTGCAAGTGGTCGCCGAAGGGGTGGAGACCCCCGAACAACTGGCGTTCCTGACGGCCAACGGTTGTGATCAGGTGCAAGGCTATCTGTTCAGCCGGCCACTGCCCGTCACGGAGTTGGAGTCTTTTCTGCAGGGGCAGCAGTGCTTCACCTGATCTGATCCATATCAGCGGGATCAGGCAAGAATTCAGCAGAATGCAACCATCGCTCCGGCCCACCCAAGTCGTACCCTGTACGCACCACGGCGCCATTTAGCCGCCAAGTCCCCCAGACGGTTGACGCTCAATCGACCGCTCCTGTCATCCACTTGAACGATTCAGCAACTACGCTACTCCTCTTGTATTCAACATCCGACTCAAAAGGCGATCGCAATGACCAAGACTTACAGCTATGCCGCGCAAGGCGCCAAGGACTCGCTCAAGCCTTTCACCTTCGAACGTCGCGCTCCGGGCGCTGATGATGTGCAGATTGATATCCTCTATTGCGGCGTCTGCCATTCCGACCTGCACACCGTAAAAAACGAGTGGCACAACACGATGTATCCGTCGGTGCCGGGCCATGAAATTGTGGGTCGTGTCACCGCCGTTGGCGCGAACGTCAGCAAGTTTAAAGTCGGTGATCTGGCTGGCGTTGGCTGCATGGTCGACAGTTGTCAGAGCTGCGCATCGTGCGCGGAAGGTGAAGAGCAATATTGTGAAAGTGGCTTCACCGGCACTTACAACGGCCCGGTGTTTGGCGGCGAGAACACCTTCGGCGGTTACTCGGACAATATCGTGGTGAAGGAGAAGTTCGTTCTGCGCATCTCCCACGGTGACGCCAATCTGGCTGCTGTCGCGCCGCTGCTCTGCGCCGGCATCACCACGTATTCGCCGCTGCACCACTGGAAGGTTGGTCCTGGCAAGAAAGTCGGCGTGGTCGGTCTCGGCGGTCTGGGGCATATGGCGGTGAAGATTGCGCATGCCATGGGCGCGCATGTGGTGTTGTTCACCACGTCGCCGAACAAGCGTGAAGACGGTTTGCGTCTGGGCGCCGATGAAGTGGTGGTGTCGAAGAATCCGGATGAGATGGCCAAGTTTGCCAACACCCTGGATTTCATCCTCAACACCGTTGCTGCGCCACATGATCTGGACGCGTTCCTTGGCCTGCTCAAGCGCGATGGCACGATGACGCTGGTCGGCGCGCCGGACAGTCCGCATCCATCGCCGTCGGTGTTCAACCTGATCTTCAAGCGCCGCAGCCTGGCCGGTTCGTTGATTGGCGGGATTCAGGAAACCCAGGACATGCTGGATTTCTGCGCCAAGCACGGGATTGTTTCGGATATCGAGATGATCAACATTCAGGACATCAACGAAGCCTATGGCCGGATGTTGAAGGGCGATGTGAAGTATCGGTTTGTGATTGATATGAGCAGCCTCAAGAAAGAAGCGAATGCTGCCTGATTGAGGGTTAATCAACCCTGCTTGAAATAAGGAAAAAACCCGCTGGAGCCATCACGGTCCAGCGGTTTTTTTTATGGATTTTCTGAATGGATGGTGGCGCGTGGCTACTGTAGTATCGGCCCGCTGAGCCTGTCGACGATGAAATGGTGTTGCACGGGCTAATGGAGCTACTTAATGGCTGACAAGGATATGGAATGAGTTTGCCAATTGATTTTTCTGCTGAGCAATACCTTGTTTTACACCCTGACGTGCGATTGGCCGGCATCGATCCTGCCGTTCATTATGTGAACTGGGGCCAGGGAGAAGGGCGTCCTTATAAACCCAGTCCTGATCCGCTTCTTTCCAAAGTCAGGGGTGAATTCCATTTCGATGGATTGAGGACCGTGCACAATCACGACTTCATGAGCGACCCACGTTACATCACAGCTTATGACCGTGGCGTTCAGGCCTCCGGCACTGACTATCAATGGTATTGGCGTGTTCACATGGGGCTGTGGGCGGCACGTACCGCCGCGAATCGCCCAGGTGATTTTGTCGAGTGTGGCGTCAATTACGGTTTTCTAAGTTCAGCGATCATGGCGGATCTGGACTGGGACTACACCGGCAAAACGTTTTATCTGCTGGACACTTACTCGGGTATCGACGATCGGTTTTTGTCCGCCGAAGAGAAAACGGGCGGTGTTTCGGGTAAAAGCCAGAAGTGGGTCGGCGACGGCACTTACACCTCGAATATTGATGCGGTCAGGGCCAACTTCTCGGAATGGTCGAATGTGAGGATCATTCAGGGCTCGATCCCTGACACGCTGACTCAGATTGAGTCGACCCAGATTGCTTACTTGCACATCGATATGAATTGCATGTTGCCTGAAGTCGCGGCCCTTGAATTTTTATGGGATCGCCTGGTGCCGGGCGCGATCGTTTTGCTGGATGACTACGCGTTCTTTGGCTATCAACCGCAAAAGGACGGGATGGACGAGTGGGCTGCAAACAGGAACATTGCGATCGCCAGTCTGCCGACGGGGCAGGGGCTTTTGATCAAGCCATGACGGCATCACCGTTGCGCTATGGAAACCCTGTAGCGCGACGGGATCGATGACCCGCGCATCCCCTATCCCGACGTACAAAAGATTCTCCCTATCACGCCCTAACACTGCGCCTATTAGCAGTCCCCTCCAGACGGTCTAGTCTTACCGTTGCGCCAGCGCATGCTGGCCGCTTAATACCCTGATAACGAGATAAGAAAGAGTCACAGGCTTGCCGTGGGCCCGCGTGCTGGCGAATCGATCGCCCATTTCTGGAATTCCCGTGTGGCCATATGGGGTAGTTGATCGAACTGCCTGGCCCAGCAGCCTATGTCCTTGATTTCACTCATTGCTATTGCAGGCCCGTCGGGCCGGGTAGCTGGATGAACACGACCAAAGGTAGCTCTTACATGGCAACTGAATCGAAATGCCCGTTCAATCACGCCGCTGGCGGTGGCACGACGAACCGCGACTGGTGGCCGAATCAACTGAACCTGAAGATCCTGCACCAGCACTCGTCCCTGTCCGATCCCCTGGACGAGGGCTTCAACTATGCCGAGGCGTTTAAAAAACTGGATTTTGCGGCGGTCAAAGCGGACTTGAATGCGCTGATGACCGACTCGCAAGACTGGTGGCCGGCGGACTTCGGTCACTACGGGCCGTTCTTTATTCGTATGGCCTGGCACGCGGCCGGTACGTATCGCACCGGTGATGGGCGCGGCGGGGCGGGTTCGGGTCAGCAACGCTTTGCGCCGCTCAACAGTTGGCCGGACAACGTCAGCCTCGACAAGGCGCGGCGGCTGCTGTGGCCGATCAAGCAGAAGTATGGCCAGAACATTTCCTGGGCGGACCTGATTGTCCTCACCGGCAACGTGGCGCTGGAGTCCATGGGCTTCAAGACTTTTGGTTTCTCTGGTGGTCGTCCCGATGTTTGGGAGCCGGACGAAGACGTGTACTGGGGTTCCGAAACCAAGTGGCTCGGCGGCGACACCCGCTACGACAAGGCAAATCCTCCCGTGGAAGCGCCGGGCGACGGTCCTCTGGTAGCCGAGCCGGGGAAAAACGAGGAGAGCCGTACCGACCACGGCCGCAACCTTGAGAACCCGTTGGCCGCTGTGCAAATGGGCCTGATCTACGTCAACCCTGAAGGCCCGGAAGGCGAGCCCGACCCGGTCAAGTCTGCCTTGGACATCCGCGAGACTTTCGGCCGCATGGCCATGAACGATGAAGAAACCGTGGCGTTGATCGCCGGCGGCCACGCCTTCGGCAAGACCCACGGCGCCGGACCTGCCGACAATGTCGGTGCAGAGCCGGAAGCGGCAGGACTTGAACAACAGGGCTTCGGCTGGAAGAACAGTTTCGGCACCGGCAAAGGGCCGGACACCATCACCAGCGGCCTGGAAGTGACCTGGACCACCACGCCAACCAAGTGGAGCAACAACTACCTGGAAAACCTGTTCGGCTTCGAGTGGGAACTGACCAAAAGCCCGGCAGGCGCGCACCAGTGGACCCCGAAAAACGGTGCTGGCGCTGGCATCATTCCAGATGCTTTCGATCCGTCGAAACGGCGTAACCCCACCATGCTGACCTCGGACCTGGCGCTGCGCTTCGACCCGATCTACGAGCCGATCTCCCGACGCTTCCTTGAGAACCCGGACCAACTCGCCGACGCGTTCGCCCGCGCCTGGTTCAAGCTGATTCACCGCGACATGGGGCCGCTGTCACGCTACCTCGGCCCGGAAATGCCCGCCGAAGAATTGCTCTGGCAGGATCCGATTCCGGACCTCGACCACGAGGTGGTCAACGACAGCGATATCGCTGCACTCAAGAGTAAAGTGCTTGCCTCGGGGCTGAGCGTTTCGCAACTGGTCTCGACCGCTTGGGCCGCGGCTTCGACTTTCCGTGGCTCCGACAAACGCGGTGGTGCCAACGGTGGACGCCTGCGTCTGGAACCGCAGAAGTCCTGGCAAGCCAACCAGCCGGATCAATTGGCCAACGTGCTGGGGAAACTTGAAGGCATCCAGCGCGAGTTCAGCAACGGCGGCAAGAAAATCTCCCTGGCCGACCTGATCGTGCTGGCCGGCAGCGCTGGCGTTGAGCAAGCGGCGAAAAACGCGGGCCACAACGTGACAGTGCCGTTTACCCCGGGGCGGATGGACGCGTCGCAAGAGCAAACCGACGTCGAATCGTTCGGCTTCCTCGAACCGATCGCCGACGGCTTCCGCAACTACCTCAAAACCCGCTACAGCGTACCGGCCGAGCACCTGTTGATCGACAAGGCCCAGCAACTGACCCTCACCGCGCCAGAACTGACTGCATTGATCGGCGGGCTGCGAGTGCTCAACACCAACGTCGGCCAAACCAGGCACGGCGTCTTCACCCAACGACCAGAAGCGCTGACCAACGACTTCTTCACCAACCTGCTGGACATGGGGGTGGAGTGGAAACCGACGTCGGATGCGCAGGAGCAGTTCGAAGGACGGGATCGCAAAACCGGCGCAGTTAAGTGGACGGCGACCCGGGTTGACCTGGTCTTCGGCTCACACGCGCAGTTGCGGGCGTTGGCCGAGGTGTATGCCAGCAGCGATGCGAAGGAGCGGTTTGTTAAGGACTTTGTCGCGGCATGGGTCAAGGTGATGAACCTTGATCGGTTTGATTTGAAGTGATCTAAGCAGCAAACAGCCCGCTGAACCGGTAACGGTCAGCGGGCTTTTTTTTGCCCTGCATTTACACAAACCCCGTAGGAGCGAGGCTTGCCCGCGAAAGCGATATGTCAGTCAACATCAATGTTGGATGTACCGCCGCCTTCGCGAGCAAGCATCGCTCCTACACGGAATGCGGTCATCTGATCCGTATTTTCCAGCGTCATCTGCCTCTGTAACCAGATCAGCCCGAGTCCCACAATGCCTCACCGGCCCGGCCGCCTGAAGTGAACACACTTCACTGCGCCTGTTGCGCCGCAAACTCAAGTGGTAGGAGGCCTTATGGCTAAGATGGCGATTTTCCTGGGTGGGTTTCTGGTGCTGACTATCTTGATTGGCGTCCTTGCCACGATTTCTCCGACGTGAAGAAAACCCTGTGGCGAGGGAGCTTGCTCCCGCTGGGGCGCGAAGCGCCCCCTTCAGGCGCTGCGGTGTGCCAGAAATAACCGAGTCACCGAATGGGGGCCGCTACGCAACCCAGCGGGAGCAGGCTCCCTCGCCACAGGTGGCTTCCTCTAGTTGCCATCCGCAACCTTGCGTTCAATCTCATCAACCTTCTTCTGCAGCTCCTCCGCATCCTGCTCTTTAACCCGAGTCGAGGAGGGTGTAATCACCTCATCCACGCCTCGAGTATCGTCATCTCGATCCTCAAGATCGCGTTCCACCACATTCACCGGTTTGCCGGATGCATCGGTGGGCGTTGCTTTCGATTCATCGTTCATTTCGCATACCTCCATTGACCGTAATCATTGGAGGCACCGTTAGGCCCAGAGTTCGAGATTTCTACAGTTCACTCTCGCGCCAGCGCCGCGCCTGTACCAGCACTGCCGGAGCAAAGTGCAGCATCACCATGCGTACCAGGTGATGGGTCAGGATGAACACCACATTCAGCCCGCCGCTGAAGGCGACGATGGCGATGGTTTCGATGGCGCCGGGCATGTAGGCCAGCCACAACGACAACGGGTCGCTGCCCAGTACTCGTGAGGCGAGGACTGCAAACGCGGCGGCGATGAGCACCATCAGCGAGACGGACATCACGCCGGAGCGTCCATGGCGGACCAGATCCGCCAGGGAGATATCCTTGAATTTGGAACCGATCAGCGTGCCGAGGATGACGGTGGCAAAGTTGACGCTCCAGGGCGGCATCTGGAAGTCCGGCAGGAAACCCATCTTGACGTAGACGCCGGTGGCGACGATAGCGGTGAGCATGAACGGTGCCGGAACGCCGATGCGCAGGAGCACGCGACCGATGCCGATGCACAAGGCGATCAGCGACAGAACGATCACCACGGTGCCCGTAAGCAACGGCGAGGCTTCGGCGATCACCAGGTTGGTTTGTGCGGGGATGAGAAAACTGACCAGCACGGTAATCGACAGCAACCGCACCAGGTGCACGACGATCACTTTGCCGGACGCCCGTTCGGACTCCAGCAAATCGAACACCGCCGCGAGGGCGCCGGGGTAGACGGCCAGCAGCGAGTCCTTGAGGTTCCAGCCAGACACCCGGAACAGCCAGAAACCGGCCACGCTGATCTGCACGGCCAGGCACACAAACAGAAAGCCCAGGCTCGGCAGCAGCGCGGCGGCGGTGTGGCTATCCCACGCCTTGAACATCAGGCCGGTGGCGATTCCGAGCACGACTTGTACATAGCCGAGGCCCAAAGGCACGGTCGGCGCAAAGTGCAGGTTGCTGGCGATCAGTGCGCTCGTGAGGATTGAACCGAGCAACAGGCCGTGGGGCACGCCGGCGTATTGCAACGCCGCACCTACCCCTGTGGCGATGAGCAAACACAGTAGGGTTTTCATGAGTCTTCCTTGATTCTAGTTGTTTCCCAATGTTTCAAACCATGCACTTTCTCCCATTGATCCGCGTGCAGCGTCAAGCAAAAGGCGCTGCGCCTATTCCACAGGCGTCGGAATCTGCATCGACGCGCTTTCCCCCATCGTGCTGTATTGCTCACGCAGGGCGCGTAGTTCCTTGGTCCCGAGCTTGTCCAGGCACAGTGCCGCGTTCTGCGCTTCGTGGGTGGCGCGAAGCAGCTCGTCGATTTTCAAATGCAGAATGTCGTTGTCGCGGTTTTGGGTGTTTTGAATCAGGAAAACCATCAGGAAGGTGATGATGGTGGTCGAGGTGTTGATGATCAGTTGCCAGGTGTCGTTGTAATGGAAGTACGGGCCGGTGCACGCCCAGATGCCGATCAGGGCGATGGCGAGCAGAAAGGTTTTGGAGCTGCCGGCCCAGTTGGAGAGGGATTGACAGAATTTTGCGAATTTCATGGCCGTGGTTCCTGAGGGTGGGTGAACCATGGACTGCGGCGAGTTCTTGAAATTCTTTTTTACATTTAGATAGTCCGACGAAATGTCGTTTTTTGGGTGGAGGTGTCTGGCTTGCGGGTTGTGGTGGTGTTGAGGGCTTCTTCGCGGGCGAGCCTCGCTCCTACAGAGGGGGAGGTGTGGGGCGGGACTGGCTGAGCAGTTGGCTGAAAGCTTGTTTGTCGATCGGGCGGCTCATGTAGAAGCCTTGCACTTCGTGGCATTGATCGGCGCGGAGGATGTTCAGTTGCTCTTCGGTTTCGACGCCTTCGGCGGTGACGGTCAGGCCCATGGCTTTGCCCAGGCCGATGATCGCCTGGACCACGGCGCGGTCGTTGCCTCCGCTGCCCATCGAGGCGATGAAGCGTTTGTCGATTTTGATGCCATCGAACGGGTAGGCGCGCAGGTAGCCCAGTGAGGAATAGCCGGTGCCGAAGTCGTCCATGTTCAAGCGCACACCGAGTTCCTTAAGGGCATTCATGGTGGTGAGGGCGCCGTCGATGTCGTTGAGCATCACGTTTTCGGTGATCTCCAGTTCGAGGCGGCTGGCCGGGAAGCGCGTTTCGACCAGCACCTCGCGGACATCCTCGACCACGTCGCTGCGGGCGAATTGGGCCGGGGACAGGTTGACCGATAACATGAGGTCGTCCGGCCAGGTGAGCGCGGTTTCACAGGCCTCGCGCAGGACCCAGCGGCCCAGCGGCACGATCAGGTCGGTTTGTTCGGCCAACGGAATGAACAAGTCCGGCCCCAGCAGCCCTTGACTCGGATGCTGCCAGCGGACCAGCGCTTCAACCGAGACGATTTCCTTGCCGTCCACTTTGTAGCGCGGCTGGTAATGCAGCACAAACTCATGCCGTTGCACCGCCAGCCGCAGGTCGTTTTCCAGTTGGCGACGATGCTGGATCTGGTCGCTCATGTGCGCTTCGAAATAGCACCAGGTGTTTTTACCGTCGGACTTGGCTTTGTACAGGGCAATGTCGGCACAGCGAATCAGTTCGCTGGGCACATAACCCAGGCGTCGGCTGAGGGCGATGCCCAGGCTCGCGCCGACATGCAGGGCATGCTGTTCATAGTGGATGGGCCGGTGCAGGCTTTCGATCAGCCGAGAGCAGAACTTGTCGACCTCGCTGCGGCTGTCCATGTTGTGCAGCACCACGACAAACTCGTCACCGCCCAGCCTGGCCACGATGTCATGGTCGCGGGTGCACTCGCGCAAACGCGCGCCGACTTCCTGCAACACCACATCGCCGGCGGGATGGCCAAGTGAATCGTTGATCGGTTTGAAGTTGTCCAGGTCGAGCATCAATAACGTCAGCGGCGCCGAGTGCTCCTTGAGCAGCAAGGCCTCTTCCAGGTAACGCGCAAGCTTGTTGCGGTTGGGCAATCCGGTCAGCGCGTCGTGCATCGACAGGTGCTGGATTTGCGCGTGGGCGGCGACTTCATCGGTGATGTCGCTGGCGGTGCCCCGGTAACCAACGATGCGCTGGTTGTCGAAGATCGGTCGCGCAGACACCCGGCAGTAGCGCTGTTCCCCGGTCTGATCGCGGTAGGTGCAGCGCAGGTCGCTGACGCTGTTTTCTTCGGTCAGTTTGTTCAGCCACAGGGGCAGCGGTGTGGTGTCGCAATACAGCAGTTGCTCGATGTTCAGTCCCAGCCATTGTTGATCGGAGAAGCCCGTGACGGCGCTGAAGCGTCCGGACAAGTAGGTGATGAACTGGCGCTGATCGATTTCCCAGATCCAGTCGGACGCCGCTTCCGCCACCGCGCGAAAGCGCTCTTCACTGGCCTCCAAAGCGTGATTGGCGGTTTCCAGCGCCTGGTTGGAGGCTTGCAACACTTCATAACTGCTGTCGACGTATCGGGACGAGCGCAGCGCATAGCGGAAGAAATACGCGGTCAGCAACATCAGCAACACCAAGGTCCCACCCAAGGTTGGCAACAACGACCACAACAAATGCTTGCCGGGCCGATCGAGTTCAGCGATCAGGCTGTAGCCGGTGCTGTCCAGTGGCACTTGCTGCTGGTTTTTGGCGAGGGAGCCATCGAGGGCGAGTTTCAGATTTTCCAGGCCATAGCTGGTGCCCAGGGCATGCAGTTTGGCCGTGCTCAGTTGATCGACGAACACGAGCACTGACGTGGTTTTCGGATCTTCAATCGGACGCTCGTCATTCGGCATGATCGCCTCGGCGGTCAACAACGCGGGCGCTCCCTCGAACATCGTGTACAGGCTCACCGGTTTGGTCAGTTCCTCCTGGCTCTGGACCTGCTCGATCAACGCGGCGGCAGACGCCGTCAGGTAACTGGAAAATTCCTCTTGGACCAATTGCCCGCGAACCACCGCGTATTTTGTGCGCGCCCGATCGAGCACGAACACGCCCTCGTAGCCATCGCTGCTGAACATGGTTTTACCCATGTTTTGCTGGGTGTACGCCCAGTCAGTGTCCACTTCACCGTTCAAATGGTCATAGGCGGAGGTCCAGAAGGCGTAACTGGTGATGTAGTTTTTTGACGCGGTGATGCGGTTTTCCAGCGCACGGGCGGTGTAGAAGCGGGTGTCGTTGATGTCTTCGGCGTCGAGGCCGGTGGCGATGCTGAACAGCGCGCCGACCACCATGCACACGCCGACGATAAACAGAATCGCCATCGCAAAAGCCAGGCGTCGGGTTACAAGGTTTTGTCGCGTGGGAGCGGGGGCCGTATAGGCTGAGACATCCATGCACTCGTCCTTGATCCATTGTCGCGGCGGGTGGGCAGCCTTGGTTGATGCACTGGTCAGGCTGCCCGGCGATCCAGTCATTTGCGACGGTCGGTGATGACTCTATGGGCGTGAGTATAGGTCGCGTGGGGGAGAGCGTTGGGATCGTTGGGTTTTGCGGTGGCTGATCTGGCGCCTTCGCGGGCAAGCCTCGCTCCTACAAGGGATCTTCTACTCCTCGTAGGAGCGAGGCTTGCCCGCGAAGAGGCCCACCCAGCCACCACAAACCCCGGATCAATTCGAGGTCCGTCATCCTGAGATAGACTCAACACGGTGCATCAACCGGCAGGAGTGACCACTGTGGCGCGATTCAAATGGATTCGCTGATCACCGCAGCAGCGCGGGCACTGGCGGCGGGTGATCCCCTCGGTGCGCTGAACCGCATCGCCTTGCGCGACGACGCGGCGGCGCTGGCCCTGCGGGGTATCGCGATGGCGCAGCTCGGCGATCTGCTGCGAGCACGGACACTGGTGCAGCGGGCGGCGCGGGCGTTCGGGCCAAAAGAGGCGTTGGCGCGAGCGCGATGTGTGGTCGCCGAGGCCGAGATCGCGTTGGCGTCACGGGACCTAGGTTGGCCGGTCAAGAAGCTCGACGCGGCACGGCTGACGCTTGAGGCCCACGGCGATTTCGTTAATGCCGCTCATGCGCGGTATCTGGAGATTCGGCGTCTGCTGCTGATCGGACGCCTGGATGAAGCGCAGCACACACTTGCCGAACTCGACCCCGCGCCGTTGCCGCCAGCCCTGCGTGCGGTGCATGAACTGGTGGTGGCCGGGATCGCGATGCGGCGCCTGCAATCGAACACGGCACGTGCGGCCTTGACCCGAGCCGAAGCGGCCGCCCGGGATGCCGCGATACCGGCACTGACTGCCGAAGTCGAGCACGCTACGCTGGTCCTCGACACGCCCGTCGCGCGGTTGATTGCCCATGGCCAGGCGCGACCGGTGTTGCTGGCGGAAGTTGAGGCGCTGCTCGCCTCGACATCGCTGGTGGTGGACGCCTGCCGCTACAGCGTGCGCGGTGCTGGCATGTCGGTGTCCCTGGCTTCACGGCCGGTGCTGTTCGCTATCGTCCGGGCGCTGGCCGAAGCCTGGCCGGGCGATGTGTCGAGAGAATCGCTGATCGCCCGGGCCTTTCGCTTGAAGCTTGGCGATGAGTCCCATCGCGCCCGTTTGCGCGTCGAAGTCGGACGCTTACGTGCGGCGCTGGAACCCCTGGCCAGCATGACCGCCACCTCGCGCGGTTTTGCGTTGGTGGTGCGCGGTGAAAGCGACGTCGTCCTATTGGCGCAGCCTGTCGAGGAGAAATACGCGACGCTGTTTGCGTTCCTTGCCGATGGCGAGTCGTGGTCGAGCTCCGCCCTTGCGCTGGCGCTCGGCACCAGTCAGCGCAGCGTGCAACGGGCACTCGATACGCTGGCGGCGGAAGACAAGGTGCAGTCATTCGGACGTGGCCGGGCGCGGCGCTGGATGACTCCGCCGGTGCCCGGTTTCGCGACGACTTTGTTACTCACGGCGCCGCTGCCCAGTGATTAGGATCACCTCACCAACCCGTGACTGAGGAAGCGATCATGAAAAACTCAACAGCTGAAATACTCCGTGAATATGGCCCCTTTGCCGGTGTCGATGCCGTGCATGGCGTGACCTGGGACGGCCAGCGTGTCTGGTTCGCCAGCGGCGAAAAACTCAACGCCCTCGATCCGGCCAGCGGCCAGACCTTGCGCTCCATCGACGTCAGCGCCGATGCCGGCACTGCGTTCGATGGCGAGCATTTATTCCAGATCGCCGCCGATCGCATCCAGAAAATCGACCCCAAGACCGGCCGCGTGCTGCACACCATTCCTGCGCCCGGCAACAGCGATTCGGGCCTGACCTGGGCGGAAGGGACGCTGTGGGTGGGCGAGTACCGCGACCGCAAGATTCATCAGATCGACCCTGAGACCGGCGCGATCCTGCGCACCATTGAGTCCAACCGTTTTGTCACCGGCGTGACCTGGGTCGAGGGCGCGTTGTGGCATGGCACCTGGGAAGGCGATGAGAGCGAATTGCGGCGGGTTGACCCGACCACTGGCGAGGTCTTGCAGAGCGTGAAAATGCCGGCGGGTGTGGGTGTTTCGGGGCTGGAATCGGATGGCGGCGATCAGTTCTTTTGCGGTGGTGGTGGCAGTGGAAAGGTGAGGGCGGTGCGGCGGCCGAGATGAGCTTAGGTCGATAATTTTTCGGAGACTGTTAGGGCCTCATCGCGAGCAAGCTCGCTCCCACATTCGACCGCATTTCTTCCGAGAGAACGCGGTCCCCTGTGGGAGCGAGCTTGCTCGCGATGAGGCCCGCCACGACAACGAAAGACTCGGAACGATAACGTATGATTGGTGCTTTCCCTCGCCAGCCACAAGGACCACCCCATGGCTTCAAGCAAACGCGAACAAGCCCACATCGAACGCCGCCTCGTCGCGACCCTGACCGAAGCCTGTGAAACCGCCAAAGCCGAAATCATCGGTTTCAGCTGGCTGACCCACGAAGTCGACTACGCCAGATTCCCCTCCAGCCTGCGGGTGATCTGGGTCTTCAATACCGAAGCCGAGAAAAATCAGGCATTGGCCAACGGGCAGGGCGAGCGCATGGTCGAGCTGACCACGTTCGCTTTAACCGAAGCAGAGGTGCTCGTCAGCCCGGTAGCCGCCCATGTGCAGTTCGACTCCGAAGAGCAATGCCAGCGAGTCAACGGCGGGAACTGGGTGCAACGCTTGGCGCGAGGAAAGTCATAGCCCGGCGCCTATCAACTTGAGGTACTCGGGGCTCTCGGAAATTGAGTTGTGTCCGACCCTTGCGATGACCTTCATCGACGCCATGCCCGGATTGAAATGCCCATAGAGCCGATCCGTGCTCGAACGCGGGATCACTTCGTCGTTTTCAGCGGCGATCAAGAGCGTCGGTACGCTGATGTGTTCGGCGTATTTGCCTGAGTCAAACGTATCCTTCAACAACCACTTCACCGGAAAAACCGGGTACTGGCGAACGGCGAGTTCCAGCAGGCTGTTGTAGGGCGTGATCAGGATCAGCCGCGCCGCCGGGCGTTGGCTGGCGAGGCGAATGGCGACGCCGGTGCCGAGGCTGCGACCGATCACCGTCACCTGTGGGTGTTCGGCGTAAACCCGGTCAAACAGGTCCAGGGCATCGCGCGCGATGGCCTCTTCGGAAGGCGAGCCGGAACTGCCACCGTAGCCCCGGTAATGCAGCAGGTAGATCGCCTGATCCGGGAACGCATCAGAAAACGAAGGCAGGTTTTGCGAGACATCTTCGGCATTGCCGCCAAAGTAGATCAACGCCTTGGGGCCGTCGTGGGGCCTTATGGATACCTGCAAATCCGCGTCGGCCACCGAGAGTTTGAGCACCGTGTCCGCTGTGGCGTGGGCGCTGGGTTGCGGGAAGTAGATCAAGGCGCGTTGAAACACGAACAGCGCCAGGCACAGCAGCAGGTAAACGGCTGCGAGCGCTACGAGGATGTACACCAGGGTTCGTGGCATTCGGCTGATTTTTCTGGGTGGCATTGACTGCTCGGGGCTTGTCGCTGATCACTGTCGAGTCTAGTCCGGAAAGCGGATCACCACACAAACCCCTGTGGGAGCGAGCCTGCTCGCGAAGAGGTCATCACATCCAACATCCATGTTGTCTGTCACACCGCCTTCGCGAGCAAGCCAGCTCCCACATTTTGAATTGCTACATCAGGGTGTTTTGCGGCAACCCCAACAACCCCGTCAGCGTATTCATGATCCCCTGCTGCCGCGCCCGATCCACTTGGTGCAGCGCCTCCGCAGCCGCCACATCCGCCGCACAATGCGGGCAAGTCGCTTCGTGTTGATGGATGTACTGCAAACACCCACGGCACAGCGCCAGTTGCGTCGGCACGCGGCCTTCATCCGGCGATTTCTGGCCCTGATTCGCCCAGGCCAGTTTGATCACCTCACCACTGTCACTGACGCTACTCACCGTTTCGCCGGTCTCGATACGCTCGGTGATCAAGTCAAAACGCCCCATCGCGAATGACTTCTGCGCCGCGTCCTCCAGTTTGACAATCCGTTCGCGCAGCCCGCGTTTTTGCAGGTCCAGCGCCCGATAATGGCAGTAGGGATTGTTGCCGGGTTTGCCGAGCAACGAGTGCGAAGTCCAGGTGCAACCGCCACGGCAGACGTCGTTGTAGTAGCAGCTGCGGCAGTAGCCCCACAGGTCATCGACCGAGCGCAGGCGACCGAAGTGCATGCCTTCGCTGTAGTGCCAGATGTCGTGCAGGCTCATGTTGCGCACGTTGCCGCCGGAGAAACCGACGGTGGCCAGCGACGGGCAGCCTTTCACCGTGCCATCGGCCTCCAGCGCCAGCACGGTTTGCCCGGCGGCGCAGCCACTCCAGTGCACGCGTTCGTCGCCGAAACCGCGCCACATATGTTCATACGGGCCGTAGTAGCCGATGTTGTTGCCCACGTTCATCAGCAGGCCGCGATCGACGCCTTCGCGGTACAGGCGCGCGAGCAACGGCATTACTTCGAGCAGTTGATAGGGTTGCAGCAACAGTTCCGGATGATCCACGGCGTTGCCCATGGCGACGGTCAACTGGATCTGCCAGTGGGTGGCGCCGAGGTCGATGATCAGGTTCATCAGTTCGGGCAAGTCGGCCAGGGTGGCGGCGCCGATCTGGGTGTTGACGCTCACTGCCAGCCCGGACTGTTTGGCGCGGCGCAGGGTGTCCACGGCTTTGTCGAATGAGCCGGGCACGTTGCGCACCGCATCGTGCAGCGGCGCCAGTCCGTCCAGCGAGACCCCGACGCCATTGAGCCCGGCGTCCACTGCGGCCTGCATTTTTGCTGGCGTGAGGTTGCGGCCACCGGTCTGGATCGCGCAATACATGCCGTGGTCGTGGATGGCCTGGATCAGTCGGGTCCAGTCCTTGCGCAGATAGGCTTCGCCGCCAATCAGAGTGATCTCGCGGGTGCCGAGCGCCGCCAGGGAATCAATGACGTCGAGGCATTCCCGGGTGTTCAATTCGTCGGGTCGGCGGTGCCCGGCGCGGGAGCCGCAATGCAGGCATTTGAGGTCGCAGGCCAGGGTGATTTCCCAGACCACATGCACCGGCACGTAGCGCTTGAGGTCGGTTTCACTGAGGTAGCGGGCAGGGCGATTGTCTGACATGGGAAATCCTTGCGCACCGACATGTGCGCGGCACGAATCCATCGTAGTTGTGGCGAGGGAGCACGCCCTCGCCACGGATCACTCCAATCACTTCACTGACGGTTAGCGCGCTTCCAGACGCGCAATTTCCGCGTTCAACTGCTCCAGCGCACCGCGCAGGGCACCGCTGTGAGCCAGTTGCTGTTCGCCCTTGTTCACCACCGATTTCAACTGCGCCAGATCACCACTGGCTTGCGCCTGTTGTACCGCGACGGCGTACAGCGGCTGGGCGTGGTGCGGGTGCTCCGGGGTGATAACGATGGGGGCCGGGCTGACGGCGGCGTGTTTGATCTCATGCCAGATACCCTGCTCGTAGTACCGATAGTCGACAAAACCGCTGATCCAGTCGGCACCGAGAATGCCCCTCAAATGAAAGGTCTGGGCAATCTGGCTGAGCGGGCCGCTCGGGCTGCCATCCAGGGTCAAAATGATGTGGCTCTCGGCCGTCGGAATCAGTTTGACCTCGGAATACGCACCCCACACCCGAGCATGAAAGTGCACGGGCGGATGGGTGGTTTGAACGAGGCTGGCAACCCCGCTGACTTTCTTTTTAACCGTATCCACCAGCAGGTCGAGGGTCAGGACCGGGGCGCCGAGCAGATGATTGCTGACGTTGAGGCGTGTGTGAAAAAGTCCGATAGACATGGTGCAACTCCCTTAAGTGTTTTCAGGACAAGCCAGGCACATTGAGTGGCCGGGTCAGCGGCGTTCCAGCCGACTGATTTCGCCCTTGGCGTCTTCCAGAGCACTTTGCAGTTGTGGCTGCTGATCCAGTTGCTGTTTGGCCAGGCTGGCCAGGCTTTTCATCTGCGCCAGGTCACCGCTGGCAATGGCGCTTTGAATTGGCGCGGCGTACAGCGGCATGATCGGTGGATAGGGTGACTGTGGTGGAATCACCGGGCCGGGTTCCAGGGGCGGGAAGGCGCTGGAGCGCACGGTTTCGGCGAGATGGGCGGGCACGTTGTTCACTTCGACCCAGCGTTGGCCATCAAGGTAGGAGTAGTTGGCGACCCCGTCTTTCCAGTCGGTGCCCACCACCAGTTGGATCTTGAAATTCACGATGGAATTGGAGCCCGGGCCGCCCTGATTGCCTTGTGCGGTGATCAGGATTTTGCTGACCCCCGGCGACATGACCGTCAGGTAGGTGTATTCGCCCCAGACATCGGAATGCACATCCAGCGGCGGGTTGGTTGCTTGAGTGATTGCCGCTGTGCCGCTGACCGTTTCTTCAGGGGTAAATACCAGCAGATTAAGTGCCAGGCTTTGTGCGCCCGGTGCCGAAGTACCAATACGGTAGGCGAGCGGGAACAAGCCGACAGGCTGTTGATTAGAACCAGACATGGTTATTGCCTCCATTGCAATAAGGGGAGAAAACAGAGCTAGTGTTTTTCCTGGCGCGTAACTTCCTTGGCCAGTCTTTCGTAGGCGGTCTGTAGCTCTTTGGGTTCAGCTTTGGCTGCGTCGCGTTGTTTCAATAACGCTTTCATCTTTTGCAGATTGCCTTCCGTGATCGCGTCATGGATGGCGGCCCCGTACGGGGGGATGGGATGAGACGAAGAACTGCTCATAACGACTCCTTCCGTGGTCTGTGTGACACTGCTCCGATCAGCAGTTTTTGCAGTTAAGCAGGACTCTTTGAATATGCAATGGCCAATGAAGGCATAATGCCTGTTAAATTTTTAATACGTATTTAGTAATCGCGATGCGTTTGGATATCACATAATTAATATTAAGAATGGCGATTAATAAAAACGTATTCAGCTTTTTCCTCATATATAAATGGTGTCTTTATCGCCATTAATAATGAGATGTTCATATAACGTTTGGCATTAAACTTTATTGTCATTTGATCGGGGTTCAGGACCCAAAACCGGGAGTACGAAATGACCGAGCGCCATCTGATCCACACCGAAACATTGCACAACGGCTGCAAAATCGAGGTGAAAGCCAAGATCCTGAGGGACGGCTCGCTGGAGATGTTTATCGGGGTTTACCGGCCGGACGGCACGGTGATTCTGGAGAACAACGATCCATCGCCACATCTGCTGGATATGGAGGCCGCGATGGAGTGGGGCATCGAGATCGCCAGGCAGGCCGCTAACGCTCAGACCGCCTGACCTTCATTCATCGCCAGATAGCGCTTGAACCAGTCCAGCGTGCGGCTCCAGGCAAGTTTGGCGGCGGCTTCATCGTAGCGAGGCGTGGAGTCGTTATGAAAGCCGTGGTTCGCGCCGGGGTAGATGTAGGCTTCATAGGTCTTGCCCGACGCTTTCAACGCCTGCTCGAAGGCTGGCCAACCTTCGTTGATGCGGGTGTCCAGTTCGCCGTAATGCAGCATCAACGGTGCCTTGATGCGCGGCACATCCTTGGCCTCGGGTTGGCGACCATAAAACGACACTGCCGCGCCCAGTTCCGGGTAGGCCACGGCCGCCGCATTGACCACGCCACCGCCATAGCAGAAACCGGTAATCCCGACTTTGCCGGTGCCCGCCGCATGACTCATCAGCCACTCGATGGCGGCGAAAAAATCATTCATGAGTTTTTCCGGGTCAACGGTCAGTTGCAGTTCGCGACCCTTGTCATCGTTGCCGGGGTAGCCGCCCACCGAGGTCAGGCCATCCGGGGCGAGGGCGATGAAACCAGCCTTGGCCAGGCGCCGGGCGACGTCTTCGATATACGGGTTGAGCCCACGGTTTTCATGCACGACCACCACCGCCGGCAACTTGCCGGTGGCTTTCGCCGGGCGCACCAGATAACCGCGCACCTGGCCGTTGCCCTTGGGTGACGGGTAGGTGATGTACTCGGCGAGGATGTCCGGGTCGGTGAATGCCACTTGCTCGGCCAAGGCGTAATTCGGGCTCAGGGCGGCGAGCAGGGCGGAGGCGGTCAAACCACCCAGAGTGAACAGCGCCGCACGGTCGAGGAACTCGCGGCGGTTGATCTGGCCATGCACGTAATAGTCGTAGAGTTCCAGCAATTCGGGGGCGAAGTCTTTTGCGGTCAGGCGGGTCATTGGCCAGTTTCCTGTCGGTTCATTCGTAAAGAGCGCCTAGGCATTCGCGACCTTGGCGGTGCGGATGAACAACGCGCGCACCTTGTCCCAGAAGTTGCCGCCCAGCACGAAGAAGCTGCCGATCAACATGAGATCGCCCAGCAATTGCACCTGCCAGAGGTTTGGCCGCAGCCCCGGCCAGATATTGTCGACATAGGGTTCAAGAAACGCCGCGATCAGCGGCACGCAAAACATGACGAGTCCGATTCGATGGCGAACCGGGCCCACTTCGGCATCTGCGCTGGGCGCCAGTGAAGTCACGTAGCCGAACACGCTGCGCTTCAACTGCTGGAACCCGGCCTTGCCCATCACCGCGATCACCAGGATCAGCAGCACTTTATTGCTGATAAACAGCACTCCGGTCAGCGCCGCGACTTTCGAGCCCGGCACCCCGACCGCAGCGGCGAGCGGCACCATCAGCCACGAGCCCAGCATCAGGCAGAGAATCACGATGCCCAGTTTGAAGCGCCAGCCGGCCGAGTGGGGTTGGGTGGTCATGAGGGTCGCACCTTTGATGGATTGCCGTTGTTTTGCGAGCACTTGAAAAGCGTAGCAGCTGACTCGCGACTGTGAGCAAGTCTGCGTTTTGCAACGCTCGCCTTTCATAGGGCCGGCTATGCTCCAGTCATCTTCCTTGGCCGGGGAAAAACCCTATGCATTCACGTGCCGCCATGCTGATCCGGTCGGGGCCGCTTTTGCTGCTGGTGCTCGGCTTCAGCGGCTGCGCGCGCGTCGGACCGGACTTCCAGCCGCCGGGCGAGGAATGGGTCAAACACTGGAGCACCCCGGCGCTGGAGAAAGCCAGTGAGCGGGGCGACAGCCCGGACCTGCGCCAGTGGTGGCAGGTCTTCAATGACCCGGTGCTCGACCAGTTGATCACCGACGCGGATGCCCACAACTCCAGCCTGAAAATCGCCGGTCTGCGGGTGATCGAAGCCCGGGCGCAATTGGGCATCGCCCAGGCCGGGCGTTATCCGCAATTGCAGCAGGCCAATGTCGATCTGCTGTATGCGGAGCGCCGCCAGTACAGCGGCAGCAACCCGAAGAACAGCCGTTTCTGGCAATTCAGCGAAGGCTTCGACGTCGGTTGGGAACTGGATTTCTGGGGGCGTTTCAGTCGCGCCATCGAGTCCTCGGATGCCAGTTACTTCGCGGCCCAGGCCAACTATGAAGACGTGCTGGTGCTGCTACGCGCGCAAGTGGCGGACACCTACTTTTCCATGCGCACCACTGAAGCGCGATTGCGCGTGGCGCGGGACAATACCCAGCAGCAAAAGCGCAGCCTGGAGATCACGCGCAAGCTGTTCAACAGTGGCCAGACCGCCGAACTCGACCTGCAACAGGCCAAGACCCAATACCTCGGCACGCTGGCGAGCATCCCCAACCTTGAAGACCAGTTGCATCGAACCCGCAACGCCTTGTCGGTGCTGACCGGGCAGGCGCCGGGCGAACTGCCGCAGGTCACTGAAAACGAGGAGCTGATCCCGCTGCTGGACTGCGCGGTGCTGCGTGATGTGCCGGCCAATCTGCTGCTGCGTCGCCCGGATGTGCGCGCCGCCGAGTTGAATGTCGCTGCCCAGTCGGCGTTGATCGGCGTGGCCGTCAGTGATTTCTATCCGTCGCTGACCCTGCTCGGCAGCATCGTCTGGACCGCCACTTCTGTGGGCGGTACGCCGAACAATCTGGACTTTGTCGGCGGCCCGAGCCTGCGCTGGAACCTGTTCGATCACGGCCAGATCAGCAATAACGTGCGGGTGCAGGATGCGCGTTTGCAACAACTGATCGAGTCCTATCGCGACACCGTGCGCCAGGCCGCCCGGGAGGCCGACGATGCCGCCGGCGGCCTGAGCAAATCTTTGGAGCGCGAACGCATCCTGCGCCAGGCCGAGGTCGCGGCCAAGCGCTCACTGGTGCTGGCGCGGGCGCAATACACCGAAGGCTTCTCCGACTTTCAGCGAGTGCTGGATGCGCAACGGGCGCTGCTCGAACAACAGGACAACTACCTGGTCAGCCGCAGCAACGCGGTGAGCAATCTGATCGCCCTGTACAAGGCCCTCGGCGGTGGTTGGTACGCCGCGCAACCGATCGTTGATCGCGCCACGCAAAAGCAAATGGAAAAACGCACCGACTGGGGCGACTTGCTCGATGAGCCCGCCGCCACGCCGCCAGTCTTTCCCCAGCTCGACAAGGTGAACAAGCATGAGTGAAGCCGCGCAGCCCTCCGTCGAAGCGCCTGCACCCGAGGCGCCAACGCCGGTTGCCGACCCGGCGAAAAAAGGCATCAAGTGGGTGTTGCTGCTGATCCTCATCAGCCTCGCCTGGTACTTGCTGGCCGACCGCTTCACGCCTTACACGCAACAGGCGCGGGTCGGGGCGTTCGTGATTCCGGTCGCATCGGAAGTGGCCGGCCGGGTGATCCGGGTGAACGTGCGCAACAACCAGGACGTGCGGGCCGGGGACATCCTTTTTGAGGTCGACCCGCAGCCGTATCAGATCGCCGTGGATCGCGCCCGCGCTGACCTCGAATCGACCCGCCGCCAGATCGGCGCCAGCACCGCCGGCATCGCTTCGGCGCAAGCCTCGTTGCGTTCCGCCCAAGCCAACGAATTGAGGGCGCGGCAGGACAGTCAGCGGCTGGAAGGTTTGTACCGCGCGGATAAAGGCACCGTGTCGGTACGCTTGCTGGAAGTGTCCCGGGCCAATCTCGAACAGGCCACCAGCCAGGTTGCGGCGGCGGAGGCCGAAGTGCTGCGGGCGAAGGAGCAGGAAGGCGGTAGCGAGGCGGAAAACGCCTTGCTGCGTAGCGCCGCGACGGCGTTGTCAAAGGCTGAACTGGATTTGGCCAACACCCGCATCGGCGCGCGCTCGGCCGGGCTGATCACCGACCTGCGCACCGATGTCGGCCAATTCACTGCCGGGGGCAGTCCGGTGATGACCCTGATCGCCATCCACGACGTGTGGATCAGTGCCGACATGACCGAGAACAACCTTGGCCTGGTCAAACCCGACACGCCGGTGGCCATCGTGCTGGATGCATTGCCGGGGGAAGTGTTCGGCGGCCGGGTGCGCAGTGTCGGCTATGGCGTGAGTGTCGGCCAGACCACCACGCCCGGCACCTTGCCGAGCGTGCAGAACAGCCGCGACTGGCTGCGCCCGGCCCAGCGTTTTCCAGTGGTGATCGAGTTTGATGAAGAGGCCTTGAACGCTTTGCGCGACAGTCGCGCCATCCGCGCGGGCGGGCAGGCGGAAGTCATGGCGTTCCCGGCCTCGGGAAATCCATTGAATCCGCTCGGTCGGGTGTTTTTACGCCTGATGAGCTGGCTGTCGTATGCCTACTAATCGCACGCCCCGGGATCAGCGTTCACTGCGGCTGGCCACCGGCACGGCGCTGTGCCTGGCCACGAGTTTCGGCCTGGCGTTGCCGATTCCTTTTCTTTCGCCGGTGCTGGCGCTGCTGTTTTTGGCCACGCTCAATCGGCCACTGCCGTTCAAGGCCGGGGTGGTGCTGGCGCTGGTGGCGACGCTCACCACTGGCATCGGTCTGTTGCTGATTCCGCTGCTGGGGCATTACCCGGTCAGTGGGTTGTTGCTGATTGGCGTTGGCTTGTTCCTGGTGTTTCGCTTTGGCCTGCGCGGCGGGAATAACCTGATCGTGACCTTTCTGGTGATCGGCCTGACCATGATTTCTGCGGCAGGGACCGCGAGTTTTGACTTGGCGCTGCTGGTGATTGGTGCGCTGGTCAAAGGGTTGCTGCTCGCCGTGTTGGTGGTGATCTTGAGTCATGGGCTGTTTCCCGAACCGGCCAATGCGCCGCCGTCACCTGTGCCCCCGATGCTTCCTGCCGAGGAGGTTGATCGAGTGGCGTTGCGCGCCACGCTGATCGTGTTGCCGGCGTTCCTGCTGGCGTTGATCGATCCGGCGAGCTATCTGCCGATCATCCTCAAAGCCGTCAGCCTGGGGCAGCAGAGTTCCACGACCACCGCGCGCAATGCCGGTCGCGAGTTGATTGGTTCTACGCTGTTGGGCGGTGTGTTGGCGATCCTGTTCTGGTGTGCGTTGAGCCTGTTTGTGCACCTGTGGATGTTCTTCCTGTGGATGCTGCTGTTCGGCCTGGTGCTGGCGCGCAAACTCTATGCGCTGAGCCCGACCCGTTTCAGTCCGGGGTTCTGGCTGAATACGCTGATCACGCTGATTATCCTGCTCGGCCAATCGGTGCAGGACAGCGCCGCTGGCAAGGATGTCTACACCGCGTTCGCCGTGCGCATGGGGCTGTTTATCGCGGTGACGTTGTATGCCTGGCTGATGGTGCATCTGCTGGAACAACGCCGGGTGAGCCCAGCCTGAACCCAGGCTGAACGGCTCTGCGGTGGGCAGCGCTTTGGACGAGGGCTGGCCTTACACTTCGGCACTCGTCCAACCCCTGAAGTCAAAGCCATGTCTGAAGCGTTCGAAGTCCCCAGCCCTCACGAACATCATGTCGAACACGTCACGCATCACGCGCATGGCACCGGTGATAACTTCGCCAGCAAAATCGCGGTGATGACCGCGATCATGGCCACCATCGGTGCGCTGCTCAGCTATCAGGCGGGCTCCACGGAGAGCGAAGCGGCGATGGACAAGAACAACGCCGCCATCGAGAAAACCGAAGCGTCTAACCAGTGGAATTACTACCAGGCCAAATCCAGTCGGCAGAACTTGTCCGAGTTGGCGACCCATATCCCCGGGATCGATGCTGCGCACTACGCTGCCGAAGCCGAGCGCTATAAAAAAGAAAAGGAAGTCGTGCGCAAGAAGGCCGAAGCGCTGGAAGAAGAGGTGCGGGTGTGGGATGAAAAGTCAGAACAGGCCCTGCATCAGCATCACCGCTGGGCCCAAGCGATGACCGCGATCCAGATCGCAATTTCCCTGGCAGCAATCACCTTGCTGACCCGCAAGGAATGGCTGAAAAAAGTCGCCTACACCGCGGCGGGTGCCAGTGTGGTGTTGGGCACACTGGCGTGGTTGCATTTGTAAAGCACCCATCTGATTGCACACACCAATCCCTGTGGGAGCGAGCCTGCTCGCGAAAGCTATCTACCCTTCAACATTGATATTGACTGACCCACCGCCTTCGCGAGCAAGCCCGCTCCCACAGGTAATCTGTGGTGGATGGAGATGTTGTGTACGACCCAAAACCACTGTGGGAGCGAGCTTGCTCGCGAATGCTATTTACCATTCAACATTGATATCGACTGACCCACCGCCATCGCGAGCAGGCTCGCTCCCACAGGTAATCTGTGGTGGATGGAGATGTTGTGTACAACACATAACCACTGTGGGAGCGGGCTTGCTCGCGAAAGCTATTTACCATTCAACATCATTGTTGACTGACCCACCGCCTTCGCGAGCAGGCTCGCTCCCACAGTTAATCTGTGGTGGGTGGAAATGGTGTGTGCGACACATAACTACTGTGGGAGCGAGCTTGCTCGCGATAGCTATTTACCATTCAACAGTGATATTGACTGACCCACCGCCTTCGCGAGCAAGCTCGCTCCGACAGGGGATCTGTGGCGGATGGAAATGGTGTGTACGACGCCAAACCCTAGTGGGGGAGATCAATCCCCCCGTATCTGCCGCAGCTCTTCAATGGTCTCGATCAGCGCGTCATACGAGACCGGTTTGCCCAGATGCCGGTCGAAGCCGGATTTGCGGGTTTTCTCGATGTCGCTTTCGGCGCCGTAGCCGGTCAGGGCGATGGCCGGGACTTGTTTGATATGCGGCAGTTCTCGCAAGGCGCGCATCAGGTCATGGCCGCTCATGCCCGGCATGCCCACGTCGGACACCACCACGTCGTATCGACCGGTCTGGGCGGCTTTCAGCGCCTGGCGTGGCTCGGTGAAGTCGATGACTCGGGCGTCTTCCATTTCCAGCAGAATTTTCAGGGTGTCCAGCACGTCCCGAGAGTCATCCACCAGCAACACCGTGAGCCCGGCAAGACGCCCGGACTGTTCGCCGGTCTGCGTCGATGGCGCCACCAAGTCATGGGGCTGTCTCAAGGGCAGCAGGACGGTAAAGGTACAACCCTGGCCCAACCCGGCGGATTGCACCTCGACACTGCCGCCATGCGCTTCGGTCAACTGGCGTACCAGCGACAGGCCGATACCCAGGCCATCCCGTTGATGGGTTGCATGCTGATTGGCGGCCTGGCCGAACAGGTCAAATACCTGATGCAGGCTCTCAGCGCTCAGGCCCACGCCGCTGTCGCGCACATCCAGTCGCGCCATGCCGCCAACGCGGGCGGTGACCAGCTGAATCTTGCCGCTGGTGGGCGTGAACTTCAGGGCGTTGTTCACCAGGTTCCAGACAATTTGTTCCACCCGGGTCGGGTCGGCATCGATCACCAGGAGTTCTGGCATTTGCACCGACATGTCGACGTCCGGGTTGTCATTCGTCACCACCTGATAGACGTCTTGCAGCATCCGGTTCAGATCCACGGCGCTGCGTTTGAGCCGCAGCTTGCCGGTGCGCACCCGGGCGACATCGAGCAAATCGTCAATGATCCGCGCCTGGCTGCTGACCGCCTCGCAAATGGTACTGACGGCTTTTTCCGCCGGGGTCGCGGATTTGATAACGGGCAGGCGCCGCAGCAATTCGGCGTTGAGCTGGATCAGGTTCAGCGGGTGCTTGAGCTCATGGGACATTACCGCGAAGAACTCGTCCTTCAAGTGGTTGCTGCTCTTGATGTCGGACAGTTCCTGGTTTTGCTCGTCGTGCAGGCGCATGCGTTCCTGGCCCATGCGCAGCTCTTCTTCGGCGGCGCGGCGCTTGGTGATGTCGATGAAGGTCAGCACCGTGCCGTCGATGTGATTTTCGCTGGAGCGGTAGGGCAGGATCCGCGCGATGTACCAGCGGTTGTCGGTGCTGCTGACTTCACGCTCGATCATGTTCAAGGACTCGAACACCAGCGCCGCGTCACCCGCCAGGTCTTCGTAGTCGAGGCGATGGGTGATGTCGAGCAACGAGCGTCCGGTGTCCACCGGCAACATGCTGAAGATGTCGGTAGCCCGGGGCGTGAACCACTTGATGCGCAGTTTGCTGTCGACGAACACCGTGGCGATGTCGGTAGAGGCGATCAGGTTGGTCAGGTAGTCGTTGATCTTGTCGGTTTCTTCGACTTTGGTTTTCAGTTCGAAGTTGACGGTCAACAACTCTTCGTTGATCGACTGCAGCTCTTCCTTGCTGGTTTCCAGCTCTTCGGTGGCCGAGCGCAGTTCTTCGTTGATTGCCTGCATTTCTTCGTTGGAAGCCTTGAGCTCTTCGCTGGAGACTTCCGATTGTTCGATGGTGTCCTGCAACTGCAATTTGGTGCGTTGCAGTTCCCGTTCAAGGTTGGAAAGCACCTGGTTTTCCGATTGCAGCGCGATACCGGTGGCAACGTCGGCAGCGTCGACTTCGACTTCCTCGAAAATAACCAGGACGAACTCGCTGTCCGATTCTTCGTCGCGGTAAGGGTGGGCCAAAAGGTCGACTTTAAAGCTGCGATCCTCACGCTTGATGATCACCGCGCGGGACTTCACCACCTGGCTGCTTTGTTGCGCCTGGAACAGCGTGGTGCGCACTTCCAGGCGCAGCTCCGGAATAATCAGGGTCAGCAAATTGCGTGACAGCTCGCCGCCGACGTGCCGCAGGAAACGCCCCGAACTTTCGCTCATGTGCAGGATGTCGGCATTCGCGTCGACGATCATGCTCGGCGGTGCGGAGTGTTCCAGGGCGCGTTGATGGATGTCGGCAAACGACAGTTTGCGCGGTGCACTGCTCTGCGGGGCCGGTTGGGAAATGTCGGTGCGCACGTAGCCTCCACGGGGCATCGCTGGGGGACGGCGGCTGTTGCCGGCGCCGGTCTTGGCCCGGAAGATCCGGTTGCGCTTGTCCACTGGGGCAAACAGGTCATGGCAGGCGTCCGCGCTCTCGGAGGTGCCGAGGAACAGGAAGCCGCCGGGACGCAGGGCAAAGTGGAACATTTGCAGGATCTCGCGCTGGACCTCGCGATCCAGATAAATCAGCAGATTGCGACAGACGATCAGGTCCATGTGCGAGAACGGTGGATCGGACAACAGGCTGTGCTTGGCAAACAAGACCTTTTCGCGCAGCTCTTTGCGAATCCGATAGTGCAGGTCTTCCTTGCTGAAGTAGTGCCGCAGTCGGGTCGGCGGCACATCGGTGATGATCGCTTGCGGGTACAGCCCGCTGCGACCGACGCTGATGGCGCGCTCGTCGATGTCGGTGGCGAACAACTGCAACGTGGCCTGACTAGCGTCCAGTTGCATCTGATCGCTGAGCAGCATGGCCAGGCTGTAGACTTCCTCGCCTGTGGAGCAACCCGCCGACCAGACGCGGATTTCTTCTTTGTCGGGATGGGCCGAGATGGCAGCGCTGACCAGTTGCGGCACCACGTCCCGTTCCAGCGCTTCAAAGGCCTCGCGGTCGCGGAAGAAGTTGGTCACGCCGATCAGCATGTCGGCCAACAGTGCCTTGGTTTCTTCGGGGCTGTTTTGCAGGTAGTGGTAATAAGCGGCCAGGTCGGGCTGCGCCGTGACCTGCATCCGCCGTTCGATGCGACGCAGCACGGTGGCGCGCTTGTAGTGCTTGAAGTCATGGCCGGTGCCGGCGCGCAACTGGATCAGGATGCTGTGCAGCAATTGTTCGGCGGTCGCAGCTTCTCGCTCGTTGACCGAGGCGAAGCTTTGCAGGTCGGGATCGTTGGCCGTCGGCAGGGTGATGGCTTTCGCATTGCGCCACAACTCCAGCAGCTTTTGCGGCATTTCCACCACTGGCAAAATCAGGTCGACCATTTGCGTTTCGATGGCGGCCCGGGGCATGCCGTCGAACTCGGCGTCTTCCGGTGCCTGGGCCAGGGTCACGCCGCCCTGTTCCTTGATTCGCGACAAACCGACAGCGCCATCGGAGCCAGTGCCGGACAACACCAGGCAAAAGGCCCGTTCACGGTGCACATCCGCCAGGTTACGGAAGAACAGATCGATGGCCGAGGTTCGACCCAGGCGCGGGTCGGACGGGCTGACCTCAAGGTAACCGTCATTCATGGTCAGCCGGTGCGCCGGAGAAATCACATACACATGATTACGTTCGATGGGCACCGTTTCGGTGACCTGCAGGACCGGCATCTGTGTCGATTCCTGGATGATCTTGTCGGCAATGCTTTCGTGATCCGGCGACAGGTGAAGAATGATCACGAACGCCATGCCGTTGTCCTGGGGCATGTTGTCGAAAAACAACTTGATCGCTTGCAGTCCACCGGCGGACGCGCCAATACCCACGACACCAAAATCGAGTGGGTGAAAGGGATGCGGCGGTGAATCGGCAACGGTGGACTTTGGGTCGGATGAAGTTGTCATGCATGTGCCTTAGAAAGCGACGTCCTGACGCCGCTATAAAATAAATAGGCTTGTGCCTGCTTCGTGAATCAATAGCAGGACGCGATCAATTACTTGTATTAAATCAACGCGAACCGGATGGCGGAGAAATTTAGCATTCTATACGGGATACGGGTGGACGTTTGTTCGGGGGGACTGAGTGGACCAATTGATGTGCCAAGTGTACGGGCTCAGTCTTTTAAGCTTAGTCGATTATCAAGTAATCATTGGCGCCGGGGGAGGGTTCCCGGTCGCCTGGAACGAAGGTGCTGATTTGCTGTGTTCACTGCGGCGAGGGAGCAAGCCCCCTCACCACAAGGGACCGGGTTGATTCATTCAATGCCCACCAACCACCATATGGCTGAACGGCGCCACATACGCCTGCAATGTCACCAACCCGCCGACCAATATCGCCAGCACGATGGAGTGGAAGAACACATAACGCAGAATCTCCCCTTCGTGGCCGTACCAGCGGGTAGCGGTGGAGGCGACCACGATGGACTGGGCGTCGACCATTTTGCCCATGACCCCGCCGGAACTGTTGGCGGCGGCCATTAATACCGGGCTGATCCCCAGTTGTTCGGAGGTCACCCGTTGCAAGCCGCCGAACAGCACGTTGGAGGCCGTATCCGAGCCGGTCAACGCAACGCCGAGCCAGCCGAGCAGGGTGCCGAACATCGGGTAGAAAATCCCGGTGGCGGCGAACGCCAGGCCCATGGTTGCGTCCAGCCCCGAATAGCGCGTCAGATAGCCAAGGGCAAGCATCGCCGCAATGGTGATCAGGGAAAAACGCACCACCCACAGGGTTCGCAGGTATTGGCGTGCGAGTTGCGGAATCGAATAACCCATCAGCAAACCGCCGAGGATCGCCGCGAAGAAGATGCCGCTGCCGGTCGCGGTGAACCAGGTGAATTTGTAGATCGCGTCTTCGGTTTTTGGCGTCGGCACCACGGGCGGCACTTTTTCGACTTGCTGGTGCAGGGTGGTGAAGGTCAGTGCCGGGGAGAAGATCGGATTCGCCTCGCGCAACGGCTTGCCCTGTGGATCGAGCGTGGCAGTGTGGGTTTGCGGATCAATGACGGCGCGGGTATCGAACAGGTTCTTGAAGCCCTGGGTGCCCCAGGCGAACACAAACACCGTGAGGATGATCCACGGCATCCACGCGCGCATGACCGCCGGTTTGGCATCGCTGGCAAACGTCGCACTGGCCTCGGGTTTTTGCTCATGCTCGGGGTCGATTTTCGAGTTGTCGACGCGTCCGGACAGGGCGGCTGACGTGTGCACGGTGGCGGGTTTCCAGACCTTGAGGAAACCGGTCAGGCAGGCCATGGAAATCAATGCGGCGATCACGTCCACCAGCATCGGTCCGTGGTAGTTGGAGACGATGAATTGCGGCACCGCGAAACTGACCCCGGCCACCAGAATCGCTGGCCAGATTTCCAGCATCTTGCGCCAACCGGCGAACGCCCAGATCAACCAGAACGGCACCAGCACCGAGAAGAACGGCAGTTGCCGGCCGACCATCATCGACAGCTCCATTTCATCCAGCCCGGTGACTTTGGCCAGGGTGATGATCGGTGTGCCGAGGGCGCCGAAGGCTACCGGCGCGGTGTTGGCGATCAGCGCCAGGCCAGACGCAGCCAGAGGCGAGAAGCCGAGGCCGATCAGAATCGCCCCGGTCACCGCCACCGGCGTGCCGAACCCGGCCGCGCCTTCAAAGAACGCACCGAAGCAGAAGGCGATCAACAGCAATTGCAGACGCCGGTCGTCGGTGATGCGCGCCAGCGAATCCTGCAGCACCTTGAACGAACCGTTCTCGGTGGTCAGCCGGTGCAGGAAGATGATATTGAGCACGATCCAGCCAATCGGCAGCAGCCCGTTGGCCGCACCGAATAACGCCGCCGTGCCCGCCATGTTCGCCGGCATGCCGAAGGCGAAGATGGCGATCAGCAAGGCCGAGGCCAGCGCCAGCAGTGCCGCCAGGTGTGCCTTGACATGAAAAAACGCCAGGGAGGCCAGCATCACCACCACCGGCACTGCTGCCATGACGGTCGATAACACCGGGTTGCCGAACGGGTCGTAGATTTGCTGCCAGACCATGTTCCACCTCTGCTTTTTATTGTTGGAAGCGCAGATCCATTGCGGTTAGGTGGTTGGAGTATAGGTGGCATTTAGCCGCTGTCCTGGCGGGGTAGGGGTGGGGCTATTGCAGCCATGGAGATCCCCTGTGGGAGCGAGCTTGCTCGCGATTGCGATTTCCCATTCGACATTGATGTTGACTGGCCCACCGCTATCGCGAGCAAGCTCGCTCCCACAGGGGCTGGGTTCGGCAAGGCATCGGCGGTGGATGCTGGGTCCGGGCGCATCCGCAAAAAGAGCACGTACATCCAATTTTCCCTCGCCTGACCCCGGCACTATCGGATCAAGTGCCGGCGAAGCCATGCCGGTGATTTTTCAATGGGATGGGCGGGCCATGAATGCATCGGGCTGGGATGAACGGTCGCGGGACCTGGGGCTGCTGTTTTTGCGGGTCAGCGGCGGGTTGTTTCTGCTGTGGGTCCACGGTTTACCCAAGCTGCTGAATTACACCGAGCAACTTCAACAGATCGAAGACCCGTTCCACCTCGGCGCCAACCTCACGCTGATCCTGGCGATTTTCGCCGAAGTGCTGTGCCCGCTGCTGATCGTCGCCGGGGTGCTGGTGCGTCTGGCGTGCTTGCCTATTCTGGTGGTGCTGTTAGTGGCGCTGGTGATCGTGCATCCGCAATGGAGCCTGTTCGAAGGGCAGTTCGGCTGGCTACTGTTGATCGTGTTCACCAGCATCCTTATCGCCGGGCCTGGACGGTTGGCACTCAATCATCGATTCGCCGGAGTTTTGCGTTATGCCTGAGTCTTTCACCACCGCTGCGACCACGCGGCCGGGTTTCGATGAGATCGTCACCCTGATTATCAAACATCGGGTCAAGGCCGGTTTTGAAGCACCGTATGAAGCCTGGTTGCGCAACATCGTGACGATCGCCGGGCAGCAGGAAGGGCATTTGGGCGTGGACGTGATGCGCGGCAAAAACGCCGGCCTCGACATGTACACCTGCGTGCTGCGTTTTTGCTCCACCGAGGCGATGCAACGCTGGCTGGATTCGCCGCAGCGCCTTGAATTGGTCAACGAAGCCACGCCGATGCTGGCCGACGGCGACCAGACCGAAGTCAACCCGGTCAATGAATTCTGGTTCGCGCCAACCGCCGACGCCGCTTCGCCACCGCCACCGCGCTGGAAACAAGCCGTGGTGACATTTCTGGTGATTCTGCCGCACACCTTGCTGGTGCCGCTGATCTGGGGGCCGCTGCTCAAGCTCCACCCCCTCCTTTCCAATTACGTGGTCGCCACGTTCCTGGTCACCGTGACCATCGTGGTGTCGGTGGTGTACCTGTTCATGCCCAGGGCGACCCGATTGTTCGCGCCCTGGCTTTCTCATTCCCCTGCGACGAAGGAAACGCGATGAACGCCGATCTGATTCTATTCAATGGCCAATTCCATACCGTTGACCGCGAAAACCCGCTGGCCAGTGCGGTCGCGATCAAGGACGGGCGCTTTGTCGCGGTCGGCAATGACGGCGAAGCCATGGCCCTGCGCGGCTCGGGCACCCAGGTCATCGACCTCAAGGGTCGCTGCGTCATCCCCGGCCTCAACGACTCGCACTTGCACCTGATCCGTGGCGGCCTCAATTACAACCTCGAACTGCGCTGGGAAGGCGTGCCTTCGCTGGTCGATGCCCTGCGCATGCTCAAGGATCAGGCTGACCGCACGCCGACCCCGCAATGGGTGCGTGTGGTGGGTGGCTGGAACGAATTCCAGTTCGCCGAAAAGCGCATGCCGACCCTGGAAGAGTTGAACCAGGCCGCGCCAGACACCCCGGTGTTCGTGCTGCACTTGTATGACCGTGCCTTGCTCAACCGCGCCGCATTGCGCGTCGCCGGCTACACCCGCGACACGCCAAACCCGCCGGGCGGCGAAATCGTGCGTGATGCGAATGGCAACCCGACCGGCATGCTGGTCGCGCGTCCGAACGCGATGATCCTCTACTCGACCCTGGCCAAAGGGCCGAAGCTGCCGCTGGAATATCAGGTCAACTCGACCCGCCAGTTTATGCGTGAACTCAATCGCCTCGGCCTGACCAGCGCCATTGATGCCGGTGGCGGTTTCCAGAACTATCCGGACGATTATCAGGTGATCGAGCAGTTGGCCAAGGATCAGCAACTGACCATCCGCATCGCCTACAACCTGTTCACCCAGAAACCGAAAGAAGAACTCAGCGACTTCAAGAACTGGACGTCGAGCGTGACCCTGCACCAAGGCGACGACTACCTGCGGCACAACGGCGCCGGCGAAATGCTGGTGTTCTCGGCGGCGGATTTCGAGGACTTCCTCGAACCGCGCCCGGACCTGCCGCAAACCATGGAAGACGAACTGGAACCGGTGGTGCGCCACTTGGTGGAACAGCGCTGGCCGTTCCGTTTGCACGCCACGTACAACGAATCCATCAGCCGCATGCTCGACGTGTTCGAGAAGGTCAACCGCGACATTCCGTTCAACGGTTTGCCGTGGTTCTTCGACCACGCCGAAACCATCACCCCACAGAACATCGAGCGGGTGAGGGCGCTGGGCGGTGGCATTGCGATCCAAGACCGGATGGCGTTCCAGGGCGAGTATTTCGTCGAGCGTTACGGCGCCAAAGCCGCCGAAGCCACGCCGCCGATCAAGCGCATGTTGGCCGAGGGTGTACCGGTCGGCGCCGGCACCGACGCTACGCGGGTGTCCAGCTACAATCCTTGGACCTCGCTGTACTGGATGGTCAGCGGCCGCACCGTCGGCGGTCTGGAATTGCATGCTGAAGGTTTGTCGCGACTGACCGCGCTGGAGCTGTTCACTCATGGCAGCGCCTGGTTCTCGTCCGAACAGGGCAAGAAAGGTCAGATCAAGGTCGGCCAATTGGCAGACGTCGCCGCCCTCAGCGCCGATTTCTTCAGCGTCGATGAAGAGGCGATCAAGTGGATCGAGTCCGTGTTGACCGTGGTCGGCGGCAAAGTGGTGTATGCCGCCGGTGACTTCGAGAAACTCGGCCCGGCCAGCGTGCCGGTGCTGCCGGACTGGTCGCCAGTGGTGAAAGTCCCTGGCCACTGGCGCCCGACGTCGCCGATGCAGGCCCAGGTTCACCATTGCAGCGGGCCGTGTGGCGTGCACTCCCACAGCCATGAAAAGGCGCGCCTGTCGAATGCGCCGGTCAGCGATTTTGCGGGTTTCTGGGGCGCCTTTGGCTGCTCGTGCTTCGCCTTCTGAAGATCATAAAAAAGCGCCGGCCCAACGTGCCGGCGCTATTGGCACCATCCCACTACCGAGGAGTTTCACATGAGCAACGTTCCGTACAAACGCCTGAACAAAGACGACGCCGTTGTACTGTTGGTTGACCACCAGACCGGCCTGATCTCGTTGGTGCAGGATTTCTCGCCCAACGAATTCAAGAACAACGTACTGGCCCTCGGGGACCTGGCCAAGTTCTTCAAACTGCCGACCATCCTCACCACCAGCTTCGAAAACGGCCCGAACGGCCCGATGGTGCCTGAGCTCAAAGAACTGTTCCCGGACGCGCCGTACATCCCGCGTCCAGGCCAGATCAACGCCTGGGACAACGAAGACTTCGTCAAAGCCGTCAAGGCTACCGGCCGCAAGCAGCTGATCATTGCCGGTGTGGTGACTGACGTGTGCGTGACCTTCCCGACCTTGTCGGCCCTGGCTGAAGGGTTTGAAGTGTTCGTGGTGACCGATGCGTCGGGTACTTTCAACGAAACCGTGCAACAAGCTGCTTGGGCGCGCATGTCGGCGGCCGGTGCACAACTGGTGAACTGGTTCTCCGTGGCCTGCGAGCTGCAAGGCGACTGGCGCAACGACATGGAAGGCCTGGCCAACCTGCTGTCGCCGCGCATTCCGAACTATCGCAATCTGATGAACAGCTATTCGGTGTTGACCGCCAAGTAAGTCCCGGCGCATAAAAAAATACCCGCCAATGTGCGGGTATTTTTCTATCTGACCAAATCCCGTAGCAGCTGCCGAGCCTGCGAGGCTGCGTTCGGCGGCGAAGCCGTCGTCAAATCAGTCGCTGCGGTGTTTCAGGTAAATCGAGGTGGCAGGATTGACGACGGCTTCGCCGCCGAACGCAGCCTCGCGGTGCTCGGCAGCTGCTACGGGGGAGTTTTGTCGGGTGTCAGCGTTTTTGTAGCCAGCCCAGAAAACCACCTTTCTTGACCGGCGCCGGCACGGCCATCAACGCCAGCCGACTGTTCTGCTGCCGCACCGCCTGCAACTTGTTCAACGCCCGTCCAACCTCGCCACGCTGCGCCATGCAATCGCGGGTCAGGGACTTGTCGATCCGGTAAATGATGCACGACGTCAGCGCTGTAAAGCTGGCCTGTGACGGTGTGTCGGTGAGGATGCTCTGTTCGCCCATGACTTCGCTCGGCCCCATGCGTCCGGCTTCCTTCTGCCCGGTGCCATCGGGCACGGTGGCGCTGACCACGCCGGTGGCGATCACGAACAGGCTGTCCGGCACTTCATTCAATTCCAGCACCACCTGACCCGCCGTGTACTGCTGCGGGACCATGGCTTGCGCCAGTCGATCACGTTCATCCTCGCTCAGGGAACGGAAGATTTTCACTTCATCCAGCAACGCCCGAGCGCGGGTCGATGGCTCGATCACGCCATCGAGCTGCCGGGAAATCCCTGCCGCTTCCAGATGCCGATGGGCCAGGTCGAACAGCTGATTACGCACGTCGCCTTTTTTGCTCAGTTCCGCGATAAACCCGCTGGCCACGTAGATGGACATGGTTTCGCCGGCCTCTTTCAGCACCGCTTTCGGCGCCGGGTTCAGCAGCAACGTGCTGCTGCCTTGAAGCGTGCGATCCAGCGCATCCAGCACCCGACGCGGACGAATATGATTCGGCACCTGAATGCTGATCGACACGCCGTGCATGTTGTTCGGCCGGCTCAGGTTGACGATTTTCGCCTTGGCCGCCACCGAGTTCGGCACCACCGCCATGGTGCCGGCGCTGGTGAGCAAATGCGTGGCGCGCCAGTCGATGTCGAGCACCTTGCCTTCAACGCCGTCGATCACCACAAAATCATCCACCTGATACGGCTTGGTGGTGTTGAGCACGATCCCGGAAAACACATCGCTCAAGGTGCTCTGCAACGCCAGACCGACCACGATCGCCACCACCCCGGACGTCGCCAGCAAGCCCTTGACCGGCAACTCCAGCACATAACCGGCCGCCGCGACGATCGCCACCAGAAACACCAGCGCACCGATGACGTCCTGCAACAAGCGCCCGCTGTGACCAATGCGGCGCATCAGCACCAGGCCGATGACTTCGGTGAGCACCCGCGCGGCGTACAGCCACCAGATAATCCCCAACGCCGTGGCCCCGAGCTGCGCCACGCGGTCATCGGCAAACAGCGGCGCCTGCAAGGGGCTGACGCCGGCGTTGATGATCACCGCGCTGAAGATCATGAACAGCGCCAGGCGCAGGCCAATGCGGATCACGCGTTTCTGCAATGGCGCGAGGTGCCAGAGCAGGGCGTCGATCACCAGCAACAGGGCGCTCCAGGACAGGGGATGAGCGTAGACAAAGGACATGGCGGAACTCCGGGGATATTTGTTTTGTTGTCATGCGGGAGATCGCTTTTTGTAGGAGCCAGGCTTGCCGGCGAAAGCGCCCTCAAGTACGCCTTCGCCGGCAAGCCTGGCTCCTACGAAAAGCCCCTCTTCACACAAGTGCCGTGCGAGGAGGGGAGTCCTCAGTTCAAATGCGTCTTCAGTTCCAACGCCGCCTGCCGCACCGCCGCTTTCACTTCAGGAATCTGACTCAGCGGATTCAACAAACCAAAGTCATGAATCATCCCGTTGTAACGCACCGCCGTCACCGGCACACCCGCCGCATCCAGGTGACGGGCATAGGCCTCGCCTTCATCTCGCAACACGTCGAACTCGGCGGTTTGCACCAGTGCTGCGGGCAAGCCTTTGAGCTGTTCGGCGCTGGCCTGCAACGGTGATGCATGGATCTGCGCACGCTGGCCGGCGTCGGTGGTGTAGTTGTCCCAGAACCAATTCATCATGCCCTTGGTCAGGAAATGCCCTTCGGCAAATTGCTGGTACGACCCGGTGTCGAACTGCGCGTTGGTCACCGGCCACATCAGCAACTGGAAGCGCAGCGCCGGGGTTTTCTGTTCCTTGGCCATCAATGCCACGACTGCCGCCATGTTGCCGCCGACGCTGTTGCCGGCCACCGCCAGGCGTTTGCCATCGACGCCGATGTCCTTGCCATGCTCGGCGACCCAACGAGTCGCGGCATACGCCTGGTTGATCGCGGTCGGGTACTGCGCTTCCGGGGATGGCGTGTAATCGACATACACCGCCACCGCGCCGGAGCCCACCACCAGGTCATGAATCAGGCGTTGGTGAGTCGGGTAGTCGCCCAACACCCATCCGCCACCGTGGAAGAACATGAACACCGGCAACTCACCCTTGACCTTGGCCGGACGCACGATTTTCAGGTTGATGCTTTGCTCGCCGACCTTGATCGCTCGCTCGCTGACTTCCACGCCCGACAGATCCACTTTCACCGAGTTCTGCGCACCGGTCAGCACCGCACGGGCATCCTTGGGGCTCAGTTGTTCGAGGGGTTTGCCACCGCCAGCAGCGAGGGCTTCGAGGAAGGCCTGGGTGTTGTGTTCAACGCCAGGGCTGCCAGCCGCGAAGGCGTTGCCAACGGCGAGGGCGAGGAGGGAAGCGGTCAGGGTCTTTTTGACGAGGTTCATGGTGTAAATCCTTTTTAATTATGAAAGCGGCTTGGGTTCGGCGGCAGCGGCTGTCGCTGCACCATGGACACAGATTAATGGGGTGCCAGAATCGGAAAAAGCGGCTATAAAGTGTTTGACTGTCAACCAGAGCGTGACAATGAACCCGTTCGAAGATATGCGTATTTTTTGCCAGGTCATGGACTCCGGCAGCTTCACCGCGGCGGCTGATCAACTGGGCCTGTCCAAGCAATTCGTCAGCCGTCGATTGATGCAACTGGAAGAACGCCTCGGCGTGCGTTTACTCAACCGCTCGACCCGGCGCCTGGACGTCACGCCGCTGGGCCAGAGCTACTACGAGTCAGCCTTGCGCCTGCTCAGCGAAGTCGAGCAAGTGGAGCAGGGCATCGCCGGCCAGACCACCGAGCCTCGCGGGACGATTCGCCTGAGTGCGCCGCTGTCGTTCGCGCTGGCGCATTTGGGTTGCCTGCTGCCGGAATTTTTGCAGCGCTACCGCGACGTCACCGTGGAAGTCGACCTCAGCGACCGGCCGGTGGATTTGCTCGGCGAGGGCTACGACCTGGCGTTGCGCATCGGCGTGCTGGAAGACTCGACGCTGATTGCCCGACGCATCGCCTCGATCCAGCGCGTGTACTGCGCCAGCCCGGCGTACCTGGCCGAGCGCGGCACTCCGGACAAACCCGAAGACCTGCTTAGTCACGACTGTCTGCCGTATGGGCATGGGCGGCAGGTGCAGTGGCGGTTTGAGGGGCAGGGCAAGCCGTTGAGCGTGAATGTCACCGGGCGGATGCGCGTGAATAACGGGGAGTTGCTCAAGGATGCGGCGATAGCGGGGATGGGGATTACGTACCTGCCGACGTTTATTGTCGGCGCGGCGTTGAAGGACGGGCGGCTGGTGCCGGTGCTGGAGGATTTTCGGCCTGAGTCGCTGACGTTGTCGGCGGTGTACCCGCAGCATCGCCAAGGGTCACGGCCGGTGCAGGCGTTTATCGAGTTTTTGCGCGAGCGTCTGGATGGAGAGGTCTGACATCAACTTAGAACGGTTCAAAACAGGTATCGAATCAATTTTTTTGGGGATGCTGGCATTTTGACTTGTCTTCGCTACTATGCCCTCTATTCGGGATAAGCCGCAGCACAGGGAAGTCGTGTGAACATCAGAAAACTGTTGAGCTGGCTTGGAATTGGCAAACCGATGCCGGCGATTCAGTCGGCTTCAGTGGTGCCCGATGAGCCCCAGGAGGTCAATCCATTGCCCGCGTACTTCGCCTTGAGCTGGGCTGAGCGCAGGCAGAGGGTACTCGATCATTCTTACGACGGCTTCAATGGCGGCTTTGCTGCCGCCAACAGTGCCGAGATCAAGCGTATGGCCCTTGCTCGAGGCGATCATGCGCAGTTGCATGTGATCTTTAACATCGGTGCTGACGCCTTGGCCGAGTACATGCGAAGCGATAACTACAAAAATATCTACGAGTGTCCAATGGTCGGCTCCAAAGTCCTCAAACCCTCGGCAACCCGCCGCCAGGTGGATGAGTTGATCGGGCTGGCGCCTGCAGAAAATTTCTATTTCTGTGCCGCCTCCATTGGTGGCACCGGTATGCGCTATTACGGTGAGTACTGCGTGGCGCTCAAATCGCCGGACGATCAGGTGAGTGTCAAAGAGGGGCTCGATCGCAACTCCTATGATCTGATCAAGGCACCCTTGGCGGCGTTGCTGGACGTGGATAATCCCAAGTCGCGGGTAGATCGATTGAAGTTCAAATTCCGCTCAACCGAGTTCGCTGACATGCTGGCCGTCAAGGTCTTGCAGCATCAAGGCTTTCGTCCTCGCTTGTTGACTGCCGGCAATATCGGCGAGGCAGTGTTGAGCGACGAGGATTACGTCGAACTGTTTCATGAAGACAAAATCCGCCGTAACACGATTCTGGAGGTCCGCTCGCACCCTGAGGATGAAATGACCGAAACGGCCATTCAGGCGCGCTGGGAGCGCGGGGGCATTGTTTCACCCCAGCAATTGCTCTGGTTGCAACGTCGTCAGGCGGCACGCAAAGCGATGGATGCCAACGACATCGTGCATCGAGTGGTGAGCGGGAGCGGGAGGGTCTACCGATGGAGTTGAAATGGTACATCGACAGTTGGGCGCCGACCGAGGGCGTGGCGTTCGTTTCGAAGCGAAAGTCCTGCGAAGACCCTTGGGCTCTTGAGCACACGGCAACCCTAATGATTCGTGCGCCGGAGTTCGAGGCTCGTCCCGTTGATCGCGCCGTCGCATTCGGTGCGGCTCGTCGAGGCTTTCAGGAGCGATTTGCGATTGAGGGCTCGAAGGAGTACGGCTTCTTCTCCCTTGAGCACCTGACTACTTTTGTGAGTCGGATTTATCTAGGCAGTGGACCGGGCGCAGGTGGCGGGGGCGGCCTTCCAGTGGAAGGGGGCCCAGGGCCAAAAGGTAGTGGGCATTTTCGCGTTCGAATCAACAAGCTGGCACGCCTGAAGATCGTCTTGTCGGAGACGAACTGGGGCGTTTTTTTTCTGGAGCTACTGGAAGCGTCGCCCTACGATAGGTTCACGAAAATCCAAGGTCTTCTCAATGAGTACGTGTTACTGAGTGCTCTTGAATTATTGGAAGAGAGTGCTCATGAAGCTGGTGGGCCGCAAGTCCGTTCCAACTATCTGAATTGGCTCGCGCCAACCAATCGACTTGAAACTGCATTCACGGCGCCTTTACCTCACTCCTATGCACAGTCTCTGCAATTGCCCGAAAAGCTTCGAAGCTTTACGGATTTAATGAGCTTTATCGCCTCTGACCGTGCAGTTATCGCTGGATTGTCGATGGCCCAGGTGTTGCCTCTGCTACTGGCCACAGCAATCCAGCTGCTCAGGCCGTCGACTATTAGTGTCTACTACAGGGTTCGGCTATACGACGAAGAGGGTTGGCAGTACTGGCATCACAGATTTTCAGACAGATATGCGCAGTTCATCCTCAATTGGTTACCCCTTGCTGGACTGCCTTCGGAACTTGAGCAACCGCTAAAAGAATGGAACCAGCGCAGCCACGAAGATCAACGCGCTCGCCACTATCAAGGATAAAACGCATGACGAATCAAAGTTCGACGGGCAGTAACCCTCGATTAAGTAAAAAGCCGAGTGAGTCCCCTGGCACTGTCTACGGTGATCTGGATAAATCCGTAAAAGTCTTGATGCCTGTCTTGTTGCTTGGGCTCCTTGCTGCATTGGTCTTGGGGTTGTCTGCCAATGCGATGGCAGCAGTCATTCTTTGGGTTGTGGCGTGTCTGGTAGCGGGGGCTACCGTTGGCTTTTTGTTTGGCATTCCCAAGTCGGCGGCCCCGAGTGCAGCTCTGCCAGACAAGGCTGGCCCAGGCTCGGCTTCTCCTCGCAATGAGGCGGGAGGCCGGCCTAATACTAATTTGGAAGAAGTGTCAGATTGGCTGACGAAAATTATCGTGGGGTTGGGCCTGGTCCATCTTAAAGACATCAATGCCTACATCTTGAAAATCAGCCACACCGCCGCCGCATCCTTGAACGCCACACCCACTCCTCGTGATGTGTCCGTGGCAATGGCGTTGGTGATAGGCTTTGTCGTACTGGGATTTCTATTTGGATATCTTTACACCCGACTCTTCCTGCAAGGAGCTTTTCAGCGCTCTGATTACGACATGACCAAGCGTAGCCGTGAAGCGCTGGAGCTGGAACTTGAAAATACTCCCCCGGCCACTATGTCGGTCAAGGGTGAAGATTCAATGCCCACTGAGGAAGACAGATTGTCTGCTGAGCGTGTGCGTCAAATTGTTCCCGCCGATCAACCGGAAGAAGCGCTGGCACCGCTACGTAGCCTGGCGGCTGAGTTTGAGCAACTGCGCAGAGAGATGCCTTACGGCAACGAGCGAACGAGGAAAATGGCGGACATCGCGAAGAAGATGAAGTCGCTCGGTCTGGTGGCTACAAAGTTCCTGCCACAGCTGACCCAAAGCCACTCTCCAGGTGAGCGCCTGGCCGCGATCATGGCGCTGCAAATGCAGTTCGATCCGGCATACATAAATTGGCTGGCTGAACGCTTGGTGGTGGAGCCTGCTTTTCCGGGTTATCAGGCAGCCATTGCATTTCTCGCGCGCCTGCCAACGGTCGGCCGTGTTGAGGCTGAAGAGATCAAGTCCGCGGTGAAAAAAGCTGTGCAACAGCGCCTTGATAACGGCGTGGAGCCCGAGACCAGCCTGGATCAGTTGTGCGAAAGAATCCTCGCGCATGCGCAATAAGCGAACATAGTGTCGCTTAATCCGTTAAAGCGCAGAAAAAAGGGTCGGTAGATTATCTCTCCCGGCCCTTTTTCGTTATCGCTGATAAGCTCATTGGGTACGCTTGTCGTCGCCCGGTTCGCCGCCGACGTGAACGCCACGGTCATCGGCTACCTGGCCGACCGCATGCACGCCACGGTTGTCGCCCAGTTCACCGGCACGATGCACGCCATGGTCATCGCCTAGTTCACCCGAACGATGCACGCCGTGGTCATCGCCTAGTTCACCCGAGCGATGCACGCCATGGTCGTCACCCAGTTCACCAGAGCGATGCACGCCGTGGTCGTCACCTAGCTCACCCGAGCGATGAACCCCATGATCATCCCCACGCTCGGCATGGGTGCCGCTGCGTCCGGAGTTTGAGGCGTTTCCGGCTTGCCCCGATCCATGGTCGCTACCGCTGTGGCCACTGCTGTTTCCACCGTTGCCACTGCTGCCATTGCCGCCGTGACTGCCGCCATTGCCGCTGCCACCGCCGCCAGATCCACCACCAGATCCGCCGCCGCCACCGCCCGAGCCACCACCGCCGCCAGAACCTCCGCCGCCACCGCCCGAACCGCCACCGCCGCCAGAACCTCCGCCACCGGAACCGCCGCCCCCACCACCGGAGCCACCGCCGCCACTCCCGCCACTGCCACCATCCTTGGCTTGTGCGCTCGACACACCGGACAGGCTGTCCGGAATAAGAACGGTAGACGCCGACAGAACTGCGCCAATAGCTACTGCAAGTAAAAGCTTGTTGATGTGCATGTCGTTCTCCGTCTTTTTATTCAAGTTGGAACGTTGATGAACACTGCAACGTGCTGCCTGATTCAGTTCGTAAACACATCAGCGTTCCGATTTATTCATTCGAGACGTCGGTGACCGATGCACGGTAGTGCCCGACCCGTTCCAGAGTCAGTGAATACTCGAAGCCAGTTCGAAGATCGGCATGTACATCAGGATCACGATGACACCGATCAACAGGCCGATGAAGGTCATCAGCAACGGTTCGAACAGGCGCACGAACCATTCGAGCCAGCGGCTGATTTCTTCGTCGTAGAAGTCCGCGCTGCGTTCCATCATTTGCCCGAGGTTGCCGGACTGCTCGCCCGCACGCAGTAACCGCAGTGACACCGGGGTCACCAGATGGTTGAGTTCCAGCGCGGTGGATAGCGACTGACCTTCGCGCACCCGTTCGCAGGCCTGGTCCAGGCGCGTGCGCGAGGCCACGGTGAGCAACCCCCGAACCATGCCCATCGCGGTGACGAGCGGTATCCCGCCCTGCAGCAGAATCCCCAGGGAACGGTAGAAGCGCGCCAGTTCGTACATGAAGATCCGCTGATGCACCGCCGGGAGTTTTTCGATCAAGCGGTCCACACCTCGACGAAAGGCCGGTTGGCGCTGGAGGAACGCGAGGGCGACGATGATCGCTGCCAGCGTGCCGAAAAATTCCATCTGGTGCGCGTGCAGGAACATGCCGCTGGTCATCAGGACCTGCGACATCCAGGGCAGGTTCGAACCGAGGCCTTCGAACACCAGGCTGAAGCGCGGCACCACGTAGCCCATCAGAAACAGCACCACGCCACCGCCGACAATCAGCAACAGCAGCGGGTAGATCGAGGCGCTGACGATCTTCTGCCGAACCTCGTCCATGCGTTGGCGATAGCTGACGTAGCGCCCGAGGGCCTCGCCCACGGCGCCGGTTTTTTCACTGGACTGCACCAGCGCCACGTAGAGCGGCGGGAACACCGCCGACAACTGGCCCAGCGCCTGGGAGAACGATTTGCCCTCATACAGCAGGCGCACCAGCTCGCTCAGGGTCTTGCGGGCCTGGGGCGCGCTTTCCTTTTCCGCCAGGCTTTCCAGCGCGTCGATCAACGGCAGGCCGGCGTTCAGCAATGTGGTCAGCTCCTGGCTGAACAGCACCAGGTTGAAGGTCTCGCGCTGGCGCAGGCGCAAGGCCCGCCAGTGTCGCTCGGCTTGCAGGCTGACCACGCGCAAGCCCTGGTCTTCGACGATGCGTCGGGCTTCGCTGTGGCCGGGGGCTTCGACGGTCATCGAGACCACGCCGGCCTTGCCGACAGCCTTGAGATGAAAGCGCATGGGCGTCGCTCCGGTCATTGCCAGTTAGTGACTTCAGCGTTTTCGCCTTCGCCGCCGGGTTGCCCATCCTTGCCCATCGACAGCAAGTCGTACTCGCTGTTTTCCCCGGGGTAGCGGTAGTTGTAGTTACGGCCCCACGGGTCCTGGGGCAGTTTTTTCTGCAAGTACGGGCCGGTCCAGCGGGTTTCATCGCTGGGCGCGGTGACCAGCGCCTGCAAACCCTGCTCGGTGGACGGGTAGTGGCCGACCTCCAAACGGTACAGATCGAGTGCCTTGCTCAGGCCTTCGATCTGCGCCTTGGCGACCTTCACTTCCGAGCGCCCGAGCTGGGCGAAATACTTCGGCGCCACGATGCCGGCCAACAGCCCCAGCACCACCAACACCACCAACAATTCGAGCAAGGTGAACCCGCTTTGGGAGCGCGGGGCGGAATACAGACGCTGATTCATGATGACCTCATCCAGTCGGCAGCAGAGTCGCTGAGAGGGCTTATGCAATTGCCATGCTCACGTTTGGCGATACCGCTGGACCCCTTGTGATCCGGGCCTTGGCGCCGACGGCACAGTGCTTGCGTATGGCTGGTTGACTACCGGCCATTGGGGCAAAAGCCCCGTTTTTCGGGGCCGGCCAGGGGAGGTATGAAACATGAAAAATCTCACCGCAGGACTGCTCGGCACGCTGCTGCTGACCGGCATCGCCCAGGCCGATGTCTTCGTTTCCATGGACGCCAAGGGCAGCTACGTTTTGTCCAATGTCCACCGTCCCGGACGGCACTATGAACGGGTGATTCACGAGCCCGAAACAGCCCAGCTGAGCATGGATCAGCAACCACAAATGATCGCCCGCCAGCCCTATGCCGAGCTGGTTTCGGCAGCGGCCACGGCCAATCAATTGCCGGCGGCGCTGCTGCACGCGGTGATCCAGGCCGAGTCGCGCTACAACGCCGACGCGACCTCCGCCAAAGGCGCCGGCGGGTTGATGCAATTGATGCCCGACACCGCCCGGGAAATGGGGGTGACTGACGTCTACGACCCCAAAGCCAACATCCAGGGCGGCGCGCGTTATCTCAAGCGTTTGCTGACCTTGTTCGACAACGACATCAGCCTCGCCGTGGCGGCCTACAACGCCGGGCCGCAAGCGGTGCTCAGCCGTGGCGGGGTGATCCCGCCGTTCGCCGAAACCCAGCGTTACGTGCCCAGTGTCTTGCGCCAATACCGACGCTTGCAGGGCCTGGCTGTGGATGCGCCGTTGTGATCGACGGTGGTGGGGCAGGTTGCCCCAAATGTGGGGCAAACCGGGTAGTACCCCGTAGCAGCTGCCGAGCCCCGGCGAGGCTGCGTTCGGCGGCGAACCCGTCGCAAACCCTATGCACACGTTTGACCTGAGACACCGCGCCGCCTGATCTCACGACGGCTTCGCCGCCGAACGCAGCCTCGCCGGAGCTCGGCAGCTGCTACAGGGGAAATAGTCGCCAAACGTGGTTGGAAAGTGGGGAATGGGGGTGGGTTATTTCCCCCGATTGATTAACTCGTAACTTTAAGTTGTTGATAAACCAACAAATTATTTATGGCATGCGGATTGCTCCACCGGACTTGTCGAGAATTATTCCTGTGAGCACCCAAAGCGAGGCCCGTGATCATGACCGGCATACCACACGCTCATCACCTGGTTAACCTGCTGCTGTTTTTAGCGCCGATGTTTGGCCTGCAGCTGGCTGAAGCCGCCGTGCGCTGCGAGCGCAATCTGGTAGCGAACGTCGTGGCGTTCGATCAGCCGCTGATGTTCAACCGCCTCGGCGCGCAGAACGCCAACGGCATGATGTTCGCCCTGCGTCGGGATGTGGTCGACGACCATGACCGCTCCCTGGCCCAGGGTGGTTCGGCAGTGCCGGGCAAGGTTTCGCTGCGCCCCGACAAGCGTCCGCGTCCGCTGGTGCTGCGCGTCGCCGCCGGTGATTGCCTGACCATCAACCTGCAAAACCTGCTGGCCTATCAGGCCAACCCCGGCAGCCATGAAAGCGGGGAAGAAGAGGAGGGCGAAATCGGCAATGTCGATGATTTCAAGGTCGACGAGCAAGTCACCGACCGCCACGTCGGCTTCCAGGTCAATGGCATGCAGGCGGTCAACAGCATCGACGACATCGCCTCTTACACCGGGCGCAACGCCAACAGCCTGATCGCCCCTGGCGCCAGCCGTTCCTACACCTTGTACGCCGAGCGCGAAGGCGCGTTCGCCGCCAGCAGTCGTGGCGCGACCTTCGGTGGTGAAGGCGACGCGGGCAACGTTGCCAACGGTCTGTTCGGCGAAGTGGTGGTGGTGCCCAAGGGCGGCCGCACCTATCGCAACACCGTCACCGAAGAAGAAATGCGCCTGGCCAGCAGCGGCCGCACGCCGACCGGCCAGCCGATTGTCGATTACCAGGCGCGCTACCCGCAGCGCGAGCCGTGGATCCGTGAAGGCAAGGCCGGCACGCCGATCATCGGCATGGTCGATGGCAATGAAATCATTTCCAGCGAGAGCGACGCGATCGTGATGGGCAGCAACGCCGACGGCAGCTTCCCGCCCTCAACTTATCCGCTGGAAGCCATCGGCAAACGCAACCCGGCGATCCCCAACCGGCTCGAACCGTTCCGTGATTTCGCCTCGCAGTTTCAGGATGAAACCGCCGCTACCCAAGCCTTTCCGGCCTATTGGGCCGACCCGGTGATGGCCCACGTGCTGGAACCGACCCGCGATTCGTTCATGATCAACTACGGTTCCGGCGGCATGGGCGCCGAGGTGGTGGCCAACCGATTGGGCGTCGGGCCGATGCACGATTGCCTGTCCTGCGCCTACGAAGAATTCTTCCTCAGTTCCCACACCGTCGGCGACGTCGCAATGCTGGTGGACGTCCCGGCCAACGCCGGCCTGGAAAACATTCTCCCCGGCGAAACGCCGCGCGCCGATCAGATCGGGGTCAAGGCGACGATGGCGCTGTATCCGTCTGAGCCGTCCAACGTCAACCACAGCTACATCGGCGACTTCGTCAAATTCCGCAACACCCACAACGGCCACGAGCAGCACATCTTTCACCTGCACGGCCATCAGTGGTTATTCAACCCGAACGACGATAACTCCGACTATGTGGACGCCCAGGGCATTGGTCCGGGTGCCGGCTACACCTACGAAATCGCCAACGGTGGTTCGGGCAACCGCAATCGCGTGGCCGGCGATGCGATTTATCACTGCCACTTCTACCCGCACTTTGCCCAAGGCATGTGGAGCATGTGGCGGGTCCACGATGTGTTCGAAGAAGGCACCAAACTTGAAGTGTCGCAACAAGGCTCAGACGGTTATCACAGCGAACCCTACGCCTTGCGCAGCGGCAAACCAGCCTCAGGCGCCCGGGCCTTGCCCGATGGCGAGATTATCGCCGGGACGCCGATCCCCGCCGTTGTGCCGCTACCCGGTAAAGCCATGGCGCCGATGCCGGGCAAAGTCGCCGTGGTGCCGAAAATCGGCGAAAGCCTGGTGGCGGGTCATGACGATGACGATGACGACGATGATGACGGCGAACACCATGGCGGTGGCGCTCAAGCCATCGGCTCCCTGGCCCTGGTGGATCGCAGCGAAGCCAACCGCAACGCCGACGGCAGCCTGAAAAACCCTGGCTATCCATTCTGGATCGGCGGCATGGAAAGTTCGGTCGGGCAACGTCCGCCAACACCACCGCTGGACATGCTCGACGCCGCCAAGGCGCAGTCCCTGAAAAGCAGTGGCAAAGCCCTGTGGGCCAATCTCGACCCGGCGCAGTCCGGTGGTTGGGACGGCGGTCTGGGCCGGCATTCCCTCGACGGTTTCTCCTCTGGTGGCCTGGCCCACACCGTGACCACCTCGCTGGATTTCTCCAAGGAAGTGACCCGCGCCAAACCGATCTACATGCCGGAAGAGGGCACCGAAGTCGAACAGGCGGCCATGGCCTTCCACGCGAAAAAGGATCACCCAAGCTTTGCGCTGCTGCCCGGTAATCAAATCGTGGCCAAGGCGTTCCGCACCAACGGCGCGTTGCCGATTGCCGGTGCGCCGTACTACGAACCGTGCATGGACGACCGGCAAAAACGCCTGACCGCCAGCGCCGGGATGGGCGAGTTCAACAGCGGCGAGCGGGTCGACGGCATGTCTTACACCGGCTCCTCGACCTTCACCGCCGACCGTCCGCGCATCTACAAAGCCGCGAACATCCAGTTCGACGCGGTGTACAACAAGGTCGGCTACCATTTCCCGCAAGCGCGCATCCTCGCCCTGTGGGAAGACGCCTGGCCTGTCATTACCAAGCAGCGTCCGCCAGAGCCACTGGTGATGCGCATGAACACTTTCGACTGCGTGCAATACCAGCAAACCAACCTGGTGCCGGCCACCTATGAGATGGACGACTATCAGGTGCGCACGCCGACCGACGTGATCGGCCAGCACATTCACCTGCCGAAATGGGACCTGACCGCCGCTGACGGTTCAGCCAACGGCTGGAACTACGAAGACGGCGTGCTTTCCCCAGGCGCCGTGCAAGAACGCATCCACGCGATTCGCGAGTTCAACCAGTGCGAAGGCACCGACCCGCGTGACGGCACGCCGGCCTGCCCGAAAGCCAAGACTCACCCGTTCTTCGGTCAATACGGCCGGGCGGACTGGGTAGGGGCGCGCACGGCGATGCAGCGCTGGTTTGTCGATCCGGTGGTGAATGCCAAAGGTGTCGACCGTGGCCTGGGGACGATTTTCACCCACGACCACCTCGGCCCATCGACTCACCAACAGATTGGCCTGTACGCCACTGTGCTGGCGGAACCGGCCGGTTCCACCTGGTTCCACGCTGAAACTGGCGAGCCGTTGTACAGCGGCGCGCGGCAGGATGGCGGGCCGACGTCGTGGCAAGCGGTGGTGTCCACCGGGGACATCGACGGCGATGGCAAGAACGACAGCTTCCGCGAGTTCTTCCTCGAATACAGCGACTTCCAGCACGCCTATGAAGCCGGTGTGTATGTGGGCGCCGGCCCTAACGGCGTGCCTGATCCGCAAGCCTTCCCGGCCACCGCGGACAGCTTCCGTTACGCGATCAATCCGCCGGTACGCAACAACGCCAGCACCTTGCTCGACGGCATCATTGAAGTGCAGGGCGGCATGGTGCCGGGTTGTCCGACTCGGCCGTGCCCACAGGCGATCTCGGTCGATGACCCGGGCATGTTCGTGGTCAACTACCGCAACGAACCGCTGGCCCTGCGGGTGTACGACCCGAACAAGGTCGGCCCGGACGGCAAGCGCGGCATGCAGGCCGACGGCCTCGGCGGCGACCTGGCGTACGCCATGCAAAGCCGTACCGACCGTTCGATCCCGGCGATGAACCTGGCGCCTAACCTGGTCACCGCAGCCACCGGCCCAACCGGCGGCACCACGCTGTTCCCGCCGCACATCAACAAGGGCGGCGCCGAGGCCGGTGACCCGTTCACCCCGATGCTGCGCACCTACACCGGTGACAACGTGCGGCTGCGGGTGCATGCCGGCGGTCACGAGGAAGAACACAACGTGACCTTGCACGGGGTGAAATGGCTGCAAAGCGGCTCCGGCTTCGGCAACAGCTCGAACTCGGGCTGGCGCTCGTCGCAGATGGTCGGTATCTCGGAACAGATGGGCTTCAATGCGCCGGTCTCGATGCTCTCCAGTTCGGCGGCGACCACGGGTGATTACCTGTACTCGATGGACGCGTCGATTGAAGGTTACTGGAACGGTATCTGGGGCGTGATGCGCAACTACACGGCCCAGCGCAACGATCTGTTCGCCGTGCCCAACAATCCTAAACCGGCGGGTATGCGCAACACCGTGGCCTTCGATGGCTCCTGCCCACGGATCAGTGCCAACCCCAACGGCATCGGCACCCGGCCGACCGTGCAACGCAACTATGAAGTGGTTGCAGCGCTGGCCAACGACATCCTGCGCAATCCGTTGAACCTGACCATCGGCGATCCGGCCGGCATCGGGCAACACGTGGGTGGGCCGTTGAATCCGGCGGGTGGCACCCTGGTGTTCAACTCGCGGCCGGTGAATATCCCTCAGGTCACCGTGGTCGATCCTGAAGATGGCGAAACCATCACCATCGGCGGGCAAAGCGGTCCGTTGCATGATCCGACTGCGATCCTGTACGTGCGCAAATCCGACCTCGATCCGGCCACCGGAAAAATGAAACCAGGTATACCGGTGGAACCGCTGGTATTGCGCGCAGCAGCGGGCGACTGCATCAACATCACCCTGGAAAACCGCTTGCCGGTGATCATGCCCGACCTGACCCAGACGGCTGTGATGCAAGGGCTGGTCAAGCGCGATCGCAACAATGGCCAGGGCTCGACCATCTTCACCAACAACCTGCTGCGGCCGTCGAGCCACGTGGGTCTGCACGCGCAACTGCTGGCGTACGACATCACCAAATCCGACGGCACCAACGTCGGCGCCAACCCGATCCAGACCGTGCCACCGCGCATCGGCAACAGCGGTGCGTACCCGACCCGTACTTATCAGTACTACGCCGGGCACCTGGAACGCGAAGGCAAGCCGATCTCGCAACTGGGCCGCAGCGTCGACAACATCAACGCCACGGCGGTGGAGTTCGGCGGGCTGAATATCACCCCGGCGGACCTCATCAAACAACCGCAGAAAGGCTTGGGTGGTGCGATGACCATCCTGCCGATCGGCGCAACCTGGGTTGAGGATGCGCGCAAAACCAACGCAACGGTCACGGCGCCAGGGCAGACCACTTACCGCGACTTTGCGATGGTCTGGCAGAAAGCGTTGAACATCCGCTGGGCCAACGGTCGGCCGGTGGAAGGCATTGCCGCCGAAGGTTTTGGTGTGCCGACCGATCCGCAGGACAACTCGAGCATGGCCATCAACTACAAGGCCGAGCCGATCTGGTTCCGCTTCGGGTTGGCGCCGGATGCGCCGTTCGGACACGCCGGCGGCGCCGGTTACGGGGACGTGCCTAACGCGCATATGGCCTATAGCAATGCGCTGATCGGCGGCGATCCGCAGACACCGGTGCTGTATGTGAAACCGGGGCAACCGTTCCGTACGCACATCCTCTTGCCGACCGGGGGCAGCCGCGGCTCGACCTTCCAACTCGATGGGCATGTGTGGTCGGTGAATCCGTTCCAGTCGGAGAAGAGCGATACCGGTGGCTATCCGATGAGCACCCCAGGCGTGGGCTCGGTGCGGTTCGGCTACAACCCGATGTCGATGTACATCGGCGCTCGTGAAAGCATCCTGCCGGCGGCGCACTTCAGCTTCATGCACCCGAGCGCCGGGGGCAGCAACGCCATACCGGGCGACTACCTGTTCCGCGACTACGGCGCCTACGGCAACACCGCCGGGTTGTGGGGATTGCTGCGGGTGACCAACGAACCGGAACCGGCGCCAGCCCCGTAGGAAATGGGCGCACCGTTTCCGTAGGAGCGAGGCTTGCCCGCGAAAGCGGTGGGTCAGGCGACATTGATGGTGAATGTGATGGCGCCTTCGCGAGCAGGCTCGCTCCCACAGGGGGGCACCGATTCTGTAGGAGCGAGGCTTGCCCGCGAAGGGAACGACACGGTTTTGATGGTGTGGCAGATGACGCCTTCGCGGGCAAGCCTCGCTCCTACAGGGGGTGGGGTTGGACACAGATGCTGCGCCCACAGGAGATCAAATGTGGGAGCGAGCTTGCTCGCGAAAGCGGTGGGTCAGGCGACATCGATGGTGAATGTGATGGCCCTTTCGCGAGCAAGCCCGCTCCCACAAGGGGGCACCGATTCTGTAGGAGCGAGGCTTGCCCGCGAAGGGAGCGACGCAGTTTTGATGGTCTGGCAGATGACGCCTTCGCGGGCAAGCCTCGCTCCTACAGATGAAGGGAGCGACGCGGTTTTGGTGGTGTGGCAGATGACGCCTTCGCGGGCAAGCCTCGCTCCTACGGGGGCATGGCGTGGCACTGATGGGTAAGGGGAGACGCGGTATGAACAGGACAATAAGAATTGCCGGGTGTGTGGTGGTTGTTGCTGCCGTGTTGCTCTGGCTGGGTATCTGGCGCACGGCGCCGCCCACGATGCTCAGCGAGGTGGCGCTGCCGGACACCTGGAGCGGCCAGACGCTGGCCCGTGACGGGGTGGCGGTGGACTTCAAGGTGCAGGCGCTGGCCGAGGACGGTGTGCTGCGTGAAGGCGGGTTTGCCGATGTGCAGTTCCGCGTCACTGACAGCAATTCCGGCCAGCCGCTGTCAGGGGTGAATCCCGGTGCCTGGCTCGACCCGGAAACCGTCGCCGCCGACCAGGCCCAGGGCCGTGAACAAAGCTGCAAATCCCGGGTTGGGGTGTTCCTGAAATCCAGCATCGGCGCACGTCCGATGCTCGACCTGAACAGCTACTTCCTGCTGGTGATGAACCGCGACGCCAGCGTCTCCGTAGTCGATCCATCCGTGTCGGTCGGCGGCATCACCAGCACCATGGCGCGCATCGACCTCAAACAAGCGCCGATGGATTGGGTCACCACCAAAGACAACAAACGCGTGTTCATCTCGATGCCCACCGCCGGCGAAGTGGCGGTGATCGACAGCGAACAATTCAAACAGATCGACTCGGTCGCTGCCGGCAACAACCCGGTGCGCGTAGCCCTGCAACCGGACGAGCGCCTGCTGTGGGTCGGCAACAATGGCAAAACCGCAGAGGAGTCCGGCGTCACAGTAATCGACAGCCGCAGCCTCAAGACTCTGAAACACCTCGCGACCGGCAAAGGTCACCACGAAATCGCCTTCAGCAAAGACAGCCGCCACGCCTTCGTCACCAACCGCGACGACGGCACCCTGAGCATCATCGACATCGCCACCTTGACCATCAGCCAACAACTCAAGACCGGCACCCACCCGTTGTCGGTGGCCTACTCGCCGCTGTCCCAAGCGGTGTACGTCGCCGATGGCCAGGACGGCAGCGTGACCGTGGTCGACACCAGCAGCCTGGCGGTGCGGCGCATCATCAAGCTGAGCCAGGGCCTGGGCCCGATGGGCTTCACGGCTGACGGTCGCTTCGGCATCGCCCTCAACACCCTGGAAAACCGCGCCGAAGTGATCGACGCCGCCACCAACGCGCGCATCCACTCCATCGACGTCTCCGCCGAACCCTATCAAGTGGTGTTCACCAAAGCCTACGCCTACGTGCGCGGACTGGCCTCGGCCAAAGTGACGATGATCAACCTCGCATCCCTCGGCGAAGGTCGCACGCCAATCAGCCAAGGCTTTGAAGCCGGACCCCAGGCGCCACGGCTGGCCGGTGACTTGCCGCTGGCGTCGAGCCTGGCGGTGTCGCGAGACGACAACGCAGTGTTCGTGGTCAACCCGGTGGACAACACCACCTATTTCTACGCCGAAGGCATGAACGCGCCGATGTCCGGCTACCCCAATCGTGGGCAGGTGGCGCGGGCCGCGATGGTCATCGACCGCAGCCTGCGGGAAGTCGAGCCGGGGCTGTACAGCGCACGGATCAAACTGCCCCCGGCCGGGCGTTTCGACGTGGCGTTCCTGCTCAACCAGCCGAACATCATTCACTGCTTCAGCGCCCTGGTAGAACCGGACAGCAACCTCGCCCAGCGCCCCGGCGTGCCGAAAGTGGAATTCATGCTCGACAAGTCCACGGCCGACCTTGGCGACCCGTATGTCGTGCGGTTTCGCATCGTTGAGGGCCAACACAAAACCCGGCGCAGCGGGGTCAAGGATGTGCAGGTGCGCTACTTCCGCGCCCCGACGTCCCGGGCTCAGGAAGTCGCGGCGCTGGATCTGGGCAACGGCGTGTATGAAGCGCCGGTGACCCTCGACCAGAGCGGCGCCTGGTACCTGCATGTGCGTGCGGCATCCCTGGGCGCGAATTTCGATGACAAGACCTTTGCCAGCGTCCGGGTTCTGCCCTGCGATGACCACCGAAGAGGAAACTGACATGAACCGATTCGCACACCGTGGCTTGTTGACGTTCTGCCTGTTGGCCACCGGCATCGGCCAGGTCCTGGCGCATTCGGCGGATGAACACGCCGGGCACAACGCGCCGCCAGCCAAGACCCAGGAAAGCGCCCAGGTGAAATTCGCCGACGTCGCGCTGGTGGACCAGAACGGCAAACCGGTACGCCTGGAAAAGGACCTGATCAGCAACAAAATCGTGGTCATGGGCTTCATCTACACCAGTTGCACCACGGTGTGCCCGGTGGTGTCGTCGATCATGGGCAAGGTGCAGAAACAGCTCGGCGCGCGGGTCGGCAAAGAGGTGCAACTGGTGTCGATCAGCATCGATCCGCAACGCGATGACCCCAAACGCCTGAACGACTACGCGCGCAGTTTCCAGAACGGCCCGGGCTGGAGCTGGCTCACCGGCAGCCAGCAATCGGTGACCGAAACCCTCAAGGGCCTCGGCACGTTCAGCGGTGACTTCAAGAACCACGCGCCGCTGATCATGGTCGGCGACGGCAACAGCCGTCACTGGACCCGTTACTACGGTTTTACCGACCCGACGGTGCTGACCCGTGAAGTGGAAAAACTCAGCGGCCAGCGCAACGCCCACGCCAAACACACTGCTATCGCCATGGAGAACCAGCCATGAAAGCGCTTATTTTGATCTTCCTGACGATGTGCTTTTGCGTGATCAGCTTCCTCGCGTTTTCCCACGAACAGCACGCAGAGCCGACGCCAGCCGTGACCGCCGCCGCGCCGGCAACCGGCACCCGCGATGCGCAGACCTGGTTCACCGATACGCCGTTGCAGGACCAGAACGGCAACACCTTGCGCTTCTACAGCGATGCCCTGCAAAACCGCGTGGTGCTGCTCAACGTGATTTTCACCAGTTGCACCGATGCCTGCCCGCTGATCACCCGCAAGCTCAAGGAAGTGCGCGAAGTGCTGGGCGACAAGGCGGACGGCATCACCTTTATTTCCCTTACCAGTGATCCGCTGCGGGACACCCCGGCGGTACTCAAGGCTTACACCTTGAAGCAGGGCGTCGATGGCCCGCACTGGCTTTTTTTAACCGGTGACAAGGCGCAAATGGATCTGGTGCTGGGCCGCATCGGTCAGATCGTGCCGACCCCCGAGCAACATTCCACGCAACTGATCGTCGGTGACGTGGCCAACAAACGCTGGAGCAAGATCCGCCCTGATGCCCCGGCCGCCGCCATTGCCCAGCGCTTGCAGTTGCTGACAATGCCCGTGGTCGGTCGCTGAGTCCGGGCCATGAACATTGCCCTCCTGATCCTTCTCGCCAGCGTCAGCCTGAGCTCCAGCGCGTTGCCGCTGAGCCCCAGTGAAAGTGCGGGCAAACGCTTGTACCGCGAAGGGTTGTCGGGCAGTGGCGAGCCGGTGATGGCGCGGGTCGGCGCGGCGGACATTGTGTTGCCGGCCACCAGCCTGCCGTGCGCCAATTGCCACGGCGCCGATGGCCAGGGCCGGGCGGAGGGCGGGGTGCGGCCACCGGACCTGAATTGGTCGCGGCTCAGCAGCGTTTATGGCCAACAGCAGATCAATGGCCGCGATTACCCGGCCTACACCGAGGGCACGCTGGCGCGGGCGATTCAGGAAGGGCGCGACCCCGGCAACAATCGACTCGACCCGGCCATGCCACGGTTCGTGCTGTCGATGAAGGATCAACGCGACCTCAGTGCTTACCTCAAGCGCCTGGGCGAAGACCGCGATCCGGGCCTGAACGCCGACAGCCTGCACTTGGGCACCTTGTTGCCGAGTCAGGGGCCGTTGCGCGATGAAGGCTCGACCGTGGCGGCGGTGCTTCAGGGCAGCGTGGCACGGATCAATGAGGCGGGCGGGATTCATGGCCGCACGCTGCGCCTGACGATCCTCGATCCCGGCCCGGACAGTGCCAGTGCGGAACTGGCTCTGGACCGCTTGATCGAGCAGGAACAAGTGTTTGCCCTGATCGCGCCGCTGGTTCCGGCGCTGGACACCGAACTGGCGGCACGCCTGGAGCGGGCCGGAGTGCCGCTGATCGGGCCGTTGTCGCTGCTCGGCACAGCCCAGGCGAGTCGGCAGATTTTCGAACCGTTGCCCGGTTTGCGCGAACAACTGATCGCCCTGGCCGACTACGCCACCGACAGCCTGCGGGTGCTGCCGGGGCCGACACTGATTGCCTATCCGGACGATCCCGGCCAACGATTGGCGGCGCAGAGCCTCGGCCAATATTTGCAGGCTCACGCCTGGCAGGATGTGCGATTGCACGCCTACGATTCGGCACAGGATGAGTTGCCGCTGGGTTCGCGTTCAGTGTTTTACCTGGGCAGCGGTGGTGGTTTCAGTCGCCTGGCCGAACGCTTGCAGACAGCGGGGCAGGTGCCTTACCTGTTCGCCGCATCGAATCAGGTGGCGGGGGAGTTGCTGCAAGTGCCCAGCGGGTTTTCCCGGCGGGTGTTCCTCGCTTACCCGTTCGTGCCCAGCGACTGGACCCAGTCCGGGCGCACGGCCCTGACCTTGTTGCGCGAGCATCAGGGTCTCGGTGGCGAACACGCGGTGCTGCAAGTGGGAGCGTTCAGTTCGATGCTGCTGTTCAGCGAAGGCATGAAGCAGGCCGGGCGCGATGCCAGCCGCGAAAAACTCATCAGCGCCCTCGAGGGCTTGCACGATTTCGACACCGGGCTGACCCCACGGATCAGCTTTGGCCCCGGCCGCCGCCTGGGCCTGAATGGCGCGCATATCGTCACCGTGGACCTGTCCGACCAGCGTTTTTATCTGGTCGCACCCTACAAACCGATTGCCGTTACACCCTGACCGGAGGCTTCGATCATGAAGACGCTACTGTTGCTGCTGATGCTCTGGGTGCCCGTGGCCTTCAGTAATAACGGGCCGGCTGCGGCGCGGGTCAATGGCGAAGAGATTTCCGAGTTTCGCCTGGAGCGTTATTTCGCCGAATACCTGGAAGACCAGGGTCGGGCGGTCGCCAGCATCCGTAATCCCAAGGCTTACAAACAGCTGCGTCAGGCCGCCCTTGATGCACTGATCGACAAAGAATTGTTGTGGCAGGAAGCGCTCAAGCGCGGGGTGGTGATCAGCGATGCCACGGTGCAAAGCCAGGTGGCGCTGACCCGCCAGGCCATCGGCGGCCCCGAGGTGTTCGCGCGCAAGCTGCAAGACTCCGGTTTCGATGAGGCGAGTTTTACCGAGTACACCCGACGCGAGCTGGCGGCCCAGGAGGTTTTCGCCGACCTCACCCGCGTGGCGGAGCCGGACGAAAAACAGGTCCGCGACTTCTTCGAAGCGCACCGCGCCGAGATGGGCAGCCCCGAGCAGATCCACGCCCGGCATATCCTGATCAAAGTGCCGCAGGGGGCGGATGCCGCCACAGTCGAAGCCGCGCGACTACGCTTAGAGGAGCTACGTGTACAAATCGCCAGTGGCGCGGACTTCATCAGCGTCGCCCGCAGTGCTTCCGAAGACGCTTCGGCCAGTGCAGGCGGGGACTTGGGCTATTTCGCGCGCGGGCGCATGATGCCGGAATTCGAAGCGGCGGCGTTTGCATTAACGCCGGGCCAGGTCAGTGAACCGGTGCGCACGCCAGTTGGCTGGCATTTGATCTATTTACAGAACCACCAGGAGGCGACAGATGTCACAGAGGAGCAAGGGCTTGAAACAGTCAGGGTGTACCTTGCCCGACAGCAAAAGGCCCAGGCTCGTCGAGACGTTCTGGCGCAGTTGCGGTCCCGCAATCGCATTGAGCGGATTGACGATGATTGAACGTTCCCCCCCAATAGTGGGGAAAAGCTTCAATGCCAATCCATGCGCTTCCCCGCCTTTGGGGGGAGGGGGATCTGGACGACTTGGCATTGTCTTCAAATTCAAGGACATGAAGAGATAAAAATACCGACGCTCGGCCTGGCATGAAGTGTGCGTTAGCCCTTGTAAGGCGCGCACTCCGCCAGGCTCGGTACTCGGACCTGCGGTTTCAAGGAGTCGACCTTGTTAAACAAAGTACTGGTTGTCGAAGACGAACAACTGCTTGCCGAAAACCTCAAGGATTACCTTCAGGCGCAAGCGTTGGAAGTCCGGATAGCTCACGACGGTGCCATGGCAATCGGTGAAGCCGAACGTTTTGCACCCGATGTGATGGTGTTCGATTACCGCTTGCCGGATATGGAAGGCTTTGAGGTGCTCGATGCCGTCCGCCAGAACAGGAAGTGTCATTTTGTGCTGATTACCGGGCACCCAACCGCTGAAGTCTGTGAGCGGGCCCGACAGTTAGGTGTCAGCCATATCCTGTTCAAACCCTTTCCGTTGGCGGAATTGGCCCGTGCAGTCTGCGACCTTCTAGGGATGGAGCGCGAAGCCAAAACAGGCGTGAGCACTTCTGAAGGTTTTGTCGAACGACGCCAGAGCAGGACCGAGAGTTTCCCGCTGCAGTTGTACGACGGCAGTTGGGTGCTGGCGGATCGCCGACGAACATCGGCCTCGCTGGCACCGGACGACGAACAATTGCTCACCGGGGAGTAGTGGCGCGACACGACGTTCCGGCTCCAGCCGCAATGGCCTGCCGCGCCGACAGGGCTCTAAGCCCCCGGCGTTGGAGAGCAAGCCATGGAACGTCTGACACTTGCCGTAGAACCGGCACCATTGGAGTCTGTACCGACACGTTTTAGCAGTGAGCAATTGGCCCAGGCGCGGATCCGGGCCGCCAGTTCCGGTGAACGGGTACTGGACGCCCTCGGGGTGTTGTGCGAACTGGCCTCCATGCCGTTTATCCAGTGTCTCGGCGCTACCCTGCATTACCCGGTGCTCGACACCGACACGCTGTTCCAGGCCACTCCAGTATTTGATCGGGTCACCCTGGCCCAATGCCTCAAGCGCGAATTCATCCTGCTGCGCCACGCCGACGAAGTCATCGGTGTGTTCGCCGACCCGTTCGACACGGCGCGCCTGGCCTGGATCGACGATTGCCTGCACGGCGCGCCGCTGTATCTGGTGCATGCCGACGACCTGAAAGCCTACCTGGCCCGTCACGAAGAAAGCTTCCACGCCGTGGAGTCGCTCAACGCCCAGGCCGACGCGAATGTCGAGATCGACAACCTGCAAAGCCTGTCCCTGACCAGCATCAGCGAAGACGCGAGCGTGGTGGTCAAACTGGTCAACTCGACCCTCTACGACGCGCTGAAAATGCACGCCAGCGACATTCACTTGGGCACCACCGGCAGCGGCCTGGTGATCAAGTACCGCATCGACGGCGTGCTCAACAACATCAGCAAGATTCAGGGCAGTGAGTTCGCCGAGCAGGTGATTTCCCGGGTCAAGGTCATGGCCGAACTGGACATCGGCGAGAAACGCGTGCCCCAGGACGGGCGCTTCAAAATCGGCATCAGCGGTCGGCAGATCGACTTCCGGGTGTCGATCATGCCAAGCATTTTTGGCGAAGACGCGGTGCTGCGGGTGCTGGACAAACAAGACCTGGCGGACAAAGTCAGCGGCGTGCAGTTGCAGGCCCTGGGCTTTGAAGAAGACACCCTCAAGCAACTGCGTCGCCTGGCTGCCGAACCCTACGGCATGGTGCTGGTGACCGGTCCCACCGGCAGCGGCAAGACCACCACGCTCTACGCGATGATCACCGAGATCAACCACGGCGTGGACAAGATCATCACCATCGAAGACCCGGTGGAATATCAACTGCCGGGCGTCCTGCAAATTCCTGTGAATGAAAAGAAAGGCCTGACCTTCGCCCGTGGCTTGCGCTCGATCCTGCGCCACGACCCGGACAAGATCATGGTCGGTGAAATCCGTGACCCCGACACCGCTCAGATCGCTGTGCAATCAGCGCTCACCGGGCACCTGGTGTTCACCACCATCCACGCCAACAACGTGTTCGATGTGATCGGCCGTTTCACCCAGATGGAAATCGATCCCTACAGCCTGGTCTCGGCGCTCAACGCGGTGCTGGCCCAGCGCCTGATTCGCCTGGTCTGCGCCAGTTGCAGCGCACCGCACCAGCCGACCGATGAAGAACTTCAACAGTCCGGCCTCGACCCGCAAGACGTCGGCCACTACCACTTCGTGCATGGCAAGGGCTGCGGCCATTGCCGGGGCACCGGGTATCGCGGGCGCACGGCGATTGCCGAGCTGCTGCACCTGGACGACGAGCTGCGGCAAATGATTGTCGAGCGCCAACCCATTTCGAAAATCAAGGCCCACGCCTGCAAACGTGGCTTGCGCCTGTTGCGCGAGTCGGCGCTGGAACTGGTGCAAGCGGGGCGTACTACGCTCGAGGAGATCAATCGTGTCACTTTTGTCTCGTGATCGTTATGTCGCCGTGCTCGGCGCCAGTGGCGTCGGCCTCGGCCAGCGCCAGGGCAGCGAAACCCGTTGGCTGGGCAGCGTCGGTTTTATCGACGAAGGCTTCCATGCCTGGGCCGTTGCCCTGGAAACCCTCGACCGTCTGCTCGGCGAACATGCCCACACGGGTGCCGAATTGAGCGTGGTGGTCTCCGGGCACTTCAGCCGCTTTTGCCTGGTGCCCTGGAGCGACCAGATCAGCAGCCCCGACGAATTGCTTGGCTTCGCTCAGCTGTGTTTCGAAGACCTCTACGGCGTCCCAACCCAAGCCTGGAGCCTGGTGCTCTCGGCGGAACCGGCGGGCTACGACCGCATCGCCTCAGCCTTGCCCCGGGACTTGCTCGATCGCTTGCGCAGTCTGGTCAGCGCTCGTGGTTTGCGCCTGCGTTCGGTGCAGCCGTACCTGATGGCAGCGTTCAACCACTTCGATAAAAGCTTCGACGCCGGGGACTTCCTGTTCGTGGTCGCCGAACCGGTGCGCAGCGTGTTGCTGCTGGCCCGGGAAGGGCGCTGGACCTCGGTGCGCTCGGTGGGCAGCAGCGACAGCGATGCAGCACTGACGGCGCTGATTGGCCGCGAAGGCCAGTTGCAGGCGTCCAGCAGCGATCGGCCACTCAACGTCTACCTGCACGCCCCGGCGCGCATCGATTCGCAACCCGAAGTGCCCGGCGTACACCTGCGGACCCTCGAAGAAGACCGGACTGGCGTACGGGATTGCCTGTACGTGATGTCCCGGGCGGTGGCCTGACATGCGCGCCCTGACCCTCGACTTCCAGCCGCGTCGCCGCTCGGGCCCCTTGGGCTGGAGCCTGATGACCGCCGGCGTGGCGCTGACCCTGGCGTGCTTCTTCGCCCAGCAGCACCTCGACCAGCAATCCTCACAACAACAAGGCCACTTGCAACACGCCCAGCGCGAACTCACCGGCGACACCGGCGGCAAAGTCGGCCTGACCCCGGCCGAGACCCGCGAACAAGCACAAAACCTCGCCGAGATGCGCAAGGTCTCCCAGCAACTGCGTCGGCCATGGGAACGCCTGTTCGCGATGCTCGAAGCCATGCCTCGGGATGACATCGCCTTGCTGACCCTGACCCCGGATGCGCGCAAAGGCCAGGTACGAATCAGCGCCGAGGCGCGGGACCTGGAAGCGATGCTCGAATTTCACCAGCGTCTGGAAGCCAGCGACGAGCTGTCGGACGTGTCCCTGCTGAGCCACGAAATCGTCGCCAACGTGCCGGAACACCCGGTGCAATTCAACCTGTCGGCGACCTGGGAGATAGGCGATGCGAATCCCTAGACTGATCGTGCACGAATACCTGCAAGGCCTCGGTATTCCGGGCCTGGCCGGGATGGCACTGGTGGCGGTGGCGCTGATGTATGCGCTGGCCGGGCTGGTGCCGGACTGGCAGTCGCTGCAAACCCTCAGCCAGCAAACCCGCGAAGCCGGCGAGTACCTGGCCAAGGTTGAAGACGGCAGCGTCGCGCCACCGGTGGTGCCGCAACGGCAACTCGACGACTTCCGCAGCAAGTTGCCGTCGCAGCCTCAAGCCACCGTGGCCATCGACAAGATCTACGCGTTGGCCGCGCTGGAACACATCACGTTGGCCCGGGGTGAATATTCCCTGGGCATCGACCCCAAGACCCATCTAGCTCGATATCAAATCCTGCTGCCAGTGCGCGGCAGCTATCCGCAACTGCGGCGCTTCCTGCACGCCTTGCTCGGCCAGTTGCCGGCGGTGGTGGTGGAGGACGTGGAGTTCCAACGCAAAAAGATCGCCGACACCGACCTGACCGGGCGGATCCGCATGACCCTTTACCTGTCGAGGTCGTGATGAATACCAAACGCGTAGTGGGTTGGGTGGCGTTCTTCGGCGTGGCGGCGGCGCTGGCCTGGTTGCCGGATTTCTTGCGGCAACCCGAGGACGGCGAGGTCAGCGTTGCGACCGTCGCAACGCCGGCCAAAAGCAAAAAACCGGCCGCAGCCGTCAGCGTCAAAGCCGCGCCGATCAAGGACTTGAGCCCGTCCGGCGACCTGTTCGCCACCCGCAGCTGGAAGGCTGCGCCGGTACTGGCCAGCGTCACCGAACAACCCGTCAACCTGACCCCGGTGGTGCAAACCCCAAGCGCCCCCGCGATGCCTTTCCAGTTCGTCGGCAGGCTGCATAACCAATCCGACCTGCAAGTGTTTTTGCAGAACGGCGAAAAAATATACGTCGTACGCAAAGGGGATGTGATCGACGACACGTGGCGGATCGAGGGCATTTCCGATGTGGAATTGAGCCTGGTCTACCTGCCTCTGCATTTGTCCCAGACCTTGTCTGTGGGGAGCACGCAATGAACAGATCCCGTTTGCTGATGAGCCTGTGCCTGAGCACAGCGCTGGCCGCGTGCAGTTCGGCGCAAGTCGCCAACAAAGAAGCGTCTGACCTGATCGAACAAGGCCAGTACGAAGCCGGGTTGGCGCGCATCCAGGAAGGCCTGCGGGAAAACCCTCGGGACACGGAATTGCACCTGCTGCTGAACACCGGTCGGGCCAAGGCGATTACTGCGTTGTTGACCGCCGGCGACACTGACCGCGCGCGCCGGGACTTCGCGGCCGCACGCCTGGCCTACGGTCGGGTGCTGACCATCGAACCGAGCAACCGCCGCGCCCAGGATTCCCTGAAGCAACTCGACTACCTGCGCAGCCAGGACGACAAACTCGAACTGGCCCGTGGCGACCTGCGCCGTGGCGACATCTACGGTGCCGACCGTCAGGTCAAACAGATGCTCGAACTCGACCCGAAGAATGAAGGTGCCCTGGAACTGCAAGGCAACATTCGCCTGGTCCAGAGCCGCAACGTGGTGCCGTATCCACAACTGCGTACCCGTCTTGATCGGCCAGTCACCTTGGAGTTTCGCGACGCCAACCTGAAAACCATTTTCGAAGTGCTGTCCCAGGTCGCCGGGCTGAATTTCATCTTCGACAAAGACCTGCGCCCTGACATGAAAGCCACGATCTTCGTGCGTGATGTGCGCATCGAAGACGCCGTGGAACTGCTGCTCCAGCAAAACCAGCTGCATCAGAAAGTGGTGAACGAAAACACCTTGCTGATCTACCCGGACTCGCCGCAAAAGCTCAAGGATTATCAGGAGCTGGTGATGCGCACCTTCTACCTGACCAGCGTCGATGCCAACACCGCGCTGAACATGATCAAGACCATGCTCAAGACTCGTGATGTGTTCGTCGATGAACGCCTCAACACCCTGACCATGCGCGACACCGAAGACGCGGTGCGCATGGCCGAGAAACTCCTGCAATCGCAAGACCAGTCCGACCCCGAAGTGGTGCTGGAAGTGGAAGTGATGGAAGTCGCCACCCAGCGGATTCTCGACCTGGGTCTGCAATGGCCGAACACTTTCGGCGTGGTCAACAGCGACGGCTCCGGGGTGACGATCCTTGATCAACTCAAGGGCATCAACTCCAGCCGCATCTCCATTTCGCCGTCGCCGCAAGCCAAGATCAATGCGCAGGACAACGACATCAACACCCTGGCCAGCCCGGTGATTCGCGTGAGCAACCGCGAGCAGGCGCGCATCCACATCGGTCAGCGCGTGCCGATCATCAGCGCCACATCGGTGCCTTCGACCCAGGGGCCGGTGATCACTGAAAGCGTCACCTACCTGGATGTCGGTCTGAAGCTGGAAGTGCAGCCGATCGTGCACTTGAACAACGAAGTGGCGATCAAGATTGCCTTGGAAGTGAGTAACGCCACGCCACTGGAACCGACCCGCCAGGGCACGATTCCGGTACAGGTTGATACCCGCAACGCCCAGACCACTTTGCGTCTGCACGACGGCGAAACCCAGATCCTCGCCGGTCTGGTGCGTAACGACCACGGCGCCACCGGCAACAAGATCCCGGGGCTTGGCGACATTCCGGGGCTGGGCCGCTTGTTCGGCAGCAACAAGGACACCGTCGGCAAATCGGAACTGGTGCTGTCGATCACCCCTCGGATCGTGCGCAACCTGCCTTACCAGAGCCCGTCGGACATGGAGTTCCAGACTGGCACCGAAACCAGCATGCATATCCAGGCGCCTGAGCGTGGCATGGACTCGGCGATTCGTACCGACGTCATGGTCACACCGGTTGCGTCTTCCACCCGTGTTGTCGTCGAGAAGCCTTGATCATGAACGCCTCCCAGCGCGGTTTTACCTTGATTGAAGTCGTGGTGACGCTGGCCCTGGTCGGCCTGTTGGCCGGCATGGCCGCGCCCCTGACCGAGACCGTGGTGCGACGTGGCAAGGAGCAGGATATGCGCGCTGCGCTGTACCAGATCCGCGACGCCATCGACGCCTACAAACGCGCGTTCGACGCCGGTTATATCGAGAAGTCGCTGAACAGCAGCGGCTACCCGCCGAACCTGCAAGTGCTGGTGGACGGCGTGCGCGATGTGCGCAGCGCCAAAGGCGCCAAGTTCTACTTTTTGCGCCGGGTGCCTCACGACCCGTTGCTGCCGGTCAAGCGTAACGACGAAGGCGGCTGGGGCCTGCGCTCCTACGACAGTACGGCTCAAAACCCACGGGAAGGCGAAGACGTGTTTGACGTCTATTCCAAAGCCCGGGGCAAGGGCCTCAACGGCATTGCCTACCGCGAGTGGTGAACCTATGCGCCGTGAAAAGGGTTTTACCCTGCTGGAACTGATGGTGGTCATGGCCATCATCGCGACCCTGATGACCATCGCCTTGCCGCGCTATTTCAGCAGCCTCGAGGCGTCGAAAGAGACCACGCTGCGCCAGAGCCTGTCGGCGATGCGCGAGGCGCTGGACCACTATTACGGCGACACCGGGCGCTATCCCGATTCCATCGAACAGTTGGTTGAGCAGCGTTATTTGCGCAACCCGCCGACCGATCCGATTGCCGAGCGCAAAGACCTCTGGGTCCTGGTCGCACCACCGGACGGCGTGCCGGGCGCAGTGGCCGATATCAAAAGCGGTGCTACCGGGAGGGCGCGTGATGGCAGCCTTTATTCCGAGTGGTAGTCCTGCGGGTGAAAGCCTGTGGCAACTGGGGCTCTTGTGGCGAGGGGGCTTGCCCCCGTTCGGCTGCGTAGCAGTCGCAAAACCGGTAAATGCGGTTTGTTTGACAAAACAACAGTTGGGGCCGCTGCGCGACCCGACGGGGGCAAGCCCCCTCGCCACAGCAAGCTCCCTCGCCACAGGGAAACAGAATTGCGGCAAACAGGGCGGCTTCACCTACCTGGGCGTGCTGTTCCTGATTGTGCTGATGGGCATGGGATTGGCCAGCGCCGGGGAGTTGTGGTCCACCGCCTCGCGGCGTGATCGCGAGCGCCAGTTGCTGTGGGTCGGCACCCAATACGCCCAGGCGCTGCGCAGCTATTACCGCAGTTCGCCGGGGCTGGCGCAGTACCCGAAAGAGCTGCAAGACCTGTTGCAGGACGAGCGTTTTCCATCGCCCAAACATCACCTGCGCCAGCTCTATCCAGACCCGATTGGCGGCGGCGAGTGGGCACTGATGCGCGGCTTCGACGGACGCATCACCGGCCTCAACAGCCCATCCACTGAAACACCGTTGAAGCAGACGGATTTCCCCAGCCAATGGTCGGATTTCGTCGGCATGGCGAGCTACAAGGACTGGCAGTTCGTGGCCGAGAAAGCCTTCCTCGATGGCGCGTCCGGGCCAAAACCCCAGTCAACCGCCCCACAGGCGTTGACGCCATGAACAGATATTGCCTTGCGTTGCTGCTGATGTTGCTGAGCCCTTTGGCCCCGGCCGGCGAAGAGGACGAAATGATGGGCTTCATCGTCGACGACACGATCTCGCACATCGGCCACGACTTTTACTACTCGTTCAGTGAACGCCTGCGCGCCACCAGCCCGATGGATTTCAACCTGGTGGTGCGCGAACGACCCTCGGCCCGCTGGGGCAGCCTGGTGACCGTGGAATATCAGCAACGCCTGGTTTACCGGCGGTTCCTGCCGCCGAACACCGTGGAACTCAAGGACGAGGCGTACGACGCCGCCGACTGGGTTCGCCGACAGATCGTCCAGCGCAAGCTGGAAACGTTATTGCAGGACACCACCGACCTGGAGAAGGACGAATTATGAACAAGAAAACGTTCTCACAGCGCACCGGCATTTGGCTCCTCGGATTGGCCAGTTGCGGCCTGGTCCACGCCACCGAGCTGGTCTATACGCCGATCAACCCATCGTTTGGCGGCAACCCGTTGAACGGCACCTGGCTGCTCAACAACGCCCAGGCGCAAAACGACTATGACGACCCCGACCTGAAAAACCGCACGGCGGTGGCAGGCACATCGGCCCTCGAACGCTTCACCAGCCAGCTGCAATCGCGGTTGCTGGGGCAGTTGCTGGACAACATCTCCACGGGCAACACCGGGAGCCTGTCCACCGACAGTTTTATCGTCAACGTCATCGACGACTCCGGCGCACTGAGCATTGAAGTGACCGACCGAGCGACCGGTGAAGTTTCGGAAATTCAGGTGAACGGCCTCAACCCTTGATAGGGACTCAGGCTGCCGGGGAGTAAAGGACATGAAAAATATAATTGTGCTAGGGCTGATGTTGGCGGCATTACAAGGTTGCAGCTTGCGCGACACCATGCCGGCCGAACAGGACACGGAATCACCGACCCTCACGCCACGGGCGTCGACCTATTACGACTTGCTGAAAATGCCACGGCCCAAAGGCCGGTTGATGGCCGTGGTGTATGGCTTCCGCGACCAGACCGGGCAATACAAACCGACCCCGGCCAGCTCGTTTTCCACTAGCGTGACCCAGGGCGCGGCGAGCATGTTGATGGACGCGTTGCAGGCCAGTGGCTGGTTTGTGGTGCTGGAGCGCGAGGGGCTGCAGAACTTGTTGACCGAACGCAAAATTATTCGCGCCTCGCAGAAGAAGCCGAATACGCCGGTGAATATCCAGGGCGAGCTTCCTCCGTTGCAGGCGGCGAATTTGATGCTTGAGGGCGGGATCATCGCCTATGACACTAACGTGCGCAGCGGTGGGGAAGGGGCACGGTATTTGGGGATCGACATTTCCCGGGAATATCGTGTGGATCAGGTCTCGGTGAACTTGCGGGCGGTGGATGTGCGCAGTGGGCAGGTGTTGGCGAATGTGATGACCAGTAAGACCATCTATTCGGTGGGCCGTAGCGCCGGGGTGTTCAAGTTTATCGAGTTCAAGAAATTGCTTGAGGCTGAGGTGGGTTACACCACCAACGAGCCGGCGCAGTTGTGTGTGTTGTCGGCGATTGAAGCGGCGGTGGGGCATCTTTTGGCCCAGGGGATTGAGCGGCGTTTGTGGCAGGTGGCGGGGGATAATTCTTCGCCGGTGCAGGATGAGACGCTGGGGCGGTATTTGAGCCAGAACAAGGTTGATCCGGAGAGTGAGTGAGCCGAGGCGGCCTTCGGGCCGACCTGGCTTTTGTTGATTGAGTACATATCCGTTGCTGCGGTAACGGCGGCTTAGGGTTTCGCTCTTACAGCGAGTCCCTTTGGCAAACGCCCCAAAGGAACCAAAGGTCTTGCCCCTGGCGTCCGGCCCCTCGCTTAGGCTCGGCGTTCCTTCGTTCCGGTATTCATCTGGGGGCATCGCCTACGGTCGGCTTCGCTTCGACCTCCTCTCGATGTGTTCGACTGCGTCGAACGGCGCTGCGCGCCCACCCCCCAGATGAACACCTCCACTCAGCCTCCCGAAGGGGCGGGTGGGGCAAGATCAAGGGCAGGCGAGCTAACGCTCGGCCTTGAGTGGTTAGGAGCGGTGCGCGGTGTGTGTTGGGCTTCCTTTTCTTTTGCTTTTGCTTTTGTAGGAGCGAGGCTTGCCCGCGAAGGCGTCCTGACAGACGACCTGTCTCGCTCGGGTGTACATCTTTTCACTGTGGGAGCGAGCCTGCTCGCGAAGGCTTTGGGTCTGCTGCGCAGCCCAGCGGGAGCAAGCTCCCTCGCCACAATTATGAGTTCGGCAAATAGACCGCGTTATCGTTCTTCGTGAGCAGGCTCGCTCCCACATTTGATCTCCATGCGCCACAAACCCCATGACCGCCACAATTCCCCTGTGGGAGCGGGCTTGCTCGCGAAGGCTGAGTGTCAGGCTGCCAATCTCTAAGGAATGTACTCAGACCCATTGTGGGAGCGAGCCTGCTCGCGAAGACGGCCTGACAGTCGACCAGTCTTCTGCGGATGTCTCACCTCACCAAGCCCGTATACATGCCCCATCCATATACAACGATCATCCCGATGACCGAACACGCATTAATGCGATACGGAATCTCGATCCAGCGGCGCAAGCGCAAAGGGAATCGACGAACATCTTCCAGGGCAAGCGGGTCGTTCAGGAGTAGCCAGGATGGGCGCTTGCTTAGCATGGCCGAGATCAATGTGAGTCGGTATTTGCGACTACGCAAACCATTATTCGTCCCCCGACAACTGGCGTTGACCAGATCACAATGCTTGAGGTGCGATTCCATTTCCGTGAGTTTGAAAAGCCCCACGTACGCCATGACCGCGAAATTGATAACGATGAGAGTGAACAGGGCAATCACCACGGCTGCGTAGGCCAGTTTTATTTCAATCACGGGTAGCTGCTTCGTAAAGAGTCTCAGCGGTTGCCTCGGCGGCTTGCGAACCTGCATTTCCACTTAGCGACGCAGTGGCTCCACTGATGAGCAAAACGCAAATGACTCCGCCGATGCCACGTGTTCTCAGCGCTACTCCTGCGCAATATTCCACGGTTAACGGTGCTGTGTAGGCAGTTGCGATGGCTGCGGCTCCTACGTTGCCAGCCAATTTTCCCCCTTCGATATACTTCACCTTTCGACAGGGCTCTTCCATGCCAGCGCGACAGACTTCATTGATTCGCATGCTCGCGGCGGAGGCAGCCAAGCCAATTCCAACATAGCCACCGGCTTGCATGTATTTTGCAGCCCTGGCCACTCCTTCAATATGTGTTGCGTAACCCGGCAACTGAGTCGGTGCACCCGCTTTATCCCAGCGGTGTATCGTCCTTCGAGTCGACAGTCCCAACGCTCGCTTGAGCTTAGGATGGTCAGCAATCCCTACGCCTTTGCGCGTCAGTGGCCCTAAGTTTGCGTCCAGATTTGTCATGATGCGTTTGCGCTTGCTGAAAAACTCGGCTGAGTTCAGATGACCATATTTTCGGTACTGCTGTTGGTGAAGAGTTTCCAAGTCTTTCAGGTTGATTTTCAGATTCTCCAGATGCTGCCCAATCATGAACGACGCAACGCCCAACGACCCTGCCGATACCTCCAAGAACGGCTCAATCACCTCATGGTGTTCAACCATGAACGCCGCTTCTTCATCACTCAGGTCCTTCAGCGCCTCGTTGACCTTCTCCGCAGCGATCATCATCTGTGCCTCTTCGCGCCGGCAGAGGTAGTGCCGTGTATCGCTGAAGATCACCATTTGCCCCGGCTTCACGTGTTCGCCCAAGTGGCGATTGAGCGAGCGGAATTGCTGGCGTAGTGCATCGCCGGGTGGATTGTCGTATAGCGAGCGTTCCAACGCGTCGAGGCTCATGGGGCTTTGCACGATGTGAAACCCCGACTCCGCCGGTTTAGGCTGCGTGAACGCGTGGTCTTCAACCAGATGCTGTGCCGGTGGCTCGGGTCTGGTTCTGACGCCGTTCCAGGAGGCGGCGCCGCTATCGGGATCGACCTGAGGTTTAACCACCACCCAATCGCCGCTACGCACGGCGTCGATAAGTTTTTGCTGATGAGTTGATTGCGAGTAGTTGGAACGGTTGGCGCCCACAGCCTGCAGTAGATCGTCGAAGCCTTGCAGGTCGTCGGGGTAGTTCAGGGCCTGGCGCAAGGCATCGGTGGCTTGATGGCTATTGAGCGCCTGACCCTGTTGGCCAGCTAGTTGGTGTTGGGGGATGAGTTTGGTCACGCGGGTGGCCCGGTCTTTGGAATCGGGGCACTTTGGCGATAGGACGGTGGGGTGGATGCCGGGGGATTCGGTTTAGTTTGTAGGGGGAATCCGAGTTTTCTGCGGAGTTGGGAGCGGCGGGAATGGGTCTGCTGCGCAGCCCAGCGGGAGCAAGCTCCCTCGCCACAATTATGAATTCGGCAGATAGACCGCGTTATCGTTCTTCGCGAGCAGGCTCGCTCCCACATTGGATCTCCATGCGCCACAGATTTTGTATTCGACAAAGATCCCCTGTAGGAGCGAGGCTTGCCCGCGAAGGCGTCCTGACAGACGACCTGTCTCGCTCGGGTGTACATCGTTTCACTGTGGGAGCGAGCCTGCTCGCGAAGGCTTTGGGTCTGCTGCGCAGCCCAGCGGGAGCAAGCTCCCTCGCCACAATTATGAACTCGGCAAATAGACCGCGTTATCGTTCTTCGCGAGCAAGCTCGCTCCCACATTGGATCTCCATGCGCCACAGATTTTGTATACGACAAAGATCCCCTGTAGGAGCGAGGCTTGCCCGCGAAGGCGTCCTGACAGACGACCTGTCTCGCTCGGGTGTACATCGTTTCACTGTGGGAGCG
>NZ_JBIUXZ010000001.1:174625-666299 GCF_044744265.1 Pseudomonas sp. NPDC087342
CGAGCCTGCTCGCGAAGGCGGAGTGTCAGGCAACCCATCTCTAACGAATACACTCAGACCCATTGTGGGAGCGAGCTTGCTCGCGATGGCGCCCGGACAGTCACCCCATCTCCCACAGGCACAAAAAAACCGCGACCCCACCAAGAGCCGCGGTTTTTTCATGCCCCCGCAATTACTGCTGCAAAACACTCGCCTGGTTAGCCGAGCCAAACTGCTGCACCGTCGCCATCTGCGTAACCCCACTCTGATCCACAGTGGCAATGTTCCCCGTGCCGCCCTGGGTCACGTACGCGACGTTCATGGTGTCAGCCTGTTTGACGGTGATTTGGTTGTCACTGCCATACAGCTGCGTGGTGAACGCCTGGTTGCCGGTGCCGGATTGGTCGAACTCGGTGCTGTTGCCCGAGCCGTTGGAGGAGCCCTGGGCCAGGTTGGTGGTGCCGCGCTGGTCGGCGATGAGGATGTTGTCGCTGCCGTTCTGGTCGAAGTACAGCTCGTTGTAGTTTTCAGCCTGGCTGACCGTGGTTTTGTTGCCGGTGCCGGTCTGGTTGGTGGTCATGATGTGGCCGACGCCGTCCTGCTTGAAGCTGGCGACGTTGTTGGTGCCGTTCTGGTTGATGGTCGCGCGTTGGTTGCTGCCGAACTGGCCGCCCAGTTGCGGGCCTTTCCAGTTGCTGGCGTAGACCTTGTTGCCGTTACCCACGGAGGTGGCGTTGAGCACGTGGCTGTCGCCGCTCTGGTAGGTGAAGTGCACGTTGCCGGTGCCTTGCTGATAGAGCGCCAGGACCGAGCCGACGGAGTCGAACTGGTCGGCATAGATGGCGTTGACGTCGCCGACTTGCAGCACCTGGGCGTTGTTGTTTTCGCCGAAGCTCTGGTCGACCACGGTTTCGTTGGTTTGCCCGTATTGGTTGACGGTGGCCTGGCTGGCGGTTTGTCCGCCTTGCCAGACTTCGGTGGCGTTGAAGTCGCCGAACTGGTTGACGGTCACGGTGCCGCCGATGCCATCGCGCTGGTCGCCGTAGGCGTAGTTGCCTTCGCCGGCCTGGTTGAGGTTGATCTGGCCACCCATGTGGGCGATTTGTTCGGCGGTGGCGTAGTTGGTGCTGCCGTACTGGATGATCAGCGCGTTGTTGGCGACGCCCAGTTGAATCTGCTCGATATTGGCTTCGTTGTTGTCACCGAACTGGAAGGTCTGGCCTTTGGTGGCTTCCTGGCTGTCCTGGTAGACGAACGAGAAGTTGCCGGTGCCTTGCTGTTGTTGCAGCACCTGGTTTTCGCCCATGCCGATCGACTGGCTGGCATGGCTGGTGTTGAAGCTGCCGACCTGCTGCTGATTGATGTTGCTGCCGTTCTCGAACAGTTGCTCGGCGTAACCGGCGTTGTAGTCGCCGACTTGATCCTGGGTGATGGTGCCGGTGGCAGTGTCTTGGACTGCGGCGGCATCGTTGCCCTGGCCGAGTTGTTGTTGCGTCGCGGTGCTGAAGGGCGCCGCGGTCTGTTTCACGTCGGCGATGTTGGCGGTGCCGAGCTGGTTCTGCGAGGAAACGCTGTCGTCGGCCAACGCCTGGGCACTGACAATGACCAGGATGGCAGCGGTGAGGGGCGTCAATTTAAACATGATGAAACCTCCAAGGTTATTGCAGTGCTTAGCGATATTGTTTGACCGAAACGCTCATGCCATTACCGGACTGGGTCACGGCGCTGGAGAGCCCCGTGCCGGCCTGGTCGATGCTGGCGTCGTTGTTATTGCCGTTCTGGGAAATCTGCGCACGGTTGTGGCTGCCGGTCTGAGTGATCGAGGCGTCGTTGCCACTACCTTGCTGGGTGATCTGTGCCATGAGGTCGCTGCCCTGTTGCAGGATGTAGGCTTCCTGATTGCTGCCCGACTGGACGATCCGTCCGAGCAACCCCTGACCGTTCTGTTGCAGCAACGCGACGTTGGCCTGGCCGAGCTGGTTGATCAGCGCTTGCTGGCCAATCGGCGGTGGCAGTTCACCGAGATCAGCGGTGGGCGCCAGGTCGTCGTTTTCCATCAAATCGTCGGCGCGCACGCCCGCACTGCTGCAAAGCAGAAGCAGGCAGAGCAGGGCGGCGGTCGGCGTTTTCATGCTGTTGTCCTGTGGGAAGAGGCCGGCCCCACCCACCGGATCGGCGGGTGGGGCGAGGGCTCAGTTGGCGATGACCGTCACGGTACGCACGGTGCCTTGGGACGAGCGGATGGTCGCTGTCGGGTTAGCCGACGGGGCCACCGTGGTGCTGTTGTTCACCGTCAACCGCCAGCGTCCGGTCACCGGCACGGTGGTGGTACCCAGGGTGACCAGCCCGGTCGGGGTGGTGACCTGCACGGTGATGGTGTTGCCGGTGATCACCGATGAGGTGCCCGCAAAGTCCCAGGTGAAACGGTTGTTGGAGCGAGCCGAGACCGTGGCCGTGGTCACCGCGAAGGTTTCCGCAGCAGGCCGTGGCGAGACTTGCACCGTGACCGTCGCTGGCGTCGACAGGGCGCCGAAGCTGTCCCGGGCGATGTAGGTGAAGGTCGTGGTGAACGCCGTGGTGACCGTGGCCGGTGGGTTGTAGGTGATCACGGTGCCGTCGGTGGTGACGGTGCCGCGACCGGCTGCCGGTTGGGTCAGGCTGGCGACGCCGAGCGGCACGTTGCCTTCCGGATCGGTGTCGTTGGCCAGCACGCTGATGGGTACCGAGACGCCCAGGGTCGCAACGCTGTCGGCAACCGCCACCGGAGACTGGTTAGGCGCCACGGTGATGGTCACGGTCGCCGCAGCGGTCGAGGCCAGGCCTTTGACGTCTTGAGCCTTGTACGTGAAGGTCGTTGTCAGCGGCGTATTGACCACGGCTGGCGGGGTGTAGACCACTGAAGTGGTGCCGCTCAAGGCCACGGTGCCTTGCCCGGCAGCCGGTTGGGTCAGCGCAGTGATGCTCAGCGGCGTGTTGCCGTCGGGGTCACTGTCGTTGGCCAGCAGGTTGAGGGTCAGTGGCACGCCGAAGCTGGTGCTGCCGGTGTCGGCGACCGAAAGCGGCGCCTGGTTCTCGCCGGTATCCGGTGCAGCACCCACCACCACGACAGGCTCGGTATCGCTGCCGCCGGAGGCGGATTTGACGGTGACAGTGGCGGGTGGCTGGGTCAGGTCGGCGACGGTGAGTTTTTGCAGGGTGCCGGTTTTCGACAGGCGTCCGTAACCCTGCGCGACCATATCCGGTACCGCCACTTCGTCAGTGGAAGTGGCCTCGATCACCAGGCTGTGATTGCTCCAGCTGTAGCGAGCGGTCTGGATTTTCACCAGGTCGGTAACCTTGCTCGATACCGCCGTCGGCCGGGTGGTGCCGGCCGGGTTGGTCGCGGTGAGCACCACCACTGCCGGCACGGTGGCCCCCGTCAGGCGTTGGCCGAAGAACAGACCAGTGTTGTCGCCGAGCATGTTGGTCAGGCAGGGCGTCTGCGGTGGTCCGGGCACCAGGGCCACGGTTTCGCGGAAGCACAGGCTCGAACCGTTGGTTGATTTGCCAAACACTTCTACCCGGGTAGTGCTGGTGCCCGGGCCTGAAGAGGTGCGGCGGTAAGTGGCGCGGCCAATTTCCACCGGGGTTTGCGCACGGTTGTCGAGGACCTTGCCGGACACGGTGAAGAGATTGGTCTGGATGGTCCCGGCCGGCCCTTGCACCCGCAGGAAGTTGTTATTGAATGGGCTGCCGGTGACCGCTTCAGACAGGTTCGGGTCGCCCACGAAAGACTCGGAGGAACCAGTGTCCGGGTTCACTTCGATATACGGCCCGTTGACGCTGCGCAGGAACGGCCCGACCTGACCATTCAGCGCGCCGCTGAAATTGCCCGGTGCGCCGATGCCGATGTCGCGGGTGATGTTGATCGCCCGACGGCCCGGCGCGGTGACGGTGACCGTTTCCACGCCGTACGGGTGGGTGATGGTGTAGGTCCCGGCGACAGGCACGTTCACCCGCAGACGAATCCGCGCGAAGCTGGCCTGATCGCCGTCGATAGGGTCTTCCGCCGTGAAGGCCGCTTCGACGCCGGCCACGTAGGCATCCACGCCATAGCCGCCGACATCGGCGATGTTGGTTTCGGCGAGGTACCAGAACGCTTCCGGTGGCCAGTTATCCGGGAACACCATCGGCTGGGTGTCGTCGAAAAATCCGGGTTCCGGATTCAGGATGCACATGTAGGTTGGTGCGCCAGGAGCGCTCGGTACCCGCGAGCTGGTCGCCCGCGACTGGCACAGTTCCAGCGACAGCAGATTGTTGTCCTGATACCACATCGGGAATTTGCCGGTGGCAAAGGTGTAGGGGCCGGGGTCGACGGCAGCGAGCTGCGCGAAAGCACTGCCGGACAGCGATAGAGTCAGTCCCAGGGCGTTGAGCGCCAGGCGTGGCAATTTGTTCATGATGCCTCCTGATGAGGATCTGGGCAGGTGCGCGTTCATTGCACGATGACCACTTCTTCGGTATCGCTGCCGCCATTGGATGACGTCACGCGAACCTTGGCCGGTGGAATCGGCGAGATGCCGGTCGACAGGGATTTCACCGCGCCGTCGCCGCTGAGGGCGCCGATGGCGACACCCGTGCCAGAGGTGGCAGTGAGGACCGGCGGCGATGTTTCATCGCTGGTCGATGCCACGATCGAGAGCTGCCCGCTGCTCAGGCTGTACTGGGCTTGCGAAATCACCACCAGGTCAGTCAACGCCGTGGGCACAGTGGTCGGCGTGCTGGTGGGGATGGCCAGGTGGTTGTCGGCGGTCACCTGCAAAGTGCTCGGCAACGTCGGGTTGGTGGCGGACTGCGCGTACCAATGGCCGGTGGTGTTGGCTTCCGTCAGGTTCAGCACCGGGCTGTTGCTGTCCAGGGTCACGGTGGCCGGTGGTGGCGGGGCCATGACGAACACGTCCTGCTGGGCCACCGGGGCACTGGAACCGGCCTTGCGCGAGTAAGTGCTGCGCTCGGCAATGATCGGAGTGGGTCGAACCACCGTCGACAACTTGCCGGAGATCGCCATCACGGTGGTGCGCAGGTCCAGCCCGTTAGGCCCTTCGATGCGGATGTAGTTGGTGTTGAAAGGGCTGCCGGTGAAGGCTTCTTCCAGGTTCGGGTCGCCAACGAATTTCTCGGCTTGACCGGTGGCCGGGTTGGTCTCGGTGTAGGGGCCGTTGATGCTGCGCAGGAACGGGCCGATGTCACTCTTGAGCGCGCCGTCGTAGGTTTTCGGCGTGCCGATGCCGATGTCGCGGGTCATGTTGATGGCGCGACGCCCACCGGCCGGAACGTCGAAGATGTCGACGCCGTAGGGGTGGGTGATGGTGTAGACACCGGCGGTGGGCACGTCCACCCGAATGCGGATGCGGCCAAAACTGACCTGGTCGCCTTCCACCGGTTCTTCAGCGGCGAAGGCGGCTTCCACGGCGCTGACGTAGGTCAAGTCGATGCCCCGGGCGGCGTCGACGATTGAGCCGTCGCCGGTGAACCAGAACGCCTCATCGGGAAAGTTGCTCGGGAAAACGATGGGCTGCGTGTCGTCGAAAACACCGGGGACCGCACCCAGCAGACACATGTAGGACGGTGCGCCGGGTGTACTGGGAACCCTGGAGCTGAGTGCCTTGGTCAGGCACAAGTCGAGGGTCCGACCATGGGTGTCCTGATACCAGGCGGCAAACGAACCGTTGGCTGGCACATAGGGGCCGGGGTCGACGGCAAACAGCGCTGCCTGGGCAACACCTTGGGCAAGAGCGGTAACGACCAGCGCGGCCGCGGTTTTGGACAGTAAAGGGTGCATGAGTTAAGCCCTCTATCGGAATGCCTGTCCCTTGGAGACGGGCCAGTTGAGAGGGCTAGCGCAAATTGCATACCAATCGCGAGGAATGGACGGGAAAGGGCCGGGGTACGGGCGTTGCGGGCGATGTGGAAGATTGAGAGATGGAAGTCTGGGCGGGCGAGTGTCCCCAGAGTTGGGGGTGAGTGGGGCAGGTGGGGGAAGGGGTAAATCACGGTTGCGGAACCACCGAACCAGTGGCGAGAAAGCTTCCTTTAGAGAAGGAGATTCCCTGTGGTGAGGGGACTTGCCTGTGGTGAGGGGGCAAGCCCCCTCGCCACAGGTCGGGTGTGTACCGCAAAGCGAGGTCTTTATTTTGATGGCACTAAACACGTTTTTGCGCGCGTGTTTAAAGACACCCGGTGTTACGTCATAAACGGCTACAACGCCTTGCGCCGTTGCCTACGCGTACGCCAGAATCGGCCGGCTTGTGCGTCTAGGGCTTGGGTTTTATCGTGTATCCGTCGCTGAAATACTGCGATGGGTTTGGTAGACCCTCAGCATCGACGCATAGCGTCACCTTCAGCGGTTCTTTTTCAGGACTGCGTTTTTATGGTGGCCATGCGTAGGGCTCCTTCGGGGGCGCCGGTTCCGATGCCCGGTCTACCAACCTCCGTATGGCCGCCACCCTCCGTTTGGTAGCGAGATGGTGATGGCTCCATTTAAGCAGCATCGGAGTTCTATCTATGTTCAAAGTAACGCCCAATCCCCCGAATACTGATCCAGTACCCTACGACGCCTCTTTTGATCTTGACCCCAATAAAATGAAAGTGGCGGCCGACCGCGCGCTCAAGATCTACCTCAACCCCGGGGCGACGAAAGCGCAGATACCGCCCCGCAGATCCGGCACCATCTTCACCATCGACGCAGCGGTGGATGACGAAGCGTTGCTGGTTGAGATCTATGAGTCGCTTTCAACCGCCTGCAAGATCGTCAACGATCTCGTCGAGCTGGAGGAAGGCCCGCGACGCCATACATTGCTGGTGTTGCATCGCTCGCTGCTGATGGGAGAGGCGGCGGCCAATCGCGTACTGGATAACCACAAGCCTTTGTAGGAGCGAAGCTTGCTCGCGAAGGCGTCATGCCTGACACACCGCCTTCGCGGGCAAGCCTCGCTCCTACATTTGATGGGTGTCGCTCGCAAAATTTGTGGCCGACACAGATCCCCTGTGGGAGCGAGCCTGCTCGCGAAAGCGGTCTATCAGCTGCTTTGATGTTGGCTGACACACCGTCTTCGCGGGCAAGCCTCGCTCCTACATTTGATGGGTGTCATTCGCAAAATTTGTAGCCAACACAAATCCCCTGTGGGAGCGAGCTTGCTCGCGAAAGCGGTGTATCAGTTGCATAGATATTGACTGACACACCGTCTTCGCGGGCAAGCCTCGCTCCTACATTTGAGGGGTGTCGTTCGCAAAATTTGTGGCCGACACCGATTTGCTTAGCTTGCTGGCATTGGGGCAAACACCAAACAGTGGGCTATAACCTTATAGGTGAATCGTCGGGATCCAACCCCATGACTATGTCCGAAAAAATGCTCCGGCCCGAGGAAGGCGACATTCGCTTGAGCACGCGCAAACAGCCGTTCAACCTGCTGCGCTGGTTTTCGCTGATCAGCATGGCGGTGATTGCGACTGTGGCGGTGGCGTTGGGGGCGGTGTCCACGCAGTTTGTGATTACCGAAAGCGTGCAGCGCGATGCCCTGTTGACCGCGCAATTCATTCAGGCCATCGCCTCCGCCGAAGTGCGGCATGTGTCGATCCCCAACGTGCGGACCATGGGCGAGCTGGTCGACCCTCGCCAGGACAAGCTCTTTTCCGATGTCGATCCCGCCGCACGGGCCAATGCCCGAGCTGAATTCCTCGACCATATCGCCAACCTGCCGGACGTGATCCTGGCCAACATCTATGCCCCCGACCGCATGGTGATCTGGTCCACCAACCCGGCACTCATGGGCACCACCATCCACGCCGACGAAGATCTGGATCACGCCTTCGAGTACAAGATCCCGGTCTCCGCCAGTTATCACGACGTCGACAAGGAGCGGATGGAGCAAAAGTTCATCACGCCACCGGACTACATCTTTATCGAAAACTACATTCCGCTGTTCGACGCCGACGGCAAGAACGTCACGGCGATGGTCGAGATCTACAAGGAACCCAAGGACCTGATCAGCCGCATCGAGCGCGGTCTGGCGCTGATCTGGCTGGCCACCGCACTGGGCGGTGGGCTGATTTACCTGGGCTTGTACTGGATCGTGCGCCGAGCCGCGATCCTGCTGGCGGAGCAACAAAAACAACTGATCACCAACGAAACCTTCGTCGCCCTGGGCGAGATGTCCTCGGCGGTCGCCCACAGCCTGCGCAATCCGTTGGCGACCATTCGTTCCAGCGCCGAGCTGGCCCTGGAGTTCGACAACGGCCCGGCACACAAGAACATCAACGACATCATCGGCCAGGTCGATCGCATGTCGAAGTGGGTCCGCGAACTCCTGCAATCCTTGCGTCCGCTTAACGATGACCCGGAACCGGTGAACCTGGTGGCGGCGATCCACGACAGCCTGATGGCGTTCGAGCAACAAATCGCCAAGGCCGGCGTCCACGTGGTGTTCAATCCGCAGCAGACGCCGATGGTCCTGAGCCAGCAAGTGCAACTGACGCAGATCCTCAACAGCCTGATGGCCAACGCTCTGGAAGCCATGGACAAGGGCGGCACCCTGACCATCAGCCTGGAATCGACCGATACCCGTGGCGTCAGCGTGGTGCTGAGCGACACCGGCAAAGGCATGAACGAAGAACAGCGCAGCATGGCGTTCCGGCCGTTCTTCACCACCAAGGCCGGCGGGCTCGGCGTCGGGCTGGTGCTGGTCAAACGGATCATGGAACGTTTTGGCGGTGCGGTGACCCTCGGCAGCCGCGAAGGCGAGGGCACTTGCGTCCGTCTGTCGTTTAAATTAATCCCCTGAAAACGGGGATGAACTTTCCCCGTTAGCGGGTGTCATTCCCCAGTCGTTTGGCCATGGGTGGCCAAATGATGTTGATAAGCCATTGATTCAACAGGTGTTAACACTTTGGTATAGGGCCGCGAAAAGTATGGCGAGGTAATTGCAAAACACCATTACCCCCTTCATGACTTCGAGGCGGCTGGTGATGGACAGAAAAGCGCGGCACCCCTGCAAGTGGTTCGGCCTGTTGACCCCACTGAGTATCCTCCTGACGATGACCCTGGGCGCAATGCCCTCGTTGCGCGCCAGTCCGATTGACGATGAGCGTCAGCCCGAACCTTCCGACCCTTCGGCTTACTACGACGAACCGGCTGACGAACCAGCCGCCCTGAACGCCATTTTGACCATGCCCGAGGCCAACGAAGATTCCTTCGATTTGCCGGATGGCGTCAAAGGCAGCCGCAACGACACGCGTAAGGAAAACGTGCTGCCGCCGACCGTGCAGACCAGTTTCAACTACCCCACCAATGGCAAGCCGAGCCCGTTGTTCGGTGCCCAGCCGTTCACTCAGCAATTGGTGTTGTTCGAAGAGTTCGGCCCGGAAAAACTCGACCCCACTACACCGGCAGCGCCCTTGGGCTTTCCGCCGGCAGCGGTGGGCCCGTTGCCCCAGCAGGACCCGACCAACGCAGCGCGCAGTGCGCCACCCAGCGTGGCCCTCGACGCCTTCCTGCGCCAACCGGGGCTGACGCCGTTCCCCAGCCAGTTCTCCAACGTGGTGGACCGCAACCCTTGGCAGTCGCAGATCGAGGTGTTCCTCAACCGCCATATCGGTTCATCCGCTGAAGGGCGTCCGCCAGGAAAGGGTTGGTCGCATCAGCGCTGGAACGAGTTCTACCCGCAAGTGGCCTATAAAACCGTGCAAACCGGGGCGAGGCTCAACAGCGGTTGGCGTGACAGCCATCAGATGCACGGTTATGCCATGGGCGAATTCGGCCCCGGCGGCCTGTATCACAACGTCGCGGGCGTGCCGGCCACTGATGGCACCGCCAAAGGCGTCGATGCGCGCTTTCACCCGAACATGCCGGTGCAGAACCACAACTCGGTCTGGACCTTCGACGGCACCTTGCCGCCCAAATTGCTCATGGTGCGCTACGGTCAGCCAGTGCTGATGCGCCATTACAACGGCTTGCCGATCGATCCTTCGGCCAACATGGGCTTTGGCCTGCACACGATCAGTACCCACGAACACAACGGTCACGCGCCGGCGGAAAGCGACGGCTATGCCAACGCGTTTTTCTTCCCGGGGCAGTATTACGACTATCGCTGGCCGATCCAGCTGGCCGGTTACGACAGCATCAACACCAAGGCGGAAGACCCGCGCGCCGCGTTCCCGTGCTCACCGGGCGAAACCCTGTGGACCAACGACCTGAGCCCAAGCCGCAAGACCTGCGAAAACGGCACGATCAAAATCCGTGGCGACTGGCGCGAAACCATGAGCACCCACTGGTTCCACGACCACATGCTCGATTTCACCGCGCAGAACGTCTACAAGGGCAACGCGGCGATGATGAACTACTACAGCGCGCTCGACCGTGGCAACGAATCGGTGAACGACGGCGTCAACCTGCGTTTCCCCAGCGGCAGCGCCTTGCCATGGGGTAACCGCGACTACGACGTCAACCTGGTGTTCGCCGACAAGGCGTGGGATCAGGCCGGTCAGCTGTGGTTCAACCCGTTCAACACCGACGGCTTCCTCGGTGACCAGGTGCTGGTCAACTGGCAGTGGAAACCGACCCTCGATGTGCGGGCCCGCAGCTATCGCTTCCGCATCCTCAATGGCTCGGTGTCGCGCTACTTCAAGTTCGCCATCGTGCGTGAGGTCAAGGGCAGCAGCGGCGAGTTCCAGGGGCCGAAAAACTCCGGTGTTTCCTATGCCCGCGTGCCGTTCCACATGATTGCCAACGACGGCAACATCATGGAACACAGCGTGCCATTCGACGGCACCATGGACCTCGACGCCGACGGTGACAAACAGAACCACAACGCGATCCTGCCAACCCAGGGCATCGCCGAACGCTTCGACATCATCGTCAACTTCGCGAAAAACGGCATCAAGCCCGGTGACAAGCTATTCGTGGTCAACCTGATGGCCCACGACGACGGCAAAGGGCCGAAAGAGCCGATTGCCCTGGGCGATGTGCTCTCGGAAAAATACCTGGCGGTGATCAAGCAATCGAGCAAAGGACCGCAGTGGGACAAGGGTGATCCGGGCGTGGGCAAAGTCATGCAGCTCAACGTCAAGGCCTACACCGGCCAGGACCTGGCCATGGACCCTGCAGCGTATGAACCAGCCAAACCGGGCAAAGCCGAAGGCATGGTGATGATTCCGCTGAAGATCCACCGCGACAACGCCGCCGACAAAGTGCTGCTGGCCAACGCCCGTCACCGCACCTTCACCTTCGGCCGTTCCGACGGCACCGATGAAGCCCCGTGGACGGTCAAGACTGACGGCGGTTTCGGTTTCCACATGGACCCTCGTCGCTTGAACACCGCGACCAAACTGGCCACCGGTCCTACCGATGCCGGCGTGACGGGTTTCGGCACCCTGGAAGTGTGGAACATCAAGGCCGGCGGCAAGGGCTGGAGCCACCCGGTGCATGTGCACTTCGAGGAAGGGATCATCCTCAGTCGCGGCGGCAAGGCGCCACCGGAATGGGAAAAATGGGCGCGCAAGGATGTGTACCGCATCGGTTCGGAAAACGATGGCCTGGACAGCGTCGAGATGGCGATCAACTTCCGCGAATTCGCCGGGACCTACATGGAGCACTGTCACAACACCCAGCATGAGGACAACTCGATGCTGCTGCGTTGGGACATTGAGAAACCCGGGCAATTCCAGTTGATGCCGACCCCGCTGCCGAGCTGGGACGGGGTGCGCTACGTCAACTCCGCCGCGCTGCCAACCTTCCGTACCGGCGACGGCTACGGTCCACAAGTGGCGGTGAAAAAATGAACCGCCGGGGAGCCGACATGGCACCGCACACGCCGCGCTCCCGCGCCCTGGGCATGCACCTGATTCTGGTCCTGGTCACCTGTTTGCTGGCCAGTCAGGTGCTCCTGGCCCACGAAGGGGCACTGTCGCCGAGCGAGTCGGCGACACCCTGGGGCGGCGACTATTTCCCCAACACCTTGCTGACCGACCAGGACGGTCAGCAGGTGCGTTTTTTCGATGACCTGATCAAAGGCAAAGTGGTGGTGATCAATTTCATCTTCACTTCCTGTAGTGATTCCTGCCCGCTGGAAACCGCACGCCTGCGCCAGGTGCAGAAGTTGCTCGGGGATCGGGTCGGCAAGGACGTTTTTTTCTATTCCATCAGCATCGACCCGCTCAGCGACACGCCCGAGGTGCTGAAGGCCTATGCGCAACGCTTCAAGGTCGGGCCGGGCTGGAAGTTTCTGACCGGCGAGTTTGCCAACGTCACCGACCTGCGCAAAAAACTCGGGTTGTTTATCGAGGGCGTCGACAACGGCCGCAGCAAGGACCACAACCTGAGCCTGATCGTCGGTAACCAGGCCAGCGGTCGCTGGATGAAGGCTTCACCGTTCGAGAACCCGTGGATTCTGGCCGATCAACTGGCCAACACCTTGCAGAACTGGAAGCAACCCAGCATTGAGGAAAGTTATGCCAACGCACCGGAAATTCGCCCGCCGAGCAACGGCGAGGAGCTGTTTCGCACCCGTTGCGCCTCGTGCCATAGCCTCGGGCCGCAAGACGGGCAGGGCATCGGCATGCGCAGCATCGGTCCGGACTTGATCGGCGTGACCCGTCTGCGCGAACCGGCCTGGCTCAACCGCTGGATTCGCGAGCCGGACCGCATGCTGGCGGAGAAAGACCCGGTTGCAGTGGAGCTGTACCAGCGTTTCGACAATATTCCGATGCCCAATTTGCGCCTGGATGAGCATTCCGCGCAGACGATCATCGACTTCTTGCAGGAAGAAACCGATCGCCAGCAACCCTTGGCGAACCCGGTGCCAGCGGTGACGCAAATGAACTAGCGGCTAAATAACATCATTGGCCGTCGGCCCCGGACATTGCGACCTACACTGTCCGTGACACCGCTAAAAAGGCTAGACGCAAGAACCCAGGACATTCCCATGCAGACAGAACAACAAAAAGTACCTGCGCCGGCCCTGCCGGCAGCAGCGCGCAAGAGCTGGGGTGGTCAGTTCAACCTGTTGCGCTGGTTTTCCCTGGCCAGTTTTTTCATCATCGCCGCCGTGGCATTGGGCCTGGGCTACATTTCCACGCGTTTCGTGGTCACCGAAAGCATCGAGCGCGATGCCTTGCTCACCGCGCAGTTTATCCAGGCCATCGGTGACGCCGAACTGCGCCACGCCGGGATCACCCCGACACGCACCATGGGCGAGCTGCTGGACCCGCGCCAGGAGCGGGCCTATCCCGACGTCGATCCGCTGTCCCGGGCCGCAGCGCGCAATGAGTTTCTCGATCACGTGGAACACCTGCCTGACGTCCTGTTGGCCACCGTCTACGCCCTGGACCGCACGATCACTTGGTCAACCAACCCGGAGCTGGTCGGGATGCGTATCGAGGATGACGAGGAACTGGATGAATCCTTCGAAATGAAGCAGCCGGTGTCCTCCAGCTACCACCAGATCGACGAGGAACGCCCGGAACAAAGGCTATTGCGCGAGCCGCAGCTGCTGTTCATCGAGAACTACATTCCGATGTTCAACGCCGACAAGAGCAAAGTCATCGCCATGGTCGAGATCTACAAGGAACCGGCCGATCTGGTGGAGCGTATCCGGCGCGGCTTCAAATCGATCTGGATCGCGACGCTGCTCGGCGGCGCAGCGATTTACCTGGCGTTGTTCTGGATCGTACGGCGCGCCGCGACGCTGTTGCAGAGCCAGCAGAAACAACTGATCAGCAACGAGACCTTCGTCGCCCTCGGGGAAATGTCCTCGGCGGTCGCCCACAGTTTGCGCAACCCGCTGGCCACCATCCGTTCCAGCGCCGAACTGGCCCAGGAGGTCGCGAGCCAGGGCGCCCAGAAGAACATTGGCGACATCATCAGCCAGGTCGACCGCATGTCGCGCTGGGTGCGCGAGTTGCTGGTGTCGTTGCGGCCGATGAGTGACGACTCCGAATCCGTGGACCTGGTGCTGGCCATCGACGACACCTTGAGCGCCTTCGAACCGCTGATCAAACGCTCGAACGTCGAGGTGCATTTCACCCCGAAAAGCGTTCCGCCGGTGGTCAGCCAACCCGTGCTGCTCACGCAAATTCTTAATAGCCTGTTCGCCAATGCCCTGGAAGCCATGCCCAAGGGCGGGGTGCTGAGTGTCGATATCGAGACGCCAGCGTCGGGGCAGGTGTCCATGACCCTCAGCGATACCGGCAAGGGCATGAGCAAACAACAGCAACAGATGGTTTTCAAGCCGTTTTTCACCACCAAGCAGGGCGGGTTGGGCGTCGGCCTGGCATTGGTCAAACGAATAATGGAACGCTTCCAGGGCTCGGTCGTGCTGACCAGTCAGGAGCAGGAAGGAACCCGCGTTTGTCTCAACTTTAAAGTGGCAACGGGAGGGGAATATGGAGCACAGCATACTGCTGGTCGAGGATGATGAACTGCTCGCCGAGAACATCCAGACCTACCTCGAGCGCAAAGACTTCGAGGTCACAGTCTGTCACTCGGCCGAGGACGCATTGGAGCAACTGGGCACCTTCGTCCCTGACGTGGTGCTGACCGACAACTCGCTGCCGGGCATGAGCGGTCACGACCTGATCCAGAAGCTGCGCATCAGCGCGCCGGATCTGAAGGTGATCATGATGACCGGCTACGGCAACGTCGAAGACGCAGTGATCGCGATGAAAGAGGGCGCTTTCCATTACGTCACCAAACCGGTGGCCTTGCCGGAGCTCAAGTTGTTGCTGGACAAGGCCCTGGCCACCGACCGCATGGAGCGCACGTTGTCGTTCTATCAGGAACGCGAGGCGCAGAAGTCCGGCGTGCAGGCGTTGATCGGCGAGTCGGCACCGATGCACTACCTGAAAAACACCATCGGCCAGTTGCTCGATGCCGAGCGCCGCATGGCCAATACCGATCTGCCGCCAGTGTTGGTGGAAGGCGAAACCGGCACCGGCAAGGAACTGGTGGCCCGCGCGCTGCACTTCGACGGGCCACGGGCCAAAGGTCCGTTTATCGAATTCAACTGCGCGTCGATCCCGTCCAACCTGGTGGAATCGGAACTGTTCGGCCACGAGAAGGGCGCCTTCACCGATGCCAAGGATCGCCGGGTCGGGCTGGTGGAAGCCGCCGACGGCGGGACGCTGTTTCTCGATGAAGTCGGCGAAATGGACCTGCTGCTGCAAGCCAAACTGCTGAAGCTGCTGGAAGACCGGACTATTCGCCGGGTCGGCTCGGTGAAGGAGCGCAAAGTCGACTTGCGGGTGATCAGCGCCACCAATTGCAACCTGGAGCAGATGGTCCAGCAGGGCAAGTTCCGGCGTGATTTGTTCTTCCGCCTGCGGATCATTTCGATCAAGGTCCCGCGCCTGCATGCTCGCGGTGAAGACGTGCTGTTGCTGGCCCGTCACTTCCTGTCGATTCACGGCAAACGCTATGGCAAACCGCACTTGTATTTCAGCGACCAGGCCGAAGAGTTGCTGCTCAGTTACACCTGGCCGGGCAACGTGCGCGAGTTGCGCAACATGCTGGAGCAAACCGTGTTGCTGGCCCAGAGCGACACCGTGGCCGCGCACCAATTGAACGTCTGCCAAAGCCTGGTCGATGAACCGTTGGTCATGCCCGAGACGCAATACTTCGAACCGCGGCCGAGCAGTCACGTCGAATCGATGAACCTGCCGGAAGTGGAGCGGGACATGGTGCGCAAGATGCTCGACAAGACTGACTGGAACGTCACCAAGTCTGCGCGCCTGCTGGGCCTGAGCCGCGACATGCTGCGTTACCGGATCGAAAAACTCGGCCTGGCACGGCCGGACAAGCGTCAGTGGTAGCGGCATCGATTGACTGATAGTCGGCAATTTGTCAGAGGACGACGAGGTGTAGGCGGGCTCGGTGGAAAATCCACAAAGCCTGTGCCTTACTGATTTTTCCCTTTGATGGAGTAATGGGCATGCGGCGTAGAGGCGCACAGTTCTGGCTCTGGAGTAACAGCCAATTACACGGTCGCAGTCACGATGAAGTGCTGCCCGACGGTACGCAGGTCGAGGTGCAGGCGCGGTTCAATCGTGAGCAGGTGACTCAGGTGTTCATCGGCGTGTACACCTGCGATGGCACGCCGCTGGCGGAAGAATTTTATGACCGTGAGGGCCATCCCACGTTGGCGAAAGCCCTGGCATGGGGCTGCACACGCGCCCAGGCGATCCTCACCACCGTGTCCGAATTCCGCGCGCCCCACCGGATTCAACTGACGGTGGGGGTGGTGGTGGACGATCCTTGTGAATTGGCCTTGCGCCATATGGAAATGTCCGCAGACGAAAGCCTTCGGCTCAAGCGTCGGGACGCCTGGGACGAGTACCTGGACGCCAAGCAAGCCGTGCTGGACATGATGCGTTCCAGCAAGGTGGACAGCGAGGTCTGGGAAACCCAGAAACGCAGGCTGCGCAACGCCATCGATCGCCGGGCGGCGCTGCGGCATACCTGGCCCTGCGACTGACACTCAAGGCATCGCTTGTTCCTGCCGAGTGAGGCAGGCCAACAGGCACGAGGGGTCGAGCACCTCGTCGTTGACGTAGATCCCGCGTTCCGGGTCGTAGGATCGGATAAACACCCGCACGTTGGCATCCGCCACGGTGGGCAGTTGCGAATCGTAGAACACATGCTCAGTAGCGATCGGGATGAAATCCTGAGGCGCGCTCGGGATGTATGAGCGCGGTGGCACGGAGTTCAAGGTCGGCGGCGCCGGGTGCGCGAAGGGCTGGTTGGGTCCGTAGTAGATCAGTGCACTGCTGGAGCTTTCAGTCTGCATGGGACTTTCGTCCGCATGCACCGCGCTGGCGGCAGTCAGAAGGGCGATGAAGCACAGCGTCAGATCGGTTTGTTTCATGGCGACACCTGCGTACTCGGTTTTCCCGCATTTCCCCAAGGCCTTTAACTATAGCTGCCTTGCGCTGATGCGTTCGCGCGGCCCGGATTACAAGTTCGCAACAAAGCGCCGATGGGCTTTTCCAGCGGCTGATCTAGACTCGTGCCGGTCAATAAAAACGAGATCTGGAGTGCGCAATGGACATGCCAACCAAACAACAAGCCGTCGCCAGCAACCGTGAGGCGTGGAATGACTCTGCAAGGCATCACAAAGACAATCCCGAATGGCTGGCCGTGCTCGACGCCGTCAGCCAGGCCGATTTTTGCTGCATCGATGACACCCTGCGCAGTGTGCTGGAACAAGTGGGCGTCGAGGGCAAGGACGTGGTGCAACTGGGCTGCAACAACGGCCGTGAAAGCCTTTCGCTATTTGCCCTGGGCGCGCGGCGGGTGGTGGGGGTCGATCAGTCTGCAGCGTTTCTCGAACAGGCACGGGAACTGACGGCGCGTTCGCCGCATGATGCTGAATTCATTGAAGCGGATATCCATCATCTGCCGACGACGTTGCACAACCGTTTCGACATGGCACTAATCACCATCGGTGTCTTGAACTGGATGCCGGACATTGCCGAGTTCTTCCGCCATGTCGCAAAAACCCTCAAGCCGGGCGGCGCAGTGGTGATCTACGAAACCCACCCGTTCCTGGAAATGCTCGACCCCGAAGCCACCGACCCTTATCGGCTGGACAGCTCGTACTTCCGCAGCGAACCGTTCGTGCAGCATCAGCCAATCGTCTACGAAGGCAAAGTCGAACAACCGGCCAGTCCGTCCTACTGGTTCGTCCACACCCTCGGCGCGATCTTCACCGGCGCCATCGACGCCGGATTGCAGATCAGCCACTTCAAGGAATACCCGCATTCCAACCGCGAAGAACTGTATGACCGGTATGAAAAACAAGTGGCGCAGTTGCCGTTGTGTTTCACGTGGGTGGCGGTGAGGCGAGGAATCTAGCGCAGGAGCACTTTTCAGAGATTCGAATGATTGAGGTTGTGACCTGGCTGCGCATAGAGATCAATTCCGAGGGCGTGAATGACCTTTAGCACCGTATCAAAACGTGGTTTTGCACCCGGAGCGAAGGCCTTGTAGAGGCTTTCGCGCCCCATCCCGGAATCTTTGGCGATTTGTGTCATGCCACGGGCTTTTACCACGTAGCCGATAGCGCGGAGAAACTCTTCGTTGTCGCCCTCTGCCAGTACCTGGGAGAGATATTCGCTGATGGCCTCATCACTGTCGAGCAGCGCTGCCATGTCGAATGTCGTCAAAGTTTGGCTCATGGTTAAACCTCCTTTGCCATTTTTTTTGCACGCCGGATATCAGAGCTTTGCGAGGATTTGTCGCCGCCGGCCAATAATACGATGACCACGCCGTTTCGCATGGTGAAGTAGATTCGATAGCCTGCACCAATGTCCACGCGCATTTCGGAAACACCATCACCCAGCGACTTGATGTCGCCTAGATTACCCGCAGAGGCACGATCAATGCGACGAGCGATGGCGAACTTTGCCCGTAAGTCACGAACTGAGACGTGCCATGCCGAGAAAGTATGTGTTTGTTGAATAAGATAGTTCATTGCTGGACTGTATCTATATGGATACGGTCCAGCAGTCAGGCTTTTCTTGGGTTAAGGGTGTTTTCTTCCCACAAGGGTGTGGGAAAACGGCGCCTTCGCGAGCAAGCTCGCTCTCACAGTTGTTTTGCGTCGTTCAGACAACCAGTCTCCAACCCCAATCCCTGTGGGAGCGAGCTTGCTCGCGAAGGCAATCCCGAGGACGCCTTCGCGGGCAAGCCTCGCTCCTACAAGGGATTGGGGCCAGGCACGGATTTTGTGGACTACACCAAACCAATGTAGGAGCAAAGCTTGCTCGCGAAGGCAATTTCAAGTACGCCTTCGCGGGCAAGCCTCGCTCCTACAGGGGATTGGGTCCAGGCACAGATTTTGTGAACAACACAAAACCACTGTGGGAGCGAGCCTGCTCGCGAAGGCAATCCCGAGGACGCCTTCGCGGGCAAGCCTTGCTCCTACAGGGGACTGGGGCCAGGCACGGATTTAGTGGACGACACCAAACCAATGTAGGAGCAAAGCTTGCTAGCGATGGCAATTTTGAAGACGCCTTCGCGGGCAAGCCTCGCTCCTACAGGAGATTGGGTCCCGGCACAGATTTTGTTAACAACACAAAACCAATGTAGGAGCAAAGCTTGCTCGCGAAGGCCATTTCGAGGACGCCATCGCGGGCAAGCCTTGCTCCTACAGAGGGTTCAGCGTTGCGCCTGACTTATCTCAAGCCCCCGCCGTTGCCCCAGCCACCACTGGCCGCCCTGGTTTGCGCAGTGGGTCGAGGCGCGAGCCTTGGTAGCGGGTTTCGCGGAAGAAGCGCCAGCGGCCGCCGAACAGGCCATAGACGTGGGTCACGCGGCCCTGTTCGTGGTAGCCCATGCGGATGTGCAGTTTCAGCGCCGGGATGTTGTGGGTTTCGCAAACGTCCACCACTTTGTCACAGCCTTGGGCGGCCATGGCCTCCCAGAGGGCGACCTGCACGTCCACCGACAGGCTGGTACCGAAATAGGCGCGGATCATTTCGCCGCCAAATTCGAAGAACTCCCCTGGCTTCACCGGAAACCAGCAGCCGTAATAGTGGCGGTCGTGGTAGTCCCGGGTGCTGCCCCAGATGAAGCCGACCGCGTGTCCTTCCTCGTCCAGGTACATGTGCCCGGTGTGGCCTTCGGCGGCGAGCTCGGCCATGGTTCCCACGCGATCACCGAAGTGCTTGGTGAACGCCACTGCGTTGTCCGCGGTAATGGTCACCTGACGCAAGCCAGAGTAGGGGCGCAACTTGTGCGGCGGCACCGGGCTGACCAGGTCGCGCTCCATCCACAGCAGCTCCCAATGGAAGAATACGTAGCGCTTCCAGAATGCCCGGAAGAGGTTGCCCAGACCTTTTTGCCTGATGCGTTCGCGTAGCTTTTCGATGACATTCATGACGCTCTCCTTAGCCGAGGCCAGGGTGTTGTGGGGAGGCTTTTGATGGGTATAGATGAAGCTTGCAAGTTCATGTCAAAGCGCCAGCTTTGAATATGTTGCAATGTGTGTAACTCATTCGAGTGCGGCTGTTCCGGCCTGAAAATCCCTGCTGACAACCGCATAAGAAACCCGCTCGATACCGGCAAGGCGCCGCTCTAGCACCTGCGTTAGCGACTCGCCGGGGTTCAGGTACGCATCGCCAAAATCCGCCCCGAGCTGGTTCGGATGAGCGACGATTTCCAGCAGACCGTCGGTCGGCACGGGAGCGTTGCGCAGGTCGACTGGCGTGCAGACATAGTCCGCCGTCGCCCCGGCCAAATTGTGCAGACGCCGGTTGAGCAAACCCTTGAACACGCGCTTGGGCAGGCTCAGGTTTTGCCCCAGATTCCGCGCCAGGCGCACGGCGACTCCTTGGCGTGCGGCGAAGCGCGCGACGATCTCGCCGATGGGCCAAATGTTGTGCACATGCTGGTGGGAATCGAGGTGGCTGGGGCGCACGCCGTTGTCCAGGCAGCGTTGCCATTGGGCCTCCAACTCGTCCATCACCGCTTCACGGTCCAGGCGGTTGAGCCAGAGGCTGTGGCGGGGCAGATTGAGGTCGAATTCACCCTGGCTGTCGCAGAACGTCGAGCGCTTGAGAATGCGCTGGCTCAATGGTCGACCGTAGGTGAGGTTGAAATGCAGGCCGATCCTTCCTGCCAGCAACGGATGCTGGGCCATGACGCACGCCGCTTCGAAGGCCGGCATGTTGGCCATGGCCGTGGCGGAGCTGATGACCCCGGCCTGGAAGGCGCCAAGGATCACCGCGTTTTCGCAAGGGCTGAGGCCAAAATCGTCAGCGTTGACTATGACTTGGTGAGGCATGTTTGCCCTCCATGGTTTTTTCAATAGGCGCCTGAGGCTGAATCGCTGGCGTGGAGACCGTGGCCACCGCTGCCGCGCGTTTCGCCCGCCGTTTTTGCAAGACCGGTTTGAGTCGCTGCCAGACGCGCAATGCCAGCCCCAGGACCAGCCCGCTCGGCCGCCAGGAATAGAAACTCCAGCGCCAGTGTTCGAGTTGCCCGGTCATGCGCTCGTGGAGTTGATGGCTGGAGTTTTCCAGGCTGACCCGCGAGGCATCGATCCAGTGCCAGTTGTCGTCCAGGCCCCAGCGAATCCACTCTTCGAGCAATACCCGGCCGCTGCCCAGATCGGCGTATTGCGGCAGGAACGCCAGGTTGTAATCGTACAGCCGACCCTGCTCCAGCAAGCCGAGGCGATAGCTGATGCAGCGGCCGTCCAGTTCGAGCACTACGACACGTACCAGTCCGCGAGCGGCGAGGGCGGTGAAAGCACGGTCCATCCATTGTCGATGGCGTTCGTCGGCGAAGATGCCGACGCCTTCATCGCCTTTCCAGCTCACCGCCTCGACTTCGCTGATGGCCTGCAACAGCGGGCCCATGCTCGTGGCGTCGGGAGTAATGCGCCGCACTTCGGCGCCACACGCCGCAATGCGTTTGCGCGCGCGACGCAGTTTGTAGCGCGGATCGCCCGAGACTTCCTGGCGATCCGCTTCGCTGATCAGGTGCACCGGCACCTTGCAACTGAGGCGCCGTTCACCGGTGGAACTGTGCGCCATCCACACCGTCAGGGCACTTTCTTCGCCCGTGGGTTCGGACAGCTCGTTGAGTTGCAACAAGGCATGAGGCATGCGGCGGCGAATCACGATCAGCGCCTTGCGGATGCTCTCGGCATCCAGGCAGGCGAGCAGCGCCAGGCGATCGGTCAGCGGATAGCCGAGGTGATGCACCACCCGGAACGGCCACCCGCCAAAGCGTTCGCGCGACGTCACCAGCGGCAGGCAGAGCGCCAGTTCATCACCCTGCCAGCCGAGCAGCACGTGCAGGCGCTCGCCGTCCTTGAGCGCCTGTTCCGCAGCGCCCAGCCAGGCCAGGGTGTTGAACGGTGTGTGGTCCGTCACTCGCAGGCGCAGTGCTTCATAAGCCGCTGCCGGAAAGTCCGGAGCGCACAGCGAAGTGCGCCATTCGAATCGCGTCGGCATCGGGTCAGGTCGCCTCTGCTGCAACAGCGGAGGGTGCCGGTTTGCGCAAGGCATCCAGACGCGATCCGCTGTAGCGGGTTTCACGGTAGAAGCGCCAGCGGCCAAACAGCTCGTAGACGTTCATGATCCGTCCTTGCTCCTTGTAGCCCATGCGAATGTGCAACTTGAGCGCTGGAATGTTGTGGAACTCACAGACATCCACCACTTTGTTGCAGCCCTGATCGGCCATGGCTTTCCACAGGTTCAGCTGGAAATCCACCGAGAGCGTGGTGCCCCAGTAGGCGCGTATCTGCTCACCGCCGAATTCGAAGAACTCGCCCGGTTTGACCGGGAACCAGCAGCCGTAATAGTGCCGGTCGTGGTAATTGCCTTTGCTGCCCCAAATAAAGGCCACGGCATCGCCGTCTTCATTCAGGTACATGTGCCCGGTATGCCCTTCGTTCGCCAGTTCGGCCATGGTGCCAATGCGATCACCGAAGTGTTTGCCAAAGGCCACGGCGTTCTGCGCAGTGATGGTTTCCAGGCGCAGCGGCTTGTAGGGCCGCAGCTTGTGCGGTGGGATCGGGGTGACCAGGTCGCGCTCCATCCAGATCAATTCCTGATGGGAAAACACGTAGTGCTTCCAGATCTTCTGGAGCGTGGCGCGCAGGCCTTTTTGTTTAATGTGATCGCTGAGTTTTTTCAGAATACTCATGTTATGTACTCCTGACGGGATCGGCCGTGGTGGGAGTGGTGCAACGCGCGGCAACATGCCTGCGCGACTAACATATTCGATGGCGGTCATGAGGCGATCCAGCTCAGGGCGAACAGGGTTTCCCCTGGCAAATCGAAGCTGACGCGACCGTCCTTGCAGTGGAACGGCGCGTCACGGCTGCGGTTGTCGGCGCCGAAGTAGCGCAAGGAGCCTTTGACCATCGGGCAGGTCGCCCCGGCCAGGTCGACACGTTGCAAGCGCGTGCCTTTGTTGACCCCCAACAGGCTGCGTTGCGCGTCGGTGGCCATGGCCAGCACGTCGACTTCGAAGGCGTCGTTCTCCAGGCGCATCACATCGTGCAGCCAATGCTGCTGAATGAACTGCTGGGCCAGGCCCACCGGCTTCAACTCGAAATGTTCGTCATCCAGGACCTTGAACATGCCCTTGGGGTAGTTCGGTTCATCGTTGGCCTGGAACCAGTTGAGCATTTCCAGCAAACCGTCCTGGGACGAGTTGATCACCACCGAGGCCCACCACAGCGAGGCGAAATGGGTTTCCTGGTCGTAAGGGCTCAGGCTCGAACCGCTGGACATGTTGGTCTGGTCGAGCAGCAGCGCTTTACGCGGCCGACCCTGAGCGTCCAGCCCGACAAGGTCGGCGGCGCGCCGCACGCTGTCGCGGTAGACCCGAGTCGCCAGCAGGTCGCGAATCATCCATTCGTGCCACGCCAGTGCATCGATCTGATCGCCGGATTCGGCCAGCAGACGCCGTGCCCAATCGATGCCGCGCTTGTCCGCCGCGTTGTCGGCGAAGGGGCCGTTGACCAGTCGTGAACTGGCGGGCATGGCGATGCGGATACCGGCCTTGGCGTTGTCCGGATTGCTGCGAACTTGCCGGGCCATGCTGTTGAAGATGCTTTGGTAATTGGCGTAATCGGGGTAGTTGAGGTTCGGCTCGTCGGCGAACCCGATGTAGTGCGTGCCTTTGCCGCCAAGGGCGCGGGTGCTGGCGAGCCAGGCGTCGAGGCCGCCATTGCTCGTGGTGTCGGCGCGCAGATCGGCCTGACGTTGGCTGCCGGCCAGCAAGGTGATGTCCTGGGTGATGCCGAAACGGTCCTGATACAGCTGACGGAACGCGTCTTCGTAGTGCGGCTTTTTCGCCAGGATGTCGACGAAACTGTAGTAACTGGCCGCCTGCGGCTTGAGCGCATCGAGCACCGCAAAACTCGACGGCGGCGGCAGCACATAAGGCAGGGCGATGCCCAGGTTCGGGGTCGGGCCGAGCACTTCTTTGTGCAGCGTCAGGCGCGTCTGGCCATCGTCTTCACGTAGCGGTTTGAGTTGCTGCGGCGTCTGCGCGAACAGGTTGGCGGTGCCGTCGAGCCAGAATGCCGCTTTGCCGCTGCCGTTCAGGCGCAGGCGCCAGACTTGTTCGCGGTCGCTGACCGGCAGTGCGACTTGATCGAATTGCCAATAGGCGCGATAGGGTTTGAGGGCCAATACCCGTTGTTGGTTGTCGCCCACCCGTGTGGCTTGCAGCGCACTGACGCCGCCCTGGAACTTGCCGGCCAGCACCGCGTGTTCGCCCGCTGCCACCTTGAAAAACAGTTCGTCGTCGTCACGGGTTTCGGCACTGAAATGCACCTTGGCCGGGGAGAACAGTGCCACGGTGCGTTCGTCGTGTTCGATCTTGTAGCGGCGGAAGCTGTAGCCCGGAATCTCCAGTCGATAACTGGCGGCGCCCGGCGCCAATGGCCAGCTCTGGGTGCCCCGGGTTTCACTGGCGGCAATCAGGCGTTCGCCCGACAGTTTGCCTTGGCCGTCCACCAGATAGATCTGTTCTTCATTGGCATCCGCCTGCCACGCCGGGGTCCAGCGCACGGTCACGGTGTCGGGACGATCCGTTTGCAGGTACAGGCTGCCGTCGCGAATGTCGGCCCAACGCATCGACGCCGCCTGAGCATCGAGCACCAGGCCCAATCCCAACAGCAGCGCCAGGCGTTTCATGCCGACTTCCTCTGCAGCATCAGCAGCATCGGCGCGACGTCGCTGGGCAGGATGATCAGGGTTTGCCAGACCGGCACGCCACTCAACCGGCAATACAACACCAGCAGCGCGATGGTCACTGCGAGGTAGGCAATGGACGACGCGGCGGCGGCGCCGACGATGCCGTAAGTCGGGATCAGCAGCACATTCAGCGCCAGATTGAGCAGGGCGCTCACGCCCATCATCAGCGAGATCGTGCCGGGGCGATTCTTGCCCAGCAGGTCCAGGCGCAGGATGCTCGCGTAACACAGGCCGAACAGCCCCGGCAGCAGTGCGAGCAAGGCCGGATACGCCGGTTGATACGCGGCACCGAACAGCGTGACGATCAGCCATTCGCCGATCACCGCCATGGTCAGGCACGCGCCGAGCATCACCGTGGCGGTCAGGCGCAGGGCCAGCGGCGTGACTTTGTCGATGCCTTCTTCCTGTTGCAACAGGCGTTTCATCAGCGGGGTGGTCACCGCTTCCGGGACGATCAGCAGCAACTCGGCGGCGGCGCTGGCCATCGCGTAATGACCAAGCGCGGTGCTGCCGAGCAGGGCGCCGATAAACAAGTAATCGGAACGCAGGATCACTTGCTGGAACAACAAATCAGGATGGCTGCGAGCGCTGTAGCGCAGCAGTTCATTTTGGCTGGCGCGGTCCCATTGCAGGGTCAGCGGTTGATTGCGCTTGAGCCAGACCCAACCGGCCAGCACCACCAGGCTGATGCCTGCCAGCCAACTGATCAGCGCGGCTTCGAGGGCGGCGGTTTTCCACATCCAGAACAGGGCGAGGAACAACAGCAGCGGCGTCAGGGATTCGATCAGGCGCAAGGCATTGAACGCGACCACGCCACCCGACGCGTTGTGCAAGGTCAGCAAACCACTTTTCAACACCGTCAGCGGCACCGCCAGCAGCAACAGCCAGGCCAGCAGACCCAGCTGCGTGGTGATGTCGAGTTGGCTGCCGAATTCCCGGGTCAACGCCACCACCAGCAAGGTCAGCAGCAGCGCCAGAAAACAGCCGAACACCAGCACCTGACTCAGCAACAAACCCATCGGCCGTTGCTTGGCGGCCTGATAACCCACCGCCGAATTCAAGCCACCGCTGGTGGCGGCGCTGATCAAGTCGGGCAGGGTGCTGAGCAGTGCAAATAAGCCGCGCTCGCTTGGCCCGAGAATCCGCGCGAGCAACACGTTGCGCAGCAACCGCAGGCCGATCATCGCCAGTTTGGTGCCCATGCTCAGGGCCAGGTGCTTGAGGTAATGGCTGCGGCTCATGGGCGTGCCCCGCGGTAGATGCGCCAGGACAGCAATTCCGGATTACGCGCGGTGCGTTGGCTGACGCCGAAGCGTGGCAAGGCCAATGGTTCGCCAGCGCCGCGATAAATGCCGGTGCCGGTGCCCAGGGCGAACGGAAAATCATGCGCGGCAACTTGTTGCCGAACTCGCGCATCGTGGTCGCCGTTGGGGTAGCAGTAGACTGGCAGCGGCCGGTTGCAACCGTTCAACAGCGCATCGCGGCTGCGGCTCAGTTCTTCTTGCAAGCGTTGATCATCGAGGCCGGTGAGGATCGCGTGACTGGCGCCGTGGGGGCCGAAGCGCACCAGCCCGCCGGCTTCCAGCGCGCGCACTTGCTGCCAGTCGAGGGCCTGGGGCTGCGACTCTTCAGGGCATTCATCAGTCAAGCGGCTCAAGTCGTCCGGTGCCAGGGTTTTCAGGCTTTGCAGAAAGTGCAGCAAGGTCAGGCTGCGGCGCTGCACGTCCAGGTCATCCATCAGCACCGGCAATGGGCGACCGACCTGTTGCAGGCATTCGATCAGGTGCATCCGGGGTTTTTCGCCATGGCTGCACCAGAGGGTTTCGCCGATACTTTCCCACCAGAAACGCTGGCGGCTGCCAATGAAATCGGTGGAGAGAAAAATGCTCGCCGGCACCTGATATTGCTTGAGTAACGGGAAGGCATTTACCGCGTTGTCGCGCCAGCCGTCATCGAACGTCAGGGTGACTTTCGGCCGTTCCGAGCGCTGGGTGCCGGGGTGCAGGATGTCCATCAACGGCACGCAGTCGAAGTGCTTTTTTAGCCAGACCAGCAAGTGCTCGAAAGCCTTGGGCCCGACGCACAGTTCATTGCGATGGGGCAGGTCGGCGGCGCGGTCGTTGGCCAGCACCCGGTGCAACATCAGAATCACCCCGGCGCCGTGCAGCTGATTGCGCCCCACCGGGGAGTTGAGGTAGAGCCAGCCACTGGTGCGTTTTAATAATTGTTTGATCGCCATGGCACGCGCCTCTCATCGATTTTGCTCGGGGTTCCACTGGCTGTAACGCTGGCCACGCAGGAACTGCCACAGACCAATACTCATCCCGGCAAGGGTCACCAGGAGGAACGCGGCGAGGCGAAAGGGTTTGGGCAAACGGTGTTGCACATCCAGCAGACCGGCAATGGCCACCGCGTAACCGAGCAGTTGCGCCACCAGAAACAATTGATAGAAACCGTGCTCGTTCCACAGCCAGAAGTTGCTCAGCAGCAACGGCAGCAACAGGATTGGCGCCAGACGCCGGATCAGCTTGTGGCTGATCAGCGCAATCGAATACAGACCATGCTTCAGCGGATTGAGCAGCTCGCTGCGCTGGGCCAGGCTTTGCAGGCCACCAACGGTGACGCGCTGGCGGCGACGGAATTGCTTGTCGGCTTCATCGACGCCGTGGTCGATCACCTGGGCCTCGGGCACATAGACGATGCGTTTGAACGCCACCGGCGCGCAGGTGCTGATAAAGAAATCGTCGTTGACCTCCGCCGGCACGTTCTGGAACAGCTCGCGGCGCAAAGCGAGCAGCGCGCCGTCGGCGGAGACCATGCAACCGGTGCGATTTTCCACCCGGCGCAACCAGCCTTCGTAATGCCGATACAGGCTGTCGCCGATGCTCAGGCCACCGCCGGTGACCGGGATCACCATGTGCCCGGCGCAGGCCCCGACTTTCGGATCGGCCAGCGGCGCGAGCAAGTGGCCGAGGGTGTCACGGGACCATTGGTTGTCGGCGTCGGTGAACACCAGAATATCGCCGGTGCTCAGCGCCACGCCGGCATTCAGGGTCGCGGCCTTGCCCTGACGGGGCAGGTCGAGCACGCTGATGCGCGGGTCGATGACCTTGTGCGCGCAGGCCACCGTGTCATCGGTCGAACCGTCGCTGACCAGAATGATTTCCATCTTCGCAGGCTGGTAATCCTGGGCGAGCAGGGTGCGCAACTTGTGTTCGATGTGCCGCGCTTCGTTGTGTGCAGCGATCACGATGCTCACGTTCAGCGGCGCCGCCAGCCCGTGCTGGCGCGCCGGAAACAAGGGCGCCAGCAGCGTCAGCAACAGCGGATAGCCGAGGTAGGCATAGACCGGCAATAACAGGCACATCCAGAAAATGAATTCAGCCACGGGCGGGCCTCCTGGCATTCCAATGACACAGACTGAGGATGAACGCGGCGCCGGCCAGGTGCAGGCGCACCCAGTGCAGGCCCCAGAGTTGCAGGGTCAAACGGATATCGCGGTGTTTCAGGCTTTGGCGCAGGCTCAGGATCAGCGCCGGTAACGAAGTAATCATCACCATGATTGCCGCATGGTGCGGGAAGCCATTGAACAGGGCCGAGATCGCCATGAAGTCCAGCAGCCACACCACCAGCGACAGCAACGGAAATCGCAGCAGACGCAGGCTGAATCCATGGGTGCGCAGCAGTTGCAGATGACTGCCCTGGCGCCACATTTCCTTGCCCATCCATTCGCGCCAACTGCTCTCGTAACCCCAATGCAGGGCGACGCTTTGATTGACCGCGAGCAAGCGCGCGCCGGCCTGGTTCACGCGCATGGTGAAGTCTTTGTCTTCGCCGGTGCGCAGGGTTTCGTCAAAGCCGCCGACCTGGTCGAACCAGGTGTGGCGCATCAGCAAATTAGCGGTGGGCAGCCACTGCACCGCGTGCAGGGTTTGGGTCGGAGGGCGCAGGGTGCGGCGTTGCCAGGCATCGGCATACCACGGCGCTTCGGCCGGGGTGTGCAGGTCCAGGCCGAACACATCGGCCTGGGCGCCGGCGTCGAGTTCGAACAACAGGCTCAGCCAGTTTTCGGGCATCTCGATGTCGGCATCAATAAAGGCCAGCCATTCCCCGGTGGCCACTGCCGCCCCGCGATTGCGCAAGGCACCGATCAGCAAACCGGGAAGCACCAGCACTTGCGCGCCGAACTGCCGGGCAATCTGCGGGCCGTGATCGTCGGAACCGTTGTCGACCACAATCAGTTCGCACTCCACGCCCGCCGCATCGGCAGCCTTTTGCGCGGCGAGCAAGGTGCGGCCGATGTGCCTGGCTTCGTTGAACATCGGGATCACTATGCTGACTCGGCTCATGCCTTGGCCTCCTGCACTGGGGCTTCTTCAGCTTTGAGGCGCAGCACGCTGGTCAGGGCGAGCATGATCCACACGTACTTTTGGTTGGGCGCACTGAGGAACATCAAAAACAGCGTCAGCGACAGGAAACTCATGCCCAGGTGGGTCATCAGGTCGGCCTGTTGCCAATCACGTCGCTGCAGACAGGCGCGGCGTGCACGAATCAGGTTGTACAGGCCGAGGCCGAGCATGCCGACGAACAACAGGCCGGCGGGAACCCCCAGTTCGCTGAAGATTTCCAGGTAGGTGTTGTGGGCGCGGCGATACAGGTCGCCGACTTTGCGATTGGCCGAAAACGCCTTGGCATAACCGGTGGTGGCGTAGTGCAGCGGGAAGGTCCCGGGGCCGGAGCCGAGCAACGGGTTCTCGCGGATCATCTGGCTGCCGACCACGATGTACGAGGCGCGACGGCCGAGGGATTCGTCCTGGCTCTTGGCGCCGGCGCTCAAGATGCTCAAGGACTGAATGCGCGCGATATACCCGGCCGGCATCGCATAGATCGCCAGCGGAATCGCGATCACCAGGCCGAGCATGGCGAACCCCAGGTGGCGTGGCCGAATGCGCGTCAACTCTACGCGATAGTGCCAGACACCGATCATCAGGCTGAGGAACAGCACCACCAGCCCGGAACGCGATTCGGTCTTGGTCATGCCGCCCAGCAGCACCAGGCAGCAGACACCCCAGAACAGCCGGTGCAACAGGTTCGGGCTGCGAATCACCAGCAGCAGGCCCATGGGCACGGCGAAGGCGATCAGCATGGCAAAGGCGTTGGCATCTTCCAGCAGGCCGGAAGCGCGCCCCTGGTCCTGATACTTGACGGAAAGCATCGTCATGGCGCAGGTGGTCGCCACGCTGAGGGTGACCAGTTTGGCGAACAGGTCCAGGTTCAACTCGCGACCGACCAGCAGCGTGATGACAAACAGGATCAGGCCGACACTCAGCTCCCGCAGGTGCCCCATCGAGATGCCCATGTCATCGGTATTGAGCGTGCTCAGCAGGTACAACACCATGAACCAGATCAGGTAGCGCCAGATGTTGCTGCGCAGGCGTTCGGACGGAATCTGGTGGATGGCCAGTTGCAGCATCAGGATCAGCGCCAGCGAGGCACCGAGGAATTTGGTCCCCGACAGCGCACTGTCCTTGAAGAAGCCCTCGAACGGCACCAGGGCGGCGATCCCCAGCAAGCCCCAACCGGGCTTGCGATAGAGCACCGCGACACCCACCAGGCCGATGACCGCGCCCGGTGCCAGAAACGGATAAGGGCTGGCCAGCAAACCGAGGCAGACCAGGCCGAGCAGACTGATGATCGAGAGCGGAAAGATCACGCGCGTGCCTCCCGTGCAGTACGGATATAAAGCTGCGACCAGCGTTCGGCCAAGGCCTTGAGGTCGTAGCGATCCAGTTGCGTACGTCTTGCGTTGTCGCTCAGTTCGCGGGCCAGGGCCGGTTCGCTGAGCAAGGTGCCGATCTGCTGCGCGAGGGCAGCGCTGTCGGTCGGTTCGGCAAGCAAACCGTTGTGCCGTTCTTCCAGCACATCGGGAATCCCGCCGACACCGAACGCCACCACCGGCACGCCGGCCTGCATGGCTTCAAGCAAAATCATCGGTGTGCCTTCGGTGCGCGAGCTGATCACCAGCGCATCGAGTCGGCGCCACCACGGCCCCATGGCGGTCTGGTAGCCGGGCAGGGTGATGCGTTTCTGCAAACCCGCGTCGTTGATTCGTGCCAACAGGCTGTCGCGTTCCGGGCCGTCGCCGAGCATCACGGCGTCCAGTTGCGGGTACTGCCGACACAAAGGAATCAGCGCATCGAGAAACAGGTCCGGACCTTTTTCACTGCTCAGCCGCCCGACGTAACCGGCCAGCCAACGCTGGCGTTTGACGTTGTGCGGCAGCAGGCCCTTGGCCGCTGGCAATCCATTGGGGATCACCTGCAGCTTCTCCGCCCGCACGCTGGCCTTGCGGCACAACGTGGCGATACTTTCGGCAACGCAGACCACGCGATTCACCGAGGCGGTACGGCACAGTTGCAAACTCAGCCAGGTGTAGAACTTTTGCTTGCGGCTGCGCGGCGTGAAACCGTGCTGGGTAATCACCAGCGGCAAGCGCAACAGCGTCGCGCCGACCCAGCCAAACAACAGGCCTTTGAAGTTGTGCGTATTGATCAGCGGCTGTTCCGACCGCCGCTGACGCAGATGCCCCAGCAACGCCCCCAGCCCCGCGCAACCCTGGCAATCCACCCCGGCCTCGCGGAACCGTTCGATCAGGGCTGGCGGCGCATCGAGAAACAGCACCTGGTGCTGCCCCGGCGTCGCCAGGCAATGGTCCAACAGCATCCGCTCAGCCCCATAGAAGCCGCCGCTGCTGAGCAAATGAATGATCGGCAGGGCGCTGGAAGGGTTGAGCGGCGCGTTCAATTGCGCACCCAATGCACGAAGCTCGGCACGGTCCAGTTGCGGTGCGGATTGCTCGGCAACATGTTCTGCTCGTTGATCACCAACAGCACCGGCAGGTCCAGTTCATGGGTGATTTGCGCAGGATGTTTGAAGCGGTGATCGAAGAACTCACGCACATAGACCAGGGCAATCGCCAGCAACAGACCGGTGAACAAACCGAACGGAATGATCAGGAACGGCTTTGGAAACGCTGGGGCGGTCGGTTCAAACGGCGGGCTGAGCACCCGGGCGTTCGACAGGTCGTTGTCCAGCGTACGAGCCGAGCTGCTTTCGGCGAAACGTTGAGCGTAAGTGCCGAACGCTGCGTGCAAGGCGTTGATCTCGGTGTCCATCTGCCGCAGCTTGCTCTGGGTTTCCTGCAACTGGTGAATACGGTTCTTGAAGTCAGCGATACGCGCAGTCTTCTGGGCGATCACCGAGCCGATAATCGCCAGGTCGCTGGTACGTTCCTGAATCCGGTTGCTCACCACTTTCAAGAACTGCTGACGGGTGCGAGAAATTTGCTCGCGGGTCAGCAGCATCGGTTCACTGCTTGGCTGGAACACCGCCAGGTCGTTCATGTAGCGGCTGACCTGGGTGGTCAGTGCTTCGCCCATTTGTTTGATCTCGCGATCTTCAAAGGCGACGTTGTCCACGGTGGTGGTGAAGGTGTAGGGGAAGGTGTAGTCGTTGAGTTTGGAGTTATTGGCAGCGGCCAGGCTGGACTTCAGGTATTCGAGCCAGCGTTGGCTTTGCAGCAGGCGATCCTGATACAGGTTGAGCGCTTGCTCCTCGGTGTTGATGGCGTTCAGGCGGAAGGTGATTTCCTCCTTGGGATCGGACGAGCCGATGGCCTCCAGCAACGCCAGCCGATTGCCTTCCAGGCCATCGAGACGCACCTCGTATTGTTGTTTCTTGGTTTCGTAGAAGCTTTGCGGCAGGTCGATGGACTGCAGTTCCTGACGGCTGACCAAATAGTTTTGCAGCAGTGCCGCGACGAATTTGGTGCCCTGCGCCGGATCGCCAAAGCTGTAGACAATCGAGATCACGTTCGAGCCCGGCAGGGTTTCGATCTTGAGTTTGTCTATGGCTTCCTGGGTCAACCCATCCAGCACCGTGTCGCGCACCGGATCGGTTTCCATTCCCAGCGCGGCTTTCGCCGGGTTGATCACGTACTCGCGCAGCGGCGTGGTGACAAAGCGTTTAAGCGGATCAGCCACCAGTTTGCTCAACATGCCGGGGCTGGGCGTGTACTCGCCTTTATCCCGCAACTCGCTGATGGTCTGACGAATCAGCGCCGGCGAACGCAGGATATTGCTCTCGGTTTCCATGTCCGCCAGTGACGGCGGAATGAAACTGGCATTCTCCTGATTCAGCGACGTGGTGGCGTCGCCCTGGGAGAGTTTTTTCGATTGGACGATGACTTGCGCGGTGATGTCGAAGCTCTGTTTGAGCACCAGCGGCAAGAGCAGGGCGATCACTGCAAAGACCAGGAAGACTCGTTTCACCAACTGCTTGTTGGCGAAGAAGATCCTGAAGAACTCGTGCAGGTAGTTTTCCTTCGGATTCATGTCAGATCACCTGAGAGTTAGTTGCTGTTGTCGTCTTTGTTGTCGAGGCGGTAGCCGAAACTCAGGCCCACACCCTGGAACAACACCACGTCCGCCAATTGCCGTGCGAGCTCACCGGCGCTGGCCAGTTTGGTCTTGGGCACGTAGAGCATGTCGTCCGGTTGCAGGTAGGCAATCTGGCTGGCATCCCCGGACAAGGCTTTTTCGACGTCATACCGCACGGCCTTAACCTGGTTGCCGTTGCGCCGCATGATCACCACCGAATCGAGCCGTGCCTTGATGTTGGCGCCCCGGGCGAGGGTCAACGCTTCCAGCACCGAGACCGGCCGGCGAATCGGGTAGGAACCCGGTTGACCGACTTCACCCAGCACGTAGATCTCGTTGCCCGCCGTGGACTTCAGCAACACGTCGACAGTCATCCGCCCCGGCAAGTCCGCATAACGTTTGTTGAGGAAGGTTTCCAGTTGGTTGACGGTCATGCCTTGCAGCGGCACCGAACCGATTTCCGGGAAACTCGCATAGCCGTCGGTGCCCACGGTGATCTCCCGGCTCATGCCGGTGCCAGGGTGGTTCAGCGAGCTCTTGAGGTTGGACTCGTTGCTCAGCGGGCTGATGATTTGCACCGTCAACTGATTGCGGTTGGGCTGGAACAGTTGTTTGCGCTGGTAGGCACGCTGGATTTCGGTCTTCGCTTCCTCGGCGGTCAGCCCTTCGATTCTCACCGACTGATTCGCGCCCGGCAGTTCGATGGTGCCGTCAGGCAGCACCAGTTGATTGCCGTTGAGCTGGCTGGCCGCCGTGAAGTTCAGGCCGATGGTGTCACCGGACTGCACGCGGTAGGCACTCGAACCGCTGGTGCTGATGTGGAAGATCACGTCCAGCACATCCTGCGGCCGCAAGGTCTGTTCGACCTTGGGCATGTCGGTGGCCTGGGCGTTGGCCGGTGAGGCCGTGAGGATCTGCACCGGTATGTTGGTTTCGGCAGTGCTGGAGCAACCCGCAAGCGGCAGCAACAGCAGGAGAAGCATTTTGGCGTTCATGGCGTCATCCTTTTCTGATTGCTTACAGGTTTTTGTAGAGCCATTTCGGCATGTAGTACTTGCGTCGGTTGAACACGCTGCCGACCAGTTTCGCGCCGGCCTGGGTCAGGCGCTGGACGGCGGCCTGGGCCACTTCCCAACGGGTGTCCTCGGCGCGCACGACCATGATCACGCCGTCCACCTGGGTGCTGATGACCAGGGTGTCGGCGGCGGAATACACCGCGTCGCCGTCGATCACCACAAAGCGGTAGCGGCTGCCCAACTGATCGAGTAGCGGGCTCAGGCGTTCGGCGGTCAGGTGCTCGTTGCCACGGATGTGCCGGCCGTTGGGCAGCACATCGAACGGCAGGCTGGAGACCTGCACCACGCAATCCTGCAGCAGCGGCGGGGTGCCGGTGCTGAACAGCAGATCGCGAAAGCCGCGCTCTTTTTGCAAGTTGAGCTGGGCCGTGAGGTTGGTCGCCGACTGGCTGGCGTCGACCAGCAGCACTTGGCCGCTGCTCATCTGCGCCAGTTGGCTGGCCATCGCCAGGGCACTGGTGGTGGTGCCTGCGCCGGGGTTGGCGGCGGTCAGGAATAGGATCCGCAGATCTTGATCGAGCACGGTCGAAGTCAGGTTGGACTCGCTCGGGTTGGCGATGCTTAGGGCTTTATTGGTTGAACCGTCCATTTAACTCGCTCCGTGGCCGCTGAATACTTTGAAGGGGGTTTTCAACAAGATCTTCAGATCAAGCAAAAGGCTCTGCTCGGCGATATAGCTGAGGTCCAACTCAACGCGCTGGTCGAAGTCAATATTGCTGCGTCCGGAGATCTGCCACAGGCCAGTCATGCCGGGGTAGATGCTCAGGCGTGCAAGGTGGTTATCCTTGTAGCGGTAGGCGTTGAACGAGGTGGGCCGAGGGCCGACCAGGCGCATGTCGCCGGTAAATACGTTGATCAGGTTGGGCAGCTCGTCGAGGCTGCTGCGCCGCAGGAACCCACCGATGCGGGTGATGCGCGGGTCTTTGTCGATCTTGAAATCGATCGCGTCGGCACCGTGCTTGTTGAGGTGGCGCAAGGACTCCTTGAGCTCCTCGGCGTTGGCCACCATGGTGCGGAACTTGTACATGCCGAACGAGCGACCGCGATAACCGGTGCGTTTTTGCACGAACATGACCGGGCCCGGGCTGCTGAATTTGATCGCCAGGGCCACGCCCAGCAACAGCGGCGAAATCAGCACCAGGATGACCAGGGCTCCGAAGCACGCCACCACCCGATTGGTGCGCGACAACGTCCAGGGCCGACCACCATCGCGACCGGTAATCCAGCCGCGACCCTGCATGTGGATCGCGGTGTCCAGGCGCATTCGGTGCTCGGGGTCCAGGCGTTTGTCACGACGCATATTCTGGAGTGGCACACCTTTTTCATGTCCAGTCATAGACTCCTCCGCTGTAGCTCTCAGCCCTGTAGCTCAGCCGCAAGCGGCGCGTGGGCGTGCAATGGGTAGTAATCGCGGAACCAGGCGACGAAGCGGCGAAGGCCCTCGTCGAGCTCGATGCGCGGGTGGAAACCGGTGTCACGTTCCAGTTCGTGGACATCGGCGCAGGTGTTGAGCACATCGCCCGGTTGCAGGGGAAGCAGCTCAACATTGGCTTTGCGGCCCAGGTGTTTTTCCATCAGGGCCAGGTAATCCTTGAGTTCCACCGGGTGCTCGCCACCGATGTTGTAGATCCGCCACGGCGCCATGCTGCTGGCGGCGTCCGGATGTTCGCGGTCCCATTCCGGCGTGGTGACCGGTGGCCGATCAACCAGGCGGGCGATGCTTTCAACGATGTCGTCGATGTAGGTGAAGTCGCGCTGGTGCTGGCCGTAGTTGAACAACTTCAACGGGCTGCCCTCGACAATCGCCTGGGCGAACCGGATCGGCGACATGTCCGGCCGGCCCCAAGGCCCGTAGACCGTGAAGAAGCGCAGCCCGGTGCTGGGAATGCCGAACAGGTGGCTGTAGCTGTGGGCCATCAGCTCATTGGCTTTCTTGGTGGCCGCGTACAACGACAGCGGGTGATTGACGCCATCGTGGGTCGAGTAGGGCGTGTGCTGGTTGGCGCCATACACCGAACTGGACGAGGCGTAGATCAGGTGCTTGACCGGATGGTGGCGGCAGCCTTCGAGAATGTTCAGGAAGCCGCTGAGGTTGCTGTCCAGATACGCCTTCGGGTTATCCAGCGAATAACGCACTCCGGCCTGGGCGGCGAGGTGAATCACCGCGTCCGGTTGCTCACGGGCAAACAAGGCTTCGATGGCCGGGGCGTCGGCCAGGTCGATTTTGGCGAGCGGGAAACTGCCGACCTGATCCTGCACCCAGCGCACTCGATCGTGCTTGAGTTGCGGGTCGTAGTAGTCGTTGAAGTTATCCAGCCCGCAGACCCGATGCCCGTCGCGCAGCAGCCGCAACACACAATGGGCACCAATGAATCCCGCCGCTCCCGTCACCAGAATCTTCATGGGCGCAGTACCTCCGGAACGATGTGCCGAAGGCCGATGCCGCTGTAATGCAAACCGGCGGCGGCAACCTGTTCCGGGTTGTAGAGGTTGCGTCCGTCGATGATCACTTTGGAGCGCAATTTGCTCGCCAGCAGATCGAAATCCACCACCCGGAAATTCTTCCACTCGGTGCAGATCACCAGCGCATCCGCATCTTCCAGGGTGTCGTCGCGGGTGGCGCACAGGTGCAGGTCATTGCGGTAGCCGTAGATGCGCCGGCATTCGGACATGGCTTCCGGGTCATAAGCCTGCACACTCGCGCCTTCGGCCCACAGCGCATCCATCAGGTAACGGCTCGGCGCTTCGCGCATGTCATCGGTGTTGGGCTTGAAGGCCAGGCCCCAGACCGCGATGGACTTGCCGGCCAGGCCTTGAGGGAACTGGGCTTTGAGTTTGCTGAACAGGATGTGCCGCTGCGTGTCGTTGACGTCAGTCACGCTGCGCAGCAGACGCAATGGCATGCCGTTGTGTTCGGCGGTGTGCAGCAGGGCGCGCAGGTCCTTGGGGAAGCACGAACCGCCGAAGCCGCAACCGGGGTAGATAAAGTGATAACCGATGCGCGGGTCCGAGCCGATGCCTTTGCGCACCGCTTCGATGTCGGCGCCCAGCAGTTCGGTGAGGTTCGCCAGTTCGTTCATGAAGCTGATGCGGGTGGCGAGCATCGCGTTGGCCGCGTACTTGGTCAGCTCGGCGCTGCGGTTGTCCATGAACATGAGCTTTTCATGGTTGCGGCAGAAGGGCGCGTAGAGTTCGCTCAACTGGTTGCGCGCGGTTTCGTCGTTGGTGCCGACGATGATCCGGTCCGGGCGCATGCAGTCGGCGAGGGCGCTGCCTTCCTTGAGAAATTCGGGGTTGGACACCACCCGCACGGCCAACGCGTCTTTGCCCCGGCGGTGCAGTTCTTCGCTGGCGGCTTCGGCGACCTTGTCCGCGGTGCCGACCGGCACGGTGGACTTGATGATCAGGGTGCGATCCGCTTCCATGAATCTGGCGATCTGCCGGGCCACGTTCAGCACGTGGCTGAGGTCGGCGGAACCGTCTTCATCGGCTGGCGTACCGACCGCAATGAAGATCAATTCGGCATGTTCCACCGCATCACTGGCCTGGGTCGTGAATAACAAACGGCCGGCCTTGATGTTCTCTTCCAGCGTTCCGGAAAGTCCCGGTTCACTAATTGGTGGAACTGCTTGTTGCAACTGCTTGATCTTGTTCGGATCGATATCAACACACAGCACGCGATGTCCGACATCGGCCAGTGCGGCTGCTTGTATCAGGCCAACGTAGCCCGTACCAAATACGCTCACGTCCATATTGGCGTGCCTCGTAAGACGGTGGAAAGATCAGGAATTAGACTGTCAAAAGGGGTATAGCCCAGCCGTGGCAAACCGTGTCAGCAAAATGACATGTTGCAATGCTAGAACACCCCCGTTTTTGGGGGCTAATGGCCATCAAAGGCTTGCTGCTGCTGGTTTCGCCGCGGTTTTGACGGGTTTTTCACATTTCGAAGAAAGCGATAAACGGTCGAGAGGCCTGTATTACAAGGGCTGTAGCGCCTTGAGTGTGTCAGATTTGAGTCAACGTTTTTTTGACGCTTTTCGGAAAAGTCGGGCATTTCTTGCGATTTGATGGCCCGGTGCTAGTGTCAAAAAATGGCCGACAATCTATTGGCCAGATGCCTACCACGAGCAGCGTAAATACTATGATTCGATACTTAAAAGAACTGCTGTTAGTTCTCTATTTGTTCAAGAGTTATGACTATTACCTTGAACGCCTGAATGCGATGGGTATCGGTATTCCGTTGTTGTTATTTGGCGGGATGTTTGTGGTGCTGACGGTGGCACTGTTCATGAGCGCGTACATCCGCCAGACGCTGATTAGACATCTATTCGCTATAACGCTGTTTGTGTCGGCCGTGTTCTTTGACGTTTATACGAAAGTGACCGCCGATTACCTGACTTACAGCAGCTTCGTGTCGTTGGTGTATTCCGGCGGTTTCATCCAGGAAGCGGCGTACCAGTACCGTGACCCGCTGATCAGTGGTGTGCTCAGCGGCTTGTTGCTGCTGTTCGGCATCGGGCTCAAACCCCGTCGGCGGATGCCGTTGCCAGGCGCATTGCTGGTATCGGCGCCGGTGCTCGGGGTGTTGCTGCTCAGTGCGGTGCTGTTCGTGCGGGCCGGTGAGGGCGCCCGGGGTTTGCCGATCATGTACACGCCGCTGGCCTACCTGAACCTGTTTACCTATGAAGCGCTGCACAACACCGTCGGCCCTCGGGAGCCGGTGAAACTGGCGCGCAATGATCAGCCGGTCGGCCATGACATCGTGCTGATCATCGACGAGAGCATTTCCGGCAATTACCTGGACATCAATGCGCCGTTCGGTGTGCACAGCAACCTCAAGGAAGCGCGCCCCGGCGTGGATATCTTCAACTATGGCTACGCGGCATCCATCGCCAATTGCAGCGCCGACACCAACATTACCCTGCGCTACGGCGGCACCCGCGCCGACTACATGCGCATCAACACCACGCTGCCGTCGATCTGGCAGTACGCGAAACAGGCCGGGCTGCGCACCGTCTACATCGACGCCCAGCGCACCGGCGGCAACCTGCAGAACCTGATGACCGATACCGAGAAAAAGGACATCGACGAGTTTGTGCAGTTCGACCAGACCAGCGTGCGCGACCGTGACATGGCGGCGGCGACCAAGTTGATCGAACTGCTGAATGACGGCAAACCGGAACTGGTGGTGATCAACAAAGTGGGCGCGCATTTTCCGGTGCATGACAAATACCCGGACGCCTTCATGGCCTACCGCCCAACGTTGCCACGCGGGCAGTTTGTCGAAGTGGCCGACACCGGCAAGCGTGACGGCTTCAATGGCCAGCCGGACGATTGGGTGCTGTACCGCAACGCCTACAAGAACACGCTGCTGTGGAATGTCGGGGAGTTTTTCGCCCGGGTGTTCGCCCAGGCTGACCTGAGCAATGCGCTGCTGATCTACACCTCGGATCACGGGCAGGATCTGCATGAACGCGGCAACCCCGGACTGAATACCCACTGCGGCGGCGATCCGGTGGAGGAGGAAGGTTTGGTGCCGTTGGTGGTGATTCAGGGCAGTGCCTTGAAGACCCTGGACTGGTCGGCTCAGTTGGCCGCTAACAAGGATCGCTCCAGTCACTACAACATCTTCCCGACGTTGCTGCAGTTGATGGGCTATGACCTGGCGGGGGTTGAGGCGGTGTATGGCAAACCGTTGAACGTGGCGACGGCAGATGAATTCACTTTCAACTACCGCTTCAATGCGCGGCTGGGGGCCAAGCCGGAGTGGAAGCATATTGATCTGAAGAACATCGTTACGCCGGGGCAGGCGGCGACGAGTGTGGCGGCGGGGCAGTGAGGTTTTTATTGGCTTGAGGGCCTCTTCGCGAGCAAGCCCGCTCCCACAGTTGAAATGCATTTCCCTGTGGGAGCGGGCTTGCTCGCGAAGAACGATAACGCGGTGACATGACCATCCATTCAACCCAACGCAATCACCCAAACCGCATTTCCGGCTGAATCACACAAATACACACGCCTCCCATCAGCGCTGAACACCGGACTCTGCAAATACTGCCCCGCCTTGAACCGGCTGACGACCTGCCACGTCCCGGTGTCGATAAACGAGACACTTCGTTCAGCCGCACTGCAACAACACGCCAGGCGGCCGTCCGGGCTGAGGATGAAACCGTGGGGCAGCGCCGGAACGGGCAACAGGTCCACCACGTCATAGCTCGACAGGTCGATCTTCGCGACGACACCTGCGGGCGTGCGATAGGGCACATAGCCAAAATCCCCCGCGGGGTCGAGGGCGAGTTCTTCAAAGGGCTCGGGCAGCGACAGAACCGTGGTGATCTCGCCGCTCGCCGTATCCATGACTTTCAGTTCATGGTGCAGGTAGTCACAGAAAAACAGGCGACCGTCTCGACCGAGGACGGCAGCACTGGTCAATGAACCGGTGTCGAAGCACCCAAGCTGTTTTCCGGCCAGTGGGTCGACGACGCATACCTGCCGATTGGTGTTGATATAAACCCGGTCACCTTCGGCATTGAGCGCAAGCGCATAACCCTCGCTGGCGGCAATTTCGCCAATGATGTTGTGCGTCGCAATATCCACGACCACGACCAGCGGTTTGCCCATTCCGCTCACATAGGCCCGGGTGCCCGAGGGATCAATGACAACGGCCAGCGGTTGGATGGGCAACCGGATGACGGCGCTCACGCGCAGGGCAATCGTGTCGATCAGCGACAGCGTGCTGTCTTCGGTGTTGCACACGTAGGCCACTGAACTCTGGACGGCCAGTGCCAGGCAGTTCGGCTCACGACCGACTTCGATATTCCCGATGACTATCGGCTTGCGCAGGTATCTATCAACAGAGGTATTCATGGCCCTGGCACCTACCCTGTTTAACGTGGTTGCCGCCTTGGCATCAAACACTTCTTGTGTGACGTTATTAGATACCCGCCCCTGATCGACCGCTACTGTAAGAATTAACAGGTAGTCTATGGGCTCAGGCGAGTCCGCTATCCTTGCACCACGCTCATCAATCAGGTTTTCCCATGCTTCAGGTCCAGGGCGTTTTCAAAAGCTACGCCACCCCCCAAGGTCCGCTGCCGGTACTGCAAGGCATCGACCTCACGTTGAAACCCGGCAGCAGCCTCGCGTTGATGGGCGAGTCGGGCAGTGGCAAAAGTACCTTGCTGCACCTGATCGCCGGGCTGGACAAGGTCGATCGCGGCAGCATCAGCAGCGGCGAGCATCGGCTGGAACAGATGAGCGAAGGGCAACTGGCGAACTGGCGGCGCACGGAAATCGGCCTGGTGTTCCAGCAATTCAACCTGATCGGCAGTTTGCGGGTGGAGGACAACCTGGCGTTCCAGGCACGCCTGGCCGGGCGCCACGATGCCCGTTGGCAAGCGCACCTGGTGCGGCGTCTGGGCCTGGGCGATTTGCTGCGGCGTTATCCGGAGCAATTATCCGGCGGCCAACAACAGCGGGTTGCACTCGGCCGCGCCCTGGCTTCGCAACCGAAACTGCTGTTGGCGGACGAGCCCACCGGCAGCCTCGATGAAGCCACCAGCGACGACGTATTGAAGTTGTTGCTGGAACTGCTCGACGACACGCCGACGACCTTGTTGATGGTCACGCACAGCCCGCGAGTTGCTGCGCGCCTGGCGGAAAAAGTGGTGTTGCATCATGGCCGTCTGATCGACGCGGACGCACGCTGAAGTGCGGGTTTTTCGCGAAACCTTGCGCGCGCTGCTGAGCCATTGGCGCCAGCACCCGGTGCAGTTTTTCAGTGTGCTGACCGGGCTGTGGCTGGCGACCAGTCTGCTGACCGGCGTGCAGGCGCTGAACAGTCAGGCGCGGGAAAGCTACGCGCGGGCCAGTCAATTGATCGGCGGCGAACCCCAGGCCAGCCTGAGTGCGCCCGGCGGCGGAGTGTTTTCCCAGCAATTGTTTGTCGAGCTGCGGCAGGCAGGCTGGCCGGTGTCGCCAGTGTTGCAAGGCCGGGTGACGCTCAAGGGCCATGTTGATCAGCGCTTGCAGTTGATGGGCATTGAGCCGGTGTCGCTGCCAGCCGGTTCGGCGGTGGCGGGGCAGGCGCTGGACATAGAACGCATCGTCGAATTTTTCAGCCCGCCGGGCAGTACCTGGATTTCGCCGCAGACCTTGCAAACCTTGGGGTTGCGCGAGGGCGACACACCCGTTTCGGAGAGCGGGCAGACCTTGCCTGCGCTGCACGCCCAGCCCGATATGGCCCCCGGTGTGTTGTTGGTGGACATCGGTTTTGCCCAGCAGATCCTCGGTCTGCCGGATCAGCTTTCGCGTTTACTTCTGCCCAAGGATTTCTCCGCAACCCTGCCCGAACAATTCAAAGGCCAACTCCAACTCAAGACCAGCGGCGAAGAAAACAACCTCGCGCGCCTGACTGAAAGCTTCCACCTGAACCTCGATGCTTTGGGCTTTCTGTCATTCGTGGTCGGCCTGTTTATCGTGCACGCGGCGATTGGCCTGGCGCTGGAACAACGTCGCGGTTTGCTGCGAACCCTGCGCGCCTGCGGGGTCAGTGCGCGGATGCTGATCGCTTGTCTCACCGTCGAACTGGGTGGCCTCGCGTTGATCGGCGGCTTGGCAGGCGTCGCCAGCGGTTATCTGCTGGCCAGCGTATTGCTGCCAGATGTCGCCGCCAGTCTGCGTGGGTTGTACGGCGCCGAAGTGGCGGGGCAGTTGAGTTTGAGTCCGTTGTGGTGGCTCAGCGGGGTCGGCCTGAGCCTGCTCGGTGCGTTACTGGCCGGCGCCAGCAGCTTGTTGCGCGCGGCACGATTGCCATTGTTGGCCCTGGCTAATCCGCAAGCCTGGCATCAGGCCCATGCGCGGTGGTTGCAACGCCAGGGTTGGGTCGCCGCGACGGCTGCGCTGATCGCGCTGCTGGCGTTGATCTGGGGCGACAGCCTGGCCAGCGGTTTTGTGCTGATGGCCGCGCTGCTGCTCGGCGCCGCGCTGGCGCTGCCGGTGTTACTCAACACCGTGCTGAATCTGGTGTTGCACCGCAGTCGCACGGTGCTCGGTCAATGGTTTCTCGCCGATTTCCGCCAGCAACTGCCAGCCCTGAGCCTCGCGCTGATGGCGTTGCTGCTGGCGCTGGCGGCGAACATCGGTGCCGGCAGCATGACCGCCGGTTTCCGCCAGACCTTCAGCGACTGGCTCGAACAACGCCTGACTGCCGAGCTCTACCTCAACCCGCAAAACCCGGCCCAGGCTCGCGAGCTGCACACCTGGCTCAAACAGCAGCCGCAGGTCTCGGCGGTGCTGCCCAGTTGGCAAGTGTCGATCCAACTGCAAGGCTGGCCAGCGGACGTCTACGGCGTGATCGATCACCCGAGTTATCGCCAACACTGGCCGCTGCTGGAAGCGCTGGGCGATAACCCATGGGAGCGTCTGGCCAAGGACGACACCTTGATGCTCAGCGAACAACTGGCGCGGCGTCTGAAAGTGCAACTGGGCGATCACCTGAGCATCCCGACACCCAACGGCTCGTGGTCGCCGCGGGTCGTCGGCATCTACGCCGATTACGGCAATCCCAAGGGCCACGTGCTGGTCAACGTCAACCACCTGCTGCGCGGCTGGCCGCAACTCACGCCGAATCGTTTCAACCTGCGCATCGACCCGGCAGCGATCCCGCCGTTCCTTACCGCACTGCAAAATCGCTTCGCCCTCGACGACAACCGCATTGTCGATCAAGCGCGGCTCAAAGGCTGGTCCACTCAAGTGTTCGAGCGCACCTTTGCCGCCACCGCCGCCCTCAACAGCCTGACCCTCGGCGTCGCCGGTGTGGCGCTGTTCATCAGCCTGTTGACCCAGAGCCAAAGCCGCCTCGGCCAACTCGCGCCGCTGTGGGCGCTGGGCGTGACGCGGCGGCAACTGATGCTGCTCAACCTCGGGCAAACCTGGCTGCTGGCCGTGCTGACGCTGATTCTGGCATTGCCCTTGGGCATCGCGCTGGCGTGGTGCCTGGACACGGTGATCAACGTCCAGGCCTTCGGTTGGCGCCTGCCGTTGCGGGTGTTTCCACTGCAACTGTTGCAGTTGATGGGGCTGGCGCTGCTCGCCACATTACTGGCTTCGGCGTGGCCGCTGTACACGTTGTACCGCACGCAACCGGCGGACCTGCTGAGGACATTTGCCCATGAGGATTAAGGTCGGGCTGCTGATTCTGGCGTTGCTGAGCGGCTGCGATAACCCGGCGCAGGAGCAAAAGGGCTTTGCCGGCCTCGGCGGTCAGGCTGCGGCGTTTACCCCGGTGGTGCCTGGTCGCGCGTTCAGCTTTCCGGCAGATCATGGACCGCACGATGGATTTCGCATCGAGTGGTGGTACGTCACCGCCAATCTCAAGGACGAACAAGGGCAAGAGTTTGGCGTGCAATGGACGTTGTTTCGCAGTGCGTTGAAAGCCACGCCCGAGGTGGCCGGTTGGGGCAATCAGACGATCTGGCTCGGGCACGCGGCGGTCACCTCTGCCACCACGCATCACGCCGCTGAACGCTACGCCCGGGGTGGCGTGGGTCAGGCCGGGGTGAGCGTGGCGCCGTTCAAGGCGTGGATCGATGATTGGCGCTTCAGCGGTCCGTTGATGGACATGCAACTCAGCGCGCGGGACAAGGGTTTCAGCTATCAACTGCGGCTGGTGTCGTCGCGCCCATTGGTGCTGCAAGGCGATAAAGGCTTCAGTCAGAAATCTGAACAGGGCCAGGCGTCGTACTACTACAGTCAGCCGTTTTTCCAGGCTAACGGCTCTTTGGAAATCGATGGCAAAACCTACACGGTCAGCGGTCCCGCATGGCTAGATCGCGAGTGGAGCAGCCAACCCCTGACCGCCAACCAGAGCGGCTGGGACTGGTTTTCCCTGCACCTGGACGGCGGCGAACAGGTGATGCTCTACCGCATGCGGCAAAAGGACGGCGCGCCTTACCTCACCGGCACCTGGATCGACGCACAGGGTCAGACGCAGCTTTTACATGGCGATGACATCAGCCTCACGCCTGGGGATACCGCCAAAGTCGCCGGACGTTCGATGCCGGTGCGCTGGTCGATTAAAATCCCCGGCAAACACCTCGACATCACCACCACCGCGTTGAATCCCAATGCGTGGATGAATTTGCGCATTCCCTATTGGGAAGGGCCGGTGCGGTTGAGCGGTAGTCATGCGGGGCAGGGGTATCTGGAAATGACCGGGTATTGAGTCGGAACTCTCGACGGAACGGCGTCCTCATACGTTATGAAGCCCGTTCAATGGAGCCCGTCATGAGCGACGACCTCAAACCCCCAGACCTCGCCACCTGGCAACGTTTGTTCGACGACAAAGCCTACTGGCAGCAGTCCCCCGACGCCCATTACAGCGAACTGCTGCGGGTGGCCGACGACTTGCTGGGGCAGGGCGCCATCGACCTCGAACAATGGCAAACCCTGAAAGCCAAGGCTGAGCAATCCCACCGGGATTCGCCCGCCGTCAATGTCGCTCGCGAAGTCGACGACCCCGAAGCCTGAGGACACTGCGATGAAACCGATCACCGAATCCGAACACCCCGACGAACCCCGGCCACCCGGTGAAACAGAGCGCGACAACGACGCCCTGCGCCCCACCGATCCGAACACACGCAAGGAAAACAGCAAGGGCACCGACAGCGGCGAATCCACCGCGCAAGAAACCGCCAACACTCCCTGAACAGCGTCTATGCTCATTGGCACGCACGGAGCGGACCCTTGATCCAGAGCCGTGCGCTGCCATCAATCACAGGGAATGTACTGCTTATGAAATTCAACGCACTGGCCCAAGCCATCACCCTCGCTACCCTCCTGTCCGCCGCCAGCCTCAGCGCCATCGCTGCCGACATTCCACTGTCCGCCGCCGTAGAAGCCGATCAAGTCACCACCAAAGTCCTGGCCGTCGACGCCGCCAAGCACCAGGTGGTCCTGGAAGGCGCCGAAGGTCGTCAAGTTCATGTACAACTTAGCGACAAGGCCAAAGACCTCGGCAACCTGAAAGTCGGCGATAAAGTTAACGTCGAAGTGACACATTCAGTGGCCGCCTACCTCGACACTGATGTCGACAAAGGCCTGCCAGGCTCCACCGAACGCACCGGCGACATCCGCGCCACCAAAGACAACCCCAACCCTGGCGGCGAAGCCTTCCGCCAGGTGCAAGTGCAGCTGAAAATCACCAAAATCGACACCAAGAAAAACCAGGTCACCTTCGAAAACCCGGCAGGCCAATCGAAAACCGTCGACGTGTTGAGACCTGAAGTTCAAGAAAAACTGAAGGATCTGAAAGTCGGGCAGAGTGTTGTCGTGACTTACACCGATATCTTGAAAGTGACAACTCAACACGAAAGCTGAGTATTGGCTCTATCTAGAGTGATTATTCTTGTACAGATTTTTGTATAGGAATAATCGCTTTATGTTCGAGTTGGTGAGTTTGATGTATGTAAGTTTGATCTCGATAAATATCCAATGAAGTTGTGTGCGTAAATTTCATGTTCATGTATGCGGACATATTCATCGACTTCTATTAAAATACTTTTCGTTCGCCCAGTGTCAGGGCTCTTTACCGGTGCATGGATTGCCAGGCCATTACACTGGGCGAACACCTTCTTTCAAGTGAATACGTTAAGATACGCGGCATTTTTCAACTCAAGGAAGAAAACGGCTGCCGCCGTTCTGATACGGATGAAACCACTTTCCCTCTACCACCCGGTCCTCTACTGGCTGCGCGTGTGGCAAAAACGACTGTTCCGCCAACTGTCCTGGCGCTTCTCCCGCAAGCCTTACGCCTTGTTGTTGAACACCGACTCCCGGTTGCCGTTCCGTTACCTCAAACACACTTCAAAACTGATTCGCAAACTCGGCGATTCCGATATTGCACTGCAACACAACAAAGTCATTAACCTGAAACTGGCCGTGGCCTCTGTGGATGGCGTGGTCATTCACCCTGGCGAGTACTTCTCCTTCTGCCGACTGGTGCGTCGACCGACGCGTAAACGCGGGTATGTCGAAGGCATGGAACTGTCCTTCGGTGAAGCTCGCACGGGCGTCGGTGGCGGAATCTGCCAACTGAGCAACCTGATTCACTGGATGGCCATTCACTCGCCGTTGGTGGTGGTTGAGCGCTCCAACCACAGCTTCGATCCGTTTCCTGATGAGGGGCGAGTACTGCCATTCGGCTCCGGGGCAGCGATTTTTTATAACTATGTTGATCTGGTTTTGCATAACCCGACGGATCGTTGTTTTCAGTTGAAATTGAAGGTGGGTGAGCAACAGTTGGAAGGCGAGTTGTTGTGTGAGCGAGTAAGGGAGTTTCGGTATCACGTTTATCAACGTGAACATCGATTTTTGCGGGAGGGCGGGCGAGTATTTCGGGAGAATGAGATATGGCGGGATGTAAGGACCAAGGGGCAGGAGAGTCAGTTGGTGCGCAGTGAACGGCTTTACAAAAATCGGGTAGTGGTGAAGTACGCAGTGGATGATGCGTTAGTTGAAATGCCGGTCGAAATATAAAGAACGGGCGATCATAATATCGCCCGTTTTTGTACTTTGGATTTAGAGGGACTTAGACCTCTTTTCTCCAACCGGAAAAGGTGATGGCTGTTCCTTCATCCTCTTTGTCCCTGATGTCGATTTTGTAGGTGCCGCCGCCAGCAACGCCGTCAATCCGTGCCTTTTCATCATTCGCTTGTAACACGGCGCCTTTTGCTTGCTGCTGGTAAAACTTCAAAACATCGGCGAACGGCATATAGGTCTGCAACATGACCTCGAAATCATGTTGGGGCCGGCCGTCAATCTGGTCGAACATACCCTCCATCGGTGCACCTTTGATGCCCGGTGAAATGTAAGCCCCATCGACACCGGCGCCCGACAGAAAGGAATTCACCGGAAGCAGTGGGAGCATCGCTTTCGGAAAGTCAGAAGGCAATTGCGAGGTATTCCAGGACGGTTTTTTCGGGTCAGTGGTGATGTATTCGACCGAGCCGATCTTCTGCGCCTTGGCGCGTGTTTCGGGATCTTCACTTTCAGCCCAATACGCTACCAATGGCGGCAACTGCTTGCTCCAGACAATGATCGGATCTGCGTCGCTCTTTTTCGCGCCTTTGGCCTGGAAAATCGTCAACACGGTTTCGGGACCCGGGTTGCAGGACAACGTCTCTGTAGGTGATTTGACGGTGCAATGCCCATTGACCAGTCCAACGGCGATCAACTGACCCTTCTCGTCCAACAACAGAGCGCCGCGCTCGTCGCCGTGATTGCCGTCATCCATGGCGGTCAGCATCTTGCGTCCGGCAGGCACACCTTCCTCAAACGTCGAGAACTCCGAATCCAGGGCATCGAGTATCTGCGACACGATCAAACTGCCATCGAGGGTGTAACTGCCGGTGGCGTAACCGATGAAATCAACCAGCGCCGCACGTATCGCCGGATCTTCATTGAGCTGAGGTGGCCGCGCATCAGCGGGCGCATTGGAGAGCAGCAGCACGGTGGTGCCGTCGGCGCGTTTTTCTGAGTGAAGGGATAATGCGGCGGCATCAAGGGAAACGGACAACGCCAAAAGCAGGGCGAGGGGGCGTGCGATGGTAAACAAGGGACATTCCTTTGCTGGGTGGTGATCCGGTTTTACTCGCCGACGGCAATGCGTCTAGCGTAAAGGAGGGTATTCAACCTGTGTGGCCGTCAAAAAGCCAGATTAAACATTGGGTAGCCTTATCGGGCTCGCCCATGTCGGTACAAAAGGATCGGTTGCCAGTCATCGGAGAATAGGCTGAAGCCGGCATCCCATTTTGGGGTTAGATGTTTATTCCTGAGTTCCAGATTAAACAGGTTATGGATGCGCGGAGGAGGGCTGATTGATTGGGTATTATGTTCACTAGCCCATCCTTCGCCATAGCTGTCCCTATTTTGCCCATTTGTTTAGCGGTAATGCATTCATGTTGGTCAGGAATTGCTCCTTTGCTTCTCCAAGCTTCATGCGGTTTGGGCCACTGTACCTATTGATATCGTTGACACCATTATCCTCCCAAGAGCAAAGACCGCAAATATCATAGTTTGATCTTGACGGTAGTGTGCGAAAACCACAGCAGGGGCAGGCTTCCAGTCGTTCAACATCCCCATCGACCTCATACCCACTCATGCCCATTTTGTGCAACAGCCCTGTTATATATGCATTCGTCACGCCTTTGTATTCGCAGGAAAGGGCAACGATAACCAGCTCGTCATACAATTTATTCTGAGTGTCAGTCGGCAGTTCTTCGTTTGCTAGCAGTTGATGTTGTAATTCTTTTGATAATAGAGAAAATTCAAGATCATTTTCGTTGATTCCCCACCAGTTTAATATGCAGGACTCACGTGCGTCATGAGTTAGGGTGCTAAATGCTTCCTTAATTAATATTTTTATTGCCGTGTTTCTATGTATATTTGTCATGCCAATGGCCTCGGCTACCAGTAATGAAACGCGCTAAGTAGCTAGAGACGCGACTAGGTGTTTGTCGGGTATAACGATGTTTTTTGCGCAATGAAATCGGACCCAATGCAATCACTGTCTTCGGAGTACTGCGGACACGCTACATCTCGAAGCGTAGATAATTCCCATCCGGTGTTTGCGGTCCAGATAGCGGCGATGTTTGTTGAGTCCATTGTTTGAATCTCATTAGTCCGGCACGTCAAAAAAGGGAACAGATGTAGTTCTCGCGATTAAGGCGGGCAACTCTGGCATTGAGGAGGCTCGCTGTGCAACTCATATAAGGTAAACTGCGCGGCCTTTTTTGCCGATGCCACGCTACGTTGAAAAGACGCGGCTCGGCAGATTGATATGGATATCAGAAGATGAAAAGACTGAGTCGACGCCAACGTTTTTGGCTCTGTATGCCCCTGTTCTGCGCCGGGCTGTGGGCCGCGTCGCAGTGGTGGGAAAAGGGATTGGCGAAACCAGTCGGCGCCCCTGACATCAGCCCCAACGGGTGTTATCGGGTTCAGCAGTTTCAACCTTTCTGGCTCTTGCCCTGGTTTTTGCACCCAATGGCCTTCCCGGACCCGGAGGCAGAAGTCTATTGGTTCGCACGCTGGGAAATTCCGGCTTTTTTTCGCCTGTACGATCATCGCAACGGCCAACTGATTGGCGAAAGCGAAATCTACGACCTGGTCAATGCTGGCGGGCCTCTGGATTGGGGTGGCCGAACCTACCCCACGGTGTCGGCGGCCATGATCGAGATCGGCCCCAATCTGCCTGATTGCATAGGTGATCAACCGGACTAATCGCCGAGAAACGGACGACAGGTAAGCCTGTTGGCCTTGCTCAAACATGCAACAATCCGCCGCCGCGCACCTGTGAGGTGCCGGCGGCAATGTTTTCCCCCAATCTTAAGGATCAAGATGAGCTCCTCCCGCGCAAATATCATTGGCATGAAAGTCCACTGCAACGCCTGTGAAAAGGAATTTCCCATCGGCAAGAAACAGCAGACGCTGTTGCGCGAAGACCACCCCATTGCGTGCAAGGGCTGCAAGGCCGAACTGGTGATATCGGCCGTGGAAAAGCAGCGCTTCCTGGGTTTCGACAACCCTGCCAAACCCATGATGCTGGCCATGATGCTCAGTGGCTTGCTATCGGTGTGTGTGTTCGGCGGTACTTTTCTCGGTTTCCTGAAGTCCGACACCCTGGTGCTGGTGGCCGTGGTGGTGCTGATCGGCAGTAACCTGATATTGGGGCCGATGATCAGAAGTGCGACCAAGCCCCTGATGGTCAATCTTGATCCCAAAGGCACGCCAGTTGCCGTTTGATTTTTGGCTTGCCAGCCTGCCGAGGCGGGCTGGCAATAAGAGCAAAAGGTTTTTGCAATAAGTTGTCGTCTGGCGCTACCAGGACAGCGCTTGTGCGATCTGATTTGCCTCATTCCTGGTTTGCTCACCGCCCATGATTGGCGCCCGTAGCAACGACCGTTCACCCTCGCGGTCGACGATCCAGAACGCCATCTTTATGGGCGTTTTGCGCTGGACGCCAGCAACGAAGTCGTCGGATATGGCACCTTCATCGCCAGGCAGCTTCGTAACATCGAACTCCCATTTCTGGCCGGTGGCTTGCGACTTAGCGGGCTCGGCGGACTTGGGCGAAAACTTCGTTCTGCGCACATCTCCGGCTTGCAGTCCGAGCGTTTCCGACATGAACGAACGCAGTATTGATTCAAGCTTTTCGTCCGATGTCTGGGCCGAGCCCACGGTGAGGCCAAGTTGTGCGCCTGTTTGCAGATTTTCGTAATAGAAACGATATTCCGTACCCAATCTCAGGCGGTAGTCGCCCACGCGCAGGGGTAGATGTATGCCTATCGAGCTGTTAACCAGCGCATTTTCATCCTTCGGCACTATCCAGCCGAGCGTAGCATCGCTTTTCTGCCATTCGACGAGCGTCCGGTTCAGGGCCACGGCCTCCTGAGTTCTGCCTTGGCGGTAGGCGATATCAGCGGCGTAATCCAGCGCAGTGCTATAGAGAAGTTGATTGGTAAAACCGTACTCCCAGGCAGACACGGCCAAACCCAATGAGCGGCGCGCAGCATCCAGCGCGCCGTGACGGTACTGCGACACGCCGATAAGTGTCTGCACGCGCGCCACTTCCTCCGGGAAAATGGCGTCGGGCAACGCCTGTTCCGCCAGTTCCGCAGCCTTGGACTCGCCGCCCGGAAGCTCCCAGGTTGAATCCATGTCTTGGGTCTGCTCGGCCATAGTGCGTTCGCGGAACAGCGGTGGTGCGCTTTGCCATTTCAGCGCAGCGAACAACTTTTGCATCTGCTCAACGGCCAGGGCCTTGTCCCGCGATTTGAACACCACATCGATGTCCATGCGCCAGTCGCCGCGAAGCGCCGTCCAACGAATATTGGTGCATTGCTCGCCGTCACACTCCTCTTGCCTCCCCAGTTTGACGGAAGCCAGGTCGGCGAAGGGGAGGTCAGGCATCGCCGATGCAACCGCCCGAACTTCACGCTGTTCCTGATAGGGTTTGAACCAATCCTGGCGTTGCGTTGCCGTGTATTTGCGTTGAGCTTCGTCATAAGCCAGCGAAATCTCGGCGCTCAGGCGGCCGTTTGCCAACTCCTGCGTATAGAGTAGGAGGGTGGTGGCATCGCGTTTTTCTGCGGGCTCAAACTTCGCCAGTTTCCACTGCCCCAGCAGGAGTGGCATCGAGAAGTCAGCCAATTCGTAACGCAAGCGCGGCTCGTCCGGCGACAAGCGCCACAGACCGGGATAGGGACTGACGGCCGCAAAAAGCTTTTCCTCCAGGCGTACGACCTCGGCTCTTTCACCCGCCATCATGCTTGCCTCGATGGCCAGGCCCAGCATGTTCGTGATGCGCGGGTCGCGCCTGTTAGTCGACCTGACAGAGACTGCTTGCCGCTCCCAATACGCTATCTGCTCTTCGGCGGCGATCCGGGCCTCTTCGTATCTCTTCTGCTGGTGCAGCAGATTGACGAGCAACACGCCCGCCTCGAGGTCCGTGAAATCCATGGCGCCGCCCTTGCGCCCCGCCTCCATGGCCGCCCGGGCGGCAACCGTGGCCTCTGCCAGTGAATTTTCACTGCTCAGGCGTTGTGCCTCGTGCATCAGTTGCGCGGAACTGGGTGCCTGCGCTTTTGCCTGATTCGCCGGCACTGCCCAGGCGGTGGGGCAGGTCGATAGCAGGATGGCGGCAAAGAGGGCGCAGTTTCGGCGTCGTATCGGGTTCTTCATGGTTGACTCTCTGGCACATGTCTAATGGGCGTACCGCACAGACACGTAAAAATGCGCTGCTGGCGTGAGGGCGCCTCGCAATCGGAATGGACCCTAAGGTCTCAGAGGGGCGAGCTGTATTCACTGAGGCCGCTTGACCACCCAGTTTTTTATCGCGGGGTCGATTGGCTGCTCCGCTTCAACCTCTGCCGGGGTTTGACTGAGCTCCATGCCGTTTCCACAGAACGCAGTGAACACATTCCCGTTGAAACGGTAGAGCTCGACACTCGTTACGGTCTCACAGGCATCGCTGGCCACTACTTTTCGTGCGAGTTTTACCCGAGACGACTGATAGGTGTCGTACCAGTCCTTGAAATATGCTTTGGATCGGGCAGCTGATGCGCCAGGGCTCAGGATATTGCTGGCAATCCTGGCATCCAGGGGACTCGCTAGGAGACTCGAATAAGGCTGGATATCCTGGGGGCTGACAGCATAAATACGCGCGTCCCCTCTTTTAATGTTGAGTTTAACCACCTGCAACTGAGCGTTTTCTGGATAAACTTTATAAACCACATCCAAAAGCCTCAGAAATGGACCGTGTGATTCGTTGCCCGCGTAAATGAACTTCTCGCCAAGCTTCAGATTGAAGCGCGCGACTATCGAGTCGATTCGATCGAGCCGCTTCTGTTCCTCCAAGCCACTTTCCGTGATGGCGACAGGATTCAGGTTCTTCAGGTTCTCGGGTAATGGGGAGATCTGGACCTGGATGTCTGCATGTGCGCTAAAGATGGCCGCTGCTATGACCAAGGGAATAATGGGTTTCAACATGCTTACTGCTCCTTGTAGGGGAATCGTCCGAGTTGCGCTGTGTAGCCGTCTAGAGAAAATAAATCTGTCTGCTTAACGTTTCACCGCGATGAACTTCATCAAAGTCATCGGCCTTCGGCGTCGCCTGAATGTCTTTGTCTTCGAGCGCGATAGTAAACCTCAGTACTCTGTGTGGGAACGATCCTCGCCATTAAAACGCACGCTTTGCGTTGCCAAGGGTATCTGTAATGGGCGCATAGAAATGTTGAGCGTTATTTTAGCGGCAGATTTAGACAGAATATTTCATATGTTCCATTTAGAAATGCAGTTAGCCTAATGAACGCTAGTGCAATCATGCCTTGTATTCATGAATGGAGTATTATGGGTCAAAGCTTTGATTGTCCAAGACATTTGGACTGCTCCTGCAACTGGTGTGTATTCGATGACGTTTTTGCCGGGTATTGAATTACTCATTTTGTTTTCTACCACTCCCAACTGTTTTCTGTGTATATAGCGGTACTGGGGAGTAGTTTTTTAATCGTGATCAAGTATTGGTCAAGTGAGTTTTTGTTTGGGAGCCGAGCCTCAAATCCGAGAGTGGGATCAGTTCGGTGCACGATGACCATAAGCCGTTTATGGTCTATTGTCACAAAGTTATATTCATTCCATGGAGTACTTTTTCTAGTATGTACTTCATTTTTCCAGCCCAGTAGGAAGCAGGCGGAGCCGAGTGCTATAGCCACAGGTCCAACAAGGAACAGAAGTGAGCCTGTACAAAGGGCTACTCCAATGAAAAATAATATAATTAGTATAGGGGTGATCTTAAAGAACAAATTGGTGAAATCTGGATAATATAAAAAGTATTCTAGAAATCCTGCGTCTTTGTTTATAATATATTTAAAGACGGTTTTTTGTCGTGCTCCTAATAATATTGAGTATGCCGCAAATATAGCAAGAGTTGCCCCGGCTGCAATGATAGTGCTGATGTTTTCTTTAAGGTTTCCCCACGTTAGCCATAGCACATATAAAAAAATAAAAAAGAAAGCGGCGACAATATAAATTTGTGCCTGAGTCGTTTTTTTGGGTGAGGCCGCGATCGTAGTGGTTGAACATTCCATAATCGTGGTACTTGTAGGAGGTGATGTTGGGGTACTATCAGCCATTTGATACTCGGTTTTTTCAGAAGGATGTGGCTGGCTTTCATGGTTTTTCTGAAGCATCATGTATTCCTCACTTCGCCATTGCAAGAATCAACGCATCGTTACGGTTGGTTTTTTACCTCTAGTTGAAAGGTACTCAGATCGTCAGTTTTGGTATTGCATTTCTTGTCGAGTTCTAACTGGTACAGATAATCCCTGTCATCAGCACCTGGCTTTAAAGCTTTTGATGGATACCAAATCTACAGTTCAACGAAATCTGCATTCTCATTTATAGACACCCATGTTTGCCAAATAATATCTTCTCCGGTCAGTGGCAATGATGTAAACCAAAAGAGGGTAGATAGAATAGATGTATAAATCATCAGTGATCGTTGATGTGTCCACCCTTTGGCATGCATGGAATATATCATAGATTGTGAATGTACGGCCGAGCTTAGATATTTTTTTGTATCCATGTTTTTTCTGGAGAAGAGGGGCTGTGCATGCCGTTACCGCTTCAGTTGTTTATCGGCCAAGTTATAACCGCTTGATCTGGCCGCTGCAAAGGAAGGCAGACTTTTACGCCGCTTGTTGATACTGCTTGTATGTGATGGTCTATAAGTTCGATCAGGCTAAAGGGATTTGTTTCTGTGAAAGTAATAAACCATAGTAGCGTGTTTGATTGTTTATCGAATGCCGAAATAAATCCATCCCCACCATATGCGTCACATTCCCCACCACAGATTTTAATATTTTCGTCTTCAAAAGTGACCAGTGTTCCCAAACCCTCGGAAATTTCACATTGCGACTCAAGGTCTAATGCAGGTAGCCATACTTTATTTTCAAGATTTGGAGAATCTGTGAATACGTCGAACAAGCAATAAAACCCATTGCTGATGCTTATGGAATTGAATCTAGGGTATTGTTCGTTTGTAAAGCTGCTTTGAATGTGTTTTGAGTCTTCGCTATACGGCATTTATTTTACCTTTTTGGTATTGGGCCTTTCTCTATGATTTTACGAAAAAAGATGTGGGTTTATTTTAGAGTCTAGGAGATAAGTTTGTCCATTTTGTTTGATCGGAAGGGGGAAGATTTATTTTTATTGCGAAAAACAAATTTATCGCCTCCTTTTCGACTACATTGTACCGGGCGTTTGTATTACAAAATCAGGTGGCGGACTCGGGCTCTCGAGTACGCGATCTCCGGTAAAGAAAATAAAATAAATTTGTCTCATTTTTTATATTTGATTTAACCGCGATGAATATTGTCGTAATCGTCTGCCTTCGGCGTTGAGTGAATGCTTTTTGCCTCTTGATCGCGATAGTAAGATTCTATGCTCAGTACGGGATCGATTCTAGCCTTTAAAATACACGTTTGGTTTTGCCAAGGATACTGCAAGTTTCTCTCCATCATGGCCGGCCGCTCAGTGCGATCCCAAACTTTATATTTAGTATCACGCCAACGGCGTGGGGGGCGTTTGGACAGCTTATCTTGAGCCTCAGTGGTCGGATCAAGATGACGGAATTGTTCAAGGATTGGTAATTCTGGCAATGGCTGACTTACATCCATATACCGCTGTAATGTATCCCAGAACGCCAAGCATTCTTCACGACTCATTCCCAGCGATTGAATCTTGCCTCCAAGAAATATCTCAAAGTCGCTATAGCGATGGTGCAACCAGATGGTCATGCCGCTATTGCCGTGAGAACCTGGTCGCATTTCCATGGTCGCATCGAACTCATAAAACGGTGCCGTGAAGGCAGGGCGAAAGCGGCGAGCTACGTTGATCATACCTGTTTGCCTATTGAATTCGCTTCCGTCATGTTGGAATACACGCAGATAATAACTGCTTAAGCAATCCCAGCCGACTAGCCCCATGAACACAGCAGCGCTCATCGAAATGCTCAACCATAGTATGGAAGTGCCATTTTGAGCAGTTTTAAAGTTTAGAATGCATGATGTGAGAGCTGTTAAGAAACCAATGGTCACTAAACATAAATATGCTTTATATCGAGGTTGATCTCTCCACATCAACCATGCGCTGAGTCCAAACGAAATTAATATCGTTGCTGCTATTAATAGTCCGAAAATCATAGAGACACCCACACCCTTAGATGCGGATATCTGGTCAAATAATTTGGAAAATGCTCCAGTTATTGAAAGACCCCACAGTATCCATGGGGAAAATACGATGGACCACCATTTAAGGAACGGCAGGAGCGTTGAAAATATATTGGAGGTTTCGAAGCTCCAGCGCTGATGATTAACGTAGCAATCGGAGTTGTTATCTCGGTTCGATGCATTATGCATTCCTATTTGCATTTGGGCGCCGACATCTTGCCAAGGTTGAAGATTGGCATAGTTCCCCCAGAGCAACGTCGTCCGGAAAACGCCTGAGCGGGTAGAGTTCTCGCGTTTTAGGTGCGCAGGTTGAAGCGGAATTTTGCCGCTGTTGAATGCGGCCGGGCCATAGTTAAGTGGTTCAGAATTTAAAGCATTCATATTTTCGCAAAATCTCTCTGCTCTATCATCCAGTAGTGTACGTTTCCGGCACCATCATTGTTTGCTGGCTCAGGGCTGGGGTAAGGCACCCAGGCGCTAGGTTTATAAAAAATGGGATGATTTATTTTTACGCGATCGCCTGTGAAGAGAATGCTAAGAAAATAAAACAGTCCCTTTTGAGCGTATACGCTCAACCGCGATGAACATCATCAAAGTCATCAGCCTTCGGCGTCGCCTGTATGCCTTTAGCTTCTTGAGCGCGGTAGTAAGTTTCGATGCTCAGCGACGGATCAATGCGAGCCTTGATGATGCAGGGCTGTTTTTGCCAAGAGTATTGCTCCAACTGTTGCGTCAGCTGCTTGAGGCCTGTTGCCAGCCAACCCTTTTCCAACTGGTCGCGCCAGCGTCGTGGGTTACGGCCTGTTTTGACGTCGTGGGCGACAGTGACCGGGTCGAGGTGACGACTTTGTTCCAGTACTGGCAGGTCCGGCAACGGTTGCGTGACATCCATATAACGTTGCAGGCAATCCCAGAAGGCCAGTGCATTCACCTGGTCGAGGCCCAAGGCGTGGACCTTGGTGGCCAGACAAATCTTGTTGTCGGTGTAGCGGTGGTGCAGCCACAGGGCATAGTCATGGGAACCATAACCGCTGGGCAGCAGTTGCAACACTGGGTCGAACTCTTCAAAAGGCGCAACGAAGAGACGACGGAAACGGCGTTTGAAGCGAAGCATGCCGTCTATGCGGTTGAATTCGCTGCCGTCGTGGGTGGTGATTTTGCTGTGGAGCCAGAGTAGGGCGTCGAAACCTATGGCTCCCATGAAGTAGAGGAAAGAGCCGGCCCAGAAGGCAGTCTGAATTTCATCGCTACCCCACAGTGAGCCTTTCTGAGAGTAGACAATGACGGCGAAAATACATAAACCAAAAATTTGGATGTGATGAACAATTCTTTTTCCGTTCATGTAAAGGGCAAGCGAAGTAATCATCAGAGCGACGACCAGTGCTGAAGAAAGTAAAACCAGGAATGCATTAACATCTTTGCGTCCAGTTTCAGGAACGAAATTAATTATAATTCCCGCTCCCCATGGAACCCATATGAAGAAGAAACACATGAGTTTGCAAATTAAAAATAAGTGGGGGAATTTGCTCGAGTTTTGAAAGCGCCAGCGTCTGGCATCGCAATATACGTCTTTCTTTTCCCCTAGCTCCTGCTGTCGTTGATAAACCGATTGCTCTTCACCTTGAAGCTGGGTGGTAACCTCCATCGCTGGTTCCAGATTGGCGTAGTGACCAAAGGCGAGATGGGTGTCAAAGCTCCCTGAACGATTGGCATCTTCCGCCCATTTCGGCGGTGGCAAAGGTTGATGACTGTTGCTGCGATAAGCACTGGCAGCGTATGGGGTATCCATTTGTACGGTCATATGGAGAACTCAGTGGTTTCGACTTACAATGGGGTGGGGCGATATCCCGCTGCAGGTTTTTCGATGGCAAACGATGGCTGGCCAAGATAGCGGCGGAACAGCTTTTGGGTCTTGGATGCAAAAGGGGTCGGATTTATTTTTTTGCGCGATCTCTTGCTAGGCGAGTGCTAAGAAAAAAATCTGTCCCTGTTGTGCTCAAAATAAACAGGTCTTCTTAATACTCACGATGACTCCGGCTCTTGCGTTTTTTTGTCGTTTAAATTTACGCTGAAGTACTCCATGAAATCTTTCCCTTGAGAAAAGAATTTTTCGATTTTATCACTCTGATCTTTCAATTCTCTACTCGGTTTTGCCCATTGTTCGGGTGATAAAGGTTTAGACCACTCAGTAATAGATTTAGGTAGAGATTTCATGCTGTAACGATGGTCCCATTCCGCGACCCAATATGGAAGTCTCCACCAAGTGATTATATGAGATAGATACCACAGCCCAACACTTAGCACGGAGCGTTCGTTGTGTCTGTATTCCTCAAGCATGTTTGCTTGCTCTTTATCAAATGTATGACGGCCTTCGTAAGGTGCTTTGCCAGGGCAGTATAACGGCCCCTTCTCCATGTAAAGACGGATTGCTTCCCACTTACCCAAACCATGAGCTGGTGTCGGTACTCCCTGGGTTACCATATGTACTGTATCGGCTTTTTGGTTGTCGAATGCCATGCCAAAGGTGTAAGTGCTAATTATTCCTACGCCATTTACGCCAGTGCTTATAGAGAGCCAGGATACCAACTCTTCCCAAGGTTGGATTACGGGCTCATCAGATCCATCTGCAAAAAAGCAGACCTCGCGGCGTTGCCGATGGAAGCGGATCGGGCGAGAGCGTGTTTTAGTGCGCGTGGTACTGATAACAACATAGAGCCCCAATAGGCCTGTTCCTGCCGCCGCCCAAGCGCCGATGGTTGCACCAGGGAAAAAAAACTCCATGAATACTTGTGAAAATGTTCTGCCGTAGGGATCACCGAAACTCATCAGTCCGGCAATAAAGGGGCCCACTAACAAACTTACAATTAGTATAAGCATACCACTGGCGATCATAACTCTGGTTTGGAAAGCCTTGTTGAAATTACTGCTACCTACATCGAGATACGTTTCATTGACATCCAGAAAACTTCCCCCCAAGTCCATGGGGGTTTGGCCGGTAGGAACAGGCAACGGCGAAAAGAAAACTGCTTCACCAGTGAGAAAACGTCGTAATTCACCAGCGGTAGGGCGCTGATGTTTTAGATTAAACTCATCGTGTTGTGTTGATTTGGATTGCATGAAGTTTAACCTTAAGTGGTGAGCTAGGCTGCTACAGGAAGTCGCTGTTAACCAGCAGCCATGGGGCATCGGTGTTACGCGATTTTAAAACAGAAACCGCTGGAAGCAGCTTGCCATTCTGCGGGTGGTTGTTTATCGACTGCAGGGCTACCACAGGCATCGCTGGCCACTACTTTTCGTGCGTGTCTTGGGTGGCTCCGCCAACGTGGGGTAATGCCTTTTTTGGGAACAAAGAATACTTCGCGACGCTGCCGATTGAAGTGTATAGGAGGTTGATTGCTTACCTGGCGAATTGCAAAGAAAAACACGCATAGGTAGAGAGCAGCAAGCGCCTCCATAAACCCGCAGACGGCAATGCTTCGTCTTATCCATGATCCGAAACCCCTTGTGAAAAATATAAAAATCAGCAGGAACATCACCGCCCCGATTCCGGCTCGAGTCATAAACTCAAAGTTTCCTCGAGATATGGAAAAGTCTAAGATCACGTCATCGGCGTAGTGGTGCAACTGGCGAGCACTGAAAGGTTGCACTCCAGTTGGTACTGGCTTTGGTGATAAATAGATTGTCTCAGTGCCTGATTCTGTCTCGATATCACCTGCGCGGGGAAGCCAGTCGTATCTATTTTCCAAGGGTATTACTCGTCAAGTGGCGGATTCAGACTTTTGAGTCGGTTCGGCAAACTTCACCTTGAAGTAATCCAGCAGGTTTTGGCCTTTGGCAAAGGCCTTCCGTATTTCGGTGCTTTGCCTGATCAGTTCTTCACTAGGCATAGCATGTTGTTCAGAGGGAAGAGATTGTGACCATTTTTGAACTTCTTTGGGGAAGCCCGCCTTGGTGCGCTTATTGACCCAGCTTGAAATGTAGCATGGCAATGTCCAGCCGCTAAGAAACTGTATAGTTAAAAATCCCCAAACGTAACGTACAAAGGAATATTCTGCGCGATAGCTCCGGCGACACAGATGAAAGAACTCCACTGTGCCTTCTTCAAGTTCGTCCGATTCATCGGTTGGAAGGGCAGATATGCCATCCTCCATATAAGCGCGAATTGCCTCCCACTCAGAAATGGCAAGACTTAAATTTCCGCTCGGAATAACAGACCACAATACGCTGCCGGAGTTAGCATCACGTAATCCAATCATCAGCTTGTATTCTGTCGTCGCCGCATATTGGGTAATAAGTGTTCCAGCTGACACGCAGGCAACAACATCTTCCCACTTCGCGTAGAGGGGAGTATCACCTTTTTTTGGTATAAATACGACCTCTCGGCGTTGCCTGTTGAAACGAATGGGAGGATGTATGGATACCTGTCGGGCGGCTTGTGTAAAATAATAAAGATATGTCGTCGCGATGGCAGCAATGATTAACCAGATCACTGGGTTGAAGAAAAAATTTGACCATCCACTTAGGAAGGGCTCAGCGTTACGTCTTAGATAGGAGGCAAATCCAGAAAAAAAGAATAACAAAGTAATAATAAACGTTATTGATCCGATTCCTGTTCTTGCAAGAAATTCAAAATTTCCTTGCCCGATAGAGAAGTCTAAGAATGCTTCATTGGAATGGCGGTGTAACTGGCGAGCACTAATGGGTGGCATGCCTGTAGGTACTGGCTTGGGTGATAAGTATACTATCTCAACACCAGACTCCTTTTCGAAATCTCCAGCGTGCGGTAATCTCTCATATGTATTCTTAGACATGCAGGTTCTCCGGCTTGATGTCGATCCATTTAGGCCTGCCCGAGGATTTACCTTTGATAGGGTTGTTGCATTCCGAAAGGCGTGATGAAATAGTACCAAAAGAGGACGGATTTGTTTTTTGCGATCCCATGCCAAGAGAATGCCAGCGGGGTAGACTAAGTTCTTTATATGCTATAAACGGTTTGGTCTGTCCTCGTTTGCCCTTAGTGTTACGGCGCAGGTGATGAACACTAATAGGGGGTGTTTGTAAGTGCTGGCTTGGAGAAAAGTGCGAAACTTGAAATCCGACTCTCTCTCGGAGTCTCCGGTATGTGGTGATCGTTAGTATCATATCTTGCGACTCATACTTCGCCAAACTTAATTTTGAAGTAGTCTAAAAAATTCTGCCCTTTTGAAAATCCATCTCGGATCTTGATACTTTCCTTAATCAACTCATCACTAGGTAGTGCCTGTTCTTTAATTAGAAGTGGCAGCGACCAGTCCAGCACTTCCCGTGAAAAGCCTGCCTTAGGACGATTATTGATCCATGCGGCGAGATGACAAGGTATCGTCCAGCCACTAAAAAACTGAATTATCACAAATCCCCAGACATACCGAAGAAGTGAGTGATGAGCGCGATACCCGTTTCTACACATGTGAAAGTAGGCGACTGAGCCTGCTTCACATTCATCTGATTGCGCTATAGGCAGGGCTTGCGGTCCATCTTCCATATAGACACGTATTGCCTCCCATTCAGCGATAGCCTGGTTGAAATTTCCACTTGGAACACTGACCCAGAGTATATCTCCATTTTTTGTCTCACGTAGCCCAATCATTAACTTGAATTCAGGGATTACAGCATATTGGGTTATAAGTTTGCTAGTCGATACACTCGCGATTACTTCTTCCCACCTTACGTAACGTGGAGGCATACCTTTTTTTGGAACAAAGACCACTTCGCGACGCTGCCGATTGAAGCGTATAGGAGGTTGATTGCTTACCTGGCGAATTGCAAAGAAAAACACGCATAGGTAGAGAGCGGCAAGCGCCCCCACAAATCCCCATACGGCAATGCTTGTAAAGAAATCAAGCCAACTGCTCCAAAATGGCTCTATATCTCGTCTTATCCATGATCCGAAACCCGTTGTGAAAAATAGAAAAATCAGTAGGAACATTACCGCCCCGATTCCTGCTCGCGCCATAAACTCAAAGCTTCCTCGAGATATGGCGAAGTCTAAGATCACGTCATCGGCGTAGCGGTGCAACTGGCGAGCACTGAAAGGTTGCACTCCAGTTGGTACTGGCTTTGGTGATAAATAGATTGTCTCAGTGCCTGATTCTCTCTCGATATCACCTGCGCGGGGCAGTCGGTCGTATCTATTTTCCAAAAGTATTACTCGTCAAGTGGCGGATTCAGACTTTTGAGTCGGTTCGGCAAACTTCACCTTGAAGTAATCCAGCAGGTTTTGGCCTTTGGCAAAAGCCTCCCGTATTTCGGTGCTTTCCCGGAGCAGTTCTTCACTAGGCATAGCGTGTTGTTCAGTGGGAAGAGATTGTGACCATTTTTGAACTTCTTTGGGGAAACCCGCCTTGGTGCGGTTATTGACCCAGCCGGAAATGTAGCATGGCAATGTCCAACCGCTAAGAAACTGAATCATCAAGAAGCCAGCAACGTAACGGAAAAACGAGTGATCCGAATGATACCCCTTACGACGCATGTGGAAGTAAGCGACCGTACCCTCTTCAAACTCCTCTGGTTGAGGTGGTGGCAGAGCTGAGGGGCCTTCTTCCATATAGCTGCGGATGGCCTCCCATTCGGAGACAGCCTCATCGAGATTTCCACTAGGCACGGAGACCCAAAGTACATCCCCATTGTTGGCATCGCGCAGTCCCATCATAAGCTTGAACTCGGGCATGACTGCGTATTGGGTGATGAGCCTGCCTACGGAGATGCATGCGATGACACTTTCCCAAGCGACATAGCGAGTTTCCGCACCTCTATAAGGTACGTATACAACTTCCCGACGCTGACGATTAAAACGAATTGGAGGATTATTGCTGACCTGCCGGACTGCGTAGAAAAATATGCAAAGGTACATGACGGTTAGAAATCCGAGAAATCCCCAAACCACCGAGCTCATGAAAAGATTACTGAAACCGCTTAAAAAAGGCTGGTGATGTGTGCGTAGCCACGCGCCAAAAACGGAAGCCCAGAAAAAGAAGACCAACATACAAATTACCGAGCCAATGGCTCCCCTTGCCATAAACGCGAAGGCTCCACGAGTTAGGGCAAAGTCGAGATAAACCTCATTCGCGTCACGATGCAATTGTCGACTGCTGAAAGCAGGAAGTCCTGTCGGTAACGGTTTAGGTGATATATAGATAATCTCAGTGCCGGACTTTTTTCAAAGTCTCCAGCATGAGGAAGGCGGTCATGTTTGTCTTTAAGCATCTAAATGGTCCGGCTTAATTTCAGTCCAATTAAAGACAAAAAAGGGGGCGCCAAAAAAAGGCAGATTTTATTTTCGAGTGTAGAAAATAAATTTGCCCCACTTCTTGTATAGTTTGACATAAAATAATATTTCAAACAAATCCACATTTTCCTGTTTTTCTGTGGCTTCTATTCATGTTTCGTTGACGTTTGCTTTGAAATACGACAAGAAATCTTGCCCGTTGGAAAAAGCTTCTTGTATTTTCGAGCTTTGCTCTTTTAGCTCTGTGCTAGGTTTTGACCAGAGTTTTTCGGGCAGTGGCATAGACCATTCGATTATACTTTGCGGAAAAACCTTCATGCTATATTTAAGATCCCACTCTGCTATCCAGTATGGAATTTTCCACCAAGAAACAACATGTGTGAGTAACCACCAGTGTTTTCCAACTAAACCTCGTGTTCCCGCGTCAATTTCGTCCTGTATTTTTTTGCGTTCTTGTTCGAACGTATGCCGGCCTTCATGAACTGTTTTTTCTGGGCAATGCTCAATGCCATTTTCCATGTAGCTCCGTATAGCCTCCCATTGTCCTAATCCATGGAACGGAGACGGAACAGTATCGTTAATGTAATAGGCTACACCATTGGCTTTATCTTCTATAGCTATTCCGAGGGTGTAGGTTTTAATGACTCCGACTCCAGTTGTGCCTGTTCCTGCCGATAGCCAGGCTATCGTCTCTTCCCAAGGACGAATTATTGGTATGTCTGAGTTTTCTGGGAAGTAGCAAACTTCGCGTCGTTGACGATTAAACCGGACAGGCCTCGTTCTGGATTTTTTAAGAGTAGTGCCGGCAACCACGTAGATAGCAATTAAAATGGTTGCTCCTGTTAGGCCAAGTGCAAGATAAAAAACATAATCAAATATGAGTTCTGCTCTAGACCAGAAGGTCACTCCATATGGGTTTCCCCACGCTGTTGTACCTGCTATAAATGGAGCAAATATGAAAAAGAAAAATGAAATAAACATTGTGTTTGCGATCATTATCCGAGCTTGAAACGCTTTTCCGGAATTACTTGTTCCGATGTCGAGATAAGTGTCATTGATTTCTATGAATTTTCCGCCTAAATCCACCGGCAATTGGCCTGTGGGGACTGGTAATGGTGAAAGAAATAATGCCTCTCCCGTGGGCATTATCCTTGTGTCTCCAGCTTTTGGGCGCTGGCTACTTATGTCGATATCAGCATGTTTGTTCTTGAAAAACATAAAATTTTACCAATGGTGGCAGGAGTTCCGTAAAACTTAAAACCCGGGTTAGTTTTTGTCGCGACCCTCCTCAAAGTCCGTAGAAGGCGGAGCAAATTTTTTTGCAATTACCAAGAATTCGTCAATGCTAGCTCTAGGTAAGTGTATCGGTATGTACAGGTAGTTGTCTTCAATACGCATCTCGGGATTGTAACGGCGCTGAACGGCAACTAAGTTGCGTTTTCTGTCTGTAAGCACCAGGTTTGGGCGGTCCCAAGTAAATCTCAAATTTTTTGTAGGGTTTTTCCAATTTAAAAAATGTATTGCACTAACGATTGAAATTCCTGCTGGCCCAGCTAGCAACCATGCTGCTGATGGGTTGTAGGCAATAAAAATAAAAACCGAAACAATAAATGTTCCGGATAGCCATTTAAATATAGTTACGGCAAGTTGGGGGAGATGAGTCTTATACTCGACATCAATTTCTATGTCGGTGATGACATAGTGGTAGATGTTTTTTTGTCGTATGACTAATGTCCAAAAATACAAAGTCATGCACAGGCATATAATTCCGAAGTGGGCACTTAGAAATGTTGAGCGTTGTTGCATGGGGAGATCTAAGTAAAATATTTCATATATGCCATTTGAGAGCGCAGCCAGTCCAACTAAAGTCAGTGCAATCATGCCTATATCCATGATTGAAGTGTTATGAGGTAACGCTTTTATTGTCCAAGACATCTGGACTTCTCCTGCAATAGGCGCTTCTTCGATGGCGTGTTCATTTGGTGTTGAATTGTTCATTTTGTTTCCTTAAAGCGGCAAAGGCTGACTAACATACATATACCGCTGTAATGTATCCCTGAACGCCAACCATTTCTCACGACTCATTCCCAGCGATTGAATCTGGCCTCCAAGAAATATCTCAAAGTCGCTATAGCGATGGTGTAACCAGACGGTCATGCCGCTATTTCCGTGAGGACCTGGTCGCATTTCCATGGTCGCATCGAACTCATAAAACGGTGCCGTGAAGGCAGGGCGAAAGCGGCGAGCTATGTTGACCATACCTGTTTGCCGATTGAATTCGCTTTCGTCATGTTGGAATACTCGTAGGTAGAGACCAAATAAATAGTCCCAGCCGATCAGCCCCATGAAAAAGGTGAGTGCCATGGCCACGCTTCCTATCAAAAGATTTTCACCATACACAGGATTGCCATAGCCAACGACAGAGGCAGTAGCGAATATTCCAATACCCAAAAACATCTGAGCTAAATATTTTCTATATTTCGGAGTGTCAGACCACATGAGCCATGAATTAATCCCGTTATCACAAGGGTAAAGACGGTCTTTTGTCGCGTGATTGTGAGAAACAAAAAAAACATACAATAAGCGATGCAACAAATAGCTATCCATGACTCTAGATTGTCATTGATGCCACCCCACATTCGCCAGGTTACGCCTAGACAAATTAACGTCGGTGTCAGCATCATAATGATGGGGCCAAGGATGATCTCCCGCAAAGGTTGGTTTAAGGAGCGGATAGTCCATTGCATTAGCACGTCATCATCCTGATTGTTGCTATTCACGTCGTCTTCCAGCTAAAGAAAATAAATCTGTCTGCTTTGCGCTCAACCGCGATGAACTTCATCAAAGTCATCGGCCTTAGGCGTCGCCTGGATGCCTTTGGTTTCCTGCGCGCGGTAGTAAGCTTCGATGCTCAGAGAAGGATCAATGCGAGCCTTGATGATGCAGGGCTGTTTTTGCCAAGGGTATTGCTCCAACTGTTGCGTCAGCTGCTTCAGACCTGTAGCCAACCAACTCTTTTCCGACTGGTCGCGCCAGCGTCGCGGGTTACGGCCTGTTTTGGCGTCGTAGGCGACAGTGACCGGGTCGAGGTGACGACTTTGTTCCAGTACTGGCAGGTCCGGCAACGGTTGCGTGACATCCATATAACGTTGCAGGCAATCCCAGAAGGCCAGTGCATTCACCTGGTCGAGGCCCAAGGCGTGGACCTTGGTGGCCAGACAAATCTTGTTCTCGGTATAGCGGTGGTGCAGCCACAGGGCATAGTCATGGGAACCATAACCGCTGGGCAGTAATTGCAGCACGGGGTCGAACTCTTCAAAAGGCGCAACGAAGAGTCGGCGGAAACGACGCTTGAAGCGAAGCATGCCGTCTATACGGTTGAACTCGCTGCCGTCATAGGTGCTGATTTTGCTGTGGAGCCAGAGTAGAGCGTCTGAACCTATTGTCGCCATGAAGTACAGGAAAGTACCGGCCCATAAAGCAATTTGCATACTGTTATTGCCAAACAGAGAACCTTTAAGCCAAAACACAGTACCGGCACTGACAATGAATCCAGAAATTTGTAAATGGTGGACTTTTTTTCTTCCTGTCATATATAAAGTTAAGGAGGTTAGTATGAAAAAAACAGCGGTAAACGCAATTAATAGTGCGAGTCCGGTATCGGGAGCTCCGTATCCAAGTTCAGGCTTTATTGATCCGTATATCCAGACGGTCCAGGGTACCCATATGAAAGAAATGCATACTATCTTAAGTATGAATAGTAGGTGTGGGATTTTACTTGAGTTTTGAAAGCACCAGCGTCTTGCATCGCAGTACACCACCTCCTTTTTTCCTTGCTCCTGCTGTCGTTGACAAACCGACTGCTCTTCACCTTGTAACTGGTTTGTAATCTCCATCGCCGGTTCCAGATTGGCGAAATGACCAAAGGCGAGATGGGTGTCAAAAGGCCCTGAACGATTGGCATCTTCCGCCCATTTCGGAGGTGGCAACGGTGCATTACTGTTACTGCGATAAGCACTGTCAGCGTACGTGGGATCCGTTAGTACGGTCATACCGAGAACTCAGTGGTTTTGGTTTGCGATAGGCTGGGCTGATATCCCGCTGCAAGCTCTCCGAAGGCCAACGGCAGTGGGCTGAGAAAACCGCGGGACGGATTTTTGAGCTTGCGCAAAAGGGGCGGATTTATTCTTGCGCGATTTCCCGCTAGGAGACTTCTTAGGAAATAAAACTGTCCCTTTTGAGTTTTTACGCTCAACCGCGATGAACATCATCAAAGTCATCGGCCTTCGGTGTCGCCTGGATGCCTTTGGTTTCCTGCGCGCGGTAGTAAGCTTCGATGCTCAGAGAAGGATCAATGCGAGCCTTGATGATGCAGGGCTGTTTTTGCCAAGGGTATTGCTCCAACTGTTGCGTCAGCTGCTTCAGACCTGTAGCCAACCAACCCTTTTCCGACTGGTCGCGCCAGCGTCGCGGGTTACGGCCTGTTTTGGCGTCGTAGGCGACAGTGACCGGGTCGAGGTGACGACTTTGTTCCAGTACTGGCAGGTCCGGCAACGGTTGCGTGACATCCATATAACGTTGCAGGCAATCCCAGAAGGCCAGTGCATTCACCTGGTCGAGGCCCAAGGCGTGGACCTTGGTGGCCAGACAAATCTTGTTCTCGGTATAGCGGTGGTGCAGCCACAGGGCATAGTCATGGGAACCATAACCGCTGGGCAGTAATTGCAGCACGGGGTCGAACTCTTCAAAAGGCGCAACGAAGAGTCGGCGGAAACGCCGCTTGAAGCGAAGCATGCCGTCTATGCGGTTGAACTCGCTGCCGTCGTGGGTGGTGATTTTGCTGTGGAGCCAGAGTAGGGCGTCGAAACCTATGGCTCCCATGAAGTAGAGGAAAGAGCCGATCCATAGGGTGATTTGTATTCCATCATTCCCCCAAAGAGAACTTTTCTGCCAATACACGATACCTGCGCAAATGAAAAAACCTACGATATGCATGTGATGGACCATTTTTCTTCCCGTCATGTAAAGCGTTAGTGAGCCAACTATGAGGGCGGCGGAAATCACAAGAAAGAATAGTAATGATAAGTCTTGTAAGTATTTAGCTGCGTCATGGCCTGGAATAAACGATGCCAAAATCCCTGCCCACGCGATCCAGCCAAAAGGAAAGCTAATCAATTTTAGAATGAAAAGTAAGTGCGGGATTTTGCTTGAGTTTTGAAAGCACCAGCGTCTGGCATCGCAGTACATCTCCTCCTTTTTTCCTTGCTCCTGCTGTCGTTGATAAGCCGACTGCTCTTCATCTTGAAGCTGGGTGGTAACCTCCATCGCTGGTTCTAAGTTGCTGTAGTGACCAAAGGCGAGATGGGTGTCAAAGTTCCCTGAGCGGTTGGCATCTTCCGCCCATTTCGGCGATGGCAAGGGGGCATTACTGTTGTTGCGATAAGCATTGATGGCGTACGAGGTATCCATTTGTACGGTCATACAGAGAATTCAGTGGTTTCGATTAGTAAAAGGCTGCGGCGATATCCCACCGCAAACTCTCCGATGGTAAACGACGGTTGACTGAGGTAACGGCTCAACGGATTTTTGGACTTGCGCAAAAGGGGGGATTTATTCTTGCGCGATTTCCTGCTAGAAGCTCAGAAAATAAATCTGTCCCTAATACGCTAGTGCTCTTACTTCGTATGTTTAATTTAACCACGATGAATATTGTCGTAATCGTCTGCCTTCGGCGTTGAGTGAATGCCTTTCGCCTCTTGAGCGCGATAGTAAGCCTCGACGCTAAGTGTGGGATCGATTCTGGCAATTAAAATGCACGCTTGGCTTTGCCAAGGGTACTGCAAGTTTTTCTGCATCATGGCCGGCCGCTCAGTGCGATCCCAAACTTTATATTTAGTGTCACGCCAACGGCGCAGAGGACGTTTGGACAGCTTATCTTGAGCGTCAGTGGTCGGATCAAGATGACGGAATTGTTCAAGGATTGGTAATTCTGGCAATGGCTGACTTACATCCATATACCGCTGTAATGTATCCCAGAACGCCAAGCATTCTTCACGACTCATTCCCAGCGATTGAATCTTGCCTCCAAGAAATACCTCAAAGTCGCTATAGCGATGGTGCAACCAGACGGTCATGCTGCTATTACCGTGAGGACCTGGCCGCATTTCCATGGTCGCATCGAACTCATAAAACGGTGCCGTGAAAGCAGGGCGAAAGCGGCGAGCTACTTTGACCATACCTGTTTGCCGATTGAATTCGCTTCCATCATGTTGGAATACTCGTAGGTAGAGACCAAACAAATAATCCCAGCCGATCAGTCCCATGAAAACGGTGAGCGCCATGGCCACGCTTCCTATCAAAAGATTTTCACCATAAACAGGATTGCCATAGTCAACGACAGAGGCTGTAGCGCATATTCCAATACCCAAAAACATCTGAGCTAAATATTTTTTATATTTCGGGCTGTCAGACCACATGAACCATGAACTAAATCCCATCATCACAAGGGCCAGTAAAGGGATGGTCGAAGCGATCGCCATAGAAAGATAGGTGCTCTGGTTTTTCATTATGCTATCTAGAGGGGCTGAAATTGCCCCTGACATAACCAAAGTCCAGATGATCCAAGGTATAAAGGCAATGCAACTCCACTTTAGAAACGGAATTAGTATTTGAATTTTGTTTGTGGTGTCAAAGCGCCAGCCTTGATTGCTTATGTAAAGGTCTGTGTTGCAATTGGTTGTTGGATCATTATCAACACCCGCTTGTAGTTGTGCACCTATGTCCTGCCAAGGCTCACGATTAGCGTAGTTCCCCCAATGAAGTGCTGTCCGAAATAATCCAGAGCGCCTCGAGTCGTTAGGCCATTTGTGAGAAGGCAAGGTGGGAATAGCGCGACTATTGAAAGCCGCAATACCGTATTGCACTGTTTCAGATGCTAAAGTGTTCATATTTTTGAAAAATCCCTCTGCTCTATCAACCAATAGGGTACTTCATTGGGCCCATCGCTGTCTGTTGGCTGAGGACCTGGGTATGGCACCCATGTGTTGGGCTTCGGTTGCGGCAGAGCGATATTGCGGTATTCAGGAAATGGATCTCCTACGAGGCATTGACGTTGTCCAAGTTCAAATTGGCCATAGACTTTTAGGCTGTACTCACAAGCAGTAAGGAGTCGTCTTGAATCGTTTGCGTCTATTACTAGGTGCTGATTGGCCAGTATGTAAAGTGCGCGTGAACCATCCAGAACCACAGCTCCCAATTTTTCTCGGGTGATTTCCACTGGAGGTTGATAGTGCCATCCGGTGAGGTTTTGTCGCGTTTTTACAATTTCTTTGGCCTTGATATTAAATGTTAGTCCATTTTCGAAATGGCCAAGTAGAGGGGTTTGTAGTTCAACAGCCCAGTCGTATGGGCTAAGTTTTACATTGCTTTCATTAGCTGCGCAGATAACTTTTTCATTATTTTCTTTGGATGCTGTCTGTTGCCAATCATACAGCCGGGTGATCTTAAATCGCGGCGCCCCCAAAATCCCCAACAACTGCTGGTAGGCAATTAATGGGTTATCTAAGTGGGTAAGTCGATTGCTGTCGCCAAACGGCCCCTGTTTCACGACTTGCTCAACTGGGCTATTGGCGAGCAAGGCGCTGCCTATTAACCCCGCCACAAAAAGGACCACGCCTATTCCTAATATCCATGGGCTGGCTAGCAATCCAATTGAATAAAGTGTCCATATGCCAGACCCGAGTGCCGCTAATCCGTAGGCCATGGCTACTTCATTTTCACCTTGCTGGATTGAACGACCCGCATCCCATATAAATAGCGCAGTAGTCGCTGCGACTGCCACGGCTGAGCCGATACGTGTCCAGTTGAGCCATGTGCTTCCTGTTCTTTTAAAGAGGTTTTCTCCAAAACTCCCCTTCCAGTTTTTTGTATCAAATCTACCCTCTTCCCAAAATGCAAGCCAAGGTGAGTTTTTTGCATTCGAGTTAGCTAAGATCTTCAAAGCCACATTGTTAGCGGCTAAACCAAGATCAGCAGAAGCCGCAAGTAAACCCGCTCCAAATCTAGCGCGCTCACCATTGTCATAAAGGGATTTTGCACCCACTGTATTCGCGTATAAACTAAACGCTGCAAAGGCCGTCGCTATTCCAGGTAAGGCAATGTTACCGCTTAATTTTTCGGCTGATGACATACTAGGCATAGCCATGCGCCAGCGCATATATTCCTGAACGACGGGGTCGTTTGCGGGACCAGCCACCACCATTACGTAGCCCAACTCTTTTTTCGCGAAGGCGAGGCGTTCCGCTACCTTGCCGCTAGTTGTCCCAACAACTTTGCCGTTTTTTCCTTCTAAATTTGCGACAAGGAAATTTTTGCGCGTGAACGTAGTTCGTTCATCGGGAGAGATGCCGAAACTCAATCCCGCACCATGGATACCCAAGACGACTAAATCTTTACCCAAGGCTTCGCCTTGAGTGATTAGTTTCAGATTTTTCGCTTTGCTGGTAAGTTTGTTGGCAAACGTAAAACTAGGGCCGAATACTCTGACCATTTCTACTTGGGTAACATTATTGCTTTCGGCTACTTGTTTTGCCACCGTTGCAGTCGCGTGAGCGATGTGGGCGGCCACTTCATCTATTGCGAGTGATACGTTCTGGCCGATATATAAATTGCTAAACAACGATAGTGAACTCAACCCAAGATTTTCTGGGGCTGCGTTTTTGCCACTACTTTGAAATACAGCGAGTCTGTTCGCCGTTGCTGGTAGTTCCCCGTTGGTGGGCGGAAGCAGATCCTTTGTTAAGGCATGAGTGGCAGCAGCCAACTCTTTACTTAACTTGAATACTGCCGCGCTCACCTTGCTATCTTCCGGCTCTATACACCGAGGATCAGATTTTTTTGCAGAGCGACCCAACAACTCCAGCAATTCCACCAATAGAGCATAGGGTTCGAGCAGTCGTTCATCCTTGCTGTAGGTGTAATCATTCCAGATGGGCGGCAAGCTTTTTGTTACCAAATCGAGCATGCGTTCTTGCTGAATATAGATAATCTCGCGAGCTTTTTCGCGCTCTAGATGAAGAGTGGTTTTTTTCAGCCCTTCTTGATCTATGTGCGGGAGTAAGTCTTTCAAACTACCCGCAGGCGACAGTGCTTCTTGATACAAAAGCTCGGCGTAGTGACCAAAGGGTTGGTAGGGCACCAGTGCGTTGAGTGTTTGAAGCAGTTCGACGGCCAGTCTCGACTGAGCAACAGCATGACGGAACGTAAACAAAGGGTCGTCGACTATGAACCCTACCAAGTGAGGGTAATCGCGAATCTGATATTCGTTAAGCAAGTCTTTGCTTTCAGGTAAAGCACCAGGAGGCGAAGGTGGGCTAGTACTGAGATGCCCGGCGAGCTCTTGGTGATATTTTTCCAATAGTTTGATGATTGCTGTTTCTGGCAGAGTCTTCAAATCGGGAGTAAACAGGCTGGGATCTTCCAGCAGGGTTTCTGCGTGCAGTTCACGCGCCCGCAACCCCTTGACCAGACCCTTTACAGGCGTCGCCGGATAAATCAACGAAGCCTTCCAGTGCTGCGTTTCACCCGCAGTCGCCGCCCAGGCTGGCGCCATGTTTTGACTGCGTGCCTTGATCCGTCCCGCGTCCTTTTCGAGCCACTCGATGTATTCCCAGGTCCACGGCAATTCGCTGTAGGCCATGCTCAGTTGGTCGCCAACAAATCGACCCTGTAGAAACATCGGAACCAGAATCAGATATTGTTTGACGCACACTGGTTCGCGTTTGTCTGCATTGCCTTTTTTCTCGGCAATCTTGCGCCAGTGGGCGACGTCGACTTCGAACAGCTGACCTTTACCGTCGGTTTCCAGTTCTCGCCACAGCTTGTTTTTCAGGAACACATAGATGCGGCCAGGGCGCGGTAACGCGCCTTGTAACGTTTCATTGAGTTTGTCATGCCCCGGCAGCCGCGCCAGCGGGGTCACCGCCAACAACGTGTTGTGCTGGTACTTTTCTTCTTCTTGAGTGGTCTTGGCATCGACCATGATTGGAATCTGCAGTTTGCCGCCATCGGTACGTTCTACGTTCAGCGCCAATCGCGACTTCTGCTCATTCTCGTATTCGGTTTTCTTGCGAGTCCCTTCGCTGATGGGCTTGTCGTTAAAACTGCTCATGCCTTGCCCTCCGGGCCCAGTAGTTGCAATTGGCTGCCCAGTTCAGGGTCACCCCAGACATCAACGATAAGAGCCTCTGGGCCTTTTTCGCTTGGGGTTTTTCTCGGTGCGGCATTGTTTACCGGCGCATTGCCCAGCGTCTGTCCGACGGGCGCAGTGTCTGCAGGTTTAGGGGGTACCGGTAGAATCGGTGCCGCTCCCGTGCCGTTCCCCGCGCTGCCGCCAGAGTTCATGTTGATCACCGGCCCGCTCAGCGTTACACCCCCGGCATCGATCTTTATGAAGCTACCGCCGCCAATAAGGGTCAATTCGCTGCCGGCTTCAAGTACAACCTTAATGCCGCTGTCGAGATGAATCTCCTGGCCCGCCTCAATAAACTGCCCAGTACCAATCTTGATGTGCTGGTTAACCCCCACAGTCAAATGATCATTCGCCTGCGTCTCAACCTTCCGGTCCGCATAAACCGTGTGATGTTCCTCTGCCTTGAACTCCGTATAGCTGTTCTTCTCAACAGTATCGTGCCGTTCATTCCCGACCCGAATCTTCTGGTCGTGCTCTACGTTTTCATCCCAATCCCGCTGGGCGTGCAGGAAGATTTGTTCCTGACCTTTCTTATCCTCGATGCGCAGTTCGTTGTAACCGCCACCACCGGGGGAGCTCAGGGTTTTGAAGGTGCTGCGGGTTTTGTTTGCCGGTAACTCGTAGGGGACGACGTTTTCCTTGTGATACAGGCAGCCGCTGATCAGCGGTTGATCCGGGTCGCCTTCAAGGAAGGTCACCAGCACTTCCATACCGATGCGCGGGATGGCGATGCCGCCGTAGTGTGCGCCGGCCCAGGCAGAGGAGACGCGTAGCCAGCAGCTGGTTTTGTCGTCGGCCTGGCCTTCGCGGTCCCAGTGGAACTGGACTTTGACGCGGCCGTATTGGTCGCAGTGGATCTCTTCACCTTTTGGCCCGGTGACGACGGCGCTCTGGCTGCCGAGGATCCGTGGTTTGGGGTGGTTCAGCGGTGGGCGGTTCGGCACGTCCCACGGGGTGGCCTGGAAACGGTTGCGATAGCCTTGATGGAAGTCGTCCTTCAACGCTGTGGTGTTGCTGGTGACCGACTCTTCCAGCACTTGCGGCTGTTTGCCTTCGTGGAGGACTTCGGTCAGTAGCCACAGGTCGTTCCACTTGGCTTTCGGGTGTTGGGTCAGGGCCAGGAAGTGGCCGCTGACGAGAATCGGTTGATCGCTGCGGCCTTCGGCGAGCTGGAAGTCGCTGCGGTGGCGTTCGAGGGCGCGTTTGGCCAGGTGTTTGCCGCGCTCGCGGTCGATGAAGCGACCGGGGTAGTCGTAGTCTTCGAGGTCGGGCAGGGCGTCGCCACGGTTTTCGCTTTCCAGCGTCATGCGCGGTTTTTCGAAGTCGTAGTCGCGGCGGGTGGTGCGGCTGGTGCGGGTTTCCAGGCGCAGGTCGAAGCGCTTGATCACCGGGTCGGTGGCGACCATGCCGGAGTCTTGCTGGTAGGCCACGGGCGCGAGTTTCGGGAACACCGTCTGGTCATCGCCGAACACAAGCTTGTGGGCCGTGGCGCTGTGCTGGAAGTGGTAGTGAATACCTTCTTCCTCGCACAGGCGCTGGATGAATTGCAGGTCCGATTCATCGTACTGAACGCAGTAGATGCGCTCGGGATAAATCGCCCCTACCTTGAATTCGTAGGCGTTGCCTTGGATGCCGTGCTCTTCGAGGACCATGCCGACGATTTTCGGCACTGTAAGGTTCTGGAAGATGCGTTGGTTGATGCGGTGCGCCAGGTAAGACAGTTGCGGGCGCAGGGTTACCGCGTAGCGGGTCAGGCGTTTGCCGGAATCACCCTGGGCTGCGCGATAGATCTGGCCGTGGATGCCGCTGCCGTCAGGCGAGAGCTGCAGGAAGGCCGGTTTGTGCAGCAGGGTTTCGAGGTCCAGAGACGGCTTCTCGCTGACCAGCTCCACCTCAAACACAAAAGGCTGGCTGATGGCTTCCCGACCTTGCAGGGCAAGCACCTGGAGGTCGTTATCCAGACCTTCGATAGTCAGGGCAAAGTGAGTCTGATTGGCCGGCGCGAACATCCCTTGTTCCTCGTGCAGTGCTGCGGCGTAAACCAATACCCGATCAAAGGATCAGCAGACGCGAAATTCTGGAAAGGCGTAAACAACATCGACCAGCAGAGCTGGCCGATGCGTGAAGCGGTCAGCCGCGATTAAGCGACTGGTTGACGCCAGTCATCGGAACCCGAAGTACCGGATACTTCGTGGGTCCAGGTGATTTTACGGTAGGTGAACTGCACTTCTTCCAGGTGGGTGAAGTGGGAGTTCGACGGATCCTGGCAGTTGTGCATTTTGTTGTTGATGGCGACGATGATCGCGTCTTCCAGTTTGGTGGTGTAGTAGTGCTCTTGGGTCCCTTGGGCCGAAGTGCGGTACCACTGGATAACGATTTCGCTCATGCGCTCGCCGGAGGTCAGAGCTGCTTGCAGCAGTGGCGAAGCCTTGTCGTAGACCTTGGTGATCACAACTGGCTTGTGAACGCGCTGACCGGTCGGTTGGCCGGACTGTGGGTCACGCGGGATGATCACGTCGTGGCTGAAAGCCTGAACCATGACTTGGTCTTCGTGACCTTCTTGATAAGTGTTGCCAACCGAGTCGGCGGTGAATGCGCCGGCAGTGATCAGACCTTGTTTCTCGCCAGTTACGGACATGTACGCTGGAGTAGCCATGGATGTGCTCCTTGCTGAAAATTTAGGGTGCCCGGGAGGCGGTATCGCCCGGTGGGTGCCTGACTGTTATCAAGGTCCGTGCCAGAAAAGGTGAAGGCCAGGCAAACCGGGGGGATGGCGGAGGATTTTCAAGCACTTGGACGAACATTGAGTGAAATCCCCTGACAAAGTGCGCAAGAAGTTGCGCAGTACTGCGCAACTTCTTGCGCACTCGGCTGCAGCCCCCGGCAGGTCTGGCGCTTAGCGATATTGGAGCGTCTTTTCGCGGAACAAGTGCGCAACTTCTTGCGCATCAAGGCCATGCGCCATCATTAGAGCCTGGCGCCGATCTGCTCGACAAATTGTGCGATCGCGGTTTCGTTGCGTCGGTAATACGTCCAGGGTCCGATCCGTTGCGAGGTCACCAGGTTGGCCCGTTGCAGGGCGGTGAGGTACAGCGATACGGTGGACTGCGACAGGCCGACCTTTTCCTGAATGATGCTGACGCACACGCCGATTTCTTCCGGGTCGCGTTCCTGGGAGGGGAAGTGCACGCGCGGCGCCTTCAACCACAGCATGATTTGCAGGCGCGTGGGGTTGGAAAGGGCTTTGATGATGTCGTTCAGATCAAGAGTCATGGTCGAGCCTGGGGGCCTGTGTGCTGCGTCGAAATAAGCCGAAACCCTGAGGCCGGCAGATCGGCGCCTTGGGTCAAGGGGCCGATCTGCCGCGCAGTTTACAGACTCGGCTGGTAGCGCGGGTAATCGCTGTAACCGGCGGCGGTTCCACCGTACAGGCTGGACGCATCGAGCTCATTGAGCGGCCACTGATTCAGCAGACGTGCCGGCAAGTCCGGGTTGGCGATAAACCAGCGGCCGAACCCGATCAAGTCGCCCCAATCGGCGTTCAGTACCTTGTCGGCGCGTTCGCTGGAGTACTTGCCGGCATACATCAGTAATCCGCTGAAGGCCTCACGCACAGCTTGGCGGAAGGTGATCGGCAGTTCCGGGGCGTTGTCCCAGTCGGCTTCGGCCAGAGACACGTAGGCAACGCCGATCTGTTCCATCAATCTGACGGCTTCCAGGTAAGTTTCGTGCGGATTCTCTTCCACCAATCCGAGGTATACCCGCGCTTCATCGGTGCTGGCGAACAACGGAGCAAATCGCACACCGACCCGATCCTTGCCGACCACTGCGGCCACGGCTTCCGTGATCTCGCGCAGAAAGCGCAGGCGATTGCTCAACGAGCCGCCATATTCGTCAGTGCGCTGGTTGCTGTGGGCGGAGATGAACTGGTTGACCAGATAACCGTTGGCGCAATGCAATTCAACGCCATCGAAACCGGCCTCCACGGCATTGCGTGCCGCTTGAGCGTAAAGCTGCACGAGTTCCTTGACCTGTTCGGTGCTCAGCGCCTGAGGCATGGACGGCTCGGCCAGGGCACCGGTGCCCGGGCCGGTTTCGATAAACACACTCACCGCCGTCGCCGGGATCGCAGAAGGCGCGACCGGTGCCGCGCCATTCGGCTGCAGCGAGGTGTGGGAGACCCGACCGACATGCCACAACTGGGCAAAAATCGGCTTGCCTTCCAGGTGCACGGCAGTCGTCACGTGTTTCCAGCCGTCAATCTGTTCCTGAGTGTGAATCCCCGGCGTCCAGGCATAGCCCTGGCCGCGCGGTTCGATCTGAATCCCTTCGGTGATCAGCAAACCGGCACTGCTGCGTTGACGGTAATACTCGGCCATCAGGGCATTGGGGATGTTGCCGGGCTGAGTGCTGCGTGAGCGGGTCAACGGCGGCAGCACCAGGCGATTTTGCAGGGTGAACGGGCCTAGACGGATAGGCGTGAAGAGCGTGGAACCGGTCATCGGTAAGTCCTGTAAAGCGGAATGAGTGCGTTCGTGCGCCGTCAGCCGTGGCTGAACCGGGTGCGCTGTGAACGCCTTTATAGAAGTATCACGATATTGCGATATATCAATATCTAAATTTAAACTGCCTCCGTATCATCCGGTCTCACCGCCCATAGATGAGTGAAACGATCCGAGCAACCGGGTGGTCAATCACTCTGTACCCAAGCGCCGTCGAGCGTCCGACTATTCCTGGAATCAAGTGAGAACGACATGAAAATCCTGATGGTTCTAACGTCCCACGATCAATTGGGAAACACGGGTAAGAAAACCGGCTTCTGGCTGGAAGAATTCGCCGCGCCGTATTACACGTTCAAGGACGCCGGCGCTCAGTTGACCCTCGCATCCCCCAAGGGAGGCCAGCCACCGCTGGACCCGAAAAGCGACGAACCGGACGCGCAAACCGCCGCTACCGACCGCTTCCGCAAAGACTCGGCGGCGCAATCTTCATTGTCGTCCACGGTAGTGTTGAGCAGCGTGAAGGCTGAGGATTTCGACGCCGTGTTCTACCCCGGCGGCCATGGTCCGCTCTGGGACTTGGCGGAAGACAAGCATTCCATCGCGTTGATCGAAGCGCTGTACAAGGCCGGCAAACCGGTCGCCACGGTCTGCCATGCACCGGGTGTGTTGCGCCATGTGAAAGATGCGCAAGGTCAGCCGTTGGTCAAAGGCAAACGTGTGACCGGGTTCAGCAACAGTGAAGAAGAGGCGGTGCAGCTGACTGATGTGGTGCCGTTTTTGGTCGAGGATGTGTTGAAGGCCAACGGCGGGATTTATTCGAAGGGCGAGGATTGGGCGAGCTATGTGACGACAGATGGGTTGTTGTTGAGTGGGCAGAATCCGGCCTCTTCGGAGGCGACGGCTGAGGCGTTGTTGGCGAAGTTGTCGTAGTCGCTTTTCTGTGGCGAGGGGGCTTGCCCCCGTTCGGCTGCGAAGCAGTCGCAATTCAGGCAATTGGGTACGTCTGGAAGGACGCTGGGGCCGCTTCGCGACCTAGCGGGGGCAAGCCCCCTCGCCACAATAATAAGTGTCCACTAGATCAGGCCAGATTCGCTAATCCCAATGCCTTGCCGCACTCATCAATCGAGCGCTGCTGCGTCTCGGCATACAACCCCAACTCATCAATCGTCCGACGTCCCAGCGCTTGCTCGAACGCCTGCTGGTTTGAATGCACGCCGTAATGGGTTTGCGCCGCATCCCCCAGGTTCGACTGGAAAATCCCTGCCGCGCTGACCGGCAAGAAGTCCTCATACACCAAGGGCTCAACCCGCACATAGCCGCCGCTGAGCAAGTCGTCCAGCGTCACGCCGTCCAACCCATCAGCGGCCGAGCCTTTTTCCGTCACGAAGTAGCGAAAGTACGCCAGTTCCTGTCGGCGCATGCCCTCAAGCGTGTCAGGGAATTCGCCAAAGTGTTGCGCCATCAACTGGTTGTAACGCGCGGCATTGGCTTCGTTCGGGAAGTCCTTGAGTTCATCGCGAGCGGCATTCAGCAGGCGATCGTAAAGCGCTCGACCTTTGGGCGTGAGTGCTGCGCCGCGTTGTTCGATTTCGCCGAAACGCGCGCTGTGGCTGCCGCGTGTCTGGTCTTGATCGGTGAAGGCAATCGGCTCGTCCAGCGCTTTGAAACTGGTCTGGCGCAGCAGGATCGGGCATTGACGGCGCGGTGGGCCTTCGATCACGGCTTTGGGGGTGATGCCGTGGGCTGGCATTTGTGCCTGGACGATATCGATGTCCAGGGTGCGCGGGGTCAGGTGATTGATGTGCGGGCCTTTGAACGCCACCACGTCGGCGATCAGTCGGTGCTGGGCGCTGAGTTGCTGGTATTGCGCGGCGGTGACGGTGGCGCTGTGGTGCCAGCGAAAGGTTTCCAGCGCCTGCTCGACGAATTCCCAGGCTTGCTTTTCCGTCAGCCCACCCTGGGTTTCGGCTTGTTCGATCAGCGTCAACGCCTCGGGGGTGAAGATCGAGCGTTTATCCAGCACCGATTGAGCGAAGGCGCGCAGATCCAGGTTTTCGATCAGTTCCAGGCGCAGCAATGAGGTGAACACCCGGAACGGGCTGACCTGCAACGCCGATTCGTGCACCGCGCGAAACGCCGTGGAATGCACTGGCACGCCGGCCGGGGTCAGGTCGTAATAACCCACCGGTTGCATGCCCATCACCGCGAACAGCCGGGCGAGGGTCGCCAGTTCTGCGGCGGTGCCGACGCGGATGGCGCCGTGGCGTTCCAGGTCCAGGCGCTGGATTTCGCCGGTGCTTTCGAGCTGCCGGGCGATCTGTGGATCGTTGGCCAATACGTCGCGGTTGGTCTGCTCCACCAGTTCCATCAGCGCGCCGTACAGCGGCACTTCTTCGCGGTACATGTCGGACATCGCTTTGGAGAAGCGTTGGCGGATCAGGTCGGGGCTGACGAAGCTCGGGTGGCTCATGAAAAAAATTCCTGGCGCGGTGACAGAGAGGATGGGGGAAAAGATCGCAGCCTTCAGCGGCGGCGACAAACGAAGATTCCTACGAACTTCATTCTCCCAGCGACTGGTCCACCAGTTCGATCCAGTGCCGCACCTGAGTTCGCCCGGCGCTGGCGAGGTGACTCTGGCAGCCAATGTTCGCGGTGACGATCAATTCAGGCTGGCCGCTTTCCAGGGCGTTGAGCTTGTTGTCTCGCAGTTGCCGGGCCAGTTCCGGTTGGGTCAGGGAGTACGTACCGGCCGAACCACAACATAAATGACTGTCGGGAACCGCCGTCAGGTTGAAGCCCAACCGGGTGAGGACAGCCTCCACCGCTCCGCCGAGTTTCTGTGCGTGCTGCAACGTGCAGGGGCAGTGGAAGGCAATCTTGCGATCCGTCGCGGCGCACACCCGTTCCAGTGGCTCATCGGCCAGCACTTGCACCAGATCCAGCGCCAGTGCGCTGACTCGCTGAGCCTTGGCCGCGTAAAGCGGATCACCCTCCAGCAAATGCGCGTAATCCTTGATGAACGCGCCGCAACCGCTGGCCGTCTGGACGATGGCTTCGGCGCCATTTTCCAGGTGCGGCCACCAGGCGTCGATATTGTGCCGGGCGCGCTCCAGCCCTTTGGCCTGGGCGTCGAGGTGATAATCCAGCGCACCGCAACAACCGGCCTGCGGCGCCGGGATGACGCTGATCCCCAACCGATCCAGCACCCGCGCCGTGGCGGCATTGGTGTTGGGCGACAAACCGGGTTGCACGCAGCCTTCGAGCATCAACACCCGACGCGCATGTCGAGGGGCAGGGCGCTCGCCAGTGTCAGGCAGGTTGTGGGGCAGTTTCGCTTCGACACTGCGCGGCAACAATGGACGGAATGTCGCGCCGATCCGCAGCAGCGACTTGAACAGGTTCGGGTTCGGCGCCAAGGCCCGCAGGCCCTCGCGCAACAAGCGCTGCCCCGCCGGACGCGGCACCGCCTGATCGACCACCGCACGGCCAATGTCGAACAGGTTGTGATAATCGACCCCGGACGGGCAGGTGGTTTCGCAGTTGCGGCACGACAGGCAACGGTCCAGGTGCAGTTGGGTTTTCACTGTGGCAGGCGCACCTTCCAGCACCTGCTTGATCAGATAGATGCGCCCGCGCGGGCCGTCCAGCTCATCCCCCAGCAATTGATAGGTCGGGCAAGTGGCGTTGCAGAATCCGCAATGCACGCAGGTGCGCAGGATCTTTTCCGCTTCCTCGGCTCGAGGCAGTTTGCGTGATTGTTCGCTGAGGGTGGTTTGCATGCTAGAACTCCGCGTACATCCGGCCGGGGTTGAACAGCCCTTGCGGGTCGAGTTGTGCCTTGAGTTGCCGGTGATAGCGCAGCAATGCCGGGGCCAGTGGCTGGAACGGTGTCTCGCTGGCGCCGTGGCTGAAACAGGTGGCATGGCCGCCCAATTCATGGGCCATCGACTGGATGTCAGTGGCCTCGGATTTCAACCAGCGTTGCGCGCCGGCCCAGTCGATCAACTGGTCACCGGGTAACGCCAAAGGCCCGAGATTGTTCGGCAGCGACAGTCGCCACAACGGCATGCCCTCATCGAAAAACCCGAGTCGCTGCTCGTTCAAAGAAGTCCAATATCCGGAATCCAGTGGCTCGCCGCCCAGCCGTTGATGAGCCGCCGTCACCGAACCCTCGCCACCCTCCAGCCGCAGATACAAGCGCTGACCATCATGGCTCGCAGCACTGATCGGCAGCGGCTGCTGGCCCCATTCGGCGAGTTTGCTTAATGCCCGGGCGCTGTCGATTTCCAGGCTGATGCTCAGACATTGCCGGGGTTTTGGCAGCACTTTCAGCGAGACTTCTGTCAGTACGCCGAGGCAACCATAACTGCCCACCAGCAGGCGCGACAGGTCATACCCGGCGACGTTTTTCATCACTTCACCGCCGAACCGCAAGTGTTTGCCCAGGCCAGTGATCACTCGCGTGCCGAGGACAAAATCCCGCACCGAGCCCGACCATGGGCGCCGAGGTCCGGACAGTCCGGCCGCGATCATCCCGCCGACGGTGGCGCCTTCGCCGAAGGACGGCGGTTCGCAGGGCAGCATTTGCCCCTTGGCATCGAGCGCGTCCAAGAGTTCGCTCAGCGGCGTGCCGGCGCGGACGCTCACCACGAGTTCCGTCGGGTCATAGCTGACGATGCCGCGATGGGCGCGGGTGTCGAGCACTTCCCCGGCCACCTCGCGACCGAGAAATGCCTTGCTGTTGCTGCCCTGGATCCGCAGCGGCGTGGCGTTTTCCCGGGCCTGATTGACCTGATCCAGCAACGCCGCGCTGGCATCGAATTCCAGCATCAGAAGCGCTCCAGTTCAGGAAACGGCAATTGCCCAGCGTGGATGTGCATCGCGCCGAATTCCGCGCAGCGGTGCAGGGTCGGGATGTTTTTGCCGGGGTTGAGCAGGCCTTGCGGATCGAACGCGGCTTTTACCGCGTGAAACAGGGTCAACTCGTCGCTGTTGAACTGCGCGCACATCTGATTGATTTTTTCCCGGCCGACACCATGCTCGCCGGTAATGCTGCCGCCGACCTTCACGCACAGTTCGAGAATCTGCCCACCCAAGGCTTCGGCCCGGGCCAGTTCACCGGGTTGATTGGCGTCGAACAGAATCAGCGGATGCATATTGCCGTCGCCGGCATGGAACACGTTGGCGACTCGCAAGCCATATTCGGTGCCGAGGCGGGCGATACCTTGCAGTACGCCGGGCAGTTCGCGGCGCGGGATGGTGCCGTCCATGCAGTAGTAATCCGGCGACAGGCGCCCGATCGCCGGAAAAGCATTTTTGCGCCCGGCCCAGAAGCGCACGCGCTCGGCCTCGTCCTGAGCCTGGCGCACTTCGCTGGCGCCGGCCTGTTGCATCACCTCGCGCACGCGTTGGCAGTCGTCATGGACATCGGCTTCGACGCCGTCCAGTTCGCACAGCAGGATCGCCTCGGCATCCACCGGGTAGCCAGCGTGGATGAAGTCTTCGGCGGCGCGGATGGCGAGGTTGTCCATCATCTCCAGGCCTCCGGGGATGATCCCGGCGGCGATGATATCGGCCACGGCGCGGCCGGCCTTTTCCACCGAATCGAAACTGCCCAGCAAGACCTTGGCGACTTGCGGTTTGGGCAGCAACTTGACCGTGACTTCGGTGATGATTCCGAGCAAACCTTCGGAACCAGTGAACAGTGCGAGCAGGTCGAAACCCGGCGAATCCAGGGCTTCTGAGCCCAGCGTCAGGCGTTCACCTTCGGCCGTGAGCACTTCCAGTTTCAGCAGGTTGTGCACGGTCAGTCCGTACTTGAGGCAATGCACGCCGCCGGCATTTTCCGCGACGTTGCCGCCGATGGAACAGGCGATTTGCGAGGACGGGTCCGGCGCGTAATACAGGCCGAACGGCGCCGCCGCTTGCGAGATCACCAGGTTACGCACGCCGGGTTGGACTCGCGCGGTGCGAGCGGCGGGGTCGATGTGCAGGATGTTGTTGAAGCGAGCCATCACCAGCAACACGCCTTTTTCCAGCGGCAAGGCCCCGCCGGACAACCCCGTCCCGGCCCCGCGCGCCACCACCGGCACCTGTTGCGCGTGGCAAATCTCCAGCAGTTTTTGCACCTGTTCCAGACGCCGGGGCAGGGCCACCAGCATCGGCGTGGTGCGATAAGCCGAGAGGCCGTCGCATTCGTAAGGCTTGAGTTCTTCTTCGCGCCAGAGCAGGTCCAGGTCGGGGATTTGCTGGTGCAGGCGGTTGAGAAGGGCGGCTTTGTCCACATTGGGCAAAGCACCGTCGATGCGTTCGTCGTACAGAATGTTCATCAATCCTGTCCCTTATCTCACTATCACCCTTGTGACGAAGGCTGCGTTCGGCTTGTAGCAGCTGTCGAGCTTGCGAGGCTGCGTTCGTCTGCGAAGCAGTCGTGAAACCTGATCACACAGTCCTCCTGAAACACGGCACAGCCTGATTTCACGACTGCTGCGCAGCCGAACGCAGCCTTCGGCAGCTGCTACAGGATCACGTGCTCGGTTTCCCCAGAAACTCACGATACAACCGCGCCGCCCTCGTGGGTTGCTCAACCATCGGCATATGGCCAATCCCTTCCCAGATATCCACCCGCAAGTTATCAATTCCCTTGCTCCACACCGCCACGCTGCTGACATCAATCAACCGGTCCTTGCGCCCCCACAGCAATAGCGCCGGGCATTTGATGTCGGCGAGTTTCGGCTCCATCGGCGGGCTGGCGCGGAAGTCCTCGAAGATTTCCGCCAGCTCGTCGCGACTTTGTTCGTAGCGCTGGGCGACAGCGTCCAGTACCACCCCGGGTACCCACGGCGGGTTTGCCATGGTCATGGCGTAGAAATGCTGGAATTCTTCTTTGGTGTGAATCAAAAACGGGTTTTGACCCTTTGCCAATTGACGCTCCAGATCACTGACTTCAGGGGCGGTGACGCCTGCCGGATCGATCAGCGCCACCGAGGCAATCCGCTCGGGGTAGGTGGCCGCCAACCACGCCGCGATGTAGCCGCCCATGGAGTTACCGATCACATGCACTTTCTCGACCCCGCACACATCGAGCAACTGGATCAGCCGCTTGGCCTGCACCCCGATGTCATAGCCGCCGCCGGCCTTGAAGCCGGTTTCGCCATGGCCGGCAAGGTCCGGAATAATCACCCTGTAGTCGCCGACGAAATGCCGGGCAAAGCGCAGCCAGAGGTTCTTGTCGGCGCTGTAGCCGTGCAGCATCAATATGCTGCTGGACGCTTCATACGGGCCACCTTGCCAGGTCGAAACGGTCATCTCGCTGATCGGCACGACGATCTTGTGCAGCCGATACAGCTTGGCTTCCAGGGCCATGCTCAAGTCATATATCCAATGACCGACGGCCGGGTAGCTGAGCCAGCTCCAGGCTGCGAAAACCGCGATTGCGACAACCAACACAAGCATCAGGCGTCTTCCTTTTACGTGATCAGGACAGAATGTGGTCGGCGGGCTTCAGCGACCGGGTCAAACGGTGATAGCTGAAACTGAACCCCGGAAACATGGCGATCACATGACCGCTCTTGCTTTGATACCAACTGTGGCAGCCCCCGGACTTCCACACCGTGCGCTCCATTTCCCGGTGGATCATTTCAGTGTAGGTACGTTCCGCTTCGGGGCGCACTTCAATGCTGCGCAAGCCCTGTTCTTTTAGTGTGCGAATGCAACCGAGGATGTAATTCATCTGGGATTCGATGATGAACAGCGCTGAGGTGTGGCCGATGCCGGTGTTGGGTCCGGTGACGATAAACAGGTTGGGAAAGTCCGGCAGGCTGGTGCCCAGATACGCCCGTGGATATTGGGCCCAGACGTCTTTCAGGCGCTTGCCGTGTTTGCCGGTAACCGGGTAGGAAATCACCCCGTCGGTGGCGTCGTAACCGGTAGACCAGACGATCAAGTCGACGTCGATATGCTGGCCGTCGAGGGTGTTGATGCCGGTTTCGTCGAGGGAAGCGATGCCTTGTTCGCGGCTGTGCAACGTGACATTCGGCCGGCCCAGCGCCGGGTACAGCGTGCTGGAAACCACCACGCGCTTGCAGCCGATGGTGAAGTCCGGGGTCAATTTACGCCGCAATTCCGGGTCGGGCACCTGGCGTTTGAGGAAGCGCAGGGCCTGTTGCTGGACCAGGTGAATCGCCGGTTTCGAATATTTGAACGCGATGACCCGGGTTTCGAACAGCCAGTAGATCGTCCAGCGCAGCAGCTTGTAGGCCGGTTTGAGCCCGAGTAACCAGCGCTGGAAACGGCCGAAGGTGCGGTCGGCGCGGGGCAGTACCCAGTGGGCTGTGCGTTGGAATACATGCAGATGCTCGACGTGCGGGGCAATCGCCGGGATCACCTGCGCCGCACTCGCGCCGCTGCCGATGACGGCGACGCGTTTACCGGTGTAGTCGTAGGAATGATCCCAGTTGTTGGTATGAAAGGTTTTGCCCTGGAAGCGATCCTGGCCGTCGAAGTGTGGGACAACCGGTTGGCTCAGCGGCCCTGTCGCGTTGATCAGGAACTGCGCATAGAACGTGCCTTGGCTGTCGGTGTGCACCGCCCAGCGTTTGTTGACGTCATCCCATTCGATGTCTTCGACGTTGGTTTCCAGCTGCACCTTGTCGCGCAAGCCAAAGTGCTCCACTACATATTGGGTGTAGCGATGCAGTTCGGCCTGTTCGGCGAACATCTGCGTCCATTGGTAGGGCGCGAAGGACAGCGAATACAGCGGCGAGGGCACATCGACGGCTGCACCGGGGTAGGTGTTCTGGCACCAGGTGCCACCGAAAAAGTCCCGCCGTTCCAGCAGGCGAAAATCACTGATGCCTGCCTTGAGCAAATTGATCGCCGCACACTGGCCGCCAAAACCGCTGCCGATGATCAACACTTGAAAGGTTTGCATGGGCCTCCTTTTTATTGGTGTTTATCGAACGCTCCCATCATGTATAGCCAAAGTGCACGGGCGCCGCTTCCGCTTTTGCTTTTGTAGGAGCAAGGCTTGCCCGCGAAGAACGATGACGCGGTGTATCAGGCTGACCGCGTTATCGTTCTTCGCGAGCAAGCTTTGCTCCTACAGGTGAATGCGGATGACGCGGTGTATCAGGTTGACCGCGTCATCGTTCTTCGCGAGCAAGCTTTGCTCCTACAGGTGAATGCGGACGCCGCAGTGTTTCAGGTATACCGCGTTATCGTTCTTCGCGGGCGAGACTCGCTCCTGCACATGTCCCGGTATTCACCGCCAGCCGGTGATGGCTATTCGCCGTTGCCCTGATAGACTCCGTTCACACCCGCAACCCCCGGTGTGATCAGATTCCGTTCAGTGGTAGAGGCCTCTATGGCAAAAACGGGAGGAAAGGGACTTTCACTGGCCAGGAGGCTATACACGTCGCGAACCCTGGGGCTGGCCCTGGGATTGATGTGCGTGAGCGCGGCGATGTATCCGCTCGACCCGGCGCCGTGGGTCTGGGTGGTGATGCTGTTTAATGCCCTGGTCTGGCCGCATCTGGCTTACCAATGGGCCCGCCGCGCCACACTTCCTTATCACGCCGAACACCGGAACCTGCTGGTGGACGCCTTTCTCGGCGGCTTCTGGGTCGTGGCCATGCAGTTCAATCCATTGCCCAGCGCCACGACGATTTCCATGATGGCGATGAACAACGTGGCCATCGGCGGCTTGCGTTTTCTCCTGGCCGGCACCGTGGCGCAGATCCTCGGGGTGGGCGTCGGTTTGCTGGTTTTCAGCCCCGCGTTTATTCCGCATACCAGTCCGTTGCAGCTCTACGCCTGTTTACCCTTGTTGTGCCTGTATCCGCTGGCGCTGGGGTGGATCTGCTTTCGCCAGGCCATTACCCTCGGCCGGCAAAAACGCGAACTACTGGCCCTGAGCCGCACCGACAGCCTCACCGGCCTGCTGAACCATGGCGCCTGGAAGGATCAGCTGGAAGTCGAATTCCAGCGCTGTCAGAGGCAAAACCGGGGAGGGGCGATCGCGCTGATCGACATCGACCACTTCAAAAGCATCAACGACACGTACGGCCACGTCGCCGGGGACATTGTCCTGCGTCAACTGAGCAAAATGCTCAAGCAAAACCTGCGCGCGGCGGATGTCGCCGGACGCTACGGCGGCGATGAGTTCTGCGTGATCCTCCCGGACCTACCCCTCAACAGCGCCGCCGCCGCGATGGACGCCTTGCGCGATCGCTTCGCCACCCTCGGCTACGAGCAAAACCCGGCGTTGAAGGTCAGCTTGAGCATTGGTTTGGCGGCGTTTGACCCGGCGCACACCGATGCGACGTTGTGGTTGAACGATGCGGATCAGGCGCTCTATGAAGCCAAGACCACCGGCAGGAATCGTGTCATCTGCTGCAGCGACGGCAAGCCACGGCATGAGTTGCTGGACTCGGTCTAAGCGTCTAAATCCCTCCCCGTAGCAGCTGTCGAGCAACGCGAGGCTGCGTTCGGCGCCGAAGCCGTCGCAAACCCTGCGCACGCGGTCCACCTGATGCACCGTGTTGCCTGATTTCACGACGGCTTCGCCGCCGAACGCAGCCTCGCGGTGCTCGACAGCTGCTACGGGGGATATTGGCTTGTAAAACGAACGGTCGGTGTCGCATCCGGTATAGAGCCTCGCGCCACACTCAGGTAGGGTTCAGGTACCCCCCGACAAGAAACAAGGATCGATTCATGACGTTCAAGCTCACCAGCCTCGCCCTGACCCTCGCCCTCGGCGCCTTCGCCCCTGCAGCCTTCGCCGAACCCCACAAGCAAGTCCTCGCCGATTCCGAGCAGTACAAGGCTGACGCCCTGAAGCTGCTGGAAAAACTGGTCAACATCGACTCCGGTTCCGGCTATGAACCCGGCCTGACCCAAGTCCGCGACATCGCCGTCGACGAGTTGAAAAAGCTCGGCTTCGCCATCGAACTTGTGCCCAACACCCCGGACAAAAGCAGCCACGTGATCGCCACGCTCAAAGGCACCGGCAAGGCGAAAATTCTACTGATGGCGCACATGGACACCGTATTCAAGGAAGGCTCGGCCACTGAGCGTCCATTCCACATCAAGGACGGTCGCGCCTATGGGCCGGGCGTGATGGACGACAAGGGCGGCATTGTCGCCGGGATCTACGCGCTGAAAGTCCTGAAAAACCTCGACTTCAAGGACTACGCCCAAATCACCTTCCTGCTCGATGCCAGTGAAGAAAGCGGCTCGGACGTCGCCACCGACCTGATCAAGAAAACCGCCAAAGCCCACGACGTGACGCTCAACCTAGAACCGGGTCGTCCGGCGGATGGCCTGGTGGTGTGGCGCAAAGGCAGCGCCACGGCGGTGGTTGAGGTGAAGGGCAAAGCGGCTCACGCCGGTGTCGCACCGGAACTGGGGCGTAACGCAGCGATGGAAGCGGCGCACCAGATCCTGCAACTGGGCAAACTCGGTGACGAAGCGAAAAAGACCACCATCAACTTCACCGTACTCAAGGCCGGCGACCGCACCAACGTGATCCCGGACCAGGCCACCGCCAAGGCCGATGTGCGCGCGGCGGTGCCGGAAGAATTCGACCGGATCGAGAAAGACCTGGCGCGGGTTTCCAAGGACAAACTAATCCCGGACACCGAAGTCACCACCACCCTGCAACGCGGCTTGCCGCCAATGCCGCAAACCCCGGAATCCGACCGTTTGATGGCCATGGCCCAGGGGATCTACGGCGAAATTGGCCGCAAATTGACCGAAGAAGGCAGCGGCGGCGCAGCGGATGCGAGCCTCTCGGCGGGCGTGGGCACACCGACGCTGGATGGCTTCGGGATTGTCGGCGGCAATATCCATACGCCGGAGGAATACGCCGAGGTCGAGAGCGTGTCGCCGCGGATTTATCTGCTGTCGCGGATGATTATGGAGTTGGCCAAGCGGTAAGCCACGCCGCTACCGATCGTTCCCACGTTCTGCGTGGGAACGATCATTCACGCAGGTCATTCAGACAAACATCAACCTGTGGCGAGCGAGCTTGCTCGCGCTGGGTTGCGAAGCGACCCTAAAATTTTGTCAGCAGTGCAGATTTTTGTGAGTGCTGCGCACTCAAGCGGGAGCAAGCTCCCTCGCCACAGGGATCTGCGGTGTTCATTGCTGTGCTGAATGTGATCCAGAAGCGGGCGTTGCAGCGGATAAGGCCACGGTTTAGCGGTGTCTTGGCTGACGTCATCGCGAGCAAGCTCGCTCCCACAGTGGATTTTTGTTGAACACAAATCTTGTGATCAACGCCGAACCCCTGTGGGAGCGAGCTTGCTCGCGAAGGCGTCCTGCCGGCTCACGCCCTCACTCCTTGACGCGCATAAACTCTTCCGCCCAACGAATGTAATCCTCAGGCTGCGTGTAGGTATGCGTCAGTTCGGTCGCGCTCAGGTCCGAGGCCTGGGTGAAGATCTGGCGTTGTTCGCGCAAGCTGTCGTACGTCGCCTTGATCGCCGCGAAGTAGGCGCCATGCCCGTCGATGGTCACGCGAACACCCAGTTCTGCCAGGCGCTTGTCGTCGCGCAGGGCCGGGTTGCCGTAGGTGACCAGCATCAGCGGCACGCTCAGGTGCTCGGCTATTTTTTCCAGTTGGTCGAAGTCCTGCACGCCGACCATGCAGATCCCGTCGGCCCCGGCGTTCTGGTATTGCTGGGTGCGGCTGATGATTTCCTGGATCGGCAGGATCCCCGCATTGGTGCGGGCGATGATCGCCATTTCACTGTCGACCCGGGCTTCCAGCGCTGCGCGAATCTTGCCGACGCCTTCGGCCACGCCGATCAGGTCGGTGGACTTGCGGCCGAATTGGGCCGGCAACAGGGTGTCTTCGATGGTCAGCGCGGCGATGCCGGCGCGTTCGAGTTCGACGATGGTGCGCATCACGTTCAATGCGTTGCCGTAACCATGGTCGGCGTCGGCGATCACTGGCAATTGGGCCACGCGGCCGATGCGGGTGGCCTGTTCGGCGAATTCGCTCAGGGTGATCAGCGCGAAGTCTGGCGCGCCCAATACCTGCAACGAGGCGACCGAGCCGCCAAGAATCCCGACTTCAAAACCCAGGTCAGCGGCGATGCGCGCCGACATCGGGTCGAACACGGAAGCGGTGTGATAGCACGTGTCGGAAGCCAGCAATTGGCGAAAGTTACGGCGCAAATCTTGATGGGAAAGCCTGGACATATGAGTTCCACCACTGCATTGGAATGGAAGGGCTTGAGCAAAAGTGTCAACGCCGAAGGAACAAAAGGCTATCACGCGCGCGGGGTCAATAGGATGACGAATTTACAGACGGGTGAATCGATACCGCACCTTGTGGCTAGGGGCTTGCCTTGAAAGTGATAGTGCGGGCGACGAATAACCTGTGGCGAGGGAGCTTGCTTGTGGCGAGGGGGCTTGCCCCCGTTCGGCTGCGGAGCAGTCGCAAATCTGGCGACTCGGTATGACGAAAGATAGAGGTGGACGGTTTTGGGGCCGCTTCGCAGCCCAGCGGGATGGTGCGGCATTCCGACAAGCTCCCTCGCCACAGGGATGTGGGAGGCTTCAGACGCTGATCACGCCGCCACAGCCTGCTGTTCCTGATTCAACAACGTAACCGCCCGCACCGAGTTACCCGGTTGCAGTTGCAGGCGTTTGGCGGTGAGGCGGTCGACGATCAGGCTGTTGCCCACCAGCCGTGCCTTGGCGGTGGTGATGCGGCAATTTTCCATGCGTCGGTTGTGGATCAGCCACACCGGGGCCTGGTCGTCCGGTGTGCCGATGCCCAGCACCAGCGGCTGGCTGTCGCGCACGGTGCGGATTTTCGGGACCTGGGCTTCGATCACCGGGCCGCCGTCGAAGATGTCGATGTAGTCCTTGTGGGCAAAACCCTCGGCGTTGAGGATCTTCAGCGCCGGTTGCGTGTTCGCGTGCGCCTTGCCGATCACGGCCTGGGCTTGTTCGGTGAGCAGGCAGGTGTATAGCGGCTGGCGCGGCATCAGTTCGGCGATGAACGATTTATGGCCCAGCCCCGACAGATGATCGGCGTAGCTGAAATCCATCTGGAAAAAGTGCCGGCCCAGGCTCTCCCAGAACGGTGAACTGCCGTGTTCGTCGGCACTGCCGCGCAGTTCGGCGATGAGTTTCTCGCCGAACAGTTGCGGGTACTCGGCGACGAACAACAACCGCCCCAACGACAGCAACCGGCCATTGTTGCCCTGACGCTGGTCGGGGTGCAGGAACAGCGAGCAGAGTTCGGATTGGCCGGTCATTTCGTTGTTCAGAAACAAGGTCGGGATCTGCTTCTGGATGCCCAGGTCCGGCGACGAACTGACCGTCAACCCGATCCGGTAGTTGTACCAGGGTTCGCGCATGCCCACCGCGCCAGTCAGGGCACTGACCCCGACCACGCGCTGATCGTCATCTTCGAGCACGAACAGGTAATCGGCGTCGGCACGCTCGACCTGTTCGGCGAAGGTGCGCTGGGACCAGCGCACGCGGTGGCCCAGGCGTTCCTCGTTGGCCGGCAGGGTGGTGAACCCGGGGCCGGCCTCTTTGACCAGCGCCAGCAGGGCGGGCAGGTCGGTGACGTGAACCGGACGAACAATCATGATGCAACTCCTGGTGCGCGCATGCTCGGGCGCTGTCGTTGGGCACGGGGCCGGGTGTTGCTCACAGGGCGATCAGCCGGATCGGGCTGCCGTCGCTCACGTTCAGGGCGGCGCACATCTCGGCGCTCAAGCTCACCGGTTGGTCGGCGGTGTAGGCCAGTTCGGCGACGATGGCCCGGAAGTTTCTTAGCGAATCATTGCTCACCAGATAGCAACCACGAGCGTCGATGGCCTCGACAGACTGCGCGGCGCCCGCGTGGCTGCGGGCGATGGAGCGAATGCCGGCGGTGCGTGCATACAGCGTGGGGCCGCCATCGAACAGGTCGATGTAGCTGTTGGTTTCGAAGCCTTCGCGTTCCAGGATGTCGAACGCTTCCTGGCCGTCCGGGTGAATCCGGCCGATGCAGTCCTGCGCGGCCTGGGGCAGCATCGGCACGTAGATCGGGTATTGCGGCATCAGTTCGGCGAGGAAGGTGCGACTCTCCAGGCCACACAGCCTTTCGGCCTCGACATAGGGCAGGTCGAAAAAGTGTTTGCCCACGGCATCCCAAAAGGGCGATTGGCCCTGCTCATCGCTGTAGCCGACGATTTCGGTGATCACCGCGTCGGAAAAACGCGCCGGGTGCGCCGCGATAAACAACAGCCGCGCCCGCGACAGCAACTCGGAAAACGGCGTGCGCACCAGTGCGCTATCAATGTGGAAACCGCGCAGCAAGCTATGGCCGCTGAGGTCGTGGCACAACGACAGCGCCGGCACGCCGTGCTCGATGTTCAGCTCCCGGGAGGCGCTGGTGAAGTGGCGGTTGCGCAGGCTGTAGAACGGCTCGCTGAAACCGGCGGTGGCAAGGACTTCCGAGCACCCGGTCAAACGTCCGGTGCTCAGCTCTTCGAGGACGAAAAAGTAGTTTTCCGGGCCATTGCCCTCAACGTCTTTGTCGAACGAGGCGCAGGAATCGAGAATCTTCTCGCGCAGGCGTTCGCTGTCATCCGGCAGGGACGTGACGCCCACCAGGCTGTCACGGGCCAGTTGTTGCAGTTGAGGCAGGTCGGTTAACTCGACTGGGCGTAAGACCAGCATGGATGCACTCCTGTATCAATGGGTTCGGCGGGTTTGCCGTCGAACCTGACTATCACTGTCGGTTTCCACGCGTGGAAGCAGCGGTCGCCTGATCTATTGTCAGACGCCGCCCTTTTTCTTGTCAGACGTTGCTTGGGTCGGGCAGCGTCGTGCTGGCGCCGAGCTTATTCAGGAAGAACACGTAGACCAGACCCAGGGCAATCCAGATCAGGCCGAGTTTCTGTGCATCGACGCCCATGTTGTACATGATGGCCGCGACGATGATGAAGCCGATCACCGGGCACAGCAGGTGGCGGATCACCTGGCCGGATTTCTGCCGACGCCAGTAGTAGTTGATCACGGTCAGGTGCAGCAGCATGAAACCGCTCAACGCGCCGAAGTTGACCAGCGAGGTGAGAGTGTCCACCGAGTTGATAAACAAGTAGCAGATCACCAGCGACAGCACTGCCACCAGGTAAATGCTGATGTAAGGCGTGTTGTGTTTCGGGTGAACCTTGGCCAGCGCTTTCGGCAGTTTGCCGTCCCGCGCCATGCCGAACAGCAGTCGCGACACAGCCGCTTGCGAAGTGATGGCCACCGCCACGCCCCAGGCCAATGCCGTGGCCACGCCGGTGAGGGTCGCCAGCCAGCTGCCGGCAGCGATTTCGGCGATTTCATAGAACGCTGTGTCGGCGGACTTGAAGCCCATGCCGGCGGCCAGGTCGGTGGCGATCCAGGTTTGCACCACGAAGATCACGCCCATTACCACCAGGGTAATCAGCGCAGCCTTGCCGACGCTGCGGCCCGGGTCGCCCTTGATCTCTTCGGCCAGGGTGGAAATCGCATCAAAACCGAGGAACGACAGCACCGCAATCGACACTGCTTGCATCAGCAGGGCGAAGTTGAAGGTTTCCGGGTTGTACAACGGCGCCAGGGTCAGCTCACCATGACCACCGCCGCTGTGCAGGGCATTCCAGGCGTAGAACAGGAAAATCCCCAGCACCACCAGTTGCGCCAGCAGAAACACGATATTCATCCGCGCGGTGAAGGTGATGCCGCGCAGGTTCACAAACGTCGCGCTGACCAGGAACGCCAGGATGAAACCGACTTTCGGAATGTCCGGGTACAAGTGATTCAGCGCCATGGCCGCGTAGACGTACAGCAGCGGCGGGATCAGCAGGTAATCGAGCAGCATCAGCCAACCGGCGATGAAACCGACGTGTTGATTCAGGCCGCGTTGGGCGTAGGAATAAACCGAGCCGGCAATCGGAAAAGCGCGGGCCATGCTGCCGTAGCTCAGGGCGGTGAACAACATGGCCACCATGCCGATGATGTAGGCCAGCGGCACCATCCCCGGTGCCTCGGCGTTGACGTAGCCATACACACCGAACGGGGCGATGGGGATCATGAAGATCATCCCGTACACCACCAGATCCGTCAGGGTCAGGCTGCGTTTCAACTCCTGCTTGTAGCCGAATGCTTCTATTTCCATGAATGCCGCTCTCCTTGTCATCTCATCGGTCGATTTTTTAGTTTTTATGTCGGTACAACCACAGCGTTCTTACTTTTCCTACAGCAACGGGGCGAGGTAACCGGCCCAGCGTTGAATCGTCTCAGGTGTGCGCAGCAGATCATTGCGCACTTCGATCAACACCGACTCCAGCCCACGGGCATCGCCGTGCACCGGCACGGTCATGTCCCCTAGCGGGTCGATCTTGTACGGCTGGTTGCCGGCCACTTTAAGGGAATGCTGGCTCAGTCCGTCAATGATGCGTTGGGCGTATTGCCGGGATTCGCCGAACAGCACACCGGCCTCCAGCGACCGGGGCTGACCATAATAAATCGGGGTAAAACTGTGAATCCCCACCACACGCACCGCTTGTCCCTGGGCCACGCGCTCGTCGATCAAGGTTTGCAAGCGTGTGTGAAACGGCTTGAACAGCGCCTGCCGACGATGTTCCCGGGTGGCTTCATCGAGTTGCTGGTTGCCCGGCACCTGATAGATCTCGCTTTGGCCCGGAATACTGTCCGGGGCGTGGCGCGGCCTGTTGAGGTCGATCAACAGCCGCGAATAATTCGCCGCCAGCAGGGTCACGCCGAGGATTTCGGACAAGCGCTGCGCCAGCGCCAAAGCGCCGATGTCCCAGGCGATGTGTTGGCGGGCGGCCTCATAGTCCAGGCCCAGGTCATTCAACGCCGGCGGAATAAAACGGCTGGCGTGTTCGCACACCAGAATCAACGGGTGCTCGGAGTCTTCCCGGCTCAGGGAGTACGGGGGCTCGGTGTAGAGCCCCAGTTCAACGGATTCAGTACAAACGGGCATAGTGCTCACAAAGGTCGGCGGGCGAGAGCTGTTCCGTCAGCGTCAGTTCCTCGGTTTTAAGGGCGAAATAAGAGTCGAGCAGTGCCTGGGGCAGGGCTTCGATCAGCGCTTCACTGTTGCGCAGGCAGTCCAGGGCCTGGGGCAGCGAAGCGGGCAGGGCAACAATGCCGCGCGCCTGACGTTGTTCTTCGTTCAAGGCGTCGGGGATTTCATCAGTGATGGCGTTCAGCGCCAGGCGTCGTTCGATGCCCAGCCGCCCGGCGATCAGCAGCGTGGCCATGGCCAGATGCGGCGAGGCCGTGGCGTCCATGGCGCGGAATTCCAGGTTGTACTGCGCCGCCACGGATTTGCTGCCCAGGCTCACGGTCGGGCAGATCCGCAGCGCTGCTTCGCGGTTACGTTGGCCGAGGCAGGCGTAGGAAGCGCTCCAGTGATGGGGCTGCAAACGCTCGTAGGACACCGGTGTCGGCGCGGTAAAGGCGCAGAGGGCCGGCAAGTAATGCAGGATTCCGGCGGCCCAGTGCTGGCCGAGGGTCGAGAGGCCGTTGGTGGTGCCGGCGTCGTACAGCAGCGGTTGCCCGTCCAGGTCTTGCAGGCTGACGTGCAAATGCACGCCGTTGCACATCGCGTGCTCGGAGGTCTTTGGCGCAAAGCTCAGGTCCAGGCCCATTTGCCGGGCGATTTCCCGGGTGATCTCGCGCACGTTCACCGCGCGATCGGCGGCGGCGACACCGAGTGCCGGGCGGCAAGTGATTTCGTATTGATGCTTGCCGTATTCCGGCAGGAACATCTCTGGCTCGACGCCACCCGCACGCAACGCGCTGAGCAGCCAGCCACCGAATTCGGCGCCCTGACGCTGGGCTTCCAGGGAGAACGCGCGACAGTCGACATCGCCGCTGTCCAGATTGAATTCGTGTTCGAACGCGGCGTTGACCTGCACGCCCAGCTCCCGATAGCGCTCCACTTCGTTGCGCAACAGCGTGCGCGGGCAGGTCGCCCACGGACGGCCATCGGTTTCGCAGAGGTCACCGTGGATGAAATCCAGGGCTGGGGCATTGGCGTCCGGGCCGTTATTGACCGTGACCCGGCTGCTCAAGTCCGGAATCAACCTCAAGTCACCGTAGGCGCCCCACGGGCTGGTCGAGGCGATGACGTCTTGCGGGGTCAACGCGCTGTTGGCCGGCACCCAGCCGCAACCGACGGCTTGATAGTGCTCCAGTTCGTCGGTTGGAAAGGAACGGCCGCGGGTCACGCCGATCAGGTCGGTGGTGACGATCGTGGTCATCGGCACTGGCAACAGGCGCGCACTCATGGCTGCATCTCCTGCAAACGGCCGAGCACGGTGTGGGTATCGGTGATCCAGCAATAACCCTTGATCGCGTTGAGGCAGGCCTGATGCCGCTCCGGGGTGTAAGTCGCGCAGGCGTCTTCCACCAGGGTTACCAGGTAGCCGCGGTCGGCGGCGTCACGCACGGCCATGTCCACGCACTGATCGGTGACGATGCCGGCAATCACCAGATGCCGGACCTCAAGGTTGCGCAGCACGTAGTCGATGTTGGTGGAGTTGAAGACTCCCGAGGACGTCTTGGGCAGCACGACTTCGTTTTCCGTCGGCGTCAGGTCGTCGATGATCCGCGCCTGCGGGCTGCCCTTGGGCAGGTGCATGTCCGAGAGTTTGTGGTCCAGCGAACGGTCGCGGCCATCGGCGGTGAGGCTTTCGATCAGGGTGTGCAGCACGTTCTGCCGGGCACCGCGAAAAGCGCTGAGCAACCGCCGCTGATTGGGCACCACCTGCATGTGGGTGCGGGTCAGGAAATACTCGGCATCCGGGTCGTTGAGGTGCGGGTCGAACTGCGGTTCGAGCCAGGCTCGTTGCATGTCGACCAGCAACAGCGCGGTGTGGCCGGTGACAAAGGGCAGGTCACGTGGCGAGCGGTGGGGGAGCGTAAACATCCTTATTTTTCCTCCAGCAGGTGGGTGTCGAAGTCAGAGCGCAGGTTGTCGATGCCTTCCAGGCGATCGGCCAGATCCGGGCTGCGCAGGGTCAGGCAGGCAATCAGTGCTTCAATCTGCGCCAGCGCCGGGACCATGCTGTCGAATGCCGAGACTGACTCTACGGGCGCACTGATGATCAGGTCGGCCATTTCCCGCAGCGGCGAGGCGTAGATGTCAGTGAACAGCACCACTCGCGCATAGCGATTTTTCGCCGCACTGGCGACTCGCAGGGCTTGGGACTGGTAGCGGCGATAGTCGAACACCAGCACCACGTCCTGGCGCTGCACGTCGAACAAGCGGTCCGGCAACTGGGCGTTGTCTTCCAGGGCGAAACACCCGGGGCGCAACAGGCGCAAATGGTTGAGCAAATAGTTGGCGAGGAAGCTGCTGAAGCGTCCGCCGAAGCAATGCACCTGATGGCGCACGTCGAGCAGCCATTCCACCAGTATCCGTACATCTTCGGGTTGGGTCAGGGCCTGGGTTTCGACCAGGGAACGATGGGTTTCCGCCAGATAATGGCTCCACGGATCGTCTTTTTGCAGGTGCGAACGGGGTTGCAACAGGGTGCTGGGGGAGCGCAGGCGATGGTCCATGTCGCTGAGCAGCGCATCCTGGAATTCGGCGTAACCGCCAAAACCGAGTTTTTTCACCAGCCGCACAATGGTCGGATCGCTGACACCGGCATGTTCGGCCAGACGCGACATCGGGCCCAGTCCGTTACGCGGGTACTGGTCCAGCAAGGCGCGGATGACTTTGCGTTCCGACGGCGTAAGGTCCAGGCCGGGATCGGTGATCAGGTCTCTAAGGGGGGGCATCCGGGCTCCTGCTGGATGGGTGTGTCGGTTTTATTTCACAATTCGCTAAAACAGTATTTATGTAACTCACGCTACATGTCTAGTGAATTTTTACACGCAATGGCGAGGTGTTGAAACGGGGCGAAATGCCCGTGTAACAAGGGCTACGCGGATGTCGACAGAGTGTGTAGGACATTGCCCATATCAGTGTCGGAGATCACCCCTTTCCATGCCTGAAATGAAATAAATCCCTGTGGGAGCGGGCTTGCTCGCGAAAGCGGTGTGTCAGGCAGCATCAATACTGACTGACACACCGCTTTCGCGAGCAAGCCCGCTCCCACAGGTTTTGTGCCTTGACCGACTGTCTTGCTGCACAATCGATCACTTGTTTGCGGTGTGTTGCCGCTTGCCTACCCATAAAAAGAGTAATTGCCCGTGCAGGCGACCCGATTGACCCTGATTTGTCACGCCCGAACCGTCGCACAAAAACTGGCGCGTTTTCCTACGGATGAGCCGGTTGAAATGGTTTGGCAATCGGCCAAGTGTTCGCGGAGCGGATCCTCCAAGATCCCGCCGCGCCTGCTCTGTGGCCCCGAAGCCCGCACTCGCCAGACCGCCGAGCTGTTCGGCAGCGATGCGCACATCGTCGACGCTTTGCGCGATTGTGATTTCGGGCGCTGGCAAGGTCAGCGCATCAGTGAGCTGCAAAAAACCGAGCCAGAAGCGCTCCAAGCCTGGCTCGAAGACCCGCATTCCGCGCCCCACGGTGGCGAGTCGGTGGTGCAACTTGGTGAGCGCGCGGCCGCCTGGCTGGCGACTCTGGAGACAACGCCCGGCGACATCATCGCGATTACCCATCCTTATGTTGTTCGCGCGGTATTGACCCACGTACTGCAAAGCACGGCGTTCAACCTGATTGATGTCGAACCGTTATCCGCCATCGAACTGCGGTTCACCGGACGCTGGCGGCTACGCTTGATGAGCACTGACGCTGACGGAGGCTTTTGATGAAAACATTGCTGGTCATCGGCATCGGCGCCGGTAACCCGGACTACATTACGATGCAGGCGGTAAAGGCGTTGAATCGCGCAGACGTGTTTTTCCTCATGGACAAGGGCCAGAGCAAAGACAAACTGATCGACCTGCGCCGGGAAATCTGTGAGCGCTACATCACCGATCACGCCTACCGCTTCGTCGAAGCTCACAGTCCGGAGCGCGAGCGTGGTGATGTGGACTACAAGGCCAGTGTCGATGATCTGAACCTGGCCAAGCAGCAGACCTTCGAGCGGCTGATCAACGAGGAATTGTCCGACGGCCAGTGCGGTGGTTTCCTGGTGTGGGGCGACCCGGCGCTGTACGACAGCACCGTGCGCATCTTGCAGGCGATTCTGGCCTCGGGTCGCTGTGAGTTCGAATTCGAAGTCATCCCCGGCATCACCAGCGTCCAGGCCTTGGCGGCGCAACACAAGGTGCCGCTGAATCGCATCGGTCGCTCGATTGAAATCACCACCGGCCGGCGACTGGCGGCGGGGCAGGTGAGTGATGCCGACAGTCTGGTGGTGATGCTCGATGCGGAAGATTCCTACCATCAAGTGGCGGATCAGGAGATAGAGATTTACTGGGGAGCCTACCTGGGCACGCCGGATGAAATCCTCATCAGCGGCAAGTTGAAAGATGTGGCGGATGAGATCGAGCGAGTGCGCAAGGCCGCGCGGCTGGCTAATGGGTGGATTATGGATACCTATTTGTTGCGTAAGCCTTGAGGTTGGCGGTGTCTGGGCTGACGCCTTCGCGGGCGAGCCTCGCTCCTACAAGGTTAGCGGCGATCCTGTAGGAGCGAGGCTTGCCCGCGAAGGCGCCCGAAAGAACACCTCAAAAACTGGCCTGAACCCCACGCCCAAACCTTTCCCGATACACCGACGGCGGCACCCCCACCACACTGCGAAACGCCACTCGAAAACTCTCCACCGACCGATACCCACAACGCTCGGCAATCTGCTCGGTGTTGTCGCCCGTGCTTTCCAGCAACTCCCGCGCCCGCGCCAGGCGTTGATGTTGTAACCATGTCTTGGGCGACTGGCCGCTGGCTTCGGTGAAACGGCGCAGGAAGGTGCGCTCGCTCATCGCCGCCTCGCTGGCCAGGTCGCGCACTTCCAGCGGTTCGTGCAAACGCTCCCGAGCCCATTGCATGACGCGGGACAAATCGCTGCGGGGCGTCGGACTGACCGGTGTAGGAATAAACTGCGCCTGACCGCCGGTGCGTTGCGGCGACATCACCAGCCGCCGCGCCACCGAGTTGGCCACCTGAGTGCCAAAGTCCCGCGCCACCAGATGCAGGCAGGCATCGATCCCCGCCGCGCTGCCGGCCGAGGTGATCAACTGGCCCGAGTCGACGTAGAGCACGTCCGGGTCCACCAGAATGTTCGGGAAACGCTCGGCCAGTTCATGGGTGTAGCGCCAATGCGTGGTGGCGCGGTGACCGTCGAGCAACCCGGTGGCTGCCAGCACAAACACCCCGGAGCAGATCGACAGCAGCCGCGCGCCTCTCGCGTGGGCCAGCCGTAACGCAGAAAGCAGTGCTTCCGGCACTGGCGTCTGACGGTCGCGCCAACCGGGAACGATGATGGTTCGGGCGCTTTCCAGCAATTCCATGCCGCCGTCGGCCAGCACTTGAATGCCGCCCATGGCGCGCATCGGGCCTGTATCCACGGCGGCGATCTGATGTTCGTACCACGGGAAATCGAACTCCGGTCGGGCCAGGCCGAAGATCTCCACGGCGATGCCAAACTCAAAGGTGCACAGGCCGTCGTAGGCCAGGATCGCGACTAATCCAGGGTTGGTCTGCATTTGGCGGAAAGTTCCCGGTGAGTGTCTTGTGCGCCACTGTAGCGGCAAGCGGCGGGCAGATAAAGTCTGCCTACACCCACCGAGAAAAGGACTACACCCCATGACCAGCCTGGTACGCGCGATTCCCGCAGCCCCGTCGGCCATTGCCCTGATGCATTTCAGCAATCGCCTGACCTTTGAAACCGATTGTTCCGACGTGTTCGGCAGCCAGCAGGCCGGCGAGGTGGATTTTGTTCTGGTGGATACACGCGGCCCGTTGGCCTTTGAGCGGGGGCATGTGCCGGGGGCGATCAATATTCCGGGGCGGTTGATGACCACCGAGACGTTGGCGGCTTATCCCACATCCACGGTGTTCGTGGTCTATTGCGCCGGTCCACACTGCAACGGCGCGAACAAGGCTGCAGTGAAACTGGCGGCGCTGGGTTACCCGGTCAAGGAAATGATCGGCGGGGTGACGGGCTGGCTGGATGAGGGGTTTGAGTTGAGCGTCGAGGCGGCGCGTACGCCTATTGGTTGTGAATGCTGATCCCCAGACACAACTAATCAATTGTGGCGAGGGGGCTTGCCCCCGTTGGGTTGCGCAGCAGCCCCAAAAATCCCAGCTGTTGTCGAAAATTTTTGGGAGCGCTGCGCACTCCAACGGGGGCAAGCCCCCTCGCCACAAAAGCGTTTCACCGTCAGTTCAATGTAACTGCCCACCATTGATCCAGCGTCCCCCGCAGCCACTCAAACACCGCCGCATGCTCGACGCCATCATCCTGCCCGCGCGGCAACGGCGATTCATCACCGAAATGCTCATTCAGCAAAACCACCGATCGCGCATCCCACTCCGGGTGAAACTGTAACCCGACCCGCGTCGGCCCGACCCGATACATCTGCTGCTCGCACGCCTCACTGCTGGCCAGCAACTGCGCCCCCGGCGGCAAGTCGATCGCGTCTTCATGCCACTCCAGCACGTTCAACACCTGGCCATCCGCAAAGCTCACTCGGGTCCAGCCCGTTTCAGGACGCGCCATGCGCCGCACGCTCCCGCCCAGGCTCAAGGCCAACAGCTGCGCCCCCAGGCAAATGGCGAACACCGCCGCGCCTTGCTCCAGGCTGGCGGCCAGCCACTGGCGTTCATCTTCCAGCCATTCAGGCCCGGCATTGGATTCGTAAGGCCCTCCCAGCAGGATCACCGGAGCCGCACTGACTGGCGGCAACTGCCCGAGATCGGCGCGAAAGACATTCAACGAGATCCAGCGCAGCTTCGCCCATTCGGCAATGGCACCGGGACCTTCGGCGGGGTGGTGCTGGATCAGGTTGAGCTCAGGCATCGGGGTTCTCGGATTGGAAGCAGATGGCGCTCAATGTGCAGCAAAACATCGGTCATCGCCAGTGACGCTTGGCGCCGGTTTTCGTTGCGACTCTTCAGTCGGATAAACACCCGAACCCCGTAGGTTTTATCTGAAAACGAGGCTTGTCCTACAGTCTTTGCACCGCTCTGGCGCAAGGGTTTGAACGAGCCAATCGGTCAGTTACTTTTTTATAAGTATTTGTCGCTTAAACATAATTCGCCCTCCTGTAGCCGCTCTAGACTGCCGGCCACTTCGGGGTTCTCCACAAGAGCACCGACCGAAAGCGACCAATCGAAAGCTGCCAATAAAAGCCTCCGCACACAGGAGTTATAAATGAAGAAGCTAGTGATGTTCGGTGCCCTGGCACTGTCGATGTTGTCCCTGACCGCTGTGGCCGAAGACGCCAAGCCGATCCGCATCGGTATCGAAGCCGGTTACCCGCCATTCTCGATGAAAACTCCTGACGGCAAACTCACCGGTTTCGACGTCGATATCGGCGACGCGCTGTGCGAGCAGATGAAAGTGAAGTGCGTGTGGGTCGAGCAAGAGTTCGACGGCCTGATCCCGGCCCTGAAAGTGAAGAAAATCGACGCGATCCTGTCGTCCATGACCATCACTGACGACCGCAAGAAAAACGTCGATTTCACCATCAAGTACTACCACACCCCGGCGCGCTTCGTGATGAAGGAAGGCACCGACGTCAAGGACCCGCTGACCGAACTCAAGGGCAAGAAAGTCGGTGTACTGCGCGCCAGTACCCACGACCGCTTCGCCACTGAAGTGCTGCAACCGGCCGGGATTATCCTGGTGCGCTACGGTTCCCAGCAGGAAGCCAACCTGGACATGGTCTCCGGCCGCCTCGACGCGATGCTGGCTGACTCGGTCAACCTGGACGACGGTTTCCTGAAAACCGACGCCGGTAAAGGTTTCGCTTTCGTTGGCCCGACCTACGAAGACGCCAAGTACTTCGGCGGCGGCGCCGGTATCGCGGTGCGCAAGGGTGACAAGGCGCTGGCAGACCAATTCAGCACCGCCATCACCGAGATCCGCGCCAACGGCAAGTACAAGCAAGTGCAGGACAAATACTTCAATTTTGATGTGTACGGCGGCGAGTAATCCAGCCGTGTGAAAAAGTGGCTACCGTTGACGCGGTGGCCATTTTTTTTGTGTCCTTTTTAATTGGAATGAGATCCCCTGTGGGAGCGAGCTTGCTCGCGATGGCGGTTTGTCAGGCAACATCAATGTTGGCCGACAGGGCCTCATCGCGAGCAAGCTCGCTCCCACAGGGGACCTCACTACCCTGATATTCAGGAGTTACCCATGCAACGCATCGACCACCCACTGCCCTGGAGCCACCTCGGCACCGAGCGCACCCTCAGTGTGTTTCGTTATGGCGCCGGCACTCGCAAGGTCTACATTCAGGCCAGCCTGCACGCCGACGAATTGCCCGGCATGCGCACCGCATGGGAACTGAAAAAACGCCTGGCCGAACTCGAAACCCAAGGCCAGTTGCAAGGCGTAATCGAACTGGTGCCAGTGGCCAACCCGATCGGACTCGATCAGCACCTGCAAGGTGCGCACATGGGACGGTTCGAGCTGGGCAGCGGCAAGAACTTTAACCGTGCGTTTGTCGAGCTGAGTGAGCCGGTCGCCGCGTTGATCGGTGGCCAATTGGGTGATGACGCCGAGGCCAATATCGCGCTGATCCGTCAGACCATGGGCCAGGTGCTCGACGGTCTGCCGGCCCCGGCTTCGCAACTGGAAGCCATGCACCGCTTGCTGTTGCGCCACGCCTGCGACGCCGACGTCACCCTCGATTTGCATTGCGACTTCGACGCGGCGATTCATGTGTATGCGTTGCCGCAGCACTGGCCGCAGTGGCAGTCCCTGGCGGCACGCTTGAAGGCGGGTGTGGCATTGCTCTGTGAAGACTCCGGCGGCAGCTCGTTCGACGAATCCTGCTCGACGCCGTGGTTGCGTCTGGCGCGGACCTTCCCGGAAGCGGCGATTCCGCCAGCGAACCTCGCCACCACTGTGGAGCTGGGCAGCATGGGCGACACCCGGGTCGATCAGGCTCAAGCCAATTGCGAGGCGATTCTGGGCTTTCTCGCAGAACAGGGTTTTATCAGCGGCACCTGGCCGGCGGCGCCGAGCGAGTGCTGCGAAGGCATGCCGTTCGCCGGCACGGAATACCTGTTCGCCCCGCACCATGGCGTGGTCAGTTTTCTGCGCGAGGCGGGCGAATGGGTGGAGCAGGGCGATGCGTTGTTTGAAGTGGTCGATCCGTTGAACGATCGGGTCACGACCGTGCGGGCCGGGACCAGTGGCGTGCTGTTTGCGATTGATCGCGGGCGCTATACCCAGCCGGGGACGTGGCAGGCGAAAGTGGCGGGGCGGGTGCCGTTTCGGGTTGGGAAGTTGACCAACGATTGATCCTGGATCTTCGTTGGCTGTCGGGGCCTCTTCGCGGGCAAGCCTCGCTCCTACATTGGAATGCGGTCAAAAATGTAGGAGCGAGGCTTGCCCGCGAAGGCGGCATCCGCCACACCAAAAATATTTGTGGTGTTAGGGTATCCCCCGAATCCTGCCCCCCTGTGAAGGAAGGTTTATGCTGAAGTTTTTCGCGCTGTTCATGCTCCTGGCGTCTGCCACGGTCCACGCTCAAACCCCGCTGAACACTGATCTGCCGCTCAAATACCTCGAGCAGGCCAACCCCGATTCGCACAACCAGCCACTGGTGATTTTCCTCCACGGTTATGGCAGTAACGAGCGGGACCTGTTCGGGATCAAGGACGAACTGCCAGCGCAATACAATTACCTGTCGGTGCAGGCGCCGGTGGCGCTGGATGCGGACAGTTACCAGTGGTTTCGCAAGAAAGGCGAAGGCGCCTACAACGGTGAAACCGATGATCTGAAGACCAGCGGCAAGGTGTTGCTGGATTTCATCGGTCAGGCGGCGAAGAAATATCACACCGACGCCAGCAAGGTGTTTCTGGTGGGGTTCAGCCAGGGCGCGATCATGTCCTACGAGGTCGGCTTGCGTCATCCCGAAGCCATGGGCGGGATTGCCGCGTTGAGCGGGCGGATTCTGCCGGTGCTCAAATCGGAGCTGAAACCGGATGAAAAACGCCAGTCGCTGGCGATTTTCATCGGGCATGGCACCGAGGACAAACGCTTGCCGGTAGTCGATGGCACGGCGGCCAACAGCTTGTTGCAGAAACTCTCACTCAAGCCGGAGTTTCATACCTACGCAGGCCTGGGCCACAGCATCAGCGCCGCCGAAATCCAGGACTTGAACACCTGGCTTCAGCGGCTGAATCCCTGAGCATTTACTTGCCGGTGATCTGCTTGACCAGCGTGTCGTGGCCAGCCTTGTCGCTCGGGCGCGAGATGATCTGAATCACCGCCATCCGGTTGCCGGAACCGGCCATCAGCGTGGTGTTGAGGGTCTTGCCGCCGCCCTGGGTGGCGGTGCTGTCCACCTGGCGCAGGCCCAGGCCGGTGCCTTTCATCGTCAGGCTTTTTTCGCTGAGTTTGTTGAAGTCCGGCAGATTCTTGTGTTCAGCCACGTCGAAGTCGGCGGCGGTGGTGTCGAGGAATTCGCCGTCGTTATCTTTGACGTTGACGCCCGGCGCCAGGTTGTTTTCCGCGGCGATCACTACGGTTTTGGTTGTCTCGTTGGCGTACATGGTGCCCGTTGCGCCAGTCGCACCAGGCGGCAGCGGGTTGGCGACGAAGCCCTTGGGCAAGGTGAAGGTGAACTTGCCGCTGAGCATCGAAACTTTGATCGGCGCGCCATCGCTGGTCTTGGCTTTGGCGGCGTAAGCATTCAACGCCCCCAGGCTGGCAACCGCCGTCAGCAACAGGACAACGGCTTTTTTACTGAACAATGACATTGAAACTCTCCGGGGATAATCGCGCTAGGGGGCGATCATCCCACGGAATGCCCCCCCGTAGCAGCTGTCGAGCCCCAGCGAGGCTGCGTTCGGCGGCGAAGCCGTCGTAAACCCGGCATGCACGGTCATCCTGAAACACCGCGGTGCCGGATTTCACGACGGCTTCGCCGCCGAACGCAGTCTCGCTGGGGCTCGACAGCTGCTACGGGTTGCCGTTATGACGCCTGATTCTGCGGAAACAGGTTACGACGGGTTTCTTCGTCGAATTCTGCCTTGAGCACCAGTTGCTCTTTCAAGCCGTGAGCACGCTGGGCCGCCGGCCGCGCGCTGATTTCGTCGAACAGGCGCTTGACGTTCGGATACGCCGCCAGACCGTTTTCGCCGAGGATGTACGGCGCATAGTTGGCCCAGCCCCAGAGCGCCATGTCGGCGATGCTGTAGGTGTCGCCGGCCAGGTATTGATGTTCGGCCAGGCGCTGGTCGAGCACGCGATAGTGGCGTTCAACTTCTTTCAAGTAACGGTTTTTCGCATAAGCCAGGTCTTCCGGTGCGTGGTGCAGGAAGTGCACGGCTTGGCCGGAAAACGGCGACAGGCCGGTGGCGATGAACATCAGCCAGGACAGCAACTCAGCCTGACCGGCAACGCTGGTCGGCAGGAAACGCTGATGCTTTTGCGCCAGGTGCAGCAGGATCGCCTGGGAGTCGAACACCGTGGCATCGCCGTCAACCAGGGCCGGGACCTTGGCGTTCGGGTTGATCGCCAGGAACGCCAGCAAGTGTTGCTCGCCTTTGAAGGTATCGACGCCGATCAGCTCGTAAGGCGTTTGCAGCTCTTCAAGCAACAGGGCGACTTTCATCGGGTTCGGCGAAGGGTGGAAAAAGAATTTCATGGGGAAGGCCTCAGTCAGTGGGTTTGAACTGAGGCTGATGTTGAGCGAAACCCGTTCGATTGACGTACGAGGTTGTTGGTCTACTCGTTCGAAGTGATCGAACGAGTTGTCGGTGCCGGTTTCGCCAGTAAACGTCGGGTTACCCCGAGCATGCCCACGGACACCGCCACGCCGAGGCCGAACGCCGGTAGGCCGAGGCTGGGCAAGGTCAGCGCCAGCACCAGGCAGAACGCCGCGAACGAATACATGCCGGTGGCGGTGGCGCGCAACAATGCGGCGGTGAAGGCGGGGCCACGGGTTTGCTGGGAAAACACCGCCATCACGCTGCCGAGTACCGGGAAAACCGCGAGCAAGCCGCTCCAGCGCTCGCCCACGGTGCTGGCCAACAGCGTCACGGCCAACGTCAGCAGCGCGCCGGCGACCATGCGTAGCAGCAGTTTGTCGGACTTGGGCTTGGGGCCGGAAACAATCGGTTGCACCGACGGAAACAGGTACGGCGCGGCCAGCAGCGCAGTAGCGGCCGCGATCACCGAAAACGTCAGGGACGGCGGAATCACCGACAGCACCACGGCGGTGCCGGCCCACACCAACAGGGAAACCGCCAGCGCCGATGGCCAGCCAGCGCGTTGCGCCACTTGGGCGTAGGTCACGCAGAACGCAATCATCGCGAACATTGCAGACAGTGCGGCCGTCGCGGATTGGGCGGCGAACACTTGGCCTTGCTCGATGGCGAGGAAAAACAGAATCGGCCCGACCACCACCGGCAACCCCGACAACCAACCGGCCACGCTTGGTCCCCAGCGTTTGCCCGCCAGGGAAATCAGCAGCAGGAACCCGGGAATCACCAGCAATTTGAGCATCAGCACGCACGCACCTCCGACCTGTGTGAGGCGGCAACGTTAGCACTGTGGGCGATGGATTGCTCTATAAATGGCTGAATCCTGTATACAAAAACACCGGCCAGAAAATTGTACAGAATCCCTATTTGCGTATAAGTTTTATCAAGGGTTTCAGCGTACATCGAGCGGCCATGAACAGATCCTTTCTACGACACAGTCTTTGGCTGTTGGCCTTGCTTGGCGCCCAGGCACTGGCCAATTGGCAGGATGGCGTGCCCGGCGCGCGGATCATCGGTGCCGGTGAATTCAAAGTATTCGGCTTCGATGTCTACAACGCGCGGCTCTGGAGCGCGGCGCGACCGCTGGCGCCGGACCAGCCGTTTGCCTTGGAGCTGATCTACCAGCGCAGCATTTCCCGGGAGGATCTGGTGCAGGCCAGCGTCGACGAGATCAAGCGCTTGTCCGGCGCCTCGGTCAGCGCCGCGCAACTGGCCGGCTGGCAGGCGCAGATGCAACAGTCGTTCGTCGATGTTGAGGCGGGTACGCGCATCACCGGGGTGTATTTGCCAGGGCAGGGCGCGCGATTTTTTGTCGGCCAGCAGTTACAACACGAAGTGAAAGACCCGCAATTCGCCCGAGCCTTTTTCGACATCTGGCTCGATCCCCGCACCCGTAACCCCGAGTTGCGCCAGCAGTTGTTGGGTACCGCCAAGCCTTGAGGGCGTCGTCATGTTGAAGAAACTGTTGCTGGTGCTGTTCGTTTGTCTGGCCGGTTGCAGCGGCGTCGATGTACAGCGCTACAGCGAGCAAAACCCCAAGCTCGATTTGCCGGGGTTCTTTGTCGGCCGGGTGGATGGCTGGGGGATGTTCCAGAAGCGTTCGGGGGAGGTGGTCAAGCGCTTTCATGTGCTGATCGACAGCCGCATGGACGGGCCGAATCTGATCATGCACGAGGACTTTACCTACAGCGACGGCACGAAACAGACTCGAGTCTGGACCCTGCACCCGGACGGTCCTGGCCGTTGGCGCGGTACGGCCGGCGATGTGGTCGGCGAGTCGAGCGGCGAGGTGGCCGGAAACGCGTTGCACTGGCGCTACATTCTCAGCCTGCCGGTGGACGACAAGGTCTACCAGGTGCATTTCGATGACTGGATGTACCTGCTCGACGAAAACACCATGGCCAATCGCTCGGCGATGACCAAGCTCGGCTTCGAACTGGGTCAGGTGACGCTGTTCTTCCGCCGGCACGGGGCCTCGTAGAAGCTGCTTGGTGTGTAGCCTCAAGAGGCTCGAACCGTCTAAGCTGCGCCTTTCCAATTGTTTCTGGATGTTTGCGTGAAATTCAGCTTTTTGCCCAAAATCGCCACGGCGCCGTTTTGCCCGCCGGAAGTGGTTGGCAGCGTTGCCGTTGACCCGAATGCGACGTTCTTCAAGCGCATGCTGCGTTTTGCCGGGCCCGGTTTGCTGGTGTCGATCGGCTACATGGACCCGGGCAATTGGGCCACGGCCATCGAGGCCGGTTCGCGGTTTGGCTACAGCTTGTTGTTTGTGGTGTTGCTGGCGAGCCTGGCGGGGATGGTGGTGCAGTGTTTGTGCTCGCGATTGGGCATCGCCACCGGACGTGACCTGGCGCAACTGTCGCGCGAGCGCTACAGCACTCGCACCGCGCGGACCCAGTGGGTGCTGGCGGAAATCTCGATCATCGCCACGGATCTTGCCGAAGTGCTTGGCTGCGCCCTGGCGTTCCATTTGCTGCTGGGCTGTTCGCTGACCTTCGGCATCGCCCTGACTGCGTTTGACACGCTGCTGGTGCTGGCCTTGCAGAGCCGTGGTTTCCGTCGTCTTGAGGCGATCATGCTGGTGCTGGTCGGCACCATCGGCGCGTGTTTCTTCGTCGAGTTGTTGCTGATCAAACCTTATTGGCCGGACGTCGCCCGTGGCTTCACCCCGTCACTGTCGGCCATCGGCGACGCGGCGCCGCTGTACATCGCCATCGGTATTCTCGGGGCCACGGTGATGCCGCATAACTTGTATTTGCACACCTCGATCGTGCAGACCCGGATGATCGGCAAGGACCTGGCCAGCAAACAGGACGCGGTCAAACTGGCGCGCATCGACACCATCGGCTCGCTGGCCCTGGCGTTGCTGGTCAACGCGGCGATTCTGATTCTGGCGGCCGCCGCGTTCCATACCACCGGGCACAGCGACGTGGTGGACATCCAGGACGCCTATCATTTGCTCGATCCGCTGGTGGGCGGGGCATTGGCCAGTGTGCTGTTTGGCGTCGCGCTGCTGGCTTCGGGGCAGAGCTCGACGTTCACCGGCACCATCGCCGGGCAAGTGATCATGGAGGGTTACCTGAACCTGCGGATTCCTTGCTATCAGCGGCGATTGATTACGCGCGGACTGGCGCTGATCCCGGCGTTCATCGGCGTGTGGCTGATGGGCGACAACGCGATTGGCAAGCTGTTGGTGATGAGTCAGGTGGTGTTGAGCTTGCAGTTGCCGTTTGCGCTGTACCCGTTGATCAGCATGACCAACGACCAGAAGCTGATGGGACCGTTTGTGAATCGGCTGCCGACGCGGGTGTTGGCGTGGGGGCTGTTTACGGTGATCAGCGCGGCGAATGCGTGGTTGATTTTGCAATTGGTGGTTTGAGTCCAGGAGGTATGTTGTCTGGGCTGGCCTCTTCGCGAGCAAGCCCGCTCCCACAGTTGATTTGTAGTGAACTCAAGATCTATGTGCACATCAATTTAATGTGGGAGCGAGCCTGCTCGCGAAGAACGATAACGCGGTCATCCGCCAAACGCTTCCATCACAAAATCAATAAACACCCTGGTCTTGGCTGGCATCAGCGTGCGGCTAGGGTAGTACAGCGAGATCGGCCCCGCGTCGGCATGCCAGTCCGGCAGCAGGCGCACCAGTTCACCGCGCTGGATTTGTGTGACCACGTCCGGCAACACCAGCAGCGTCACACCCAGACCCAAAAGCGCAGCTTCGCGCATGGCGGCCGGGTCGTTGAGGACGATGTTTTCATTCAGCGCAGCACTCACTTCCTGGCCCGCACCATCGCGCATCACCCACTGACGAATCCGCCCGGTGCGAATGCCGCGCATCACGATGCCGGTGTGGCCGAGCAAGTCCGCCGGGGTGACGGGCAGGGTGCGTCCGGCCAGGTAAGCCGGTGACGCCACGGCGACGATATCCGCCGCCGCCAACCGCCGCGAGATGACTCCGGGCGTCAGCTCAAAACCACCACCGATGGCCGCGTCATAGCCTTCGGCAATCAAATCGACCTGACGATTCTCGAAATGCCACTCTGGCCGAATCAACGGATAACGCGCCAGAAACGTCGGCAGCAACGGCAGCACATGCCCGATCCCAAAGGTCGGCGCCAGGCTGACTTTGAGCACACCCGCCGGCTCACTGCGATCACTGCTCACGGCACTGATCGCTGCCTGCAACGCCTCCAGGTTGCCGCCGATGCTCGCCAGAAAACGCTCCCCGGCTTCAGTCAGGGACAGTTTGCGGGTCGAGCGTTGGAACAGCCGCACACCGAGGTTGCGTTCCAGCATCGCCACGTTGCGGCTGACCGCAGCCGGTGTCAGCGCCAGCAAACGCGCGGCGGCGGAAAAGCTGCCGGTTTCGGCGCTGCGCACAAAGGATTCGAGGTTGGCGAGGGTTTCCATAGCGGGCACCTGATAGCAATGCTTGAAGATCATTCAAATCATTACCGGCTAATCAAGCGCTAATGGCAAGCGCAGTATTCACTCCAACGACAACCTGTATCGGAGTGAAGAACCATGAGCACTATCGGAATCATCGGCGCTGGCGCCATCGGCTCAGCCTTTGCCCGGGCCCTGTCCCGGAAAGGGATTGAATTGGTCATCGCCAACAGCCGCGGGCCGCAAACTTTGGCGTCGCTGGTAGAAGAACTCGGGCCAACCGCCCGTGCCGGCAGCCGTGAAGAAGCGGCTGCGCAAGACATCGTGCTGATCGCGGTCAACTGGTCGAAATTGCCGACAGCGTTGGCAGGGTTGCCGGACTTTGGCGGAAGGATTGTTATCGATGCCAACAACTCGATCGAGGCGCCAGCGTTCAAGGCTGTGGATTTGCAGGGCCGTACGTCCAGCGAAGTGTTCGCCGAATGGGTGCCGGGGGCGCGAGTGGTGAAGGCGTTCAATCACCTGGCGGCGCGGTTGCTGGAAAGTGATCCGGCGGCGGAGGGCGGCAAGCGGGTGCTGTTTCTTTCGGGGGATGATGCCGGGGCGAAAGGGCAGGTCAGTGCGCTGATCGAGCAGTTGGGGTTCTGCGGGATTGATCTTGGCGAGCTGAGTGTCGGGGCGCGGTTGGCGCAGTTCCCGGGTGGGCCGTTGCCGATTCTGAATCTGGTGAAGTTTGGCTGAGAGCCAGGCAAAAAGAACCCGGTGCATCTGAACTGCTGAGTAGCTTTTGTGGCGAGGGAGCTTGCTCCCGCTGGGTTGCGAAGCAGCCCCAAAATCTCGGCAATTGTCGAAGATTTTGCGAGCGCTTCGCACTCGAGCGGGAGCAAGCTCCCTCGCCACAGTTAGTCAGCGTCGGCACAGGCCGAGCACATTCAGACACGCCGGGGTGTTGCCAGACAGCGAACGGATATTCGTGGGTCCCCGCGCTGTCTGTTGAACGCTTTAAGCCCGTTCGATCGCCAGTGCCACGCCTTGACCACCACCGATGCACAGGGTGGCGAGGCCTTTTTTGGCGTCGCGCTTGATCATTTCATGCAGCAGGGTCACCAACACACGGCAACCCGAGGCACCGATCGGGTGGCCCAAGGCGATGGCGCCGCCATTGACGTTGACCTTGTCCAGATCCCATTCCAGGTCCTTGGCGACTGCCAAAGACTGCGCGGCGAACGCTTCGTTGGCTTCGATCAGGTCCAGTTGGTCGATCGACCAGCCAGCCTTGCTCAGGCAGCGGCGAGTCGCGGATACCGGGCCGATGCCCATGATCGCAGGGTCCACGCCTGCGTTGGCGTAAGCGGCGATTTTCGCCAGGACCGGCAGGCCCAGGGCTTTGGCTTTGTCGGCGCTCATCAGGATCACGGCGGCTGCACCGTCGTTCAAGGACGACGCGTTACCGGCGGTCACCGAACCGTCCTTCTTGAAGGCCGGTTTCAGTTTGCCCAAGGCTTCGGCGGTGGTGCCGGCCCGTGGTTGTTCGTCGGTGGCGAAGGACAGCGGATCGCCCTTGCGCTGCGGAATCAGGATCGGCGTGATCTCATCGACAAAACGCCCGGCTTCAATCGCTGCCGAAGCTTTTTGCTGGGAGGCTGCGGCGAAGGCGTCCTGTTGTTCGCGGGTCAGGCTGTACTTCTCCGCCAGGTTCTCGGCGGTAATGCCCATGTGGTAGTCGTTGAACGCATCCCACAGACCGTCGCTGATCATGGTGTCGACGATTTGCGCGTGACCCATGCGCAGACCGGTGCGCGCGCCCGGCATCACATAGTTGGACAGGCTCATGTTTTCCTGGCCGCCGGCAATGATCACGTCGGCATCGCCACAGCGAATCGCCTGGGTCGCCAGGTGCAGGGCTTTCAAGCCCGAACCGCAGACCTTGTTCAAAGTCATCGCCGGCACGCTGAACGGCAGGCCAGCCTTGATCGCCGACTGGCGCGCAGGGTTCTGCCCGGCGCCAGCGGTGAGCACCTGGCCCATGATCACTTCATCGACTTGCGCCGGGTCGAGCCCGGTTTGCGCCAGCAACTGACGGATCACCGCAGCGCCCAGGTCAACGGCGGACACACCGGCCAACGCACCCTGGAAACTGCCGATGGCGGTACGGGTGGCGGCAACAATAACGACGTCTTGCATGGAATGATTCCTCACTGAGCAGCGAATTGCATTTCCGGAACATGATCCGGCACGATCAGTTTACCGGCGGTCTTAGCGACGATCTCTTCAACACTGACACCCGGCGCGCGTTCCTTGAGAATGAACGCGCCGTTTTCGATTTCCAGGTAAGCCAGGTCGGTCAGCACACGCTTGATGCACCCGGCGCCGGTCAGCGGCAGGCTGCATTTGGACAGGAGCTTGGACTCACCGTCCTTGGACGCGTGGGTCATGATCACAATGATGTTGTCTGCGCCAGCCACCAGGTCCATCGCGCCGCCCATGCCCTTGACCAGTTTGCCCGGGATCATCCACGAAGCGATGTTGCCTTCAACGTCGACTTCGAAGGCGCCCAGCACGGTCAGGTCGACGTGGCCACCGCGAATCATCGCGAAGGACTCGGCCGAGGAAAAGATCGACGCGCCGATACGCGCGGTCACGGTTTGTTTGCCGGCGTTGATCATGTCGGCATCGATGGTTTCTTCAGTAGGAAAAGGACCCATGCCGAGCAGGCCGTTTTCCGACTGCAGCATGACTTCCATGCCTTCGGGAATGTAGTTGGCGACCAGGGTCGGGATGCCGATGCCCAGGTTCACGTAGAAGCCGTCCTGCATTTCGCGGGCGACGCGTTGAGCCATTTGTTCGCGGGAAAGTGCCATTGTTGTTATTCCTTCATTCGGTCCGGGGGCAGGGGATCACTTACGCACGGTGCGCTGTTCGATGCGCTTCTCGAACGTGCCGCAAATGACCCGGTCGACGTAGATCCCAGGGGTGTGGATCTGCGCCGGGTCCAGCTCGCCGGGCTCGACGATTTCTTCGACTTCGACCACGGTGATCTTGCCGGCAGTGGCGGCCAGCGGATTGAAGTTCTGGGCGGTGTGGCGATAGATGACGTTGCCGAAATGGTCGGCTTTCCAGCCTTTGACGATGGCGAAGTCACCGGTGATGGATTCTTCCATCAAGTACTTGCGACCGTGGAATTCACGCACTTCCTTGCCTTCGGCCACCGGGGTGCCGACGCCAGTCGCCGTGAAGAACGCCGGGATGCCGGCGCCGCCCGCGCGCATTTTTTCGGCGAGGGTGCCTTGAGGGGTCAAAACGACTTCGATTTCGCCTTTCAGCAGTTGGTCTTCGAACAGTTTGTTCTCGCCGACATAGGAGGCCACCACTTTGCGAATCTGCCGGTCTACCAGCAGCACGCCGAGGCCGAAACCGTCGACGCCGCAATTGTTGGAAACCACCGTGAGGTCGCGGGTGCCTTTGCGCTTGATCTCGGCGATGAGGTTTTCCGGGATCCCGCACAGGCCGAAGCCGCCGGCTATCACGGTCATGCCGTCTTCAAGACCTGCAAGGGCTTCCTCGTAGGAACTCACGCGCTTGTCGAAACCTGCCATATGCACCTCTTTTATTCTTTATGGGCGGCTGGCTAGCCGTAGTGGAAGTGAGTGTCGCGCTGGCGTATTCATTTGTTAAGTTGATTTTTAAGGTTGATTGATAGATAAAACTCACCAATCAATCTTGTGGGGACGGGCCTGCTCGCGAAGGCGAACTAAAGGGCTCACCCATCGCTCTGTAGGAGCAAAGCTTGCTCGCAATAGCGATTTCAAGGACGCCTTCGCGGGCAAGCCTCGCTCCTACAGATAGCACATACGCCAATTACAGGAGCCATTCGCCATGACCGTCAAGCAGATCCGCGCCTTCCTGGCCGTGGCCCAGAGCCTGAGTTTCGCGGTGGCCTGCGAGCGCTTGCACCTGTCGCAATCGGCGTTGAGCCTGACCATCAAGGCACTGGAAGAAGGCCTCGGCGGGCGTCTGTTCAGCCGCAACACGCGCAACGTCGCGCTGACCCCGGAGGGCGAATCCCTGGTGCCGCTGGCCCGTCGCCTGATCGCCGATTGGGACAATGCCGAAGACGAACTGCGCCAGCGCTTCACCTTGCAGCGTGGCCGCGTGACGGTGGCGGCGATGCCGTCGTTTGCCGGCAACCTGCTGCCGCCGATCCTCAAGACTTTCCGCGCGCGTTACCCAAAGGTCAACGTCACGGTGAACGACGTGATCAACGAGCAGGTGCTGGAAATGGTCCGCGACCGCCAGGTTGAACTCGGCGTGTCGTTCGAACCGGCCCACAGCACCTCGCTGGAGTTTACGCCGTTGTACATCGACCGCTTTGTCGCGGTGGTGCCGCATGATTCGGCGCTGGCGGCACTCGACGATATCGAATGGCAGACGTTATTGAAGGAACCGTTTATCACCTTGCAGCGACCCTCCACGGTACGGGTGATGCTCGAAGAACACTTGCAGGCCCGGGGTATGAAACTGCCGGTGGAGTTTGAAAGCCATCAACTGGCGACGGTCGGGCGCATGGTCGCCAGCGGGCTGGGCGTGAGCGCGGTGCCGGCGTTGTGTGTGCGGCAAATGCAGGAGCTGGGCGCGCACTGCATCACCTTGCGAGATCCGGTGGTGGAACGGGCGATTGGTGTGTTGACCAAACCTGGGCATGAACTGTCGGCGGCGGCGCAGGCGTTGTTTGATATTTTCAGGGAGGAGGATTTGGGGCGGCAGTTGGAACCACCCCTCACCCTAACCCTCTCCCCAGAGGGGCGAGGGGACTGACCGAGGGGTTCTTGGAGCTACATCGACCTGAAAAACCGAGTCGAACTCAGGTTTGAACAGCATGAAGATCTGCTCCCTTTCCCCCTCTCCCCACTGGGGAGAGGGCTGGGGTGAGGGGTGGATTTTGAGCCTGACACCATGCTGGTGGCATCAACGATTAAGGCGTTGTGTCAGCAGGGGCAATAATTGCTCGCAAGAACCCTCAATCTTCATATCCAGAATCTCATCCGCTCGGGTCTTGCCCAGATTGATCGCAATCAACGGTTTGCCCTGATCCACCACCGCCCGGCACAACCGAAATGCCGAATACGCCATCAACGACGACCCCACCACCAGCAATCCCGCCGCTTTCTCAACCGTCGCCATGGCCTTGGCCGCCGTCACCTGCGCGACGTTCTCGCCAAAAAACACCACGTCCGGCTTCATCCGTTGCTCGCCGCAATGGGGACAGTGCGGGACTTGAAAGCGCGCTTCAAACGCCGGATCGAGCAGGGTATCGCCATCCGGCGCCTGCACCGCATCGACTCCGGCCAGGTACGGGTTTTGCGCTTCCATCAGTTGCTGGATCGCATCGCGTTCGCTGCGCTGGCCGCAGTCCAGGCACAGCACCCGGTGCAGGCTGCCGTGGAGTTCGATCACGTCATGGCTGCCGGCCTGGTCGTGCAAGGTGTCGACGTTCTGGGTGATCAGCCCGCCGATCTGCTGCGAACTCTGCAAGCTGGCCAGCGCCTCATGGGCCGCGTTCGGACTGGCCAGGCGCACCCGCGGCCAACCCAGCATCGCCCGCGCCCAATAACGGCGTCGCGATTCGGGCGCGGCGAGGAATTCCTGATACATCATCGGTTGCCGGCCACGGCGTACGCCCTGGTTGTCGCGGTAGTCCGGAATGCCCGACGGTGTGCTGATCCCGGCGCCAGTCAGCACTGCGAACGGCTGATCGGCCATTAACTGCTGAAGTCGGTCGAGTTGTTCGCGGATGGGGCTGTCGAGCATGTTCAACACTCCGGGAGACCTTGAGTGTTTGCAGGGTAGCATTTGCCGATCACAACGCGGCTCTCACAAATAACGCAACCTGTAGCAGCTGGCGAAGCCTGCGTTCGGCTGCGCAGCAGTCGTAAAACCTGAGCATGCGGTCTTTCTGATAAACCGCGTCAGCTGATTTCACGACTGCTGCGCAGCCGAACGCAGGCTTCGCCAGCTGCTACAAAGGCTGTGTTCACCTTATTTACGCGCTTCAAGACGCAGTCGTAAAACCTGAGCATGCGGTCCTTCTGATAAACCGCGTCAGCTGATTTCACGACTGCTGCGCAGCCGAACGCAGGCTTCGCCAGCTGCTACAAGGGCTGTGTTCACCTCGTTACAGACCCTTATTTACGCGCTTCAAGAATCAGGTTGAACGGCGTTTCCGTGGCCCGGCGGAAATGCTTGAACCCGGCTTCGGTAAATACCTTGCGCAACCGCGCCTCGCCCGCTTGGGCACCGAGCCCGAGGCCGACCTCCTGGGACAGCGAGTTCGGCGTGCAGATGAACGTCGAAGCCGCGTAGAACAACCGTCCCACCGGGGTGATGTTGTCGTCGAGGGAGTCGTTGGCATAAGGCTCCACTAACAGCACCGAGCCGTCCGGTTTCAGTGAGTCGTAGGCGTGCCGCGCAGCGCCGACCGGGTCGCCCATGTCGTGAAGGCAATCGAAGTAGCAGACCAGGTCATAGTCGGTGCCCGGATAACTTTTCGCCGTACCCTGAAAGAACCGCGCACGGCCAGACACACCACCGGCTTCGGCGCGCTGGGTGGCGACGGTGACCGAGGGCGCGTGGTAGTCGAAGCCGACGAACCGCGAATCCGGAAACGCCTGCGCCATGATCACGGTCGAGGCGCCATGCCCACAGCCGATGTCCGCGACTTTGGCCCCGGCCTCGAGTTTGGCGACCACGCCTTCCAGGGCTGGCAGCCATTCGGCGATCAGGTGCGCCTTGTAGCCAGGGCGGAAAAACCGTTCGGTGCCACTGAACATGCATGGATGGTGCTCGCCCCAGGGCAGGGCGCCGTCGCCGCGAAAGGCTTTCACCAGTTTGTCCTTGTCATGGAAAAACGACGCGACCACGCCGATACCGCCGGCGATGTACACCGGCGAATCCTCGATCGCCAAGGCCAGGGCTTGTTCTTCGGGCAAACGGAACTGGCCGTCCTGATGTTCCATGTAACCGGACGCGGCATGGGCGCTGAGCCATTCGCGCACCAGGCGAGGGTGGCAACCGGTCTTGTCGGCGAGTGCTTCGGGAGTGACTGACTGGCTGTCGGCCATGGCCCGGTACAAGCCGAGTTCTTCGCCGAGAATGACATTGGCCAGCATCGCCGCGCCGCCCATGTCGTTGACCAGTTTGCCCATGAAATCGATAAGTCTGGCCTCGTCCATCACGTGTGCTCCTATTGCAGGATCACGGTCCAGAGGCCTTGTTTGTCGAGGCGTGCGCCCCTGGGCGGTGGTCGTGGGAATGATCAGGACGAGGACCCCGTCCTGCGTGCATTAAGTTTAGTCCGGGGGATAGGGGCTGCCGCGCGGAGCGACGAAAGCAACTCTCACTAACCCGTACAAATCCCCCTGTGGGAGCGGGCTTGCTCGCGAAGGCGTCGTCAGCCTTAAGAAAATGGCTCCATAAAATGCCCTGTAAGTGGCTCTTCTAGTAGAACCAATCAGGTCATAGCATTGGTTTTCCTCAATCGGAAACCAATAATCATGAAATCAAAAATGAGCTATCCGGCCGCCTGGAAATTGGCCGCCACGGTAATGTCTGCCGCACTGTTATCCGCCTGCGAACCACCGACCCGCGCGGACTTCATCAAGTACCCGTCGCTGCGACAAAAGTGGTCGATGACCTGCGACGCTCGCAGTCACCTGGCCGAAGTCAACGTGAAGGGCTGCGAGAACTTGCATCAGTGGCAAAGCGCCAATGAACAGCCCGGTTTGATGAATCAAAACCTGGGCAAGTGACGCCTGTCAGAAGGTGAATTGACGGGATGACGGCTGGGCCATTTCGGCATCGAGCAGATGCTCGACCAGCACATCATTCAGAAAGCGGAACTGGTCATTGATCCCGACCACTTCGTTGCTGAAGTGATTGGCGGCGGCGGGCATCAGCAGCGCTTCGAAGTTCTTGTCGAATACCAGCGCGATCTCTTTGCGCGAGACCACATGCTGCGAATAGTAGTTGGTGCCGAACACCGGGAAACTGACGGCCAAAGTGACGATGCGGATCATGATGGGTGCTCCTCGGTGTGGCCGATGTCCAGGAAGAAACGCGAAAACAGGGTCAGGGTGACGGCGGTCAGGGCCAGGCAAGTCAGGAGATGGATCAACATGATGTGCCCCTCCGATACGGGGTTTGCAGTGGGTATGGGCTGATCGTGCACCGGACGGTTTTTATGCGGAAGGCATTCGTTACGATGGTGGATATCGACGGGAATGATGGTGAAGGTTTTTTCATCGTTCTATCGCCGATCTTGTAGGAGCGAGGCTTGCCCGCGAAGGCTGCCTCAAGATCACATCACTCTCCAGACGAACGGCCAAAACCCTGAACCTATACTCAACTCAATAGCTTTATGAGCACCGGGCATTTCGCTCGGGAGCGACTCCAGGACACCGCGATCTTGAACCTGCGTTCGCTGATCGTCGCCGTGATAGTGGTGTTGGCCGGTTGCGCCACGTCTGCGCGTGCCCCGGCGCCAGCACCGGTCGTGGTGGTGGCGCCGAGCACCTGGCAGCAGGTCGACCGGGAGATTGTCGCCGCGTCGCAATCGGCCACTGAGCAGACCAAAATCTACGCGCGCGGGGCCATGGATTACTGGCGCACGCGGGTTTATCAACTGACCGAAGAGAACTTCATTCCCTGGTTCAGCAGTTACTGGACCCAGGAATGGCTGTCGATGAAGGTCAGTTGGTACACGATCAGCGCCACGGGCGAGCAGGATGCCTCGGCCAAGCGCCTGGCGGCTTATCTGCTCGATCAATACCAGAAGCGCGTGCTGGCGCCGGTCGCGGTGGAGATCGATCCCGATGCGATTCTCGGTCTGGCCACAGCGTTCTACGTGGACATTCTCCAGGAAGAACTGCAGAAAATTTCCCAGCGCCATGGCGTGCCGATGGCGCAGCTCAATGGGCGGATCCAGAAAATTCCGGCGATTGCTTTGGGGCCACCGCCGGCCCGGGATGCTTCGCTGTATCAAGTGGTGCATACCGAACCGCTGAATACGCTGCCGGCCTACGCCGCGCTGATCGACAAGATCCACAAGGCCGGTGGCGACAGAGGCGTGGATTCGACGGAAACCGCCATGGCGCCAGTGGCCAAGCGCGCCAGCCAACGGATGGAGGCCGAGATGCCCACCCGTGGCGCCGCCAGTGCTGTGGCGGCGGCGGCGGGCAAACTGGCCGGCGGCTTGATCACGGTGGGCGTGGCGGGGATCCGCGCGATCATCCAGGCCAACGACCGGCCGGACAGCGAAGCGCTGATCCGCAGCAGCCTGGGCAACACTTTCGACAAGGCCTGGGCGAAGCTACTGCAAAACCCGACCACCGGCGTCATGGCGGGCACGCTGTATTTGGCCGCGCAAATCGAGGGGAATCTGGCGGGGAGTGCTGAAGTACCGTCGGTCAGTTCGGGTAACGGTGCTGTCGATTGGAGCCCGGCGGAATCGACTACTCAGCAGATCGACCCCTGACCGATGCCGCTCAGGATGAACCCAGTCCTGTGGCGAGGGAGCTTGCTGTGGCGAGGGGGCTTGCCCCCGTTGGGCTGCGAAGCGGCCCTTTAGCCTTCCGCTGAGGTGTGTCAGACACGCCGACTTCGCGGATTTTACGACTGCTTCGCAGCCGAACGGCGGCAAGCCCCCTCGCCACAGGTTTTGTGTTCGCTTGGTATTGGTCTTTTACTCATGAAGGAGAACCACCATGTCTTACGTCGATGGCTTTATCGCTGCAGTCCCCACCGCGAATCGGGAAAAATTCAAGAAACACGCGGAGGACGCTGCGGTGATCTTCAAGGAGAACGGTGCTCTGAGCGTCGTCGAATGTTGGGGCGATGACGTGCCCGACGGCAAGGTGACCTCGTTCCCGATGGCGGTGAAGCTCAAGGAGGACGAAACGGTGATCTTTTCGTGGATCATCTGGCCGGACAAGGCCACCCGCGATGCCGGGATGCAGAAACTGATGGACGATCCGCGCATGCAACCGGACGCCAACCCGATGCCGTTCGATGGCCAGCGCCTGATCTTTGGTGGGTTCAACATTATCGTGCAGGCGTAAAAAACCAGCGCAGGATCACTCCGGCGACGGGGTAATCCTGCAACTCTTGCGATTGCGGATCTCGTTGTCCGTCGGCCGTTCCCGGACGAACTCGAAACGCGGCTCACCTTCGCTATAGTGAACCAGCCAGCCCCACTCCAGTTCGGACTCATTCTGGCCGGGTTGCGGCGGCATCGCCCACCATGGCTCTTTGCTGATGATCTCTCGCATGGCGCCCTCCGGTTGATTCGGTTGGTTCAACTATAACGTGCATGTCAGGAGGTGCCAGGCGTGAGCGACGAATCCCATGAACCGTTCAAGCGGCTGTTTTTTGCGTTGAGCTGCGCGCCGGAGCAGCGGCGGGCGATTGCTCAGTGGCGCAGCGCTTTGCAGCTACGCAGCGGACGGCCGGTGCCGGCGGAGAATTTTCACCTGACGTTGAAGTTTCTGGGCGCGGTGGGTGTGGCGCAGATTGCTGATATCTGCACAGCGGCGGCGAAGGTTCGGGTGCCGGGTGTGGCGTTGCGGGTGGTGCTGGATCGAGTGGATGTGTGGCGCAAGCATGGGGTTTTGGTGCTGGCGTCGGAGCAGGCACCGCCGGAGTTGTTGCGGCTGGTGTATGCGCTGGAACAAGCGATGTTGCCGTTTGGATTTGAGGATTCGCCGAAGGAATTTCGACCGCATTTGACCTTGATGCGGGATTACCGATTGCCGGTGCCTGAGTCCGAGACACCGCCCGAATTTATCCTGCGCGCCGAGCACTTCACGCTGTTCGAATCCCATAAGGGCCGCTATCGGGCGCTGGCCGAATGGCCGCTGATGCCCTAGGACAAAAAAAGGCGCCCGAGGGCGCCTGAAGTTCACCTTAACCGAGGAGCCAGGTGAGGCCGTTCGCAGGAAGTGCAGCGGTGGTAAGGCGCTGCGTGAACGGAAGAGGGGACATCACACACTTTCCTGTGGGAGCGAGCTTGCTCGCGATGAGGCCATCACATTCAACGCTGATGGTGACTGGTCCACCGCCATCGCGAGCAAGCTCGCTCCCACAGTGTTTTGTGATGTTCAGAGATTTTGTATCCAACACATCACCCCTGTGGGAGCGAGCCTGCTCGCGAAGGCGTCTTCAAGCGAATTACTTCCCGAGTTTTACGCGGGTCCAGCCTCGGGTCATCACACGTTGAACACCAATCGGCATATCCGGGATCGCATACAGCGTCGCCATCACAGCCTGCGACGGGTACGAGCCGGGATCATCACGAATCGCTTCATCCACCAACGGTGTCGCCGCGGCGTTGGCGTTGCTGTAGCCGATGTTGTTGGTGATCTCGGCGATGATGTCCGGGCGCATCAGGAAGTTCATGAACAGGTAGGCGTTATCGACGTTCGCCGCGTCCCGGGGAATGGCGACCATGTCGTAGAAACTGCCGGCGCCTTCTTTCGGGATGCTGTAGTCGATCTTCACCGTGTCGCCGGCTTCCTTGGCGCGGGCCTTGGCCTGCAACACATCGCCGGAGTAACCGACCGCTACGCAGATGTTGCCGTTGGCCAGGTCAGAGATGTACTTCGAGGAGTGGAAGTACGCCACCGACGGCCGAATCTTCATAAACAACGCTTCAGCTTCGGCAATCTGCGCCTTGTCCTGGGAGTTCACCGGGTAACCCAGATAGTGCAGGGCGGCCGGGAGCATCTCGGTGGGCGAATCAAGGAAACTGATGCCGCAGGCTTTGAGTTTTTCCGCGTTTTCCGGTTTGAACAACAAGTCCCAGGAATTGGTCGGCGCATTGGCCCCGAGCACTTCCTTGACCTTGGCCGGGTTGAAACCGATGCCGATCGAGCCCCACATGTACGGGAAGGCGTGAGCGTTATCCGGGTCGCTGGCCGAAGCGTTTTTCAGCAGCACCGGGTTGAGGTTTTTCCAGTTCGGCAGCTTCGATTTGTCCAGCGTCTGATACACGCCAGCCTTGATCTGCTTGGCCAGGAAGCTGTTGGACGGCACCACGATGTCGTAGCCGGATTTACCCGCGAGCAGGCGAGCCTCAAGGGTTTCATTGCTGTCGAAAACATCGTAGGTCACGCGGATCCCGGTCTCGTCTTCGAACTTCTTGACCGTGTCCGGGGCGATGTAATCCGACCAGTTATAAACGCGCAGAACCTTGTCGTTGGCCTGGGCAACCGTCGCCAGGGCGCCCACTAAGGACAGTGTCAGCAGAGTCCTGCCAAACATTTTCATCGGTACAACTCCATTTCTTTTTTATTCAAATACGCAAAACAATGCAGTGCTGGCGCACCCCTTGTAGCAGTTGGCGAAGCCTGCGTTCGGCTGCGAAGCAGTCGTAAAACCTGCGAATTCAATCTTCCTGAAAGAACCGCAGTGACTGAATTCACGACTGCTGCGCAGCCGAACGCAGGCTTCGCCAGCTGCTACAAAGTGTGCGTGTTGCAGGCCATTAGGCCGTCGCTTCGACTCGTTGGTTTTTCGGTTGTGTCCAGGACTCACTGGCCGTCTGGTCCATCGCTTCCTGGATCGCGCGTTTACGGGTGGCTTCGGCGCGGCGGCTGAAGTACCAGACCATGAACGTCACGATCGAAACCGCGAGCAGAATCAGGCTAGCCACCGCGTTGATCTCAGGTTTCACCCCCAGACGCACCGCCGAGAACACTTCCATCGGCAGCGTGGTGGAACCCGGCCCGGACACGAAACTCGCCAACACCAAATCATCCAGCGACAAGGCAAACGACATCATCCCGCCCGCCGCCAACGACGGCGCAATCATCGGAATGGTGATCAGGAAGAACACCTTCAACGGCCGCGCACCCAGGTCCATGGCCGCTTCTTCGATGGACAGATCCAGCTCGCGCAAACGCGCCGAGACCACCACCGCCACATACGCCGCACAGAACGTGGTGTGAGCAATCCAGATCGTCACCAGACCACGTTCTTGCGGCCAGCCGATCAACTGCGCCATCGCCACGAACAGCAGCAGCAACGACAGACCGGTGATCACTTCCGGCATCACCAACGGCGCCGTCACCAAACCACCGAACAACGTGCGGCCCTTGAAGCGGGTCACGCGAGTCAGCACGAACGCCGCCAAGGTTCCCAGCGCCACTGCCGCAATCGCGGTGTAGCAGGCGATTTCCAGCGAGCGCACCACCGAGCCCATCAGTTGCGTGTTGTCGAGCAAACCGACGTACCACTTCACCGACCAGCCGCCCCACACCGTCACCAGTTTCGAGGCGTTGAAGGAGTAGATCACCAGGATCAGCATCGGCAGGTAGATAAACGACAGGCCGAAAATCAGCATGAACTTTGAAAATCCGAAGCGTTTCATCCCCGTGCCTCCATCTCTTTGGCCTGGCTGCGGTTGAACAGCAGAATCGGCACAATCAGGATCAACAGCATCACCACCGCCAGGGCAGATGCCACCGGCCAGTCGCGGTTGTTGAAGAACTCTTGCCACAGCACGCGGCCGATCATCAGCGTCTCAGGGCCGCCCAGCAGTTCCGGAATCACGAACTCACCGACCACCGGAATGAACACCAGCATGCAACCGGCGATGATGCCGTTCTTGGCCAGCGGCACGGTGATTTTCCAGAAGTTGTTGAAGTTGCTCGAACCCAGGTCCGACGCGGCTTCCAGTAGGCTGCCGTCGTGTTTCACCAGGTTGGCGTACAGCGGCAACACCATGAATGGCAGATACGCATAGACCACGCCGATATAGACGGCCGTGTTGGTGTTGAGGATCTCGATCGGGTGATCGGTGATCCCGGTCCACATCAGGAATGCGTTGAGCAAACCGTTGTTGCTGAGGATGCCCATCCACGCATACACGCGGATCAGGATCGCGGTCCAGGTCGGCATCATGATCAACAACATCAGGACGTTTTGCGTTTCCTTTTTCGCCTTGGTGATCGCGTAGGCCATCGGGAAACCGATCACCAGGCACATCAGCGTGCTGAAAAACGCGACCTTCAACGAACCGAGGTACGCCGAGATGTACAGCTCATCCTGAGTCAGCAACGAGTAGTTGCCGAGGTTCAGCAGCAGCTGGAATTTCTGCTCGGCGAAGGTGTAAATCTCCGAGTACGGCGGAATCGCCAGCGCCGCTTCCGAGAAGCTGATTTTCATGACCAGAAAGAACGGCAGCATGAAGAACAGGAACAGCCAGATGAACGGAATGCCGATCACCAGTTTGCGCCCGCTGGGGACCAGTCTTAGAAATTGCTGATTGAAGGTTTTCATGAGCGCAGTACCACGCCGCTGTCGTCTTCCCACCACACGTAGACCTTGTCGTCCCAGGTCGGACGTGCGCCCCGGCGTTCGGCGTTGGCCATGAACGACTGCACGACTTTGCCGCCAGGCAATTCGACGTAGAACACCGAGTGTCCGCCGAGGTAGGCGATGTCATGCACCTTGCCTTGGGACCAGTTGTAACGCTGCTCCGGCTTGATAGTGCTGACCAGCATTTTTTCCGGGCGGATGGCGTAGGTGATCGACTTGTCCTGCACCGAAGTGCTGACGCCGTGGCCGACGTAAATCTTCTGTTCCAGGTCCGGGCTGTGGATGATCGCGTGACCTTCCAGGTCCTCGACAACGGTGCCGTCAAAGGCGTTCACGTTGCCGATGAATTCGCAGACCATGCGGCTGACCGGTGCTTCGTAAATGTCCACCGGGCTGCCGATCTGGGCGATCCAGCCGAGGTGCATGATCGCGATGCGTTCAGCCATGGTCATGGCTTCTTCCTGGTCGTGGGTCACCATCACGCAGGTCACGCCGACCCGCTCGATGATCTGCACCAGTTCCAGTTGCATCTGCGAACGCAGCTTTTTATCCAGCGCGCCCATGGGTTCGTCGAGCAACAGCAGCTTCGGACGCTTGGCCAGGGAGCGGGCGAGGGCGACGCGCTGACGCTGGCCGCCGGACAACTGATGGGGTTTGCGTTTGGCGTACTGGGTCATGTGCACCAGGCGCAGCATCTCTTCGACGCGGGCGTCGATTTCGCTGGCGGACAGCCGATCCTGCTTCAGGCCGAAGGCGATGTTCTGCGCCACCGTCATGTGCGGGAACAGCGCGTAGGACTGGAACATCATGTTGATCGGCCGCTCGTAGGGCGGCATGTCGGTGATGTCGACACCGTCGAGCAAGATCCGCCCTTCGGTCGGACGTTCGAAGCCGGCGAGCATGCGCAGCAGGGTCGATTTGCCCGAGCCGGAGCCACCGAGCAGGGCGAAGATTTCGCCTTGATGGATCTCCAGGGACACATCGTCCACGGCGGTGGTTTCGTCGAACTTCTTGGTCACGCGATCGATTTTCACCAAGACCTTTTTCGGGGCCTGGTGACCTTCAAGAGCCTTCCTGTAAGTGCTGGAGGCATTTGCCATGTGAAACTCCCAACAGGTTTCAGTCGTCGGGCCAACGCGGCCTGACTTAATAGTTGATTGCAAGCCCGGGATGCCGGTCGGCGCTGGCCCTTGTAGGAGCGAGGCTTGCCCGCGAAGACGGTGTGTCAGTCGACATAATCGTTGCCTGATACACCGCCTTCGCGAGCAAGCTTCGCTCCTACAGGAGATTGCGCTTGCTGACCGCTCGGGCTTATTCGGCGCCGCCGTCCTGGCTGCCTGGTGGTGCTTGTTGTTGTCTTGTTTCGTTTTTTACGCGTGAAGAAGCAGCGCGCGTCGGCGCAGCCGCCCGTTCACGAGGGCAGTTAAATCGTTGGATGAGGGTTTAAGTCGTCAGCGTTTTTTACGTAGCGCCGCCCGTTGCCGGCATGCGTCGCCAAACGCCTGGAAAATACTCAAATACTGAGGATTCGATAGCATCTGCCATTCCGGGTGCCATTGCACACCGACCGCAAAAGCCGGACTGTGGTCCACCGAGATCGCCTCGATCAAACCGTCCGGCGCAATCGCTTCGCAACGCAGCCCCGGCGCCAGTCGATCGATGCCCTGGCTGTGAATCGAATTGACCATGAACTCGGCAGGCAACTCCAGCGCTTCAAACACGCCGCCCGGTTGCACGGTGACCGCATGGGCCGGCGCGTACTGCACCGCCAACTCCGGACTGTCCGCTTCACGGTGATCGAGCATGCCGGGCAGCTCGTGGACCTTTTGATGCAGGCTGCCGCCGAACGCCACGTTCATTTCCTGGAAGCCACGGCAGATACCGAGCACCGGCACGCCGGCGGCAATCGCTGCACGCAATAAAGGAAGAGTCGTGGCGTCCCGCGCCGGATCGTGATCCGTGCCGGGAGCACTGGCCGGGCCTTGATAGTGGAAGGGCTCCACATTCGATGGCGAGCCGGTCAGCAACAGACCGTCGAGCTGCGCGAGCAGGTCCTCGATTTCGGTCAGTTCGCCCAGGGAAGGAATGACCACGGGCAGCCCCAGAGCCGCGACGCTGACAGCACGCAAGTACTTGTCGCCGCTGACGTGGTAGGGGTGCAGGCCAATCTGTTTGACGCACGCTGTAACGCCGATCAATGGCTTGAATGCCATTTTTATCACCTCGAAGTTTCACACTTGAACGAGCTTTTCCGGAGCTTAGCCTTGTTGATTTTAATTAACAACTCTCATGTAAAAAATTCTAAACGCCGATCGTCTAATCCCGAGGATTTACGCGGTGCGCGGGACGTATCTGGCACTCTCGTGCCCATAAAAGGCCCGAAAATAAAGGTTGAAAGGCCAAGTGTTCGCTATTGACTTCACTTTGCCTTTCGGATTGACTGGGCTCGCAACAAGGTAGTGAACATAATAATTAACAGCTAATAGGTGCATCATGTCGGTCCCTCTGCGTACCGTTCAACTCAACGAAGCAAACGCATTCCTTAAGAAATATCCTGAGGTTTTGTACGTCGACCTTCTGATTGCGGATATGAACGGTGTGGTGCGCGGCAAGCGCATCGAACGCACCAGTCTTCATAAGGTTTACGAAAAAGGCATCAACCTCCCGGCGTCTCTGTTTGCCCTCGACATCAACGGTTCTACGGTGGAAAGCACTGGCCTGGGTCTGGACATCGGCGACTCGGATCGAATCTGCTACCCCATCCCTGACACCCTGAGCATTGAGCCGTGGCAGAAACGCCCAACCGCGCAATTGCTGATGACCATGCACGAACTCGAAGGCCAGCCGTTCTTCGCCGACCCTCGGGAAGTGCTGGCGAATGTGGTGCGCAAATTCGACGAACTCGGCCTGACCATCTGCGCGGCGTTCGAGCTGGAGTTCTACCTGATCGATCAGGACAACGTGAACGGCCGTCCGCAGTCGCCGCGTTCGCCGGTATCGGGCAAGCGTCCGGTGTCGACTCAGGTGTACTTGATCGATGACCTCGACGAATACGTCGATTGCCTGCAAGACATCCTCGAAGGCGCGAAAGAGCAGGGCATTCCTGCGGACGCTATCGTCAAGGAAAGCGCCCCGGCGCAGTTCGAAGTCAACCTGCATCACGTCAACGACCCGATCAAGGCCTGCGACTACGCGGTGTTGCTCAAGCGTCTGGTGAAGAACATCGCCTACGACCACGAGATGGACACCACGTTTATGGCCAAGCCGTATCCGGGCCAGGCAGGCAATGGTTTGCACGTGCACATTTCGATTCTCGACAAAGAAGGCAACAACATCTTTGCCAGCGAGGATCCCGAGCAGAACGCCGCGCTGCGACACGCGATCGGCGGTGTGCTCGAGACCCTGCCGGCGCAGATGGCCTTCCTGTGCCCGAACGTCAACTCGTACCGCCGCTTCGGCGCGCAGTTCTACGTACCGAACTCGCCGAGCTGGGGCATCGATAACCGTACCGTTGCGGTGCGTGTGCCAACCGGTTCGCCGGACTCGGTGCGCATCGAGCATCGTGTTGCTGGCGCTGATGCCAACCCGTACCTGTTGATGGCCTCGGTTTTGGCCGGTATTCACCACGGCCTGACCAACGAAATCGAGCCGGGCCCACCGGTTGAAGGCAACAGCTACGAGCAAAACGAACAAAGCCTGCCGAACAACCTGCGCGACGCACTGCGCGAGCTGGACGACAGCGAAGTCATGGCCAAATACATCGACCCGCTCTACATCGACGTGTTCGTGGCGTGCAAGGAAAGCGAACTGGCCGAGTTCGAAAACTCCATCTCGGACCTTGAGTACAACTGGTATTTGCACACCGTTTAACGGGATGTGCGTGGGGCAATTGCTTTCGATGTGAATGTGATGGCCTCTTCGCGGGCAAGCCTCGCTCCTACAGGGATGCACGAAACCTGTAGGAGCGAGGCTTGCCCGCGAAGGCGGCCGCACAATCAACACTGCATTTGCCTGACACGCCACCGTTCAACGATCACTTATTCCTCTGCGTCGAGTCACAACAATGACAAACACTCGCAGCGACTGGGAACAACGCTTCCAGTCCTTATCCATCGAAGGCCGCGCATTCATCGACGGTCAATATCGCGCAGCACTCAGCGGCGATACCTTCGAATGCATCAGCCCGGTTGACGGCCGTTTCCTGGCCAACGTCGCCAGCACCGACGAAGCCGATGCCAACGCGGCAGTCGCCGTCGCGCGCCAGACCTTCGAGTCCGGCATCTGGGCCAAACAGGCGCCCGCCGAGCGCAAACGCATCCTCATCCGTTTCGCGGATCTGATCCTGGCGAACCAGGAAGAATTGGCCCTGCTCGAAACCCTCGACATGGGCAAGCCGATCAGCGATTCCATGAGCATCGACATCCCGGCGACCGCCAACGCGATCCGCTGGAGCGCCGAAGCCATTGACAAGATCTACGACGAAGTCGCCGCCACGCCCCACGATCAACTCGGCCTCATCACCCGTGAACCAACGGGCGTGGTCGCCGCCATCGTGCCGTGGAACTTCCCGTTGATCATGGCCAGCTGGAAGTTCGCCCCGGCCCTGGCTGCCGGCAACTCGTTCATCCTCAAGCCTTCGGAAAAATCGCCACTGACCGCGATCCGCATCGCGCAACTGGCGTTGGAGGCGGGCATCCCGAAAGGAGTGTTCAACGTGCTGCCGGGCTACGGTCACACCGTCGGCAAGGCGCTGGCGTTGCACATGGACGTCGACGTGCTGGCCTTCACCGGCTCCACCGCGATTGCCAAGCAACTGCTGATCTACGCCGGGCAAAGCAACATGAAACGCGTTTGGCTCGAAGCTGGGGGGAAGAGTCCAAACGTGGTGTTCGCCGACGCGCCGGATTTGCGCGCGGCAGCACAAGCGGCGGCGGGGGCGATTGCCTTCAATCAGGGCGAAGTCTGCACCGCCGGTTCGCGGTTGCTGGTGGAGCGCTCGATTCGCGAGCAGTTCATTCCGCTGCTGGTGGAAGCGCTGCACGCCTGGAAACCGGGGCACGCCCTCGATCCGGACACCACCGTCGGCGCGGTCGTCGATCAGCGTCAACTGGACAACGTGTTGCGCTATATCCAGGTCGGCAAAGACCAGGGCGCGCAATTGATCGCGGGCGGCAGCCGCACCCTCGAAAGCACCGGTGGCCTGTACGTGGAGCCAGCGGTTTTCGACGGCGTGACCAACGCCATGACCATCGCCCAGGAAGAAATCTTCGGCCCGGTGCTGTCGCTGATCACCTTCGACACTGAGGAAGAAGCGCTGGCCATCGCCAACGACAGCATCTTCGGCCTGGCCGCTGGCGTGTGGACCAGCAACCTGAGCAAGGCCCATACCTTCGCCCGTGGCTTGCGCGCCGGCAGCGTCTGGGTCAACCAGTACGACGGCGGCGACATGACCGCGCCGTTCGGCGGGTTCAAGCAGTCGGGTAATGGTCGGGACAAATCGCTGCATGCGTTCGACAAATACACCGAACTCAAAGCGACCTGGATCAAGCTCTAAGACCTTTACAGCGGCGGTCGCAGGCCAGCCTGCGGCCATCGGAGAAACCTATGAAACCAACAACACATGTAAACAGCTACTACGCCGCCACCCGCAATTTCACCGGCGAATTCCCGGTGCTGGAACAAGCGGTGGACTGCGACGTCTGCGTCATCGGCGCCGGCTACACCGGTTTGTCCTCGGCGTTGTTCCTCTGCGAAGCGGGCTACAGCGTGACCGTGCTCGAAGCTGCCAAAGTCGGGTTCGGCGCCAGCGGTCGCAACGGCGGCCAACTGGTCAACTCCTACAGCCGCGACGTCGATGTCATCGAAGAACGCTACGGCGACAAAACCGCTGAAGTCCTCGGCAGCATGATCTTCGAAGGCGCCGACATCATCCGTTCGCGCATCCAGCACTACGACATCCAGTGCGACTACAAGCCCGGCGGCATCTTCGCTGCGCTGAACAAAAAGCAACTCAAAGGCCTGGCCGAGCAGAAAAGCAGCTGGGAACGCTACGGCAACAAAAACCTGAAAATGCTCGACGCGGCGGACATCCGGCGCGAAGTCGGTTGCGACAACTACGTCGGCGGCCTGCTGGACATGCAGGGCGGCCACATCCACCCGCTGAACCTGGCTCTCGGCGAAGCCTCGGCGATCATCGGCCTGGGCGGCAAAATCTACGAACAATCGGCGGCGGTGGAAATCACCTACGGCGAACCGATCACCGTGCGCACCGCCAAAGGCGTGGTCCGCGCCAAATACCTGCTGATCGCCGGCAACGCCTACCTGCCGCAAGACCTCGACAACCGTGTTACGCGCAAAAGCATGCCCTGCGGCTCGCAAATCGTCGTCACCGAACCGTTGTCCGAACAGGTCGCGCGCAGCCTGATCAAAAACAACTACTGCGTCGAAGACTGCAACTACCTGCTCGACTACTACCGCCTCACTGCCGATAACCGCTTGCTGTACGGCGGCGGCGTGGTCTACGGCGCCCGTGAGCCGGACGACATCGAGCAACTGATCAAGCCGAAAATCCTCAAGACCTTCCCGCAACTGAAGGACGTGAAAATCGACTACCGCTGGACCGGCAACTTCCTGCTGACCATGTCCCGCATGCCGCAATTCGGCCGCATCGAGAAAAACGCCTACTACATGCAAGGCTACAGCGGCCACGGCGTCACCTGCTCACACCTGGCCGGCAAACTCATCTCCGAAATGATCCGCGGCGACGCCGAACGCTTCGACGCCTTCGCCTCGCTGCCGCACATGCCCATGCTCGGCGGCCGCACCTTCTCGGCGCCACTCACCGCCATGGGCGCCGCGTACTACTCGTTGCGCGACCGGTTCGGTATCTAAATCCCTGTGTGAACGGGCACCTGTGGCGAGGGGCTCGCCCCCGTTGGGCCGCGAAGCGACCCAAACCCGACCACCGCGGTGTAACAGTTACACCGGGGGCAATGGTTTACGACCGCTTCGCAGCCGAACGGGGGCAAGCCCCCTCGCCACAGCATCAAAACCAACACCATCCTTGTGGCGAGGGAGCTTGCTCCCGCAGGGTCGCGAAGCGTCCTCGTTTTGGGCTTTTTACCCACCACCCATCGAACCTGCTGAGCAACACGAACAAACGTGATTTAATACCCGCCTTTCACGTTTCTGGGACAGGGAAGCGGTGTTCCTCGCGGCCAAAAGTCGCCCGCCATCCACCCCCATAACCCCTTAAGTAGTTCACACATAAGGCTGTCATGGACACGGGCTCACGACTCAAATTAGTACGCGAAAGCTACAAACTGTCCCAGCGCGAGCTGGCCCGGCGTAGCGGCGTCACCAATGCCACCATCTCCCTGATCGAACAAAATCGCGTCAGCCCCTCCGTCAGCTCCCTCAAAAAACTGCTCGAAGGCATCCCCATGTCCCTGGCGGACTTCTTCACCTTCGACCAGCCACCGCGTGAGCATCAATACGTATTCCGCGCCAACGAACAGCCAGACCTCGGCCGTCATGGCCTGCGATTGCTGCTGATCGGCGCTTCCGTGCCGAGCCGGCAAATGCGCTTGCTGCGCGAGCAATACGCGCCTGGGGCGAGTTCGGGTGAAGAGCCTATCGTGCACTCGGAAGGCGAGGAGTGTGGGTTGGTGACGCGTGGGACGGTTGAACTCACCGTTGATGGGCAGATTAGTGTGCTGAACGCCGGGGATGGGTACTACTTCCCGACGACACTGCCGCATCGGTTTCGGAATATTGGCCAGGATGAGGCAGAAATCATCAGCGCCAACACCCCGGCTAACTTCTGATATCAAAAATGCACACTGACCTGTAGCAACGGTCGTTCGTTGCTGCAGGCATCCTTCAAAGTAAATGGATTTACCGCATGACTACCCAACGAATCCGCGCACTAGCGCTCTGTGTCTTTCATCACGATGGAAAGATCCTGGTCAACGAATTCACCGACCCCGTCACCCAACAAACCTTCTTCCGGCCGATCGGCGGAGGAATCGACTTTGGCGAAACCAGCGCCGAGGCCGTTGTGCGAGAGGTCCAGGAAGAACTCGGATTGCCGATCACCGATGTGCGTTTGATTGGTACGCTTGAAAGCCTCTTTACGTATGCCGGTAAGCCTGGGCACGAGATTGTGCGGGTTTACGATGCGAGGTTTGTGGATTCAGCGGTTTATGAATTGCCGTACTTGAATGCTCAAGAGAGCAATGGTGCTGCGTTTACTGCTGCGTGGCATTCGTCAGCGAGCTTTACGAACGAATCGCCGTTGGTGCCTGAAGGTCTTTACGATTTATTGAAGAAAATTGCATTGCTGGACTGAAGCTCATTAGGGAAAGGGAGCGCATTTATTTCGCCCCCAAAATTGACAACCCGGATCATCCCCAACACTATCGACCCATGACTTACACACGCCAAATGAACATGATGTGCTCCTCCATGACCGCTACCGGCGGGCCATGAGGTCACGCGTTCATAAGATTTGACGCAGTTACCCAAAGCCCCGCCAGAAATGGACGGGGCTTTTTAGTTCTTCGTCTATGGATGGTTTACGGAGAAAGAAATGTTTGAGATTAGACGTGCTAAACCGAGCGATGCCCAAACCGCGTTCGAGATACGCCTTCAAGCGATACGGCATCAATGCATTGGTGCCTATACCAAGGAGCAAATGCTCGCCTGGACGGCAGGGGCTGCTAAGGATGGGTATGACGTCCTGATGGAGAAGTACTTTTATCTGGGCTGTATTGAAGGTGAGCCGGTGGCTACGGGGATGCTGGATCTGGAGAACAGTGAAATTGGTGCGATCTTTGTGCTGCCGGGTTTCATGCAACGAGGTATCGGTTTGAAAATCGTCACTCACCTAGAAGGTCTGGCGAGGGGCTTGGGGCTGAAGGAAGTCAATCTGGACGCTACGTTGAACGCGTCTGACTTTTACCGGCGGTGCGGTTATGTCGGCGAGGAACCTGCTATTTACCATTCACCTTCCGGGCTTCAGTTGGCTTGTGTACCGATGGTGAAAGGGCTTTTGATTTGAAAAGTGGGAAAGGGAAGTACATCAATCCTATCTGCTAGTTCACAGAGTCATCGCTGCTGGTTCAACATATTTGGCGCTCCAATGACCCAAGCGACTGCTGCCATCCGGCGATCACATTTACCAATGCAGACCCAGACATTTACTCGCTTCAAAATGGAGGATGGATGCATTCTCGATAACGGGTGAAGCTCTGTTGGGTCCTGAGACCGCCGAGTGAAAGATCGGTCAACAATGATGGCATTTTGGGTTTGGATCAGCTTATGCTGTTCGAAATCACCTCATCAGGGACGAGATATGGGGAAAAACAACGCTGGGATCTATTCGAATAAATAATCTTCTGGCTTGTTTGTCTTTGGTTGCTCTAGCAAGTGTCGCAACTGACGAATAGCAGGGTGGTTTGTCTATGTCATAACATTTGCTTGTTTTATTTTGTTTTGGGGGGGGGACTTTATGAATAATATTACAATACAAACAAGGGCTAGAATTCATATAGCTTTGCTCAACGAAAGTGGTTACTTAGGGCGAATAGATGGCAGCATTGGTTTTGCTATTGACTCTCCAGGCTGGAAGGTTTGCGTATATAGGGAGTTATTAGAGAATTCGTCAGATAACCTCGAGCCGGAAATGTCATGTGCGCTTGAATCACTATATTTCCAGATGAAAAAAGCATTCGACTTGCCAGATTTTTTTTATAGTATTTCAGGGCGAATAGAAAACCACATTGGCCTCGGATCTAAGACGTCACTGTTAATGGGGTTTGGAAGTGCTGTAAATCAGCTTTTTGGATTGAACTTATCTTCTTGGGAAGTGGCGCAATTATCGGGTCGCGGTAGTACATCTGGAGTTGGTTACTGGGCGTCACAAAAAGGAGGATTTTTATGGGATGCTGGCCGGAAATATCCTGAACAAAAGGCTTCGTTTGCTCCATCTTCTTCCTCTAATGCGGTCCCTCCTGATTTGGTTTTAACTATCGATCTGCCACGGTTTTATGTTTGTCATTTTCGGTTTGAAGAAAAGGGGATTTATGGTAGTGAGGAAATTTCGTTATTTAATAAATATTGCCCTACCTCTCACGATGATACAAAAAAGTTGCTGGCAGTGGTCTCTGGGTTACTAGTCCCATCACTGATATCTAGTGATGAAGATGGTGTGCAAGTCGCTTTAAGAAGCATCCAGTCGCTTGGGTTGAAAGCAATTGAATGGGATCATCAGGGCGCTAAGACATTACACTTCAAAAAGTTTTGGGATTCCCGACAATTAGCAACTGCGCTCTGCTTAAGCAGTATGGGATCAACTATGTTTTGTTTGACGCAGAATCCTGACTTGGTGATGAAGATTATAGGTGAATACTCATTTGAACCTATGCACTGCCGCGTCTCAAAAATATTGGGAGATATAAAATAATGAAAAAAGTACATGTGCTGTCGATTGGTATAAATGAATATGATAATTTTCGAACTCTTGGAGGGTGCGTAAATGATTCCAAAAATATAAAGCAGTCGTTTTCTGCAAGATACTCTGGCATGACTGGCGTTCTAGTTAATGACGAAAATACCACTCCTACGGCATGGTTGATAAATAATGAGCTGACTAAAATTAAGGCTCTCGGTTATGACAGGGACGATGTTGTCATTTTCTTTTTTGCCGGGCATGGTTTTTCTTTAGATGGAAAAGATTATATAACTGCGAAAGATACCAATCTCGATAAGTTAGATACAGCAATTAGTACCGATAATATTATTGATTGCTTTAAGAAGTCTGGTGCGGGCAACGTAGTGCTGATTATTGATGCATGCCGTACAGATATTCACCGTGGAGTTGATATTTTCGGTGAGAGAACTGCTGAAATTTCCAGGCGCCACGGAGTAGTAACTTACTTTAGCTGTAGTCCTGGTGAAACAGCTAAAGAGCTTGCGATTCTTAATGGTGGAATTTTCACAACCGCGTTTTCTGAGCTTTTAAATAAAAAAGACGTTCCGTTTACCCCGTTTTCATTTAACAGGCTTTTAATACAAGCGTTGAGCGTTGTATGCGGGCAGCACAAACTTGGTAAGCAGACGCCTTATACTGCGGTTGCGCCACTGGAGAAGGCGATTTATGACGTGTTCTCAGGACTAAATCATGATGTAGATATTCAAAAAAAGGAGATGATACTTGTATTGGGGCCTAGTAACGCGGGCAAAACAACAATAGGTCAATTTCTTGCAAAAGAGCATGGTTATATTCATGCAGAGATGAGTTCTTACGCATGGAAAAGATTTAATGAGCATAAAGATTACAGGGGATCAATGCTTGACTTTATGGAGCATGAGGTTTGGAGCGGTGGGAATGAAGACGCCATTGCTAAAGATTTAATTCAGTCGAATATCGTTGGTGGGAAAATAGTTGTATGCGGCGCGCGTAGGGTCGAGGAAGTTAAGACTCTCATGGCGCAGGGGTGGGATGTCATTCCCATCTTTATTTTTGCAAATGCCGGAGTGAGATATAAAAGGATTCAACACTCCTCTGGGCGATATGGTCCAAATTACGAGGAGTTTATCAAGAAGGATTTGAAGGAGTTTTCTTGGGGGATCGCGGATATGGTTCAGCTGAAAAATATAGAGTTAATTATCAATGAGGGTGATATAGAGGCATGTTTCTCTAAGGTGCGAGCTCTGATCAAATAGATGTCTGAATATTTCATTCGCGCCGGAATAGAAAAAATTATGTTTTTGATGAAAACTAATTTTCGCTATTGAAGTTTAGCAACCGCTTACTGCCAGTCGCATTCACTTTTAAAGCTAGTTATGAACAAGTAGTAAAAGCCCGTACGAATACGGGCTTTTTTACAAGTAAAATTTTGTCACTATCCCTTAGGCGTATCAAACCCCCGCTGCTCAATTACCCGAAAAACATCATGCACATCCCGGATCAGGATCAAGGCGATGTTGGTGACGGTGTTGATGTCGTTTTCGGCGTAGTCCGGCAGGCTGGTGCAGGCCATGAGGTTGAGGTATTTGAGGACGGCGTTGAGGCGTTCGCTGACGCAGTTGTGGAGTTCGCGGATGGGGGCGTCGTTGTCGATGAGGAGGACGGGGTAGTCGGTGGCGAATTGGGACATGGGGGTGAAGCGGCGTGGCGGGTTTTGAGTAGTCATGGTGTAAATCCTAATAAAAGAAGATTTACCACCTCTTTGCTGCGAAACAAATGGGTGGCAGTTGTGCGTGGGTTCGCAGACCGGAGGATTTACACCAAGACCCGGCAGACCCGAAGGTCTCCCACGCACAACCGCCATGAAACATGACGCGGCCAGAGCCGGCTGCATCATGCCTGACGGTACTTTGGTGTCAACTTTAAGGGCTGCGAAACCCTATCGCCAATTGCTGTGGCGACGGGTCGAATATAGGTGTCGACTTTGGTGCTCGCAACCGGGGTGTAGGACGGCTTTTAGGTCATTGAGGCGAAGGGGATTTGCTACGTTCAGCCACGAAACCCTTACGGGCCGGGCCTTCGGAAATGTCTTAGGAAATAGGTGGCAGCAGATTAGGGCTGCTTCGCATCCCAGCGGGAGCAAGCTCCCTCGCCACAAAGGGTGTTTTCCTACGTGGTTTTCAGACCGGGAACGTCGAGTCTTTTGGGGTTTTTTGGGGCTGCTTCGCAGCCCAACGGGGGCAAGCCCCCTCGCCACAGGAAGCCCCCTCGCCACAGAAGTCGAGTTCGCTTTGGCCCGTTGGCTATTGCGCGCTATGGGTGCTGTGTTTCGGCCCGGCCAGTGCCCAGGCGATGAGGCCGATCAGCGGCACGAAGACGATGACGACGATCCACACGCCTTTGTTGTCGATCTTGCTGCCGCTCTTGATCACTTTGTTGATCGCCCACAATTCAATCACCACCAGTACTGCCGCGAGTGCGATCCAGACGTATTCGATTTGCATTAGCCACCTCCTGAAAGTCATTTCATTAGGCGGGCGGTGTTGGTGAGGGTTCATTTCTTTTTGTCAGGCGGATACAGCCTTGCATCCGCCTGCTGTCGTCATTACACGGCGCTGCGGATCACTTCAATGATTCGCTGGGCGATGTATTCCACGTGGGTTTCCATCGCGAAGTGCCCGGTATCCAACAATTCCACCACTGCATTCGGATTGTCACGCTTGAACGCTTCTGCGCCTGGCGGGATGAAGAATGGGTCGTGTTTGCCCCAGATCGCGAGGGTCGGCAGTTGGGTTTCGCGGAAGAAGCGTTGGAAGTCGGGGTAGCGTTTGAGGTTGTTGGCGTAGTCGAGGAACAGGTCGAGTTGGATGTCTTTGTTGCCGGGCCGTTCCAGCAGCAGGGCGTCGAGGGTGTAGGACTCGGGGGCGATGAGTTCAGGGTGGCTGACGCCATGTTCGTACTGCCAGCGGGTGCCTTCCAGGTGCAGGACGGCGTCGGCGATGGCTTGGCGGTTGGTGGCGTTCGGGTCGGCCCAGTAGGTTTTGATCGGGGCCCAGGCGTCGCCGAGGCCTTCGAGGTAGGCGTTGCCGTTTTGTGAGATGAGGGCGGTCATGCGTTCCGGGTGTTTGACCGCGAGGCGCAGACCGGTGGGGGCGCCGTAGTCGAAGACGAACATGGCGTAGCGTTTTAGGCCCAGGGTGTCGACGAAGTGTTCGAGGGTTTGGGCGAGGGCGTCGAAGCTGTAGACGTATTCGCGCGCGGCGGGCACTTCGGTAAAGCCGAAGCCGGGCAGGTCGGGGGCGATGATGTGGAAGTGTTGCGACAGCAGCGGGATGAGTTGACGGAACTGGTGGGATGAACTGGGGAAGCCGTGGAGCAGGAGCAGGGTTGGCTGGGTAGGGTCGCCGGCTTCACGGTAGAAGACGTTGATGCCGTCGGCGTTGGCGAATTGGTAGGTGATGGTTGGGATGTTCATGATGACGGACCTCGTAACCTGTTGGATGGGGTTTAGGCGGTTTCGAGAAAGACTGTTGCATGGGTTGTGTAACCTGTCAAAGTAATTTTTGCAGGTTACTGTTTTTTGTGGCGGGCACAAAAAACCTGTGGGAGCGAGCTTGCTCGCGATGAGGGCGTGTCAGGCGACATGGGTGTCGCCTGATATACCGCTATCGCGAGCAAGCTCGCTCCCACAGGGTTCTGTATAGGATCTTGAGATTTAGGCGTTCAGGTTTTTCTGGCGTTCGCGGTGGGCGGCGGCTTTGGCTCGGTTGCCGCACACGGCCATGCTGCACCAGCGGCGTTTTCGGCCTCGGGTGTGGTCGACGAACATCAGGGTGCAGGCGTGGCCTTCGCAGCATTTCACGTTGGAAAAATCTTCGGTGCTGACGAATTGCGCGAGCACGTCGCCCAGCGGCAGCAGCAGGGAATCCGGGCTGCGCCAGCGGCGTTGCAGTTGCGCGGCGAGGGTCGGTGTGTCGCCGGTTTGCAGGGTGATTTGCGTGTATTTCTCGTCGCGTTCGAGCAGGCGATTCAGGGCGTCCAGCTCGGTCAGCACCGAGGCGTCCAGCGGTTTGCCTTTGTATTTCAGGACGAAGCCGCGAAACCATTCCCGCAGCGAGCGTGCCTGGGCCGCGACGTTTTCCAGTTCGCCGGGCATCGCCTGGGCCTGGAGGCGTTCCAGCACGGCGTCTTCGACCCAGCCAGATTGTTTCAGCCAGTCCAGCCAACCCGCGCCATCGTCGATCCAGTCGACCGGTTCATCGATGGGTGTCGCGATCGAGTTCAGGAAGTCCAGGGCGGGGGCGTCGGCGACGAAGATGGCCGGACCGCGAGGTGTGCTGCTCATGAGGTGTCCACCAAAGCCGTGATTGATGTGGGTCAGCGTAACCACTCAAAATGTGTTTGACAAGTTACTGATCGCTACGTAACCTCTTAATCATCTTCAGTGCGGTTATGTAGATGCGCCGCCGAAGCGACCCCAAAAACAATCAACCCTGGGATAGACGTCATGAAAGCGATCGTTCTTGAGAAATTCGGCGGCCTCGACAGTTTGGTTTACAGAGACATTCCTGAGCCCGAAGCGATGCCGGGTCATGTGGTGATTGAGATCAAGGCCTTCGGCATCAACCACGCGGAGATGCACATGCGTCGTGGCGAGTGGGCCGAGGCGGCGCCGGTGTCGGGCATTGAGTGCGTGGGGCTGGTGAAGTCGTGCCCCGGTGGCGAGTTTGCGGTGGGGGCCAAAGTCGCGGCGCTGATGGGCGGGTTGGGCCGGACCATCAATGGCAGCTACGCGCAGTTCACCCGGGCGCCGGTGTCGAATGTGGCGCTGATCGAGGCGGATTTGCCTTGGGCTGAACTTGCGGCGATTCCGGAAACCTATGCCACGGCGTGGACTTGTCTGTTTCGCAATCTTGAGCTGGTCAAAGGGCAACGGTTGTTGATTCGCGGGGCTACGTCTTCGTTTGGTCAGGCTGCGGTGAAACTGGCGGTGAACGCCGGTGCGCAAGTTGTCGCGACATCTAGAAGCACCGAACGCTTCGCCATGCTTGAGGCACTGGGTGTTGCCGGTGTCGAGCAGGAAGGACCGGAGCTGTCCAAGCGAATCACCGGGCAATTCGACGCCGTGCTCGATCTGGTCGGCAACAGCACCATCCTGGATTCGCTGTCGATGGTGCGCCGGGGCGGCAAGGTCTGCCTGGCGGGTTGGTTGGGCGGACTCGCTCCTATCCCTGAGTTCAATCCCTTGCTGCAAATGGCCAGCGGCGTTTACCTGACTTTCTTCGGCAGTTTTGTGTTCGGGACGCCGGGTTTCCCACTGTCGGACGTGCCGTTGCAGGCCATCGCCGAAGACGTGGCGGCGGGGCGATTGGATGTCACGCCGTCGCGGATCTTCAGGTTTGACGAAATCCACGAAGCCCATCGCGTGATGGAAGCCAACGAGGCAGGCGGAAAAATGGTTGTGGTGCACGCATGAATCAGGCCCGGGAGAATACGATGATCAACTCAGTAGCGATTGTGACCGGTGCCAGCCAGGGCATCGGCCGCTCGACGGCGATTCGTCTGGCGCGGGATTTTGATGCGCTGGTGCTTGTCGCCAGAAATCGGCCGAACCTTGAAGCGACGGCGCAAGCAGTCCGTGAGGCTGGCGCGCAATGCCTGATCGTTGAAGGCGACGTCGCCGACCCTAAGATCCCCGCGCAAGTGGTGGATCAGACGCTGGCGGCGTTTGGCCGGATTGATGCCTTGCTCAATATTGCCGGCGCGGTGCCGCAGATCGATTTGTTCGACATGACCGACCAGCAATGGCATGACGGCACCGAGCTGAAATTGCACGGCGCGCGGCGGATGACGCTGGCGGCGTGGCCGGCGTTGAAGGCGACTAAGGGCGCGGTGGTGTTGATGTCCGGCAATTCGGCGGTGACGCCCAAGGCACCGTATGCGGCGGTGGCCACGATCAATTCAGCGATTGTGGCGCTGGCGAAGGCGTTCGCGGATCGTGGTACGCAGGATGAGGTGCAGGTGAACAGCGTGTTGCCGGGGCCGGTGATGACCGGGCGGCGGCGTTCGTATCTGGAGAAGTGGGCGCCAGCGCATGGGTTGTCGGTGGAGGAGGCTATGTTGAAATTTCCGCAAGAGGCGGGGATTGGCCGGTTTGGTGAGCCGGAGGAGATTGCCGAGTTGATGGCGTTTTTGGTGTCGCCGGGGGCGAGGTGGATGACGGGGTCGGCGTTGCGGATGGATGGTGGGGAGGTGAAAGCGGTTTAACTGCAATCTCCTCCATGAACACAAACCTGTGGCGAGGGGGCTTGCCCCCGTTCGGCTGCGAAGCAGTCGCAAAACTGAAACACCGCGGTTGCAGTTTTTGGGGCCGCTGCGCGACCCAACGGGGGCAAGCCCCCTCGCCACAAGGTGTCTGTGTTGCTTGAGATTTGCGTTAGCGGCTTGACAGTGCTGGCGTGCGCGGCGGAATAAGCCGTTTGCTGCCGGTCGCTTCAAACGCCGAAGCCAACCGCAGCAACGTCGAATCGTCATACGCGCGCCCGGCAAATGTCAGCCCGACTGGCATGCCAATATCTGCCATCACACCCATCGGCACCGTCACGGTCGGCACACCCAAATGTCGGATCGCGAGGTTGCCATTCGCCACCCAAATCCCGTTGCTCCACGCGATATCCGCCGACGCAGGATTCACATCCGCATCCGCCGGCCCAACATCCGCAACCGTCGGGAACAGCACCGCGTCCAGCCCGAGCCGATCCATCCAGTCTTCCAGATCGAGCTTGCGCGTCTGCTCAAGTCCGCGCAGTCCGTCCGGCACGGTCGAGATCTGATCCCACGGCGTAATCCCGCGCTCGGCCATCCGCACATATTCATCCATGCCGGCAGCCAGATCGCCCTCACGATTGGGCAACGTTCCCGGATCGTGGGGGAAGATCAGCGGCCCATCGACATCCACCAGACGATTCAATTTCGGATCGCCATTCGCCCGCAGGAAATCATCAAACGCCCACGCTGTGAGGTCCCATAACTCATGGTGCAGGAACTCTTTGGAAACGATCCCGCGATTGAACACCGTCGGCGCGCCAGGGCGATCGCCTTCGCAATTCGAAACCAGAGGGAAATCAACTTCGATCACTTCGGCACCGGCCGCTTCGAGCGCTTGGCGTGCCTGTTTCCAAAGCTCGATTACCGAATCACGCGTGTTGATGCGCTGCCCGGTCGGGCCACCAATCCCCGGCGCTTCCGACGTGCCCGCCTCAGGATCAGCATTGAAGTACATACGCGGAATGCCAAGACGTTTGCCAGCCAGTGCATCAGGCTGCGCAGCAAGTTCGGCATAGGATTCAGGACGCACCGAAGCCACACTCGGAATCGGCACCCACGGTTGCAAACGCCACAGATCGCCGCGCGTGTCGGTGTCTTCCGCGACCACTACATCAAGCACTTCGAGCAAGTCAGCCATGGTTCGGGCAAACGGCACCACCACGTCCATGGTCGGGGTCAGCGGCCAGTTGCCGCGCACCGAGATTACTCCGCGCGATGGCGTGTAGGCGCACAAGCCGTTGTTCGATGCCGGGCCGCGACCGCTGGACCAGGTTTCTTCCGCCAGACCGAACGCCGCGAAACTGGAAGCGGTGGCCGTGCCGGCGCCGTTCGACGAGCCGGAGGCGAATGGCGCGGTGAGGTAGTCAGCGTTGTACGGGCTCTCGGCCCGGCCATACACCCCGCGCTGCATCCCGCCGTTAGCCATCGGCGGCATGTTGGTCTTGCCCAGGCAAATCGCCCCGGCGCCGCGCAGGCGTTCGATGGTGAAGGCGTCGCGATACGCGATCAGGTTGGCAAACGCGGGACTGCCGGACGCGGCGGTCAGGCCTTTCACCAGGTAGCTGTCTTTGGCGGTGTAGGGAATGCCATCCAGCGGACCCAGCGTCTGGCGTTTGGCGCGGCGGGCATCGGACGCTTGCGCTTCGTTCAGCGCTTCGGGGTTGCGCACCACCACGGCGTTGAGGGCGGTAGGCGTGTCGGGGCCGTCGTAGGCGTCGATGCGCGCGAGGTAGGCCTGGACCAGCTCAACCGCGGTGGTCTGGCCCGATTCGAGCGCAGCACGCAGCTCGGCAATGGAAACCTCGGTGACCTCGATCATGCTGTTCTCTCAAAATGGCTGTTCATGATTGTTCTCGTTTTACGGTGTTGCGCGAATGGGCGCTATTTAACACCAAGCGGCGAGCCGAGGCATGGGTGAAATGCTTCACCGGCCGTGCGCCGCGTCCGCCAATTGCCCGGTGTCCACGCGCACGAAAGTCGAGTCGCCAATCGCGGTGAGCACTTCGCCGGCGAAGACCTCGCAGACCACCCGGGTTTTGCGTCCGACTTCGCCCTCGACTTTCGCCCGCAGGGTCAGCGTCACGCCCATGGGTGTCGGTTTGATGAACTTGATTCCGAGGTTGCCGGTGACGCAGTCGATGCGCGGCAGGCTGCCCGGCTCACGCTGTTCCGCCCGGTAGTGATAGGCCATCGCTGTCCAGTTGGAGTGGCAATCGACCAGCATCGCAATCAGGCCGCCGTAGACCAGGTCCGACCAGCCGCAGTATTTGGCCTCCGGGATGTGCTCGGCGATGACATGCACGCCGTCCTCGTGCCACACACTCTTGACGTGCAGCCCATGGGGATTGCGGCCGCCGCAGCCGTAGCACACGCCTTCGGGGGCGGCGAGGTCTTGCAGGGACGTTTCGATAGGGGACATGACGATCATCCTGAACAATGTAAGCCTGACGTTGGCGGATTCTAACGCTGAATCCGCTCGGGAATTAAAGCGTCCGATCAACCAGCCGAATGCTGTTGCGGCCGCCACGCTTGGAAGCGTAGAGCGCGGCGTCGCCTTGTTCGATCAGCGCCGCAAGGCTGGCGGGCGGCTGATCGAACAGGTCGGCACCGATGCTCAGCGTTACCGGTTCGGGTGTGGCGAAGGTCTGTGTGGCAGTTTGCTGAAACTGTTCGCGCAGTGTGTTGCCCAGGCTGACGACTTGTTCGTTCGAGGTGTTACCCAGCAGGATGACGAACTCGTCACCGCCAAGCCGCGCCGCCAGCGACGCTTCGGGCAGCACCGCGCGAATCATCTCGCTCAGCGCAATGAGCAGCCGGTCGCCAGCGATATGGCCGTACAAGTCGTTGACCAGTTTGAAGTTATCGATGTCGATCAGCAGTAAGGCGCCGGGGCGAGTCGACGAGACGTCTTCCAGCAGACGCGGCGCCCGCACTTCGAGGGCGCGGCGGTTGTACAGGGCGGTCAACGGGTCGCGGGCAGCCAGGTGCGCGATCTGTTTCTCCCGCCGATAACGCTCGGTGCCGGTCATCGACAAGGCGATCAACATGATCGCCATCACGCCTTCGACCAGGGAAATCTGAATGATCGCGCCACGCAGCGCGGCCAGGTCGATCAGCGTGCCCGGAATCACCGCCGTAAGTGCCTTGGCCACATAGAACACCCCGTGGGCCAGCAGCACATAACGCAGCTGCACCGCACCGACACTCAACGACTTGCCGTGGGGGCGCAAAAGGAAACTGGCCCTGAGCGTCGACAGCGCCACCAGCAACGAATTGACCAGCAGCATGACTTTCGACCAGATCGGCCCGTCTGGCACCAGCAGCATGGCCAGCCACGCGATAAAGATCAGCGCCCAGCCACGCGACAGACGCGTCTGCGTAAAGCGCGCGACACCGAGCAAAAACAGGAAATGCGCGGTCACCAGCAGGCCGTTGGCGAACCAGATACCGATCAGCAGAAAACCGCTGCTGCGCAACAGAGCGAGGGTCGAGCCCACGGTGATCGTGGCAAAACCCGCGCTCCAGAACAGCAACGAGGGCTCGCGAATGCTGCGCCATTCGATCGCCAGGTACAGCGCAGCGGCCGCCGCAAGGGCGACCGAGATTGTCAACATCGTGAGCGGGTCGAGCGGCATTTCCTTGGCGGGCCTGTGTTTTTGCGCTGTGGGACGGCGATTGTAAGCGTTTGGGGCTGTTTTTCGCAGAGGGCTTGTCGGCAAGCTTCTGCTAGTCTGCCAGACCCGCCGCCGACCAAAGCAAGGCTCGATCTATGTTCACTCTCCGCGTCATGACCCTGGACGATTACGAGGCCGTGATCGACCTGATGAAACGCACGCCGGGCGTCTCCTTCCGGGACGCCGATTCTCGAGAATCGACCGCGAAGTATCTGGAGCGCAATCCCGGGCTGAGCTTCGTTGCGGAAGTGGAGGGCGTTATCGGCGCTTGCGTCATGTGCGGGCACGATGGCCGCCGAGGGTATTTGCAGCATCTGGTTGTCCTGCCGCAGCATCGGCGGCAAGGCATCGCCAATGCTTTGGTGGCGCGCTGTCTATCGAGTCTTGAAGCGCTCGGAATCCTTAAATGTCATCTTGATGTTTTCAAGACCAACGAAGCAGCGGCCAAGTATTGGCATAGCCAGGGCTGGCAGCTCAGGACCGATATCGATCGGTATTCGTTTACCCGGTTGGGCGATGAAAACGCATGACCGGGTTGTTAAAAAGACCGCAACTGGCTGTCCGGAATGACGCCCGAAAAACTCGCCTCTACCGGTCCTGTGAGAATGACGGGGCCTGCACCATCCCATTGAACCGTTACGATTCCGCCGTCACATTCAACCGCAACAGTACTGTCCAGCAAACCACGACGAATGCCGTTCACTGCGGCGCCACAACAGCAAGAACCTGAGCCGAGGGGGATGCCACCTCCGCGTTCCCAGATGCGCAAGCGGATGTGCTTTCGATCAATGACCTGGACGAAATGCACGTTCGTTGCGAGGGGAAACAGAGGGTTGGTTTCAAGGGTGGGGCCGATGGTCGCGATGTCTAGGATTGTCAGGTCATCCACAAAATAAGTGCAGTGCGGATTACCCATGCTGCAGGCTGCCGGGTCACCGGCAAGTGGCAAAACAGCGGTATCCATTTCCCGCGCCAGGGGAATGTCCGGCCAGTCGAAAAGCGGCGCTCCCATGTTGACGGAAATGGTGCCGGCCGACGTTCGTTCGCATGTGAGCAAGCCACGATGGGTGCGCAACACGATTGAAGTCACACGGGACTCACGCATCAGCCGGTCGGCGGCGCCCCGGGTGGCGCTGCCACACGCGTCCAGCGCGGAGCCATCGGCATTCCAGAAGATCAGGCGCGCGTCCGCATCATCGCAATCGAGTATCACCGCCAGTTGATTGAAGCCGATGCCCCGGTTTCGGTCGCCCATTCGCCGAGCCAGGCTACTGGTGACTGGATTGGACGCGTTGCGCGCGTCGACGATAACGAAGTCATCGCCATTGGCGTGCATTTTGTGAAAGCTCAACGGCATTGATAAACCCTCGTGACGAGACCTGGGGTGAATAGAAGTCAGTCCGGCACAACCCAAAACATTGTCTGGACACTGATGTGCGGATGACTTTCCAGAGGTTCCCATTCATCCATGAACGTGAAGCCATGCCTCAGATAGAAGTTCGCGGCCCTGGCATTGTCGGGAGAAACGTCCAGGAAAACCCGATCATACCCTCTGCTCATCGCGCGGGTTTTCACCGCGTCCACCAGTCGATTGGCCACGGAGGAGCCCCGGGCGGCGGGTTCAACCCACATGCCGATCAGGTTATAGCGATTCGCCTGGCTGACTGCGGCACCGATCATGCCTACCGGTTTATTGTCTTCGAATGCCAACCAGAACTGCGTTCCGCTGCCTGACGAGGCGCGTTCTTTCCATTGTTCGTCAGTGTAATGGGCGGCGGTTTGGTAGCTCACACCAAACGCTGTTGGCGTGTCCAAAAGCGCGGCGAGGCGGACTTGCTTTAACAGCTTCCAGTCTTTTTCTTCCGTGAGTCGAATGTCCATGATTTTCCTGAGAGAGCCTGTTTACTGCGATAAGTAGTTAGCGACCAACCAACGGGTAATGCTTGATACGACACGCGTAATCATTGCCATCGCCTTTACAGATGCCATCCAGATAACGGTAATCAATGCGCACCGACTGGCCTTTTTTGGGCCACTGTCGGCGTGGCAATGTGGCTTGGTAGTCGGTCGTTTCCGGGGTGAAGGTGATCGTCGTCCCGACCTCCGGGCATTCGACCGAGGCCGAAGCGGGGGTGGCTTTGAGGATCTGCGCCTGTAGTTGTGGATACGGGCGTTTCACTACCTCGGTGACACGAACTTCCATCCTGCAGATTTGCCACGTGGATGCCTGTGCTGGTTCGCACAACACGGCGAGCGGCAAAACGAATAGCACGTAGCGTGTTGCGCCAATCTTCATCATTGCGCTGGCCTGGGGTACGGATGTCGAAGGCATGAATCGCCGTTCACTGTTTATGTTGGGCGGACGAGGTGTCAGGAGATTCTGGCAGCAACTTTGGAGTAAGTGCTTTTATTTTGTGCCCTGATGACCGTGCGCTCGGTCTCAACGTGGTTCGACAAGGTCTGTCGATTGTCATTGCCCAACGATTGGATTTACGGATGAACCCAACCAAGCGACTCCCGTTCCATGCAAAGAAAATCTTCGCTGTCGCCGTCACGTCTCTGTTGCTTAATGGTTGTGTCGGGGTAGTGGTTTCTTTACCCGACGAAGAGCAAAGAAGTCACGTTCCCTTGACCGAGCAGAAAACCGACAGCGACCTGACCACTCGGGCGTGGTGTGGTGTCACGCTTTGGGCGGTGGTTGTGCCGATTCCCTTGAAGTTGCCGGTGTGCCAGCTTCATGCGGGGCAGTCGTTGACCTCACCTTTTTATGCTTGCGGTCCGTTTATGTTCCTGGGAGGGATGTCTAACGGTTATGAGGGGCATTTCCTGTGCGGAAAGTTTCCCAAGGTGTCATGACGGGTTCTGCCGAGCCTCCGCCCGTACCACCAGCCAGATCCCGACCCCGGACACCAACATCCCGCACACCATCTGCCACGACAACGGTTCGTTGAACATCGCCCACGCCCAAACCATCGTCACCGGCGGGCTCAGGTACAAAACGCTGGCAACTCGGGTGGCGGTCGCGCGGCGCAGGCAGATCCAGTAAAGCCCATATCCGCCCACGGTCGACAATCCCACCGTCCACAGCACGCTCAGTGCAAACCCCGTGCTGGGGATCGGCGCCAGGCTGCCTTGGGTTCCCTCGACGATGGCGAATGCGATGCTCGACACGAAACATTGCAGCCACAGGTTGGGCAGCAAATCCAACGACTCCGAGGCGGGCAGATGCTTCTGCCAGAGTGTCGCGACAGCGAGGGACAGCATGCCGAGCAGCGGCAGGCCATACGCCCACAAAGGCGCGTTGCCCCAGGCCAGAGCGCCATGGGTCACCACGACCACGCCGACCAGGCCGATGACCAGTCCGGCCCAGACTTGCCAGGCCAATCGTTGCCCCAGTACCAGCGCGGCCAGCAGCGCCATGCCCATCGGCAACAGGTCGGCGAATAGCGCGGCCAGACCCGCCGGCACGCCGAGGGCGATGCCTTGTATGACGCCGGCCAAATAGCCCGCCATCGCCAGCAGGCCGATGCCGGCGTTTTTCAGCAGGACGGGCAGGGAGGTTTGCCGCAACGACTTGGCGACAAAGGGCAGCAGGATCAGCGTGACCACCACGCAGCGCCAAAACACCACCAACAGGGCAGGCGCGTAATCAATCGAGAATCGCGCACCGACGAACCCGGAACTCCAGGTGAGAATCAGCGCCGCCTCGAGTAACGGCAACGGGATCGCCTGGCGCCAGGTTGGCGTGGCTTGCGGATGAGCGGTAAGCGGAGTGTGCTGGTTCATCACCACAGGCTACGAAACCGGCGTAGTCTAATAAATCAAAATAAAGTGCAGAAGTCATTCACGAAGGCTGAACCATGACAGCGATCCTTGATATCGAGTTGGTCCGTACGTTTCACGCCGTGGCGCGGATCGGCAAATTCAGTGCGGCGGCCGAGCAGCTGCATAAAAGTCCGGCGGCGGTGAGCGTGCATATCCAGCGGCTTGAAGCGGTGGCCGGCGGGCGTTTGCTGAACCGCGATAATCAGTCCGTTTCCCTGACCGCACTGGGCAAGCGGCTGCTGCTGTCTACCACCGAACTGCTGAGCACCCATGACCGGGTGCTTGCCGACCTGCACGGCACTCATTTGGCGGGACGTATTACGCTGGGCGTCCCCGATGAATACGCGGTCCATGTGATCCGCGACATCCTGCCGACCTTCGCGGCGGCGTGGCCCAATGTGGTGCTTGAGTTGAAGACCGCGCCAAGCTTTGCGCTGCGTGACCTGGTTCAGCGCGGCAAGCTTCAGGCTGCGGTGATTGCCCAGCCCAAGGGCCAACCGAGTGCGCAAATGCTGGTCCTGACCACACCGGTCTGGGTCGGGCCGACTCACACCACGGTGGCCTCGATGGACCCGTTGCCACTGGCCGTGCATGCGGCGCAATGTCCTTATCGACAAGCCATGATCGAGTCGCTCAAGCACAGCGGCAGACGCTTGCGGGTGGTGCTGGAAAGTCCCTCCAATCAGGCGATCAAGGCGTGTGTGGAGGCGGGGCTGGCGATCAGTCTGATCGACCGCGCCATGGTCACGGACAACATGCAGATCCTCGACGGATTGCCCGTCATACCGGAGCATGAAATCGTGTTTGTACGATCGCCATCCTCACACGACGATGAAGCCGTGAACCTGCTCGCCCAAGCCGTGCAACAACACTTTCGGCTCTGACATCCCTCGGCGCTACGGACAGAAAACGCACCCGGTGGACCAATCGCGCACGGATTTTCATCCCACGGCAATTTGTCATATTCAGTCTTTTTTCATTGCAGATAGTGGGCAGCCCAACGCGATTTGAATGAGGCTGCACCGTGTTTCAACGTCTTCTGTGTTCGCTGTCCGTTTTGAGCCTGTCCATCGCCGCTGCCCAGGCCGCCGAAACCACCACCCTCGATACGCCGCACCTGCGCAGCATCGACAACTTCCGTGACCTCGCCGGCACCACCACCGCGTATTCCACCGCCAATGACGGCACGATGCGCACCGGCGTGTTCTACCGCTCCAATGCGCTGACGCCGTCGGCGGCGGATCTGGCGACGTTGAACGGCTTGGGGATCAAGGCTGTTTATGACCTTCGCACACCGACCGAAATTGCCGGCACCCCCGACACCATGCTCACGGGGGTGACCTACGAGAACATCGACATCATTGGCAGCACCACCTCCGGCGCGAACATCACCACGGTCTCGTTCAAGAGCGCCGCCGATGCCATCGCGATGATGCAGCAAACCAACCGCGCGTTCGTCAGCGACGCGGGGATGCGCGGCCAGTTCACCCGGCTGTTCAATGAACTCGCCAGTGTCGATGGCGCCGCGTTGTTCCATTGCACCGCCGGCAAGGACCGCACCGGCTGGACCGCCGCCGTGCTGCTGAGTATTGCCGGGGTCGACAACGCCACGATCATGAGCAACTACCTGGCGACCAACGATTACACCGCCGCGCGCATGAAAGCGACGCTGGCGGCGATGCCGGCGAGCATGGCCGCGATCTATGCACCGTTGCTCGGCGTCGAGGCCAGTTACTTGCAAGCGGGTCTGGATCAGGTCACCGCGCAGTACGGCAGCATGGACAACTACCTAAAGAAAGGGCTGGGTTTGTCCCAGGAAACCCTCTACGTGCTGCGCGGCAAAATGGTCGAGTACAACAGCCTGCCGGGCCAGGCAGGCCTGATCGGCAACGCCGCCGCTGGTGCGCAACTGTTGCAGCAATTGCAGAACAGCAATCTGTCCGGCACTTACAGCGCCTATAACTATTACCTGCAATCGGCCATCGACGCCGGCAGCCTTGGCGGTGTCGAATCCACCGTCGGCGGCCAGGTGCATGCGGACGCCGCGAGTTACTTGCTGCGTCAGGGCGCGATGATCGACCAGGCTGCGGCGCCGTTCAGCAGCGGCACGGACCTCAAAGTCGGCCAATACCGTTTGTGGAGCACTGCGCTGGCGGGGTATCTGGGCACCGACGGTTCGTCCAATGCCGCCAGCAGCAATGAGCACAGCCAAGGCTTGATGATCGGCCTGACCCAGCGCTTCTCCGAACAACTCAGCGCCCATGGCGGATTCGGCTACAGCCGTGGCAACGTTGGCGGGGCGGGTGGCGAGGCGGACACTGACCTGACGTTTTTCTCCGTGGGCGCACGCTACGCGCCGGGCGGTCTGGAGCGCGGGTTGTTTGTCGATGCCGATCTCAACGCCGGTTGGCTCGACTACGACAGCAAGCGCGACCTCGGCGGCGGACTCGGATCGGCCAAGGGCGACAGCCATGGCAACCTCTCCGGCGCGAGCCTGGCGCTGGGCTACCGTTTGCCGCTCAGCGTGATGACCCTCGAACCGAGCCTCGGGGTGCGCGTCAGCCATCTGGATTTGTCGGGTTTCACAGAGAAGGGCAGCGAACTGGCTCTTGATGTCGATGGTATCCAGGCTACCCGCCGCAGTGCCGTGGCGAATCTCAAGGCCTCGTTCGCGCCGATTGGCATGGGCGCGTGGAATCTGGTGCCGGGTGTCGAAGTGGGTTACGAGCATGTGCTGGGCGATCACACGGTCGACAGCGAAGGCCATTTGTTGGGTCTGGACATCGAACAGCGCGCCGCCTTCGACAACCGCGATCAGTTCACGGGCGGCGTCAACCTCATGGCCAATCTCGGTGCCCTGAGCGTGGGGGCTGAAGTCGGCGCCAGTGGCGGCGGCGACAGCCATGGTTTCAGCGGCGGCCTCAAAGCCAGCTACCTGTTCTGATGAGCCCTGCAAACACCACCCCCCTGTAGGAGCGAGGCTTGCCCGCGAAGGCGGACTGTCAGCCAGCATCAATGTCGACTGACACGACGCCTTCGCGAGCAAGCCCGCTCCCACATTGATCTCCAGTGGACGCAGCATTTGTGACCAACCCCAATCCCCTGTGGGAGCGAGCCTGCTCGCGAAGGCGATGGCACAGTCAAAAACAATATTGCCTGACACACCGCTTTCGCGAGCAGCCTCACTCCCACATGGATCTCCAGCGGACGGAGCATTTGTGACCAACCCAAATCCCCTGTAGGAGCGAGGCTTGCCCGCGAAGAGGCCGGCACATTCAAAATGGATGTCGGCTGACCCACCGCCTTCGCGAGCAAGCATCGCTCCTACAGGTATTAAGTGGACATAGTATCTGTGACCAACCCAAATCCCCTGTGGGAGCGAGCTTGCTCGCGATGGCGATGGCACAGCCAAAAACTAAATTGCCTGACACACCGCTTTCGCGAGCAAGCCCGCTCCCACAATGGTTTTGTGGTGTGGCTTGGATTTTGTTAGCGATCCAATCAGCGCCGTCGGCTTTTCACTTCCGCCGGGCTGACACCATAGGCATTCTGAAAGTACTGGCAAAACCTGCCGACATTGCTGAATCCATATCTCAAAGCCACATCAGTCACCGACATTGAGGCACCGCCCACCAACGCATCGTAGGCCCGCTCCAAACGCACCTGCCGCTGATAGTCCACAATCGACATCCCCACAAACCGCCGAAACCCATCCTGCAACGCTCGCTGGCTGACGTTGCTCAGCCGCGCCAACTCCGTGCCGCTGACCAGATTATCCGGATGCTCCTGAATGTACTCGACCGCCAGCCTCACATGCCGTGGCGCGATCTGCGGGGCAGGGCGGCGAAGGGCTTGGGTGAAGTTGTGTGGCCAGGCCTCCAGCACCGCATCCACCAGCATTTCCCGCAGGCGCGAAGGCATCAGCGTGCCGGCGTTGATCAGCAGGTCGAACTCGGTCCCGGTCGCCAGGTCGATCAACGCCTTGATGCCCTGGAAGGCGGCGGCATTCAAATCCACCTCCGGCTCGAAAACCAACTTGCTCAAGATCGGCTTGCCCAGCAGCGTCGACAGCCGCTCGGTAAGCAGCCCTCGCTTGATCGAAATCCCGTGCTGCGCATGATTGTCGATAAAACGCATCGAACGCACATCGGCCTTGTCGATGGCCAGCCCGACATGCGCAACACCCACGGACTCGACCGCGTGATTGAAGACGATCTTGCCGGCGGTAGGAATGACGAAAGTGATTTCATCCACTGGATCGGGAAACGCCACCGTGAAATCACCCCGATAGTGCATGCGCCGAAAGCTCACACCTTCGTGCCGACCGTAGACCCCGCCAATGATGATGTGCCCCGGCGGAGGCGGCGTGTCGGCATAGCGATTGCCGAACATTTTCGAGAACAGCGCACCGAAGTCATCGCAGCGCATGTCGTTGGATCTGAGGATGATTTGCTGGCGGGTCGGGGTTGAGAACACCTTCAGGGGCACCTTGGGTCGGGCAACGGGGCGGGGCGGATCGCGCGAGGAAGATAGCAGGTGGGCGTGACGAGTTTGTGACGCCCCCCGGTTTCTACCCTGCACTCAGCAACACGGCGCCCAAGGCGACCAACACCGTATTGAGACAGACCAGCACGAAGCCAAATCGAACCAGTTCGCTGTCTTCCGTGGCCGTGGTTTTAGCCAGCCCGAGGATCAGCATGACGATCGACAGCGAGCCCAGCGCCGCATGTCCGGCCGAGCTATTCTGCACCGCTGCCAGCAATAATCGAGAGCTCTCGGGGAGCATCGCGATGGCCGGCATGAAGATCGCGTTGCCGCCCACATTCGACCCGGTCATGTAGCCTGACAGCGCGCCGAGCAGGGTGACCAGCGACGTCGCGGCGGTGGGCGAAAGGCCCGTCAGCAACTGCATCAAACCTGCCAGAAAACCGGCCTTCACCATCATCTGCGACATCGCGAGAAAGAAGAAAATGGTCAACAGTGGCCGTTTCGCCCGCGCTGCCAACGCAGCAGGGACGCTGATGCCGGGCTCTGTCTGATGGCGTGCGTTGCGCGTGTGAAACCCCAACCCGATCAGCACCAGAATCAGCGCGATTCCCGGCGAGGCGAGTGGCTTCCAGCTGACCTGGGCACCTTGAACGATCCAGAGATCCGGCCAGGCAGTGATCGTCCACAACGTTTTCAACGCAACAATGCAGACAATCAACACCAGATACGGCCACGCCTGACGCGGCCATTGCACGCAACCGCGTTCACTGCGCCGACGCCACTGCCCGACAGACAGCACCGCAACTGCGGTCACCAGTCCCGCCGCAACCCCGGCTATTTCCGGCCCCAGCCACCGACTTGCGCTGTAGAGCACCGCCACAAACAGCAGCCAGAAAACGCCGAGCCCGCGCCATTCCCGCGACTCACGAACGCCGGCCAGGTACAGCGCCATCGCACTGAGGACCAGAAAAACCGGTGCGCTGATCAGTGCCGAGTTTGAAGCCAGCGCAGTGGCGTCCAGATGAGCCAGCGAGGCACCAATCACCGAGGCCAGACCTAGCGTTCCCCACGGCATGATCGCCATGCCGGTCAGCGCAATTCGCAGCGCGACCCGACGTTCGAACAGGCTCAGCAGCAGGGGCACCGTTGCGATCAACGACACACCGAAACCGGTCATCGCTTCCAGCAACGGCGCCAGTCCTAGGACGATGAATACCAACTGATCACCGCGACTCAGGCCCAGCGAGCGCACCCATTGACTCAGCGCCAGGTTGACGCCCAGGCGCTCGATAAAAATCACGAAGGCCAGACCCGGCACGATCACGAAAGCCGTACTGGCGAACAGCACCGCCGTATCTTGCGCGGCGGCCAACATACTGCCCGGGTGCCACGCATCAGCAGCGCCGGCGAACCAGAGTACAAAGACGAGGAGAGTGCCGGCGATTGCGGCGTGAACGGGCGGCCGGCGCAGCACCACGAGCATGGCTGTGACCAATAAGACCGGGGAAAGATGAAACAACGCGACCATGCCAATAATGTCCTTGTGAGTGCCCGATTCAGGCTGCGTGTGCAGACTGTGGGCAAGATAATATTTCGCATGACTGGATAAAGGGCCTCGGTTTTCTGGTAGTTTTCGAGAAAATTTCTCGCGGCCTACCGATGATAAAAAACGACGCAGCATCAGACTCGCTCGACAAATTCGACCGCGCCATCCTCGACCTCGTGCAGCGCGACAACACCACGCCGCTGCGCCTGATGGCCGAGCAGGTCAATCTCTCCACGGCTGCCGTTCAGCGCCGGATCAAGCGAATGGAAGAGCGGGGCGTCATCACCGGCAATGTCGCTATCGTTGACCCCACGGCGGTAGGACGGCCGATCACGATCATTGTGGAAGTCATGGCCGAGCGCACCAGCATCGAGGCGCTGGAGGCGATGAAGGCACACTTCGCGGTGCCCGAAGTTCAGCAGTGCTACTACGTCACCGGCGAGGTGGATTTCGTCTTGGTGCTGACGGTGGCCAGCATGCAGGAATACCAGGCGTTGGCGCGGCGACTGTTTGCTGAAAACGCCAACGTAACCTGGTTCAAGACCATCGTGGCGCTGGACCGGGTGAAAGTCGGGCTGGCGGTGCCGAGCTAAACCGCCGTCGAAGTTTGACGTTCAGGAAGGGGCCCGACGCTGGCGTGCGCCTTGTCCACCAGCCGTTGCAGCCATCCGGCGTCCTGCTGATTGACCATGGCGTAGCGATCAGGAGGGAAGAAGGTCCAGTGATGGGCGATCTCGACAAGGCGCTTGAGCTCATCGGCAGACAGCCAATAAGGCGTGTTCACCAAAGGCAGCGGCGCACCGCTGAAACGCCGACCGAGAGCGAGGTTGGTGCCGGGAGCGAAGGCGATTGCCAGTTCCTGGGCGGGTTGCAGGTGCTTGTCCGGCGCGGGCATTTCCCCCTCCCGCCCGTAGCTGAAGTTGCCCGGAAATTGTTCCTTCAACACCAGCCATTGGCCGGCAGCAGTCCTGGCCACAACCCATTGCGACACGCCGCTGTCTTGCACGGATTCAAGCTTGCCGTTTTTCCACAGCATGAGGGTGTTGCAGTCCGGGTCGTAATCGGAGGACCACAGGTTGATGCCCGATTCCAGGGTTTGGCGCTCCAGCTCGACCAGCCCTTGATCCGGCATGGACTGCCAGTAGCGCTTGGTCGCGTCGCGGGTATCGCGCAGATAGTTGCGTAACACCCAGGCCGCCATGAACAGCAGCGTCGCGAGTGCAAGCCAGCCGAAAGACGCGCCGATGATCTGGTCGATATCCAGGCGTGGTGCAAACAACGATTGATAGAGCAACAGTCCCAACAGAAACGCGAGACCCGGCAAAACCGGGCCAAAGCACAGCGGCGGCACCAACACCGTGATCCAACTGAAGCGATGCCCGCTAGCGTATACCCGCGTCCAGGCTTGTTCCTGGGCGAGCATCGGCACCTGTTCCCGTGGGGCAATGCCGGGATCGGGCGACTGAAAGCGTATGTACCGCTCGTAGGAATCGTCGCTCATGGATCAGCTTTCAGAGGAACTGATGGCGTCCTGATCGGCTTCTGCCTCCAGCTTCAACCGGTCGGCCTTGCTGATGTACTTATCCTTTTTTTGCGGTGCCAGTTTGGCACTGGCCTTCTTGGCTTTAGCCTTGAACAGCTGCTGTAATTTTTTCTGACGATTCATCTCTTTCTACCGGGCTTGAAAACGCTCGAATGATAGCCGAAATAGGGGCGGATTTATTTAATGGGGCCTTTGCCAGTACTCTGAGGTCGCAGAGGTCATTTGCTGATAATCAAATGGAAGGCCACGGATGAGCACGTTTGTACGATCCCTTACTGTAGAGATTTTCAATTCAAGCGGCGCTGACATAGCTGTCAACTATGCCCAACTGACGGGTAGAGAGTGGGCGATACCGCCGACGCCCGGCACGTTAATCTGTCCCAGCCAACAGCAAGCCTATGTGAACGGTGTGTCCAATACCCTATCGTCACTTGGAGGTCAGATTTCACTGATGCCCGCCTCTGGCGGCAGCATCACCTCTGCATGGAACTGGCCGTCGGGCTCCCCGGTTTCTGGCAGTGTGAACAGCATTGCAACGAATCTCGCCGTTACCCACCAGATTTCAAACACCCAAACCAATAACCCCACGATGCAGATAGTGATCGCTAATGCGAGCAGCATCGCCAAGATCGTGTAACTACGCCAATCAAAATGTGGGAGCGGGCTTGCCCGCGAAAGCGGTGTGTCAGGCGACATCGTCATCGACTGTGCCGACGCCTTCGCGAGCAAGCTTCGCTCCCACAGGGGATCTGTGTCGGCCATAAATTTTGCGAACGACACCCATCAAATGTAGGAGCGAGGCTTGCCCGCGAAGACGGTGTGTCAGCCAACATCAATTCAGCTGATACACCGCCTTCGCGAGCAAGCTTCGCTCCTACGGGGGATTGGGCAGGATTTTGTGTAGGAGCGAGGCTTGCCCGCGAAGAACGATAACGCGGTGTGTCAGGCCTGACGCCTTCGCGAGCAAGCTTCGCTCCTACAAAGGCTTGTGGTTATCCAGTACGCGATTGGCCGCCGCCTCTCCCATCAGGAGCGACCGATGCAACACCAACAATGTATGGCGTCGCGGGCCTTCCTCCAGCTCGACCATATCGTTGACCATCTTGCAGGCGGTTGACAGCGACTCATAGACCTCAACCAGCAACGCTTCGTCATCCACCGCTGCGTCGATGGTGAAAATGGTGCCGGATCTGCGGGGCGGTATCTGCGCTTTCGTCGCCCCGGGGTTGAGGTAGATCTTGAGTGCGCGGTCGGCCGCCGCTTTCATTTTATTGGGGTCAAGATCAAAAGAGGCGTCGTAGGGTACTGGATCAGTATTCGGGGGATTGGGTGTAATTTTGAACATAGATGAAACTCCCATTTTCGAAATTAAAATTGAGGAGCCATCACCTTCGCTACCAAACGAGGGGGTGGCGGCCATACGTGGGTTGGTAGACCGGTCGAAAACGGGAAACCCGGCGCTCACAAGGAGCCCCACGCATGACCACCATATAAATCGGAGTCCCCAAAAGAGACTACATAAGGTGTCGCCATGCGAATGTTTTCAAGCGGGCTACCAAACCCGATCACTGTTTTGCAGTGACCCGGAAACGATATAGCCCACCCCATAGCCGCACAAGCCGGCCGATTCTGGCGTACGCGTAGGCAACGGCGCAAGGCGATGTAGCCGTTTATGACGTAACACCGAGTGTCTTTAAACGCGCATCGTTAAACATGTTTATGTGGATCAAACGCTCCCCGTCGAATGGCTGAACCAAGCGCTGATTAATCAAGACGGGATTATTAACGGCACTTATTCCCTGACGAGCATCCACCACTGCAGCGAGTTGGCATGTGCGTCTTGGCGGTTTTGAATGACTGACTCTGCCTGTCGGTTCAACCGGTCGATGCGGCATAGACAATGGGTCGGTTTGATCTAGCCTTGAATAAGATCACGCTGGAGAAAAACTCCATGTCCCTCGCGCTCAGAAATCTGTTTGTCTTTGCCTTTGGAGGCTTCGTTTGCATAGCTGCATTCGGTCAAGGAGAAGCAGGTACCCATCACCCACCGGCAATACTCCCACTGGAATCCGAGGCGCTGCCAACACTCACTGCCTATCCACCGCTTGCCGAGCCGCTCGCCCGCGGTGTTGTCATCATCCAGTATCGAACAGAGCACGCCAGGATCATGCCGGTATTCGGCAAAGGGGCTGGTGACGTCTCTCCACGTCTCGGCCACCTCCATGTGACTGTCGATGACTGGAAAGGTACATGGGCGCATACCAGTGAAGACCCGATCATCCTGGTTGGGCTGACGCCCGGAACTCACAAAGTTCTTCTAGAAGTCGCCGACCCGACTCACAAAATCCTCACCAGTACGACAGTGAGTTTTATAGTGCCCGAGAAATAGCCACCAAAAGCCGAATAGTTGAACCAAGCGCTGATCAATCAAGTCGGGATGGTTAACGGCACTTCTTTCCTGACGAGAATCAACCATGCGCTACTACACCCTGAAATACCTGTTCGACGGCGAGCCCCGCACCCACGTGTTCGATCTCAAGCAGCCTCAACTGCCCATTCACGAGGCGGCGATGCACCTGCTACAGCTGCATTTCGGGGATGGCGAGAATAGCCTGATCATGCCCAGCGCAGATGCGACGCCGGCGGAGGTTTTAGAACAGGCCGAGCGGGTAGGGCTGACGCGGATTGTGGTGGTTGATTAATAGATCTGATGGCAGGTGCAGAGACCTGGCTTGCACCTTGTCAGCCAAGATTGTGGCGCTCCACGTTCCCACTCACGAAACGATCTATCGCGACTCTTAAGGTGTGCGGCTTTGCGAACGCTTGACGCTATCGTTGACCGTTCGTTACTGGCTGATTGCTGTCGTTCACTTCTGACTGTTTTCGGCCAAAAGTGGACGGTGGACACGATGACGGCAAATGGGTAGCTTCATTCGAGGGCAGCAGTCCTTACCGTCACCCATGTTGCGTTTTTCCCTGAGCAATGTCGCATTTGCCGTGACCACTTCTAAGCCAGACCTCACCGTTACGGAGCATGTAAGACATGTCAAACATCGTCGCATGGACCCTGTTCGCCTTGGGCGTCCTCCATATTCCATTCGGTATTATCAAATTCAAAACAGCATTCGCCGCCGCTGTAGACTCTGGCTTCGTTGACCAATTCAAAGCGCACGAAGATCGGCGTACTGCCCTCTGGTTTACCATGCTGGGGCCGCTTTTTATGCTCGCAGGGCAGACAGCGATTCACGCCGTAGCCGTTGGCGATCTCGCGCTACTTAAAATTGTTGGCATCTATGTGTTTATGATCTCGATCATTTGCATCATTGCTGTTCCAAAATCAGGGTTCTGGGCAACGCTGCTGGTTTCTCCGCTGATCATCGCGGCAGGGTATGGTTTGTACGCCTGACAAACGATTCAAGGCGTTCGCTTCGCTCACTCGCGAGGGCTTCAACGCCCGCTCGGGGTCGATGTCAGCCGGTCGCCACTGGCCAAAATAGTCCAGGAGAAGCGATTGGAATATCCTCTCTGCCATGAGACAAAGACCCGGAGCACTGCGAACCAGCCACACTATCAAGGAGAGTTGCACATCATGGACGAAGCCATTACTTACCGAGCTGCAATGGTAGAAGACGCATTGAGCATTTGTGAGTTGGGACAATTGCTTAACGCCGTGCACCACGCTGCCCGTCCCGATATTTACGCGGATTCCACCCAAGACTTCGCGCGCGACCTTCCTCACTGGTCAGGTCTTTTAGAGAAACCGGGTCAGGTTGTATTCATCGCGAATGTCGGTCACCAAGCCGCAGCCTTCATTACTGCCAGCCTGTCGACAAGCTCTGGGCCACTGTTGCAACCGCTGAATGTTGTTCGCATCGGATCGATATGTGTTGCCGAGAAATTTTGGGGGAAAGGTATTGGACGTAGACTTATTCAGCTCGTTAAAAACTGGGCAATCGAAAATGACGCTCAGGACTTGAGGTTGTCCGTCTGGCCGTTCAATGCACGTGCTGCTCGCATGTACACAGAGTTCGGGTTTGAGACTCGTGCTTTCGAGATGGGAATGCGTCTGTAAAGGCGACTCCCCTTAAATGTGAAAAGAGGTTCGAAGGAATTATGCTGGGAAAAAATCACTCCACAATGTCAATAGCCCGTGGAGAGTCCCGTCACGTACAAAATCACTCACCTCTTTGACTCGGCGACTATGGAGCCAGGTAATCCATTGGGCTAGATCGGTGTGCCCCTGCTGTTCAAGCATCTGCATGAAGCGCACCTGCCAAAGCTTGCACGCCGGCCCGCAAATCCCTGTACGTCGCTGCAAGTCAACCACGCTCTCGCCATTGATCAACCCTTGGGCAAAACCCATAGTGCTCCGGATGACCCAACCGGGACAGCAACGTGCCATGGAGTAAGCTCACCGTACTCCAACAGCTATGGCAGCAAAAATCAGGCCGTCGCTCATCGACACGATGCATTTGAGGCGAACCACACTTCGAACAGACCCCACGCTGAGTCGTCAACAACTGCTCTAACCCACTCAAAAACGCTTGGGCTTGAGCGGCAATATGCGCGGGAGGCTCCAGGTTGGTTCGATCTTGACGCGCAGACCACCAGTGAAACAACGCTGGAAACTCTTTGGCCATCACCGCACGACAAGGCTTAATCCAGCGCCAAGTGGTGCTGGGTGAAATGCCCATGGCGTTGGCTATATTGGGCATAGGCCAACCGGCTATCAGCGCGTTGATTTTTCGTAGCGCAGGCTTAAATTTGCTCTATTGTTCTGGTGGTTACGGCTGTGACCAGCTCCTCCACCCGATCTCGCCGGGTCTAAACCCTATCGGAGCCCGGCGTGTCGGAGGAGTATTGGGGGCGTTTCTTCTAGCCCACAGCAACATGAGAGACGCGCTGTCTGTGGGTATAAGAGCTAGGCAATCGAATCAATATCCAGGTAGCAAGGGGCTCCCACGGTGTGGCCACCCGTTATCGCCGCTATCGCCCGGTCATCGTCGTAGGCTGGTGGGGGGGACATTGCCAGCTGTTCCTGAGTTGTATTCTCCGGATGAGCTTTCCAACGAGGCAAATCGCCCTCAATCAATTCGGGCAGTCCAGCGAATAAACCATACACATGGGACTCGGTGACAGGCTCGCCACGTAAAATGTCCAGTCGCGTCCGCGTTGTGCCTATGTTCTCGATTTCTTGTTGAAGAGCGGCCTTCGCCGCTGCTTGACTATTCACATATCCGTCGGGGCTCGCCGCGAGGCGTCTCTCCAAAGTGAGCAATTGCCGCTGGACGTTCTTTAACGCCCCATCCACCAGTTCAAACTCATTGTCAGTAACTAATGTGCGATTGAATTCTTGAGCTTCCTGCCAGCGGCGTAGGCTGGCCCAGCAGTTTGGAATGTAGCTGAGGACCATTTTGTGGTCTGCATTATCAACAATTTGTCGTAGGAATGAACCGCGATCCGGCAGGCCGTCGGTTGCCTTCAGCGCTTTGGCACAGCCGTGGTCATTGATAGTGCTGCAACCTGGCATCCAGAGGATCGAGGATTTTTTGCCAGCTCCAAAGTTGACCGGCATAAAGTGTCGCAGAGTACCGTGGTGGGTATAAGGCTCACCGGTAATGTTGATCATGCCCAACGCAAACCATGACACCCCGACAGGCGGACTGATCACCGTAACGACACCCTGTGCGATGTACTCCCGCTTGGTGGACGTGTTCATCCATGTCGATGGAACGCTTGGCACCGGATCGTTGTGGTTGACGGTGCGGTGGTGAATCAGGGGCGAAGCCCCCTCAACGAAGACTTTGTCACCGGCCCGTGGGGCACCGTAGGTGTAAAGCACAATGTCAGCTGCATATCGTTTATTACGTCGCACCATTTCAGACACTATCAGGGCAATCGCCCCGCCCAGGCTGTGCCCGGTGATGACCAGCTTTTGCCCGTTGTAAAATTTATCCAGGTAACGGTCTACAAAATCATAAGCCACCTTGGCTGCACCATAAAATCCGCTATGCACTTTGCCAGGCCATTCGCCAAAGGGCACTTGAGTGGCATCCATGTCGCGCAGGGCATCCGCCCCACCGGCGGTGCCCCGGATCGAGATCAAAATCAGCGTATCGTGGTGGGTGATGAAGGCTTGGGTATCGGTGCCATCGTCAAATGAGCTGTCATCAAAGCAGTGAATGCTGGCCGGATTTTCCTGTTTTTCACCCAGGCTTGGGCTATTAACTTCCGAGTACAGCTCTGGGTCGAAGGGCACCATTTCCAGGCGTTTGGAGTACGGCACCTCTTCATACAGAGGGTAATAGGCTTTGCTCCCCGCCTGCGCTGCATCCACCTGCCAAAGCTCGTCAAATTTTGAAAGTGCGTCACCAAACCAGTTGCCAATGCTCGGTTGCAAGGGAAAGCTCACGCTGTCTTTTTCTACCGGGAGTGAGGTGGGTTGCTGTCCAAAGTCGCTGTAACTCAGAGTCGACATCAGCGCCAGTTGGTAGAGGTTGAGTGCGCAGAAATCGTTGCTTGCCGATAGCATTGGGCGCAAGGCGCGTAGCGGACGCACCTCGAGCACGGTGTGCCGGTTCGGCATCAGGGCGACGCCTAGTGGTGTGCGTGCAGGTGGTGCATTCCCCATCTCCGCCATAGCCGAATCATGCGGCGTGACGTCCACGTTCTTTCCACCATCAATGAAGCCAGTTTGCTGGGTCTTGGGGTTTTTGACCTGAGATTTTTGCCGAAACAACGAAAACACATGGGTATTGGGTGGAAAATGGCGCTGCACTTTGGGGGGCAGATGTGCCGAATGATCCACCAGCTCGCGCACTTCAACCTGGTAAAAGGTATTAGCTTCGCCCTGTGCCGGATTGGCTTCTGTGCGGGCGCCCGACTTATTAAAAAAACGGGTTTTTTCGGCACGTACTTGTAGTTCAGTGATAGGCAGCGGGTAGTGTGGTCTTTCTCGCAAAAACGTATAAGCCTTTTCGCTTCCCTGGTATGGCTGATTGAGTTTGAGCACAACCGGGCCGCAATAGTGGTTATCCACCTTGCCGGATCCGGACGCATCCAGTTTGCCGGTGTAGCTGACATTCTCGTAATCGGTGACCTCGTAGGCCAAACCGGCATAGGGTTTGCCGTCACCCAGTTCATCCACCAATTGAAAACTGGTCGAGTGCCCACGTAATGGGCAGGTATGAATACGACCGTCAAAGGACGGTTTGTCACCGTCTTTCAGGGGAACAACGCTCATGGAGTCACCTCCTTGCGTTCGGTGCAGCCGGGATAAATGGTGCAGATTCGTTCATCCACCATTTTAAAAGTGCTGAAGTCTTTGTAATTGCCATAGCAAAATGCATATTGGTCTTCAAAATTGTCGCCCATACATCTCTTCCAGCCACCGGGCACCTTGACCCAGGTGTCGCCGATAGCGGGCTTTTCCTCATCGGCCAGCTTGATCTTCAACTTCACGGTTTTGCCCGGCAACTGATCGAGGGTATACGAGGCAAACGGACGACCTTTGGTGACATTGCCCTGGGCATCGGTGTTTTTGCAGTCAAGAATTTTGGTGATGTAGCGTTTAGGGCCAATCGTGCGGAACAACCACTGGCACTGACCCGAAAACTGGCTTTCTCCGGCTGCGTTGAAGGTGCCCTTGTCGCGGGAGTCGAGGTGATCCTGCACTACGATAAGCCCCGAATCTCCGCCGAAATCACCTCGGTCCTTACCGTAACTCGCGTTAATGTCGAGTTGGATATTGTCCAGCACCAACTCGCAGCCTTTGCGGGTGCGGTGTATTTCGATCTGCGCATCAGGCTTATATTCGGTTCGCCACTCACGGTTGAACTGTGGTTTCAGGTTGTCACGTTTGCCCAAGTCGCAGGTCTGACCGGGGACCGGCACGTAGGTCACGGACGCGACATAAGCAAAGTTTGGTGGCAGGTCAGCGGTAAAAGTAAATGTGTCGGACTTGCCGGTGGCTGAGCAGCCGACGGTCATGGCCATGCAACTGCCAAGGATTAAACTGTGAATGACGCGTTTCATACGGAGGCATCTCCCTGCCAATACAGCGTTTCCTGATAAACCCGGTCAAAGTGCATCGTCGGGGTTTCGTTTGGCTGGGGTAGCCAGCTTTTTGGTGGGGTGTAGTCCGGCGCCTGCAAGCTTTGCGTCAGCAAAAAATGAATGCTGTCCGGTTCCTGCCAACCCCAGGTGTGCGCCAGGTCGAACTGGCCGCGTAGCCAAGTATCAATGTCCTGCTGCTGTGCCAGGCTGAGCAAGTCGTCGGTGTGCTCGCGGACAAGGTAACGCCGCGTGTTATCGAACTGTACGCCTTTGAATGTGGCTTCGGGCATAGGGGTATGACACCAGGCGGGGTCTGTTGGCAGAGGGTACTGACTGGGCGCGGGGTTGTCAGTGATCGTCCATTGCTCAACCTGCCAATAACAGACGCTGGCCATCGATCCCAGATACTCTGGACGCTGTTCAGTTTTCAGGTAGGCCAGCGCACGTGCCAATACGCGGTTATCGTGGAAACGATAGACGGCTTGGTGGGGGCGCTCACCCGTCACCAGACGCTCTCGCCAATGGGCGCTCAGCACATCGAGATCAGTGTTTTCAGCGCTGGCCAGCCAACCCCAGTTGCGCTCTGGCGACGAGAGCAACGTCCGGAGCGCCGGGATATCAAACGAATCGAGCTCAAACAGGTACGGTCCGTTTTTCGCCAGCGACTCAGCTGGAGTACCGATGTACAGGTTGCGGTAGCGCTGAGTTCCCAGCTCGCTGACCAACGTATTGCGTTCATCTTGCTGCCCGAGGGAATCCAGCACCAAGTAAAAGCGCCGCCCTGTCGCGGACTGTTCGTGTATCCATTGCTCCAACGTGCTCATGCGTTGTCTCCAATATTGCACAGGCCATCGCGACAAGCCTCGCATAGTGGGCAGTAGTCAGTCGCTTTTTGTTGGGTCTCTAAAACGAGAGATTGCGGACTGAGGATGATGGTGGGCAGCTCACTGGCCAGCGCCTCTGTTGCTTGTAGTGGCGCTATACCGGGCACCGGCGCACCACCCAACACAATGGGTACGCTGCTGAAGATGCCACCGGCACTGATCACTATATGTTGGCCTCCGGCTGAAAGCGTCAGGGTTGCACCGGCATTGATCACCACGTTGGTGGCGGTGACATGGGCCTGCGAGCCAGCCTTGATCACCAGTGTCCCATCCGCCGTGGTGCTGCTGTTGCCGGTGATGGAGATCAGTTCGTTGCCGCCAATCACGGTGTTGCGTTGACCGTCGGTGGTGTGGGTTTCATCGCCCTTGATCAGGCTGGTGCTGTTGCGCCCGACCTGCTCGGCGCGGTCGTTGTCGATCTGGCTGGTGCTGTCGTTGCGGATCAGTTGTTCGAAGTCACGCTCGGCCCGCAGATAGACTTTTTCCTGACCTGCGCGGTCCTCGATCATCAGCTCGTTAAAACCACCTGAACTGGGCGAGCTGTGGCTGCGCAACACGGTCTTGGTCTTGTTCGCCGGCAAGGGATATGGCGTGGGGGTTACCTTATTCACCACGCACCCGGTAATTAGCGGCAGGTCGGGGTTGCCTTCTAAGTAGGTCACCACCACTTCCATACCGATCCGCGGGATAGTCACCGCACCAAAGTTTTCTCCCGCCCAACTGGACGACACTCGCAGCCAGCAACTGCTCTTGTCGCTGTTGAGTTCAGCGCGGTCCCAGGGCAGCTCGACGCGGACTCGCCCAAAATCATCGCAGAAGATTTCTTCGCCCACAGGTCCCGTTACACGAGCAGTCTGGCTCACCAACACTGTCTTACGCGTGACAAGCGGCGGACGGTAAAACACATCCCAGGGAATCGCGCTGAAGCTGTTGCGGTAACCTTGGGTAAACCCGTCTTCGGGCTTAACGTCGCTGGTGATTGATTCCTCCAGAGACTGAGGTTGCTTGCCCGAATGCGTCACGCTGAGCAACAGCCACAACTCGTTACACGCTTTGCGTGGGTGCTCGGTCAGAGTAAAGAAGTGGCCACTGCGCAGGATCGGCTGGTCGCTTTTACCCTCGGCCAACTGGTAGTCGCTACGGTGTCGCTCCAGGGCTTGCCGGGCCAGCTGTTTGCCGAGCTTTTCATTTTCGATCAGCAACGGATAGCGATAGTCTTCCAGCGCAGGAGTGGCCTCGACCGCCATTCGACTTTCCAGCAGCAGGCTTGGACGTTGGAAGTCATAGTCTCGGCGCGTGGCGGTGCTGGTGCGGGTGCTGAAGCGCATGGAGAACTGGCTGACGACCGGATGATCCGCCGCCAGGCCAGCGCCTTGCTGATAGGGCGTGTCCCCCAGCTTGGGGTAATAGGTCTGATCGTCGGTGAATACGAGCAGGTGGCCATCCTGGCTGTGTTGGTGGTGCCACGAAACACCATCTTCACTGCATAACCTCTGGATGAACTCGAAATCGTTTTCACCGTATTGAGTGCAGTATTCGCGCTCTGGGCTGGTGCTGACATGAAAGGCGTACGCATCAGCCTGAAGACCATGCCCCTGGAACACCTGGGCCACGATCTGCGGCACCGTCAGGTGCTGGAAAATCCGCTGGTTGTGGCTGAACTGCAAGTAATGCAGCGCCGGCACCAAAGTCAGGTGATAACGGGTCAGGCGTTTACCCGCTTCCCCCACGAAAACATCTTCGATACGCCCATGTATACCTTCGCCATCCAGGCCAAACTGGAGAAAAGCCGATTGGCTGAGCAAGCTCTCCAGATCGAAATCCGGGTACTCGCTGACCAGTTCAACATGGATAGCGTACAAGCTGCTGATAGCTTCAGAGCCGTGAAAGGCCAGTACCTTGAAGTCGTTACGAACAGAGGGAATCAGTAACGTGAAGTGCGCAGCATTGGCCGGCGCGAACATACGCTTATCCTTAAGCTGAGAGAGGAGGCAAAACGCGATGTCCAGGCCATACCTAGCCTAAACAAGCTCAAATTTCCAAGCACGCTAACAAAGATGCAGAAAAATTGATGCGGGAAACGTCCTGAAATGCTTCAGAAATTTCCAATTATTCGGAATGTTTTTTCTGTGAACGACAGAGACAGTGAAAATGATGCTGAGTTCATTTCTGTGCGCTTTATATATGGTCGAAGACGCCTACGAAATCAGGGTCGATTCAGAGCCAGAGGTTCCTAAAGCCAGATTGGCACAATAGACACAGCCAGCAGCGCACCCAGCAGCATGTTTAAAAATCGCCATTGTCGTTCGCTCTTCAATTGCCGCGACAGCGCCAACCCGGCACCGCACCACAGCGCCAGCGAACACATGCAAGACACGCCAAACACCAGGCTCAGCAGCAACGCAAGTGACGCCGGCCCCGGTGTCAGCGAAGCGAATGATGCGGCGGCGCTGAGGGTCATCGCCCAGCCTTTGGGGTTTTGCAAAAGCATCCAGATGCCTGTGAGAAAACTCGCGGGCTTTTCGTTGACCGCGGCGCTACCGGGTTTTCCTCGTTTTGCGATCTGCCAGGCCAGCCAAAGCAGATAAAGCGACCCCATCAGTTTCATCGCCAATTGCAGTGACGGCGCCGCCAGGATCAGGCTGCCCAGACCGCCAGCCGCCGCGACGGCCATCAGCGCCAAGCCAAACGATATACCCGCAAGCAATGGAAGTGAGCGCACCCAGCCGAAATTTGCTCCTGAGGCTGTCGCCAAGGTGGTTGCGCCGCCCGGGCTGAAAGTGGCGACCATAACGAAGAGTAGAAGCGGAAGTATTGAACCTGGCATGGAGAGTTTCCTTAAGTGGTCTCGACTTAATAGCCTGTTGCCAAGTAGCATTAAAGCTAATGTTTGTAATGCTAAATATTAGGAACCCTAATGCTATGCAGACTCTGGATCTGGTACTTCTGCGCAGCTTCGTCGTGGTCGCTGAAAAACGCAGCATGACGGTGGCTGCCCAACATCTGCATGTGAGCCAAGGAGCGGTCAGTCAACAGATCAAACGGCTGGAGGAAGTGCTGGGCGGCGCGTTGTTTTTACGTGATCGGCGCGGCATTCGCCTCGCGCCACTTGGTGAGCGTTTGTTTACCAAGGCCCAGCAAATGCTCACGCTTAACCAGCAGATTTGGGCGGACGTGAAAGGGAGCACCCTCCAGGGGCGGGTGCGCCTGGGCGTACCTTACGACCTCGCCGGCGCGTGGATTGCGCCAATCCTCAAGGCGTTCGTCGAGGCAAATGCGCAGGTGGAACTGTCACTCAAATGTGGTTCGTCGCTAGAGCTGAAAACTGAAGTCGACAAAGGCGCACTGGACCTGGCCATTATTGAGGAAGCGGCCGCGGGTGCTAACGGTGAATGCCTGATGATCGATCGTTTGGTATGGGTCGGCGCCAGCGGTGGAGCGGCCTTCCTGAACACACCATTGGCGGTATCGCTGGTTGCCGAGACTTGTGCGTTTCGTGAGCCAGTGATCGCTGCTCTGGAAGGCCAGGATCGACAATGGAAGATGGTCTTTGATAACGGCAACCTTGAGACAACGCGAGCGATGGTCGGCAGCGATCTGGCCGTGTCGGCGTGGTTGAAGTCGGCAGTGCCGCCAGGCCTGGAGATCTTATCTGCCGAGGCGAACTTGCCGGATTTACCGCCGTTTGCGATTTCGCTGGTGAGATCAAAAGGGACTGCGAGTGCGGCGGCTGTGGAGCTGGTCCGGCACATTCATGAGCATCTCGATCAATCCTGATTCGCCGAGATCTGCATCTGAGATCAAGGCCGCGCAGGACACTTTTTCGATACAGAGGGGCGCTCAATCTCCCTCAACTGCTAGCGTTAAACATTCCAACGGTTCAACCTCCCAGGAGAAGCCCCATGAACCCATTCACCGGCGGCTGCCTATGCGGCAACGTCCGAATCGAGGCGACAGGCCAACCCTACCGCGTCGGCCTGTGCCATTGCCTCGACTGCCGCAAACACCATGGCGCGCTGTTTCACGCTTCCGCGATTTTTCCGCAGGATGCGGTGACCATCACTGGAGAAACACAGGACTACGCCGGACGGTTTTTCTGTCCGCGTTGTGGCTCGTCGGTTTTCGCCCGCACCGATGACGAAGTCGAAGTGAACCTGGGCTCTCTCGACACCCCGGATCAACTCAAACCCACCTACGAAAGCTGGATCGTCCGGCGCGAATCCTGGCTGCCAGCGTTTCCGCTGACAAGACGATATGAGCGTGATCGGGAAGGCTCCGGGCGATCCGAGGAGTAGGCGACGGGCGAGTTCATTTTCAGCCGATGTAGCCACCGACACCATCCCTAGCAGCTTCACCGCCGTGACAACAAGCAAGCCATAGCAGGCGCGGTACATCTGGCGCTGATCCAGCCGCGCGTGCAACCGCCAACCGAGCCAGACGCCGCAGGGAATGGCGAGCACGCAAAGGGCGGTCAGGCTCAGGACGTTGCCGGTGGGTCGAGCCAGCAGTAACCAGGGCACGGCCTTCAGCAGATTGCCCACGGTGAAAAACAGGCTGGTGGTGCCGGCATAGACTTGCTTGCTCACGCCCAACGGCAGCAGGTAGATCGCCAGCGGCGGTCCACCCGAGTGCGCAATCATAGTGGTGATGCCCGAGGTGATGTCGGCGGCCACTGCCTTTGGAGTTGAACGCGGCTTTACCCTGACTTCGCCGCCTGCCTTGAACCAGAGGCCGACAAAGATCAGCGTGATCGCCGCCATCACGATGGAAATCGCCCGGTGGTCCATCACCTGAAAGAGCAAGCAGCCGACGCCAATCCCGGCGATTAGGCCAGGCACCAGCAACTTCAAATCCGGTCTGGAGCAGGTAGACGGCTTCCAATAGCGCAGGCTGAAAAAATCCATGGCGATAAACAACGGCGCGAGCAGGTCGCCAGCGGTGATGGGGTCCATCACCAGCGCCAGCAGCGGGGTTGCCGATTGCACGTCGTCTGTAGTTGCTGGATTGGGCGAATCGACGTCGCGCGTGGATCATCGAGAATGATTACGGCGGCGAATTTCGTTACGGCCAGCGCCCCATCGACGCGTTGCAATCCAAGGACAGCGATGCGCGGGTCATCTATGTTGGCACGTTCTCGAAAGCGCTGTCACCGCAACTGCGACTGGGGTATCTGGTACTTCCCCGGGAGTTAGCCCAGGTGTTCCGCGAAGCCAAACGCCTTACCGATCGTCACGCGCCAGGCTGGGAGCAAAACGCGCTCGCCGCGTTGATCGAAAGCGGTAGCTATGATCGCCACCTTCGCCGCTCGCGCCGCGAGAATGAACGGCGGCGAAAAGCATGCTGGAGGGCGTTGAACAACATCTTTCGGGGTTGGGGTATCTGGTTGGTATGGCGGCTGGGCTGCATGACGTGTTGTTGCTGCCAGCGCTTCGTCCGCAGGATGAGTCCGCGTTGCAAGCTGAGGCACTGGCGCGAGGAGTTGGTGTTTATCCCCTCTCGCCATTGTTTGCGAGGCATAAATCGGCAACAGATGCGCGCACGGTAGGGCTGATTTTAGGCTACGCAGGGCTGACGAAGCAGGATATCGAGGAGGGAATTCGCACGCTCGCCGTCGTGATCCAGGCTTTCATGGACGCGTAAAAAACCTCAACTCAGTGCGGCTTTTTTCATGCTTGAACGATGCGAGCGACGGCTTACTTGGCGCTCAACCTTTTGTGTTTCTTTTTTTACATAAATGGTGAGATAAAGTCCGAGCTATCGAGCTAAAAGTGTTACCCCGCACACTTTCTCAATATTCCGACTCCCATTATGAAAATAAACACCCATCCAACCCAACCTAATCCAGAGGATCGCTTTGAGGTCTTCGCGGTAACTGGACTTGGCCTCGTAGCTGGAGCGTTTCCCCAGTGCGGCAATGGCACAGATACATTTGTGGTTGGAGGGGGAGCCGGAGGTAACTGAGCCCGCATCTTTTCTAGCAATTGTTGGTTCGAGCTTTTCGGCGGGACTTGCTGCACTGGTTTGTTCGGTGTGGGCTTTATAGAGGCAGGTTGCCGTTTACCCATAGTCTCGAGAATGTTCGCATTTTGGCTCTTAGAGGTGCTCATTACCGCCGAAGGACCGGAGCCAAGAAGGCGGAATCGTGCCTCCTGTTCCGGAAGTTGTTGAATTTGTCCAGCGGTTGTAATTGTGATCGACAAATGAGTGTAACGGGTGGACTTGGCTTGACCATGATAAGGAGGATCAACCAAACCTGAGATTGACAACCAGCGGCCGACCCAAGATTTATCGGGCACGTTAGGCTCAATTGCCTTCATGCCGTCGAACCAAATAGAGAGTTTTACGCTCTGGCCCCGCCAGTCGGAAAAATTTACAAACACATAAGGCTTCTTATTAGCGCCCCATCCGTTGCGAACAGAATGGATCTGGCCAATAAGTTCGATGCGATTTCCCACCTCAGCAAACACTTGTGCATATTTCGCTGCATCACAAACCGGGTAGGCACCTTGATAACCTAGTACTGTCGGAATGGTATTCCGTTTAAAGGTTATCGTCCCACCGATGACTCCCTTGTTTTGAAGAAAGTCTGCCAGCGTTGGAATGCTCTGAAACTCACCAGCAACCACGCGAGCTAGATTTTGAGCGTGTGCCTCTACGCTCTGAATTTTGAGAACTTCTCCGAAAATGACTGATGCTCCAGGATCGAGGAAGTCATTTCGTCGAAATACCACTGCACTTGGTTCAGAGCGAGAAACAACCCAAAGTGTTGGGGATATAGTTAGCGCCTGAAGTGCGACATCCAAGGTAATAAATGAGAATCGATCTAGCTTTTCGTTGAAATCACTTGCCGTGCGTTTTGGGTGCTGGAAGTTGACTTGTCCTAGTTCAGTCGCGGCAGCTCCCTGAAACATATCTACATACATTCCGTCGTAGTCTATGAGCTGTACGGTGCTTCCGTCGGCACTCACCATTACGTTTTCGGGCTGAATGTCTCCATGAGATATCTTGTTCTGTTCCAGAAACGTCGCCAGTTTGGCAAGAGCTTGACGAAGGCGCTGTAATGATTGGGCGTTTCGGTGCTCGCTTTCTAGGAATTCAGCTAGCGTCCGTCCCTGTGCCCAAGCCATCTTAACTATGGGATAAATTGACCCTTGTATGCGAATTCCATTCGGTATGAACTCGAATGGCAGAAAGTAGGGGCTGGCCAACTGCTTAATTCGAGCTGAGATCGCCTGATACCGCTGTTCCAACTCCCGTGAGTGTTTGTGAAAGCAGCGCAGTGCGAATTTCTTTGCCCCGACGTCCACTGTGTAGGTGAGAGCGAAACCGCCACACAAGGCTAGAGGAAGACCCAAGCCAGATGTCTTCAAACGACCGAGTTTTAATTCAGGATCTTGCAATACCAATTGCGGGGACTGCAAGGCTTCGTTGTATTGCTCTAGGGTAGGATAGGCCATGGTTCAAATAGAGCTAGTCAGGGTAGCAATAATTAAGGTTGTGTCGTCGCGACGCATGGCACCGGAAGCTCGCTCTGACTCTACCAACTCAAGGAAGTCGCCCAAATCCCTTATTTTACTAAGCCGTTCAAAGGATACAGAGCTACCTTGCTCTTGGTTCTGCAGCAACCATGCGCCTAGGGCGTCAGTCATGCAAAGAAGCAGATAGGTTCCTTGTTGATCGTAACTCCATTCCCGTCGGTTCCAAGGTCCTGACTCGTCAGGACCCACTGCTGTATTGAATTCTTGGCGAGTAGCTAGGAGAGTGGGTTTTTCAATGAACTGCTCAGCACGTGAATAAGGTGCTGTCTCTAATACGCTATTGCCCTTGCTCCAAACAGCAAGGCTATCACCCAAAGCCGTAATGGATACCGTTCGGCTATCTGGGTCATCTTGTACGATCACCAATGTGGCGAAGCTACCTCGCTCATAAGCTGCCGCTTTCGACCAAGATAAGGTATTGGGATCGTGAAGAGCTTCATACGCATCAATACACGAACGGATGCCCTCGTCTGATGGCTCGCTATCTAGGAACTGCTCTACTATTAAGTTCGCCCAATTACGGGCGTCAAAGGATTCTGAGGCGCCATCCGATAGCACCACACGCCCTCTATCATGAGCCATACGGTAAGCGTCCTCGTTTTCCTCGGGAGACTCTACGTGCTTGGCTACAGTGCCTTCAAACAGGATTCGAAACGCCATGATCAGCGCAACTGAGCAGCCCGGGTGCCGATATCGAAGAAGTCGACAATCTCAGCAATGTCACCATTGAAAACGAATCCTCGTGATTCCATAGTTGCTTTGATTCCCTTCTCTTCAGCGACTCTTTGGAGGTGAGCAGGCAGAGGGCTGGACATTCGAAACAATAGTTTTGCGTAGCTATCGCTCAGGTTTGAATCAGATATTGGGAATTTCACTGGATCACCCCCGCTGGTGCTTACATGGAGGTTAAAAAGAAGAACGTTTCCGTCGCTAGTGCTTACTTGCTGAAGTTGCTGAGCTAAACCTTCAGGGTCTCCATCGGTCGATTCACCATCGGTGACATGCAAGACAGTAGGTGGATAACTATCCGGGTGCGCATCGCACCAAGTAACCAACTGTTCTGCCGCTGAAGTGATGGCATTGCACATAGGCGTGCCGCCTGCGGCTTTAGGCTCAAACCAAACTGGGAACTTAATGCCCTGATCTACCAGACCACCTGCACCGTCATCCATCCGCTTGACGCGGTCTTCGATACGCAGAGGATTTGCTTCGATCTGAGAAATAGGATGAAGGATGGAACCGGAGAGCGCTCCTGCCAAGCCGTTCACGGCGGTGGAGCCTGAGTAACCCAAGACACCGACCTCGAAGTAGTCGCGAGTGCCTTCGGATTTCGTACAGCGAGTAATCAGCGTGGCAAAAGTACGATTTAGAACGTCTGCCACGAATTGGGCTTTGGATTTTCCGTTATCCATGATGTCTTGCATTGATCCAGACTGGTCTACCAAGAATAGAAAGGCGGTAGGGCTGGTTCGGCTGATTTCGGCGCTGTAGCTCATGGGAACCCTCAATGGTTAGTGACTATCCAGCGGATGATCATATAGCATTTTGAAATCATCATGAAACATCACGAAATCATAAAGAGTTAGAGTTGAAGGCCTCCTGTTGGATCTGAGGGCGCCCAGCGATTTTCCGTTCGGCAGCTTAGAGTTTGTGGTTTTTCCCTTTATCTCACAGGAGAGGATGCTCTCCGTCGTGATCCTGGCTTTCATGGACGCGTAAAAAACCCGCAACTCAATGCGGGTTTTTTCATGTTTGAACGTTTACACGCTGCTCGCCAGTTTCCCACTCGACAACCGACGCTTATAAGCACTGTCCCGATTCGCCAACCAGAAATACAACGGCGATGTCACCAACAACCCCACCAGCCAGGACAAATCCGCACCGTTGATGTGCTCGGAAATCGGCCCGACGTACAGCGGCGTGTTCATGAACGGAATCTGCACCGCAATCCCGATCGCATAGGCCAGCAACGCCTGCGGGTTGTAGCGTCCGTAGATCCCGCCGTCGACGTGGAAGATCGAGTCGATGTCGTACTGACCTTTGTGGATCGCGTAGAAGTCGATCAGGTTGATCGCGGTCCACGGCACCAGCACCACGAGCAGCACCAGCACCATGTCGACGAAGTGGCCGATGAAGTCTGCCGAGGCGCCGACGGCGGCGAAGCAGCACGCGCCGAGGACGATGACCGAGAGCACGGCGCGGCTTTTCGCGGTGGGGATCCAGCGATAGGCGAAGGTTTGCACCAGGGTGATCAGCGACAGCACGGCGCCGTAGAGGTTGAGGGCGTTGTGGCTGATGACGCTGAGCAGGAACAGCACCAGCATCAACGGACCGATGGAGCCGGTGGCGAGTTTGACGGCGTCCATGGTGTCCATGCCGACCGGCGTGGCGAGCACCGCGACGGCGCCGAAGATGAACGACAGGCTGGAGCCGAGCACGGTGCCCAGGTAGGTGGTCCAGAACGTCGATGCGACAGGCACGTCCGCTGGCAAGTAGCGCGAGTAGTCGGAGACGTACGGCGCGAACGCAATCTGCCACAGCGCCGCCAGCGACACGGTGGCCAACCAGCCGGAGATGTTGAAGCTGCCACGGGTGAGGAAGTCGGTGGTCTGCACGTGGGTGAAGATGTAGCCGAAGCCGAGCACGATGCCGGCGCCGAGCACCCAGGTGCCGATGCGGTTGAGCACGTGGATGAAGCGGTAGCCGATGATGCCGATGATTCCCGAACCGAGGGCGCCGATGACGATGCCCACCGGCACCGGCACGCTGTCGACCACGCCGTGCAGCGACTTGCCGGCGAGGACGATGTTGGAGGCGAAGAAGCCGATGTACATGATGCCGGCGATCAACACCACCAGCAGTGCGCCGAGGGAGCCGAACTGCGCGCGGCTCTGGATCATCTGCGGGATGCCCATTTGCGGGCCTTGCGCCGAGTGCAGCGCCATCAGCACGCCGCCGACCAAGTGCCCGACCAGAATGGCGATGACGCCCCACACCAGGTTCAGGTGAAACAGTTGCACGCCGAGGGCGCCGGTAACGATGGGCAACGGCGCGATGTTGCCGCCGAACCAGAGGGTGAACAAATCCCGGACCTTTCCATGGCGATCTTGCGGCGGGACATAACCGATCGTGTGCTTCTCGATCAGCGGAGCGGACGTTGTTGCAGAGGTGACCATGACGAACTCCAAGGCAATGTGAGTACGTGGACGTACTTCGGTGAGCGCCGCGTGGGCGACGCTTTTCTTGTTGGAGTGATCATGTGCAAAGCCTCGGCATAGATAAATTAGTAAGTTTGTTGCTTCAAGCCTTAAAAAAAATATGCCCCGGGGTTGAGTGGGTCCGGTATGTTCTGGGTTGATTACGGTGCGGTGGTGTATCTGATTGATGACCGGCCAACACCGCCCCTGTAGGAGCGAGGCTTGCCCGCGAAAGCGGTGTGTCAGCCGACAACAATGTTGAATGACAGACCGTCTTCGCGGGCAAGCCTCGCTCCTACAGGTTGTGTGTTTGATGTGTTTTCTGGAGGTCCGCATGGCCGCTTACAACTTGCGACAGCTGCGTTATTTCGTCACCACCGCCGAGTGCGGCAGCGTGGCGGAGGCTTCGCGCAAGCTCTATATCGCCCAGCCGTCGGTGTCGACGGCGATCAAACACCTGGAAGAAAGCTTCGGCGTGCAGCTGTTTATCCGCCATCACGCCCAAGGTGTTTCGCTGACGCCGAGCGGCTCGCGGTTTTATCGCAAGGCGCTGGAGCTGCTGCGGGTCGCGCACGAATTTGAGCAGAACGCATTGGCGGACAATGACGTGGTGGCGGGGCAGATTGATATCGGCTGCTTTGAAACCGTCGCGCCGCTGTACCTGCCGCGTTTGATCGCCGGTTTCAAGGAGCGCTGGCCAGGGGTGGAAATCCGTATTCGCGATGGCGAACAACAGGAATTGGTGCAGGCCCTGACCGCTGGCAGCATTGATCTGGCGATGCTGTTCGAACACGATTTGGACAGCACGATTGAGACCGTTCCGCTGATGCCGCCGCAGCAACCTTACGCCTTGCTGCCGGCGGATCATCGCTTCGCGCAACAGGCGAAAGTTTCGCTGGACGATCTGGTGCTGGAACCGATGATTCTGCTCGACGTGGTGCCGAGCCGAACCTACTTCGTCAGCATTTTCGAAGAGCGCGGATTGACCCCGCACATCGTCTTCAGCTCGCCTTCAATCGAGATGGTGCGTGGCATGGTCGGCCGTGGTTTTGGCTTTTCGATTCTGGTGACCAAACCCTTTTCGCCGTACACCTATGATGGGCAACAACTGGTGTGCATTCCGCTCGCGGAAACGGTGACGGGCTCGGGATTGTCGGCGGCGTGGCTCAAAAGGTCGCAACTGACCAAACCGGTGCAGTTGTTCGTGGATTACTGCCAGGAAGAACTGGCCCGACTCTACACCTGAGTGTCGGGCCTACCGCTCAACTGATCGATGCCAGCATCCGTTGCAGCAAGGCGTCGCAGCCGTTCAATTGCTCAATGCTGACGAACTCGTCCGGCTTGTGACCCTGGTCCATGCTGCCCGGACCGCACACCACCGTCGGGATCCCCGCCGCGTCAAACAGACCGCCCTCGGTGCCAAACGCCACGGTGCCGAACTCCCGGGAACCGGAAAATGCCGCGATCAATTCAGCGGCTTCGCTGTGGGCATCGGTGGCCAAACCGGGATAGGCTGACAACTGACTGAAGCGGATGTCGCTCTGCTCACTCACGGCGCGCATGCGTGGCAAGACTTGCTGCTCGGCGTAAGTCTTTAGTTCCTGCGCGACATCGCTTGGGTCGAACGAGGGCAGGGCGCGGATTTCAAAGTCGAAACGGCAATCGGCGGGGACGATGTTCAACGCCTTGCCACCGGCAATCACACCGGTTTGCACGGTGCTGAACGGCGGATCGAAACGCTCGTCGTGATGCTCCGGCGCTTTGAGTCGTTGGCCGATGCGCCCGAGTTCACCGATCAATTCGGCGGCGTATTCAATCGCGTTGACCCCGAGCGGTGCGTACGCCGAATGGCAGGCTTCACCGTGAATATCGCAGCGCATCGCCAGTTTGCCCTTGTGGCCAAGTACCGGTTTGAGTTCGGTCGGTTCGCCAATGATGCACAGCATCGGTTTGACCGGGCGCTGCTCCAGCGCTTTGAGCAGCGAGCGCACGCCCAGGCAGCCGACTTCTTCATCGTAGGACAACGCGATATGCACCGGCCGCCGCAGCGTCGCCTTGACCAGCGACGGTACGAGGGCGAGCACGCAGGCGATGTAGCCTTTCATATCCGCCGTGCCACGGCCGTACAGCTTGCCGTCGCGCTCAGTCAGTTCGAACGGCGCAACGCTCCATGGTTGACCGTCCACCGGCACCACATCGGTGTGCCCCGACAGCACAATGCCCGGCAGTTGCGCCGGGCCGATGGTTGCGAACAGATTGGCCTTGCTGCGTTGCTCGTTGTAGACCAGTTCGCACGGCACCTCGAAACCGGCGAGGTAGTCGCGAACAAACTCGATGAGCTGCAGGTTGGATTCACGGCTGGTGGTGTCGAACGCCACCAACGCTTGAAGCAAATCGCGGCTGCTGCTCATCGGTCGTCTCCGGCAACGCCGTAGCCAGGGGCGCGATCGGGTGCCAGGGCGCGGTCGATGTAATCCTGAACCTGTGGGCGATAGGCGACCCATAGGTTTTCCAGTTCGCCGATCGGGTCTTCATCGGCCCAATCCACGCGCAGGTTGATGATCGGCCAGGTCAGTTCGCCGACCACCACCATCGCGGCAGAGTGCACCGGCCCGGCTTCACCGCCCGCCACCATCGCGGCTTGCATTGCGGCCAGCAAGCGGTCGGCCAGTTGCCCTTCGCCGTGTTCGAACGCGCGGACCATGGCTTCGATCACCGAACGATCCGTGAGCATGTTGCCGGCGGCCACACACTGCTCGCCGGACACGGCGTTGTGATTGCCGAGGGTTTGCGAACCGCTGAAGTGTGCGGTGCGGCCGAGGTGGTCAATCGCTGTGATCTGGCGATATTGGCTGTAGCCGTTGCGGGTCAGCACCTTGTCCAGCGCGTCCGAGGGCGAGAGGCCTTGCTCCATCAGGGCGAGGGTTTCCGGGCCGAGGGAGGGCAGGGTGATGTTTTGCGTCGAGACCGCGCCGACACCCGGCAGCAGCCACGGGCAGCGGGCGCCGACGGCGATGCTGGAGGAACTGATGGCGATGCCGAACTGGCCGGTTTCGGGGCATCTTGCGGCGATGGAAAAGGTCATGGTTTTGCTCCTTGTTCAGCCTTGGAGAAAAGGGTGTCTGGGCGGGCGCCTTCGCGGGCAAGCCTCGCTCCTACGGAGGAACGCATTCCAAATGTAGGAGCGAGGCTTGCCCGCGATGGCCGCACCTCGGTTTACTTCCTTACTCAGGAATCACCGCAATCACATCAATCTCCATCAACCACTGCGGTTGCCCCAGCGCCGACACCACCAACCCGGTCGAAATCGGAAACACGCCTTTGAGCCACTTGCCGACTTCCTGATACACCGGCTCGCGGTAGCGCGGGTCGATGAGGTAGGTGGTGGTCTTGACGATGTGGCTCAGGTCGCTGCCGGCTTCTTCCAGCAGTTGTTTGACGTTGCGCATCGCTTGCTCGGCTTGGGCACGCGGGTCGCCGAGGCCGATCAGGTTGCCTTCGAAATCAGTGCCGACCTGGCCACGAACGTACACAGTGTTGCCGGCGCGCACGGCCTGGCACAGGTCGTTGTCCAGGCTCTGGTTCGGGTAGGTTTCCTTGGTGTTGAACATGCGAATACGGGTATGGGTTGGCGTGGACATGTGAAGCTCCTGAACAAGTATTAAGCGCTGACGCTGGTTTTATGGGCGACGGGGGCGGTCTCGGCGGCACGCTCATTCGCATCGCGGTACTCGAGGTACGAACTCTGGATGGCGATGTGATCCGCGACGTACTTGGCGTCATGCCACACGCCCCAGATAAACGACGAGCCGCGACGGGACTGCCAAGGCAGGCCGAGGAAATAAACGCCCGGTTCGCTCGACACACCGCGCTGATGCTGCGGCTTGCCGTTGTCGTCGAAAGCGTTGACCTTCAGCCAGCTGTAATCCGTGGCAAACCCGGTGGCCCAGATGATCGAGGTCACGCCGGCCTTGACCAGGTCGAGTTCCAGAATCGGGTTGCTCACACAGTCCGGCTCCGGGAAGGTGTGGCGCGCTTCGGGCTCTTCCGGCAGGTCCAGGCCATTGCGCTCGATGTAAGCGTCAGCGGCATCCAGCAGCGCGCGGTAGTTCTCATCGCCACGGGTCAGGTTTTCCGCCAGGTTCGGCTGGAACGACACGGTGCTGCCGTTGAACGATTGGGTCAGGCCGACCAGCGTCATGCCGGCATGCGCCAGGCCACGGAAGTCCACGGTGCGGCCGCCATGGGCACCGCTTACGGCGATGGTCACGTGCTCACGGCCAGGCTTCATCGCCGCTTGATCCCATTCACCCAGCACACCCAGCCACCAGCAGAAATCACGGTTGCGATAAGCGCGAGGAGGGCGGTCATGGGCGCCCACCGAGAGATAGACCTTCTTGCCCGCACCCTGCAATTCATCGGCGATCTGCACCCCGGATGAACCGGCGCCCACCACCAGCACCGCGCCTTCGGGCAGTTGCTGCGGATTGCGGTATTCGGCGGAGTGGATCTGGGTGAACGGCGCGTCTTTCGGCGCAATTGGCGGGATCACCGGACGCTGGAACGGCCCGGTGGCAGCCACCACGCGGTTGGCCTCGATCACGCCTTCGGAAGTTTCAATGGTGAAGCCCGGGCGACCGACATTGCGCTCGACCTTCAGAACATCCACGCCGGTACGGATCGGCGCATTGAATTTCTTGGCGTAGGCTTCGAAATAATCTGCCACCCGCTCTTTAGGGGCAAAGCCGTCGGGGCTGAGATCGTCGAATTCCATACCGGGAAAGCGATCGTGCCAGGCCGGACCATTGGCTACCAACGAATCCCAACGCCCGGTGCGCCAGCGTTCGGCAATACGATTGCGCTCCAGCACCAGGTGCGGCACCCCGAGTTTGCTAAGGTGTTCACTCATGGCCACGCCAGCCTGACCGGCGCCGACAATCAACGTATCTGTTTTTATTGTTTCTGTGGTCATTTCTCTACCCTTCGAAGTGGGAGTCAGGTCGGTTATGGCCTGCCATCTCTTGGGGTCAAGACTAGGGTTCACCCTGGTATCGGTAAAATATTATTAAGCTGGGAACTGAGCATAAATAACGGATGCAGAGGCTTTGGCCCTGGCTGAAAGGGCTCGCAAGGGAGAGATTGAGCAATGTACAAACAAGCACTCAGCGACACTTATCGCGCCTACATCGACTGCCTCAACCGCCAGGACTGGCCAACCCTGGGCCAACTGCTCGATGAAAACGTGCACTACAACGGCGAGCGCGTCGGGCTGGCCGGCTATCGGGCGATGCTGGAGCGCGACTTTCGCGCGATCCCTGACCTGCGTTTCGTGATCGAACGGCTCATCGCCGACCCACCGCATATCGCCGCCAGGCTGTGCTTTGACTGCACGCCGGTGGGGGAATTGTTTGGCCTGCCGGTGAATGGGCGGCGGGTGGCTTTTACCGAGAACGTGTTTTACGAGTTCAAGGACGGGAAGATTTGCGCGGTGTGGTCGGTGATCGACAAAGCGGCCGTCGCGGCGCAGATTCTTTGAAACATGCCAGATACATTTTTGACTTCACCTGGAAACCCTGTGGGAGCGAGCCTGCTCGCGAAGACGGTGGGTCAGCCGACATCAATGCTGAATGACACACCGCATTCGCGAGCAGGCTCGCTCCCACAGGGTCTGTCCACTGCACTTATTGCGGTTACTTCGTTTTCCAGTGCCCACCACCCGACTCGCAATCAATCCGGGCTTGCTCGAAGTGTTCCCCACCGTAGTAATACGTCGTCACCTGGGCGTTCTCGGGAATGTTCAACGAGGTGGCGTTCTTGTCCTTGCTGGTGGAATGCGGGTTGGCCAGGGATTCCTGGGTCAACGTGGCGATACATGTGGCCTGATAATGATCGGCGCAATGTTCGACCTTTTTCTTGGTGCTGATCACCGTGTCCTTGCTCTCGTTGCTGCAGGACCAGTCGATGGAATTCACTGGCATGCCTTCGTATTCATAACAACTGTGGGATTCGACGACCGGCACGGAAGGGCTTTGGGAACGGGTCTGCACGTCACAGCCTTCAGCCATGGCCCAGGCGGGACTCAGGCTGGCGAGCAAAAGCACAAGCAGGCATCTACTGCTCATCGGGATTTCCTCCAATGGCGCTCTCTCTGATCAGGGATCAGCGCATATGGAGTTTTGAAAACGCGAGGAAGGGCGGGGTTCAATTCGTTTTCAGGCGCGGCGAGGGCGGGCGCGCCTCCCTTCAATTGATCCATGCCGGTTTTTCAATTAACGGCTATGGTCTTGATCGGCAGGAAAGCTGTTTCTGATCCATTGACCGCGAAGGAGTGTGTTACCGATGAGCGACGATAACGTCTATCAGCAAGTGCAGTTGCAAGTCAGCAATCTTCAGGCAGGCCAGCGAGTAGTGGTGCAGGTGTCGCCGGAAGGGTCGCCGATTGCGTGGAGTGCAGGTCCTGCGTTTAACAGCGCGAGCGGAATTAACCTAGAAGTCGACGGCGGCGGTGTTCCGATCTATGCCTTATCGGTCAGCCCTAGCCAGCTCTCGGTGGATACAACCTTCGGTCAGGGCGGTAGTGGCGCGATGTCGTTCAGCGTCGCGCTGTACCTGGTGGCGCAGCCCGGCATTCAAGTATTCCGCCTGCGATCGATGTCTGATCCGGGCATTCTCATCGTCGCAGGCATTGGCGACAGCCAGCCGCAAACGGTCAATCAAACGCTCACCCTTTTTTCCTGGAATCCGCAGTAAAACAGGCAAAACGGACAGCTTCATGCTCCAGACATGAAGCTGTCCGTTTTCAGGGCTCAGGCCTTGCTGGCCGCCAGATAAGCGCCAAGACGCTGCCCCATCTCCGCCCCCAACGCCTGCAAGCCGCTCAACGGACGCACCATTACTTCAAATTCAACGATTTTCCCTTGTTCGTCGAAGCGGATCATGTCGATGCCTTTCAGTGCTTTTCCGCCGACGTTGGCACTGAACTCCAGCACGACATTCAGCCCATCCGCTGTCGCCAGTTCGCGGTGGTATTCAAAGTTTTCGAAGACGTCGAACACGGTGTTGAGGATCATCGACACCACGGCCGCGCCTGGGTAAGGCGTGTGCGCCATGGGCGAGCGGAACACGGCTTGTGGGTCGAGCAATTCGGGCAAGGCTTGCAAGTTCCCGGTGCGGATCATCGCGTGCCACAGGGCCAGGGATTCTGCGGCTTTGGGATGCAGGTTCAGTTCAGACATTATCAACTCCTGTTTTTTGTTGTTCTGTGAGCGCCGGGCGAGCCCGCAAATACTCGGCCATCGCGGCGAAGCGTTGGCGCGTTTCGTGTTCGAAAATACGATTGACCAGCGGATCCAGCAACCACCCCAGCCAGCGTGGCCGCAAACGGACGCTGAAGGTGTAGATCAACTCCGAGGTGTTGTCACCCAGATCGCGATGGCGCATCGACGCCGCCCACCACTCAAACACGCCCTCCGGCTCGACCAGCAGCGCGGCGGCGACTTGCCCTGGCTGGAAGTTGACGAAACGTGTGCGCATGGAAAAGTAGCGCTTCCAGCCTCGACCTTCATTGAATGTGATTGCACCGGTGTAAGGACGAATACCGCCACCTTCGACGCCAGCGCGCGACAGCAGCGTGTCCCACTGCATGCGCACCGTGTGATTGTGGAAGGCCTCGAACGCGTCGGCCGCGCTGGCGGGCATGATCAAATTGATTCGGTGTTGGGACACGCGTCGTCCTCGACGATTTTCACCATCATGCCCCAGCGCGGAACCAGAATGCTATGCACCGCCATGACCATCCCCACAGAGGAATGGCGGCCTGCGCCGCCAGTGGAAAACATCACCACAGAACGGATCGCTCTCGGATACACTTCCGTGATGCCAAAACATCATCACTCGCCGTTGCGTCTAAGCCGGATCGCTCACAGCATCGTCACTCGACTGCTGTTGTTGGCGCTGTGCATGGTCATTTTTGGCGCCGTGGTGCGTTATTTCGTCTTGACCAACTTTCTGCGTGAAGATTTGAGCGCCGTGGTGGAAGGTCAGCAATTGACCCTGGCCACCTATGTCGCCCGGGATATCGACTACAAAATCGTCCAGCGCCAACTGATGCTGGATCGCCTGGCCGATTCCGTTCCAGTCGATCTCCTGACGCAACCGCAGCAGTTGCAAGCCTGGCTGAAATCGCATTACGAGTACCAGACGCTGTTCACTGCGGACTTATTTATCGTCGGTCCAACGGGGCGTTTGCTCGGGAGTTATCCGGAACCCGTCGACACCGATTATGCCGAGCGTGATTACGTCCGGGCGGGACTGGCGGGGCGCTCCCTGACCGGTCAACCGGCACTGGACAAGACCACCCAAGCGCCGATCCTGCCCATGTCCGCACCCATCAAGAATGCCGCCGGTGATGTCCAGGCCGTGCTGGTGGGCGTCAGCGAGCTCGGTACGACGGGGCTTCTGGATGCGCTGCTGCAAAGTCGGGTGGGCGATGCCACGGGGGATTTCCTGCTGGTGTTTCCCGACAGTCATTTGTTTGTCGAGTCGTCCAGCCGTGACGTGCAACTCCAACCCACCTCGGCAACCGGTGTCAATGTGCTGCATGACCAGGCGGTGGCGGGGTTTCGCGGTACCGGGCTGACGCTCAATTCCCAAGGTGTCGAGGAAGTCGCCGCCATCGCCGCTGTCCCGAGCGCCAACTGGTTCATCGTCGCGCGCTTGCCGGCCAGCGAAGCGTTTGCCACGGTGACGCGCACCCAGCATTTCTTGCTGAAAGGCGCAGTGTTGTCGATTGTGTTTTTTGCCACGTTCGCCTCCATCGGTTTGTACTTTGTGTTCCGGCACCTGTTCCGTGCCGCCGAACAGGCCGACCGCATGACCCGCGATGAACTGCCCCACGCGCCCCTGGAAGTGGTGCGCGATGATGAAGTCGGGCATTTGATCTCGGCGTTCAATCGCTTGTTGGTCAAGTTGAATGACAAACAGGACGAACTGAAAAAGATCGCGCATCACGACACCCTCACGGGGCTGAGCAACCGGCATCATCTCTCCGGCCAGCTTCGGCAAGTGCTGGCGCAGGCGCGACGCACAGACACTCAAGTCGGCTTGCTGTTTATGGACCTCGACGGTTTCAAACACATCAACGACAGCCTCGGGCATGAGGCCGGTGACGAGGTTTTGCGTCAGGTGGCGCGGCGTTTTTCGTCGGTGGTGCGCGAGAGCGATACCTTGGCGCGCATCGGCGGTGACGAGTTTGTCGTGCTGCTGAGCGACCTTGGGAGTCATGCCGAAGAGACGCTGAGTACCGTGGCAACCCATTGCATCGAAGCCTTGAACGCGCCGTTTTTCATCTCCGGCACGGTGTGCATCGTCGGTGTTTCGATTGGCATCGCCTTGGGTAACGGACAGAGCTCGGCAGATACGCTGCTGCTGGCCGCCGACCGCGTGACGTACCAAGCCAAGAAAACCGGGCGTGGGCGGTATGTGACGTACAAGCTTTAGGCTGTAGCGTTCAGATTCTCATGTGTTCTTGCGATTATTATTGTGGCGAGGGGGCTTGCCCCCGTTGGACTGCGCAGCAGTCCCCTGCATTTGGGGTCGCTTCGCAACCCAACGGGGGCAAGCCCCCTCGCCACAAACAGTGGTCCCCAGACCAGGGACTGGACCCACTACTACGGCGTTTAACCCAGGAGAACCGAAATGACCCAGACACTCGAACGTGCCATCGCCATCGCCGCTGCCGCCCACGAAGGGCAGGTCGACAAGGGCGGCGCGCCTTACATCCTGCATCCGCTGAAAGTCATGCTGCGGGTGACGACCCTGGAAGAACGCATCGTCGCCGTGCTGCATGACGTGGTGGAAGACACCGGCATCAGCCTCGAAGCCCTGCGTCAGGAAGGCTTCAGCGAAGCGGTGTTGGACGCCATTGCATCGGTGACCAAAGTGCCGGGTGAATCCTACGAAGCATTCGTCGAGCGTGCAGCGCTGAACCCGATTGGGCGGGTGGTCAAGCTCGCGGATCTGGAAGAGAACAGCGACCTGTCGAGGATTGCCCAGCCGTCGTGGGATGACCTTGAGCGAGTTGAGAAGTATCGGCGGGCGATTGGGGTGCTTCGCTCGTAAGGACAGCACTCCTCGAACACTGCAGGAGCAAAGCTTGCTCGCGAAGGGGCCGGCACATCCAATCTCAATGCCGACTGACACCTCGCCTTCGCGAGCAAGCCCGCTCCCACAGGGGATCTGCGGAACACTGTACATTGTGGGAGCGAGCCTGCTCGCGAAGGGGCCGGCAATGCATTCCTCAATTCTGACCGCGCTGCGCGTATTGCTGCACCAGAGGTCCAAAGTCCTGCGGCGCAGGGAATTGCTCAAAGCTATGTTCTGCGCCGGTCGCAACCCACGGCAGTTTTTCGCTCGTCCAGGTTTCGATAAACGGGGCGTAGCGTTGCGGGTTTTCGAGCAGGCTGGAGCGGACGCCGATCACCTGATCATTACCTTCCGGCCGGGTAAACAACCAACTCAGGCAATGCGGGCAGAAGAAGTGTTGCGTCGGCCCATGCAAGCCACCGATGACGGGGTTGCCTTGTGTGACCACAAAGCTTTCCGCCGGGACCAGAACACTCAAAGAGAAAGCGCTGGACGCCATTTTCTGGCAACCCGTGCAGTGGCAGGCCGTGGTGATGAGCGGCGGGGCGCGCAGCTCAAAAGTAACCTGGCCGCAACGACAACTGCCTTTATCCATGACCGAGTGACTCATCGAACCTCCGGTGCCGTTTCGGATGGCTGCAACGCTTGAGCGAACGCCTGAGGGGTCGGACTTTGCGGCCAGGTCGCAATACCCTCCGGCAACATCAGCCACGGTTGTTTGTGTTTGACCCAGATATGCGCGACCGGCTGCAGAGAGGGGCTGTGATCCAGTGTCCCTGCGCGCAGCACCAACATGCCCGGCGCCGCGCTGGTGGTGTTGTAGAGTCGGGTATGGCAGACGCTGCACAGCGTGTGAATGGAGTGCTGGCCGTCGGCGTCATAGGCATAGTGCGTTACCGGACCTTCATGACTGATGGCCTCCGATGGCATCAAGGCGTGGAGGGCGAAAGCGCTGCCACTCCAGGTCTGGCAATCCCTGCAATGACAGGCATAGACCGCCAGCGGCGCATCGGTTGCGAGGGTGTAGTGCACGGCGGTACAGCGACATTGGCCGGTAAGCGTCATGTGAAAAGCTCCTTTCAGCATCAGGGGCGCGGATAAAGCAGGGCGCCCGTGGGATATTCTTGGCCAGCATGACGCTGTGCTCCCAGAAAGAAAATCAGCCAAAGCTGCCCAACGGCTCATAGGAAATGTATGAACGCTCCTCAACTACAGTGGGAAACCCAGCGTGCCTTTTTGGCCGTACTGCGGACCGGCAGCCTGTCCGGCGCGGCACGTTTGTTGGGCATCGCGCAGGCGACGGCGCGACGGCGGATCGAGGCGTTGGAGCAAAGTGTCGGCGTCAGCCTGTTCATCCGTTCTCCCGCCGGATTGCTGCCGACGGAGATGGCCAAGGACCTGATCAGCCATGTTGAAGCCATGGCCATGGCGGCGAACGCATTCAATCGGGCTGCGTCAGCCGATGCGGGGCTGGCCAGTGGCACGGTTCGCCTGACCAGCAGCAAGCTGCTCGGGGTTGAAGTGCTGCCTCCGATGTTGCGCACATTGCGCCAGGCCTGCCCGCAATTGGCCATTGAACTCAGCGTGTCGAACCGTCTGCAAGCGCTGGCACGGCAAGAGGCTGACGTGGCGGTGCGCATCCGTCGGCCGACCGAGGCATCGGTGGTGACACGCAAAGTGGGTGACTTGCGCGTCGGGCTGTACGCCACGCCTGATTTGCTGGCGGAGCAGGGCACGCCGGCTACTGCGGCGGAGTTGCATCGCTACCCGCTGATCGGGCCGGATCGCAATCTGGTGGAAATAGAGTTTCTGCGCGAGAGAGGCTTCGACTGTGCGGCGGAGAATGCACTCATTCGCACCGACGACCATCTCGCGCAACTGGCTGCACTGCGCGCAGGGCTGGGAATCGGCGTCTGTTCCAGTCAGTTGGCCCAGCGTTACGGGCTGGTTCGGGTGCTGCCTCGGCAGGTGGATTTCTCAGTCGATGTCTGGATTGCAATGCATCAAGACATGCGCCGGGTTCAACGGATTGCCCTGATTTTTGATGCGCTGGGCGAAAGCCTGAGGGATTTCCTGGAGCAACCGCCCATTCAATAAACATCCCGCAAATAGCGTTTCTGCTCACTCATCTGCCGCCAATAATCTGCAGCACTTTCCTGACTCAACCCGCCATGCCGCTGTGCAACCTGGCGCAGCGCCTGGTCGACATCCTTGGCCATGTGCCCGGCATCGCCGCAGATGTACACCTGCGCACCTTCCTGCAGCCAGCGCCAGAGTTCGGCACCTTGTTCGCGAATGCGGTCCTGCACGTAGATTTTCTCGGGTTGGTCTCGGGAAAACGCCAGGCTGAGTTGCGTCAGCAGGCCGTCGTGTTGCATGCCCTGGAGTTCATCGCGGTAGTAGAAATCGGTGGCGGCGTGTTGCTCGCCGAAGAACAGCCAGTTGCGGCCCTGATCGCCCCGGACGCGGCGTTCTTGCAGGAACGCGCGGAACGGCGCCACGCCAGTGCCGGGGCCAATCATGATCATCGGCAGGTTGCCATCGGCGGGCGCGCGGAATTGCTTGGATGGCTGGACGAATATCGGGACTTCTCCACTTTCCAAACGGTCGGCGAGGAAGGTTGAGGACACACCTTTGCGTTTGCCGTAGCGAACGGCGGCCACGGTGAGATGGGCTTCCTGCGGGTGCGCCTTGGAGCTCGAGGCAATCGAATACAGGCGCGGTTGCAGGCGTTTGAGCGTGCCCAGCAGCTCTTGCGCCGAACAGTCGATCGGGAATTCCTGCAGCACGTCTGCCAATTGTCGGCCCCACAGCCAGTCTTTCAAGTCAGCTTTGCGTTCACTGCCCAGCAGGTGTTTCAACGCCGGGTTGGCACTGCGTTCGGCGATGAAAGCCAGGGTGTCGAGGTTGGGCCGGGCGATTTCCAGGTGCTCGGTCAGCGCCTGGTGCAGCGGGACTTCACCGAGTTTGTCGAGGTTCACGGGGGTGTCGGCACCGAGTCGGGTCAGGTCGAGCAATTCATCGACCAGTTCCGGGCAATTGCGCGGCATCACGCCCAGCGCATCGCCCGCTTCGTAGCTCAGCCCGGAGTTCTCCAGGTCCAAGGAAAACATGCGGGTTTCCTTGTGGCGACTCTGTTGGTTCAGGTGTCGGTTGATCAGCAGGCGCGATACGTGGGGCTTGGCTTTGCCGGGCGTCTCGATGGGGCTGACGATGATGTTCGGTGTTGTCGGTTTCAGCGTTTGCTGGAATTGGCTCAGCCAAGCCTCTGCACGTTCTTCGAATTCCGTGTCGCAATCGACCCGTTCCAGCAACCGGGTCGCACCCAATTCCTGCAAGCGTTGATCGAGCTGCTTGCCGTGCTTGCAGAACTGGTCGTAGTTGGGATCGCCCAGCGCCAGCACCGCAAATCGCAGCGATTCCAGACGGGTCTCGGCGGTCTTCAGGGTGTGCCAGAAACCTTCGCCATTGTCCGGCGGATCGCCGTCGCCGAAAGTACTGCTGATCAGGGCCAGTGTGTGGGTGCTCGCCAGTTTGCTTGCCGGGAAATCCGCCATCGCGCTCAGCTCCACAACGATCCCACCGTCACGCAATCGTGCGGCAAAACGCTCGGCCAAGGCTTCGGCGTTGCCGGTTTGCGAGGCCCATAACAAGGTTACGCTGGGGCCGCTGTCAGTGTTCAGTTGTGGCGTGCTTGATTCGATACGGCTGAACAACCCGCCGAGCAAACCGTCCAGCCACAGCCGCGAGTCTGCGGCCAGCGGCGCATTGGCGGGCAGGGTAGGGACACCCACCGCCTGGCGCCCAGCCGGGGACTGCAAGCCGCTGAGAAAACCGGCGAGGTAGGTGCGTTCACTGTCGCTCAGCGGCGGAGAAGGCACGCGACTGATGCCGGCGAGATCGGCGAAGGCCTCGATACGCGACATGGGCAACTCCTCGGACAAGTGGGGGATTTCATTGGCAACCGGCGCCGGCACGTCAAGAAACGAATGCTCGATCAGTTCCACCCGTTGCAGGGCGACGGCGCAGAACTTGAATTCAGGCTGCAGCGAAATCGGGTCGACGGCATCGTTGGTGACCGCGTTGATCGCCAGGTTGGCGCCAAACACGTCGTTCCAGTGGAAGGGCGCAAAACAGTTGCCCTGGCGCACCCGGTCGGTGACCACCGCCGGCAGCACCGCGCGGCCACGCACTGAACGCACTTCGACGTGATCCTTGTCCTTGATCCCGAGGCTGGCGGCATCTTCCGGATGCAGCTCCACAAACGGTCCCGGATTGAGCTTGTTCAGGGTCGCGACCTTGCCGGTCTTGGTCAGGGTGTGCCATTGGTGCTGCAAGCGACCGGTATTGAGCACAAAAGGAAAGTCCTCGCCCGGCATCTCCGCCGGAGGCATGTGCGGACGCGGGAGGAAGATGCCTTTGCCGTGCTCGGTGGCAAACACGATGGTGGGTTGGCGGCCATCGTTGTCGACCTTGAGCGTCTGGCTCGCTCCGTTGTTCAGGTAGCGAATCGGATTGCGATCCGCCGCCTCGCCTGTCGCGCACGGCCATTGCAGCGGTTGGTCCCGCAGCCGCGCATAGCTGGCGCCGCGAATGTCGTAGCCAGTCTTCGGGTTCCAGGCCTGTTTGATCTCTTCAAACACCTCCGAAGCGCAGGTGTAGGTGAAGGCCTCGGCGAAGCCCATTTCGCAGGCGACCCGGGCGATGATCTGCCAATCGGCCAGCGTCTCACCGGGCGGCTCCACGGCTTTTTGCATCAGCGTCAGGTTGCGCTCGGAGTTGATCATCACGCCCTCGGCCTCGGCCCACAGCGCGCCGGGCAGAAGGATGTCGGCGTAGCGGTTGGTCTCGGTGTCGAGGAATGCATCCTGAGTGATCACCAGCTCGGCGGCTTGCAAGCCTTCGATGACTTTCTGCCGGTTGGGGCCCGAGGCGACCGGGTTGGTGCAGATGATCCAGCAGGCTTTGATCTGGCCGGCGCTCATCTGCTCGAACATGTCCACGGTGCCGCCGCCGACCTTGCGCGGCAGGCTGTCGTGGGGGAGACGCCACAGGTTTTCGATGAACTGTCGATCTGCCTCGATCAATACCGAACGCTGACCCGGCAGGCCTGGGCCCATGTAACCCATTTCGCGTCCGCCCATGGCATTCGGTTGCCCGGTCAGGGAAAACGGTCCGCTGCCCGGCCGGCAAATCGCCCCGGTGGCCAGGTGTAAATTGCACAGGGCATTGGTGTTCCAGGTGCCGTGGGTGCTTTGGTTGAGGCCCATGGTCCAGCAACTCATCCACTCGGCAGCCTGGCCGATCCATTCGGCGGCTTGGCGAATGTCGGCCTCGGGAATGCCGGTGATCTCGGCGACGCTGGCCGGCGGATAGTCTTCGAGGAACGCCGGCATGACGTCCCAACCTTCGGTAAACGAAGCGATGAAGTCCGGGTCGGTGTGACCGTTTTTCACCAGCAGATGCAGCAAGCCATTAAGCAACGCGAGGTCGGTGCCGGGTTTGATTTGCAGGAACAGACCCGCCTTGTCCGCCGTGGCACTGCGCCGTGGATCGACCACAATCAGCTTCGCCCCGGCCTTGACCCGATCCATCATGCGCAGGAACAGAATCGGGTGACAGTCGGCCATGTTGGCGCCGATCACGAAAAACAGATCGGCGTGATCGAAGTCCTCATAGGAACCCGGTGGCCCGTCAGAACCGAGGGAAAGTTTGTAGCCGCTGCCCGCACTGGCCATGCACAGGCGCGAGTTGGACTCGATATTGTTGGTGCGGACAAAGCCTTTGGCCAATTTGTTGATCAGGTACTGGGCCTCCAGCGACATCTGCCCCGACACATAGAACGCCAATGCATCCGGGCCGTGGGCATCCAGGATGGCGCGCAGTCGGCTGGCGGTTTCGCTGATCGCCTGGTCCATGGCGATTCGCACTGGATCACGATCGCGCTCGTGACGCAGATAAGCGTTTTCCATCCTCCCCGACTCGGCAATCGCCTGGCCGCAGGTGGTGCCCTTGGTGCAGAGTCGGCCGAAATTGGTCGGGTGCATCTTGTCGCCGATGACCTTGACGACCCGGTTGTCCGCGACCTGCATGACGATGCCGCAACCCACGCCACAATAAGGACAGACGCTGCGTACGCTGGTGTTTGTCATCCTCGCCCCTTGAACTCATGCCTGCACTTGCCCGACCCGTAAGCAAAAAAAAGCGCCATGTGACCCTCCGTTAAAAAAACGGGAGTTACACGGCGCCTTTGTCGTAGGTGGGCAATCTGCGTTGACTGCTTTGCTGGTGTTCCTAGCAAGTCACGCGCCAGAAGTATTGTTCAGGCTTGAGCGGCCGATAATCAGCGGGATTCGCGCTCCGGTCCGGCGAACCGCCATGCGTATTCGGTGCACTTTTATATGGCGCCGTGCACCAGTCGGAGGCGCGAAATCCGCGTTTCCCATCGCTGTGACAACCTCCGAGCGCTGTAGCGACTGGCTTGCACTGGTTGGCACAATCGCTGCAAGCGCTTGTTCAAACCCACCGTCAATACACAGTGGGTCGCCCCCTCGGTCAACGACGATCGAATGGCCAACAGGTCGTGGGCTACATCGGTGGATCAGGCATAGTCGTCTGGTTTCAACACCGCAAAAGAACAGGCAAAGACGCCTGGAACCGCAAGGTTTCAGGCGTTTTTTTTTGCTTTTTGAACCGTGATTGGCCGTGCGAAGGGTGCTTCTTATGAATTCCAATGTTGCCGCGTTGAACAAATTGCAAACGCTGATCGTGATCGGCAATGGCATGGTCGGACATCATTGCGTCGAACAACTGATCGAGCGCGGGGCGCTGGACCATTACCGCCTGCACGTCTTCAGCGAAGAGCCGATGCGTGCCTACGACCGTGTGCACTTGTCCGAGTATTTCACTGGCCGCGATGCCGAGTCGCTGGCGCTGTCGGACGCGTCGCTGTACCAGACGCCCGGCGTGACTCTGCATCTGGGCGTGCCGGTGCTGGAAATCGACCGCGCTCGTTGCGAGGTGATTACCGCTCAAGGCTGCGTCGCTTACGACAAGCTGATCCTGGCCACCGGCTCCTATCCATTTGTGCCGCCGATTGAAGGTGCCGAGGGCGATTCGCGGCTGGTGTATCGCACCCTCGAAGACCTCGACGCGATCCGCGCTGCGGCGGCCAACGCCCGACGCGGTGTGGTGGTCGGCGGTGGCTTGCTCGGTCTTGAAGCCGCCAATGCGCTGAAAAGCCTGGGGCTGGAAGCGCATGTCGTCGAGTTCGCGCCACGGCTGATGCCGGTGCAACTGGATGACTTCGGTGGCCTGGCGCTCAAGGCGCAGATCGAACGCCTGGGCGTCGGTGTGCATTTATCCCGCGCCACGCAATCGATCAGCGCCGGCGCGGATTACCGCTACCGCATGAATTTTGCCAACGACGAATTCCTCGAAACCGACCTGATCGTGTTCTCCGCCGGTATCCGTGCCCAAGATGCGCTGGCTCGCCAGTGCGCACTGGAAATCGGCCCGCGCGGTGGCGTGGTGATCAACGACGAATGCCTGAGCAGCGACCCGAACATCTACGCCATCGGCGAGTGCGCGGCGTGGAATGGCAGCCTGTTTGGCCTGGTCGCGCCGGGTTACCAAATGGCCCGTGGGGTGGCCGCACAGGTGTGCAACCAGACCGCCGAGCCGTTCCTGGGCGCGGACATGTCGACCAAGCTCAAACTGCTCGGCGTGGACGTCGGTTCCATCGGAGATGCCCACGCCCACACGCCGGGCGCGCGCAGCTATCAGTTCATCGACGAAGCCACCGCCAGCTACCGGCGCTTGGTGGTGGACCCGACCGGCAAATACGTGTTGGGTGCGGTGCTGGTCGGTGACAACAGCTACTACGACACGCTGCTGCAATACATGCAGAACGCCATCGCGTTGCCAGCGGAGCCGGCCAGCCTGATCCTGCCCTCGTCCGAAGGCGCACCGACCCTCGGCCCTGGCGCGTTGCCCGAGTCGGCCACGGTGTGCTCGTGCCACAACGTCACCAAAGGCGCGATCTGCTCGGCCATCGACGGCGGCTGCACCGACCTCGGCCTGCTCAAGTCGCAGACCAAGGCCTGCACCGGCTGCGGTGGGTGCGCCGGGTTGCTCAAGCAAGTCTTCGAGCATGAGTTGATCGCCCGTGGTGTCAGCGTCGACAAGAGCCTGTGCGAACACTTCGCCTACACCCGTCAGGAACTGTATGCGCTGGTGCGGGTGGAAGGGGTGATCACTTTCGAAGAACTGCTGGCCAAACATGGCCGTGGCCACACCGGTTGCGACGTGTGCAAACCGGCGGTGGGCTCGATCCTCGCGTCGTGCTGGAACCAGCCGATCATGGACCCGTCGCTGGTGCCGTTGCAGGACACCAACGACACCTTCATGGCCAACATGCAAAAGAACGGCACGTACTCCGTGGTGCCGCGCATCCCTGGTGGCGAAATCACCGCCGACAAGCTGATCGCGATTGGCGTGGTGGCGAAGAAATACGACCTCTACACCAAAATCACCGGCGGCCAGCGCATCGACCTGTTCGGCGCGCAGTTGCATGAGTTGCCGGACATCTGGAGCGAGCTGATCGAAGCAGGTTTCGAAACCGGCCACGCCTACGGCAAATCCACGCGCACGGTGAAGTCCTGCGTCGGCAGCACCTGGTGCCGTTACGGCGTGCAGGACAGCGTGAAAATGGCCCTGCTCATCGAGGACCGCTACAAGGGATTGCGCTCGCCGCACAAACTCAAATTCGCCGTGTCCGGTTGCACCCGCGAATGCGCCGAGGCCCAGAGCAAAGACGTCGGCGTGATCGCCACCGAGAAGGGCTGGAACCTTTACATCGCCGGCAATGGCGGCATGCGTCCGCGTCACGCCGAGTTGTTTGCGACCGACCTCGACGATGAAACCCTGATCCGCTACATCGACCGCTTCCTGATGTTCTACATCCGCACCGCCGACAAATTGCAGCGCACCTCGGTCTGGCGCGAAAGCCTGGAGGGTGGCCTCGACTTCCTCAAAGACGTGATCATCAGCGACAGCCTTGGTCTCGGAGAAGAGCTAGAAGCGCAGATGCAACTGGTGGTCGATCGCTACGAATGCGAATGGGCCAACGCTCTTAAAGACCCTGAAAAACTCAAACGCTTCCGCACCTTCGTCAACGACAAACGCCCGGACCCGGACATCCACTTCGTCCAGGAACGCGGCCAACGGCGCCCGATCATGGCCGCCGAACTCAACCTGATTCCGGTCACCGAGGAGATTGCCTGATGAGCCTTTCCAATACCCAACGCATGGCCGCTATGGAAAACACCGGGGCCTGGCAAACCGTGTGTGCGCAACAGGACTTGGTCGACAATTCCGGCGTGGTCGTGTGGCTCGACGGCGCGCAAGTGGCGCTGTTCTACCTGCCGGATGCCGAGGGCCAGACCCTGTTCGCCATCGACAACCACGACCCGCAATCCGGCGCGAATGTGATCGGTCGAGGGTTGATTGGCAGCATCAAGGGCGATCTGGTGGTCGCGTCGCCGATCTACAAGCAGCATTTCCGGCTGGAGGACGGCAGTTGCCTGGAATATCCGCAACAGCGGTTGCGGGTGTGGCCGGTAAGGCTCAATGGCGGGGCGGTGGAAGTGGGAACGCTGATAACTCGCTAGCGCAAAACCTGTGGGAGCCCACCGAAGATCCTCTGTAGGAGCGAAGCTTGCTCGCGAAGGCTGCGTGTCAGGCAACATCAATATTGACTGACCCACCGCTTTCGCGAGCAAGCTTCGCTCCTACAGGATTTATGTATGGTCTGAGTGCCTGGTGCTATCAAATCGCTCGCTGATTGACGCGCTGGGTCAGCGCTTCAGCCGACTCCTTGCGCTCCGAATAGCGGTCAACCAGATCCGGGCGCTCGCGAAGCAGGAGCGTGAATTTCACCAGTTCCTCCATCACGTCCACCACCCGGTCATACAGCGCCGAGGGCTTCATGCGGTTGTCCTCGTCGAACTCCAGAAAAGCCTTCGGCACCGAGGATTGATTGGGGATGGTGAACATGCGCATCCAGCGCCCCAGCACGCGCAGTTGATTGACCACGTTGAACGATTGCGAGCCACCACACACCTGCATCACCGCCAGGGTCTTGCCCTGGGTCGGGCGCACCGCGCCGATGGCCAGCGGCACCCAGTCGATCTGCGCCTTGAACACCGCCGACATCGAACCGTGGCGCTCCGGCGAGCACCAGACTTGGCCTTCCGACCATTGCATCAACTCCAGCAGTTCCTGGACTTTCGGATGATCGTTCGGCGCATCGTCCGGCAGCGGCAAACCTGAGGGGTTGAAAATCCGTGTTTCGGCGCCGAAGTGTTCGAGTAAACGGGCTGCTTCTTCGACCATCAGGCGACTGAAGGAGCGGGCGCGGGTCGAGCCGTACAACAGCAGGATTCGCGGTTTGTGCTGATCGCCATTTTCACGCTGTGCAATCAATGACGTGTCGAGGTTGGGCAGTGGATGAGTCATGGGCGGCTCCAGTTACAGCGTGCTGATGCGGTCAAGTTCACGCTTCAAGGCATCGCGATCAAGATCGGCGAAGGGCAGGGCGAGAAAGGCCCGGCAGCGGGTTTCGATACGCGCCAGGGTCGCGTGGAAAGCGGCGGATATCGCGGCCTCGTCACCCGACACATCTGACGGATCTTCCAGCCCCCAATGCGCCTTCAACGCCGGGCCGAAGTACACCGGGCAAACTTCACCGGCAGCCTTGTCGCAAACGGTGATGACGATGTCCGGCGGGTTATCTTCAAAGGCGTCGTTGCCTTTGCTGCTCAAGCCATCGGTGGCGATGCCGGCTGCCTGCAACGTGGTCAGGCTGCGAGGCAACACCTGCCCCTTGGGGAAACTGCCGGCACTGACCGCCTCGAAACCCTTTGGTGCCAGGTGATTGAACATCGCTTCGGAGAGGATGCTGCGGCAGCTGTTGGCCGTGCACATGAATAGAACTCGCATGGAAACTCCCTTGGGTCAGGTCAGCAGCACGCTGCGGTATTGAGTGGGCGGTCGTGCATCTGTTTAAGCCGGGCGCTGTTTTCTTCGAGCCAATCGGCATTGGCGTGCAGGGTGGTTTCAAGAACAGTGCGAACCCAGGCCGGCAGTTCGGGGTTGAGGCGGTAATACACCCATTGGCCCTGGCGTCGATCAAGCAACAAACCGCATGCACGGAGCTGGGCCAGATGGCGGGAGATTTTTGGCTGACTGTCATCCAGCGCACAGACCAATTCGCAGACGCATAACTCGCCCTCACGGGTGATCAGCAAAGTGGCCCGGGCGCGGGTTTCGTCGGAGAGGCATTTGTAGATGGCTGGAGGACTGAGCATGGGGTGGCCGCCAATATGTGAAAGTCCGAATATACGGATATCCATATGTATTGAGCAACCCCCCACCTCACATTTGATGACCGCTGAACACCGAGCGACCAACCCAATCCCCTGTAGGAGCGAGGCTTGCCCGCGAAGAGGCCGGTACATCCAAACTAAATATCGGCTGACACACCGCCTTCGCGAGCAAGCCCGCTCCCACAGGGAATCAGTGTCGGCCACAAATCTTGCGACCAACACCAAACCAATGTGGGAGCGGGCTTGCTCGCGAAAGCGGTGTGTCAGTGACATGGTTCTTGGCTGTGCCGACGCCTTCGCGAGCAAGCTCGCTCCCACAGGTTATGCGGCGTTCAAGTCCTTAACTGATCAGCATCAGCGCATGTTCAGCGCCGTGATGTAGGCACAAAACATATCCGCCATCCCGTCGGAATACACCGCGATCTCATCGTGACTACGCGGGCTTCCCGAGAATGATTTCCCCACCGAACTGAGTGTCGTGGAGACCAGATCGCAAGCCAGCGCGCGAGTTTCGTCAGAGGCCTCTGGCAACGCCTCACCCATGAAATCCTGAAAAATCTGCTGCCCCGCCGCACGAACTTCATGAGCTTCCGGCGCATCGCGATAGAGCGGCGCGGCATCACTGAGCGCCACCCGCATCTGCGCCTCTTCGCACTCGGAACAAATAAACGCATGCACCAACGCCCGCAACCGCTCTAGCGGCGGCTTGTCTGCATCCTCCAGAATCCCGCGCAGCATTTGCGTGGTCTGTTGCCACTCATCGCTCTGCAGCCGGAACAGGATGGCGGCCTTGTTGGGGAAGTATTGATACACCGAGCCAATGCTGACGCCGGCCTTTTCCGCCACGCGGGCGGTGGTGAAACGTGCCGCGCCTTCCTTGGCCAAAACCTGAGTAGCCGCTTGCAGAATGGCCGCCACCAACTCGGTCGAGCGGGCCTGCCGGGGCTGTTTGCGCGAGGAAATCTGCGAGGTCTGGCGGGTTGTCATGGGGGCTGCGGGCCTCGGGGCTAATGCGAATAGCGAATGTGACGAACTGTTCGCATAATTTAAATGCGACGGATTAGTCGCATCTTAGCCCCGGCGCCGACAGGCGCTCAACCTGTAAACGGGAAGCACCCATGACCACTATCACTTCGGCCCCTATGGCCTCGTTGATTGAACGCCTGTACGCAAAAGCCAATGCCGCCACCAGCCCGGTTTTCAACGACTTTTCCGCCGAGGACCGCGACCGCCTCATGCACAGCAAGACCGACTATCTCGAGCTCTACGGACTGCTCAAAGACCTGTGGCTGCCGGTCTCGCGGGACACCGGCAAGCTGCTGTACACCCTGGCGCGCAGCTCGAAGGCGCGGGCCATCGTCGAATTCGGCACCTCGTTCGGCCTTTCAACTTTGCACCTGGCCGCCGCGCTGCGGGACAACGGTGGCGGTGTGCTAATCAGCAGCGAATTCGAGCCGTCGAAGATCGCCCTGGCGCGCCAACACCTCATCGAAGGCGGGGTCAGTGATCTGGTGGAGATTCGCGAGGGCGATGCATTGGTCACACTCGCAACCGATCTGCCCGAGGCCATCGACTTGCTGTTGCTCGATGGCGCCAAAGCGCTTTATGGCGACGTCTTGGGTCTGGTAGAAAGTCGCCTCAAACCCGGCGCCCTGGTGATTGCCGACAACTCCGATTACTGCCCGGAATACCTGGCCTACGTGCGCTCGCCGGCAAACGGCTACCTGTCCGTGCCTTTCGGTGAAGACGTTGAGCTGTCGATACGGCTGGGTTAATCCCCCATCTGCTCAAAACCATCGCCGAGGTCATTGCTTGCAGCCCCGGCGTCACCTTTTGTCGCCTCACCGCCGATTACGTCTTTTAGGGTCTCTACTTGTAACTAGACCCTATAGGTCCACGTGGAGCGCGCAATGAGCATCGAGCCGGCGGCACCTGAAACGAAAGGCGTGACGGTGGTGTTGCTGGCAACGATTGACCTCGGCCCCGAGATCGAGGGCATGGCGGGGCGCCAACTCAGAATGCGCAAGGTGACCATCGAGCCCGGAGGCGTCTTCGGGCCGGTGCACAACCACATCGACAGGCCGGGGACCGTCTACATCCTGCAAGGGATCATCACGGACCATCGCAATGGCGTCGCCACGGATTACGGGCCCGGAGTGGGTTGGCCCGAGGATCGGAACACCACTCACTGGCTCGAAAACAGAGGCTCGGAAACGGCGGTGGAGATCTCGGTCGATATCGTCAGGCAAGCCTGAACGCAGGGCTTTCCTGACCATTCGTTCAATCGATAGTCATCATCAAAAAATGCGAGTTCTGTTTTTTCCTCAACGGAGGAGGATAGCGACATACCGATCTCGCTTCTGAAGGAATCTGCGCGATGAGAATTTCAACTGTTTTAGCCCTTGTCGCCGTCCTCACCGGCGGTTTCGCTGCCACCGCACCGGCCTACGCCGCTGACCCGCAGGCCTGCCATTTCCTGCCGATGGGGGACAGCAGCGCCGAGCTGAAGCATTCCCAATCGGTGGGTGTGCTCTACAGCGAAAACACCGTCAACACCCTCGAATACCTTGAGAACTATCACGCTGTCGCAGTCAACGGCGGCAAAAACGCTGCGCTCGATTCGCGCATCAGCAACGCTTTTATCAAAAGCTCCGATCCAAAACTGGCGATCAATTGGCTGATGGGGTCGTTGCAAAAACAATTCGCTTCGGTGACCGTCTACGACAACCTCGATGCCTTGGTGCAAGCGAAGCCGGACGTGGTGGTGATGCTCGACACCTACAACAGGCTGGTGAGCAAGCGTAACAACCAGGTTGAAGCGCGGTTCCTCGCCAAGTTCTACGACTCAAACCTGCAATACATCGGCCAGGCCGAAGGTGCCCGCGCACAGCAAATGCCTTCAGTGTGGGTGCATGGCAAAGCAGCGCCCGAGATTGCCGCGCAAATCGACCAGCAGACCGAACTGCAAGTGAATGCGTTGAAGCAGTTTGATGCCTCGTTGAATGCGCTGGTGAAGTCGGGGACTGCGGCACGGATGGCGACTAACTAAGAATTGGGTGCGGATGTTGTATCACTGGCTCGTGCGTCATCTCCTGAAAACACCCCATTGATTGCCTCTAAATAGCAACTAATGGGGCTGAAATTATTGGGAGAGTTCCTGCACTTTTGAGGCCTCATGGGACACGTCTGAGGCGGAGTTAATCGCTGCTCTGAGGACGAAGGTTGGAGGGCTTATAGCGCTTTCGGCAGCAGCAGCTGCAACAGCTTCGTATTCGTGCGTTTCGAATTTAACTTGAATCGTTACTGGTCCGCTGCCGATAAATGGACTGATGAGTACGGCAGCAATAGGGGATATGGAGATGAATCCTCCCCCAAGGACGAGGGTCAGACTCCTTGGCGCATGGAGGATTTCAGAGATGGCCCGGGATATAAAGTGAAAGCCAAAGAACCACAAGGTTAAATAGAGGAAAGATGCCGCTGTCGAGAAGTATTGGATGTCGACAGGTTTGCGTAATCCTATGATAGTTAAGCAATATTGGGCCGCTCCTAATAAAATTGCCGTGCCTGCGACTCCGATTAGCACGAACGCTGCTGGTGAGCATAGTTGTGCGACTTTGTTGGAGAAAACATCGTTTAGGTGTTGAAAGTAATCTGCTCTCTTTCCGGGTGAGAGCTTCAAAATAATGCTGACTGCTGTGAATTGAAGAAGGATCAGCATTGCGATGGTTTTGATGGCAATATGATCGCCAATTACATCGGTCATCATATTCTGCTGCACTTTTTCCGGTAAGAGTGATGCACCCTCAATCATCAGGCCTGACAGAAATCCCAACGGAATGAAAAAGTAGGCGTTATGAAGTTCTAACGGCTTAATACTGAAGACTCGGCGCATTGAACGTTTCAAAGCGGTGAATTTGGACTCGGGGATGATTTGTTGTGTGGACATTGCTGCTCCTTGGGTTTTAACCGTCAATCGATTCTTTCGATTGGCGTTGTTGGTAAGAGGGAGTAAACGGATTTCTTTGCTTGCACGGGGGCAAAGAGCAGCAGCTCCAATGAATTGCTGCTGCTTCGATCAACTTTTGTTTAGTCTTTCCCGATATTATTAGATATCACCCATGGCTACGTAATTAATTACATCGATCGGGGGCGTTCCGATACTCAATGTGTCTTGTTGAACAGCGCCGGAAAAAACCGCTTGGCCAGAGGGGGAGGCATAAAAGCCGTCGAAAACCACCAATGCTGCCAAGAGATAAGTTTCCTTTCCGCTGCTTTTCGGGCGGGTTACAAGGATAAAACGTGGTTTTCTCGATTGAGCTGGTTTTCTTCGAGGTAGCGGGGTACAGACCAGAACCGGGCTGAATCCTAGCAGCAGTTCCTCATCCTCTCAAGCCCGATGATGGCCTTTTGATTTTCTGGGGATGAGAGCGTGTCTGCGGCCTGATTCAAACCTGATTAATAGGCCTCAGCGCTGCCTCAGATGTGCTATTCCTGCAAGAAATAGTTGCCTTGTGTTGCTTGCGCAATGGATGGTCTACAGCTACACCACATTTGAGGCCTTGAGCGGGGAGGCATCAGGCCTCACTGTTCAACTTTAGTTGATGGAGTCGGCCACGAAGTTCTCCCCCCAATATAAATAAGGAGCGACCCTCGATATGGACATGTATCTGACTCGCCGCCAAACTTTGACCTGTGCACTAATCTATGCAGCTTCTTTGTCTGGGTGCTGTCTCATCAGGCCATCTCCTCGACCAATGTGCCCAACATCGCCAGAAGTGAGTTACCCCAATGGGCCGCTGACTATTGATGCTCATTGTCATGTGTTCAATGGAACGGACCTGCAGGTAGCGGACTTCATATCAAAGGTCGCAATCCATCAAAAAGGTATTTTCGGGGTCGGTGCTAAAGCGCTTGGCGGTTTGCTGAAGGAAATTGCCTGGGGTGTAGCGCCCAGTGGTGAAGCTGAGTTGCATGAACTTGTCAGGGTGAATCAGGAACTGGTGTTGTGCCAAACAACCCAGGTTTCAGAACGTATTGTCAGAATGTACAGAGACTCTCGCGATAAAGCCGCGAAGGAGCTCAACGCAAGTCTGGATCGCGCGTTGGCAAAAAAATCCATTAGCCTGAATGCGCTTGACATAGGCCCTGAGCAAGAAATACAGAATGCGGCGATCCCACTCATCCGAGGCCTCACGGCAACCGATGGTATAGGCATAAACGTTCAAAACTTTTCAACGATGACGCAGGCGCAGAAAACTGCTGCAGGGATGCTCGCCTTTATCTCGCAGCACCTGCAGTATCGATATGTCTCAGTTCACAACTATCTGGATACCTATAACCAGCCAAGTAAGAGGGTCATAGATTTGATGACTCCGAGCATGGTGGATTACGACGGCTGGCTGACCAATAAGGGCGTGATTCGCACCATCACCCCCCTAAACACCCAAGTACAGGTTATGGAGCAAATATCGATACTGACCTCTGGACGCGTCCATGCTTTCGTCCCTTTTAACCCGCTAAAACAAGTCGCTTATGACCTCAGATTCACGTCCGAGGACTCTCTGGGCTTGGTAAAGGAGGCGATCCTTTCTCATGGGTGCATTGGGGTAAAACTTTATCCACCCATGGGGTTTGCGGCCCTGGGTAATAGCGATTTACACGGGGGCAATGGCAAGAGCTTTTGGGATCGCCCATGGTTACCTGAAATCACGAGCAGATCTGACTTCGGGTCACGCCTTGATGAGGCGATGTCTCAATTATTTAGTTGGTGTGAAAAGGAGCAAGTTCCTGTCATGGCGCATACCAGCATTTCAAATGGAGTCTCGATGGATTTTCAGCGTTTGGCGGGTGCTCAATATTGGGCCAAGGCTTTGGCAACCTTCAAACATTTAAGGGTTAGTTTCGGCCACTTTGGAGGCGCCAGTGACGAATCTGGAGCAGTGTCAGGGGCCGGTTTTGCGAACCTTATGCAGCCAACTGCCAACGCTGCTGGGGAGTTTGCCTATGCCGATTCTGGTTACTTCGCCGAAGTGCTTACAGATGAGCCTCAACTTTTAGAAACCCTGAAAAAGCTATATGACGCAACGGCGTCAAAAGGGTCCGCAGCCCTGGCAAATCGCTTTATGTATGGCACTGACTGGGAAATGACTCTGGCTCAAGGAAAAATCGATACGTATTTGTCCGACTTCGAACGCCTCATGCAGGAATTGGAGTCTCGACCAGCCATAAAACATGCCGGACTAGGCGGATTGGCAAATAAGTTTTTCGGACAAAACGCCGCTGATTGGATTGGATTGCATAAGGGAGGAAGCGCTCGCAAACGGTTGGATAAGTTTTACGCAGGGAACGGGATGGGCCTCCCGGATTGGGCCAAAAAGGTCGACGGACTGGTGAGCAACCAAGAATGATATCGGACTATGCCAATGGCGCAGATGTGTAAGCGTACGTTTTTCTCTTGCCCGTCGTTCACACCGAAACTTGGTTAAAACGGCGGGGGGAAGGAAATTAATCAATAATGCGTGTTTGTGTTTATCCAATGCTTTGGCTAATCTCGCAAAAACCAGCAAGATCAGGCAAAAACATGCATTCCTCAATTGAACTGCCTTCCCTGCGCCGACAAAAAATCCTGTTGATCCTCGAACGTGACGGCAAGGTCATGGCGTCTGAGCTCAGCCAGCATTTCGGCGTGTCCGAAGACACCATCCGCCGCGATCTGGCGGAGCTGGATGGCGCCGGCCTGGTGCAACGTGTGCACGGCGGGGCGTTGCCGCGTCCCAAGGACACCGGCAAGGATTTCTTCACCCGGGTCAGTGAAACCGATGAGGTGAAAACCCATCTGGCGCAAGTCGCGGCAGGGTACGTGAAGGATGGCCAGATCGTGATTTTCGATTCAGGCTCGACGACGTTGCAGGTCGCCCGTTCGCTGCCCTCCGACATCAGCATCACCGCTGTCACCGCCTCGCCAATCATCGCGATCGCGTTGGCCGAGTTCAAGGGCATCAAGGTGATTCTGGCCGGTGGTCAACTCAATCCGGGGACGATGTGCGCCAGCGGGCAAGAAACGTTGCGCCTGCTTCAGGGAATCAAGGCGGATCTGTTGTTTACCGGGGTTTGTGCGATTCACCCTGAGGTTGGCATCAGCTCTTTGCATTTCGACGAGGTGCCGGTGAAACAGGCGATGCTCGACAGCGCCACGCATGTGGTGGCCGTGAGCATGGCGGACAAGCTGGGCGCGGTGGAGCCGTTTGTCGTGGCGCCGTGCCGGCGCATCCAGACGCTGATCACTGAGCGGCATCTGGCCTCGGGCAATGTCGAGGATTACCAGCGACTGGGCATCGAAGTGGTGCAGGTGGACGCGGCGGTTTAGCGCTGGCGCAGCAGATCGATTTGCTCGGCCGGTATCAGCGTCCTCAAGGTTTTGTACAGGGCGCGGGTTTCCAGCAGGTTCCACACCCGCAGCATGGTTTCCAGCGCATCCAGCGGTTTGCTGATGAAGTCCTTGGCCCCCAGCGCCAAGGCGCGCAGGCGAGTGTCGCGAGTGGCGTCGGCGGTGAGCACCAGGATCGGCAGGTATTCGCCGCTCGGAATGCGCCGGTTGAGTTGTTCCAGCACGGCAAAGCCGTCGAACTCCGGCATGTGCAGGTCGAGAATCACCAGGTCCGGCTCGAAGCTGTTGAACAGGTCCAGGGTGCGCAGCGGCTGGGTGCTGCTCAGGACATTGGTCAGCCCTTCGCGCACCAGCAATTGCTCTACCAGGTCGAGATTGGGGCGTTGGTCGTCGATGATCAGAATGCGCAGGTCGGTGTTCACGCGGGCTCCGGGAAGTACTGGTCGAGGTGGGCGAGGAACGAAGGGATGTGAATCGGTTTGCTCAGCACCGCTGTCGCGCCCGCGTCGCACAAGGTCAGACGGGTGAGGTCGCTGGCGTCGGCGGTGATCATCAGCACCGGGGTGGTCCGGGTGATCGCGGACTGACGCAGGCGCTGCAACACGTTCAGCCCGTCGATGTCCGGCAGGGAAACGTCCAGCAGAATCAGTTGCGGAGCATGTTGCGCGGCCAGGTCCAGCCCCAGTTGTCCTTGCATGCTCGACAGCAGTTTTATCCCGGGTCGGCGTTGCAGCAAGGTTTCGATCAGCGCCAGGCTGGAAAGGTTGTCTTCGATGCACAGCACCTTGCCCCGGACCTGAGGGCCGGGGAGCAGCGGTCGATTATCGACGGGCGCAACCACTGCCTCGACGGTTTCCTGCAACTGCACAAATGGCAGCTCCAGGGTAAATCTCGAGCCGGCGCCGGGTTGGCTTTGCACGGTCAGGCTGCCGCTCATCATTTCCAGCAGGCTCTTGCTCAGCGCCAGGCCGAGACCGCTGCCTTCCACGTTCGGATCGGCTTCCAGGCGCTCGAACGGCTTGAACAATTGACCCAGGCGATCAGCCGCAATGCCCTTGCCGGTGTCGCAAACCGTCACGGCGATACGTTGTTGATCAACCTCGACCTCAATGCTCACCCGACCCTCGGGCCGGTTGTACTTGATCGCGTTGGACAGCAAGTTCAACAGCACTTGGGTCAGGCGTTGTCGATCAGCGACGATCCCGCAGTCAGCGGCCATCGTTGGCAAGGGCGTAAGGTGGATGCCGGCATCGGTGGCCATCGGCGAGACCAGCGTCAGCGCTTCTTGCAGGGCGATCGCCAAGGGCACCGATTCGATGTTCAGCGGCAGGCGTCCGGCTTCGATCTTGGCGATGTCCAGCACTTCGTTGATCAGGGTCAGCAGGTGTTGACCCGCGCGCAGGATGTGCCCGATCTGGGCCTTTTGCCCGGCGGGCGAGTCCATGTCCAATAGTTGCGCAAAGCCCAGGATCGAGTTCAGCGGCGTGCGCAGTTCGTGGCTCATGCGCGACAGGAATTCGCTTTTCGCCCGGCTGGCGCGTTCAGCTTCTTCGCGTGCGGTGCGCAGTGCAATTTCGGCGGCGCGGCGGTCGGTGATGTCGCGGGTAATCTTCGAGAAGCCGCGCAGGGCGCCGGTGCTGTCGTACTGCGCGGTGATCACCACGCTGGCCCAAAAGCGTGTGCCATCCTGGCGGCAGCGCCAGCCTTCTTCCATGTAATGGCCGTCGCGGGTGGCCTCGTGCAGCGCCATGGCCGGGTGTTGCGGGCATTCTTGCGGCAGGTAGAACACCGAGAAATGCTGGCCGATAATCTCCTGCTCGGTGTAGCCCTTGATCCGCTCCGCGCCAGCGTTCCAACTGGTGACATAGCCGGCCGTATCGAGGGCGAAAATCCCGTAGTCCTTCACCCCATCGATGATCAGCCGCAGCCGTTCTTCATTGTCGCGCAACGCCCGTTCGCGCTCAGCCAGCAGCACCCCGGCTTCCACCAGACGAGTGCCCAACTGACCGATTTCATCTTGCTCCGGCGGTTGCGGCAGCAATGGTTGTCCGAGGGCAAGGCGCTGGGCATTGCCCTGGACTTGCTGCACCCGGGCGACGATGCCCTTGGACAAAAACAGCACGGCCACGATGGCGCCAAACAGCCCGCAGATGGCAGCCAGCCACGTGGACAGTAACAGCCGCTGGCGATTCTCGGACGCGGCCGCGGTGCGCTCGGCCAGCAGCGAATCCTCCAGGGTGAGCATGGTGCTGATGTGCTGACGCAACTCGTCGAGGGTGTGTTTGTTGTTGATCAGGATGGGGGTAATCGAATCGGTTGTCGTCGCCGGGTCGTTGAGCATTTCCTCCAGGCCATCGATTTTGGAGTTGATCAGCGGCGTCATGGCGGTGAGCTGTTCGCGCACGCGTTCATCGCGAACGTTACTGTCCAGCCGGCGCAGCGCCGATTCAATCAACGGCTTGGCGTTCAGGTAGCCCGGCAGGAAATCCTCACGGCGTGTCAGCAAGTAACCGCGAACGCTGGCGGCCGCCTCTGCAAGCAGAGTGTGGACGGTCTGGATGTCGCCTTGCACGCGCAATACCCGGCGCACGTCTTCTTCGGCGCGAGCGGTCTGGCGTTCGGTGATGTAAATCAGCACCAGCGACAACAACAGCACCACCAACGGCAGGGAAATCACTACCAGGGCCTTGCCTCGCAACGGCAGGTCGGCCCAGCGTCGGGCGTAAAACACCTTCATGGTTGAGTGACCAGGCCAAGTGCAATGCCACGGACTGCGGCCTGGGTTCTATCCGCCGCGCCGAGTTTGCCGATGACCCGTTCAACGTGAGCCTTGGCCGTACCGGTGGTGATGCCCAGTTGCTCGCCGATTGCGCGGTTGCTGCAACCGTTGGCTACCAGGCTGAGTACCTGGCGTTCACGTGGCGTCAGGTTTTCGGTCGGTGGGGCACCGCTGGCACTGCGCGTGGTCATGCGCCGCAGCAGGCGGGCGCTAACCGCACCATTGAGGACTTCCTCGCCAGCGGCGACCCTTTGCAACGCGTCGATCACTTCATCACGACTGGCGTCTTTGAGCAGGTAGCCGACGGCACCGGCATTCATCGCCGCTTCCAAGTGATCGGGGCTGTCGTCCATGGTGAAAATCACCACTTTCAACGCCGGCAGACTTTGTTGAAGCAGGCGTGCCGCGCCCAGACCGTTAAGCACCGGCATGCGAATGTCGAGGATCACAATGTCCGGCAGCAGCCGCTCGCACAGCTCGACGGCCTCTTGTCCATCGCGGGCCTGGCCGACCACTTCGAATTGCGGATGACCGGCCAGCAGCGCAACGAAACCGGTGCGCGTGACTTCATGATCGTCCGCCAGCACCAGACGTAAAACGTGGGTCATTGTGGTGTTCCATTCAAGTGGGCCGGCACGCGGGCGTGCAGTTGGGTACCGCAGTTGGGCGCGCTGACGCAGGTGAGACTGCCCCCCAGCAGGCTGGCGCGTTCTCGCATGGTCGCGAGGCCCAGGTGCCGAGCGTCTTCGTTGTCGAGCTTCTGCTCGAGGGCAAAACCTCTGCCGTTATCGTCAACTCGCAGCGAGGCGTGGTCTTCGTGCACGTCCAGCGTCAGTTGGACCCGGCTGGCCTGCGCATGCTTGAGGATATTGTTGATCGCTTCCTGGGCAATCCTGAACAACGCGATCTCCACCTGGCTGGGCAAGCGTGCGTCGCAACGTGCGATCCAGTGCACACCGATTCCGGCGTCGCGCAGGCGATCGGCCTCTTTATCGACGGCTTTGAGCAAACCGAAATCGTCGAGCACCGTCGGACGCAGGCCTGCGATCAGTTGTCGGCCTTCACCCACGCAATGCTGGGCCAGCGCCAGGATTGCCTGCAAATCGGCGTCGAGTGTGTCCGGCAGAGTCGGGCAGCGGCCGGCAAAACCTTGCAGGCGCTGATGCAAACCAGCGAGGGTTTGCGCCAGGCCATCGTGCAGGTCGTAAGCCACGCGTTTGCGTTCGTCTTCTTGCGCGCGGAGCAGCCGATTGACCAGGTCGGACAAGGTGCGATCCCGGGACTTGAGCGTTGTCAGCAGGCGATCATTTTCAAGGTGCGCGGCCAGCAGCGTAGCGAGCAGTTGCAGGGATTCCGTGTCTTCATTGTCCGGCGCCCGCAGGCCGACGCTGTTGGCCAGCACCAGGACGCCAAAGGCATCGCCGTCGCCGCCGCGCAGTGGCACCCGCAACACACTCGGCAGGGCTTCCCCCGGACGGTCTTGCCAGGAGGGCGTGCGCATGCTGCGGTCGACGACGGCGTCGAGGCTGTCCAGTCGATCACGGCTGCCATGTCGGGCGCTAGCGTTGACACATCCGTCGGCGTCCCACTCCAACAGCAAACCGTGGTCCATCGCGAGGAAAGCGCACGCCCGCGCCAACACACGTTCGCGCATGGCGTGAGGGGCCAGTCGGGTCAACTCTTGGCCGGTATCCACCAACAACCGCAGGCGCGCCGCGCGACTTTCGGATTGTCGATAGTGAGTGCGGATGGCCAAGGCACTACCGGGATCGTGAGGCGGGTTTTGCATGTTTCGCTCCGGCGTTGAGACGGACCCGCGGGCGCAGGGGGAGGTCATTAAACCTTGTTAACAGGGCCGGGCGCCATCTGCCAAATGGCATAGGCAAATGACTCCGAGTGGCCGATGTCGGGCGGCTGGCGGGTTGGCAAAGTGGGCTCAACGACCACCCCAGGAGTATCGCAATGAAAATGAAGATCCCGGCCATCGCCCTGTTTTTTGCCCTGAGCGCCCCGTTTGCCCAAGCCGCTGAGACCGCCCCGTACGTTTATCGCACCGTGGCCAAGGCGCCAACCAACGTGAAGGATCGGGAAATTGCCGGTCTGTTTGACCGCTGGAACAGCGCCTTGCAGACCGGCAACGCGCAAACGGTAGTTGACCTTTATGCACCGGGCGCGGTGTTGCAGCCGACGGTGTCCAACCAGGTGCGGACCACGCCGGATCAGATCAAGGACTACTTCGATCACTTCCTGGCGCTCAAGCCGGTAGGCCAGATCAACTACCGCGAAATCCGCCAACTGGGCAGCAACGTGGCCATGGACAGCGGCGTCTACACCTTCACCCTGACTGAGGCGACCGGCAAGACCCGTCAGGTGCAAGCGCGCTATACCTTCGTCTACGAACAGGTCGGCGGCCAGTGGAAGATCCTCAACCACCACTCTTCGGCGATGCCTGAAGCGCAGGTGCAACACGCGACCAAATGACCGTGCCCCACCGGCGTCCACATCCTTGAGGTGTGGGCGCTGTCGGCCGTTTGTTAACGCAACAAATGCACCGCCAGCCCAACCAACGCACAGCCGATCAATACTTGGATCACCCCGCGCTTGAAGCGAAACAAGGCAATCGCCGCTGCGATGGCGATCAGCGCTGAAGGCCAGTCAAGGTGAGCGCTGAAGCCGTTGGGCCAGAGCACGTGGTAGCCGAAAAAACACGCCAGGTTGAGAATCACCCCGACCACGGCAGCGGTGATGGCGGTCAGCGGCGCGGTGAATTTCAGTTCGTTGTGCGTCGATTCCACCAGCGGCCCGCCGGCGAGGATGAACAGGAACGAAGGCAGGAAGGTGAACCAGGTTACCAGCATGGCGGCGACGGCTCCGGCGAGGAATACGTGATCGGCGCCGAACACCTGTTGCACATAACCGCCGACAAACGCGACGAAGGCCACCACCATGATCAGCGGTCCGGGCGTGGTTTCGCCCAGCGCCAGGCCATCGATCATCTGCGTCGGCGTCAACCAGCCATAATGGCCGACCGCGCCTTGATACACGTAGGGCAGCACGGCGTAGGCGCCACCGAAGGTCAGCAGCGCGGCTTTGGTGAAGAACCAACTCATCTGCGTCAGCGTGCCGTTCCAGCCGAACAACAGCGTGAGCAGTCCCATCGGCAACGCCCACAACACGGCACCGATCAGCGCCAGACGCAGCAGCTTCACCGTACTGAAGCGCGCATGTTCTGGCGTAGGGGTGTCGTCATCGATCAGCGCCGGGCCGTAGGTTTTTTTCGTAGCGCTGTGGCCGCCGTTGCTGAATTTCTCCGGTGCCCAACGTCCGCCGACATAACCGATCACCGCTGCGCCCAACACAATCAGCGGAAACGGCACATTGAACGCGAAAATGGCGGTGAACGATGCCGCCGCGATTCCCCATAGCCAGTTGTTCTTCAGCGCTCGTGAGCCGATGCGATGGGCGGCCTGCAGCACAATCGCGGTGACTGCCGGCTTGATCCCATAAAACAACCCGGCCACCACCGGCACGTCGCCAAACGCGATGTACATCCACGACAACCCGATCAGGATGAACAGCGACGGCAACACAAACAGCCCGCCGGCAATCACACCGCCCCAGGTCCGGTGCATCAGCCAGCCGATGTACGTCGCCAGTTGTTGCGCCTCCGGGCCGGGCAGCAACATGCAATAGTTGAGCGCGTGCAGAAAACGCCGCTCGGAAATCCAGCGCCGACGCTCGACCAATTCCTGGTGCATGATCGAAATCTGCCCGGCCGGGCCGCCGAAACTGATGAAGCCGAGCTTGAGCCAGAACAGGAAAGCTTCGCGCAGGGAAATGGCTTGGGGTTTGGCGAGTGCGTCACTCAAGAGTTGAGCCTTTTTCAGAGACCGGCGGGTTGCGTACAGTAGCGGGGAAGGGCGGGGTTCGGATAGTCGGCAAGGGACAAACCCTTGTGACGAGGGAGCTTGCTCCCGCTGGGGCGCGAAGCGGCCCCCGGCTTACTTCAGTCATATCGTGCAAGTAGGTTCTGCGACTGCTTCGCAGCCGAGCGGGAGCAAGCTCCCTCGCCACAGGGGATGTGTTGCGGGCGCAGATCGTGGGATTCAGCCCTTGTAGCGCAACGCATCCAGTAGCAGCGCAAACGCTGGCGAAGCCTGGCGACGGCTCGGGTAATAAAGATGAAAACCGGCAAACGGCGCGCACCAATCCTCAAGCACTTGCACCAACCGCCCGGCCGCGAGGTGCGGTGCGACCAGGTCTTCGGGAATGTAGCTCAAACCGAATCCATCCAGCGCTGCGTTCAGCAGTTGATAAACACCATTGAACGTCACCTGCCCGGACACCCGCACATTCAGGCGTTCCTCGGCTTTTTTAAACTCCCAGACATACAGGCCACCGTTGGTGGGCAGGCGCAGGTTATTGCATTGCTGCTCCGTCAGGTCGCGCGGAGTCCTGGGTATCGAGCGTTCGGCAAAGTAGGCCGGTGAACCCACCACCGCCATGCGCATGTCCGGCCCGATGCGGGTGGCGATCATGCCTTGGGCCACGTCCTCGCCCAGGCGCACGCCGGCATCGAAACCTTGGGCAGCGATGTCGACAAAACTGTAATCGCAGCACACCTCGACGGAGATGTCCGGGTACTTCGCCAGGAACGGTTTCAGCACCGGCCACAGGATGTGTTCCAGCGCGTGGTCCATCGCGTTGATGCGGATATTGCCGGCCGGTGTGTCGCGCAGGTCGCTCAACGCCGCCAGCTCGATCTCGATTTCTTCGAAGTGCGGGCCGATGGTTTCCATCAGGCGCTGGCCGGCTTCGGTCGGCGAAACGCTGCGGGTGGTGCGGGTCAGCAGACGCAAGCCCAATCGCGCTTCCAGGCCACGAATCGTATGGCTCAGCGCCGATTGGGAAACCCCCAGTTTGGCCGCAGCCTTGGTGAAACTGCGCTCCCTGGCAACCGCCAGAAAGGCGAGCAGATCATTGGCGTTTTCCCGCAGCATCCATGAGTCTCCCTCATAAGTCTTTTCGAATTGTAGCGGCTAATCCGGGGAATACGCAGCTGATAAATTGGGCGCACTTTTCAAGGCTCAGGAGAATCCGATGCTGACTGTAACCCCGAACGGCTCCCAACCCTCCGCCAAAGGCCCGGCTGATTATTTCACGGGCACCGTGCGGGTCGATGCACCGTTCAAAGGCACCGAGGCGGCGCGGGTCAGTGGCGCCACGGTCACGTTCGAACCGGGCGCGCGCACAGCCTGGCACACGCATCCACTGGGTCAGACGTTGATCGTCACCGCCGGCATGGGCTGGGTGCAGGAGCAGGACAAACCCGTGCAACAGATCAAACCCGGCGACACCGTGTGGATTCCGCCGCACGTCAAACATTGGCATGGCGCCACGGCGACCACCGCCATGACCCACATCGCGATTGCCGAAGTACAGGATGGCAACGTGGTGGAGTGGATGGAACAGGTCAGCGACGGGCAATACCCCGTCGCTCAATAACCCTCTCAGATCATCGCTGGCAATTTATCCAGAATCTTGTCCAGCGTGATCGGGTACTCGCGAACCCTGGCGCCGGTCGCGTTGTAGACCGCGTTGGCGATGGCCGCGCTGACGCCACACAAGCCCAATTCCCCGACCCCTTTGGCCTTCATCGGCGATGAATAGGCGTCGGTTTCCTCCAGGAAAATCACCTCTTGATGCGGGATGTCGGCATGCACCGGCACCTCGTACCCGGCGAGGTCATGATTGACGAAATAGCCCTGGCGCTTGTCCACCGCCAGTTCTTCCATCAATGCCGCGCCCACGCCCATGGTCATCGCACCGATCACCTGGCTGCGCGCCGAGGTCGGGTTGAGGATGCGTCCGGCCGCGCACACGGCCAACATGCGGCGCACGCGGATTTCCCCGGTGGCGCTGTCCACCGCGACTTCGACAAAATGCGCGCCGAAGGTCGATTGCTGGAACTGCTTGGCCAGATCACCAAACTCGATCGAGTCCTCGGCGACCAGTTCTCCAGCCTTGGCCGCATCACGTAGCGGCAGGCTTTTATCACCGGCGCGTACCTGGCCATCGGTGAACACGGCTTGTTCGGCACTCATACCAAGGCGTTGCGCGACCGCTTCGCGCAGTTTGACGCAGGCCGCATACACGCCCGCCGTCGAGCAGTTGGCACCGAACTGGCCGCCAGAACCGGACGACACCGGAAAGCTCGAATCCCCCAGGCGCACCACCACGCTATCCAGCGTCACGCCCATCATTTCCGCTGCGGTCTGGGCGATGATCGTGTAGCTGCCGGTGCCGATATCGGTCATGTCGGTTTCCACCGTCACGATGCCTTTGTCATCGAGCCGAACCCGCGCCCCGGACTTCACCAGGTTGTTATTGCGAAACGCCACGCCGACGCCCATGCCGATTAGCCAGCGGCCGTCCCGTTGCGTACCGGGCTGCGGGTGACGCTGGTTCCAGCCAAACCGCTCGGCCCCGGTGCGCAGGCATTCGGACAGCTGCCGTTGCGAGTAACGGCGTTCGGGATTGGTCGGGTCGACTTGGGTGTCGTTGAGGATGCGGAACTCGATGGGGTCGAGGTTGAGTTTCTCGGCCATCTCGTCCATGGCGATTTCCAGTGCCATCAACCCCGGGGTTTCACCCGGCGCGCGCATCGCATTGCCCTCCGGCAAATCAAGGGTGGCGAGGCGCATCGAGATCAAGCGGTTGGCCCCGGCGTACAACAGTTTGCTCGGTTGCGCGGCCCGTTCGACTTTGCCGCCGGGCAAGTCACCGGAGCAGCCTTCGTGAGCGATGGCGCTGATCTTGCCGTCGCTGCTGGTGCCGATGCGAATCCGTTGAATCGTCGCCGGACGATGCGTGGAGTTGTTGAACATCATCGGCCGGGTCAACGCGACTTTCACTGGCCTGCCGGCCATGCGTGAGCCGAGGGCGGCGAGCACCGCGTCGGCCCTGACAAACAGTTTGCCGCCGAAGCCGCCGCCAATGTAAGGCGAGATCAGCCGCAGGTTTTTCTTCGGGATGCCCAGGGTGGTGGCCACGTCGCTGGCGGCCCAGTCGATCATTTGATTGGAGGTCCACACCGTCAGTTGATCGCCGATCCAGGTGGCCATCGAGGCGAAGGGCTCCATCATCGCGTGAGCCTGGTCGGGGGTGGTGTAGGTCGCGTCCAGTTGCACCGGCGCGGCGGCGAATGCACTGGCGAAATCGCCATGGCTGACGTCCGGCATCTCCTTGGGCTCGACGCCGGAATTCCGCAGACTGGCGAGATCAAACGCGCCGTCGGTGCGGGCGTAGGTGATGTCGAGTAACTGACCAGCAGACCGCGCCTGTTCGAAGGTTTCAGCCACCACCAGTGCGATGGCCTGGTGATAGTGCTCGATGTCGGGGCCGGCGAGCAGCTTCGCGGTGTTGTATTTGCCTTTTCCGAGCTTGCCCGCGTTGGCGGCGGTGACAATCGCGATCACCCCCGGCGCTGACTTCGCTGCTTCAAGGTTGATCGAGGTAATGCGGCCCTTGGCGATGGCGGCGCCGACCACAAATCCATAGGCCGGGTTCGTCACCGCGTCGTGGTGTTCGTAGGCGTACGGGGCGCGTCCGGTGGTTTTCAGATGGCCCTCGATACGACTCGTGGGCTTGCCGATCACTTTCATCTGATCGATTGGGTTGGTGCCGGCCGGGGTTTCGAATTTCATGCGTGGTCCCTCGCTTGCGTCAGTACCGAGGCGAGCGTGCGCTCGGCCAGCGTCAGCTTGAATGCGTTTTGATCGGTGGGCGTCGCGTCGGCGAGCAACTGTGCGGTGACGGCTTTCGCGCCTTGGGACATCGCCGATTCGGCGGCCTCGACGCGCCACGGCTTGTGCGCCACGCCGCCCAGGGCCACGCGACCGGAGCCATCGTTCTGGATCACCGCCGCCACCGAGATCAGAGCGAAGGCATAGGACGCGCGGTCGCGGACCTTCTGGTAAATGTGCGTGCCGCCGAGGGGCGCCGGCAGCGTGACGGCGGTGATCAACTCGTGCGCGCCCAGGGTGGTTTCGATGTTGGGCGTGTTGCCCGGCAGTCGATGCAAGTCGGCGATTGGAATCAGGCGGGTGGTGCCGTCGGGGCGCACCGTCTCGACCTGCGCATCGAGGATGCGCATGGCCACCGCCATGTCGCTGGGGTGGGTGGCGATGCAGGCATCGCTTACGCCGATGATCCCAAGCGAGCGATTGATCCCGCCAATGGCCGCGCAGCCACTGCCCGGCTGGCGTTTATTGCAGGCCTGGTTGGTGTCGTAGAAATAAGGACAACGGGTGCGTTGCAGCAGGTTGCCGGCGGTGGTCGCGACATTGCGCAACTGGCCGGATGCGCCGGCGAGGAGGGCGCGGGACAGCACGGCGTAATCCTTTCTGATCCGCGAGTCGGCGGCGAGGTCGGTATTACGCACCAGCGCGCCGATTCTCAGGCCGCCCTGATCCGTGGCCTCGATCCGGTCCAGGGCCAGACCGTTGACGTCGATCAAGTGGGCGGGCGTCTCGATGTCCAGCTTCATCAGGTCGAGCAGGTTGGTGCCGCCGGCGATAAACCGTGAGCCATCGATTTGCGCCGCCAACGCAGCGGCCTCGGCGGGGGATTTGGCGCGGGAATAAGTAAAAGGTCTCATGCGCTGGCCTCCGCGACATCGGTGATCGCCTCGATGATGTTGGAGTACGCACCGCAGCGGCAGATATTGCCGCTCATACGTTCCTGCAATTCACGGGCGATCAACTGGGGTGGTTCAGTCAGGCTGGCGCTGGCATGACTGGGAATGCCTTGGCGGATTTCCTCCAGCACGGCCACGGCGGAGCAGATCTGCCCCGGTGTGCAATACCCGCATTGATAGCCGTCGTGCTTGATGAACGCGGCTTGCATGGGGTGCAGTTTTTCCGGGTTGCCCAGGCCTTCGATGGTGGTGATCGAGGAGCCTTCGTGCATTACCGCCAACGTCAGGCAGGAGTTGATCCGTCGGCCATCGGCAATCACCGTGCACGCACCGCACTGGCCATGGTCGCAGCCTTTCTTGGTGCCGCTCAGGTGCAAGTGTTCGCGCAAGGCATCGAGCAGGGTGGTGCGGGTGTCGAGGTCCATGACGTGCGCTTCGCCGTTGACCTGGATGGACACCTTGGCTTGCACCGGTCGGGCGAGGTTGGCGGCAGATGCCTGGGCGCAGATGAAGGGCGGCAGCGCGATGGCGGTCGCGGTTACGGCGCCGACAATCAGAAAGGTGCGTCGGGAAATCGTCTTCCGGTGAAGGTCATCCATTGGTTCGATTCCTGTGCGGTATTTTCTTTCGCGCAGCAGAAGCCCTGCGCCCTGGCGGTACTCATCAAAGAGTGACCTGCGCAGGGGCGAAATGTTTTTGCGTTATTCGGGTATAGAGTTATGCGTGGGGTTCATGAATCGATGAGGGGTGGTGTCAGTAGGGGATTGTGGTCGTACACAAATCCTTGGTTCAGCACAGACCCACTGTGGGAGCGGGCTTGCTCGCGAAGAGGCCGTGTCAGTCGACATTAACTTGTCTGACACACCGCCTTCGCGAGCAAGCCCGCTCCCACAGGGGATTGTGGTCGTTCACAAATCCTTGGTTCAATACAGACCCACTGTGGGAGCGAGCCTGCTCGCGAAGAGGCCGTGTCAGTCGACATCAACTTGTCTGGCACACCGCCTTCGCGAGCAAGCCCGCTCCCACAATGAAATGTTTACTGGGTGCCGAACATCGCCGTCCAGTAAATCCCTGCGTCACTCTTTGGGTCCACCGCGTACGCCGCGCCGAGTTCGCGGAACTGTGGGTTCATCAGGTTGGCGCAGTGCCCCGGACTGTTGAGCCAGCCGTCCACGACTTTTTGTGTGGTGTCTTGTCCGGCGGCGATGTTTTCGCCGATCTGCTGGGCGATGTAGCCGCCCAGTTCCGCACGGTCACCCGGCGTGCCGCCCGAGCGGTCCTTGTGGTCGAAGTAATTGTTGTTGGCCATGTCCCGACTGTGGGCTTCGGCAGCGGCGCCCAACGTGGCATTCCAGGCCAGCGGCGTGGTGGCGGCGAACGGTTGGCCGCCGCACTGGCGCGGTTGGGTGCGTGCAGCGTTGAGCAGTTCGAGGAGCTTTTGCCCTTCAGCCTGCGCATCGCCCAGACGCCCGCTCAACAGCGGACGCGCGAGCACGATGCGCCACTCGCGGCCCTCACGGCTGACACCGACATCGATAAATTGCGGGTTCAGCACCACCTGACAAAAGCTTTCCTGCACAGCTTGCATCGCCGACTGCGCATCACGCGGGCCGGACAGGGTGATCGCCTGCACATTGACCATCGGATAACCCGCCCGCGCCATCGCCTGTTGCAGGTCGACATTCTGAGTGGCGGACAGCACCAGGCGTGGATCGGTCGCCAGCGGCGGCAACTCCGGCGACGCTTGGCCGCCGCAACGTTGCACCTGGCTGCGGTAGGTGTTGATCGACTGAACCAGTTGCGTCTCGTCGGTGGCCAGGGCTGTGGTGGCGAACACCAGGCCCGACGACAACGCCGCAACACGCAAAACGGATGATAGGACGCGCATGAAAATCCCCCTTGAACGGACTGCGCCCATGATGCGCGATTTCGTCCCGTTCAGGGCAATGGCTTTTTGCTGTTTGTTCGCGGTTTTATCCAGTGATTTGCGGACTACAATGAAGCGAAGTCGCCTGCCGACGCCCTAAAGAGCCTGCTCATCATGCGCTTCCCGTTGATTGCAACCTGCCTCGCATTAACCCTGTTCGCCGGCCAGGTCATGGCAGACGATCAGGAACAAAAAAAGGAAGTGGCAGTGGACAAGGCTCAAGTCCTGGAAGAAAAAGCCGCCGATAAAGGCAGCACGGCCCCGGCGCCAAAAAAGGCCGAGACCATCACCCAATCCGAAGTCCAGGCGGTCGACCCGGCCGGCACTGCGCCGCTGGACGAAGCCATCACCTGCATGGCCCGCAGCATTTATTGGGAAGCCAAGGGCAAGGACTCTGCCGACATGGAAGCCGTCGCCAACGTGGTGATGAATCGCCTCGGCCACGAGGGCTTTCCGGACACGGTGTGCGGGATCGTCAAGCAGGGCTCGGAAAGGCATGCGTGCCAGTTTTCGTGGTGGTGTGACGGCAAGCCGGACACGGCTCAGGAGGACGCGCCTTACGCGATCGCCAAGGAAATCGCGCGCAAGGCGTTGAACAAACAACTACCGGATCGCACCCACGGCGCGATGTATTTCCATGACCGGACGGTGAAACCAGACTGGGCGCATGAGTACATCAAGACTGCTCAGATCGGTCTGTTCACGTTCTACAAACCCCATGACGGCGACGCGAAATAGCGCGGTCAGGCGTGACCCAGTGCGATGGCAAAGGACACTACGATGACGCAGGCAATCGCCAGATTGAAATTCATGAGGAGTTCGTCCGATCTGTTTTAGGTGGTGCCATGGTGAACAGGTCGGAGGGAAATGAAAAATTCGCTTTTGTGATTTGTATGATCGAGAGAAATGATGGGTCGGTGGCAGGCTCCGATTTCCGCGTTGACTGTCAGGCCGCCTTCGCGAGCAGGCTCGCTCCCACAAGGGGATTTGTGATCGACACAGATTCCCTGTGGGAGCGAGCCTGCTCGCGAAGGGGCCATCAGCTTCTACTCAAACTCAATATCCTTTCCAATGCCCCGGCACCCACACCCACTCGTTATGAGACCAACGATACTGCCCGGCCACCCAGTGATAACCCGGCGCGGGCATCACCGGGACCATTTCAACCCGCGGTGGCGGTCGGTGTGGACGGGCCGGCTCGATGACGCAGCCGGACAGGGTGATTGCCATGAGGCCGGCGATCACTGTGGTCTTGAATAGTCGGGACATTATTTGATTCCTTGATTCATACGAACCGGCGCCCGGATGGCGAGCCGGTAGATCCAGCGTTCAGGACTCAACGCACCCAGCGCCCTTCGATCCAGTACCAGTTCGGCCCGCGCGCCTCCCAGTGCCCTGGCATCCAGCGCCCGCCGTGGTGCATCCGCTGCCAGTGACCGGGCGCCCACACATAACCGCGACCGTCCCAGCGCCAATGGCCGTTGTCCCAGGCATAACCGGGACGCGCCATCGGCACTTGCTCCATGCGCACGGGCGGCGGCGCCTGGCGGATGATGATCTCGGGCTGAGCAAACACCGGCGTGCTCGCCAGCGCTGCCAGCGCCAGAGGGACGAGCAAGACATGCCGCAACTTGTTCAGGGGGCGCACAACGTTCATGACAACTCCTCGAGGCCGGCATCCTGAAAGTGGATGCTGCTGATGAATTGGACGCCGTATCGGGAAAAGATTGGTCCCGGAGAAAATGAAATTTTCTTCAGGTTGGCGGGTGGCCTGTGGCGAGCGAGCTTGCTCGCGCGGGGCTGCGCAGCGGCCCCTCTGAGAGCGCTGCGCACTCTAACGGGAGCAAGCTCCCTCGCCACAAGTGCCTGATGTGATTCGGGGCATTGAAAGGCGTACAGTGCAGACAGGCTGGCCTGAAAATCCATCAGGCCACTTTTAAGGTCATGACAGATGCACACCCTCGGACTCATCGTTTACCCCGGTTTCCAGGTGTTGGGCCTGGCCATGTGTGCCACGTTCGAGATGGCCAACAGTGTCGCGGATGAGCCGGTCTACAGCATCGCCTTGCTGTCGGAGCAGGGCGGCACGGTGCAGACATCGGCCGGGTTTGGCGTGGAAACCACGGCGTTCGACCAGCGCACCTTCGACACTTTGCTGGTGATGGGCGACAACCTCGTCCGCCCGGTATCCCCCGGCATGGTCGCGTTCTTGCGCAATGCTAGCCGGACCACCCGGCGCCTTGGGTCGATCTGTACCGGCGCCATCGCCCTGGCCGAAGCCGGTTTGCTCGATGGCCGGCGCGCGACCACGCACTGGTGCCACGCCCGCGCCTTGCAGCAGGCGTATCCCAAGGTGATCGTCGAAGAGGACCGCATCTTCATCAACGACGGCAATGTCTGGACCGCGGCGGGCATGAGCGCGTGTGTCGATCTGGCGCTGGCCCTGGTGGAAAAGGATCTCGGTGCCGAAATCGCCCGTCGCGTCGCCCGGCAACTGGTGGTCTATCACCGGCGTGCGGGTGGCCAATCGCAGTTTTCCGTGATGCTCGAACTTGAGCCCCGCACCGACCGCATCCAGGCCGCGCTGACCTACGCCAAGCACAACCTCAAGTCCGCGCTGTCGGTCGAAGAACTGGCCAGCGCCGCCAATCTCAGCCCGCGTCAGTTCAGTCGCGTGTTCCATGCAGAAACCGGTCAATCACCGGCCAAAGCCGTGGAAAACCTGCGGGTGGAAGCGGCGCGGCTGATGATGGAAACCGGGCGGCATTCCATCGACGTGGTGGCCACCGACACGGGTTTCGGTGATCGCGAACGCATGCGCCGGGCGTTTATTCGCGCATTCGGGCAACCGCCCCAAGTGATCCAGCGAGCCAATCGCGGCTGATGTCCTAAAAGGTGGTGTATTCGGCATTTGAGACAAAATATGATTGCCGTAATCTGAATCTCGTTGAAGCCCAATCCCTCAATGAGATCGCCGCCATGTCCATCGTCAAAGCTGCCGCCGTGCAGATCAGCCCGGTCCTTTACAGCCGTGAAGGCACCGTCAATAAAGTCGTGCAGAAGATTCTCGAACTCGGTGAACAGGGCGTGCAGTTCGCCGTGTTCCCGGAAACCATCGTGCCGTACTACCCGTACTTTTCTTTCGTGCAGTCACCGTTTGAGATGGGTGCCGAGCACTACAAATTGCTGGACCAGGCCGTGACGGTGCCTTCCGCTACGACCGAGGCCATCGGTGCCGCAGCGAAGCAGGCCAATATGGTTGTGTCCATCGGCGTCAACGAACGTGACGGCGGCACGCTGTACAACGCGCAGTTGCTGTTCGACGCTGACGGCACGCTGATCCAGCACCGACGCAAGATTTCCCCGACTTATCACGAACGCATGGTCTGGGGCATGGGCGACGGCTCCGGCCTGCGCGCCACCGACAGTGCCGTGGGGCGCATCGGCCAACTGGCGTGCTGGGAACATTACAACCCGCTGGCCCGTTATGCGTTGATGGCCGACGGCGAACAGATCCACGCCTCGATGTACCCCGGCTCGTTTGCCGGCCCGTTGTTCACCTCGCAAATGGAAGTCAACATTCGCCAGCACGCCCTCGAATCGGCGTGCTTCGTGGTCAACTCCACGGCGTGGCTGAACCCGGAACAGCAGGCACAAATCATGGCCGACACCGGTTGCCCGATCGGCCCTATCTCGGGTGGTTGCTTCACCGCGATCATCAGCCCGGATGGCGTGGTGCTGGGTTCGTTGCAGGAAGGCGAGGGCGAGGTGATCGTCGATCTGGATATGTTCCTGATCGACAAGCGCAAACGCATGATGGATTCACGCGGTCACTACAGCCGTCCGGAACTGCTGAGCCTGCTGATCGACCGCACACCGACCGCGCATGTGCATGAGCGCGGTGTGCAACCTCAACAAGTGGAAGAAGTGTGAGTCCGATGAACGCTTAAACTGTAGGAGCGAGCGGTGCGGCGATCCGACTTGCCCGCGAAGGCGTCATCCCGGTCAACATTTTTATCGACTGGGATGACGCCTTCGCGGGCAAGCCTCGCTCCTACAAGGGGTTTTGCGTTGGGCTTAGAGTTCCATGCCCAGGAAAATCAGGGTATTGCCATGGGCCTCAACCGAGGCGCGCTGGTTGTAGCTGTCGCGGTGGGAGCAGTTGAAACCATGCTCGGCTTCCGGGTACACCACGATTTCCACATTGTCGTTGTTGTCGAAACGCTCGGCGATTTTCTCCACGGCTTCCAGGGGAATGTGGCTGTCCGCTTCACCGAAATGCATCAGCAACGGCACTTCGATTTCATCGGCGCGGTCGAGTTGGTTCTGGATACCGCCGCCGTAATAGGCGATGGCTACGTCGACGAAACCGTTGGCGGCGGTGTGATACGACAGCAAGCCGCCGAAGCAGTAACCGATCGATGCGATGCCGCCATCCAGGCCCGGTTGGGCTTGCAGGGCATCGATGGCCAGTTTGATGTCGGCCTGGGCCTTCGTCACGTCGGTGGCGTTCATCAACTCGACGGCTTTTTTCCAGCCGGCCTCGTCGTAACCCAGTTCGATGCGCGGGCCGCTGCGCCAGAACAGGTCCGGTGCGATCACCAGGTAGCCGTCGGCAGCGTATTGCTCGACGACCGAGCGGATGTGTTCGTTGACGCCGAAGATCTCCTGGATCAACACAATCCCCGGACCCTTCTGGGTATGGGGAATCGCCAGGTAAGCGCCGAATTTACCTTCGGGGCTGTCGATCTCGATCCATTGGGTGGTCACGCTCATGGTGGCTCCTGTCTTCAGTGAGGGTTGAGTTTATTACGGTGCGGTGGCCTGGAAACTGGGCAAGGCCTGCAGACGTTTCCACCACTCGGCGAAACCGTCAACGGCAAATACTTGCCCTGCATCCGGCGTCATGGCGATGTAGGCGCAGCCCGGAGCCAGGTAGAAGTCACCAAAGCTGGGGGCGAGGCCGGCGATATACGGATCATCGCCTTTTATTTTCATCAGTTCACGCAAAACGCGCTTGGAGTTTTCGATGCCTTTGCGTCGTGAGTCTTCATTCTTGCCGCCAATAAAGTCTGGAAACAGGTGATAACCGAACACCGAGACCAGCGAACCATAGCCATAGGAATCATAAATGCCCATGGCCATGTGCGTACGAGCGCGGTCGTGGGCGTTGTCCGGGGTCAGCGACGGGCCGGGCAGGACTTCATCCAGATAGGCCATGATCGCCGCGGTTTCGATGATCCGGAAACCGTCGTGATCAATCACCGGCACCTTGCCGAAAGGGTGGCGTGCCAGGTGTTCCGGCAGGTGCGGTTCGCCTTTGATGACGTTGACCTGCACCTGATCGAAATCCGCGCCTTTTTCCTCCAGTAGCATCTTCACCGTGCGTACATAACTGCTGCCGTCAAAACCGTAGAGTGTGAGGCTCATGACGATCGCTCCGTTTTAGAGAGTGTGGGACGTTTTCGAGACACTGACGTTTCAGTGGTTGTGACGACGCCAGAAGAATCGAGCCAGCAAGGCATCCAGACTGAGCTTGCCTGCGCCCGAGAGCAACAGCGGCATAAGGGCGGCGAGGTAGATCAGCGGCAGTTTGAAGTTGCCGTGTCCTTTGTTACTGATGGCGTAGCCTTGCGCGAGTTCACTCAATGTAGACCAATCGGCCGGCCAGTGAACAGCGGCTGTCGCGACCACAGTGACCACGATCAGAATGACTGTAGAGATCCGCGTGCCGAGGCCGACCAGCAAGGCGAGGGCGCAGATCAGCTCGGCCCACATCGACAGTTCCCAGTTCAGCGTGGCGGGTACGTGGTTGAACGGAAACGGAAAGGCATCCTGGATATCGGCGAACCAGTTCTCGCCGTTCCATTTCTCCAGGCCCGACTCGAAAAACTCCCAGGCCAGGAAAATGCGCAGGGTCAGCGGCGCGATCCAGCTGCCGGCACGGTCGAGGTTCAGGTGCAGGCCTTTGACGGCCGAAGAAAGTGAAGTGTTCATGGGCTTGATCTCCGTTGAGGACTTTGATCGGCTGGGCCAATCGACCGGGTCATTTGATCAAGCGGGTGTATCTGCGGTGTGTCGCGGGGGTAGGGTTTTGAAGCGTTGGTGTGTCTGGGGCAGGGCTGTACACACTCCGATACATAGCCGAACGCTGAACCCCCAAACACCAAAAATCCCCCTGTGGGAGCGGGCTTGCTCGCGAAGGCGCCGTGTCAGTCAACATTAATGCTGGATGACAAACCGCTTTCGCGAGCAAGCCCGCTCCCACAGGAGGCAGTGGTGGATTTCAGGAATAGGCAACCCGCTGACTACGCTTGTTCTTCACCGCCCACTTACCCACCAACCGCACCGCAATCGCGGCGCACATCATTCCGAACGGCAACACGTACCAGGCACTCATCGGGATCCGTTTGAAGTTGGAATAGGTAAACACCGCCGCAATCACCCACATGCCGGTCACGTGCAGGGCTTTCCAGGCTTTGGCGCCGATCAGTCGCGTGGTGGTTTTGAACGACGTCAGCGCCATCAGCAAAATGAACAAATAACCCACCGACCCCGGAATATTGCCCACCGTGGTTCGCCCCGGCCAGAACTCGGGATTCAACTGCCCGTAGCTATAGATCAGTACCGCATGCACCAGATGCGAAAAGGCAAACGCCAGGCCGATAAACCGCCGCTCGCGCACCAGGGATTTAGTGAACGGCGAGGGCACCAGCACGGCGAAGGCCGACGCCAGGAACGCCGCGAGAAACAGTGCAAACGAAGTCCGGGCCGTGGCGCGGATGGCGCTGCGGGTGGCTTCCACCAGATCGGGGTTGAGCACCAGGATCAGGCCGGTCATCAACAGCACCAGCAAGGACAGCAGGCCGAACAGCGACCAGCCGTGATAACGAGGAATTGAAGTATTCATGACAACGCTCCGGAACAAGGGCCGACCAGGGTCAGCAGACAACCCAAGTGTTTCAGCGCGGTGTGTTGGCGATATGTCCTGAAAGCCTCTTCATGTATCAGGCCGGGCGCCAGATACATTCCTCTACAAAACTGTGATCCGTCCCGGACCAGCGGCGTCTAGCGACTGTGTCCCCGCAAACCCATGGGGCGAGACTTCGGAACCCGGCATGCAAGCGCTGTTGAACGAGATCCTTGACGCAGTTCGTCCCCTGATCGGCCAGGGCAAGGTGGCTGACTACATTCCTGCCCTCGGCACCGTGCCGGCCAACCAGTTGGGCATCGCCGTGTATGGCAATGACGGCGAGTTGTATTGTGCCGGCGACGCGGAGACGCTGTTCTCGGTGCAGAGTATTTCCAAGGTGTTCAGCCTGGTGCAGGCCATCGACCACTCCGGCGAAGCAATCTGGGAACGCTTGGGCCACGAGCCGTCCGGCCAACCGTTCAACTCGTTGGTGCAGCTGGAATTCGAACGCGGCCGCCCGCGCAATCCGTTCATCAATGCCGGGGCGCTGGTGATCTGCGACATCAACCAGTCGCGCTTTGCCGCGCCGGCCCTGTCGATGCGCGATTTTGTCCGGCGCCTGTCCGGCAACCCGCAAGTGATGGTGGACGGCAAAGTCGCCGAGTCCGAATACCAGCACCGCGCACGCAACGCCGCCATGGCGTACCTGATGCAATCCTTCGGCAACTTTCACAACGACGTCGAAGCCGTGTTGCGCAGCTATTTCAGCCACTGCGCCCTGCGCATGAGTTGCATCGATCTGGCGCGGGCCTTCTGCTTCCTGGCCAACGACGGCTTCTGCAAACACAGCGGCGAACAAATCCTCACCGCGCGCCAGACCCAGCAAGTCAACTCGATCATGGCCACCAGCGGCCTCTACGACGAAGCCGGCAACTTCGCCTACCGCGTCGGCCTGCCGGGCAAGAGCGGCGTCGGCGGCGGGATTGTTGCGGTGGTGCCGGGGCAGTTCACGGTGTGCGTCTGGTCGCCTGAATTGAATGCGGCCGGTAACTCCCTGGCAGGGATGGCGGCACTAGAGTTGTTGAGTCAGCGGATTGGTTGGTCGGTGTTCTAAAGGCGTGCAGGCGAGGGCGTTGGTAATGACGGTTCGGGAAAATTGCTATACATTTTTCCGCCCCGCCCCTCTGCATGGTGAAACCGCTTCATGTCCCTGATGCTCGAACGTCTCGTCGCTGGCACTCCGATCCCTTTCGCTGGTAACCGCGTCACTGTGGTCAGCCCCGAACTGGCGGCGCGCTTCCAGCCCGGTGACCATCTGCTGGTGGAGCAGGTCAGCGGCGAGTTGTTGTTGATTCCGGTGGTGGATCAGCAAGCGGCAACCGCGGCGATCGAGCGCGCGCAAGCGGCGTTTACTGCGATGTCGGCGGTGTCGGATGAGGCGATCAGCGAGTTCTTCGATTTGTTCGCCCAGCGTCTGGAAACCGCCGAAACCTGGGCCTTGATCGAGGCCGCCAACCTGGCTGACATCGAGCGCGCCAAGGCCCGTGGACGTTCCACTACGCGGTTGCTGGCCGATGAACGCATGCGCCGCGACATGATCGCCGGCCTGCGGGCCTGGCGCGATGCGCCGGCCACTCGCGGCAAAGTGATCAGCTGCGTCGAGCACGACGGCTGGAAAGTCGAGCAAGTGGTGTCGCCGCTGGGCATCGTCGCTTTCGTCTTCGAAGGCCGGCCGAATGTGTTTGCCGACGCCGCTGGCGTTCTGCGCACTGGCAACACCGCCGTGCTGCGGATTGGCAGCGATGCGTTGGGCACCGCCCAGGCCATCGTCAAACACGCCTTGAGTCCGGCACTGGCCGATGCCGGGTTGCCGACTGGCGCGGTGTCGCTGGTAGAGAGCATCAATCACGCCGCCGGTTGGGCGATGTTCGCTGATCGGCGTCTGTCGCTGGCCGTGGCCCGGGGTTCGGGTCGTGCGGTCAGCCAACTCGGCAGCATCGCGCAACAGGCCGGCACCGCCGTCAGTCTGCACGGCACTGGCGGCGCCTGGTTGATCGCGGATAAAGACGCCGACGCCACGCGATTTGCCGCCGTGGTGCGCAATTCCCTGGACCGCAAAGTCTGCAACACCCTGAACGTTTGCCTGATCCAGCGCGACCGCGCCGCTGAATTGGTGCCGCTGTTTCTCGAGGCCTTGCAACAGGCCGGCACCGCACGCGGCCAGGGCTGCAAATTGCACATTGTCGAAGGCAGCGAATCGTACTTGCCGAACGAGTGGCAGGGCGCCACGGTCGAGGTCTATCGCGCCGAAGGCTACGTCACCGAAGCCTTGGCCGAACCACTGGCGGAAGCTCAATTGGGCCGCGAGTGGGAATGGGAAGAAACCCCGGAAGTCAGCCTGAAAATCGTCGACGACCTGGATCAGGCGATCGCGCTGTTCAACCGCTACAGCCCGCAGTTCACCGTGTCGCTGATCAGCGAAGAAGCGCCAGCGCATGAACGTTTCTACAACGCGGTGAATGCGCCTTTTGTCGGCAACGGCATCACCCGTTGGGTCGACGGCCAGTACGCGCTGAACAAGCCGGAACTGGGGCTTTCGAACTGGGAAAGCGGTCGCCTGTTCGCCCGCAGCGCGATTCTTTCGGGCGACGGCGTGTTCACCGTACGCAGCCGCATGACCCAGGTCGATTTGTCGGTCAAACGCTGAGCCCCCGCGACCGCACTATACTTATCGGGTGTCTGTGTTTGTGTAATGGAGGTTTGCACCATGAAACTTCATTCCTTTGAGCATTACTCCCATGACCTGGCCATGGCCGCTCGCGACTCGTGGACCACCGCGAGGGTGAAGTCGGCCCTGACCCGGGCCGACCCCAACTTTGGCCTGCACATCCATGTCAAAACCCATGGCGGCGCGGTGGCGCTGAGCGGCATGGTCGATACCCATCGCCAATGTGACCAGGCGATTGAAGTGACCCGGTCGGTCCAGGGTGTCGTCGATGTCGAGGCCAGTGCCTTGCGCACCCATGTGTTCAAGCCCGGTAACTTTGACGACCAATGATCTGGCGATCAGCGAGAAAACTTTCTCGCCCCGGCCACACACAGGATCACCGCAACGGTGACCCCCAGCATCCCCAAGCTGACCTGCTCATGCAGCAGGGTGGCTGCCAGCGCCAGGCCAAAGAACGGTTGCAGCAACTGAAGCTGGCCCACGGCGGCAATCCCGCCTTGGGCCAGCCCGCGATACCAGAACACAAAACCGATCAGCATGCTGAACAGCGACACATACGCCAGGCTCAGCCAAGCGGGTGTGCTAACCGTCGAAAATGAGTTGGGCAACCGATACCAGGTCAGCGCCGCCATTACCGGCAACGCCACCAGCAGCGCCCAGCAAATCACCTGCCAGCCGCCCAGCGTCCGGGACAGTTTCGCTCCTTCGGCATAACCGAGCCCGCACACCACCACCGCCAGTAGCATCAGCAGATCGCCGGTGGGCGAAGCGGTAAGTCCCTGTGAAACGGCAAATCCAATCACCAGCAAACTGCCGAGAATCGAGAACAGCCAGAACGCCGGTTTCGGCCGCTCGCCACCGCGCAACACGCCGAACACGGCAGTCGCCAGCGGCAGCAGACCGATGAAGACAATCGAGTGCGCGGAGGTCAAGTATTGCAAGGCCAGTGCGGTCAACAACGGAAACCCGACGACCACGCCCAACGCGACAACGATCAGCGGTACAAGCTGATGCCGGGCAGGGCGTTTTTCCTTGAACAGCCATAGCAGGCACAGCGCGAGAATCCCGGCAATGGTCGCGCGGGCCACGGTCAGGAACACCGGGTCGAATTCGAGCACCGCTACTCGTGTGGCGGGCAACGAGCCGCTGAAGATCACCACGCCAATCAGTCCATTGATCCATCCACGGGTGCTGTTTTCCAGCGGCGGGTTATTCAGCTTCGAGGTACGTTCCATGGCGGGTCTCGTCAGGTCGGGTTGCTTTCAGCGCATGCTATGACCGAAGATCAAGACAATCAAAAAATTGTCATGGATACATTTCCGATGCCGCGCTCCCGGTACAAGTCGTTGGTCGACACGTTTGCCGCCGATATCCGTTCAGGACGATTGCCGCCCGGTACGCGTTTGCCGACGCATCGGCAGTTGGCGACCACGGAAGGTCTGGCGCTGGTCACGGCCAGTCGGGTCTATGCCGAGCTGGAAGCCATGGGCCTGGTCAGTGGCGAAACCGGGCGCGGCACTTTTGTCCGCGAGACTTCGCTGCCACCCAGCCTGGGCGTGCACCAGCCCAGTGTGGTCGCGGGGATGCGCGATCTGAATTTCAACTATCCGGCGTTGCCGGGCCAGGCCGATCTGTTGCGCATGGCCTTGCGTCAGTTGGCGTTGTCCGGGGATCTGGAATCCCATTTGCGCTATCAGCCCCACGCCGGACGCCTGCACGAGCGGGCTTCGGTGGCGCGGCATCTGCTGACACGCGGGCTGAGCGTGGCGGCCGAACAAGTGGTGATCGTCAGCGGCGCCCAGCACGGTTTGGCGGTGACGATGATGGCGCTGCTGCAACCGGGCGATGTGATCGCTGCCGACGCGTTGACCTATCCGGGGTTCAAGGTGCTGGCCGAGACGCTACACCTTGAAGTGGTGCCGATTCCCGTGACGGAGACCGGGCCTGATCTTCAGGCGCTGGAAAAACTCTGCCGAAGTCGTTCGGTGCGCGCCGTCTACAGCATGCCGACCCTGCATAACCCACTGGGCTGGGTAATGGCCGCCGATCAACGCGAGCAACTGGTATCGATTGCGCGAAAACATGATTTGCTGATCATCGAGGATGCGGCTTATGCGTTCCTGGCGGAAGCGCCTCCACCACCGCTGGCTGAATGGGCGCCCGAAAGAACGGTCTACGTTTCCGGATTATCCAAGAGCATCGCCACTGGACTGCGCGTCGGTTTTGTCGCCGCGCCGTTGTCGATGGTGCCGGCGCTGGAGCGCACGATCAGGGCCACCACCTGGAACACTCCTGGCGTGATGACGGCGATTGCCACCGCCTGGCTCGACGATGGCACCGTTACTCTGTTGGAAGCGCAAAAACGCGCGGATGCCCAGGCCCGGCAGGCGATAGTCGATGAGGTACTGGCGGGCTTGCACTACGTGCGTCATCCGTCGTCCTACTTTGTCTGGCTGCCCTTGTCGGAGGAGGCCAGGGCGGATCAGATTGCCGTGGCGTTGCTGCATGAGCAGGTGTCGGTGTCCACCGCCGAGCCGTTTGCCACCTCGGTCCATGTCCCCCATGCGATCCGGTTGGCGCTTGGCTCGGTGGACATGGACGCGCTGCGCCAGGCGTTGAGGACAGTGAAGCAGGTGGTTGGGGCTTACTTTTAGCTGTCAGGCGACTTGCGCAGCCTTCGCGTAAACCGCGCAGGTAGTCGGGTGCTCGACCAGTGACACGAAGCTGCGGCTGTCCGCATCCAGCGCATCGATCGAACCGGTTTCGATGTCGTACACCCAGCCGTGCAGGTTCAACTGACCTTTTTCCTGGGCCAGACGCACGCTTGGGTGAGTCTGGATATTCGCCAGTTGCGCGATCACGTTCTCGCGCACCATCGAACTGACCTTGGCCGCTTCACTGGCGTGAGGCCGCGATTCGTTGATCACCTTGGCCGACTCGGCGTGTTGCAACCAGCCGCTGACGGCGGGCAGGTGATCCATGCATTTACACTTGGCCACGGCGGTCATCGCGCCGCAATCCGAGTGGCCGCAGATCACGATGTCGGTGACGCCCAACACCGCGACGGCATATTCAACCGTGGCCGAGACACCACCCGGGTGCGGGCTGTAGGAAGGCACGATGTTGCCGGCGTTACGGATAACAAACAGCTCACCGGGCTCTTGCTGGGTCAGCAATTCCGGCACGACGCGGCTGTCGGAACAGGTGATGAACAACGTGCCGGGGTGCTGGGTGGTGGCCAGGTGTTTGAACAGGTCGGTGCGTTGCGGGAAGGCTTCTTTCTGGAACTTCAAAAAACCGTCGATGAGCGCTTTCATGGTTGCGTCCTCATAAGTGATGAACGGTGGCGGCTCAGTTCGAGCAGCCGGTGCCGAATTCGCTGTACTGCAAAATGTGCGTTACGCCTTTGGAGTCGAGGTAGGTCATCTCCACCGGCGCCGGGCCGCAGACATCGGCAACCGGGGTGATATTCACGACCTGAGCGATGTCCAGGTCCATGCCGTATTGGTAGGCGACGGCGCTGTCCTGGGCTTGAGCCTGGGTTGCCAAACCGGCGATCAGCGACAGTGCGAGCAGAATTTTTTGCATGGGGCGTCCTCCAGTCGAAAGTGGTGACCTGTGGAATTTGGGGGGAGGCCCGCCGGTTAAGCGGGCCTGTCCTGGTTTAGAAAGGACGCAGTGGCAGGAACTTGCCGTCCAGGGTGATCACGGCGCGGGAGCCGCCTTCCGGGTCTTCGACTTTCTTCATGTCCAGCTTGAAGTTGATCGCGCTGATGATGCCGTCGCCGAATTGCTCATGAACCAGGGCTTTGAGCGTGGTGCCGTAGATCTGGATCATTTCGTGGAAGCGGTAGATGGTCGGGTCGGTCGGCACACCGGCCAGGCTGCCGCGCAGCGGGATGATTTGCAGACGGGCGATGCTGTCGGCGTCCAGCTCCAGCTTGTCGCCGACCACTTTGGCGGCGGCTTCCGGCAGTGGATGCTGGCCGAGCAGGGCGGCGGTAACGTAGGCCAGGCTCAGGCCGGTGCCGTCGCTCAGGTCCTGCCAGGACAGGTTTTTGCGCGCCTTGGCATCGAGAATCGAAGTGGTCAGGGCCAGACTCTGATCGTTGTAAGCGTGGGACTGTTGCATGGTGTGACTCCTTTATCGGATTGGGTTGTTGCTGTGTGTGGAGCAATCTTCTGCCGATTGATCCATAGCGTCCAAGACCGATATACAATGCCGAGCATAAGCACAGCCTATAGATGGTGTTCCGATGCTGCTCCGACATTTGCGTTACCTGATCGCCGTCGCCGACCACGGCGGCTTCACCCGCGCCGCCGAAGCGCTGCACGTCTCCCAACCGACCCTGTCCCAGCAGATCCGCCAGCTGGAGGAAACACTCGGCGTGAGCCTGTTCGACCGCACTTCGCGCACGGTCAAAACTACCGATGCCGGCGAGGCCTACATCGAATGCGCCCGTCGTGTATTGGTGGAACTGGAGGCGGGCAAGCGTGCGTTGCTCGACGTGAAGGACTTGTCCCGTGGCACCTTGCGCCTGGCCATGACGCCGACGTTCATGGCGTACCTGGTGGGGCCGCTGGTGCGCGATTACGTGGCGCGCTTCCCGAACATTCACCTGGAGATTTTCGAGTTGTCCATGGACGACATCGAGGCCGGGCTGGCGGACGACTCATTGGACATTGCTATCGCTTTTACGCCGGTGCGAAACCCCGAAATCGAGTGCCTCCCGGCGTTCGTAGAAACCCTTGGGGTGATGGTCGGGCGTGATCATCCGTTGTATGAAAGCCAGGGCGCGCTGGCGCCGAGCGAGGTGGCGCAATTGGAGTTCGCCTTGCTGGCGCCGGAGTTCATTACCCGGTCGTCCATTGACGAATATTTCCGCCAGCAAGGCATCACGCCCAAAGTGGTGATCGAAGTGAACTCGGTGAGCACGCTGCTGGAGGTGATTCGGCATACGGCGGTCGCGACGATTTTGCCGGAGGCGATTGCGACGCAGGATCGCGCGTTGCGCAAGATTGTGGTGACGGGGGAGGCGCCGCAGCGCGGGGCGGCGTTGTTGCGGCGGCGGAATAACTACCACAGCGCGGCGGCGTCGGCGTTTGTGGATTTGGTGCTAAGTACGAAGTTCCCCTAGTCACCGCGAACCACTGTGGGAGCGAGCCTGCTCGCGAAGAGGCCGTCACATCCAACATCATTGTTGTCTGAGCTACCACTTTCGCGAGCTGGCTCGCTCCCACAGGGTTCGATGTGATATTTCGGGCATAAAAAAAGGGCCTGCTCCTCAATGGAAGCAGGCCCTTTTTTCAATGTTGCTTAGTAGAACCGATCAATCACCCGAACTTCGTTCTGGTTCTGCATCGATGCCCACGCCTGTTTCAGAGTTTGCAGAACATTACCGATGAAGTCCTTGTCGGCGGCGGCTTTCTTGCCGACATAACCCTGGCCGCGACGGTACATCTTCAGGCGGGCCAGCAGGTTCTGGTTGTTCTTGTCGAACTCTTCTTCGTGAGCATGCGGCGACAGGCAGTCCATGTGCACCTGGCCCGACTTGCTGATCCAAAGGATATGGCTGTCGTGGCTGTCTTTTTGCGCAGCGAACATACGAGCCAGTTCATCGATAGTGGTTTGATTGTTCAGATTCATAGTAAGCCCCTTGACCATTTGGTGATCTTTCAAAGTTGATTCGCTAATACAGGTAGCCCATCGGTTAGTTGATCCCTGGCACCGAAACCAGGACGTCAGCGGTCAGCCGTCAAATTGACGGGGTCTCGCGTCTGCTGCATGTAGTCGTGTTGAATAACTGCTACGCAATAGCGTCACAACGAAGAGAAGCGGCGAAAACCTGGAGGCCACTGCCGACGTTTTCAGGGTCGGCCACAAGCTTCATGAGAACATTTCGCCAGCGCTTCTCGTCTTTGTACTGGACGTTCGGGCCAGGTCAGCTTCTTCAATCTGCCTTGTGGGCAGCGTGTATCCGGGAAAAACAGCTCGGCGGTCAGACGAGCTTGCTCAAACATGTTGCCTGTACTCCCGATCGGGGAGACGTCTGCATCATGCAAGGGCAAATCGACGGCGTCAACGGTTATGTAGTGATTATTTTTAGTCACTACATATTGTCGGACAAAGTGCTTTTGGAATTAGGAAGGGTCGCCCGAGGGGCTGTGGCGGGGGCTTTCGAAGCAGTAGGAGGTGCACGGATAGCCGTCCACCTCGAGTTGATGCGTTGTGAATTCTCCCAGGGTAAGAACCGGGATCACACGCGCCCAGAACCGCTGTGCAGGCTGGTTCGCATCGATGTGGAAAATTTGCCACTGACCGGGCAATCGGCTCAAGAGGGCAGAGACGACAAACTTCGCGACACCTTGGCCACGAAAGCGTCGGCTGACAAAAAAGTAGCCGATGTTGTACTCGGCGCCGGCAACGTGGGTGTCACCGTCGACGGTCACAAACCCGGCCAGTTCGCCATCGACCCTGATCAAGAACGGGCGCGTGGCCGGTTGCTGCCAGTAGTCCGGTTTAGGCTGGATGTTGAATAAACCCTGCTCGCCCAGTTTCAACGGCAACCATTCGCTGAAGTCGTACACGTAGAACTGCATCAGGTTTTCAATGGTTTCCAGCTCATCGCGATGGGCGGCATGCAATTCGATTCGAGACATGGCGGGAGCGCTCTGGTAAGGCCTGATACTTGTAGCAGCTGCCGAGGCACGAGGCTGCGTTCGGCTGCGAAGCAGTCGTAAAACCTGAGCTCGTGGTCTTCCTGAAGCACCGCGTCGGCTGATTACACGACTGCTGCGCAGCCGAACGCAGCCTCGTGCCTCGGCAGCTGCTACAGAGCCGGGCGCAGGCTGCTACAGATTCTCAGTGCGGCGCGAAGTCGTACTTGCCACCCGTTTTCAAAGCGGCGGCGTAGGCCGGACGCGCCTGGAAGCGTTCAACCCAGGCGGCAATATGAGGATAGTCACGCAACTTGCCCTGGGCCCTGGCGATCTCGCCGATAAAGCTCATCTGGATATCGGCGGCGCTGAATTCATCGCCCAGCAGGTAATCGGACTGGCTCAGTGCGGTGTCGAGGTAGCTCAGGTAATTCGCCACTTCCGAGTTGATTCGCGGATGCAGCGGCGCGCCGGCTTCACCGAGCTTGCCCACGTACAGATTCAACATCAGCGGCAACATCGCCGAGCCTTCGGCGAAGTGCAGCCACTGCACGTATTGATCGTAGGCGGCGGTGGATGGATCAGGTTGCAGGCGACCCTGGCCGTGACGACGAATCAGGTAGTCGATGATCGCGGCGGACTCGATCAGCTTCTGCGCACCATCCTCGATCACCGGCGACTTGCCCAAGGCGTCGATGGCTTTCAGTTCCGGTGGCGCGAGGTTGGTTTTCGGGTCGCGCTGATAGAGCTTCAGTTCGTAGGGGATGGCCAGTTCTTCCAGCAGCCAGAGAATGCGCTGGGAGCGGGAGTTGTTCAGGTGATGGACGATGATCATGGTCGGTGCCTTTTCAGAAAGTGGGGCGATCGCCGGGCTTGAGCAACACTAGACCATTCGGGACTTCATGAAGTGCCCTCAAGCTTTGCTCGCCGGTTTGGCGGCGCGTTTGGTGCCGGTCGCGGGCTTGCGCGGGGCGGACTTGCGTTTTTTCTTCCACGGAGTGGCGCCGCGACCGGCCGGGCTCGCCGGTCCACTGATGGTCATGCTCAGGCCCGCACAACGGGCGACTTGCTTGCTCATCCACGCGGCTTGTTTGGTGACGAATTCTTCCAGGCTCATTTCGCCGCTTTGCACCATGTCCAAGGCCTGTTCCCAGATTGCAGTGGTGCCGGGGTCGGCGATGGCTCGCGGCACGGCATCGATCAGGCTGAACGCGGCCGGCGTCGCGGCCAGGGCCTTGCCGTTCTTCACCAGATAACCACGGTCGAGCAGGCCCTGGATGATCGAGGCGCGGGTCGCTTCGGTGCCGATCCCGGTGGTGTCCTTGAGCTTCTGCTTGAGCAGCGGGTCTTCCACCAGTTTGGCGACGTTCTTCATTGCCTTGATCAGATCGCCTTCGGTGAACGGCTTGGGCGGTTGGGTCCAGAGGTCCTTGAGCTTGACGTCTGCCACCGCGCAATCGCGTCCTTCGGCCAGCGCCGGCAAGGTTTGTGGCGCTGGCGCCTCACGTCCCTTGGCCGGTGCCAACGCTTCGGGCAGGGCACGCTTCCAGCCGGGTTCGACAATCTGTTTGCCCACGGCGCGCAAGGCTTCACCGGCACAGTCGAAGTCGGCCTGGGTGCGGTCGTATTCATGGTTGGGCAGGAACTGCGCCAGATAACGCGCACGAATCAGGGTGTAGACCGCCCGTTGTTTGCCCACCAGTCGCTCAAGGTTTTTTGCTGCTGCGGTGGGGATAATGCCGTGGTGAGCGCTGACCTTGGCATCGTTCCAGGCTCGTGAGCGCCGCTGCGGCTCCAAATGCTCGTTTAAGGCGTTCAGGCTCGGGTCAGCCTGACGTAGCGCCGCGAGAATGCTTGGGGCTTCGCTGTGCTGGCTCAGGGGCAGGTAGCCGCAATCGCTTCGCGGGTAGGTGATGACTTTGTGGGTTTCGTAGAGGGCCTGGGCGATATCGAGGGTTTCCTGGGCGCCGAGCCCGAGTTTCTTCGAGCAGACTTCCTGCAAGGTACCCAGGTCGAACGGCAACGGTGCGATTTCACGCATGCGCTCGGTGCGCAGCTTGATCACCCGGGCGCTCGTCGCGCTGCTCATTGCCGCCGCTGCTTGCTGCGCCAGGGCCTGATTCAGACAGCGATCCTGATCATCACAAACATCGGACGCCGCGCGCCACTGTGCGGTGAACGCCGTGCCATCGTGCAGCAATTGCACATCGATAGCCCAATAGGCGACCGGAACGAAATCGGCAATGCTGCGATCCCGATCCACCACCAGGCGCAAGGTCGGCGTTTGCACGCGACCCACCGGCAACACCCCTTGGTAACCGGACTGGCGCCCAAGCAAGGTGAACAACCGGCTCATGTTCATCCCGATCAGCCAATCGGCGCGGGAGCGGCCCAGCGCCGAATGGTAGAGGCTGAACGTCTCGGCCCCCGGCTTCAGTGCCGCCAGGGCCTTGCGGATCGAGGCATCGTCCAGCGCCGACAGCCATAGCCGTTGGATCGGTCCTCGATAACGGCAATGCTCCACCAGTTCCCGGGCGATCATCTCGCCCTCACGGTCGGCATCGGTGGCGATCACCAGCTCAGTGGCCTCGCCGAGCAAGCGCTTCACTGCTTTGTATTGGCTGGCGGTACGCGGCTTGACGGTCATCTTCCATTTGTCGGGGATGATCGGCAGATCTGCCAGCACCCAGCGCTTGTAACGCGCGTCGTAGGCATCCGGCGGGGCGGTTTCCAGAAGATGGCCGATGCACCAGGTCACCGTGACGTTCGTTCCCAACCAGCAACCGTCGCCCCGGCGCTTGGCGCCGAGCACTGCCGCGATGTCTTTGGCCTGGGAAGGTTTTTCACAGAGGTACAGCTGCATAACCACCATCGTTCAAGTCGGTTTGAAGAAGGTGAACAGAATGCGCAGGGATTTTGATTGGAGCAACCTTTATCTGTATGGATATACAGATAAAAGGTTGCCGATGATGACTGAGGGTCAGGCCGAGGCTTCCAGACCAGCGAGCGCTTTCCATCCGGCCAGCGGCGTCAGGAAGTGCAACTCGAAGCGGCGTTCGGTAAAGGCCCAGCGACCGTCCCGACGTTCGAAACGATCGTGGTAGAGGCCACTGATTTGCACCTGGCCCATTTCGCCGTGATTCAGTGTGGGAGCGGGCTTGCTCGCGAACGCGGTGGGTCTGGCGAATCTGATGTTGAATATGCCGGCCTCTTCGCGGGCAAGCCACGCTCCCACAGTTGTCCTGTGTTGTGCCTTGCATGTGTGCACGACCACGATCCCTTGTGGGAGCGGGCTTGCTCGCGAACGCGGTGGGTCTGGCGAATCTGAGTTGAATATGCCGGCCTCTTCGCGGGCAAGCCACGCTCCCACAGTTGTCCTGTGTTGTGCCTTGTATGTGTGCACGACCACGATCCCCTGTGGGAGCGGGCTTGCTCGCGAAAGCGGTGTGTCTGGCGAATCTGATGTTGAATGTGCCGGCCTCTTCGCGGGCAAGCCACGCTCCCACAGTTGTCCTGTGTTGTGCCTTGTATGTGTGCACGACCACGATCCCTTGTGGGAGCGGGCTTGCTCGCGAAGACGGAGTGTCAGGCGACATCATTTTTGAATGAGCCGGCATCTTCGCGAGCAGGCTCGCTCCCACATTGGTTATCAGTCGACGATGAACAATCTGGCGCCAGTGGACGTTGAGGACCGATGCGCTTCAGCATTGTCCGCGACCTGGTAACTCATGCCGGGTTTGAGCACGAATTGGCGGCCATCGTCCAACTCGGTTTGCAGTTCCCCTTCAAGGCAAAACAACACATGGCCCTTGGAGCACCAGTGATCAGCCAAGTACCCCGGTGTGTATTCGACGATACGCACCCGAATCGCCCCGAACTGTTGCGTGCGCCAAAGAGCGCTGCCGGTTTCTCCCGGGTGTTCGGTGGGTTTGATGTGGGTCCAGTCGGTGGTGCCAAAGGGGATGCCTGCAATGTCCATTTTGCTCTCCAGAGTGTGATTCTTGCCGAAGCGATGGGTCGGCACTGTAGCGGAAGGTGGCAGGCCATGAAATGGCTTAATGCGACGACACAAACACCGAATCCTGCACCGGCGGCGGCAGCGCGAACGCGCCTTTCATCCGTGCCACTTCATCGGTCGGCGTCCGGCCAAATAGCCGTTTGAACTCGCGACTGAATTGCGAGCCGCTTTCATAACCGACTTCCGAGGCCGCCAGCGCCACGCTGTAGCCGTTGCGCGCCATCAACAGTCGGGCCTGGTGCAGGCGGGTGGATTTCAGATACTGCATCGGCGAAGTGTGGGTAACGGCTTTGAAGTGCGCGTGAAAGGTCGGCATGCTCATGTTCGCCTCCGAGGCCAGTTGTTCGACGTCGAGCCGTTCGCCAAGGCTGCCGTGGATTTTACGCAAGGCCAGGGAGATCCGGCCGAAGCGGCCTCGGGCGGTGAGGGCGGCGCGCATCGAGCCGCCCTGGGCGCCGGTGAGGATTCGGTAATAGATTTCCCGCACCAGCGACGGCCCGAGAATGCGGCCATCCAGCGGCAGGTCGAGGGCTTCCAGCAGACGCAACACCGATTGGCTCAAACACGCTTCCATCGGCGAGGCGTACATGCCCTTGGGCTCGGCGGTGGGCTGGTCATCGAGTTGCAGCATCAGGTCGGCGGCGAGGTTAAAGTCCAGATGGAAATAGATCGCCAGCAATGGCTCCTCGGCGCTGGCGTCGGTTTCCATGGTGAACGGCACGGGCACGGCAACCGCCAGATAATGCTGGGCATCGTAGAGGTAAGTCGCATCGCCCCAATACCCGCGTTTGCTACCCTGACAGACGATGACGATGCCCGGATCGTAGAGCACCGGCGTACGTGCCAGCGGACGGTTACAACGCAATAAACGGACATCCGGCAGTGCCGTCAGGTTGTAACCCTCGTCCGGGGCGAGCTTCGTCAGCAACGTGATCATTCGTTGCTGGTCATCGTTTTGATCAACCTTTGCCGCGCTCACATGTCTTCCTCGTGCGATATCACTGGCTCGAATGTGAACCGCCGTACGCCGTAAATCAATCGGCTCATAGGATTAGGCAAAACACCCACAGTAATCGGCGTTCAGCCATCAAGGCTGCCTCCCTATCATGGCTACAACTTCACAACCACGGCGGAACGCGACCATGACGACAACCAAAACGCTTTTCATCACCGGCGTCAGCAGTGGCTTCGGCCAGGCCCTGGCCAACGAAGCCCTGGCCGCAGGGCACCGGGTGATTGGCACCGTGCGCAACGAAACGGCCCGCATCGAGTTTGAACAACATCCCTCGAAAAACGCCTTCGGCCGCTGCCTGGATGTCACCGATTTCAGCGTTATCGATGCCGTCGTCGCCGAGGTCGAAAGCACCCTCGGGCCGGTGGATGTATTGGTCAACAACGCCGGTTACGGCCATGAAGGAATTTTCGAGGAATCGGCGCTGGAAGAGATGCGCCAGCAGTTCGACGTCAACGTGTTCGGCGCGGTGGCCGTGACCAAGGCGTTCGTGCCGTTCTTCCGCCAGCGCCGGGCCGGACACATCATTAACATCACCTCCATGGGCGGCTTTATCACCATGCCCGGCATCGCCTATTACTGCGGCAGCAAATTTGCCCTGGAAGGCATTTCCGACACCTTGAGCAAGGAACTCAAACCGTTCGGCATCGCGGTCACGGCAGTGGCGCCGGGCTCGTTTCGCACCGACTGGGCCGGGCGCTCGATGCGTCGCTCCGAGCGCAGCATCGCCGACTATGACGCGACATTCGACCCGATCCGCACCGCGCGCCAGAAAAAGAGCGGCAAGCAATTGGGCGACCCGGTGAAAGCTGCGCGCGCCATGCTGACCTTGATCGCCAGCGACGCACCGCCCGCGCATTTGTTGCTGGGCAGCGATGCCCTGCAACTGGTGCGCGAGCGATTGGCGACGATGGCGCAAGAGATCGAGGCGTGGGAGGCAGTGTCGCGATCCACGGATGGTTGAACCGCAGCGCTATCGAGAAATTGATTAGCGCCACGTTTCAGGCTGTGTCAGTTTCACCTCGCCTTTTTTGGGGCGAGTGACAGGACGATCTCGCCAAGGGATCGCCGTGGTCTGTCGGAAACTGACTACTTTGAACAAGGACGTAAGCAATGTCTCAAGCAAAATCCCGGGCCAGTGACGCCTACTCGACAGTCGACACCTTCAGCCATCTGTACGACCGTGGCGGCAGCGTTTTGGTGAACGGCAAGCCATCCTTCACCGCCGATCAGGCGGCGGACCAGATCCTGCGTAAAGGCGCGTCCTGGCACGACCAGAATGCCGACGGCAAGATCGACCTCAGCTACACCTTCCTGACTGCGAAACCGGCGAACTACGACCGGGCCCTCGGCACGTTCAGCGAATTCAGCGCCCAGCAAAAAGCCCAGGCCGTATTGTCGATGCAATCCTGGTCGGACGTGGCCAACGTCACCTTCCGCGAAGGCGCTGGCGGCGACGGTCACATGACCTTCGGTAACTACAGCAACAACACCGGCGGCGCGGCGTTCGCCTACCTGCCTCAGGGCAGTCAGTACGACGGCCAGTCCTGGTACATGATCAACGATCAATACCAGGTGAATAAAACCCCGGACACCAACAACTACGGGCGCCAGACCCTGACTCACGAAATCGGCCACACCCTGGGCCTGTCGCACCCTGGTGTGTACAACGCCGGCAACGGCAACCCGACCTACAACGACGTGACCTACGCCCAGGACACCCGTGGCTACAGCCTCATGAGCTACTGGAGCGAAAGCAATACGCACCAGAATTTCAGCAAGGATGGCAGCGGAGCCTACGCCTCGGCCCCGTTACTGGACGACATCGTTGCGGTGCAGAAACTCTACGGCGCCAACCTGGACACCCGCGCCAGCGACACGGTGTATGGCTTCAACTCCAACGCCGAACGGGACTTCTACAGCGCTACTTCGGCGGCGTCGAAAGTGGTGTTTTCGGTGTGGGACGGCGGTGGCAACGACACCCTGGACTTCTCCGGTTTCAGCCAGAACCAGAAGATCAACCTCAACGAAGGTTCGTTCTCCGACGTTGGCGGTCTTGTGGGCAACGTTTCCATCGCCCACGGCGTGACTATGGAAAACGCGGTCGGCGGTTCGGGCAATGACCTGCTGATCGGCAACGCGGTGGCGAACGCTCTGGAAGGCGGGGCCGGTAACGACATCCTCTACGGTGCCGGTGGCGGTGATTCGTTGTGGGGCGGGGCGGGGGCGGACACTTTTGTGTTTGGCGCGGCGAGCGATTCGACCATGACTGCGCCGGACTGGATCATGGATTTCACCAGCGGCCAGGACAAGATTGACCTGTCGGGGATTGCTGAGTTTGCTTCGGGCGCGGCGACGTTGAACTTCGTTGGCGGTTTTACCGGGCATGCCGGGGATGCGATCCTGACGTACTTTGCGCAGACCAATCAGACCAGTTTGATGGTGGATTTGACCGGGCATGGCGCGGTGGATTTTGCGGTGGGGACGGTGGGGCAGGCGGCGGTGACGGATATCGTGGCTTGATCTTTTGATGTTGTGGCGAGGGAGCTTGCTCCCGTTCGGCTGCGAAGCAGTCGTGAATGCGAAATTTGGGTTATACCTGACAGTTCGAGGTCTCAGATTTCGGGGCTGCTTCGCAGCCAGCGGGAGCAAGCTCCCTCGCCACAGGGATACGTTCATCCCATGACTCAGGAGAAATCCATGAAAAGCTCCGGTCCCAGTCCTGTCATCACCATCGCCGAGCAACCCGGTTGCCTGCTGGTGAAGTTCCACGGCATCCAGGTGGCCGCCTCCGCCCGGTCGCTGGTGCTGCTTGAGGCCAACTACCCTCCGGTGTATTACGTCCCGCGCGAAGACATCGACGAAAAGTATTTCGCCCGCACCGATCACACCAGCTATTGCCCCTACAAGGGCGATGCCAGTTATTTCAGTTTGCAGATTCCGGGGCACGAAGGCGCCAATGCGGTATGGAGTTATGAAAACCCCAAGGTGTCTGTGGAGCAGATTCGTAACTATGTGGCGTTCTATCCCGATCAGGTGAAGTTCGAGATCATCGAAAACTTTGAGTGATTGTGGCGCTGACCTGTGGCGAGGGAGCTTGCTCCCGCTGGAGTGCGTAGCAGTCCCGTTCTTTTGGGGCAGCTTCGCAGCCCAGCGGGAGCAAGCTCCCTCGCCACAGGGTCAGTGTCGAAGCTCGTTACCGGGTAGCAGCCACCAACGTCGATTCATCAATCTGCCCAATCGACGTCACCCCGGTCAACGTCATGGCCACGCGCATTTCCTTGGCGAAAATATCCAGCATGTTCTCCACCCCACGCTGACCATCGGCCGCCAATGCATAAGCCATGGACCGCCCCAGCAGCACGCCTTTGGCCCCCAGCGCCAGCATCCGCACCACATCCAGCCCCGAACGAATCCCCGAGTCCACCAGCACCGTCAGGTCATTGCCCACGGCCTGCATGATCGGCGGCAACGCCTTGGTCGTCGACAGCACGCCATCCAACTGCCGCCCACCGTGGTTCGACACCACGATGCCATCCGCGCCGAAGCTCACCGCATCCTTCGCATCCTGCGGATCGAGAATGCCTTTGATGATCATCGGGCCTTTCCAGAACTCACGAATCCACTCCAGATCGCTCCAGCTTATCGACGGGTCGAAGTTGTTGGCCAGCCAGCCCATGTAGTCTTCGAGGGTGACGGCTTTGCCCAGGTACTTTGAAATATTGCCCAGATCGTGCGGCCGTCCCATCAAGCCAACGTTGAACGCCCAGTCGGGTTTGGTCATCGCCTGGAGCATCCGCCGCGAAGAGGCGAACGGGCCGGACATGCCCGAGTGCGCATCCCGGTATCGGGCGCCTGGGGTGGGCATGTCCACGGTAAACACCAGGTTCTTCACCCCGGCGGCCTTCGCGCGCTCCAAGGCGTTTTTCATGAAGCCCCGGTCTTTCAGCACATACAGCTGAAACCAGATCGATTGCTGGCTGTGGGCCGTGACTTCCTCGATCGAGCATACCGACACCGTGGACAGGCACAGCGGAATGCCTTTGTTCTCCGCCGCTTTGACTGCCTGCACTTCACCACGCCGGGCGAACATGCCCGTCAGGCCGACCGGCGCCAGTATGATCGGCATCGAAAGCGGTTGATCGAAGAGGGTGGTTTCGAGGCTCAGGGTTTCGACGTTTTTCAGAATGCGCTGACGCAGGCTGATGCCGGTCAGGTCGGCACTGTTGGCCCGCAACGTATGCTCGGCGTAAGCGCCGCCATCAATGTAATCGAACAGAAATCGGGGAAGTTTGCGACGTGCCGCCTCGCGATAGTCGGATGCAGATGAAATGATCATGGTGCCTCGGTCTGTGGAGTGGCGGGGCTAAAGTGTTCATCGAGCTTAACCTGTTGCGAGGACCTGTAGCAGTTGCCGAGGTTGCGCGCGGTTCGCGTAGCAGCTGCCGAGGTACGAGGCTGCGTTCGGCTGCGAAGCAGTCGTGAAATCAGACACCGCGGTGTTTCAGGAAGACGGGTTTTACGACTGCTGCGCAGCCGAACGCAGCCTCGTACCTCGGCAGCTGCTACATGAGCCGAACGCAGCCTCGTGCCTCGGCAGCTGCTACAGATTAGGCATTTGCCGCGCTGTCAGTTTTTATCCAGATCCACGTTCTTCGTTTCGCGCAAGCAGATCAACCCCACGATCAAACTCACCCCGGTAATCACCACCGGGTACCACAGCCCATAAAAGATGTCCCCGGTGTACACCACCAACGCAAACGACACCGTCGGCAGGAACCCGCCGAACCAGCCATTGCCGATGTGGTAGGGCAGGGACATCGAGGTGTAGCGGATGCGCGTCGGGAACAGTTCGACCATCAGCGCGGCCAGCGGGCCGTAGCACATGGCGGAAATGATGATCAGCGCCACAATCAGCGCGACGATCATCGGTTTGTTGATCAACTGGGTATCAGCCTGTGACGGATAACCCGCCAAAGTGATCGCGCCGCGCAGGGCGGATTCGTCGTAGCCATCGATTTTCACGTCACCGACGCTGACCTGCACAGCCGCGCCTGCCGGGGCTGCGGCGCTGGTGTAAGGCAGGCCCTGCTTGACCAGGAAGGTCTTGACCTTGTCGCACGGGCTATCAAATTTCTCCTTGCCCACCGGGTCGAACTGGAAGGTGCACGTGGCCGGGTCGGCCAGCACGGTGATCGGCGCCTGTTGGCTGGCTTGATCCACGGCTGGGTTGGCGTAGTGAGCCAGGCTTTTGAAGATCGGGAAGTACAGCGCGGTGGCCAGCAGCAGGCCGATCATTAGCACCGGTTTGCGACCGACCTTGTCCGACAGCCAGCCGAAAAAGATGAAGAACGGTGCGCCAATAATCACGCTGACGATCAACAAACTATTCGCCAGCGCCGGGTCCATTTTCAGGAACTGAGTGAGGAAGAACAGCACGTAGAACTGCGCGGCGTAGAAGGTCACTGCTTGGCCGGCGTTGATGCTGAACAGGGCGATCAGTACGACTTTGAGATTTTCCCATTTGCCGAAGGAATCCCGCAGCGGCTGCTTGCACAGCTTGCCTTCTTCTTTCATTTTCACGAAGGCCGGCGACTCGTGCAGGCTCAAGCGAATCCAGGTCGAAATGCCCAACAGCACGATGGAAAACAGAAACGGAATGCGCCAGCCCCAGACTTCAAACTGGTCGCCGGTGAAGTAGCGGCAACCGAGCACCACCAGCAACGACAGCAGCAACCCGAGGGTCGCGGTGGATTGAATCCAGCTGGTGTGAAAACCGCGTTTGCCCATTGGCGCGTGTTCCGCCACGTAAGTCGCGGCGCCGCCGTACTCGCCACCGAGCGCCAGGCCCTGGAGCATGCGCAACACCACGAGAATGATCGGCGCGGCGATGCCGATGCTGGCGTAGGTCGGCAGCAAACCGACACAGAACGTCGCGAGACCCATCAGGACAATGGTCGCGAGGAACGTGTATTTACGCCCGATCATGTCCCCCAACCGACCGAACACCAGCGCACCGAACGGCCGCACGATGAAGCCGGCGGCAAATGCCATGAGCGCGAAGATAAACGCCGTGGTGTCGTTGACCCCGGCAAAGAACTGCTTGCTGATCACCGCCGCGAGGGCGCCGTAGAGGAAAAAGTCATACCACTCGAACACCGTCCTCAGGGACGAAGCGAAGATGACTTTCTTGGTGCCGCTGCTGACGCCCGCGCTGCGCGTGGCTTCCAGGGGCTGAACGTGTTCTGACATATCGGTATCCCTCACAGTGATTGTTTTTGTTGTTCCACTGTCGGCACCTGCCTTGTGGGCGAGTGCCGCGTTTATCCATAAAGCGGGGTGTACGTACCGCGAATCTTCCTGTGTGCCGCCATTTTCGTTGGACCATGCTCCTGCGGGTATGATCTTGCTCTCTGTAGGAGCGAAGCTTGCTCGCGAAGGCGTCAGACCTGACACACCGCGTCATCGTTCTTCGCGGGCAAGCCTCGCTCCTACAGGTGGCGCATTCCAGATATCTGTAGGAGCGAAGCTTGCTCGCGAAGGCGTCAGGCCTGACACACCGCGTCATCGTTCTTCGCGGGCAAGCCTCGCTCCTACAGAGGTGTGATTCAGGCGTTACTCAGCAGTTCCTTCTGCGGGGTGGCGCTCCTTGTGCTTGGGTTGAGGATCAACTGCGCCGCCTTCTCGGCAATCATCAGCGTAGGCGAACACGTGTTGCCCGAGGTAATACGCGGCATGATCGACGCGTCGGCGATACGCAGGCCCGGAATGCCATGCACGTTCAACTGCGCATCCACCACCGCGTCCGCATCATTGCCCATCCGGCAAGTACCTACCGGATGGAAAATCGTCGTGCCAATCCGCCCGGCCGCTTCGTGCAGTTCTTCTTCACTCTGCAAACTGTCACCCGGCAAATACTCGACCGGTTTGAACGCCGCCAGGGCTGGCGCAGCAACAATGCGCCGGGTCAGGCGGATGGCATCCGCCGCGACACGCAAATCCTCGGGATGGCTCAAGTAATTAGGCTGAATCAGCGGCGCTTCCTGCGGATCGGCACTGCGAATCTCAATTCGCCCACGGCTCTGCGGCCGCAGATCACACACCGACGCGGTGAACGCAGGGAAGGGGTGCAACGGCTCGCCAAAACGTTCCAGCGACAGCGGCTGCACGTGATACTCAAGATTCGCCGAAGCCTGCTCCGGCCCCGACCGCGCAAATGCGCCCAATTGACTCGGCGCCATGGACAGCGGCCCGCTGCGGTCATACAGATAACGCAGGCCCATGCCCATCTTGCCCCACACCGTGCCGGCGATTTGATTGAGTGTGCGGGCGTTTTCCAGTTTGTAGATCAGCCGCAGTTGCAGGTGATCCTGCAGATTGCCGCCCACCCCCGGCAGCTCATGCACCACGCCGATCCCCAGGCGTTGCAGCAATGGACCCGGGCCGATCCCGGAGCGTTGCAGGATGCTCGGCGAACCTACCGAGCCGGCGCACAGTACGATTTCCTTGCGGGCCTTGAAGGTTTTCGCCTGGCCTTGCCAACGGGTGAGGACCGCAGAGGCACGGCCGTTTTCCAGCAACACACGGTCCACTTCAACTTCAGTCAACACCGTGAGATTGGCGCGATGACGGATCGGTTTGAGAAACGCCTTGGCTGCGTTCCAGCGAATCCCGGCCTTCTGATTCACCTGAAAGTAGCCGCAACCTTCGTTGTCGCCCTGGTTGAAGTCATCAATGCTGGCGATACCGCTTTGTTCGGCGGCGCTGCGAAACGCATCCAGAATCGGCCAAGACAACCGCTGACGCTCGACCCGCCATTCTCCAGCGGCGCCGTGAAATTCCGAGTCGCCGGCAAAGTGGTTTTCGCTTTGTTTGAATAACGGAAACACGTCTTTCCAGGACCAGCCCGGATTGCCGTCCGCCGCCCAACCGTCGTAATCGCCAGCCTGGCCGCGCATGTAGATCATGCCGTTGATCGAGGAACAGCCGCCGAGCACTTTGCCCCGTGGGTAGCTCAGCGTTCGGCCTTGCAGACCGGGTTGCGCTTCGGTCTTGAAGCACCAATCGGTGCGGGGGTTACCGATGCAGAACAGGTAACCCACGGGAATATGAATCCACGGGTAATTATCGCGGCCGCCGGCTTCGAGCAGCAGCACCTGGTGTTGCGGGTTGGCCGACAATCGATTGGCCAGCAAACACCCGGCCGGCCCGGCGCCGACCACGATGTAATCGAATTCATCCAGGGAGGTCTGCATCCCTTACCTCGTATTGTTTTTGTTGTTGGGCTTCATCCTAGTTGTTAGCTTTCGTATAAAGAATGTTAGTTTTTGCGCAGCCGCTGTGCGTTTTCAGACAGCTTAGCCCTAAGGAAGCCTGATGTTCGATTGGAATGACCTGCGGTTTTTTCTTGAATTGCAACGCAGCGGCCGCCTGCTTACCGCTGCCCGCCGCTTGAACACCACCCACGCCACGGTGGCCCGGCACATCGAGGCCATCGAAAAAAGCCTCGGCACCGCGTTGTTCGTGCAGCACGCCCAAGGCTATCAGCTGACCCCGGCCGGCGAGGCGCTGCTCAAACACGCTGAAGCCATGGAAAACGTCGCGCTGCTGGCTCAGGAAGAAATCACCCAATCCACCGCGCCTCTGGGCAAAATCCGCGTCGGCGTCACCGAAGGCCTGGGCATCATGTTCCTCGCCAGCCGCATGAACGGCCTGTTCGAACGCTACCCCGGCCTTGAAGTGGAACTGGTCGCCGTGCCGCGCTTCGTCAGCATCCTCAACCGCGAAGCCGAAATCAGCATCCACCTCGAACGCCCGGCCGCCGACATGCTGGTCACGCGCAAACTCACCGACTATCGTCTGGCGCTCTATGCCAGCCAGGCCTACCTCGACAAGGCGCCACCACTCAACAGCCGCGAAGACCTCGGCCGCCATGCGTGGATCGGCTACGTCGATGATTTGCTGTTCAGCCAGGAGCTGATGTTCCTCAACAGCTTCTGCCGCAACCCCCAAGTCGTGTTCCACAGCACCAGCGTCATCGCCCAGCAACAGGCCGCGCGCTCGGGGCTGGGGATCGCGGTGCTGCCGTGTTACATGGCTGCTGATGATCCGCAATTGGTGCCGTTGTTACCGGATGAAAGTATTCAGCGCAGCTACTGGATCAGCACACGGCGGGAGTTGCACAAGTCGGTGCGGTTGCGGGTGTTGTGGGATTACGTGGTGGAATTGTGTGAGCGCGAGCAGGATTTGTTGCTGGGCCCCAATCCCCTGTAAACGCCATTCCCCTGTAGGAGCGAAGCTTGCTCGCGAAGGCGTCAGGCCTGGCACACCGCGTAATCTTCTTCGCGGGCAAGCCTCGCTCCTACAGGGCATAGCAGGGGATTTGCGGGAATAACACTTGGCGTCCACTCTATTTCATGCCGACAAGGAGCGTTATCCGACACTCCGTCGTGATAAAGGGAGCTTGCAGCATGACCGAAGATACAAAAGTGAAAGGCCCTGCGTCGTACTTCCCCTCCATTGAAAAAAAGTACGGCCAACCAGTCAGCCACTGGCTGGGGTTGCTCGAAACTGTGAGCGGGAAGAAGCATATGGAAATGGTGGCGTGGCTGAAAGATGAACATGGGATGGGGCATGGCCATGCGAATGCGTTGGTGGCGCATTATTTGGCGAGTGCTAAAAAGTGAGGCTTCTTTAGGCGGTATACCGTTACATGGATGTTGTCTCTGCCGACGTCTTCGCGAGCAAGCTCGCTCCCACATTGGTTCGATGTCGTTTGCAAGATTTGTGGCCGCCACAGACCCCAGTAGGAGCGAAGCTTGCTCGCGAAGGCGCCTGTCCAGCCGGCGCATCTTCGGTGCCTGAAATACCGCTTTCGCGAGCAGGCTCACTCCCACATTGGTTCAGTGTCGTTCGCAGGATTTGTGGCCGCCACAGATCTCCTGTGGGAGCGGGCTTGCTCGCGAAGGCGTCGTGCCTGACACACCGCGTCATCGTTCTTCGCGGGCAAGCCTCGCTCCTACAAAAGCAGGCGTTTAAGGGAGTGTTTAAAGACACCCGGTGTTACGTCATAAACGGCTACAACGCCTTGCGCCGTTACCTACGCGTACGCCAGAATCGGCCGGCTTGTGCGTCTAGGGCTTGGGTTTTATCGTTACTGGGTCACTGCAAAACAGTGATCGGGTTTGGTAGCCCGGTATTCCAGTCGCATAGCGCCACCTTTGCAGAGACCGTTTTCTTCTCAGTCTTTTATGGTGGCCATGCGCAGGGCGCCTTCGGGCGCGCCGGGTTCCTGGACCGGTCTACCAACCCGCGTATGGCCACCACCCTACGTTTGGTAGCGAAGGGTGATGGCTCCTAATATGTTTTCCAGGAGTTCCATCCATGTTCAAACCAACACCCAATCCCCCGAATACTGATCCAGTACCCTACGACGCCTCTTTTGATCTTGACCCCAATAAAATGAAAGCGGCGGCCGACCGCGCGCTCAAGATCTACCTCAACCCCGGGGCGACGAAAGCGCAGATACCGCCCCGCAGATCCGGCACCATCTTCACCATCGACGCAGCGGTGGATGACGAAGCGTTGCTGGTTGAGGTCTATGAGTCGCTTTCAACCGCCTGCAAGATGGTCAACGATATGGTCGAGCTGGAGGAAGGCCCGCGACGCCATACGTTGTTGGTGTTGCATCGGTCGCTCCTGATGGGAGAGGCGGCGGCCAATCGCGTACTGGATAACCACAAGCCTTTGTAGGAGCAAAGCTTGCTCGCGAAGGCGTCGGACCTGACACACCGCGTCATCGTTCTTCGCGGGCAAGCCTCGCTCCTACACAAAAGCTTGCCCAATCCCCTGTAGGAGCAAAGCTTGCTCGCGAAGGCGTCGGACCTGACACACCGCGTGATCGTTCTTCGCGGGCAAGCCTCGCTCCTACACAAAATCCTGCCCAATCCCCCGTAGGAGCGAAGCTTGCTCGCGAAGGCGTCGGGCCAGACACACCGCGTTATCGTTCTTCGCGGGCAAGCCTCGCTCCTACACAAAATCCTGCCCAATCCCCCGTAGGAGCGAAGCTTGCTCGCGAAGGCGTCGGGCCAGACACACCGCGTTTTCGTTCTTCGCGGGCAAGCCTCGCTCCTACGGGGGGTTGTGTTTCAAGGGAGGATTTCGAATGAAGTGCTGGCTAGCCGTTCGCCGTTGACCATGATGTGCACGGCGTGCGCGCCCGCGTAATGCCTACGCGTCGTGAGCTCCTTAATCTGCTGCCCACGACTGACGAATTCACTGGCATGGCCGGGCAGGGTCAGGGCCTTCAGCTTGAACACCTTCGCCGACGTGCTGCCGTTGGCTTTGACGTAATCAATCGCATAATCAATCACCAACCGCTGACTCTCCGCCACCGTGGATTTCACGCTAAACGAAAGCGTGATTTTCTCCCCAAGCCGAATCACCGCCGGTTCAACCTTCACCCCGACAATCTCAACCTCAGGCTTCCCGCCAGCCCCAATCACCGCCAACGCCCGCTGATTCCCCTGTTTGATCAAACTGCGCAGCGCATGCTTGGCAATCCACGCGGTGTGCTTGTTCTCCAGCGACCAGCCCTCAATCAGATCCAGCACCCACTCCGGGTGATCCTTGGTGATGTCATTGAGGTGATTGGCGACAGACTTGCGCACATACAGGCTTTCATCCGCCTTGAGGTTATCGAGAATCGCCGCCGCTAACCTCGGGTCAGCCTGAATCGGTTCCAGGCGAAACGACCATGGTAATCGCGGCCGACTGCCTTCGCTGGCCAGCCTGCGCACATGTTCGTTTTCATCCAGCGACCACACCTGCATCAACGCCAACGAGCGCTCAAGATCACTGCGCAGAAAATGCCGGATCGCAAACTCGGATGAACCGAACGAGGTGAAAAACTTCAGCGCCTCCATCGACTGGTCAAAGTCATGTGCGCCGTACATCGCGACGTAATGCGGCAGGGAGATGCTGACAAACCCGCTATTCAGCCGAGGGGCGAGGGCACGCAACACGTCCAGGGATTCTTCATACCCAAGCGGCAACACCGCATGCAGGCACTCGCTGACCCGCGCCATGCGCTGCATGATCGACAGGTCAGCCAGGCCTTCATTGGCCATTTTCAGGAAGGCTTTGGCGTTGAACGCCGGGTAAACCGCCGTCATTTCGGTCGCGATGTGCTTGAGGCGCTCGGCGTTGAAGATTTCCTTCAGCGCCGGGGCAGGGGTTTCAGCGGCGGTCATGAGCGAATCCGTGAAGAAGGGCGGCTCAGGTTATCGGGGTAGCGATGAACGCCTCAAGCTTTTCCGCCTGCGCGGTGAACTCGGCGATCTGCGGGAAGCGCTCCGCATCGACCTGATCTGGTACCACGAGGTTGGTGAAGCTCCAGGCGACCGCTACGGTAATCCCGTCCTGCGCAATCGCGGAACCACCCAGCAATTGTTGCTTCGAAAGCTCCCGCTCCAGCGCCGAATAGGCCGCAGCGAGTTGACCTTCAACCCGCTCAACCCACGGCTGATACTGAATGTCCGCCGGCCGCAGATTACGTTCGTAGTAAAGCTGCACCGACTTCTCGCACGCCGCCAACGCCAACCCGATCACCCGCAACGACCGCAGGCGCTGCTTCAGATCGCTCGGCATCAAGCTTTTAGAAGGTCCGGCCAGCGCTTCGAGGTAATCAATGATCAGCGTCGAATCGACCAACACTTCACCGTCATCCAGCACCAGCGTCGGTGCCTTGACCACCGGATTGATCTGCTGGAACTGCTCGAAATGCCGGAACACCGACACCGAGTCGTGTTCCAGAGAAACACCCAGCTGCCTGGCGGAAATCGCCACACGTCGTACGTAAGGTGAATCCAGCATACCGATCAGTTTCATAGTAGGGCTCCTTCAAAACTTTTAGGGCTGTTATTGTTGAGCTTTGAATGGGGGTTGATTTTATTTGTTTTCATCTGCTTTTTTTGAAGTCGGAATTTCAAGTTTGTTTATTATTGCCATCATTATTTCGTGAGTGTTTAAAGGGTATGGGTCGGCGGCTGTAGTAGAAAAGTCCTTCGCTGAAAAAACTCTGCTCGCTATCTCTATCTTTAACTTATGCTGTTCTTCTACTGGTAGTGAGGCGACAAATGGCGCCAAAGCTTTCAAATCTAAAGCTGTCTGTAGATGTTGGTATTGTTGCTGTCTGCGTTTGGCTGATTCTCGGGCTAAATAGGCAGCGGGTACGGATATTAAGAAGGTAAGAGTTATTCTAAATATAGTTTTTTCCCATTGAAAAGTTGATTCTGTGGTCTCCCAAAAGGTAATGCCCAGTAAGATTGTAACCACGAGCATGCATGCAAGCGAGCCCCAGCGCAGCATGTCAGCCATGAATTGCTCTTGCGTGGCGCTTTTTTCGTAATCTCCAGCTATCACTCTTCCAGACGCATGCCCTAAAAGATCATCTATTTGTTGTTGTTTGTTATTTGTATCTGTTACGGCGTCATCATACGTGCTAGATATTCTTGCTATCTGTTCGTGCGCTAAGCTCTCGATAACTTTCAGCTTTTCATCAAGAAGAGTTATTTTGGATTCGCTTTCGCTAATCGATTTTTTTATTCGATTGTCGTGTCGTTCTTGTTCTTCTGAAATAGATTGTATTTCTTTTTTTATCTTTAAATAGTCGAACGTTTCGCTCGTGTTTTTTGATGTTATGTCAAGTGGTCGGTAAGTTGCGGGGTTTTCATCGATAAAAGTTCTGAAGGCGGTTGCTTGGAGTAGCAATTGCTCGCTTGTATTGATTGTAACTGGGTCAAGTAGGTCTCGGTAGCTAGGTGTTGTTTGCCCTATGGATTGGCCATAGACGGCAACCATTTTTGCTGCTTGGGTAATGGAGTCTATGTCCGAAGTATTTGCTATCTTTGTATATGACTCAAGGCGTTCGTAAAATGTACTTATTGATTCTCGCAGGTCTTTAGGTAAGGGTGTAATACCCAAGAAACCTTTTAGCTTGTCGACATGTTCCTTAAGTGTGCTTATTCTTTTGTCGAATTCGAAGAGCAATTCATCCATTTTCCTGTTCCTATTAATGTTTTTTTTTGCCTGTCATGCCAAAGAAGTTCGAGTGTCACATTGATTCAGTACTTGGATGCTAGACATTAATCCTCAAACCCCACCTGCTCATGAATCTCATCCACCTTCAGTTCCAACCGATACGCCACCGCAATAAACAACGCCTGACACAAACACAACGTCGCACTCAACGAGCGAAACGCAAACGAACTTCCTTCGTTCACCAACAACACCGTGCTCGCCCGCTTGGCCAGCGGCGAAAGGTTGCTGTCGGTGATGATCAGGGTTTTCGCCTGATGATGCTGGGCGATGCGCAGGCAGTGTTGGGTTTCCTTGCCGTAGGGCGTGAAGCTGATGGCGATCACCAGATCGTTGGCGCGCACGCTGCGCATTTGCTCGCGGTAGCTGCCGCCGAGGCCGGAAACCAGGTGAATGCGCTTGTTGGTGTGTTGCAGGTTGTAGACCAGATAGTCCGCCACCGCGAACGAGCGGCGCACGCCAACCACGTAGATGTTGTCGGCATTCACCACGAGGTCCACGGCTTTGTCGAAGGCGACGTCGTCGAGTTCCATGCCCAGGCGTTCGATGCCCGACAGCGTGGCGTTGACGCATTCGCGCGCCAGGTCGCCGCCGCTGGCCTTTTGCGACTTGTTGGCGATCATGCTGCGGATGCGTTGCTGGTAGTTCTGCACCGGCGTGGTCTTGTGCGTGTACGCCTCGCGGAACAGCGCCTGCATCTCGCTGAAACCGCTGAAACCGAAGCGCTGGGAAAACCGCACGATGGCCGACGGGTGCACTTCGCATTCCCGGGCGATGTCGCTGATGCGATCGACCATGATCCGGTCGCTTTGCTGGCTCATGTAGCTGGCGATGCGTTTGAGCTGGCGCGGCAGGCTTTCGTATTCGTTGGTGATCAGCTGCAGCAATCGCTCGGCATTGATCGGTGGGCTCTGGAGGTCGCTCTCGGGCGTGCTCTCGGTCGTAGCCGGCTGATCGGTGCGGGACATAGGAAATCCTTCTGGCTTGTTCTTATAGGAATGACGAATCGGTCATCCCCTGACAATAGGTTGGCTGTGCGCAGTCTACAGGGTAGGCCGGAATAAAATCTTGAGCTTGCCGACGGCAAGCGGCCTGCTGAAACGATGAACCACGTCTGGAACGCTCGTACCGGAGTTTATTGGAAAAAATATTCCACGTAAAAAATATATAGAATAAATATTGATTGTTCGGTCCCGGTCGTTTTAGTCTGCATCCACCAAGAGTGTTCGGCACGTCCATCGTCCCGAACGCAGGCTGATAAAAATAACAGGAGCCAGCATGGGCCAGACTCGTTTTGCCAGTGGGCGTCAATTGGATCTGATTTGCCTGGGGCGCCTTGGCGTCGACCTCTATGCGCAGCAAGTCGGGGCGCGGTTGGAAGATGTTTCAAGCTTCGCCAAATACCTCGGTGGATCCTCCGCCAATATCGCGTTCGGCACCGCACGCCTGGGCCTCAAGTCGGCCATGCTGAGCCGGGTAGGCGACGACCACATGGGCCGCTTCCTCCTCGAATCCCTGGCCCGCGAAGGTTGCGATGTCAGCGGTATCAAGGTCGATCCGGAGCGCCTGACCGCCATGGTCTTGCTGGGCCTCAAGGACCGCGAAACCTTTCCGTTGGTGTTCTACCGCGAGAACTGCGCCGACATGGCGCTGCGGGCCGAAGACATCAGCGAAGCCTTTATTGCCTCCAGCAAAGCCTTGCTGATCACCGGCACGCATTTCTCCACCGACGGCGTGTACAAGGCGAGCATCCAGGCGCTGGACTACGCCGAAAAGCACAACGTTAAACGCATTCTCGACATCGACTATCGCCCGGTACTCTGGGGCCTGGCCGGTAAGGCGGATGGCGAAACCCGTTTCGTTGCTGACCAGAACGTCAGCCAGCACGTGCAGAAAATCCTCCCGCGTTTTGACTTGATCGTCGGCACCGAAGAAGAGTTTTTGATTGCCGGCGGTTCCGAGGATTTGCTCACGGCGTTGCGCAACGTGCGGCGTTTGAGTGATGCGACCTTGGTGGTCAAGCTCGGGCCGCAAGGTTGCACGGTGATTCACGGGGTGATTCCGGTGCGCCTTGAAGACGGCGCGATCTACCCCGGCGTGCGCGTCGAAGTGCTCAACGTGCTGGGCGCCGGCGATGCCTTCATGTCGGGCTTTCTCGCCGGTTGGCTGGAAGACGCCAGCGACGAGCGTTGCTGCCAATTGGCCAATGCCTGTGGTGGTCTGGTGGTGTCGCGCCACGCCTGCGCCCCGGCGATGCCGACCCGCGCCGAACTCGACTATCTATTCAACAGCCCGGTGCCGATCACCCGGCCGGATCAGGACGCTACCCTGCAACGCCTGCATCAGGTCAGCGTGCCGCGCAAACAGTGGAAGCAGCTTTTCATCTTCGCCTTCGACCATCGCGGGCAACTGGTGGAACTGGCGCACAAGGGCGGTCGCGACCTCAATGCGATTGGCGAACTGAAACAACTGTTTATCAAAGCCGTGGAGCGGGTCGAAGCGGATTTGCGCGAGCAGGGCATCGAGGCTGACGTCGGGTTGCTGGCGGATCAACGCTTCGGTCAGGACTCGCTGAACGCCGCCACCGGGCGTGGCTGGTGGGTGGCGCGGCCGGTGGAAGTGCAGGGTTCGCGGCCATTGGCTTTCGAGCACGGGCGCTCCATTGGCAGCAACCTGATTGCCTGGCCGCAAGAACAAATCATCAAGTGCCTGGTGCAATTCCACCCGGATGACGAGCCACTGTTGCGTCTGGAGCAGGAAGCGCAGATCAAGGGTTTGTATCAGGCGTCCCAGGTCAGCGGGCATGAACTGCTGCTGGAAATCATCCCGCCGAAGGATCATCCATCGGCTCATCCCGACGTGCTGTACCGCGCGCTGAAACGCCTCTACAACCTGGGTATTTACCCGGCGTGGTGGAAGATCGAAGCGCAGAGTGCCGAAGAGTGGAAACAGCTCGATGAGTTGATTCAGGAGCGTGACCCGTATTGCCGTGGGGTCGTGCTGTTGGGCCTGAATGCCCCGGCGGCGGCGTTGGCCGAGGGCTTTCAACAGGCCAGCCAGAGCCAGACCTGCCGAGGGTTTGCCGTGGGCCGCACGATTTTCCAGGAGCCGAGCCGGGCGTGGATGGCGGGGGAAATCGACGATGAAACGTTGATCCGCCAGGTGCAGGGCACGTTTGTCGAATTGATCGATGCCTGGCGCACGGCCCGCGCCTGACGTTGTACCGCGTTATCGTTCTTCGCGGGCAAGCCTCGCTCCTACAGATCACCGCAAACCCGTAGGAGCGAGGCTTGCCCGCGAAGGCGGCCTCAGACTCAACGCAAATTTAGAAAACAATAAAAGGTGCAGCCATGCCCGCTATCCGAATTGGCATCAACCCGATCTCTTGGAGCAACGACGACTTGCCGTCCCTCGGTGGCGAGACGCCGCTGAGCACTGCGTTGAGCGAAGGCAAGGAAATCGGTTACGAAGGTTTCGAACTCAACGGTAAATTCCCCAAGGATGCCAAAGGCGTCGGTGACGTGCTGCGGCCTTACGATCTTGCGCTGGTGTCCGGCTGGTATTCCAGCCGATTGGCCCGCCGTTCGGTGGCCGAGGAAATCGACGCCATCGGCAGCCATGTCGAGCTGCTGGCCAAAAACGGCGCCACGGTGCTGGTCTACGGCGAAGTCGCTGACTCGATCCAGGGCCAGCACATTCCACTGGTCGAACGCCCGCGTTTCCACACCGAGCAGGCGTGGCAGGAATACGCCGACAAGCTCACGGAACTGGCGCGTTTCACCCTGTCCCAAGGCGTGCGCCTGGCGTATCACCACCACATGGGCGCCTACGTCGAATCCCCGGCGGACATCGACAAGTTGATGGCGCTGACCGGCAGCGAAGTCGGCCTGCTGTTCGATTCGGGCCACTGCTACATGGGCGGCGGCGAACCGTTGCAGGTGCTGCGTAAACACATCGAACGCATCTGCCACGTGCATTTCAAGGACGTGCGCAAACCGGTGGTGCAACTGGCGCGCAACCACTTGTGGAGTTTTCCGGACTGCATCATCAACGGCACTTTCACTGTGTCGGGGGATGGCGACATCGATTTCGGCGCGTTGCTCGATGTGTTGCTGGCCGCCGATTACCACGGCTGGCTGGTGGTCGAAGCCGAACAGGATCCAGCGGTCGCACCGAGTTATGTCTACGCCAAGAAAGGCTTCGACACCCTGCGCGCACTGCTCGACGAGAGGATTAAGTGATGAGCCTGCTGGTTAAAAGCAACGCCCGTGGCCGGACCATGGTCGAGCTGGGCAAAGGTGAGTTGGAGTACGTCGGCTTCGCTGCGTATCGCTTGAGCCTCGGCGAAACCTTGCCGGTGTCGGCGGGCGATAAAGAACTGTGCCTGGTGCTGCTCAGCGGTCGCGTCAGCATCAAGGGCGAAGCGCCGGGGCAGGGCGCATTCGACTGGGACAACCTCGGCGATCGCCAATCGGTGTTCGAAGAAAAATCCCCGTTTGCCGCGTACTTGCCGCCCGGCAGTCAGGCGCAAGTGGTTGCCCTCAGCGATGTGCAAATCGCCGTGTGTGCCGCACCCGGCTCAACCGCCAACAACCTCGGGCCACGCCTGATCAGACCCGAAAGCATGAAGCGCAGCGTGCGCGGCAAGGGCGCCAACACCCGTTACGTCTGCGACATCCTGCCGGACACCGAGCCTGCGCAGTCGCTGCTGGTGGTGGAAGTGCGCACGCCGTCGGGGCACTCGTCGAGCTACCCGCCGCACAAGCACGACACCGACGACCTGCCGCACCAGAGCTTTCTCGAAGAAACCTATTACCACCAGATCAACCCGCCTCAGGGCTTCGTGTTCCAGCGGGTCTACACCGACGACCGCAGCATCGATCAAGCCATGGCCGTGGAAAACAGCGACCTGGTCGTGGTGCCCAAGGGTTACCACCCGGTCAGCGTGCCGTACGGCTACGAGTCGTATTACCTGAACGTGATGGCCGGGCCGAAACGCGTCTGGCAGTTCCATAACGATCCGCAGCACAGTTGGCTGCTTGATCTCTGAACTGAAAAGCCTGAATTCCAACATTTGCGAGGAGAACAAGAACAATGAGCAACGCCCCGGTTTTAGGCCATTACATCAACGGCCAGGTGCAAGACAGCGGCAGCGAACGCTTCAGCAACGTATTCAACCCGGCCACCGGTGCGGTGCAGGCGCGGGTCGGATTAGCAAGCGAGAAGACCGTCGACGAAGCCGTGGCCTCGGCCCTGCAAGCCTTCCCTGCGTGGTCCGAGCAATCGTCGCTGCGTCGTTCCCGGGTGATGTTCAAGTTCAAGGAACTGCTCGACCGCCACCATAACGAACTGGCGGAAATCATCAGCCGCGAACACGGCAAAGTCCTGTCCGACGCCAAGGGCGAAGTCACTCGCGGCATCGAAATCGTCGAATACGCCTGCGGTGCGCCGAACCTGCTGAAAACCGATTTCAGCGACAACATCGGTGGCGGTATCGACAACTGGAACCTGCGTCAACCGTTAGGCGTTTGCGCCGGGGTTACGCCGTTCAACTTCCCGGTGATGGTGCCACTGTGGATGATCCCGCTGGCGCTGGTCACCGGTAACTGCTTCATCCTCAAGCCGTCCGAGCGCGATCCGTCGGCCAGCCTGTTGATGGCGCGTTTGCTGACTGAAGCCGGGTTGCCGGACGGTGTGTTCAACGTGGTCCAGGGCGACAAAGTCGCGGTGGATGCGTTGCTGCAACACCCGGACATCGAGGCGATTTCCTTTGTCGGCTCGACGCCGATTGCCGAGTACATCCACCAGCAGGCCACGTCTCGCGGCAAACGCGTGCAGGCGCTGGGCGGCGCGAAGAACCACATGATCGTCATGCCCGACGCGGATCTCGATCAAGCCGCCGACGCCTTGATCGGCGCGGCTTACGGCTCGGCTGGCGAGCGGTGCATGGCGATCTCGATTGCCGTGGCAGTGGGCGATGTTGGCGACCAGTTGATTGCCAAGTTGCTGCCGCGCATTGATCAGCTCAAGGTCGGCAACGGCATGCAAGGCGACAGCGACATGGGGCCGCTGGTGACGGCTGAGCACAAGGCCAAAGTCGAGGGCTTCATCGGCGAAGGCGTGGCCCAGGGCGCGCAGTTGATCGTCGACGGACGCAATTTCAAGGTGCCCGGTGCCGAGAACGGTTTCTTCGTCGGCGCGACGCTGTTCGATAACGTCACGACCGAGATGAGCATCTACCAGCAAGAGATTTTCGGCCCGGTGCTGGGCATCGTCCGCGTGCCGGATTTCGCCAGCGCCGTGGCGTTGATCAACGCCCACGAATTCGGCAACGGTGTGTCGTGCTTCACCAGCGACGGCGGCATTGCCCGCGCGTTTGCCCGCACGATCAAGGTCGGCATGGTCGGCATCAACGTGCCGATCCCGGTACCGATGGCCTGGCACTCGTTCGGTGGCTGGAAGCGCTCACTGTTCGGCGACCACCACGCGTATGGCGAAGAAGGCATTCGCTTCTACAGCCGCTACAAAAGCGTGATGCAGCGCTGGCCCGACAGCATCGCCAAAGGCCCCGAATTCAGCATGCCAACCGCCAAATAATTCACCTGCGGAGAACAACAATAATGAGCAAGCCCCTGCGTTTCGCCCTGAACCGTATGGTCGCCCCGCGTTTGTCCCTGCCGGCGTTCATCGACCTGGCGGTGACCCTCAAGGCCGACGCCATCGAGATCCGCAACGACCTCAAAGGCATCGAGATCGAAGACGGCACCGCGCCTGAAACCGTGCGTGAACTGTGCGCGGCCAAAGGCATCACCGTGCTGTCGATCAACGCGCTGTACCCGTTTGATGTGTGGAATGACGAGCGCCGTGCCCAGGCGTTGAAGCTGGCTGCGTATGCCCGGGATTGTGGCGCGCAAGGGCTGGTGATGTGCCCGTTGAATGACCGCGCCGATACGCGCAATGAAGCGGAACGCGCTTCGGGGTTGCGCACGGCGTTGACTGAACTGGCGCCGATCCTGCGCGATCACGGGATTCTCGGGTTTATCGAGCCGCTGGGGTTTGAAGAGTGTTCGTTGCGGCGCAAACGGCCGGCGGTGGATGCGATCAAGGCGATTGGCGGGCTGGATGTGTTCCGGCTGGTTCACGACACCTTTCACCATCACCTGGCCAGTGAACAGGAGTTTTTCCCTGAGCTGACCGGGTTGGTGCATATCTCTGGCGTCGAGGATGCCGAAGCACCGCTGAACAGTATTCGCGACGGTCATCGAGTGCTGGTGGGCGAGGGCGACATTCTCGGCAATGCCGCGCAGATCGAAACCTTGCTGGGCAGCGGTTACAGCGGCTACCTGTCGTTCGAACCATTTGCCGACAGCGTGCATGGCCTGGCGGACATCGAACAGGCGATCGGCGCAAGCATGAACCACCTGCAAAACTCTCAAGGCTAATGAAGATCCCCCTTGTGGGAGCGAGCCTGTGTGGCGAGGGGGCTTGCCCCCGTTGGACTGCGCAGCAGTCCCAAATGCTAATAGAGGGCCGCTCCGCGCCCTAGCGGGGGCAAGCCCCCTCGCCACACAAGCTCGCTCCCACATGGGTTTCTTCGTGTATTGAAGGATCGGACATGACCACTACAAGACTGACCATGGCCCAGGCCCTGGTGAAATTCCTCGATAACCAGTACATCGAAGTCGATGGCGTTCAGAGCAAATTCGTCGCCGGGGTCTTTACCATTTTCGGCCACGGCAACGTGCTCGGTCTCGGCCAGGCGCTGGAGCAGGACAGCGGCGATTTGATCGTGCATCAGGGCCGCAACGAGCAAGGCATGGCCCACGCCGCCATCGGTTTCGCCAAGCAACACCTGCGGCGCAAGATCTACGCCTGCTCCTCTTCGGTCGGCCCCGGCGCGGCCAACATGTTGACCGCGGCTGCCACGGCCACCGCCAACCGCATTCCTTTGTTGCTGCTGCCCGGCGATGTCTACGCCTGTCGCCAGCCGGACCCGGTGCTGCAACAGATCGAGCAGTTCCACGACCTGAGCATCAGCACCAACGATGCCTTTAAAGCCGTGAGCAAATACTGGGACCGCATCAATCGTCCCGAGCAACTGATGACGGCGGCGATCCACGCCATGCGCGTGCTCACCGACCCCGCCGAAACTGGCGCCGTGACCCTGGCATTGCCGCAAGACGTGCAAGCCGAGGCCTACGACTACCCCGATTATTTCCTGCAAAAACGCGTGCACCGCATCGAACGGCGTCCGGCCACTGAAGCGATGCTCGGAGATGCGCTGGCGCTGTTCAAAGGCAAGCGCAAGCCGCTGATTATTTGTGGTGGCGGGGTGCGCTACTCAGGTGCTAACGCCGCGTTGCAGACGTTTGCCGAGCGCTTCGATATTCCGTTCGCTGAAACCCAGGCGGGTAAAAGCGCGGTGGTGTCGAGCCATCCGTTGAACGTCGGCGGCATCGGCGAAACCGGTTGCCTGGCGGCGAATCTGCTGGCGAAAGACGCTGACCTGATCATCGGTATCGGCACTCGCTACAGCGATTTCACCACCGCGTCGAAATCCTTGTTCCAACATCCCGAGGTGCAATTCCTCAACCTGAATATCAGCCCCTGCGATGCGCTGAAACTCGATGGCGTGCAACTGCTGGCCGACGCCAAAAGCGGTCTGCTGGCATTGGCCGACGCATTGGGCGATTACCGTTCGAGCTGGGGCGATCAACCGCGCCAGGCCAAGGCGCAACTGGATGAGGAAGTCGACCGCATCTATCAGGTCGAATACCAGGCCAAGGATTTCGTCCCGGAAATCAACGACCACATGGACCCGGCCGTGCTGCGGGAATTTATCGAGCTGACCGGTTCCTGCCTGACCCAGAGCCGCGTGCTCGGCGTGCTCAACGAAACCCTGGCCGACGACGCGGTGATTGTCGCCGCCGCCGGCAGCCTGCCCGGCGACTTGCAGCGCAGCTGGCGCAGCAAAGGCGTGAACACTTACCACGTCGAGTACGGTTATTCGTGCATGGGCTACGAAGTCAACGCCGCGCTGGGGGTGAAGCTTGCCGAGCCGGATCGCGAGGTCTATGCATTGGTCGGTGACGGCTCTTACATGATGCTGCACTCGGAACTGGCGACCTCGATTCAGGAACGACGCAAGATCAACGTGGTGCTGCTGGACAACATGACCTTCGGTTGCATCAACAACCTGCAAATGGAACACGGCATGGACAGCTTCGGCACCGAGTTCCGCTTCCGCAACCCGGAAACCGGCAAGCTCGATGGTGGTTTCGTGCCGGTGGATTTCGCCATGAGCGCGGCGGCCTATGGCTGCAAGACTTACAAGGTGAATACCGTTGAAGAGCTGCAATCGGCACTGGCCGATGCGCGGTTGCAGACGGTCTCGACCCTGATCGATATCAAGGTTCTGCCCAAGACGATGATTCACAAATACCTGTCGTGGTGGCGGGTCGGCGTGGCGCAAGTCTCCACCAGCGCCCGCACCGACGCGGTGGCCAAGACCCTGAACGAACGACTGGCCAAGGCCCGTCAGTACTGATTGCCCCTGAAACCAATAACAAGTCCTCACAGGAGAGTTTTCATGTCTTTAAAGATCGGCGTCATCGGCACCGGGGCCATCGGCCAGGACCATATCCGTCGTTGCAGCCAGACCTTGCTCAATAGCCAGGTCGTCGCGGTCACCGACATCAACTTGCAGCAAGCCGCGAAAGTGGTGTCCGACCTGAAGCTGACCGCCGAGGTTTACCCCGATGGCCACGCACTGATCAAGGCGCCAGAGGTCGAGGCGATCCTCGTTACCTCCTGGGGCCCGAGCCACGAAGAATTCGTATTGGCAGCGATTGCGGCGGGCAAACCGGTGTTCTGCGAGAAACCCCTGGCCGTCACAGCCGAAGGCTGCCGCAAGATCGTCGAGGCCGAGGTGGCCCACGGCAAGCGCCTGGTGCAGGTCGGTTTCATGCGTCCGTACGACGAAGGTTATCGCGCCCTCAAAGCGGTGATCGACAGCGGCCAGATCGGCGAACCGCTGATGCTGCACTGCGCGCACCGCAACCCGAGCGTGGGCGAGAACTACAAGACCGACATGGCGATCACCGACACGTTGATCCATGAACTGGATGTGCTGCGCTGGTTGCTTGATGACGACTACGTTTCGGTGCAAGTGGTGTTCCCGCGCAAATCCAGCAAAGCCCTCGCGCACCTGAAAGACCCACAGATCGTCCTGCTGGAAACTGCCAAAGGCACGCGTATCGACGTGGAGGTGTTCGTCAATTGCCAGTACGGCTACGACATCCAGTGCGAAGTGGTGGGGGAGACCGGCATCGCCAAGTTGCCGGAACCGCAACAGGTGCAACTGCGCAGTGGCGCGAAGCTGTCGAACGCGATTCTGATGGACTGGAAGGATCGGTTTATCGCGGCGTATGACGTGGAGTTGCAGGCGTTTATTGATGGTGTGCGTGCGGGCCAGGTTGGCGGCCCATCGGCGTGGGATGGCTTCGCGGCGGCAGTGGCCGCAGACAAGTGCATCGAAGCGCAAAACAGCGGTCAGATCGTCAAAGTCGGCCTGCCAGAGCGCCCACACTTTTACGGCTAACGATGATCTCCTGTAGGAGCGAGGCTTGCCCGCGAAAGCGGTGTGTCAGGCGACATCAATGTTGACTGTGCCGCCGTCTTCGCGGGCAAGCCTCGCTCCTACAGGGGGAGGTGTCGATTTCGGGTGAAGGAGAACAATAAAATGCGCATCGCACTAGACCCCTACATGTACCGCACCCTGTCCCTGGGCAAGATGGTCGATAAAGTCGCCGAGCTCGGCTATGAACACATCGAACTTTCGCCCCGCGAAGACTTCTTGCCGTTCTACAAAGCTCCCCGCGTGGACAAGGCGCGGATCAAGGAATTTCGCAAAGCCCTGAGCGACACCGGGGTCAAACTCTCTTCTTTATTACCGATGTACCACTGGGCCGCTGCCGACGAAGGCCTGCGGGTCGCCGCCGTACGCAACTGGAAACGCGCGATTCAGATCGCCGTGGAAATGGACTGCGAACTGGTCAACACCGAATTCACCGGCCAGTCGGACAACCCGCTGGTGTGCGAGAACCAGTTCATGCGCTCCATGGACGAGTTGATCCCCGAGTTCGAACGCGAAGGCATCAAGCTCGATATCCAGGCGCATCCATATGACTTCTGCGAGCGCAACAACGAGTCGGTGGACATCATTCGCGGCCTCGATCGCGACTGGATCAACTACCTCTACGCCGCGCCGCACACGTTTTTCTATGACGACGGCGTCGGGGATATCGCCTCGATGCTCAAGTACGCCGGCGCCAAGCTGAGCCACTTGATCATCGCCGACACCTACAACCACAAGGCTTCTTCGGGCTTGCGCTATATCGTCAACCCGCCGGGCGTGGTGGCCACCGTGCACCAGCATCTGGACATCGGCCAGGGCGAGGTCAATTGGGAGGCGTTTTTCAGCACGTTGCGCGAGATTAAGTTCGACGGCATCGCCACGGTGTCGGTGTTTGCCTGGGAAGACCGGCCGGATGAGTCCAACCGGATGATGCTGGAACGGGTCAAAAGCGAACTCTGCCGCTAACGGCCACCACAACACCTTTGTAGGAGCGAGGCTTGCCCGCGAAGGCGGAGTGTCAGGCGACGTCAATGTTGAATATGCCACCGCCTTCGCGGGCAAGCCTCGCTCCTACAGGGGGAGTGCCAACCCAGCCAGCGGCTATCTAACAATAAGAAGGAATGCACACATGCGTATCGGACTTGTCGGTTACGGCCATGGCGGCCGGTTTTTCCATGCTCCGCTGCTCAGCAGCCTGCCGGGCGCCACGTTTGTCGGTGTGGTCACCCGTTCCCCGGAGCGCCGACAGTTGCTCGCCGCCGAGCACCCCAACGTGCCGGCCTTCGACAGCATCGGCCAACTGGTGGAAGCCGGGATCGATGTGCTGGTGGTGTCGACGCCGCTCAAGGGCCGTCCGGCGCTGGTGCTCGATGGCATCGAACACGGGGTGGCGGTGGTCAGCGACAAACCGTTCGCCGCCGATGCGCAACAGGCGCAAACCCTGATCACCATGGCCGAGCGTCAGGGCGTGCGGCTCAGCATCTATCAGAACCGGCGCTGGGATTCGGACTTCCTCACGGTGCGCAAACTCATCGAATCCGGCGCGCTGGGCCAGATCACGCGTTTCGAATCGCGGATCGAACGCTACTCGCCGCAAGCAGTGAACAACCCCAGCGGTGGCGGATTCCTGCGGGATTTGGGCAGCCATCTGGTGGATCAGGCGCTGCTGCTGTTCGGTCCGGTCACGCAGGTGTACGCCGAACTGGAATACCTCGAAAAGGGCCAGGCCTACGACAACGGCTTCTTTATGTCCCTGACACACGCCAGCGGCGTCACTTCGCACCTGGGCGGCAGTTGCCTGCAAAACACCCCCGGGCCGCGCTTTCGGGTCACCGGTACTCAGGGCTGCTACAGCGTCGATGGGCTGGACGGGCAGGAAGCCTCGGCGCTGGCCGGGCTCTCGCCAAAATCCGAGGGCGAACGCTGGGGCGTCGAGGAACACCGCAACTGGGGCTGGTTCGAACAAGGCGAGGTGCGTGAGCGCGTTCCCTCCGAACGCGGCTGCTGGAATCAGTTCTATTTACAGCTACAAACCGCGTTGCAGAGCGGTGGCCCACTGCCGGTCGAGGCGCGTGATGCACTGGCGACCACCCGTGTTCTGGACGCTGCGCGACTGAGTGCCGAGCGCCATCAAGTGGTGGAATTGGGCCAGTTCGATGCCCGTGGAATAAAATCAGAATTAAATTCTAAAATGAGTTGATATAGAAATTATTTTCCAATAAAGTCATTTCCAGGTTGCCGACTATCAACGTTCAATCTCGCTCAGGCCAAGCCTGAACGGGTGCAGAACGAACCAAAAACAAGAAACAAAAGCCAGGTACCGTCGATGAAAACCTTTAACGCTGCTTTGCATGTTTTACGTTCCGCCTCACACCTCTTTCGCGACCTGCCTCGCGCCTCGTTCCATTCCTTTTCCCGTTTGCTGTGCGTTGAACGCAACGGCGCCCTGGTCTGCTGCATTCCAGGCGCACCGATTGTCCGCTTGCCCCGTCACTGAAATCGTCACGCCTTATCCATAAAACCAACAAGAATGTGGAGAAAGACTTTTCATGAAGACCCCGATCCGTTTCACCGCACTTGCCTTGTCCTTGATGTTCGCCAGCGGCGCTGCTCTGGCTGATATGAAGATCGGCGTGAGCATGTCCCAGTTCGATGACACCTGGCTGACTTACCTGCGCGAATCCATGGACAAGAAAGCCAAGACCTACCCCGATGGCGTGCAGCTGCAATTCGAAGATGCCCGCAGCGATGTGGTCAAGCAGTTGAGCCAGGTGGAAAACTTCATCAGCCAGAAGGTCGATGCCATCGTGGTCAACCCGGTGGACACCGCAGCCACCCGTAAAATCACGGACGCCGCGGTCAAGGCCGGCATTCCGCTGGTCTACGTCAACCGCCGTCCGGATGACCTGAAACTGCCCAAAGGCGTGGTCACCGTCGCTTCCAACGACCTGGAGGCCGGTGAAATGCAGATGCAATACCTGGCGGACAAGATGGGCGGCAAGGGTGACATCGTGATTCTGCTGGGCGACCTGGCCAACAACTCCACGACCAACCGCACCAAAGGCGTGAAAGAGGTGCTGGCCAAATACCCAAACATCAAGATCGAGCAAGAGCAGACCGGCACTTGGCTGCGCGATAAAGGCATGACCCTGGTCAACGACTGGCTGACTCAGGGCCGCAAGTTTGACGCGGTGGTGGCCAACAACGACGAAATGGCGATTGGCGCCGCGATGGCCCTGAGTCAGGCCGGCGTCGACAAGGGCACGGTGCTGATTGCCGGGGTCGACGGCACGCCAGATGGCTTGAACGCGATCAAGAAAGGCAACATGGCGGTCTCGGTGTTCCAGGACGCGAAAGGCCAGGCGGACGGCTCCATCGACACGGCGGTGAAAATGGCCAAGAACGAGCCGGTTGAACAGAACGTCTGGGTGCCATACCGCTTGATCACCCCGCAAAACGTCGACACGTTCAAATAGCCTGTCCGTTCAATAACAACAATAAGCACGCAAGGTTGCCACCGCGACCTTGCTGATGGAGTACCTGATCATGTTCGCTTCAGCGACTGCTTCGAGCACCCCGTTGGTGGGTATCCAGCCAACCGCAACACCTGTCGATGAGCCGTACCTGCTGGAGATCATCAACGTCAGCAAGGGTTTTCCCGGTGTGGTGGCCTTGTCCGATGTGCAACTGCGGGTGCGCCCCGGTTCGGTGCTGGCCCTGATGGGCGAGAACGGCGCGGGCAAATCGACCCTGATGAAAATCATCGCCGGCATCTACCAACCGGACGCCGGCGAGATTCGCCTGCGGGGCAAACCGGTGGTGTTCGACACGCCGCTGTCGGCCCTGCAATCCGGGATCGCGATGATCCACCAGGAACTCAACCTGATGCCGCACATGAGCATCGCCGAAAACATCTGGATCGGTCGTGAGCAGCTCAATGGCCTGCACATGATCGATCACCGCGAAATGCATCGCTGCACCGCGAAACTGCTGGAACGCCTGCGCATCAACCTCGACCCGGAAGAGCAGGTCGGCAACCTGAGCATCGCCGAACGGCAGATGGTCGAGATCGCCAAAGCCGTGTCCTACGACTCCGACGTGCTGATCATGGACGAACCGACTTCGGCCATCACCGACAAGGAAGTGGCCCATCTGTTCTCGATCATTGCCGACCTCAAGAGTCAGGGCAAAGGCATCATCTACATCACCCATAAAATGAACGAAGTGTTCGCCATCGCCGATGAAGTAGCAGTGTTCCGCGACGGCGCCTACATCGGCCTGCAACGGGCCGACAGCATGGACGGCGACAGCCTGATTTCGATGATGGTCGGCCGCGAGCTGAGCCAGTTGTTCCCGGTGCGCGAGAAGCCGATTGGCGATCTGCTGCTGTCGGTGCGCGACCTCAAGCTCGACGGGATTTTCAAAGGCGTGTCCTTTGACCTGCATGCCGGGGAGATTCTCGGGCTTGCTGGCTTGATGGGCTCTGGGCGGACCAACGTCGCCGAAGCGATTTTCGGCATCACCCCCAGCGACGGCGGCGAGATTCGCCTCGACGGCGAGGTGGTGCGCATCAGCGATCCGCACATGGCGATCGAGAAGGGCTTCGCGCTGCTGACTGAGGATCGCAAGCTCAGTGGCCTGTTCCCGTGCCTGTCGGTGCTGGAAAACATGGAAATGGCTGTGCTGCCGCATTACGCCGGTCACGGTTTTATCCAGCAGAAAGCCTTGCGGGTGTTGTGCGAAGACATGTGCAAGAAGCTGCGGGTCAAGACCCCGTCGCTGGAGCAGTGCATCGACACACTGTCCGGCGGTAATCAGCAGAAAGCCTTGCTGGCGCGTTGGCTGATGACCAATCCACGAATCCTGATCCTCGACGAGCCGACCCGTGGCATCGATGTCGGCGCCAAGGCCGAGATCTATCGGCTGATCTCCTACCTCGCCAGCGAAGGCATGGCGGTGATCATGATTTCCTCGGAACTGCCGGAAGTGCTCGGCATGAGCGACCGGGTGATGGTCATGCACGAGGGCGACCTGATGGGCACCCTCGACCGCAGCGAAGCGACCCAGGAACGGGTGATGCAACTGGCCTCGGGCATGTCCGCGGTTCACTAATTGATGTTGGCGTTGGCTGCGGCCAGCGCTGGCGACGCGATAAAAGGGTGAGTGGTTATGAACGCGATACTGGAAAACAAGCCAGCAACGGCACCGACCAAGAGTCGTCGGCGCTTTCCGACCGAGTTGAGCATCTTCCTGGTGCTGATTGGCATTGGCCTGGTCTTTGAGGTGTTCGGTTGGATCGTGCGCGACCAGAGTTTCCTGATGAACTCCCAGCGCCTGGTGCTGATGATCCTGCAAGTGTCGATCATCGGTTTGCTGGCGATCGGCGTGACCCAGGTGATCATCACCACCGGTATCGATTTGTCCTCCGGTTCGGTGCTGGCGCTGTCGGCAATGATTGCCGCCAGCCTGGCCCAGACCTCGGACTTTGCCCGGGCGGTGTTTCCGTCGTTGACTGACTTGCCGGTGTGGATACCGGTGATTGCCGGGCTCGGGGTCGGACTGCTGGCGGGGGCGATCAACGGCAGCATCATTGCTGTGACCGGGATCCCGCCGTTCATCGCCACCCTTGGCATGATGGTGTCGGCCCGTGGTTTGGCGCGGTATTACACCGAAGGCCAACCGGTGAGCATGTTGTCCGATTCCTACACCGCCATCGGCCACGGCGCCATGCCGGTGATCATCTTCCTGGTGGTGGCGGTAATCTTCCACATCGCCCTGCGCTACACCAAGTACGGCAAATACACCTACGCCATCGGCGGCAACATGCAGGCGGCGCGGACCTCCGGGATCAACGTCAAACGGCATCTGGTGATCGTCTACAGCATCGCCGGGTTGCTTGCCGGTCTGGCTGGCGTGGTGGCCTCGGCCCGAGCAGCGACCGGGCAAGCCGGGATGGGCATGTCCTATGAGCTGGATGCGATTGCCGCGGCAGTGATCGGCGGCACCAGCCTGGCGGGCGGGGTAGGGCGCATCACTGGCACGGTGATCGGCGCGTTGATTCTCGGGGTGATGGCCAGCGGCTTTACCTTTGTCGGGGTCGATGCGTATATTCAGGACATCATCAAGGGGCTGATCATTGTGGTGGCGGTGGTCATCGACCAGTACCGCAACAAGCGCAAACTCAAACGCTGAAACTGCAATAAACAGCAAAATGCGCCACGCCTGACCCGCGTGGCGCAGCCGTTTGTCTTCTATATACAGCCGCTGGACTGAATTTCTTGCTATAAACGCACTCCGATAACCACCACAACGGCTGCCATAGAGCACTTTCCGGGTGTTGTCGGACAAATTCGCTGTCTTTTCAGTTGCTGAGGCCTCAAGTCGGCCTTAGACTGCCGCCCCTCGTAAATTGAGTGCCGGGTGGCGCTTGGAATACATGGCGCCTTTCCGACGGCCGACGAGGTCCGACGGAACGCTCCCTAATTCGCCTTAATGCACGTTTTTTTATAGAGATATCAATGACAAAGGACAAGTTGCTGGCCATGCCGGCGGATGACTACATGAATGCCGAGCAACATGCTTTTTTCTACGAGCTGTTGCAGAACATGAAAGTCGAAACCCACGAGCGCATCGAACAGAACCGCATCGCCATCGAAAGCCTGGACACCCCGGCTGACCCGGCCGACGCTGCTTCCGTTGAAGAAGAGCGCACCTGGCTGGTCAACGCGATCGATCGCGACCAACGCATGCTGCCTCAGTTGGAACAGGCTCTGGAACGCATCAAAGAAGACAGCTTCGGCTGGTGCGACGACAGCGGCGAGGCCATTGGCCTGAAACGCCTGCTGATCAGCCCGACCACCAAGTACTGCATCGAAGCTCAAGAGCGCCACGAGCAAATCGACAAGCACCAGCGTCAGGCTTGATTCGGTAACGCCCACTTCGCGGGCAAGCCTCGCTCCTGCACACATCCTGTAGGAGCAAGGCTTGCCCGCGAAGCTTTTTGCCGTCTGAAAATCCCCCGCACTTCTATTGACCTGCTGCAGCATCCACTACGAACGGACCATAGATAATGGCCCATTAGTGGCGTTTAATGCAGTCACAACAAATAGAAAACGCATGGGGTGACGAAGATGACGAGAGACGGATCTCTGGTTGGGCATGTGCCTGCACCAGTGCTTGCGCCGAAAAACCTGTGGCTGACGCCGACCTTGCAAAGCATCGCCCTGGTGCTGTTGCTCTGTGGCATGACCTTGGGTGGCGCTTCGCTTTATATCGGCCTGCCCGTGGCCGTGCTGATCATCTGGCTGCCGCGCCTGCGTTCGCGCGCGATCCCCGATTTAATCCCCGTCGACAGCTCAAGCGCGATCGCCGAGCTGACCCGCGACCTTTCCTACACCACCAGTCACAACGCGTTGTCCGCTGCGGGCGTGGCATTTTCGGTCAAGCAACTGGCCGAGAAGGTGCAATCGCAACTCGATGCGGCCAAGCGGATCGTCAGCAACGCTGAAGTGATGATTTCCACCGAACAAGCCACATCGACGCTCAGCCGAGAAGCCTTGACCGCTGCCAGTGAGGCCCACGAGAGCAGTGCCGCCGGGCGCACCGAACTGATCGAATCGATCTCGCGCATGCATCAGCTCAGCCAGCGCGCCAGTGCCAGTCGTGAACTGATCGAAGCCCTGAGCCTGCGCAGCGATGACATTCAGCGGGTTACCCTGGTGATCCAGTCCATCGCCAGCCAGACCAATTTGCTGGCACTGAATGCTGCCATCGAAGCGGCACGCGCCGGGGAGCACGGTCGCGGGTTTGCCGTGGTGGCGGACGAGGTTCGCGGTCTGGCCGCACGCACCGCGACAGCCACCGGCGAAGTAGGAGAGATGGTCGCCGACATCCAGCAACGCACCGCGCAAGTGGTGGAGCAGATCCGCCAGCTCTCCAGCGACCTCGACGTCGGGGTCAAACAGGTGGAGCACACCGGCCAGCATCTGGAAAACATCGCGCGCCTCGCCGCCGGTGTCGAACATCAGGTCGGGGAAATCGCCCGGGGCGCCGACACCAATCGCGAACAACTCGACAGTCTGTTTCATGCCATCGAACAGATGCGCAGCGATTTGGCGATCAGCGATCAGCAAACTCAGCACTTGGCCAAGGCAGCGGTGCAGATGGAAGGGCAGGCCGAAACCATCAGCGAGCGTTTGGCGGAGGTCGGGCTGGACGACTATCACCAACGGATTTATGACTTGGCTCGGGAAGGTGCGAGCCAGATTGCCGCGCGGTTTGAGGAGGATATCGATCAGGGCCGGGTCAGTCTCGATGACCTGTTCGATCGCAATTACCAGGCGATTCCCAACACCAGCCCGGCCAAGTTCCAGACGCGCTTCGACCGTTACACCGATCAGGTGCTGCCAGCGATCCAGGAACCGTTGCTACCGCGTCATGAAGGTTTGGTCTTTGCCATCGCCTGCACGCAGCAGGGCTATGTGCCGACCCATAACACGGTGTTCAGCCAGCCGCTGACCGGTGATGTGCAGGTCGACACTCTGCAGAACCGCACCAAACGCAAGTTCGCCGACCGCACCGGGATTCGCTGTGGCAGTCATCAGCAACCGGTGCTGTTGCAGACCTACACCCGCGATACTGGTGAGTTGATGCACGATTTGTCGGTGCCGATCATGCTAAAGGGAAGGCATTGGGGTGGGTTGCGGTTGGGGTATAAACCAGAGAAACCACGCTAGGTGCGTGGTCCTGTATCGCCGCCAGCTTGTAGCAGCTGCCGAGGTACGAGGCTGCGTTCGGCTGCGCAGCAGTCGTAAAACCTGAGCATGCGGTCTTCCTGAAACACCGCGTAGCCTGATTCCACGACTGCTTCGCAGCCGAACGCAGCCTCGTACCTCGACAGCTGCTACGGGCGAACGCAGCCTCGTACCTCGACAGCTGCTACGAGCGAACGCAGGCTTGTACTTTGGCAGTTGCTACGAGCGAATGCCTGCTACTAAGGGTGGGGGTTTTGCCTAGTGAACCTGATGCATCCGCAGGTTCAAATCATCTACCACTCGCGCCCAGTCTGCGTCTTCACGCAGTTGTTCTTTCAGGAACCCGGCTTGTTGCGGGGTCCAGAATTCGGCGTCGATCAGTTTTTTGTCGTCGGGAAGCGGTGAGTGGCTGGCGATGAAATCGTCGATGGCCTTCTCGCTGGAGTCCAGGCCGAGCTGGTCGAACAAACCTTTCAAGTCGTGTGTCGGTGAATCCATGTTCATCTCCTTGCGGGTCGCGTCGAGTGCGAGATCTGAGGGGCGGCTTCACTGCATCTGAGGGAGCCGCGCGTCAGGAGTTCGATTGCGATGGTCGAAAGCAGGAGAGAGCATAGACGGCAAAGCAGGATCAGGCTTTCAATGCACCTTCATCGACCGCCAGCTTCAGGGCCTTGGCGGCTTCCAGGGCGGCGATCAACGCAACGTCCGAGGTCTTGAACCAGCGATCTTTCTCGACCTGGTGATAGGTCACGGTGGTCAAGGGTGGTTTGGCACGCATCACAATGACTGCCTGGAATTCGCCTTCGACTTCTCTGGCTTCGCCCCGGATAAAAAATTCACCGATATCAAATTCCGTCACGTAGCAGCCTTCCCTTGGAAATATTATGTTGTATTGAAAGCCGTCCGCCGAGGGGCCGGAATTCATGGGTTGTGCAGTATGGCAGTAGTTGCCGGCCGACGGCTGAGTTAAGTCGTCGGTGTGACGAAACGTCATTCGGGATAAAGACAAGGGTGGGGCGTCAGTTGCGTGTCGCCAATGAGCGGGCGAGAGTGCAGGCGTCGTTATGATTAGTGCGGAAACCTCTTACATGTCCGGTGGCAGTTTCCTTGATGTGGAAGAACGACTTGCCGGCCGGTATCACCTGAAAGCGCGGCATGACAAGCGTTTGCGAGGCCAGGACATAGGCTTGCAACACCACGGGATGCAGGTTCGCAGGGAGGTTTGTCGAGGCGGTCGAGTGTTTCGCAAAGTGAGTCATGGTGCACATAAGAAGTCCTTTTCATGTTTTTACCGACGTGTGTTCGTCGTTTTGAGTAGTCTCGATGAGCGTCGCTGCTCTAGAATCGCCATCACTGTTGGCGATTGGCGTCCATCTAAAGCAATTTTTTACGGGCGATATGTCGGAAAAGTGCTTTTCTTGAAGGGTTTTTTCCCTAAAGTTAGTAGTCCGCTTTTTCTGGCCGCCAGAAGGGCGTTTTCCTTCAAGGTTTGGCGAACGTCAGGGAGGACGGCGCAGGTGACAATCCAGTAATCTCACTGACCTCGCGATAGATGAGCGCTCTGCTCAGTTCAGGATTTTGACCCGGCTCATTCGGCAACACATTCGCCATGGCCGCTTTTTCTGCTGTGCGTTTTTCCTGCGTGCAGCATCATTTTCAGATGTGGGGATGTTTCCTTGGCAGTAAGTAATCTTGATATGCACGCGTTGTTCGTCCTGGGCGATTTGCGTGCAAAGTTGGTTAAACAGTTCCAGTCCCGTTTTGTCTACGTCACCGAACAGAACGCCGAAGGCATCTACATTGCCGAAATCGATACCGAAGAAGCGCTGGTGGTGGACGACAAGCCTGGCCTGAAACTCAAGGTCGGCGATCATTTCAGCGCCTCGGTGTTGCCCAGTCGCGAAGGCGGCAAACTGGACATCAAGTTCCGTGAAATCAAACTGACGGTGTATGGCCTGGGCGATTACGCATTTGTCACCACCGCTGACGGTCACGCGATTGTGTTCAAGGAAGGCCATAGCGTGGTGATGGTGTTCGCCGCTCACCAACAGTTGCAGGAAGGCCTGACCAAAACCTTGAAAGCCGTGACGGCCAAGGCCGCCAAGTGGCGCAAGGGTGAACTGGTGACCTTCAAGGCCAGCGAGTAATGCCCTTGGCCCGCGCCGATTTCCACCTGCAGAACCTTGCCAGTGCACAGGCCGAGGCCCAGCGCCTGTTCGACCAGAAGGCCATTCTGCAAGGCGGTTGGCTGACTTGGGTGGCGTCACAGATCTATTCCCTGCGTCCGGCGGAATACGCCAGCATGGTGCGAAGGGAACTGGTGCGGTTGCAGCAACCTTCTGAAAAGTAATCCTCGTACCTCGTGATCCCTAAAAAGCGGGAACCTCTACTACAGTCAATGGACTGAGTATTCAGAGGCTTGCGGTCTTGTCTGTCAGGCCATCCTGCTATTGCTGTGAACAGCACGAGGTGCAAAAGCATGAAAGGACTTCGACGGTTGCTGGCCGCTACCCTGGCCACCTTTGGTTTACTGGCTTCACCGGTACCGGTATTCGCGGCCCAGGCGCCGATCCACTTCGCCGACCTGAACTGGGAAAGCGGCAGCCTGATCACCGATATCCTGCGGATCATCGTCGAAAAGGGCTACGGCCTGCCGACCGATACATTGCCGGGAACCACCATCACGCTTGAGACCGCCCTGGCCAACAATGACATTCAGGTCATTGGCGAAGAGTGGGCGGGGCGCAGTCCGGTGTGGGTCAAGGCCGAGGCCGAAGGCAAGGTCGTTAGCCTGGGCGATACGGTCAAGGGCGCCACCGAAGGCTGGTGGGTGCCGGAATACGTGATCAAGGGCGATCCAGCCAAAGGCATCAAGCCGCTGGCGCCGGACCTGCGCAGTGTCAGCGACTTGCCACGCTACAAGGACGTGTTCAGCGACCCGGAAAGCCCGGGCAAGGGACGCTTCCTCAACAGCCCGATCGGTTGGACCTCGGAAGTGGTCAACAAACAAAAGCTCACGGCGTATGGGTTGAACGACAGCTATGTAAATTTCCGCAGCGGTTCCGGCGCAGCGCTGGACGCGGAGATCGCGTCGTCGATTCGCCGTGGCAAACCGGTGTTGTTCTATTACTGGTCACCGACGCCGTTACTCGGGCGCTTCAAGTTGATCCAACTGGAAGAACCGCCGTTTGACGCCGAAGCCTGGAAAACCCTGACCGACGCCGACAACCCGAATCCGAAGCCGACCCGTTCGCTGGCCTCGAAACTGTCGATCGGGGTGTCCACACCGTTCCAGAAGCAGCATCCGGAAATTGCCGAGTTCTTTAGCAAAGTTGATTTGCCGATCGAGCCGTTGAACAAGGCTCTGGCGCAGATGAGCGAGAAACACACCGCCCCGCGTCAGGCGGCCGAGGCGTTCATGAAGGCGCATCCGGACGTTTGGAAGGCCTGGGTGCCGAAGGATGTGGCGGATAAGGTGAGTGCCAGTCTTCAGTGATGAGGTGATGCGGATGGCGCCTTCGCGAGCAAGCCCGCTCCCACAGGGGTTGAAGGTGGACACAAAATTTGTGTACATCCAAAGCCAATGTGGGAGCGGGCTTGCTCGCGAAGCTTTTGCTCTTAGAACCGCGTCTGCACCGCCAACTCAAAGGTCCGCGGCGTCCCCAGATAATACGCCGGCGACACATGCGCAAACTCGGCATACACCTCGTTGGTCAGGTTACGCACCCGGCCGGTGACGGTGGTGTGCTGGTCGACTTTGTAGCTCAGGAAACTTCCGAACAGCGTGTAGGACGGCACGGTCATCGTGTTGGCGCTGTCGGCAAACACTGAAGCCACGTACCGCGCATCGACGCCTCCCTGCCATTGCGGCGCGAAGTCGTAGGTCAGCCACAGGTTGCCGACCCGATCCGGCACGTTGGTCGGTGTGTTGCCTTTACGTGAAACCACCACGCCCGCCGCGTTCTTCTCGGTGAACTCGTCGTACTGCGCATCGACCCAGGCGAAGTTGCCTTCGGCCAACAGTTTGTCGGTGATCCTGAAAGACGTGGCCAGCTCGATGCCTTTCGAGGTTTGCTGACCCACCGGAATACTTTGCGTCGGGTCCAGCGGATCCGTCACCGCGAAATCCTTGCGCTCGATCGTATACGCCGCCACCGTCGCCGAGCCTCGACCGTCCAGGTAATCAAACTTGCTGCCGACTTCCCATTGCTTGCCGGTGGACACGTCGAAATCCTGCGTGCCATTGGGCTGTTCGGCGGCGGTGCTGTATTGCACGTAGACGTTGGCCGAGGGGATGAACTGGTAGGTCAGGCCGACGCGACCGGTGACCGGTTCCCAACTGCGCTTGAGGTGTCGGGGATTGCTGGCGGTCACTGCGCGGTGATTGGTTACGTCCAGGTCAATGTCGTCGTAGCGCAGGCCGGTGAGCAGCGCCAGTTTGTCGGTCAGCGCCAGGCGATTCTCGGCGAACAACGCCTTGGTGGTGACTTCGTTGGTCTTGTCGCTGATCAGCTTCGGATTGGTGCCCGGAATGTCGTAGAAGTGGCCCGGCTGGAAATTATTCGGGTCAACGGTGCTGGCGCCTTTGACGTTCAGCGGCGAGTTGGTGGTCTGGTTGACCTTGTACTCGAAACCGCCGGACCAGGTGGTGTCCAGACCGAACAAGGTGTTGTCGTGGCGCAGCTCGAACTGGTTGCCATTCTGCTCACCCTGATGCCGCACCTGATACGCCGTCGAGCGGTTCACCGCGCTGTTGTCGGCGTTGTATTGGTAGGTTTCCAGGTTGCGATAGTCGCGCTGACTGTCGAGGTGGTACAGGGTGTTGCGCAAGGTGGTGTTGTCGTTGATGCGGTAGTCGATGATCGAGCGCACCCAGATCGTGCGTTGCTCGTAGCGGCCATCCTCGACGTTGTAGTTATTGAAACGGTTGTGTTTGTCGATCTTCAATTCGCCGGCCTTGGGATTGAGCACCGGCGTGCCCCAGTAGGGGCTGTCCTCGTGTTCGTCCTGATATTCCAGGGCCAGGGTGTGGGACAGGTTCGGCGTCAGGTCGCTGAGCAGCGAGAACGCCACGCTCCAGGCGTCGCGCTCCTGACGGTCGATGTAGCCGTTGCTGGTGTTGTGGCTGACGTCGAGTCGCGCGTAGTGCTGAACGTCCGCCCCGGCTTCGCTGAGGGCGTGGTTGAGGCCGAATGCGGTTTCGGTGGTGTCGTAGCTGCCGTAGCTGACCCGGCCTTCGGCGGCTTGCTCTTCACGGGTCGCCAGTTTGGTCACGTAGTTCAGCGAACCGCCCACGGAGCCGGCGCCATTGATCAGCGACGACGGGCCGCCCACCAGTTCGACCCGATCATAAATCCACGCATCCACTGGGCGGGCGAGGCCGCCGGAGACATTGATGCCGTTGAACATCTGGGTGATCTGGCTGCTGGTGAAACCGCGATAGGACACGAAACCGCCGAAACCCGGCGGCGCGCTGGCGTTCACGCCGGGCAAGGTGTTGGCTGCGTCCTGGAAGTTCTGCGCACCGTGGCGCTCGATGTCATTGCGGTTGGCAATGGCCACTGAGGCCGGTGTGTCCCGCACGCTCAGGCCCAGGCGCGAGGCCATGCCGCTGGATTGATCAAGGCTCAGGCCCGGTTCGGTACCGTCCTCGCCATCAATGGTGATCGGCGCCAGATCGACAGTGGATTGCGCCCAGGTGTTAACGGACAGGCAGCCGAACAGGCTGGCCAGAAGAGGAAGATGTTTCATCGATGAATCCTGAATACTTGGCTAGGAAACAGCGCACAGGCAAACGCCACGCGTTAGCGAAGTGAGCTGATCAGAAAGGCGAAGTTGTTCAGGCGAACGGCGGGGCGCGAGGGTTGGCTGACGGCCAGGTGTAGCGGGCGGGGAGGTCAATGTCGGCAACGACAGCCAGCGGTGGGCTGTGTTGTTGCGGAAGGATCGCCAGGGTCAGACTGGAATTGAACGCCGGGCCCATGCCGCCGGTGGAGCACAGCGGGCAACCAAACGCCTTGGACAGCGTCGGCAGCTTTTCTTCGGAGGTGTTTGAAGCGACGGGTGCCTGGGTCGTCGGGTCCACGGCACAGAACTGGCCGCCGAGGCCGTTGAGCTGCATTCCGACCATTTGCCCATGACCGATACTGCAGGCGAACACGTTGAACAGGACGCAGCAATAAAGCATCCAGGCCATCAATATGCGATCAGTTCGGGCAAATTTCATGGGGCAGCACTTTACCACCGCCGATGACATTTACCCTTACAAAAATGCTCGATGAAGTTCATCCTGCTGCGACATTTCACGCTGGAAGTCTGAATATGAGCCTAATGGTCGCGCAATGGATTGCTGCAATCTTCCTGTTGATCAGCCTGATTCATGTGTATTGGGCGGCAGGTGGCAAGTTGGGAAGCGAGGCGGCGGTGCCGCGAGTGCCCGGGGAGGGCGGCGGAGAATCAAGGCCAGCGTTCAAGCCTTCGGGGTTTGCCACGTTGCTGGTCGCGGTGGGGTTGCTGCTGATCGCGATGCTGGTGTGCTTGCGGGTCGGCCTGTACTTGCCGACGGTGCAGCATTGGTCACTGCAATGGGTGATCAGCGCCATTGCGATGCTGATGTTCGCCCGGGCGATCGGGGATTCGAACCTGGTGGGGTTCTTCAAGCAGGTCAAGGATTCGAAATTCGCCCGGCTCGACACCTGGGCTTATTCGCCGTTGTGCGTGGTGTTGGGGGCCGGGTTGTTGGCGGTTGCCTGGATTTGAAAAGCTTCGCGGGCAAGCCTCGCTCCTACAAGGTTCGCGTTGAATCACACATTGGTGAACAACCCAAACCCGTAGGAGCGAGGCTTGCCCGCGAAGAGGCCCGCCCAAACACTACAAACCTCAGAACCTAACCCTGACTCTCTGTGTGCCGACTACTCACCTCTGCCGGCACATCATCCCCGGCCATGCGCTTGCGGAACAACGCCGCGCGCGCCAGCAACAACGTGGTCACCGGCACCGTGATTGCCAACAGAATCGGAATCAGCCACGCGTGCAATATCGGCGCGGACTTGAGTGCTGAAAAGTAAATGATCGACGCCAACGCCACACACCATGCGCCCAAGGTCGACGCCAGCGCGGGAGGGTGCATGCGCTGGAAGTAATCCTTCATCCGCAACAACCCGGCCGCGCCAATCAACGCAAACAGACTGCTGAGCACCAGCAGGATCGCCACCGGGATCTCGACCCACAACGACAATTCGCCATTCATTCGATCACCTCGCCACGCAGCAGGAATTTGGCCAGGGCAAACGAGCCGACGAAGCCGAACAAGGCGATCAGCAGCGCCGCCTCAAAGTAGGTGTCACTGGCATAACGAATACCCAGGGTCAGCATCATCAGCATGGCGATGATGTACAGGTAGTCCAGCGCCAGCACCCGGTCCTGGGCCGAGGGGCCTTTGAACAGGCGGATCAGCGTCAGGATCATCGCCAGGGAAAAGATGAACAGGCTCAGCAGGATCGCGTTCGACAGCAGGGCGCTCATTCGAAGATCTCCATCAAGGGCCGCTCGTAGGTGGTCTTGAAGTGCTCGATAAACGACGCTTCGTCATCCAGGTCGAACACGTGCAACAACAGAATGCTGCGGTCCAGCGACAGTTCCGACCAGACTGTGCCGGGCACCACGGTGCAGATCATCGACAGCGCCGCGAGGCCGTTGGCGTCGTGCAAGTCCAGCGGCACTTTGATAAACACCGAGCGCGGTGGACGCCGGCCGGCGTTGAGCACGCCCCAGGCCACGGCGAGGTTGGACGTCACCACGTCGCGCCCCACGAGGAAAAACAGCCGCACAATCACATCGGGTCGCCGAATACGGATGGGCAACGGTCGCAATTTGCGCATCATCAACGGCGCGCAGAATCCGAGCATCGCACCCAGCAGCAGATTGCCGGGGCTCAACGACAGGTTCAGCAGCAGCCACAACAGCCACAGCGCCAGGGACAACCACGGTGCAGGAAACAGGCGCTTCATGGTTGCACCTCTGCCATCGCGGTCTTGGCTTCGGGGCTCGGAACCGCGCGGGTACCGAGCACCGCCATCACGTATTGCTGCGGGTTGTTCAAGGCATCCGCCGCAGCCTGGGTATAGCGCAACAGCGGTTCGGCCTTGAAGGTCAGCGCAATGCTCAGTCCCAGCAACGCGATGATCGGCAAGCATTCAAAGCGTCGCAGCAGTGGCGATGGCCGCTCTTCAGGCGTCCAGAACCGCTGGATGCCCAGGCGCGAGAAGGCAATCAGCGAAGCCAGCCCGGACAGGACCAGCAATGCCAGCAAGCCCCACGCCGCGTTGGATACCGGCACGTCACCGCTATGGCCCAGGCCCAACGGGTTGAGCAGGGCGCTGAGCAGGCCGAGTTTGCCGATGAACCCGGAAAGTGGCGGCATGCCGATGATCAGCAGCGAGCAGGCAATGAAACTCAGACCGAGGAACGCCATGGTCCAGGGGATCACCTGGCCGACCACGGCTTTTTGTTCGTCGTCGAGGTTGATGCCTTTGGGCGGTTGCAGGGATTCCATCGGCCGTGGCAACAAGTCGCCGTCGTCGTACAGCGGCATCTCATTCACCGAACGGGAGCGCTCGATCAACTCGGCCAGCAGGAACAGCGCGCTCAATGCCAACGTCGAGCTGACCAGATAGAACAACGCCGCGCCAATCAGGTTCGGCTGGGCGAAACCGATGGCCGACAGCAGAATTCCCGCCGACACCAGAATGCTCAGGCTGGCCAGGCGTTCCAGGCGTTGCGCGGCCAGGATTGCCACGCCGGCGCAGACGATGGTCGCCATGCCGCCATAGATCAGCCAGTCGCCGCCAAAGTAGGCGGACGCCCCGGCCTGACCGGAGAACAGCAGCGTCCACAGCCGCAGTAAGGTGTAGACGCCAACCTTGGTCATGATCGCGAACATCGCCGCCACTGGGGCGCTGGCGGCGGAGTAGGCCGGCACCAGCCAGAAGTTCAGCGGCCACATCCCGGCCTTCGCCAGGAACGCCACCGCCAGAATCGCCGCGCCAGCATGCAGCAGGCCGCGATCAGCCTCAGGCACGAGCGGGATTTTCATCGCCAGGTCGGCCATGTTCAGCGTGCCGGTGACGCCATAGATCAGTGCCGCGCCAATCAGGAACAGCGACGAGGCCAGCAGGTTGATCGAAATGTAATGCAGCCCCGACGATACTCGCGCCCGCCCCGAGCCGTGCAGCATCAGGCCGTAAGACGCGGCCAGCAGCACTTCGAAGAACACGAACAAGTTGAACAGGTCCGCCGTCAGGAAGGCGCCGTACAGGCCCATCATCTGAATCTGGAACAGCGCGTGGAAGCTTGAACCGGCGCCGTCCCAGCGAGCCATGGCGAACAACAGGGCGCTGACGCCGATGATCCCGGTCAGCACCAGCATCAACGCCGAAAGGCGATCCACCACCAGCACCAGGCCGAACGGCACTTGCCAGTTACCCGGCAGGTACACGCCGATGGAACCGGGCACGCCAGTGGTCTGCGTCCATTGCAGCAGCAACACGGAAATGCCCAGGCCCACCAGGCTGGAGAACAGGTTGATCTTGGCTTTCAACGGGCGATGTTTTTCGCCAAGCATCAGCATGATCGCGGCGGTCAGCAGCGGCAGCAGAATCGGTGCGGCGATCAGGTGCGTCATCGCATTCATTCTTTAGGCTCCCGGCCATCCACATGGTCGGTGCCGGTCAGGCCCCGAGAGGCCAGCAGCACCACCAGGAACAGCGCGGTCATGGCGAAGCTGATGACGATGGCGGTCAATACCAGCGCTTGTGGCAGCGGGTCGGTGTAATGCAGCAAATCCTGGGGCACGCCGTCCTTGATGATCGGCTCTTTACCGATAAACAGGCTGCCCATGCTGAAGATGAACAGGTTGACGCCGTAGGACAGCAGACACAGACCCATGACCACCTGGAATGTCCGTGGCCGCAGGATCAGCCAGACGCCGGACGCGGCCAGAATGCCGATGGCGATTGCGATGACTTCTTCCATCAGACGGCTCCTTTGGCGGCAACGGATCGGGGCAGGGCGGCAGATTTAGGTTGTGCCGCCGTTTTGTGACCCCGTACCGATTGGTGGGCGAGGGCAGTGAGGATCAGCAGCGTCGAACCGACCACCACGGCGTACACGCCGATGTCGAAGAACAACGCGCTGGCGACATGAATGTCGCCGAGCACCGGCAAGTTGAAATGCCAGGTGTGGGTGGTCAGGAACGGATAGCCGACCACCATCGCCCCCAGCCCGGTAGCCGTGGCGAACAACAGTCCGGTGCCCATCCAGCGCAGCGGTCGCAGGCTCATTTGCGCCTCGACCCACTGCGTGCCGGCGACCATGTATTGCAGGATAAAGGCGACGGACATCACCAGCCCGGCAACAAAACCGCCACCCGGTTGGTTGTGGCCGCGCATGAATAGATAGAACGAGACCACCATGGCAATCGGCAGCAACAGACGCACCAGCACCGCCGGCACCATCATGAAACCGAGTGCGGTGTCGCTGGCCTGACGCGGGTTGACCAGGTCAGTAACCACGTCGGGTGCGAGCAAACGCTGCTGGGCCGGCAATTGCAGGCTTTCTTTCGGTGGGCGGAAGCGGCGCAGCAGGGCAAACACAGTCAGTGCCACGGCCACCAGCACGGTGATTTCACCGAGGGTGTCGAAGCCACGGAAGTCCACCAGCATCACGTTGACCACGTTGCTGCCGCCGCCTTCAGGCAGGGCGCGACTGAGGTAGAACGAGGAAATATCGTTCGGTGTCTGGCGGGTCAGCATCGCGTAGGACAGCAACGCCATGCCGCCACCGACCAGGGCCGACAGCAGCAAGTCACGGATACGCCGGATGCGCGCCTTGCGCAGGGTGCTTGGCAGCGGCGACACCTCTTCGATCCGGCGTGGCAGCCAGCGCAGGCCCAGCAGGATCAGGACGGTGTTCACTACTTCGACCACCAATTGCGTCAGGGCCAGGTCCGGTGCCGAGAACCAGACGAAGGTCACGCAGGTCATCAACCCGCAAACACTGACCATGGTCAGGGCCGCGAGACGGTGATATTTGGCCTGCCACGCGGCGCCGAGGGCACAGGCAATCGCCAGCAGCCAGAGGATCACGAACACAATCGAGCCCGGAATCTTCGGCCGGTCGCCCCAGCTCAGGCTGCTGTGGAGCATCGGGATCAACCCGGCCAGCACGGCGGCGAGCACCATCAGGAACAACTGGGTTTGCAAGCGTTTGGTGCTGATCCGTCGCTCCAGGCGACGGGCCAGGCGCATCATGACCACCAGGCTGCGTTCGAACTGGCGCTTGCCATTGAGGCGGCCAATCAGCGGCGGGTACTTGAAGCGTCCGCGCTTGAGCTGATTGCGCAGCAGCAGGTAGAGCACGATGCCGCCGGACATGGCGATCAAACTCATGATCATCGGCGCGTTCCAGCCGTGCCAGATCGCCAGGCTGTATTCAGGCAGGGTGCCGCCGACCACGGGCAGGGCCGCCGCCGCGAGCAACGGGCCAACCACTTGCGCCGGGAATATCCCGACGATCAGGCAGGTGAACACCAACAACTCCACCGGCGCACGCATCCAGCGTGGCGGTTCGTGCGGGATGTGGGGCAGGTCGGTGGCGGGCGGGCCGAAGAACACGTCGACGGTAAAGCGCAGGGAGTAGGCGACGCTGAAGGTGCCGGCGATGGTCGCGACGATCGGCAACGCCATTTCGACCCAGGCCGTGGCGTTGATGAACACGGTTTCGGCGAAGAACATCTCTTTGGAGAGGAAACCGTTGAGCAACGGCACGCCGGCCATCGAGGCGCTGGCGACCATCGCCAGGGTGGCGGTGAACGGGATCAGCTTGATCAGGCCGCTGAGCTTGCGAATGTCCCGGGTGCCACTTTCGTGGTCGATGATCCCCGCGGCCATGAACAGCGAAGCCTTGAAGGTGGCGTGGTTGAGAATGTGGAACACCGCAGCCACGGCGGCCAGTGGACTGTTCAGGCCCAGCAGCAGGGTGATCAGGCCCAGGTGACTGATGGTCGAGTAGGCCAGCAGGCCCTTGAGGTCGTTCTGGAACATCGCGCAGTACGCGCCGAGCAGCAAGGTGCAGGCACCGGCCCCGCTGACGATGTAGAACCATTCTTCACTACCCGACAGTGACGGCCACAGCCGTGCCAGCAGGAAAACCCCGGCCTTGACCATGGTCGCCGAGTGCAGATAAGCCGAAACCGGGGTTGGCGCCGCCATCGCGTGGGGCAGCCAGAAGTGGAAGGGGAATTGTGCGCTTTTGCTCAAGGCGCCGATCAGGATCAGGGGCAGCAGGATAGGGTAGAGGGCATGTGCGCGAATCAGGTCGCCGGCGGCCAGGACCTTGTCCAGGTCATAGCTGCCGACCACATGGCCGAGCAAAACAACCCCCGCCAACAGGCACAATCCCCCGGCACCGGTGACCATCAGCGCCATATAGGCACCGCGACGGGCATCGGCGCGGTGGTGCCAGTATCCGATCAACAGGAACGAGAAGAGGCTGGTGAGCTCCCAGAAAAACACGATCTGGATCAGGTTGCCGGAGATCACCAGTCCGAGCATGGCGCCCATGAATGCCAGGAAAAACGCGAAGAACCGCGGCACCGGATCGTCCGGCGACATGTAGTAGCGGGCGTATAGCGAAACGAGCGTGCCGATGCCCAGCACCAGTAGCGAGAACAGCCAGGCAAACCCGTCCATGCGCAGGACGAAGTTCAGTCCCAGGCTGGGCAGCCAGAAAAACTCTTCGCGGATGACGCCGCCATGGGCGATCTGCGGGTACAGGAGGGCGACCTGGATGGTGCCAATCAAGGCAACCAGGCCAGCCAGCAGCGATTCGGTGTTGCGCGCGTTGTGTGGCAGCAAGGCCGCGACACAGCTGCCGATAAAAGGCAGAAGCAGTAGAACTATCAGGGACATAGGCTTCTAATCTGCGGAAGTTTGTGAAGCATCATACGTGCCAGATCCTGGATCGCAAAACGCCAACTTGTGGCAGGATCCTACAAGGTAGGCGAGATAGGCTGGTTTTTCAGGGTTTGCGCAGGATTGTTTGCAGCATGTCCGGCCCCTTCGCGAGCAAGCCCGCTCCCACAATGGTTTGGCGTACACCAGACACCTGTGGGAGCGGGCTTGCTCGCGAAGAGGCCCTGACAGCCAGCATCAATTAATCGGCTGTCTCGCTTTCCAGCGCCTCCTCGACCTGATCGCGATTCTTACCCTTGGTCTTCAACTCACTGACAATCACCGCCGCCACAATCAACCCGGCCCCCACCAACGCAATCCCCGGCAGTCGCTCTCCGGCAATCCGCCCGACAATCCCGGCCCACACCGGCTCACCGGCATAAATCAACGTAGCCCGGGTTGGCGAAACACTCTTCTGCGCCCAGTTCATCGCCACCTGAATCGCCGCACTCGCCGCACCCATCCCCAGCGCGCTGCACAACAGCAGCCAGGAGAAATGCGGAATCGCTTCCTGAGTCGGCACCACCATCAGAAACGCCAGCATCGACGTCACCGCCAATTGCACCACCGTCACCCGACGCACATCGACCTGGCCCGCATAGGTGCTGATCAGAATGATTTCGGCGGCAATCGCCACGGTGCTGATCAGCGTGGCGATTTCGCCGGGGCTGAAGTTCAGCGAGGCACCGGATGGCCCGGACAGCATCATCAACCCGGTGAAGGCCAGCATGATGCCGATGCTTGGCATCAAACCCGGACGCTTGCCGAAGACCAGCCATTGCAGCAACGGCACGAACGGAACATAGAGGGCGGTAATGAATGCCGACTGACTGCTGGGAATTGTCTGCAAGCCCACGGTCTGCAGGCCATAGCCGAGCATGATCGCCACGCCGATAAAGGACCCGGCCTTGAGTTCCAGCAGCGTCAACGCCCGCAGGCTGCGCCAGGAGAACAACGAGACAATGCACGCCGCCGCGGCAAAGCGCAGGCCCACGAAAAACATCGGCCCGCTGACGGTCATCGCGTGCTGCACCAGCAAAAAGGTCCCGCCCCAGATCATCGTGATCAGTACCAGCACGCACTCGGCCTTGCTGAACCGCGAGAAACGGGAAGATGCCTGAGGGGAGTTCACTGACGTCATGGCCTTGCGCGCTACCTGGAGCGGACGCACAATGCGCCCGAATGTTGCGCAGTATACTGCCCAACCCCACCGAGTGAGCAATATAGTGCACAAAGATTCTCCCCCGCGGGCTTCGGTCCTCCAGCACGTCAGCCTGAACGTCCGGCGTCTGCGCCACGCCGCCGATATGAGCCAGACCGCGCTCGCGGAAAAGTCCGGGGTCAGCCGACGGATGCTGGTGGCGATCGAGGCCGGCGAGAAAAACGTCAGTTTGACCACCCTCGACCGCGTGGCCGAAGCGCTGGACGTGGCGTTTAGCGACTTGATCCAGGCGCCAGACGTGCGCGATCCGAGCCGCATCAATGAACTGGCCTGGGCCGGGACCATTCCTGGCAGCAAAGCGGTGCTGCTGTCCAAAGCCACCGCCACCCGCGAAGTGGAACAGTGGGAATGGTGCCTGCAACCGGGGGAAATCTACCCGTCGGAACCGGACGCCGATGGCTGGAGCGAACAGATCTACGTGTTCGAAGGCTGCCTGACGTTGATGCTCGGCGACACCCCGCAGCGAATCGCCGCCGGTGAGTTCTTCATGTTCGCCAGCAACCAGCCGCATTCCTATCGCAATGAAGGGGATGTGGCGGCGCGGTTTGTGCGTAATGTGGTGATTTGATCGGCGCTGATTGTCTGCTTCAAACTCGTAGACCTGTTACTTCTTACAGTAGACGATCGGCCCCGGATCCCGACAATGACGAGTGCGCCAGCGGACTTTCGCGCTCTCCTCACTATTGGGTTCAACCATGTCTATTCCACAAAAAAAGCTATCAGGGCTTTTACCTGCACCCGGCGTATCGATGGCCTGCGATAGCACGGTCTTTATCGAAGAAATCGTCGGTGGCGCCTGGGTCGATGTTGAGCTGCAGCGGGGTGTCTATCCAGGCATTCAGGTGACCCTTCAATACAGCCATGGCATCACCTGCGGGATGATCACAGCACCATTGAATGGCGGGCATGCCTGGTTCCTGATTCCTGCCCGTGCCTTCGGCGACGGGAAAATTCAGATTCACTACTGGATTGATGGCCTCTACCAGAAAAGTGAAGTCCTCGATTTATATGTATCGACGCGATTATGACTCAGGCCGAGCTGTTGGCAGGGCAACAGTGATTAGGCAGTTTGTGTTTTTTCAGTTAATTTATTTTCTTCAATTGATCTGTAAACAGTTGATTTAAAACATATTAGTAAATTGGCACGACTTCTGTAACAGCTCCAGGGTATTCACCCGGAACCAAGGAGTCGGCCCATGACAACTTCACCTCCCACTGCCCATTTGATCCGCTCGGACGCCGAGGCCATCGCCGTTGCGCACAAGCTTGCTGCACGCTTCGCCGTCGAGGCCAGCGTCCGTGATCGCGACCGACGCCTGCCGGTGACCGAGCTCGACGAGTTTTCCGCCAGTGGCCTGTGGGGCATCACCGTTCCCAAGGAATACGGCGGCGCCGGGGTGTCCTACGTGACGGTCGCTGAAGTGATCAAGATCATTTCTGCTGCCGATTCGTCCCTCGGCCAGATCCCGCAAAATCACCTCGGCGTGCTCGATATCCTGGTGCAAACCGCCACCGAAGAGCAGAAGCGCTACTACTTCGGCAAAGTCCTGCTGGGTTACCGTTTCGGCAATGCGTTTTCCGAATCCAAAAGCAAAAACGCCGGTGCGTTTGAAACCCGTATTCGTTTCAATCAGGACACCGCGCAAATCGACGGCGAGAAGTTCTATTGCACCGGTGCATTGTTCGCGCACATCGTGCCGGCGGTGGCGATCAACGAACAGAACCAGGCGTTTATTGCCTTTATTGAGCGGGACAATCCCGGTCTGACGGTGATCGACAGTTGGGACGGCTTCGGCCAGCGCACCACGGCCAGCGGAGGCGTAACCCTCAACGCGGTGAAAGTGCCGTTGAACGCGGTGATCCCGGCGCACAAGGCCTTTGACGAACCCACCGCTGACGGCCCGATTTCGCAAATCATCCAGGCCGCCGTGGACACCGGTATCGCCGTCGGTGCGCTGGAAGAGACCAAGCGCTACGCCCGCGAATCCCGCCCGTGGATCGACAGCGGTAACGATTACGGCTGGCAGGACCCGTTCAGCATCGCCGCGATTGGCGATCTTGAATGGCGCGTCCACGGCACCGAAGCGATTCTGAAAAAGGCCGGGCTGGCCATCGACGCAGCATTGCTCAATTCCAACGAAGACACGGTCGCCCACGCTTCGGTAGTGGTGGCCCAGGCCAAAGTCTTGTCCGCCGAGATTGCCTTGCTCGCCAGCAGCAAACTCTTCGAACTCGCCGGCACTCGCTCGGTGCTCGGCAAATACAACCTCGACCGCCACTGGCGCAACGCCCGGACCCACACCTTGCATGATCCGGCGCGCTGGAAATACCACTTGATCGGCAACTATCTGCTCAACGGCGTGAAGCCTGCGCGCCACGCCTGGAACTGAGGAGCCCACCATGAATGCATTGACCCAACCGATCAGCGCCGAGCAGCCCTTGGCCAAAAGTCAGCACGACTTGCACAACGCCCGCAGCCTGCTGGATGCGACCCTGCGGTTTGTCCGCCAGAACGGGCTAACCACGCAGGATCCGTATGTCATCAGCCGCTTCGGCGATTTGCACATTCGTATCGAAGTCGCCGCCGCGCTGCTGGAACGTGCCGAAGCCTTCCTCAACAGCCATGAAGACGACACCGAAATCAGCGTCGCCATCGCCGAATCGCATCTGGCCAGCGCCGATGCCTTGAATGCCGTGAGCAACGCCGAGTTCGAACTCACCGGCCAACGCACTCCGTTGCACGGTTCACTGCACGACCCGCTGCGCTGGAAACTCCACCTCATCGGCAACTTCCGCCTCAACGGCATCCATCCCCCTAGCTTCAGGAGCGCCGTTTGATGGCCCGTGAAATTCGTCTTAATGCTTTCGACATGAACTGTGTCGGCCATCAGTCACCGGGGTTGTGGGCGCATCCGCGCGATCGTTCCTGGCAGTACAAGGACCTCGAATACTGGACCGATCTGGCGAAAATCCTTGAACGCGGCAAGTTCGACGGCTTGTTCATTGCCGATGTGCTCGGTATCTACGACGTCTACAACGGCAACGGTGACGCGGCGATTCGTCAGGCGGCGCAGGTACCGGTCAACGATCCGCTGCAACTGATCCCGGCGATGGCGCTGGTCACCGAGCACTTGGGTTTCGGCCTGACCGCGTCGTTGTCCTTTGAGCATCCTTACCCGTTCGCCCGGCGCCTGTCGACCCTCGATCACCTGACCAAGGGCCGCGCCGGCTGGAACATCGTGACTTCGTATCTGGAAAGCGGCGCGAAGAACCTCGGCCAGAAAAACCAGACCGAGCACGACGCCCGCTACGACTTCGCCGAAGAGTATCTGGAGGTTTGCTACAAGCTGTGGGAAGGCAGTTGGGAAGAGGGCGCGATCCTGCGCGATCGCGAACGGCGGATCTTCAGCGACCCGAGCAAAATCCATGAGATCCAGCACGTCGGCAAACACTTCCAGGTGCCGGGCATTCACCTCTGCGAGCCTTCGCCGCAACGTACGCCAGTGTTGTATCAGGCCGGCGCGTCGAGTCGCGGCAAGCAGTTCGCGGCTGAGCACGCCGAGTGTGTATTCGTTGCCGCGCCATCGAAAGTGCTGCTGAAGAAGACCGTTGCGGACATCCGCCGGCGTGCCGCTGAAGCGGGGCGCGATCCGAAGAAGATTCTTATTTTCAACCTGCAAACGGTGATCCTTGGCGAGACCGATGCCAAGGCCAAGGCCAAGTTCGAGGAATACAAAACCTGGGTCAGTTATGAAGGCGCCATGGCGCTGATTTCGGGCTGGACCGGGATCGATTTCAGTCAGTTCAAGCCGGACGAACCGCTCAAGCATGTGCACACCAATGCGATTCAGTCGGCGGTGGAAGCGTTCTCCACAGCGGACCCGAACAAGGTCTGGACCCCGAATGAATTGGCGGATTGGGTGGGGATTGGCGGGTTTGGGCCGTTGTTTGTCGGCAGCCCGGAGACTGTCGCGGACCTGTTGCAGGAATGGGTTGAAGAGACGGATGTGGACGGTTTCAACCTGGCGTATGCGCTGACCCACGAAACCTTTATCGACGCCGTGGAATTGCTGGTGCCGGAGTTGCAAAAGCGCGGCGTGTACAAGACCGAATATGCGCCGGGGACCCTGCGCGAGAAGTTGTTTGGGGAAGGGCCGAGGTTGCCCGACATCCATCCGGGGGCTGGGTATCGGGATTTGGCGGGGTTGCGGCAGCAGGAGAAGAAAGTGCTGTCGGCGTAGACGCCTTCGCGGGCAAGCCTCGCTCCTACAGGTGACCGAGTCGCCCGGGAGAAATGCAATCCCCCTGTAGAAGCGAGGCTTGCCCGCGAAGAGGCCGGCACATTCAACATCAGTGTCGCCAGACAGACCGCTTTCGCGAGCAAGCCCGCTCCCACAATTGGATCGTGGTCGTTTTACAGATTTCAGCCCAGCGGACCACCGCACGCTTTTGCCCATGACATAGAGGTCAATCCATGAGCGTGCATGAACTCAAGCGTCCGCCCAGCGCGGACGCTGCCGAATGGCAGGTCAAGGCGCCCCAGGCTTTGGAGCAGTTGCGCCATTGGGGGCAGGTCAGTCCGTTGCAAACGGCGTTGCGTCACAAGCGCCACGGTCAGTGGTTTGTCTGGCGCTGGATCGATGCCTTGCGCGATGTCGAGCGTCTGGCCGATGGCTTGCGTCAGCAAGGGTTTACCGAGGACTCGCGGCTAGCCCTGAGCGGCGCCTTCGAACCGAATCTGTTGCTGCTGGCCCTGGCCGCCCGGCATGTCGGCGGCGAAGTGCTGACCTTGCCCGACACCCTCGACGCCGAGTCATTGCACAAAGCGCTGTGGCGCGGCCGTCCGACTCACGCCTTTATCCAGGGCCGGCAAACCCGGCAACTGTGGCTCAACCACGGCCAATCGCTGCTGGACTTCAACGAACTGCTCGGCCCTGTAGAACCGCCGCAACGCCAACGCCTCGGTGCCCACGGTGCGCAACTCTGGAGCGAAGAGGGCACGCAATGGCAGGACGGCCTCAGCGTTCTGCTGGAGCAATGGCTGGCCAGCGGCCAATCCCTGGCCTTCCCGGAAAGCCCCGGCAGCGCCAGCCGTGATCGGCGAGAAGTCGCGCCGTCCGGGCTGCTGCTGTCCGCCGAACGCCTGCAACGCCTGGCCGACGAAATCGACAGCCGTCTCGCCCCCCAAGGCACCTGGCGCCGACGCCTGTGCGACTGGGCCATCGCCCACCCGGAAAAACCCCTGCAACGCCTGATCAAGAATCGCGTTCGCCGACTGCTGGGCTTCCACAACCTGCATTTCATCTGGCAAGCCACCCGCACGCCAGGCGCTCAACCCGCGCCAACCTGGCTCGCCGAATTCAAACGGGACATCGCATGAGCTCGACCGATTCCATCCTGCAAGTCAGCGGCATTTCGCTGTCGTTCAAAGGCGTGAAAGCGATCAACGACTTGTCCTTCGACGTGCGCCGAGGCGAGATCTGCGCGCTGATCGGCCCCAACGGCGCGGGCAAGAGTTCGCTGCTCAACGTGCTGAACGGCGTGTACCGCTTCGATGCCGGTTCGATCGTCTTCGAGCAGCAACCATTCAAACGCATCGACCCGCTGAGCGCCGCGCGCCGGGGCATCGGTCGCACGTTCCAGAACAACGCGCTGTTCAAGAAGATGAGCGTGATCGACAACATCCTCACCGGCCTGTCCCGGCACTTGCGCAGCAGCTTCATCGAACAAGCCCTCAACCTGCCGCGCGCCCGGCGTGAAGCCGCAGACTTTCGCCAACAAGCACAGGGCATTCTCGAATTCCTCGAACTGCAAGCCCACCGCGACGTGCCGGTGGGCAATCTGTCCTACGGCCTGCAAAAACGCGTAGAGCTGGGCCGCGCCTTGATCGCCGGCCCGCGCCTGTTGCTGCTCGATGAGCCAATGGCCGGGATGAACGCCGAAGAGAAACAGGAAATGGCGCGATTCATTGCTGACATCAACCGCGACCTCGGCACCACCGTGGTGCTGATCGAACACGACATGAGCGTGGTCATGGGCCTGTCCGACCACGTGGTGGTGCTGGATTACGGACGCAAAGTCGGCGACGGCACGCCCGCCGAAGTGCAGGCCGATCCGGAAGTGATCGCGGCCTATCTGGGAGTGGTGCACTGATGACCTTCTTCTTCGAAACCCTGCTCGGCGGCTTGCTCGCCGGCACCATGTATTCGCTGGTCGCGATTGGCTTCGTGCTGATCTACAAGGCCAGCGGCGTGTTCAATTTCGCCCAGGGCTCGATGCTGCTGTTCGCCGCGCTGACCTTCGTCAGCCTGCACGACCAAGGCGTGCCGTTTGCGTTAGCGTTGTTGCTCACCGTGGTGGTGATGATCATCGGCGCACTGTTGATCGAACGGCTGGTGCTGCGGCCCTTGGTCAATCGTTCGCAAATCACTCTGTTCATGGCCACGCTCGGGCTGTCGTTCATCATCGAAGGTCTGGCTCAAGGGCTGATGGGCTCGCAAGTGCGGGCGCTGGATCTGGGCATCGACGACGTGCCGATTTTCATTGGCGGGATGATGGTCAGCCAGTTCGACCTGATCGCCGCCGCAGCCGCCATCGTGCTGGTGACGGTGCTGGCGCTGTTGTTCAACAAGACCCGCATTGGCGTGTCCTTGCGCGCCGTGGCGGATGACACCACCGCCGCGCTGTCGATCGGCATCAACCTCAATCGCATCTGGCAAATCGTCTGGGCGGTGGCCGGGATTGTCGGACTGGTCGCCGGATTGCTCTGGGGCGCGCGCCAAGGCGTGCAGTTTTCCCTGTCGCTGGTGGTGCTCAAGGCCTTGCCGGTGTTGATCATCGGCGGCTTCACCTCGATTGGCGGGGCGATTGTCGGCGGGCTGATTGTCGGTGCGGCGGAGAACCTCGCCGAGGTCTACATCGGTCCGCTGATCGGCGGCGGCATCACGCCGTGGTTCGCGTACGTCCTGGCTTTGGCCTTCCTGTATATCCGTCCCGCCGGCCTGTTCGGCGAGCGCGCCATCGAGCGAGTCTGAACCCATGTCGATTTCCCTTACCCGCGAAACCGCGCCGTCGGTGTTGATCCAGCGTCGTGTGCCGTTTGGCCTGCTCGGCTTGTTGTTGATCGCCTTCGTCATCGTGCCGCTGACCGGCAACGACTATTGGCTGAACGCGATCCTGATCCCGTTCCTGGTGCTGTCGCTGGCCGGGCTCGGCCTGAATCTGCTGACGGGCTACACCGGCCAGACGTCGGTCGGCGCGGCGGGATTTATGGCGGTCGGCGCGTTTGCCACGTATGGATTTTTGCTGCGATTGCCTGAACTCGGCTTGCCGGTGGCTCTGCTCGGCGGCGGCTTGATCAGCGCCGTGGTCGGTTTTGTCTTCGGCCTGCCCAGTTCGCGGATCAAGGGTTTCTACCTGATGGTCACCACGCTGGCCGCACAATTCTTCCTCGAATGGCTGTTCGTCAAATTCCCCTGGTTCTACAACTACGGCTCGTCCGGGACCATTTCCGCGCCGAAACTGGCGCTGTTCGGCCATGACCTGAACACACCGGTCGGGCGTTATTTGCTGACCCTGACCACGGTGCTGTTGTTGACCTGGGTCGCCGTGAACCTGGTGAAAAGCCAGATCGGCCGCAACTGGATGGCGATCCGCGACATGGACACTGCCGCCGCCGTGATCGGCATCCCGGTGGTGCGCTACAAACACCTGGCGTTCGCCGTCAGCTCGTTCTACCTCGGTATCGCCGGGGCGTTGTGGGCCTTCGCTTACCTGGGCACCGCCAGCGCCAGCAGCTTCGATATCAATCGATCGTTCCAGATCCTGTTCATCATCATTATCGGCGGCATGGGCAGCATCGCTGGCAACTTCGTCGGCGCGGCGTTTATCAGCCTGCTGCCGATCCTGCTCAGCCACGCCGGGCAAGCGTTGTTCGGTGGCGCGGTGGACGCGGGGCAATTGCAGAACCTGCAAAAAATCATCTTCGGCGTGTTGATCATCCTGTTCCTGATCAAGGAACCGGAAGGCTTGATTCGCCTGCTGGGCAACCTTCGTGAACGGCTGAGCCACTGGCCGCTGCGCTTCTGAATTCCTGACCTATTAGAGAGACAACATGCGTGCATCCTTGAAACGTTCCTTGCTTGGCGCTGCGCTGACGCTGGCGGTTTTCGGCACTGCGGTGCCAATGGTCCAGGCCTCGCCGGACCAGCAATTCTTCCCGTTGGCCACCTACCGCGTGGGCGCCTATGCCTCCAGCGGCGTGCAGGTGTGGGCCGGCATGCTCGATTACCTGAACTACATCAACGAGGTGGAGGGCGGGATCAATGGGGTGAAACTGGTCTGGCAAGAATGCGAGACCGAGTGGACGGCGGAGAAGGGCATCGAATGCTATGAGCGCTTCAAGAAAGGCCTGGACGGCGCGCCGGTGGCGATCTATTCCCCCAACGGTGCACCGGCAGCGTATGCGCTGAGCGAGCGCGCCGAGGTCGATAAAATCCCGCTGATCACCCTCGGCTACGGCCGCACCGAAGCCACCGACGGCACGGTGTTCCCGTACAACTTCCCGGTGATGCTGACCTTCTACAGCGAAGCGTCAAGCCTGATCAACTACATCGCCCAGCGCGAGGGAGGCTTCGACAAACTCAAGGGCAAGAAAATCGCCACGGTCTACCACGACTCGGCTTACGGTCGCGAAACCCTTGGCCCGTTGAAGCTGTTGGCGGAGAAGTACGGCTTCGAAAACATCCAGATTCCGGTGGCCGATCCAGGCAACGAACAATCGTCGCAATGGCGGCAGATTCGCCAGCTCAACCCGGACTGGGTATTCCTGCGCACCTGGGGCGTGTCGACCCCGGTGGCGGTTAAGACGGCTGCGCGTTTCGGCTTCCCGGTGGACCATATCGTCGGCGACATCTGGGCCAGTTCCAGCGAAGACGTGTTGCCCGCAGGCGCCGCTGCCAAAGGCTATCTGGCGCTGACGCCATACCCGGCCGGCACCGATTTCGAGATCCACAAACGCCTCAAGCAATACATCCTCGACAAGGGCAAAAGCGACCTCAAGGACCTGAAGAATTTCGGCAGCGTCTACTACAACTCCGGGCTGGTGAACGCCGCCGTGATGGTCGAAGCGATCCGCACTGCTCAGGGTAAATTCGGCAAACGCCCATTGAACGGCGAGGAAGGGCGCTGGGGCCTGGAGCATTTGAACATCGACGACGCGCGGCTCAAGGACATGGGCTACTTCGGGCTGATGCAGAACCTCAAGCTGTCCTGCAAGGATCACGAGGGCGGTGGTTCGGCGCGGGTGCAGCAATGGGACGGCGCGAACTGGACGCTGATCAGCGACTGGATCCCGGCGGATCGCGCCTTGCTGCGGCCGTTGATCGACGAAAAATCCGCGGCGTTCGCCAAGGAAAAAGGCCTGACGCCGCGCACCTGCACCGGGGATGAATAAGCCATGAGCCAAGCCGCCACGGATAACGCCGCGCAGCAGCTGTTGCAGGTCAAGGACATCGAAGTGGTCTACGACGGCGCGATCCTGGCCGTGGCCGGGGTGTCGCTGACGGTGCCCAAGGGTGGCATCGTTGCGTTGTTGGGGGCCAACGGCGCGGGAAAAAGCACCACGCTCAAGGCGATTTCCGGGCTGGTGCGGGCCGAGCGCGCGGAGGTCAGTCGCGGCAGCATCGAGTTTCTCGGGCGTGATACGGCCGGTGTCGATCCGAGCGTGCGGGTGCGCCAAGGCATGGTGCATGTGCTGGAGGGTCGGCACGTGTTCCCGCAATTGACGGTGGAGGACAACCTGCGCAGCGGCGGGTTTGTCCGGGGCTTGAGTCGCCAGGAACTGGCCCGGGACCTGGAGCGAATCTACGCTTGGTTCCCCCGCCTGAAAACCAAGCGCAAGACCCAGGCCGGGCTGACGTCCGGTGGCGAGCAGCAGATGGTCGCCATCGGTCGGGCGTTGATGACACGTCCTACTTTGGTATTGCTTGATGAACCTTCCATGGGTTTGGCGCCTATTATCGTCCAGGAAATTTTCGAGATCGTGGCCCAGCTCAATCGTGATGAAAAGGTTAGCTTCCTGATTGCCGAACAAAACATTAATGTGGCGCTGAAATTCGCCTCCACGGCCTACGTACTTGATACCGGTAGGGTGGTGCTGAACGGCAGCGCCGAGCAATTGCTGGCCCGGGGCGATTTGCACAACTTTTATTTAGGTCAACACTGAGAACTTCATGACTCAAATTCCAAGCGGACAGGCCACGGACGCCATCCGCCACGCAGACATTCTGATCATCGGAGGCGGCCTGAGCGGCGCCTTGCTGGCCGCTCAGTTGATGCGATTGCCGGGTCAGCGCCATGTGCTGGTGATTGAACCGCGGGCCGAATTAGGCCGGGGAGAGGCTTACAGCGCCGTCGAACCGGGCCACACAATGAACGGAAATGCAGCGCGCATCAGCGTCGATCTGGATAAACCCAATGACTTGACCGAGTGGCTGACCGGGTACATCGCGGCGGGGGGCTGGCCCGAGTCTGACGAGCAACATGTGCCGGTCAGCGAAATGTTCCCGCCTCGTGGGATTTTCGGCCTTTACGTGCAGCAGCGTTTGGCGCAAGCGCAAGCGATGGGGGCGTTGAACGGTTCCAGTCTCGAGCATGTGCGGGCCGAGGTGGTTGACCTGCAAACCCTCGACGATTCCGTGCGACTGACCTTGAGCGACGGTAAACGCCTGCAAGGTGCATTTGCGGTGCTGGCCACGGGAATGTTCACTGCCGCGCGCACGCCGCAGACCAAATCCTGCGGTTTGAATGCAGCAGCGTTGGATCCGTGGGACATCGCCGCCATGCAGCAACTCGACCCGCAATCCACGGTACTGATCATCGGCTCGGGCCTGACCATGATCGATGCGGTGGTGTCGCTGGAACAGGCCGGGCATCGCGGGCCGATCGAAGTGTTTTCCCGTCACGGATTGCTACCCCATGTCCGGCGCCAACCGCCGGCCTGGGTGGATTTTCTCGCACAAGACCCCAGCATTCGCACACCGCGACAGGCGATGCGCGCACTGCGCCAGCACTGCAAGGACGCCATGGCCCAAGGCATCGACTGGCAAGCGCCGCTGGATACGGTTCGGCAGCACATCGGCCGGTTGTGGAGCCAGGCGACGGACGTGCAGCGTCGGCAATTCGTGCGGCATGTACGGCCGTGGTGGGAGAGTCATCACCACCGTTCGCCGCCGTTGAGCGCGCAATTGGTGGCGCGGCTGCACGGGGAAGGGCGGTTGCGGATTCAGGCGGCATCGTTCAACGGTCTGGAGCCTTCCGTGAGTGGTGAGGTGAGCATTCGCATCCGGCGTCGCGGCGAAGCGCAAACGGTGATCGTCAGCGGTGCGGCATTGATCAATTCCAGTGGCATCGAATACGACTGGCGCCGGGTCGCTCGTCCGCTGCCACAGCAGTTGCTGGCGCGTGGATTGATCAAGCCGGGGCCATTGGCGCTGGGGATTGCGGCGGCGGTGGATGGCGCGGTGCTGGATGCCGAGGGGCAAGTTGCCCAACGGTTGTTTGCCATGGGCCCACCGTTGCGCGGCATGTGGTGGGAGAGTACAGCGATAGCGGATGTGGTGAGTCAGGCCAAGGCTTTGGCAACACGGCTAGCTGTAGCAGCTGCCGAGCCTGCGAGGCTGCGTTCGGCGGCGAAGCCGTCGTAAAATCAGTGGCTGCGTTGTTTCAGGATGACCGTGCATAGCGGGTTTACGACGGCTGCGCCGCCGAACGCAGCCTCGCGCAGCTCGGCAGCTGCTACCACGGGTATCAGTGGCTGTTAAAACGGAGAAACCCCGGGTAGAGCGGATCTACCCGGGGTTTCTTGTTTGAAGCGGCGCAAACTTACGAATCGATACGCTGATATTTCGAACCGAACTCAGGGCGGTTTTCAGCCACGTAGAGTTTGGCTTGTTCGGCGTTCTGCTGCAGGTTGACGCTGCCTTTGCGTTCAGTGTCGATGCTGACGCTGTTGACGTTCTGGGTCGCTGGTTGGCCGACTTTTACCGCAGCGATGGATTGGGTTGCGGCCATGGCCGAGGTAGCGCCAAGGACGGTAAGGGCGAAGGTAAGACCGATGATGCTTTTCATGATGTTGCTCCAGAGAGTGGGAAGAAGATGTGGCCACTCTAGTGCTGGAGCGCGGAGATGAGAAAACACCCTGACGCATAGTTGATATCGAGAGCGTTGATCCATTCAGTTGACAGGTGTTGATCGCATTTTCTGTGTCTGGCCCAAAACCCTTGTGGGAGCGAGCTTGCTCGCGATGAGGCCGGCACATTCAACCTCTCAATTGACTGGCTGGCCGCTATCGCGAGCAAGCTCGCTCCCACAGTTGGATCAGTAGCGCTGATATTTCGAGCCGAACTCAGGGCGGTTTTCTGCAACCACTACTCCGGCGTTCACGGCGTTGGCTGGGCTGAACAGCGCAACACGTTCGCGCAGTTCTTGCAGGCGATCGGCGCCACCTTCGGCCACACGATTCTGGATCAGCCGATCCGACCCACCCTCCACCAGCAGTTGCTGTACCGGGCTGTGAGCAGCAGCGCTCACAGTATTGGCCGAGGCCAGGTTCGACAGGCCGAGGCCGCCAATCAGTGCCAGACCGAGTGCCAGGGACGAAACTTTCGAGAAGTTGAACATGGTGATTCTCCGTGCGCTTAATGATTGAGTGAGTCAGCAGCACCGGCTAGGTCAGTGCTGTCTGGTGTTCACAGTTAAACGCTCGGGTGTATCGGTGATGTGTGCGGGAACGCCGCGAAGTCGGGTGTTGCGTATCTAGCGCGGGGTTTTATACAGACGGATACAAATCCCCCTCATGACGGCGCGCCCAACATCTCCACAGGGTAGGAGAACACGTAGCCTTCATTGCGCACGGTCTTGATATAGGTCGATTCCCGGGAGTCGTCCATCAGGCGCTGGCGCAACCGACTCACCAGCAAATCGATGGAACGGTCGAACAGATCGGCGTCGCGGCCCTGGGTCAGGTTGAGCAACTGATCGCGGCTGAGCACCCGTTGTGGGTGATCAAGGAATACCCGCAGCAGGCGATACTCGGCGCCGCTGAGGGCGACCATGGTGTCGTTTTCGTCAAGCAGATGGCGGGCGGTGGTGTCCAGGCGCCAGCGGCCGAAACCCAGCAGCCGGCCGCTCTCGGTGATCAGCAGGTTCGGCGGCAGCATGCGGGTGCGGCGCAGCACGGCGTTGATCCGCGCCAGCAGCTCGCGGGCGGCGAAGGGTTTGGTCAGGTAATCGTCGGCGCCCATTTCCAGGCCGAGAATGCGATCGGTTTCATCGGTGCGCGCAGTGAGCATCAGGATCGGCGTGGCTTTGTGCTTGCCGGCGCGCAATTCCCGACACAGCAGCAAGCCGTCATCGCCGGGCATCATGATGTCGAGCACGATCAGGTCCACCTGATTCGCTTCCAGGAAGCTGCGCATCTGCCGGCCGTCGGCGACCACGGTGGTACGCAAACCGTTCTTCTTCAGGTAATTGCCGACCAACTCGCGGATCTCGCGATCGTCGTCGACAATCAGAATGTGGTCCACATGTTCCATCGCTCAGCCCTCTTGTTATTAGTACACAGCCAGGTCCCACACCTGTTTGTATCGCACTGTATCTCAGGCGCTGTTGGACACGTTATGCCTTATTAGCAGTGGTTTTACGACACATGGCAGATACCTCGGGACGATTGAATGGATCCATTGAGGCAAGCCGACTTGCCTGGCAACCACTGGTCATCGCACCCCTGAGGAAATCACCATGAACTGGAACAAACTCGCTGCAGCCAGCTTCTTCGCGGTCCTGAACGTTGCTGCGTTTGCAGCGCATGCCGATGTCAAAACCACGGCGCCTGTGGCAGCCAGTGCCAGCACCCTCAAGGCTGACCCGTTCGGCGCCCTGAAGCACGTCAATGCCGGGTTGCTGAATGTAGCGTATGCCGAGGTCGGCCCGGTCGATGGGCCGGTGGTGATCCTGCTGCACGGCTGGCCCTACGACATTCACAGCTACAGCGACGTGGCGCCGTTGCTGGCGGCCAAAGGTTATCGGGTGCTGATCCCGTACGCGCGTGGCTATGGCGATACGCATTTCCTGTCCGAGAAGACCCTGCGCAACGGCCAGCCCGCCGCGCTGGCCAGTGATGTCATCGATTTCATGGATGCCCTGAAAATCAAGAAAGCCGTGCTCGGCGGCTACGATTGGGGCGCACGTTCGGCGGACATCGTCGCGGCGCTGTGGCCGGAGCGGGTAGAAGCGCTGGTCGCCGTGAGCGGTTACCTGATCGGTAACCAGGCCGCAGGCAAGAATCCGTTGCCGCCCAAGGCTGAACTGCAATGGTGGTACCAGTTCTACTTTGCGACGGACCGTGGCGAGGCCGGTTACGAAAAAAATCGCCACGACTTCGCCAAGCTGATCTGGCAAACCGCATCACCGAAATGGACCTTCGACGACGCCACCTTCGACCGCAGTGCTGCGGCGCTGGATAACCCGGACCATGTCGCGATCACGGTGTTCAACTACCGCTGGCGCCTGGGCATCGTCCAGGGCGAACCGCAATATGAAGCGCTCGAACAGCGACTGGCCAAGGCACCGAACATCACCGTGCCGACCATCACGATGGAAGGTGACGCCAATGGCGCGCCGCACCCGGCTGCCGAAGATTACGCCAAGCGCTTTACCGGCAAGTATGAGTATCGGCTGATCAATGGCGGCATCGGCCACAACCTGCCGCAGGAAGATCCGCAGGCGTTTGCCAAAGCAGTGATTGACGCTGATCATCTGTAGCAGACACAAAACCACTGTGGGAGCGAGCCTGCTCGCGAAGGCGGAGTGTCAGGCGACGTTGATGTCGGATATGACGGCCCCTTCGCGAGGAGCCGGGGATATCTACAAAGCGTCGGCCTGACATCGCTAACCCAATCAGTCCGCTGGTTCGAGGACCGGCGCGGCCCCGTCACTCTGCTCATCCCCCCGATCAAGGAACAGAAAAACCACGCCCGCCGCCACCACAGTGATCGTGGTCAAAACCAGCAGCAATGTGCTGAAACCGGCGCTATAGCCATCGATCAGCGCGGCATGACTGGTTCCGGCCAATAGCGAGGACGCCCCTGCGACATCGCCGGTGACCAGGTGCTGTGCAGCTTCTGCAGTGTTGAGCGAGACGCCCAGATGACTGGCCGTCAGCGCCGAGAGCAGGGCGGTGACCACCGCGACCGCGACCCCTTCACCGGCGACCCGCGTGGTGCTGAAAATGCCGGTGGCCATGCCGGCCCGTTCCTTGGGAACGACGCTGACCGCCAGCCCATCCATCAAACCCCAAGGCAGGCTGATGCCGATGCCAATCACTGACATCGGCAATGCCAACATCCAAGGCGCACTGCCGGTGGGCACATGACTGAGCCAGAACAGACCCGCTGCCGATATGAGCAAACCTACGCCGCAGATCGTCGATGGGGACAACCAGCGAGTCAGGTAACCCGCCACGATTGGCAGAAACAACAGCGGTGCCGAGAGCGCAATCATCAGCCGGCCGGCGTTTATTTCGCTCATGCCGTCGATCCCGACAAAACGCACCGGCAGCAACAGCAGCAACACCACAAAGGCGTAGGCCGGGGCGGCGGCGAGCAGTTGTACGCCGACGAAACGCGGGTAACGGAACAGGCTGAGGTCGAGCATCGGCTGGGCAACCCGTTGCTCGATCACCACAAAGGCAATGAACGAGAGTAAGGCCACGGCGAACAGACCGAGCACCCACGGATCGCTCCAGCCGCTTTCCGGTACCTTGAGCACGCCATAAGTGAAGATCCCCAAGGCCCAGGTGAAGCTGATTGCGCCGGGCCAATCGATTCCGCCCGCTTGTGGATTGCGCGATTCGTCCATGTACCGCGCTGCCAGAATGAACGCGATCGAGGCCAGTAGCGTAATCAGCAGGAAAATCGTCGGCCAGCCAAACGCTTCAATCATGACACCCGCTGCAATCGGTCCGAATGCCAGACCGATACCAAAACTGCTGCCGACAAAACTGAATGCACGGATCCGCGCCGGGCCATCGAACACTTGCGCCAGGGCCGACATGCCGCCTGAAAAAGCCGCCGCCGCAGCGATTCCTTGGGCAGCGCGCAGCAGATCGAAAGTGGTCAGATCGGCAGCAAACGTCAGCGCCGCCGACAGCACCGCGAACGACGCTACACCGCCGATGAAGACTTTCTTGCGCCCGAAACTGTCGGCCAGTGCGCCTGCCACCATCAGAAAACTGCCGAAAGTCAGCATGAAAGCGTTGGTCACCCAATTGAGTTGCATGGGGCTGCCATCGAAGGCCCGGCCAATCGCCGGCAGCGCGACAGCGGCGGCGGTGAAGTTGAATGGCATGGTGATGGCCGCGATACACACGGCCAACAACACCAGGTTTTTTTGCGTTGTACGCGAAGCCGCCGAGTTTTCCATCGGGAGAGTCCTTTGCTGAAGTTTGAACATGCAAGGATGATAGGGCGGCGCTAATCGTGTTAAAAACGGCAAATATTCCGCTTATATTGGAATAAAACGCTCGAATAGGAGGTGGGTGATGGATCGGCTCAGTGGGCTCATGCCCTTCATACGAACGGCTGAACTGGGCAGTTTTGTCGCGGCGGGCAGGGCGCTCGGATTGTCTGCCTCGGCGGTTGGCAAAGGCGTGACGCGGCTTGAACAGCAGGTCGGTGTGCGACTGTTCCAACGCTCGACCCGCAGCATTAGCCTCACCGATGAAGGGCGGATGTTTCAGGAGCGTTGCCGGCGCATTCTCGATGACCTCGACGATGCCCAAGCGGCGCTTTCACGCTCCACCGAAACCCCGCGCGGACGCTTGCGGCTGAGCTTGCCGATTGCCAGTTATCACTTGTTCCAGTCAGCATTTCTCGAATTTATGGCCCAGTACCCGGACATCGAACTGGACATCGATTTCAGCGACCAGATGGTCGACCTCGTCGAGGAGGGCATCGATATTGCGATTCGCGGCGGCGAGTTGCCGGACTCGCGCTTGATGAAGCGCGCTTTACCGCCGGTGCAGTTGATCATCTGCGCATCGCCTGATTACCTGGCGCGTCATGGCACACCAGGAACGCCTAGAGATTTGGACAGTCATCTGGGCGTTCGTTTCCGGTTTTTCAAAAGTGGCAAGCTACAGGAGTGGCCGCTGAAGCTTCGCGCAGGCGAGGCTGAAATTCGCACGCGTACCGTCCTGACCTGCAACAACATGGACATGGTGTGCAGCGCCATCATCAGCGGGTTCGGTGTGGGGATACTTCCGGACTTCCTTGCGCGCGAACCCTTGGCCGATGGCTCGTTGCACAGGGTCTTGGGCGATCATTCGATCGGCCCTAATCCCTTGAGCCTGGTCTGGCCGTCAAGCCGTCAGCTCTCGCAAAAAATCAGGGTGTTTGTCGATTTCATCAGTGCGCATCTGGAAGGGCAGATGGGTGATCTGTAGGAGCGAGGCTTGCCCGCGAACAGGCATGACGCGGTGCAATAGATGATCGCGGCGCTCCCTTCGCGGGCAAGCCTCGCTCCTACAAAGGGCTGCTGCGCAACCCCGTGGGAGCATTCACTTTAGGTTTGTTACGCAACCACTTGATAACACGGAACATATGCCGCGCCGCCCGGCAGTTTCATCCGGTGCTGGGCTACAAACGCCTTGAGCAACTGATCCAGCGGTTGCATCACCGCCGCGTCGCCACGGATCTGGTATGGGCCGTGTTCTTCGATCAGGCGGATGCCTTTGTCCTTGACGTTGCCGGCGACGATGCCGGAGAACGCCCGACGCAGGTTGGCCGCCAGTTCGTGGGCCGGTAGCTTGCGGCTCAGTTGCAGGCTGGCCATGTTTTCGTGGGTCGGGTCGAACGGGCGCTGGAAGCCTTCGTCGATCTTCAACAGCCAGTTGAAATGGAACGCATCGTTGCGCTCGCGGCGGAACTGTTTGACCTCTTTGAGCCCCGCAGTCATATGCCGCGCCACTTCCGCCGGGTCGTCGATGATGATCGTGTAGTGCTGCTTCGCCGCGTCACCCAGGGTGGCGCCGACGAATGCGTCCAGTTGCTCCAGATACGGCGCCGCGTGTTTCGGCCCGGTCAGCACGACCGGGAAGGGCAGGCCCGCGTTATCCGGGTGCATCAGGATGCCCAGCAGGTACAGGAATTCTTCCGCCGTACCGGCACCGCCCGGGAAGATGATGATGCCGTGACCGACGCGGACGAAAGCTTCCAGGCGTTTTTCGATGTCCGGCAAAATCACCAGTTCGTTGACGATCGGGTTAGGCGCTTCGGCGGCGATGATGCCCGGCTCGGTCAGCCCGAGGTAACGGCCGCCGTGGATGCGCTGTTTGGCGTGGGCGATGGTCGCGCCTTTCATCGGGCCTTTCATCACGCCGGGACCGCACCCGGTGCAGATGTCGAGGCTGCGCAGGCCCAGTTCGTGGCCGACTTTCTTGGTGTATTTGTATTCTTCGGTATTGATCGAGTGGCCACCCCAGCACACCACGATCTTCGGCTCGACGCCTGGGCGCAGGGTGCGCGCGTTGCGCAGCAGGTGGAAGACGTAGTCGCTGATGCCTTGCGAGGTGCTCAGGTCGATGCGCTGGGCGTCGAGTTCGTTTTCGGTGTAGACGATGTCGCGCAGGGCGCTGAACAGCATTTCCCGGGTGCTGGCGATCATTTCGCCATCGACGAAGGCGTCGGCCGGAGCGTTCAGCAGTTCCAGGCGCACGCCGCGGTCCTGCTGGTGAATACGGATTTCGAAGTCCTTGTAGGCTTCGAGGATGGTCTTGGCGTTATCAACGTGGGCGCCGGTGTTGAGGATGGCCAGGGCGCACTGGCGGAAGAGGGTGTAGGTGCTGCCGGAACCGGCTTCGCTCAGTTGCTGGACTTCACGCTGGGACAGGGTTTCCAGGCTGCCTTTAGGGCTGACAGAGGCGTTGATTACTTGGCGTTGGGACATTCAATGATCCTTAAAACGATGCCAGTCATAGAGGAGGAGCGATTGGCATCCGAATAAAATGTATCCATGAAAGAAGATGGCACGAAGTACGCTGTCTCGCCACGTTCTCCTTTGACGATGAAAAGATGAAAAGGAGCCCCAGCATAGCTAAATCCCCCACAGAGGCGATAATGCCCCGCACTCTTTTTGCTCACAGAGCCTTTCCATTGATGCAGGGAACCCCGCCAAGATGTTCGAAATCCAGCCAATGAATGCCGAAGTTTTCCGAAGCCAGACCCGGCGCAGTACGGTGATCATCGCCCTGATTTTCCTGGCGCTGGCCATGGTGCTCTCGACGACGGCTGTGGCGTTGTTCGGCGAACCGGGCGGCGACAACCTGCGGTTCAACGTCGGCGGCGTGTTTGTCGCGGTGTTGCTGATGGTGGCGCTGATGCGTGGCCGGTTCTGGAACCAGCAATGGATGGCCCCGGCAGTCTACGGCTGGCGCCTCAAACGCAGCCTGATGAGCGTCACCAACGTCATGCATCAGGTGACGGCAGCGGTGGCGAAGGATGATCCGGACACCATGAAGCTGCTGCGCTTCTATCACCTGGGGTTGCACCAGATGCATGAACTGGACGGCAACTCCAGCGATCACAGCCAGTTGATCCGCGAAATGGATCAGCACAAGGCGCGGATGGAAGCGTTGGGGATCGATACCGAACAGACCCGATTGAACCCGGCATGGATTGAAGCGGTGAAGCAGACGCCGCGTTAAACCTGTGGTGCAGGCGAAATCCGCACTCCTGTTCCACTTGCGGTGACGTTGCCCTCGATGTTCGCGATTTTTCTGACGTTGCGGGCATTCAAGGCACGTATCGCCTAATCTGATCGATGCTCAGGCATAGTAATGCGCTCGACGGGTCAAAGACGCGATCAGGAAGCATCGCCTCTTCAACGCAATTTCAAGGAATGTCATGGGACAGCCGTCCGTAAAAGTCCGTATCGAAGCCCTGCAACCCACGCAGTCGTTGCTGGCCGAGCAGGTCCAGGCGAAGCTCAAGGTTCGTTACGCCGTGGTGTTGCTGGTTGCGGTGTGCCTGTCCATGGCGGCCATTGCGATCTGGGAAGCCTGGAACTCGCGGCATTACCACTTGCATGACAAGGAAGTGGCGATGTCCAACCTGGCGCAGACCCTGGCGTCCCAGGCGCAAGCCTCGATCAAACAGGCAGATACGCTGCTGTTTTCGCTGGTGGACCGCCTCGAAAACGAGGGCATGGGGCAAGCGCAGATGCCGCGCCTGCAGCGATTGCTCGGTGCCCAGCGCAGCGAATTGCCGCAACTCCATGGCTTGTTCATTTTCGGTGAAGACGGACGCTGGCTGGCCAACTCCAATGGCGCCAATGTGCCGGACGCGAACAACTCCGACCGTGAATACTTCATCTTCCACCGCGATCACTCTGACCGTGGCCCGCATATCGGTCCGTCGATCAAGAGTCGTTCGACCGGTGAATGGATCATGACCGTGTCGAGAAGGATCAATCATCCCGACGGCAGCTTCGCCGGTGTGGCGCTGGCAACGCTTTATCTCAGCCATTTTCTCGATTTGTACAACAGCATCGACATGGGCCAGAACGGAGTCATCAACCTGATCGCCGACAACGCCACCATCGTCGTGCGCCGGCCGTTCAAAGACGCCGAGGTTGGCACCAGCGTGGCGAAGGGGCCGCTGTTCACCCAATTGCTGCCCTTGGGCAATTCCGGCACGGCAATGGTCAAGTCGTACCTGGATGGTGTTGAGCGGGTCGTGGGGTTTCGCCGGGTCGAGGGCTATCCGCTGATTGTGTTTACGGCCCTCAACAAGGAAGAAGTGCTGACCGGCTGGCGCCAGGAATCCCTGAACAGTGCAGCCATCGTCGCCTTGCTGCTGGCGTTCCTGGGCACGCTCGGCTATCGGCTGATCCGGGTCATGAAGCAGCAGAATCACATTCAAAGCGTATTGCTCGACGCCCAGGAAAAACTTATGGAGGTCAATCGCAGCCTTGAACTGCTGGCCCTGGAAGATGCGCTGACCGGGCTGGCGAACCGGCGTCAGTTCGATCTGTTCATGGTCGCGGAGATGGGCCGTGCCCGACGCAGCCAGACCAGCCTGGCGATGCTGATGCTCGATGTCGATCACTTCAAGTTGTTCAACGATCACTATGGGCATGTGGCCGGTGATGTGTGTCTGCGCAAAATCAGCGCGATCATCACGCAAAACATCAATCGTCCCGGTGACCTGGCCGTTCGTTACGGTGGTGAGGAATTTGCGGTGGTACTGCCCGGTACCGACTATGTCGGAGCCTTTCTGGTGGCGGAAAAAATCCGTCGCGCGGTGCAGTTGGCGGGTATGGAGCATACGGACGGTATTGAAGGCGTGGTGACGGTCAGCCTGGGTGTCTGCGCCTACGATCCGGCCTCGCAAGCCGGGGCTGATGATCTGGTCAGCGCGGCGGACAAAGCGTTGTACGTGGCCAAGGCCAGTGGCCGGAACATGAGCGTCATCGCTAACTGAGTTCAGACAAAGCGGTCATTGCCCTGGACCAGTTTGGTGGCGAGCCAGGGTTGCTTGAGCTGTTCCAGCCACCAGCCCAGGGCGCGACCGTCATGGTCGCCGCGCCAACCGGCGTAGAGGATGTTCGGCTCGCGTGGGTCGGCCATTTGTTTTTCAACCAGCGTGCCGTTGTCCAGCAGAGTACCGACCCGGTGTCGCGGCAACCAACCGACGCCCAGGCCGTTGCACTGGGCGAGGATTTTGGCGCGCATGGTCGGCACGGCGAGGACCGGTTGCCCGCCGGAAACGCCGTAGGTACTGCCTTCGGTGGCCCGGGATGAGTCGGCCACCACAATCGCCCGGTGCTGGGTGACCATGGCCCGGGTGATCGGTTCTTTGGCCTTGGCCAGCGGGTGTTTGGGCGAGACGGCGAACACCCACTCCATTTCCCCCAGTTGCATCCAGCGCAATGACGGGATGGCCGGCGGTTCGTTGGTGGCGCCGATGATCAGGTCCGCGCGACCTTCACGCAGGGCTTCCCAGACCCCTTTGAGCACTTCCTGCGTAATGCGCAACGGCACGCCGGATTCCAGCGCGTCGAAGTCGTGAATCACCGGGATTAGGGTGTCAAATTCGAGCAATTCATCAGTGACGATCCACAACCGGCTCTCCCAGCCGTTGGCCACTTGCTGGACGCGTTGGGTCAGCCGGGAGACGTCCTGCATCAGCCGCGCCGCTTCGTTCACCAGCAACTCGCCGGCTGCGGTGAGCTGCAAACGGTAGCGACGGCGGTCGAACAGCAGGGCATCGAAGCGCTCTTCCAGTTGGCGGGCGGCGTAGGAGACGGTGGAGGGCGCCTTGCCCAGATGGGCGGCGGCGCGGGACAGGCTGCCGGTTGCGCGGATGGCCTCAAGCAGGGCCAGGTCTTCAATCGACAGCATGTTCAAGGTCCTCAAACTGTAGGAGCAAAGCTTGCTCGCGATGCGGCCACTGCGGTCCACCTGAGGATCAACATTGCTTGTGCCAATGCCTTCGCGGGCAAGCCTCGCTCCTACGGGAGGGTGGTGTCGTTCACGCGGCTCTACGCAACTTCCACAATCGGATCAACCGCACATACACCAGCAGGTTGACCGCCAGCACCACGCTGCCAAGCCCCAGTTGAATCGTCGGTGTCAGCCCGGCCGGGTAGATGATCGGCAACACGTAATGCTCGACGAAACCGCCGCCATACACGGTTTGCCCGGCCGCTTCGCGCATCAGGTTTTCCCAATAGGTCAGCGGGCAGGTCAGGTGAAAGACTTCTACGATTACGCCCCACGCGGCGGCGGGCAGGTGCCACCAGATCAAGTGGCGCCATTTGAGCACCAGCAGCCCGCCGAACAGCACGAACAGAATGAACAACAGGTGGAACAGCACTAGCCCGTCGGCGGCGATTCGGTAAAGCATGTCGATTCCCTGACTCTTCGATTGAATGGCTCCATGTTACGCGGGCAGCGGACTGCGCTCCATGCCTCGTTTTCAATCACGAAAATCAGTGAATTCCGCACGCATCCGCCCGTTGTGCTTGGCCCGATACAGCAACTTGTCGACCTGCTCGACGAAGTCCACGGCACTGGCGTCCTGGCCGGCTACGGTGGTGCCGACGCCCAGGCTCAGGGTCACCAGTGGCGAAACCGGTGAAAACACATGGGCAATATGCTGCTGGCGAATCAAGTGCAGGCATTTGCGCGCCACCAGCCTTGCCGACTCGGCATCGGTTTCCGGCAGCAGCCAGACGAATTCTTCGCCGCCGATCCGGGCAATGAAGTCCCGTGGCCGGTTGGCTGCCAGAGACAAGGTCTGCGCCACGCGCCGCAGGCATTCGTCACCCTTGATGTGGCCGTAATGATCGTTGTATTGCTTGAAGTAATCGATGTCCAGAATCAGCAGCGACAGTGGCTGCCCGGTGCGTTGGGCGTTGCTCCATTCGCGCTCCAGCACCGTGTCGAACATGCGCCGGTTGGCGATGCCGGTCAGGCCGTCCTGGAACGAATATTCTTCGAGTTGCTTCTGCAGGCGAATCAGGTGCTCTTCGGTTTTCTTGCGCTCGCTGATGTCGAACATGAAGCCCACCAGCGCCTCGACTTCGCCGTCCTTGCGCACCACGTGCACCACATCGCGAATCCACACGTAGTCACCGTCGCGGGTCAGCGCACGGTAGTCGGCCTCGTGATCGACACCGGCGCGGGACTGCGATACGCAGAATTCCACCACGTAGTCGCGGTCGTCCGGGTGCATGCGCTCGACCCAGTCATTGACCGTGACCCAACTGTCCTGCTGCCAGCCCAGCAAGCTTTCGATCTGCGGGCCGATGTAGCTGAACGTCATGGTTTGCCAGTCGATCCGCCAGGGAATCGCCTTGGTCGACTCAAGCAGGGTTTTGTAGACAGCGCTGTCGGTGTCGACGGTACTCATAAAGGGCCGGCCTCATGGAAAAGTGCATGGCCATCATGTTGATACTATCGTCGCGAATCAAGCGGGGAGCCGATGAAAGGCAGCGCCACAAACGTTTGCGTGAAGTGCGCAAGATTGTTCAAGCCTTCGCCGGCATCTGCTGGCACAGTCGGTGGTCTTTCCACGGGTTGTAGAGCGTTATGTCGAATTCACACATGCCGCGCAGCGCCTTCCTGCGTGGCGCGGCGGCGATCATGCCGCTTTCCTTGGCCACCGCGCCGTGGGGCCTGTTGGCCGGCTCCATGGCCATCGAGGCCAACCTCACGCCGCTGCAAGGCCAGGGCTTGTCGAGCATCGTGTTTGCCGGCGCCGCGCAACTGGTGGCGATCGGCATGCTCAAGGGTGGGGCCGGGATCTTTTCGATTCTGCTGACCACGTTGTTGCTGACGTCCCAGCATTTGCTCTACGGGATGAGCATGCGTTCGGTGATTTCGCCGTTGCCGGGGCGCTGGCGGGTGGGGTTGGGCTTTTTGCTCACCGACGAGTTATTTGCCCTGACCAGCCAACATGACAAACAGCAGTTCAACCGCTGGTATGCCTTGGGCGTGGGGCTGACGTTCTATATCGCCTGGAACCTGTTCACCCTGGCCGGCATCGTGTTGGGCAGCAGCATTCCGGGTCTTGAACACCTGGGCCTGGACTTCTCCATCGCGGCGACGTTTATCGCCCTGATCACCCCGGTGGTGCGCAATGTGCCGACGGTGGTCTGCGTGGCGGTGTCGTTGTTCTGTTCGGTGCTGTTCAGCTATTGGCAATGGGGCTCGGCCCTGGTGCTGTCGGGGCTGGCGGGCATGACCGCCGGGTTTATCTGCAACAAGCTGTATCTGGAGCGCACATGATTGTTTGGGCAGTGATTATCGGCATGGGCGTGTTGGTGTTCTTGAACCGCTACGTGTTCCTCGAACCGCGACTGCCGGTGCGCCTGAGCAGCAATGCGCGGCAGTTTCTCGGGTTTGCCGTGCCGGGCATGTTGACGGCGATCTGCGGGCCGATTGTGTTTATGCCGGACAAGCAGCTGAACCTGCAGTGGGACAATCCGTACCTGATCAGTTCGCTGGTGGCCGTGGGGCTGGTGCTCTACACCCGCAACACGCTGCTCAGCATGTTGTTGAGCATGGGTTTCTTCTTTCTGCTGCGCTGGTGGCTTTGAGTCGGGCGAGGGGAAATGTTCTACGCTTAAGTTTGATATCTGATCCCTTCAGGAAGAGAGGTGGACATGGCAACTGAACCCAAGCAACCGGACCTGGATGAAGACACGGATGAGCCGAGCGAAGAAGAGATCGAGCGGCAAAGGCGCTCGACGCCGGACTGGAAACATCCGGATGACGGCAAGGAACTGTCAGAACGCGACAGAGAATTTCCCTTGAAACCCTGATTCTGTGGGAGCGAGCCTGCTCGCGAAAGCGGTAGGTCAGTCAACGAGATGTTAAGGCTGATGCCCTCTTCGCGAGCAGGCTCGCTCCCACAATTTAGCGGTCGCGCAGAATCAAATCGCCTCATTCCACCGAATGTGCGTAATTCCCAACTGCTGAGCCTTATCGCGCGCGGTTTCGAGACTTGCGTGTGGCGCAATCTTTTGTCCGGATTCGGGATAGGCATGCGCCGACGCCGACTGGATGGCTTCCACATCGGAAAACCCCACCGCCAATTTGAAAAAGTGTTGTCGCACACCATCGAGCAGGTAATACACGGCATAAGGGACAAGTTCGCTCATATAATTCCATTTGGAGCCAGCCATTACTTCGGCTTAGTCGTTGAGCGGGGAATTCAGAGAGATCTGCGGTACCAGTGTCATGCAGAAATAGGGTCGCCTGAAAAAACAAGAGGCCAATCCGGCCTCGTTTCTTCAGAGTGTTCACAAGGCCGGTTCGTTCAGTTCTTGCGCTGACGTGACCTGTGGAGCGTTATTTCAAGCGTCTTCAAACTGTGGAAAGTCGGGGTGGGCCGCCCGATAACCGAGCGTTTTGTCGATCCAGGCGTTGAGCTCATTGACCATCACCGGCGGCTTGCCCGGATAGCTTTGCAGCGTGGAGCGCAGAAGGCTGCCGATATCCGCGACCGAGCGCAGGTTTCGAGTATTGATGTAATTGCCGATAAAGCAGTCGAGTTGCAAGTGTTCTGTCATCGAAAGATAGACACACGCCGGCTCACCGACTTGTTTGAGTGCAAAATCGTCGCGCAACTTATTTCTCTGCAAGGTGTGTAAAAGTTGTAGGGATTTCCTTGGGTTGTTGACTCTTTGGTCAACTGGGCATGCTTATGGAAATGCGGCGCGCATGCTATCTGTAGTCCTGTTAAATGTATGTATGACGGTTGAAATGTCAGACCAATGGTTGTGCGTCAAACAGCCGCATATATATAAGTGTCTCGCGCATGAAACACTGAATGTAACGTTTGAGTGTCCCGTTTATATAGGCAAGTTTTTTGTAAGGGTACTTTTGCCAATGCTGGGTTAACTTCAAGGCATTTCATCAATAAGGGCAGGGCCCTGGTTTCGGACATTGCCTACCGCTTTGCCAACCCTGTACCACTGGAACCTTTCGCTGGTTTCACCTTGCATCAGCAGCATGTCTTCGGCGCGTTCCCTGGGTGTGGCCGGGTCGAGCCATTCCCGCGCGAGTTCGGCCGACAACACCAGCGGCCGCCGGTCGTGAATGTCGAGCAGTCCGCCGGCGCTGTCGGCGCTGTCGGCGGTGATGATTACAAAGCCGTCATCCGCTCCGGCTTCAGTGTCGCCGGCAGGAAACTGACCAATCGCCGCGCAGAAGATCGGCGTTCCGTCACGATGACGGATCAGCCAAGGCTGGCGCTTCGAATCCCCTTCATCGACCCATTCGAACCAGTTGTCGACCGGACAAATCGCGCGGTGCGGCCAAATCGAGCGGAAGAACGGCCCGTGCGCGACTTTCTCGACCCGGGCGTTGATCGGCGCCGCGCGGTCCTTCGCCCAGTGCGGCCGCCAGCCCCAGCGCACGTTGTCAGCGTGCAGGCCGTCGCTTTCCTGATGAAACAGCGCCAGTTGCGTGGTGGGCGCGGCGTTGTAGCGCGCCAGCGGATCATCGCCGACGTGGTTGATCAGCGCGTCGGGGATGCTCAACACCGCCACGAAATCGTGAATGCCCCGGTACTGCGACAGGCGTCCGCACATCAGCGAAATCTCCCATTGGAGATTTCAGCTTAGATGACATGCGCCAGTTGCAACTCGGTCAACGACAACGCCTTGAGCCGCGCCAGCAACGGGTCACGACGATCTCGCGGATGGGCGAGTTCTACCGCCAGCTCCTGACGAATGCGGCTCGGCCGATGATCCATCACCAGCACCCGGTCGCTCAGGTACAGCGCTTCATCGACATCGTGGGTCACCAGCAGCAGGGCAATCGCGTGGCGTTCGGCCAGTTGCAACAGCAGGTCCTGGAGTTTCATTCGAGTGAAGGCATCCACGGCGCTGAAGGGTTCGTCGAGCAACAGCACCTGCGGGCGCGAATACAGGCCGCGAGCGATGGCCACTCGCTGTGCCATGCCGCCGGACAAGGCTTTGGGCAAGGCCTGGGCAAAACCGCCGAGGCCGACTTCTTCGATCAACTGCGCCACCCAGGCTTTGTCGAAGTGGTTGTCGGCGCTGAAACCGATGTTTTGCTCCACCGTCAGCCACGGCATCAAGCGAGGTTCCTGAAACACGAATGCGACTTCACCGGCGTTGTTTTTCAGTTCGCCCTGAAAGTCCTTTTCCAGCCCGGCGACGATCCGCAGCAAGGTGCTTTTGCCGCAACCGCTGGGGCCGAGCAGGCTGACGGTTTCACGAGGTTTGAGCTGCAGATGGATATTGTTGAGCACGGTGGTGGCGGCGAAGGTTTTGCGCTCCACGCGGATGTCCAGCAAGTGTTCGGTCATGCCTCAATCCTCTGCACTTTGGCCGTTGAAGGTGTCGCGCCAGGCCAGGAAGCGTTTTTCCAGGCTGGCGAGAATGCCGTCGCTGAGTTTGCCCAGCACCGCCAATACGATAATCGCCGCGAGGACGATGTCCGGGCGTGAAGTTTCGCGACCGTCGCTCAGCAGGTAGCCGAGGCCTTTGGTGGCGGCGATCAGTTCGGCGGCCACCAGAAACATCCAGGCCAGGCTCATGCCGCTGCGCAGCCCGGTGAACAGGCCGGGCAGGGCGGCGGGCAGCAAAATACGGCGTACCAGCCGAGCGCGACTGAAACCGTACATCTGCCCGACTTCCACCAGTTTGCGGTCGATGTCACGGATCGCCGCGACGCCGTTGAGGTACACCGGGAAGAATGCGCCGATGGCGATCAGGACGATTTTCGACGTCTCGTCGATGCCCAGCCACAGCAGCAACAACGGCACCCAGGCCAGGCTCGGAATTGAGCGCAGGCCGGCGAAAGTCGGTTCCAGGTACGCCTCGGCTTCGCGGCTCAAACCGACCCACGCGGCAAACACCAAGGCCAGGCTGGCGCCGATGGCGAAGCCCAGCAACACCCGCAACAGACTGGCGCTGATGTGTTTCCACAGCGCGCCTTCGGCCAGATCGCCGAGGGTCATCGCCACTTCGCTGGGCGCGGGCATCTGGTAGGACGGCAGCCAGCCGATGCGCACGACAAACTCCAGGACGAGGATGATCAGCACCGGCAGGGCCAGGCCTTTGAGGCGCAGTTGCCAGGCCTGGCTGAGGCGTCGGGGGGCGGGCAATGCCACGGGTGTGTGGAGGGTTTTGCTCTTACTGGTCATCGGTTTCTCCGAAAAATCGCAGCCCCCTGTAGGAGCGAGGCTTGCCCGCGAAGCTTTTGGCGTCTTCAAAGGCCCCTTCGCGGGCAAGCCTCGCTCCTACAAAAGGGAGGGCGGCGATCTTTTGCTTTATTGACGGGCCACGGCTTCTTTGAAACCGGTGTCGATCAACTGATCGATGACTTGGTCGACGTTAACCCCTTTGCGCACCAACTCCTCGGACACCAGAATCGGCGCCGCAGCCTTCGAAGCAATCACATCCTTGGCCGTTAATTGCGGGCTGCTCAGGTCAGTACGCGATAGTTGCAGCTTGGCCACTTCCAGCGGCAAACCCGATTCGCTGGCGAGCAACTTCGCCAGTTCTTCCGGGTTTTTCACCGCCCATTCCCGCGCCTGTTCGTAGGCGTTGAGCACGGTTTCGATAGTTTTCGGGTGTTCCTTGGCGTAGCTGTCGGTGACGCTGACCACGCCGTAGCTGTTGAAATTAGTGTTGCGATACAGCAAGCGGGAACCGGCCTGGACCTGGCTCGCGGCCATGTGCGGATCGAGTCCGGCCCAGGCGTCGACATCGCCTTTTTCCAACGCGGTGCGACCGTCCGGGTGTTGCAAGTGCACCAGTTCCACGTCGTCCTTGTTCAGGCCGGCCTGTTGCAGGCTGCGTAAGGTAAACAGGTACGGGTCGGTGCCTTTGGTGGCGGCGATTTTCTTGCCTTTCAGATCGGCGACAGTCTTGTAGGGCGAATCCTTGCGTACCACCAGTGCGGTCCATTCGGCGCGGCTGTAAACGTACACCGACTTGATCGGGCTGCCATTCGCCCGGCTCAACACCGCCGCGAGGCTGGCGGAAGAAGCGAAATCGACGCCGCCGCTGTTCAGGTATTCCAACGAGCGGTTGCTGCCTTGGCTCAACACCCAGCCAACCTTGGTCTGGGGCAGGGCTTTTTCCAGGAAACCAAAGTGCTTGAGCACCAGGCTGACGGGCGAGTAATAGGCGTAATCCAGATGCACTTCGGCCGGGGCGGTTTCGGCGGCCTGGGCCAACGGTTGCAGGCTCAGGGCGATGGCGACGGCGCTGATCAGGTGCCTGGCTTTGGCAAAACGGAAGAGGCGATTCATGGGGGTGAAACTCCGGCAAGGCAACGGGATTCTTATGTCCTGATGATTGGTACTAACGGATGCATCCTGCATAAAAGGAATATTGCAGGCTCTGTGCCATGTCGTTGGTTTTACCGGTTTTCGGGACGCTGGCGGGGGGCAAGTTGGCAAAGCAATGTCTCAAGCGGAACAGTCTGTTGCGACGCTGTTGCTGGGCCAACACTGTTGCTTGGCAGTCATGAGCTTATGCATAAATCGAATTTAAAAAGCTTGCGGTAAGAGCGTTATGGTCTATCGGAATAACACCCCCGGAGCCTCCGATGAACCCGTCACGATTCCTACGCAGCTTGCTGATCAGCGCGCTATTCACCGCACCTTTTGCCTACGGCAGTGACCCCGTCGTCCTGCACGTCGGCGACCAGAACTACTACAACGTTCGCGCCTCAGTGGAGGCTTCGGGTGTACTGGAAGGTGCGCCGTACACCGTCGACTGGAAACACTTCCAGGCCGCCGCGCCATTGGCGGAAGCGCTGAACACTGGCGCACTGGATTTGGGCTTTCTCGGCGATTCAGGCTTTCTGTTCCTTGCCGCAAAACAGGCGCCGGTGAAGCTGATCGGCGTGTCGCGGCAGAACCCGGACACTATCGCGTTGCTGGTGCCCAAGGATTCGCCGGTCAAGACCATCGCCGACCTCAAGGGCAAGAAAGTCGCGTATTGGCCCGGCGCCTGGAGCCAGCAACTGACCTTGCGCGCGCTGGAGAAAGCCGACCTGCCGGAAGACTACGTGGACTTCATCAAACTGATGCCGATTGACGCGGCGGCAGCCTTGCCCCAAGGCAGCATCGACGCGTTCCCGGTGTGGGAACCGTACATCTCGCAACAGATTCTGTTCTCCGGCGCCCGGCCGATTCTCACCGCCAAGAGCCTGATGCCCGGCCTCAGCGCGATTGCCGCTTCAACGCCATCGATCGACAGCAAGCGCGAAGCCATCGCCGACTTCCTCGGGCGCCTGAAAAAGGCCCGGGCCTGGGTCGATAACCACACCGACGAATACGCCGATCTGTGGGCGAAGAAGGCCAACCTCGATCAGGACGTTTCGCGCCATTGGTTGCGTCAGGCCCACATGACTGTAGGCCCGGTGGATCAGCAAGCGGCGGCGGATTTGCAGAGCACGGCGGACTTCCTGTTCAAGGTCAAGGCACTGCCGGCAGCTTTCGCGACGGCGCCGATCATCGACCACTCATTCCAGAAGTCCTTCGCCGAGTAAACCGTCGCCCTGCAGCATCTCGATAAAGCGCTGCGCTGCCGGCGCCATGGCCTGGCCCGTGCGGGTGATCAGGCCAATCTGGCGGGTGACGCCGGGATGATCCACCGGCACTTTGACCAGATCGTCCCGGCCGTCATCCGCCGATTCCGGCAGCAGGCTCACGCCCAAGCCCTGGCGCACCAGCGCCAGCACCGTCGACATGTAATTGGCTTCCAGCCCCGGCGACAACGGCAACTGTGCGTCGGCGAACAGTTGCTCCACCAACTCCCGCACGCTGCTGTCGCGCCCGGTCAGGATGATCGGTTGATCCGTCAGTTCGTTCAGTTTGACCGAGCGTCGTTCGGCCAACGGGTGATCGACAGGGATAAACAGGCACAGCCGATCTTCCAGCACCGTCTGAAACTCCAGCCCATGGCTCATCCGCGCCCGCACGCCGAGGCCGAAGTCCACCTCGCCATCGCGCACCAGCGTGTCGATGCGTTGCGCCACCACATCGCGCAACCGCACTTCGACCCCCGGAAACTGCTCGCGGAACTGCTTCAACAACGGCGGCAGGGCGGCGGCGCACAGCGATGGCAGGGCCGCGATAGTCACCACGCCCCGACGCAGCGACGCCAAGTCCCGCGAAGCGCTGACGATGTTGTCCAGATCCAGCAGCAACTTCTCCATGGGCAACAGCGCACTTTGCCCGGCACTGGTCAGCGCCACATGTCGCGGGCTGCGTTCAAGCAGGGCGACGCCGAGCCAGTCTTCCAGTTGTTGAATCTGCACGGTCAGGGCCGACGGCGAGAGATTGAGCGCCACCGCTGCCCTCGAAAAACTGCCGGTTTGCGCCACGACGAGGAAGGCGCGGATGTGCTGGATCGAGTTCTTCATTTTGTTTTTCCGAATGCAGGCAGCCGAACATTTCAATTTACAAAGATTACCTGCAATTCCAATACTCGGTGAAAACAACAACAGCGCATTTCATCGCCGCCGCGAGCAGAAATGCCGAACAGGACCTGCCCATGCTTGCCACACTCGGTGTCATCACCATTCTCTGTTTGCTCGTCGCGGTGATGAGCAAACGCCTGTCGCCACTGGTTGCGCTGATCGCCTTGCCGATCATTGCCGCGCTGCTCGGTGGTTTCGGCCTGCAAACCAGCGCTTTCATCATTACCGGCATCAAGAACGTCGCCCCGGTAGTCGGGATGTTTGTGTTCGCGATTCTGTTCTTCGGCGTGATGACCGACGCCGGGATGCTCGACCCGATCATTGACCGCATCCTCAAACGCGTCGGCACCCGACCGACCCGCATCGTCATGGGCACCGCGCTGTTAGCGCTGCTGGTGCATCTGGATGGTTCCGGGGCGGTGACCTTTCTGGTGACCATCCCGGCGATGCTGCCGCTGTACACGCGCCTCGGCATGGACAAACGCATTCTGGCTTGCGTTACCGCGATGGCGGCCGGGGTTAATTTCCTGCCCTGGACCGGCCCGGTGCTGCGCTCTTCGGCGGCATTGCATGTACCGGTGGCGGACCTGTTTCAGCCGTTGATTCCAGTGCAAATTGTCGGCCTGATCTTCGTCTTCACTTGCGCCTGGTTCCTCGGTCGTCGCGAAGAAAAACGCCTGGGCCTGGGCGCTGGCGCAGTGGTGGACGTGATGCCGCAACGGGTCTTGACAGAGGCCGAAGTGGCCCTGCGCAAGCCGCGCTTGTTTTGGCTCAACCTGGTGCTGACGGTGGTGGTGATGGGTGTGATGATTGCCGGGGTTGTCGACCCGGTGGTGATGTTCATGCTCGGTACGGTGCTCGCGTTGTGCATCAACTACCCGAACGTCGATGCGCAACGCGCACGCATCGATGCGCATGCGAAAACCGCGCTGACCATGGCCAGCATTCTGCTGGCCGCCGGGGTGTTCACCGGGATCATGCAGGGCAGCGGCATGCTCAAGGCCATGGCCGAGGTCGCGGTGGCGCAGATTCCCGCCGGGCACGGCAAGCTGATTCCGATGGTGGTGGGTTTTATCTCGATGCCGTTGAGCCTGCTGTTCGATCCGGATTCCTTCTACTTCGGCATCATGCCGGTGGTGGCTGAAGTCGGCCGTGCCCTCGGTGTCGATCCGCTGCAAGTGGCCCAGGCCTCGCTGCTCGGCGTGCACACCACCGGGTTCCCGGTCAGTCCGTTGACCCCGGCGACCTTCCTCTTGGTTGGGCTGTGCAAGATCGAGTTGGCAGATCACCAGCGCTTCACCATCCCGTTTCTGTTCGCAGCCTCGGTGCTGATGACCCTGACCGCGCTGCTCTTTGGAGTCTTCTGATGAAAACCTTACGCATCGGCTCCGGTGCCGGTTACTCCGGCGACCGCATTGAACCGGCGATCGAATTGGCCGAGCACGGCGATCTGGATTATCTGGTGTTCGAATGCCTGGCTGAACGCACCATTGCCCTGGCGCAACAGGCGCGGTTGCTCGATCCGCAGGCCGGTTTCGACCCGCTGCTGGGCGAGCGCATGCGCCGGGTGCTGCCCTTTGTCGGGCGCGGCGTTGAGGGGCAGCGCCGGCGCTTGCGGGTGATCACCAACATGGGCGCGGCCAATCCGTTGGCGGCGGCGCAGGAAGTGCGGCGCATCGCCGGGGAATTGGGCTTGTCGGGGCTGAAAGTGGTCGCGCTGACTGGTGACGATGTACTGGCGACGTTGCTGGGCGATCCGTCGCAGGTGCTGGATAACGGCAAGACTCTGGCATCCCTGGGCGAGCGCCTGATTTCGGCCAACGCCTACCTTGGCGTGGACGGCATTATCGAGGCGTTGCGCGCCGATGCCGATGTGGTGATCACCGGTCGCGTGGCCGACCCTTCGTTGTTCCTTGCACCGCAGATGTTCGAATTCGGCTGGGCGGCGCATGACTGGTCGCTGCTGGGGCGCGGCACCTTGGTCGGGCATTTGCTCGAATGTGCCGGGCAAATCAGTGGCGGCTATTTTGCCGATCCGGGGTTCAAGGACGTGCCGGATCTGGCGCGCCTAGGATTCCCATTGGCCGAGGTGGATGCCACGGGGCGAGCGGTGATCAGCAAGGTCGCCGGGTCCGGCGGGCGCATCGATACCGCGACTTGCACCGAGCAGATGATCTACGAAGTGCATGATCCGGCGGCTTACCTCACGCCGGATGTCAGCGCTGATTTTTCCGGCGTGTCCTTCAACGTACAAGGGCCGGATCAGGTCCTGGCGTCAGGCGCCGATGGCCGTGCGCGACCGCAGTCGCTGAAGGTTTCGGTGGGCTATCTCGATGGCTGGATCGGCGAGGGGCAGATGTCCTATGGCGGCCGCGGCGCTCTGGCTCGGGGGCGATTGGCACGAGAAGTGGTGCTGGAGCGCTTGAAGCTGACGGGCGTGGTGTTTGAAGAGGTCCGCGCCGAGCTGATCGGCGTCGATGCGTTGCACGGCACAGAGCTGGGGTCGCGGACGGACAGCGAACCCTGGGAAGTGCGTCTGCGCGTCGCGGCCCGTTGTGCGGACCGCGCCGAGGCTGTGCGGATCGGCAATGAAGTGGAAACGTTGTACACCAACGGCCCTTATGGCGGAGGTGGGGCGAGCAAGTCGGTGCGCCAGGTGGTGGCGGTGGCTTCGCTGTTATTGCCGCGTGACGCCGTCACCTTGCAGATTCACTCGGAGGACTTGGCATGAAACTGCGTGAACTGGCGCATTCCCGAACCGGGGACAAAGGCGATACTTCGAACATCTCGGTGATTGCTTTCCGGGCGGAAGACTTCCCGCGTCTGAGAGAGTGGCTGACGGTGGAGCGTGTGACCGCGCATTTCGCCGAACTGCTGGACCCGCAAGGTCCGCCGGTGCGCCGCTACGAATTGCCCAACGTCCACGCACTGAATTTCGTGTTGCCCGGCATCTTGCGCGGTGGCGTTACCCGCTCCCTGGCCCTCGATGCACACGGCAAGGCGCTGGGGGCTGCGTTGCTCGATCTGGAGCTTTGAAACACCTGACATAGCGGCACTTGAACCAAAACTGTGTACCCTGTTCCAACCTGAGCTCGCCGGCACCGGCGGGCCCATTGGAGGATCACCGGGCGAGGGGTTTTTGCCATTAACGTGACGACCGCAACGGTCTGGCCCAAGGCAAAACATGACGCAATTGTTCAAGGTTCTTTCGGCGCTCGTCCTGGCTATCGGATTGACGGGCTGCATCGCGTCGCCCATCGAACTGACACCGCAGACACAACAGCGCCTGCAAACCCAGGCACCGATCCGTTTCCTGCTGACTTTCGATGACGGCCCCAGCGCATCGAGCTTCTGGAACCCGACCGACACCGTACTCGATGGCCTCGCGCAAAATCCGCTGCAACCGAATATCAAAGCGGTGTTTTTCGTCCAGACCGGCGCGCCCCGGGCCGGTAACAGCGATATCGGCCGGCGAGTCATGCAGCGCGAGCATGCCGAAGGGCAGATCCTCGGCTTTCACACGGCCACGCATTTCCATACCAATCATCGCTGGTTGAGCCCTGAAGACCTGGAGCAATCCCTGAGCAGCGGCAGCGCTGCCATTGCCGCGATCACCGGCGCGCCACCGAGCCTGGTGCGTCCGCCGTTCTGGAATTACGACTCGCGCACCTTCGCCGCCTATCAACGCCACGGCATGCACGTGTTGTTGACCGATGTGAGCGCGAATGACGGCAAGATCTGGGGCTTCAACGCCAGCCCCCGGCGCCGGGCGAACATGCTGCGCCAGCTATCGGAAATTCGTGAGCGTATCGCCCAGGGTGAACTGCCGACGGTGGACGGGGCGATTCCGGTGGTCGTGACCTTCCACGACCTCAACCGCTACACGGCCCGGCATACCCGCGAATACCTGCAAATCCTGCTCGACAGCGCCAAGGCCACCGGGGTGAACACTGCGCCGAAGCCGTTCTATGACGACCAAGGGCAACTGTTAAAAGCGGCCATGGCCCGCACCGTTACCGAAAGCGCGGAGCCGGTGCAATTGCCGGGCATCTGGAACTGGCTGTGGGACGGCGATAGCCATTGAGGGCGCGCCTGAGTCAGGAACTAATAATTTTGGCGTTGGTGGTGCAGGGTCGCAAAAGCGAATCTATGCTGATCGGGATCTCAGTCGATCACTCGCCACGGAGGCCCCGTTATGGTTTCGATTCCAGAGCTTTGCCGCATCGTGACGTCCGGTTTTCAGCCGCTGTCGTGCGACTGTTCGGTTAATCCGGACGGCACGCTGCGGATCAAGGTCTTTGAACCTGCGACCGGGCGCATCGACCTGTTGCTCACCGGCGTTTCACCGGCGCACCTGACCACGGTTCGCGACATCTCCAACCTGATCGGTGAACTGCGCACCGAAATGCGTGCGGGGCGGCGGGCGTTCGCCGGCTAAAAGCGCCAATGGCATGTAGGAACTGCCGAAGGCATGGCTTCAGGGGTGGACGGGTTTCATCGGCCACGTCAGCATGAGCACCTGAAAAAGGGCCCTGATCATGCGACGACTACCCTCCCTGGCAGCACTCAAAACCTTCGAATGCGCCGCCCGCCACGCGCATTTCGGCCGGGCGGCCGCCGAGTTGTGCGTCACCGACAGCGCCGTCAGCCATCAGATCCGCCAGCTCGAAGAGCAACTGGGCGTGTCGCTGTTTATCCGCGAAGGCCGGCAGATTCGCCCGACCATGGCCGCCGGGCGCTTGATGCAGAGCTTGCAGCACGCCTTCGAACTGATCGGCGAGGCCTGCGATGAACTGCGCGACCCGTCATCCCTCGCCGTGTTGCGCCTGGCGGTCACCGCCGAGTTGGCGCAAAAGTGGTTGATGAGTCGCCTCACGGATTTCTACGCGCGCTACCCGCACATCACCTTGCACCTCTATGAGCAACCGATCGACGCCACCGCGCCGGGGGAAGACATCGACCTGGCGATCACCTACGGCACCGGTCCGGTGGACAGCAGCGCGTACTTCGTCCGGCCATTGCCTGCGTTGCAATTCTTCCCGGTGTGCAGCCCCGGCCTGTTCAACCAGGGCACGCTGAAAACCCCGAAGGACCTGGCCCGCCATTGCCTGCTGCACGACGATCAGGACGGCAAGACCTGGACTGCCTGGCTCACCAGCCATGCCGGCGACCAGCGCCCGGAACGCCAGTTGTATTTCGCTCACGCCGGTCTGGCGCTGGAAGCGGCGGCGCAAGGGCAGGGCGTGGCGATGGGCGACAACCTCACGGCCCAGGAAGATTTGCTCAGTGGGCGGCTGGTGCGTCCCTTCACCGCCAACATCACTGCGCTGGGCCAATACGCGCTGGTGTGTGAACGGGTGAGACTGGAGCGCCCGGCGGTGGCGCAGATGCTGGAATGGTTCAACGATCAACTGGTCGATTGATGAGTTAGATTCAACTATTCCGAAATAATCATCGTTGGCGAGGAGGGCGCTGGCGACCTTAGCCTGTGGTCATTCCAATCCCCGCTGATGAGGTTTGTCCATGGCACGTTTGCTCGATTCCACCCCCAAGCACGACGGTTTCCGCCTGCCCGGCGAGTTCGAAAGAAAATCCGGTTGCTGGCTCGGCTGGCCGGAGCGCACTGATGTATGGCGCAACGGTGCCAAGCCTGCGCAGAAAGTCTGGGTGCAGATCGTCACTGCGATCTCCCAGAGCGAACCGGTCACCGTGTGTGCCTCCGCCGCGCAATTCGCCACCGCCCGCCGTCAACTGCCGCCGCAAGTGCGGGTGGTGGAAATGACCTGCAACGACACCTGGTTCCGCGACAGCGGCCCATGCTTTGTGGTCAATGACGCCAGTGGCGAAGTGCGTGGCGTGGATTTCGAATTCAACGCCTATGGCGGTCTCGACGGCGGCCTGTACTACCCGTGGGACAAGGACGACCAGATCGCGAGCAAGATCCTCGAAATCGAACGTTTCGACCGTTACCGCGCGCCGCTGATTGCCGAACTTGGCGGCATCCAGAGCGACGGTCAGGGCAGCATCCTCACCACCGAACAATGCCTGCTCAACCGCAATCGCAATCAGCATCTGGGCAAAGAAGAAGTCACCCGGCGGCTAACCGATTATCTCGGTGCCGAGCAAATCATCTGGCTGCCACGGGGCTGCAAATTCGACGAAACCGATGGCCACGTCGATGACCTCGCGTGCTTCGTCCGCCCCGGCGAAGTGGTGCTGCAATGGACCGACAATCGCGATGACCCGCAGTGGGAAATCTACCAGGAAGCCTACGACATCCTGCGCAGCACCCGCGACAGCCGTGGCCGCGAGTTGATCGTGCACAAACTGCCACAACCGGACGTGCTGGAATGGACCGCCGAAGAAGCCGAAGGCCTCGACCAGCAGGACAGTACGCATACCCGTCAGGCCGGGACGAAGATCTGCGCGTCGTACATCAACTACTACGCTGGCAACACCTCGATTGTGGTGCCGTTGTTCGGCGATCGTCAGGATCACGCGGCATTGGCGACCCTTGCGGAACTGTTCCCGCAGCACAAGATTGTCGGCATTGAAAACTCCCGGGAAATCCTCCTTGGCGGCGGCAACGTCGCCTGTATCACCATGCCGCAGTACGCTGCGCCTGCTTGCAACAAACAGGGAGTGTAATCATGGGCCTGCACAAACTGACTCAAGCGTTATTGCTGGTGCTTGCACCCCTGTGTGTGCAGGCCGCCGACTCCGCCAAACCGGTGGTCAACCTGTACATCTGGGGCGAATACCTGGCCCCGGACACCTTGAGCAATTTTGAGAAGCAAACCGGCATTCATGTGGTCGCCGACCACTTCGATTCCCTGGAAACCGTCGAGACCAAACTGCTCACCGGACGCAGCGGCTATGACCTCGTGCTGACGGCGGGGCAGCACTTGTCCCGGGCTATCCAGAGTGGCGCGATCCAGACCGTGGACAAGCAGCAACTGCCGCACTTTGCCGGCGTCGGCGAGGAGTTCCGCCAGCACATGGCGGTGTTCGATCCGGGCAATCGCTACGCCGGGATTTACGCCTGGGGCACCACGGGCGTGGGCTATCAGGAGGAAGCGGTCAAGCAACGTCTGCCCGACGCGCCACGGGACAGTTGGGCGATGTTGTTCGATCCGGCGGTGGTGTCGAAATTCGCTGATTGCGGGGTCAGTCTGCTCAACGATCCCAACGAAGTGTTCGCGGCGGTCATGAAGTACATGGGCCTGGACATCAATCGCCAGAACCTCGATGACCTGAAACTCGCCGAGCAGCAACTGGCGAAAATCCGGCCCTACATCCGCTACTTCGACAACGATTTGAACATCAGCGACCTGGCCAACGGCAACACCTGCGTGGCCATGTCGTGGAACGGTAACGTGGCCATCGCTGCCGGCCAGGCTTCGACGGCGAACAAGCCGTTCAAACTGAATTACCGGATACCGAAGGAGGGCACGTTGATCTGGTTCGATGCCATGGTCATTCCCAAGGACGCGCCGCATCCCCAGGCCGGGCTGGCGTTAATGGATTACCTGATGACACCGCAGGTGATTGCGCCGATCACCGACACCATTCACTACGCCAATGCGATCACGGCGGCGGACGGGTTGATTGATCCGGCGATTCGTAATGATCCGGGGACGTATCCGTCGGCGGTGGTGAGGGCTTCGTTGTATAGCAAGAATGACAATGGCAAGGCGTTCAACCGGGCTTTGATTCGGGCGTTCAGTCGGTTGAAGTCGGGGTTGTGATTGGCTTTTGAAGGTGTATCGAATGGGCGGGCGCCTTCGCGGGCAAGCCTCGCTCCTACAGGGTTGCGCTGAACCTGTAGGAGCGAAGCTTGCTCGCGAAGAACGATAACGCGGTCTACCTGCCAGGCACCCGCCACAAATACCACGAAGCCACCGTCCGAAACGGACTCCAGCCCAACCCAATCTCAATCATCTGCTTGCGCGTAGGCTGCACCTCCAACCCCTTCATCCGCCGATACCCCTCGCGCACCCCGAAATCATCTGCCGGCAAGATATCCGGCCGCTCCAGGCTGTAGATCAACAACATCTCCACCGTCCAGCGGCCAACCCCGCGCAGGGTGATCAGCCGCTCGATAAGCGCTTCGTCATCCATCGCCAGCGCCGTAGCGTAATCCGGCACCACCCCATCCAGCGTCGCCTGGGCAATCCCCTGAATCGTCGCAATCTTGCTGGCGGAAAACCCGCAACTGCGCATCTGCTCAAAGCTTGTCGCCAGGATCTGTTCCGGGCGTGGGAACGCACTCGAAGGAAACAACGCGATCAACCGCCCGACAATCGCATCCCCGGCCTTGGCATGCAGCTGCTGATAGGCAATCGCACGCACCAGGGATTCATACGGATCCCGCGCCGGATGCGGCTGATGCAGGCACGGACCGATGGCGCTGATATGGCGCCGCCAGTCGTCATCGAGGGTGGCCAGAAATTCGCTGGCGGGCTGGTAGATATCGGGCATGGAACTCAAGTTTTCTTCAGCAACGAGTTCACTTCGCCGTAGGTGAGCGCCTTGAGGTCGTGGGTATCGAGTTTGCCGGTTTCCAGAAAGCTTTTAGCCACGCTCGCCATGGCGCCGTACAGGAATTCAGCGATGCCCGACCCGGCACTCAAGCGTCGCACGCCGAGGGTTTTCAGTTCCTCGGGGGACGGCAGGGAGGCCCAGCCCAGCACGTTCACCGGCAGCGGCGTGCCACGGCAGATCGCGGCGATCTCGTACTCCGCCGTCACACCCGCGGCGAACAACCCGTCAGCCCCGGCGGCTTGATACAGCGCGGCGCGCTTGAGCGTTTCGGCGACGCGGTCTTCGGCAGGCACCAGGCCCTTGAGGTAAACGTCGGTGCGCGCATTGATAAACAGCTTCACGCCACGGCGCTCGGCCACTTGCCGGGCGACTTCGATCTTGCGTGCCAGCAACTCGGGCGGGGAAGCGCCGTCCTCGATGTTGATCCCGACGGCACCGGCGGCGAGCACCGCGTCGATCACTTCGCCGACCCGCGCCAGGTCATCGGAATACCCGGCCTCTATGTCCACGGTCAGCGGCACGTTGATCACCCGCACGATGGATTCCACTGTCGCCACCAAACGTTCGAGGGGCAGGGCGTTGCCATCGGGGTAACCATGCACCCAGGCCACCGCCGCACTGCTGGTGGCCACGGCTTTGCTGCCCAGTTGTTCCACCAGCCGCGCTCCGGCGGCATCGGCGACGTTGGTGAGGATCAGCAGGCCGTCCTGATGCAGCCTGTGGAACTGTCGGTCGAACGCTTCCATCGAGTTTCCTTCCCTTTGAAATGATCAGAATGCCAGTTGCTGAGTGATCTGCACCGCAGCTTTTTCCAGCCTGAGTAGAAACGCCTTGCGCGGCTGTCCACCACCATAGCCGGTCAGCGAACCGTCCGCACCGATCACCCGGTGACAGGGCAGCACAATCGCCAGACGGTTATGCCCGTTGGCCAGGCCCACGGCCCGACTGGCGCCGGGTTTGCCGAGCAGCGCGGCGATCGCGCCGTAGGTGCTGGTCTGGCCGTAGGGGATTCGCGCCAGCTCAGCCCAGACCTGCCTGGCAAATTCGCTGCCCGGCAGGTGCAACGGCACGGTGAATTCGGTCAGCTCGCCAGCGAAATACTGCGCCAGTTCGGTTTCGGTCTGCTTCAAGTGGCCGTTGTGTCCCGGCGCCACGACGTAGCCATAACGGTTCTGCAATTCTTCGACTTCCCGGGTCAGCGCCGGGCGATCGAGAAACTCCAGCAACACCAGTCCACGCCGTTCGGCCATGGCGATCATCGGCCCCAGCGGCGTGGTCAGCCGGGTGAACAGCAGCGGCTCGCTGTTGGCGGCGCGCCCCGGCGTGATGTGGAAAGACTTTTGAAAGGCATCGCGAAAACCGCTCAGGGATTCGTAGCCCGAATCGAACGCCACGTTGTCGATGGATTCGCCCTGCTTGATCCCGCCCAACGCCATGCCCAGGCGCCGGGTGCGCAGCCACGCATGGAAAGTCATGCCGAAATGCTGCTTGAACCAGCGACGCAATTTCAGCGGCTCGATGCCCTCGGCTTGCAGTTGCGTGTCAGTCCAGCGCTGCTCCGGATCGGCGTCCACCAAGGTCAGCAAGCGCTGCACCCAGTCCGGCGCAATGGCCGCCGCATCCAGCGGTTTGCAGCGCAGGCAGGCGCGGTAACCGGCAGACATGCACTCGTCGGCATGCGCAAAGAACTCGACATTCTCGGGCTTGGGTTTGCGCGCCGTGCAACTGGGCCGGCAGAAAATCCCGGTGGTCTTGACCGCAGTAAAAAACACCCCCTCGTAGGCGGTGTCTCGTTCGAGCATGGCGCGGACCATCTCGGCGTGGGGTGGCAGCACAGCGTTTTGTAGGTTCATGGGCTGAGCATAAGTCCGCTTGCGGGTTGCCTCCACCGGAAAATCGACAGTGAATTTTTGATGTCGGTCATTGGGTGGGTAGCTAATGTGGGAGCGAGCCTGCTTGCGAAAGCGATTTGTCAGTCGACATTGATATTGAATGTCATGGCCTCTTCGCGAGCAGGCTCGCTCCCACATTCAAGCCCGCCGCGCCATCAACAACACCGAAGCTGCCGCCGACAACAACCCCGCGCAGTCGACGAATTGCGGGAGAAACGCGGTGAAGATCAGGATCGCCTTTGGATTGCCTGGCATCACCGTGAACGAGGACGGCGCGATGGGCGACGCATCGGCTCAGTTTGCTTTCGTCAGCTTGCGCGTCTGGTTCAGGCAGACCTGCATATACCCGCGCCACATGAGCCCCGCAAAAGCCTTGAGTGGAAGCGCGGCTAGCGCATTTTTTGCGTAGAACGTGTATGTCCAGCGAACCTTGGTTTCGCCTGCCCCGGCGTCAGTGAACCACCACTGGCCTTGGGCATGGGTCGCCAAATATTTCACTGCAAACGTGAACTCATTGATGCGGTAGGCGAAATAAATTCCAGGCTTGAATTCGGTGACCTCTTCGCGCGCCGTATTGCCGTCAGCCAGCACTACGTGCCGCCAGGACCCCGGCTGGTCCCATGGACCGCTGACATCGCGGGTAGTCACTACGGCGGGTAACGGACCGTAGCCGGTAAGGACTTTGGGCAGTACGTCTTCGGCAACGATGAAGTCGAAAATTTGTTGCCGAGGCAAGCTGAAGGTTTCTTCCAATGTGACCGAGACTGGGTGCATTTCAACGCTCTCTTGGGGGGTTGCTTGGGGGGGATACGCAACCGTTTAGCGCCAGCGCTGCGGTAACGAGAAGGGCAAGGCAAAGGGGGAGTGACACAGTGCGTAAACGGCGCATGTTGGACCCCATCGATAATGAGCCGGCATTATCTGGCAGCCAGGCTCACTCGAACATTCGCGTTTCCCGGAAGTGATGGAATGCCCTGTCTGCGGCACTTGGGGCCAATTCGACGCCCCGCAGAGGGTGTTTTTTTCAGATTCCCAATTTCGCCCAAAGCACGCCGGCGCGCTCACTAGGCGCAGGATTGCAAATAGCCGCTCGCGAGGTTCACCAGTTGCTCGCGTACCGAGGCGACGGCGACATCATCGTAATCCTGCTCGAGCAGTTCTCTCACCGGTCCGGCCACTGCCCCCAACAGCACCAAAGCGACCGTCTCCACTTTTGCAAAGCGTTTATCGCTGGCACTGCTGAGTACGCTGCAGACTGCGCGCAACATGCGTTCACGTGCGATGGCGACCAAGGCAACCCCGCCATGGCTTTCGCTGATGGTGTAGAGCGCACGGGACGCCTCTGCGCGTACTAGTTTTGCATCTAGAAACGCATTAGCTATCGCGGCGCCCATCTCGCCTGCGGTCGCACCGTGGCCGGTCGCACAAGCGTGCTCGATGGCCTGCGCCACCGACTCGAGATGCCGCTCCAACACCCCCGCCAGCAGAGCCCGACGATTGGGGTAGTACTGATAGATGGTGCCGACCGAGACACCTGCACGCTCGGCCACGCGGGTGGTGTTGCAGCGCGCAGGTCCTTCCTTGACCAACACTTGCAGCGTCGCCTCATAAATGATCTCAAGCGTCGCCACGGAACGCGCTTGGGCCGGACGTTTACGAGGTAGATCGGGAGCACTGATCAAATTCATATCCTGATTCACCTCTATCTCGCCTAAACAAGGAATGTTCGTCAGTATCGGCGGTGTCATCCAGGTATGGCCACTTCACCGTGAGGTTTTGCTAGCCGAAAGGAATCTCGATGCTGACAGGGATTTTGCAGATCGGGCCGGGACTCACAGGGTGAGGGTGGCGAACTCCATGATGGCGTCTCCTGATTCGAGAGCCTGTTTTTATCACGGATAGCATTGGGTTTGCTCCATATAGCCATGGACACAAGTCGCCATACACTTGCCCATGTGTCCCGCCAAAAAACCGATCCATGACCTACGCTTGTTCACAGACCCATGTTCAGTGAGCAGCGCCTGATCCTGAGCGAGATAAAACCGCCCATCCCTAAAACAACAACATCGGGAGACAACCTATGCAGCCCTTATTCCGTCGACTCACCTGCGCGATTGCCTTGTCCATTGCCGCAGCCACCCCGGCTTTCGCCCTCGACACCGTCAAGTTCATGGCCCCCGGCTCAGTCGGTGGCGGCTATGACCAGACTGCGCGTGATTTGGGCAAGGCGCTGATCGAGGCCAAGACCGCCAAATCCGTGACCTTCGAGAACAAGGGCGGGGCGGGCGGGACGTTGGGGCTGGCGCAGTTTGCCAACAGCACCAAGGGTGATCCGAATGCGCTGCTGGTGGTCGGCGCGATCATGGTCGCGGGGATTGAACAGAACAAACCGCAAATCACTTTGAAGGACGTCACGCCGATTGCCCGGCTGTTTACCGAATACAACGTGATTGCCGTGCGCAAGGAGTCCGAGTTCAAAACCCTGGAAGACTTGCTCAAGGCCTTCAAGGAAAAACCGTCCAGCATCACTTGGGGCGGCGGTTCCAAAGGTTCGGTCGATCATATCGGCATCGCCGATCTGGCCGGCAAAATGGACATTCCGGTGAACAAGGTCAATTACGTGGCCTTCGCCGGCGGTGGGGAAGTGGTGGCCCAGGTCCTGGGTGGCCAGATCAAGGTGATCACCGGCGGCTATGCCGAGCTGGGTCAGTACATCAAGAACGGGCAGTTCCGCGTGCTCGCCATTGGCGCACCGGAACGCGTTGAAGGCATCGATGCGCCGACGCTCAAGGAGAAAGGCTACGACGTGATCATCGGTAATTGGCGCGGTGTCTACGGCGCGGCGAATCTTACCCCTGAGCAGCGCAAGGAAGTCACCGACGCCGTGGTGGCCGCCGCCAAGACCAAGGTCTGGCAAGACAATGTGAAAACCAACGCGTGGTCGCCGAGCATTTTGACCGGGGATGAGTTCGGCAAGTTTGTCGACGAAGAGCACGTGCGGTTGCACGAAATGTTGGTCAAGGTCGGGCTGCTTTGAGATGGCCGCGCCGCGCAAGATAGTCCCGGTGCAACTGGCGATTGGCGCCGGTGTGATCGCCATCAGCGCCGTGTTGGCGGTCGGCGCGTTTCGCTTTCCGGCGGAGATGGGTTTCGTGATCCTCGGCGCGCATGTTTATCCCTACGCGTTGGCGGCGTTTCTCGGTGTCGTCGGCCTGCTGCTGAGTTACCAGGCGCTCACCGGTGGTTTCCGCGAACTGGCCGACCACGATGATGAAAGTGCCAAGGCGCTGCCCGGCGGCAAACTCGGTGCGGCGTGGGTCACCGCGGGCCTGGTGGCGGTGGCCGTGCTGATTGACCTGATTGGCTTCGTCCTGGCGGCCGGGTTGCTGTTTGCCTGTTCGGCGCGGGGTTTTGGCAGTCGCCGTCCGGTGCGCGATCTCGCCATCGGCATTGCCCTGACGCTGCCGATCTATTGGCTGTTCAACGCCGGGCTTGGGGTCTCCCTGCCGCCCCTTATCAACGCCTGGCTCTGATCCGGGCCGAAGGAGGTCAACACGGTGGACATTCTCTCAAGCCTGGCCATTGGTTTTTCTGCGGCGCTGACACCGATCAACCTGATGTGGGGTTTCATCGGCTGCCTGCTGGGCACTGCGATTGGTGTCCTGCCAGGTATCGGGCCGGCGCTGACCGTGGCGTTGCTGTTGCCGATCACCGCCAAGGTCGATCCGACCGGGGCGCTGATCATGTTCGCCGGGATTTACTACGGCGCGCAGTTTGGCGGCTCGACGACATCGATTTTGCTGAATACGCCGGGGGAATCATCGTCGATGGTCACCGCGCTGGAAGGCAACCTCATGGCCCGCAACGGCCGGGCCGGACCGGCACTGGCGACGGCGGCGATTGGCTCATTCGTGGCCGGCACCATCGCGACCATCTTGCTGACGCTGTTCGCGCCCCTTGTGGCCACCCTCGCACTGAAGTTCGGTCCCGCCGAATACTTCGCGATTCTGGTGTTGTCCTTTACCACGGTGTCGGCGGTGCTTGGCGCTTCGATGTTGCGCGGTTTCGCCTCGTTGGGGATTGGCCTGATGGTGGGCTTGATCGGCCTCGACGCGACTTCTGGCATCGCCCGCTACACCTTGGGCGTGCCGGAACTGGTGGATGGCATCGAAGTAGTGCTGGTGGCGGTCGGTTTGTTTGCAGTGGGCGAGGCGTTGTACAGCTTGTTGTATCAAAAGGAAGAAGCCTCGGGCAGGCACCGTTTGACCTCGCTGTGGATGACCCGCGCCGACTGGAAGCGCTCGATCCCTGCGTGGCTGCGGGGCACGTTGATCGGTTTTCCCTTTGGATCGATTCCGGCGGGCGGCGCTGAAATTCCGACGTTCCTGTCTTACTCGGCCGAACGCAAACTGAGCAAATTCCCCAAAGAGTTCGCCGGCAGCAAAGGCGAAGGCGCGATTGAAGGTGTGGCCGGCCCGGAAGCCGCCAACAACGCGAGCGCGACCGGTTCGCTGGTGCCGTTGCTCACACTTGGCATTCCCACTTCGGCCACGGCGGCAATCTTGTTGGCTGCGTTCCAGAACTACAATCTACAACCGGGGCCGATGCTGTTCCAGACCTCCGGTGAACTGGTCTGGACGCTTGTGGCGTCGCTGTACATCGGCAACGTGATCCTGCTGGTATTGAACCTGCCGCTGGTGGGCCTGTGGGTCAAGTTGCTGCAAATCCCTCGGCCGTACCTGAACGCGGGCATCCTGGTGTTTGCCACCATCGGCGTGTACGGCATGCGCCACTCTTCCTTCGACTTGATGCTGATGCTGGCCATCGGTTGGGGCGGGGTGTTGATGCGGCGATTCGATTTCCCGGTGGCTCCAGTGATCGTCGGGATGCTGCTGGGGCCGATGGCCGAAAAGCAATTGCGCAATGCCTTGTCCATCAGCGAGGGCGACTGGACGATTTTCCTCACCCAGCCGATTTCGGCGGCGTTCCTGGCGTTGACGTTGCTGGTGCTGCTGGTGCCGCATCTGCTGCATGCCCGTGGCATCAAATTGCATGAGGATGATTGAGTCAGGGCAGTTTTCTTCAATACGTGGAGCAGCGTGCTCTCTACCTTGAGCAGCGTTCCCACTGAATTGAAGAAGGTCTGTGATGAGTCTGATGATTTCCATGGCGGCGTTTGCCCTGGCCGCTTCGATAACCCCGGGCCCAGTGAATATCGTGGCGTTGAGTTCTGGCGCGCAGTTTGGCTTTCGCGCCAGTCAACGGCATGTGGCGGGGGCGACCTTGGGGTTTGTCCTGTTGCTGGTGCTGATGGGTTTGGGCCTGCATGAGTTGTTGCAGTTGTGGCCGATGCTGACCCGGGTGGTGCAATTGGCCGGGGTCGCGTTTCTGTTGTTCATGGCCTGGAAACTGGCGGTCGACGATGGCCGGTTGAGCGCCGGGCAACCGGGCAAGGCCCCGTCGATGTTCTACGGCGCGTTGATGCAATGGCTCAATCCCAAGGCTTGGCTGGCCTGTGTCGCAGGCATGGGCGCGTTTGTCGCGGACGGCGATGCGCGGCTGGTCTGGCAATTCGCGGCGATTTATCTGGTGATCTGTTACCTTTCGGTGGGCTGCTGGGCCTACGCCGGCACGTTCTTGCGCGGGTATTTGAGCAACGCCAAAGGCCTGCGGCTGTTCAACCGGACGATGGCGTTGCTGCTGGTGGTGTGTGCCGGGTATCTGCTCTGGGCCTAGATTTAAAGGCGTCCGGGCGTTTTCCGGGATAGCCTGCTTACCCCCGATACTGCCCCGGCGTCGCCGCCAGATGCTGTTTAAACGCCCGCTGAAAGTGCGCCTGATCGGCAAACCCGGCTTCCAGCGCCACATCGGCAATCAGCCGGCCGCTGCGCAGGCGCTCCCGGGCAAACTGGATGCGCTGGTTGACCAGGAAGGCGTGGGGCGTCATGCCGAAATGCTGCTTGAACGCGCGGATCAGGTAGGACGGCGACAACTGCGCCGCCTCGCAAATGTCTTCCAGCTTGAGCAACTGCGTGCAGTTGTCGCGGATGTACTCGGCGGCCCGTTCCAGTTTGAAGTTGGGCTCGCGCAGCGGCTGATCGATGGGGTTAAGACGTTGCTGCACGTCGGTGAAAAACTCCAGCGTCGCGCTGTGTTTGCGCAACACGTCTTGCTGATCATCGATCAACACCGCATACAAATCCTTCAGGCCGGTAAACAGGCTGGCGTCGCGTAGATGAGTGATGGAAAACCGCCGGAATGCCTGGTCCTGGCTGAACCCCAGTTGATGCTGCAAGTCGGTCAGCCATGGCGTCTCGACGTAGAGCATCAGGTACGACCAGGGCTGGTCGTCGATGGGATTGCAGGCGTGCACATCGCCCGGATTCATCAGCACCACAGTGCCGGCACTCACCGCGAATTCCGATTGCTCGTGAACGTACGTGCTGCACCCGGCGGTGATCGCGCCGATGGAAAAGTGCGCGTGGGAATGCCGGGCATAGCAGACCTCGCGCCCGTCGGCGATGGCCCGGGCCTCGATGAAGGGCAGGGCGTCGTCGCGCCAGAAGCGTGGGGCTTTGTCGGCATTTTTGGCCACGGTGTGCTTCATCGTCGGCGTCCTCGCAGGTCAGCGCACGAGTGTATTAGCTCTCGCCATGAAAGGCGCGTTGCAGTTCGGCGATGTCGAGTTTTTTCATCTGCATCATCGCCTGCATGGCCCGTTGGGATTTGACCGTGTCGGGGTCCTTGAGCATTTCCATCAGTACCACCGGCACGATCTGCCACGACACCCCGAACTTGTCCTTCACCCAGCCACATTGCTCGGCCTCGGGAACGGCGGACAACGCGCCCCAGAAATGGTCGACCTCGTCTTGCGTGTAGCAATTGACCTGGAACGACACCGCCTCGTTGAACGTGAACACCGGGCCACCGTTGAGCCCGGTGAAGCTTTGGCCATCGAGTTCGAAACTCACGGTCAGCACCGAACCTTCCGGGCGCCCATGAAACTCGAAACCGGCCTTGCCGTAATGGGTGATGGCGGTGATTTTCGAGTGATCGAAGATCGAGCAATAAAATTTGGCAGCGGCTTCAGCCTGATCGTCGAACCACAGGCAGGGTGTGAGTTTTTGCACGCGTTGCATGGCGGTTCTCCTCTACGGGTTATCACGCTGGATTATCAGCGTAGTCAGTCTGTAGTCGATTGGCCGTGCCGTAGATCGACAAGTCGCCGCCCGCACCGTTTGTCGTTAGACTTGCCGCCCGGATTTTGCCGCAAGGACGCTCAGCATCATGGTTACCCCTCGTTTATTGGCTGTTGCCTGCCTGCTTGCCAGCGCGGGCGTGAATGCCGAACCGTTGACGTTTCACCTCACTGATCCTGCGCACAAATATGCGATTGAGGTGGTGTTCCCGCAGACGCCGACTAAAAGCTATGAGGGCGCGCCCGCGCAGATCACTTTGCGCGACAAAACCGGTGGCCAGGTGTTGCAGCGCATTGATTCACCCGAGGGGTTTGTCACGTACAAACCGGGCAGCCAAATGATGGAGATCAACCAGGCCCCGCTCTATGGCGAACAGAGTTTGCTGTTTTTCGATGATTTCAATTTCGACGGACAACAGGATCTGGCTGTGCGCAACGGCAGCGAGGGCGGTTATGGCGGGCCTTCCTATGACATTTACCTGTCCGCCCCCGGGAGCCCGACTCTGGTGTTTGCCCCGGCTTTCTCCGACCTGACCCGCGACGGGCAATTGGGCATGTTCGGTGTTGATCCAGTCGCCAAGCGCTTGCACACCAGCTCGAAAAGCGGCTGTTGCTGGCATCAATACGCGACTTGGCAGATCGAGAATAATGAGCCGGTCATGGTCGCGGAAAAGATCGAAGCGATGCAGATGCCGACGCAAGCCAATCCCTACATGCCAGCGGGTTACGTGGACGTCACCGAACGCGAGCTCAAGGACGGCCAGTGGATCGAACACCAGACACTTGCGGGCCCCTACGCCGAGCCGCCATTGACGTTTCGCGGCACCCTTAACGACAAGATCGCGTTCGAGCTCTGGTGGCAAATCCAGGGCGAGGTGTACATAGGTGAAGTGCGTTACGGAAAAAGCGGTAGCGGCAAACCGATCCGGCTGGTCGGAGACTCCGTCTATGGTCGCGGTGTGTTGCTGCATGAATTGGACGATGACGGGCAGATCACCGGCGACTGGTCCCTGAAAGACGAACCGGACGAACAGGGTAACTACACAGGCACCTGGCGTAGCGCCAAGCGCGAGTTCAACGCCAAAATGCGTCTCGCCGAATTCAAGATTGCGCCGCAGAAACTTGAAGGGGTGGCCAACAATCAGCGTGAAGGTAAGTACCGGCTGACCAATTTCGAAGCGAGACTAATCAGCGAGCTGTCGGTGAAAATACTGCCGGGAATCGATAATGGACCGGAGATTGCCGACATCACCCTCGACTACTCCCAGCTCAAGGACCCACCGAGCGAAATCCATTATCAGTCGACGTTGCAGGCGGGCAATCTGGCCATCGTGCTGGACGCCCAGGGTGGGCCGGTCTTGCGCCTGCAGTTGTTCAACGGCGCGGCGGTCGTGACGGGTTACGGTGAGTACCTGAAATACGGCGGCAACTACGTAAAAATCCGTTGAGGCGCAGCCCTAGAAATCCCACTTGGTGGTGAGCTGCAAACTCCGCGGCTCCCCATAAAACCCGGTGCCGAAGTTGCCGAGGCCGGTGTAGTAGGTCTTGTCGAACAGGTTCTTCACATTGAGCGTCGCACTCAGATGCTCGTTGAAACGATAGCGCGCCATCACGTCCACCAAGTAATAACTGCCCTGGGTGATGCGCGCGTACTGGCCGCCATCGTTTGGATTCGGCTGGAACACATTGCCGAAAAATTCACTCTGCCAATTCACCCCACCTCCGACCGTAAGGTTTTCCCACGCGCCGGATAGGCGATAGGTGCTGAACACCCGAACCACTTGCGTCGGTGCAGTGGTTTGCAGCACCGAGCCGTAGACATAATCACCCTTGGCATCGCGAGTGTGGTTGTAGGTGTAGCCGGCGGAGAGTTTCCAGCCTTCTTGCACTTCGCCGGCCAGTTCCAGTTCGAAACCCTTGGTGGTCGCGCCTTGCACCGGGCGGTAGATCGACTCGGTGTCGACGCCGCTGACGTATTCGGCGAGGTTGTCCTGTTCGATGCGGAAAATCGCCAAACTGGCGTTCAGCCGCCCGCCGAAATACTCAGCCTTGATGCCGGCCTCGTAGGCATCGCCTTCCACCGGATCGAGCAATTTCCGATTGGCGTCTTTGCTCATTTGCGGCTGATAGATGTTGGTGTAGCTGGTGTACACCGAGTAGGTGTCGTCGAGGTCGTAAACCAGTCCGGCGTAAGGCGTGATCACGCCGGTTTGCCGATAGCCGTCGCGCACGTCCGGGGTGTTGGCGTCGAGGTAGTCGAGGTGGTCGCTGCCCTTGAAATCGCTGACCCGGCCGCCGAGGATCAGCGACAGATCGTCGGTCGGCTTCAGGCGGGTAGCCAGGTAGGCGCCGGTCTGGCGCTGGACGATGTCGTCGCTGCCGACGCGTGGGATGTCCGGTTTCGGGAATTCGCCGCGCCAGTCGAAGATGCTGCCGTCCAGCGCCGGATAGATCGAGCCGAACACTGGTATGTCCTGGCGGGTGTTCATCGCCATGAACCCGGCGATCAACTCGTGTTCGCGACCGAACAGGCTGAACGGGCCGCTGAAGTTGACGTCGAGGTTGTCCTGCACCTCATCGCCCTTGAATTTGCCCATGTACATGAACATGCCGTCACCGCTGACCGGGTCCGGGTTGCCGCCGCTGGCCGAGCCGAGAAAGGTGTCGTGTTGGCGGTGTTTGCGGTCGTAGCTGAGTTTTAATGTCCAGTCGTTAGCCAGTCGCTGTTCCAGCGCGGCAAACAGCGTCTGATTGTTGAAGTCGCGGCGGCTCCAGTCGGTGGCCGGGTTGAATGAACGCGAGAAATGCGTGCGTGAACCGTCGCTGTTGAACATCGGGAAACCGGTCCAGCTGGCGCCACGGGAGCGGGTGTTTTGCTGATCGATACCGAAGGTCAGCAAGGTGTCCGGCGTCAGGTCGGCTTCGAGGATGCCGTAGGCGATGTCCTTGGTATTTTGATAGTGATCGGCGTGGGCGCTGCGGTCCTGATACACCCCGACGAAGCGCCCGCGCACGTTGCCGCTGTCGGTCAGCGGACCGGAGATATCGCCTTCGCTGCGATAGCTGTCCCAAGAGCCGACACTACCGCTGACCGAGGCCTTGAACGTCTCGGTCGGACGCTTGCGGATCAGGTTGACGGTGGCCGACGGATCGCCGGAGCCGGTCATCAGCCCGGTGGCGCCCTTGATGATCTCGACGCGGTCGAAGGTCGCCATGTCGGTGCTGGTAGTGCCGTAATCGTAGACGCCGTCGTAGTCGGTATTGACCCCGTCGTACTGGAAATTGGTGATCGGCAGGCCACGGCTGGAAAACTCCCAGCGCTCGCTGTCGTAGTTCTGCACGCTGATACCGGGGGCGCGACGCAGAACGTCGGCGATGCTGGTGCCGCCCTGATCGTCCATTTGCTGGCGGGTGATGACCGTGACCGATTGCGGGGTTTCGCGTAATGACAGCGGCAGTCCGGTGGCGGTCGAGGTTGAGCCGGTGGTGTAGGCGTGGGTGGCTTCGGTGATGGCGCCGAGGCTGAGCGCTGCGATATTCGTGGCATCCAGCTCAAGCGGACCACTGGTGGTTTGCAGCACATAACCGCCGTCGATCTGCGGTTGCGCTTGCAGACCGCTGCCCTGTAGCAGGCGTTGCAAGGCTTGTTGTTCGGTGAAGTCGCCGCTCAAACCCGGACTGAGTTTTCCGCTGGCGAGGTCGTTGTGCCCGGCGAGGAAAATCCCTGCTTGTTCGGCGAAGCGGTTGAGCACGCTGACCAGTGAACCGGCGGCAATCGCGTAATGACGCTTCTGGCTGGCGGACTGCTCACTGGCGGCCGGAGCGATGCCAGGGGCAAGACTCACTAGCCCTGCCGCCAGCGCAAAGGCCATCGGGCGCATCACGCTTTCGGGCCGACGCTGACCCACCAAGGCATGGTCTTTTGCACCCGGATCGGCAGCGCGGCTTCCAGCAAGCGCAACGCCTGATCGGTGTCCTTGAGCGGGAACGAACCCATCACCGGCAGCCCGGCAATCGCCGGATCGCAGGCCAGATGCCCCGGTCGATAGCGGCTCAACTCTTCGATCAACTGCCCCAGCGGCAGGTTATCCGCCAGCAACACCCCGCGACGCCAGGCTTCGCGTCCCGCAGCGGCAGGCGTGGTTGCCAACATCTGGTCTTCGCTGAACGCCAGTTGCTTGCCGGCTTCGACGACTTGCACCTGACCGCCCGAGGTGCGGATTTCGACCGCGCCTTCGTAGACGTTCAGCAACGTGCGCTGTTCTTCCTGACGCACGCTGAAACGTGTGCCCAGCGCGCGCATCTGGCCTTGGGCGGTGCGCACCAAGAATGGCCGGCGGCTGTCCTTGGCGGTGTCGATCAGCACTTCGCCGCTACTTAGCAACAGCAACCGCTGCGTGCTATCGAAGCGTACGTTCAGCGCACTCAGGGCATTCAACCAGATCCGGCTGCCATCGCTAAGCAGGCTTTCCCGGGTTTCGCCGGTGCCGGTGGACAGGTCGGCGGTCCAGCGGCCGAAGGTGTCCGGCAACGAGGTTTGTCGCCATGCGCCCCAGCCCAACAAACTGCCCGAGGCCAAAATAAACAGGCTCTTGAGGGTTTGCCGGCGACTGACCGGTGAGCGACCGGTGTGGCGCAACACATGGCTGGCGGCTTGCGGCTGGTCATCCTGCAGGGCGGCGAAGCGTTGGCCGACGCGCTCGACGTAGCGCCAGGCTTGCTGGTGATCGCCACTTTGCGCCAGCCAGGCTTGCCAGCGTTCGCGTTCAGGTTCGCCGGCCTGCTGATCGTGCAATTGCACATACCATTGGGCCGCCTGTTCGAGGCTGGCGTGGCTGATGCTGTTCGGGGAAGTGCGAGGCATGGGTTACTCGATCAGCAGGCCGTCGAGTTCGGCCTCGAGGATCGCGCAATGCATCAACGCTTGGGCCAGGTACTTCTTGACCATGCGTTCGCACACGCCGATTTCCTCGGCGATGGCGCGGTAGGGCAGGCCGTGCAGCTGGGCGAGGATGAAGGCATCGCGCACCCGCTGCGGCAGCCGTTGCAGCATGGCGTCCACTTCATACAGGGTCTCGACGATGATCACCCGTTGCTCCGGCGATGGATGAACCGCCTGGGGCCGCGCGGCGAGAGTGTCGAGCCAGGCTTGTTCGAGTTGAAGGCGGCGCCAGTGATCGATGCACAAGCCCCGGGCGATGGTCGCCAGGTAGGAGCGCTCACGGGTTTCGCAGTCGAACGCCAGCGGACGCTTGAGCACCCGGATAAACGTGTCATGGGCCAGGTCAGCCGCATCGAAAGCGTTATTCAAGCGTCGGCGCAGCAGCTCATGCAACCAGCGATGGTGCGAGAGATAGAGGTTCTGAACGCTGGAGAGATCGGCGACCGTCATCGTGAGCACTTGTCCATGGGCGACCGGCGCCTTCGGTGCAAATAAGAATTGGTCGCGATTAAACCAAATGGCCTGAGTGTGCGCAAATGATATTGGTTTGCTTTTAGGCGGGTGGATAGGGAGATTGTTTGCGATGTAGTCGCTATGACTCTGGAGTGAGTCATTAAGACCAGTTCCGGGTTGAGTCATATTGACTGCATGAGCACCAACCTATTGATTTACCGTCCTATAAATCCTGGCATGGCTTTTGGATTAACCCACGTACAACTGAACAGCTTCGGGAGTACGGAAAAATGTTCGATTTCTTCAGCAATCCCCAGAACGTTCTGCACCTGTCGAGCAAAGTGTTGGGCCTGGGCCTGGCGCTGCTTTTGATCGGCATCTACGGCGCATACCTCTACAGCGGTCACTTGCCCATCGTGGCACTGGTGTCGATGCACGCCATGACCATCATCGGTCCGACCTTGCTCAAAATCGGCTACGTGATGCGGTTGCTGGCCCAGCATCGGTTGGCAACTCACCACGTCGGTGTGGTGGCTTGATGCACAAACCGGCCGCCGCACCAGTTTTCAGTCTTGGGTTCCGCCCGTTCTTCCTTGCCGGTGCCGGGTTTGCCGTGTTGGCGGTGGCGATCTGGGCGCTTTGGTTGTACGGCCGATTACCCGGTGCGCAACCGATCGGCGGGATGCTGGCCTGGCATCGGCATGAAATGCCGTTCGGTTTCGCCACGGCGATCATCGCCGGTTTTCTGCTGACGGCCGTGCCGAACTGGACCGGGCGACCGGGCCTCAACGGCTGGCCCTTGATCGGTCTGGTGCTGGTGTGGCTGCTGGCACGACTGGCCTGGCTGCTACCGATCAGCCCGACGCTGTTGATTATCCTGCAACTACCGTTTCTGCCCTTGCTGGCCTGGTGCCTGGGGCGGGATCTGGTGGCAGCGGGCAAACGCGACAACTATCCGATTCTGCTGATGATCACGCTGCTGGCGGGCTGTCAGGCGATGACCTTGTGGGGTTTCGTGACTGACGACGCTGGATTGCAACGTCATGGCGTGCTGGCCGCGTTGTGGCTGGTGGCGGCGCTGATGAGCGTGATTGGCGGGCGGGTGATTCCATTCTTCATTCAGCGTGGCTTGAATCGGCCCGCTGCGGCACCGGCTCATCCGCTGACCACCAAAGTATTGCTGCTGGGCGGATTGCTGGCTGCGGTGTCGTTTGCCGCTGGCTTGAATGACACACCGAAACTTTGGCTGGCTGCGTTGTACCTGATGCTCGGCGCGGTGCATCTGCTGCGGTTGTGGCGCTGGCACGACCGGGGCCTCTGGCGAGCGCCGCTGTTGTGGTCGCTGTACCTGGCTTACGCTTGGCTGGTGGTTGCCACACTGGCCATGGCGCTATGGCATTTGGGGCTGATGCCGCAACAGAGCCTGGCCACTCATTCGCTGGCGGTCGGCGGAATTGGCGGACTGATCCTGGCGATGATTGCCCGGGTCAGCCTGGGGCATACCGGGCGATTGCTGCAGCCCTCGAAAGCGGTGGTGCTGGGCTTTGCCTTGCTGCTGCTCGCCGGTGTGTGCCGGGTGTTGCTGGTGCCGTTTTCCGCTGCTGGATTGGGGCTGTCGGCGCTGCTCTGGTGTGCGGCGTTCGGGCTGTTCCTGACGCGTTACACCGGCATCCTGCTCAAACCGAGGGTTTAGCGCCGAGGCCGCCGCGTTCGGCGATCCAGCGGGTCGCCATGTCGATAAAGGCGCGCAGTTTCGGCTGCGTCTGGGTGCGGCTGGGGAAGTACAGGTACAGCCCCGAACTCAGTGGCACAAACGCTTGCAGCACCCGTTGCAGACGTCCATCGGCCAACTCCTCGGCGATCTCCAGGTCGCAGGCATACGCCAGGCCCAGGCCATCCCGGGCAGCGGCCACCAGCAACTTGCGGTCGTTGACGATCACGCCACCCGCGACGCCGACGGTAAAGTCGCGACCGTCGCGGCGAAACTCCCAGCGATGGGCATTGCCCGAGGTCGAGAAGCGAAAGCCGATGCATTCGTGCCCGGTCAGCGCTTCAGGCGTGGCGGGTTGCCCGGCTCTGGCGAAATATGCCGGCGAGCCCACCACCGACCACTGCAGGTCAGGCGTCAGGCGCACGGCGACCATGTCTTTCTCGATGGACTCACCCAACCTGATCCCGGCATCGAAACCGCCCGTCATCAAATCCACGGTGGCGTCGTCGAGGGAAATATCCAGGGTGACTTGCGGGTGCGCCTGGCGAAACAGCGGCATCAACGGCTCGATCAACAACGCGCCGGACAGGCGTGGCGCAGTGATGCGCAGGGTGCCCATCGGTTGATCGCGAAAACCGCTGAGCACCGCCAGCGCTTCATCGATTTCACTGGCTGCCGGGCGCAAACGGCTGAACAGGCTGGCGCCGGCCTCGGTCAGCGCGACGCGGCGAGTGGTGCGCTGGAACAACAGCACGCCGGTGCGCCTCTCCAGCAACTTGATCGCATGGCTGACCGCCGTGGGCGTGACGGCCAGGCGAGTGGCGGCGAGGGTGAAGCTTTTGTGTTCGGCCACCGCGAGGAATTCGGTCAAGCCGTCGAACGGATCATGGTTCATGGAAAAAGCTCCATTATGAAACAGCGTTTCATAGTGCTTGTAACACGAGGGCATTTTTCCCATCAATCCTGCGGCGTACCTTGGGCACATCCCCAACCCACACAAGGTATTGATCATGAGCACTTCCAACGCTTTCAAACGTGTCTGGCTGATTACCGGCGCTTCCCGTGGTATCGGCGCAAAAATCGTCGCCGCCGCCCTGGCCAACGGTGATGCGGTGGTCGCCACGGCCCGCGATGCGAGCACCATCGTCCAGCGTTTCGGCGATCAGCCGGGCTTGCTGGCTGCGACCCTCGACGTGACCAATGAAGCCCAGGGCGCCGCCGTGGCCAAGGCCGCCATCGAGCATTTCGGGCGCATCGACGTGCTGGTCAACAACGCCGGTTTCGGTTTGCTCGGCGCGGTGGAAGAGGCGAGCAGTGATGAAATCAAGCGCCTCTACGAAACCAATGTTTTCGGCCTGCTGAATGTTACTCGCGGGGTGTTGCCGTACATGCGCGCCGCCCGCAGCGGTCATGTGATCAACATTTCTTCGGTGGGCGGCTATCAGTCGGCGCCGGGTTATGGCGTGTATTGCTCGACCAAATTTGCCGTCGAAGCCCTGAGCGAAGCGCTGCACGGCGAACTGGCACCGCTGGGTGTGAACGTCACCGTGGTCGAACCGGGCTACTTCCGCACCGATTTCCTCGACACCAACTCCTTGGTCGAATCCCCTGAAACCATCGCCGACTACGCCCCGACGTCGGGCGAAGTGCGCAAACTGGCCAAGGCGGTCAACCAGCAACAACCTGGCGACCCGGAGAAACTGGCCTTGGCGATGATCACCCTGGTCGAAGCCAAAAACCCGCCGCTGCGCCTGCCGCTGGGGACCGATTCGGTGCGTTACATCGAGGCCAAGAATGCGTTCGTCAGCGATGAACTGAACACCTGGCGCACGCTGTCGCAATCCACTGATTTCTAACCTCCACCGATAACCCCTGTAGGAGCGAAGCTTGCTCGCGAAAGCGGTGTTCCAGTCGATAGAGATGTTCGACTGATACGACGCCTTCGCGAGCAAGCTTCGCTCCTACAGGGGTCTTCGGCAGTCAGGGATACGTGACCGGCGGTCGCAGAAGCTGGCCGGCAGGTCAATCTGCGCTTAGCTGTATGGATAACCCGAGGCGCGCGTACCCCCGCCGACCCGGTAGGAGCAAAGCTTGCTCGCGATAAACGATAACGCGGTTTACCAGACCTGACGCCTTCGCCGGCAAGCCTGGCTCCTACAAAAAATAAAACGACGCCGCTTCAGCGGCGCCCCTTCAGAACACCGTGAGTCTGAGGAAATTGGCAATGCTGACCCTGAATATCAATGGCAAGGACCAGGCGCTGGATGTCCCCGCGGACATGCCGCTGTTGTGGGTCCTGCGCGATGTCGCGCACCTGACCGGGACCAAGTTCGGTTGCGGCATGGCCCAGTGCGGTGCGTGCACCGTGCATGTCGACGGCGCGCCGCTGCGTTCCTGCATCACCCCGGCCACCGCCGTGGCCCATGGGCAAAAAATCCTCACCATCGAAGGCCTGTCCACCGACGGTTCGCACCCGGTGCAACAGGCCTGGGCCGAACTCGACGTGGTGCAGTGCGGTTACTGCCAGTCGGGGCAGATCATGTCTGCCGCCGCGTTGCTGGCGAAGATTCCCAAGCCCACCGACAGCGACATCGACCAGGCGCTCTCCGGCAATATCTGCCGCTGCGGCACTTATCCAAGGATTCGCGCAGCGGTCAAACGCGCCGCCGAGATCGGTTGAGGCCATGTCATGAACAGCATCAACAATCCCGTATCACGTCGCGGTTTTCTCAAGGGCAGCGCCGTGCTCGGCGGTGGTCTGGTGGTGGCGTTTGTCATCCCCGGCGCTCATCGCTTTGCCATGGGCGCCGAGAACCAGGGCAATGTCTTCGCGCCCAACGCCTTCCTGCGCATCGCCAACGACAACAGCGTCACCATGCTGCTCGGCCACTCGGAAATGGGCCAGGGCATCTGGACCGGCCTGACCATGCTGATCGCCGAGGAACTGGACGCCGACTGGTCGAAAATCCGCGTCGAACATTCTCCCGCATCAGCCAAGGATTACGGCTTGGCCGGGTTCGGCGGCATGCAGATCACCGGCGGGTCGACTTCGACCTGGATGGAGTTCGACCGCTATCGCCAGGCCGGTGCCGCTGCACGCTTGATGCTGATCGACGCCGCTGCCAAGCGCTTCAACGTCGCTCCATCGGAGATTCGCACCGAGTCGGGCGTGGTGACTGCCGGCGACAAACGCGCCACCTACGGTGAACTGGCGGATGACGCCGGCAAGCTGCCGGTGCCGGATCCGGCCTCGATCAAGCTCAAGGAAGCCAAGGACTGGAAGATCATCGGCAAACCGACCCCGCGCCTCGACACGCCGGAGAAAATCACCGGCCGCGCCAAGTTCGGCATGGACGTGCAGTTCGACGGCTTGATGACCGCTATGGTCGCGCGCCCGCCGGTGTTCGGCGGCAGCGTCAAATCCTTCGAAGGCGCCGAGGCATTGGCGGTGCCGGGGGTGCACAAAGTGGTGCAGGTGCCCACGGGCGTGGCGGTGATTGCCGATCATTACTGGGCGGCGAAACTGGGCCGCGATGCGCTGAAAATCGACTGGGACCTGGGGCCGAACACCGGGCTCGACAGCGTCAAACTGCTGGAAAGCTTTCGTCAACTCGCCGCCACCCCCGGCATGCCGGCCAGTCAGGCCGGTGATACCGCCGCCACGTTGAAGAAAGCGGCGAAATCCATCGACGTCGAATACAGCGTGCCGTACCTGGCCCACGCGCCGATGGAACCGCTCAACTGCACGGTGAAAATCAGCGCGGAGAAATGCGAAATCTGGACCGGCACCCAGTTCCAGACCCTCGATCAAATGGTCGCGGGCCAGATCACCGGGCTCAAACCTGAACAGGTGGAAATCCACACCGAATTCCTTGGCGGCGGCTTCGGTCGTCGGGCCAATCCAACCTCGGACTTTGTCGCTGAAGCCGTGCAAGTGGCCAAGGCGGCGGGCATGCCGGTGAAAACCGTGTGGTCGCGGGAGGACGACATTCGCGGTGGCTACTATCGCTCGATGTTCCTCCATCAGGCGAACATTGGGCTGGATGCCGACGGCATGCCGCTGGCCTGGAAGCATGTGATGGTTGGGCAGTCGATCATGGACGGCACCGCGTTTGCCGCGACGATGGTCAAGGACGGCGTCGACAAGACCTCGGTCGAAGGTGTGGCCGACAGTCCTTATATCGAAGGGCTGGCCAATCATCAGGTCGAACTGCATTCGCCGAAAACCGGCATCAGCGTGCTTTGGCTGCGTTCGGTGGGACACAGTCACAACGCGTTTGTCATGGAATCGCTGATCGACGAACTGGCCGATGCGACCGGCAAGGACCCGGTGGAATACCGACGGACCTTACTCAAGGATCATCCACGACATTTGGGTGTGCTGAATCTGGCAGTGGAGAAGGCCAACTGGAGCGCGCCGTTGCCTGACGGTCACACCCTGGGTGTGGCGGTGCATGAGTCGTTCGGCAGCTATGTCGCGCATGTCGCCGAAGTGTCCGAAGACAACCTGAAAATTCGCGTGCACCGGGTGGTGTGCGCGGTGGATTGCGGCATCGCGGTCAACCCGCAGAGCATCGCCGCGCAGATGGAATCCTGCGTCACCTTCGGCCTCGGGTTTGCGCTGCACAGCAAACTGACGCTCAAGGACGGCCAGGTGGTGCAGTCCAATTACCACGATTATCAGGTGCTGCGACTCAACGAAATGCCGGTGGTGGAGGTGCACATCGTGCCCAGCACCGACAAACCCGGCGGCATCGGCGAGGCCGGTGTGCCGCCCGTGGCGCCAGCGGTGGCCAACGCGGTGTTCGCCCTGACCGGGCAGCGTCTGCGGGAACTGCCGTTGCAACTGTCGGGGGTGTGACATGAGACGACATTTGATACTTGGCGCCGTGGTGTTGGTCGGTCTGACCGGCTATGCGTCGGACCTGTTCGCAGCGGACAAACAGGCCGCGCTGGAAGCCTTCGGTACTGTGCAGAAGGTCTTCCAGAGCCCGCGTTGCCAGAACTGCCACATCCCCGGCGACTCGCCGTTGCAATTCGACGCCGGCATTCCACACGCGATGAACGTGATGCGTGGCATGGACGGCAAGGGCGCCGCCGGTTTGCCTTGTGCAACCTGCCACGCCGAAAACAACCCGCCGGCCAGTTACGGCCCTCACGCACCGCCGGGCGCGCCACATTGGAGCCTGCCGCCCGCCGCACACAAAATGGCCTGGATCGGCCTGCCCGCAGACAAACTCTGCGCGATGATCAAGGACCGTTCCAGCAACGGTGACCGGGATTTCGCGGCGCTGATCAAGCATGTCAGCGACGACAAACTGGTGCTCTGGGGCTGGAATCCGGGAGGCAATCGGGCGCCGGTTCCGGTGCCGCACGACATCTTTGTCACGCAATTCAAGCTCTGGGCAGACGCCGGAGGCCCGTGTCCCGTGGCGGGCATCTGACCAACGGCGGCTTAAAAAGGAGTCAAACCGGATATGTGCGGCTCTAACGTACATACCCATCGCAGGAGTGACACATGCTGCTTCCAGGCAAACCGATCAAACCGGGCACTAGTGCGGACACCCTGCACGGCCCGGACACTGCACTGCAGGAGCGCGAATTGCTGCGTGACCTGGCGCGACAGGCCGAGCAGGAACTGACCGCGGTGCAGGTGGCGAGCATGGACGAATTGACCCTGTTACCTAATCGCCACGGCTTCCAGGCCCTGGCACAAATGGGCCTGGACGCATGCTTGCGGATGGGCAAACCGGCGACGTTGCTGTTTTTCGACCTCGATAACTTCAAGCACATCAACTATCTGTACGGCCGCGCCGAAGGCGATGATGCCTTGAAGACCTTTGCCGACGTGCTGCGGATCGCCTTTCGCGAAAGCGATGTGATCGGGCGCATGGGCAGCGATGAGTTCGCCGCTTTGCTGACCGGCGCCCACGCCGTGGAGATCCCGGCGATCCGGGCGCGGCTCGAAGAAATGCTCGACGAGCGCAACGCCACGGTGCATCGCGGTTACGACATTCGCTTCAGTGTCACCCAGATCGAGTTTCATCCGGCGCTGCATCAGACCGCAGAGGGTCTATTGGCCGCGATAGGTGAGCAGGTCAACGGCCACGCCTTCGGCCACTCGTAACAGGGCGGCTCATTTGGCGAACAACTGGCTGATGTCCTTGAACGCCTTGAACTCAAGGGCATTGCCGCACGGATCAAAGAGAAACATCGTCGCCTGCTCGCCCACCAACCCCTGAAAACGAATCCCCGGTTCAATCACAAACTGCGTACCGAGGGATTGCAGCCGTTCGGCCAGGACCTCCCATTCCTTCATTCCCAGCACCACGCCAAAGTGCGGCACCGGCACGTTATGACCATCCACGGCGTTGGTGTGCGCGGCTTCTTGCGAGGCGTTTTTCGGCGCGAGGTGAATCACCAGTTGATGGCCGAAAAAATTGAAATCCACCCAATGATCGCTGGAACGGCCTTCTTCCAGACCGAACACTTCGCCATAGAAACTGCGTGCCGCCGCCAGGTCATACACCGGAATCGCCAGGTGAAAAGGGGAGAGCTGCATGGGTTGATCCTCAATGGTCGGAAGTTGCAGCTGAGTTTAGTCCTGTGCTTTTTGATTAAAAGACGATAATTTTTGCGTCGAGCTCAAATTATTTCGATCAATGGTGCGGCCATGTTGCGGGAACTGAAAACCTTTATCGCGGTGACCCGCTACGGCACGTTCGCGGCGGCCGGCATGCACATTGGCCTGACGCAATCGGCAGTCAGCGCGCAGATCCGTAATCTGGAGCAGGCGCTGGGCATTCGCTTGTTCGACCGCACCGGACGTCAGGCGCTGCTCAACGCGGCGGGCGAGCGGGCGTTGCCGATGGCCCGAGAGATGCTGGAAACCTTCGCGCGCATGGCGGTCAGTGATGACGTCAGCGAATACCGTGGCGAATTGAAGATCGGTGCGGTGGCCACGGTGCAGACCGGGTTGTTGCCACAGGCGTTGTTGCGGTTGAGGCAGCAGGCGCCGTTGCTGGAGCCGAAACTGGTGCCGGGTGTGTCGCTGAATTTGCTGAGCCAGGTGGATACCGGCGAAGTGGATCTGGCAATTCTGATCAAGCCCCCGTTTGAATTGCCCAAGGAATTGTCGGCGCAGGTCATCCGCAAGGAGCCGTTCGTGCTGATCGTGCCGGCGGACTTAGAGGGTGATGATCCGCTGCAACTGCTCGCCGACCATCCTCACGTGCGCTACGACCGCAACTCGTTCGGCGGGCGTTTGGTGACGCGGTTCCTGCGCGAACAGCAGATCGACGTGCGCGTGGCGCTGGAGCTGGATGAGCTGGAGGCGATTGTGAAAATGGTCGAGTGCGGGTTGGGCGTGTCGTTGCTGCCCGAGGCGGGGTTGTGGGTAGAGCATGGGGCGAAAGTGCGGGTGATTGCGTTGGGGGAACTGACGTTCTATCGCGAGATTGTGTTGTTGCAGCGGTATAGCCAGCGCATGCAGCCGATTCAGCAGCTTTTTGCGCGGTGTCTCACACGGATCGAAAGTTAACCCGGAACCCTGTGGGAGCGAGCTTGCTCGCGATGGCGTACTTACATTCAATAAATTTGTCGGCTGGCATGCCGCCATCGCGAGCAAGCCCGCTCCCACAGGGGATCTGTGTCCACCACTGAAATCCAGGCATAAAAAAACCCGCCAATCTCGGCGGGTTTTTTTATGCGCTAACCGAAGATCACTCTTCGATGTTGCCCATCGCAGTGGTGTTGAAACCACCGTCTACGTACATGATTTCGCCGCTGATGCCGGACGCCAGGTCCGAGCACAGGAAGGCGCCGGCGTTGCCGACTTCGTCGATGGTGACGTTGCGACGCAGCGGGGTTTGCGCTTCGTTGGCAGCCAGCATCTTGCGGAAGTTCTTGATGCCGGAAGCCGCGAGGGTGCGGATCGGGCCAGCCGATACGGCGTTGACGCGGGTGCCTTCCGGGCCCAGGGAGCCGGCCAGGTAACGTACGCCAGCTTCCAGGGAAGCCTTGGCCATGCCCATGACGTTGTAGTTCGGCATGGTGCGCTCGGCGCCCAGGTACGACAGGGTCAGCAGGCTGCCATTGCGGCCTTTCATCATTTCGCGGCCAGCCTTGGCCAGGGCCACGAAGCTGTAGGCGCTGATGTCGTGAGCGATACGGAAACCTTCACGGGTGGTGGCTTCGGTGAAGTCGCCGTCCAGTTGGTCGCCCGGTGCGAAGCCGACGGAGTGAACGATCACGTCCAGGCCATCCCACTTCTTGCTCAGTTCTTCGAAGACCTTGGCGATTTCTTCATCGCTGGCCACGTCGCACGGGAAGCACAGCTCAGGGCTCGAGCCCCAGCCTTGTGCGAATTCTTCAACACGACCTTTCAGTTTGTCGTTCTGATAAGTGAAGGCAAGCTCAGCGCCCTCGCGATGCATGGCGGCAGCGATGCCGGATGCGATGGACAGCTTGCTGGCGACACCGACGATCAGTACGCGCTTACCGGCGAGAAAACCCATGTGTTGCTCCTCTCTTTCAGGTTATTGCGCAGTGGCTGGTGCCAGGAAAGCGGCTTCCAGCAACTGCTGTGTATACGGATGTTGGGGGGCGGCAAAGATACTTTGCGCGTCTCCCTGTTCGACCACTTGGCCATGCTTGACCACCATCAGCTGGTGGCTCAGCGCTTTGACGACAGCCAGGTCATGGCTGATAAACAGATACGTCAGGTTGTACTTGGTTTGCAGTGACCGCAACAGCTCCACCACTTGGCGTTGCACTGTCCGGTCGAGGGCCGATGTCGGCTCGTCCAGCAGGATCAACGCCGGTTTTAGCACTAATGCCCGGGCAATGGCGATTCTCTGCCGTTGCCCGCCGGAAAATTCGTGGGGGTAGCGGTTCCGGCTTTCCGGGTCCAGGCCTACCTCCTTCAATGCCGCAATAATCGCTTGTTCCTGTTCCGCCTCGGTGCCCATCTTGTGGATCCGCAAGCCTTCGCCGACGATCTGGCTCACGCACATCCGAGGGCTCAGGCTGCCGAACGGGTCCTGGAACACCACCTGCATCTCGCGACGCAACGGTCGAACTTCGTTCTGCGTCAGGCAGTCTAGCTGCTTGCCCTCAAAACGGATGCCTCCTTTGCTGCCTATCAGCCGCAAAATCGCGAGGCCGAGCGTCGATTTGCCGGAACCGCTTTCACCCACGATCCCCAAGGTCTGGCCCTGGGGCAGGCTGAAATTGATCCCGTCCACAGCCTTGATGTAATCCACCGTGGTTTTCAAGAAGCCTTTCTTGATCGGGAACCAGACTTTCAGGTCCTCGACCTGCAGCAATGGCGGGCCAATAACGTTGGTCGCCGGCTTGCCGCTGGGCTCCGCTGCCAGCAGTTCCCGAGTGTACGGATGCTGCGGCGCGCGGAACAACTCTTCGCACGATGCCTGTTCGACGATGCAACCGCGCTGCATGACACATACGCGATGCGCAATTCTTCGTACAAGGTTCAAATCGTGACTAATCAGTAACAACGCCATGCCCAGACGGGCCTGTAATTCCTTGAGCAATTCGAGGATTTTCAGCTGAACGGTCACGTCCAGCGCGGTGGTCGGTTCGTCGGCAATCAGCAGTTCCGGCTCGTTGGCCAGGGCCATCGCAATCATCACCCGCTGGCGCTGGCCGCCGGACAATTCGTGGGGCAGGGCCTTGAGGCGCTTGTGCGGTTCGGGAATGCCGACCATCTCCAGCAATTCCAGAGTGCGCTTGGTCGCGACTTTGCCGGTCAGGCCCTTGTGGATGCCGAGGATCTCGTTGATCTGCTTCTCGATCGAGTGCAGCGGATTGAGCGAGGTCATTGGCTCCTGGAAAATCATCGCGATCCGGTTACCACGGATGTGACGGATGGTTTTCTCTTTCAGGCCTAGCAGGTCTTGCCCGGAATACTCGATGGTGCCGGACGGGTGCCGGGCCAGCGGGTACGGCAGCAGGCGCAGGATCGAGTGAGCCGTCACCGATTTGCCGGAGCCGCTTTCACCGACCAGAGCCAGGGTTTCGCCACGCTTGATATCGAAGCTGACGCCTTCGACCACCCGCTGCACGCGTTCGCCGACGACAAACTCGACAGAGAGGTCGCGCACTTCGATCAGATTGTCCTGATTCATTTCACTTCCTCGGGTCGAAGGCATCGCGAGCGGACTCGCCGATAAACACCAGCAAACTCAACATCAGCGCCAGTACCGCAAACGCGCTCATGCCGAGCCACGGCGCTTGCAGGTTGGATTTGCCCTGAGCCACCAGTTCACCCAGTGACGGACTGCCCGCCGGCAGGCCAAAACCAAGGAAATCCAGGGCGGTCAAAGTGCCGATGGCGCCGGTCAGGATGAACGGCATAAAGGTCATGGTCGAGACCATGGCGTTGGGCAAAATGTGGCGGAACATGATCGCGCCATTCTGCATCCCCAGCGCCCGGGCCGCGCGCACGTATTCGAGGTTACGCCCACGCAGGAACTCGGCGCGCACCACGTCCACCAGGCTCATCCACGAGAACAGCAGCATGATCCCCAGCAGCCACCAGAAGTTCGGTTGCACGAAACTGGCGAGGATGATCAGCAGATACAGCACCGGCAGCCCCGACCAGATCTCGAGGAAACGCTGCCCGGCCAGATCGACCCAGCCGCCATAGAACCCCTGCAAGGCCCCGGCAATCACGCCGATGATCGAACTGAGAATGGTCAGCGTCAGGGCAAACAATACCGAAATCCGGAAGCCATAGATCACCCGCGCCAGCACATCGCGGCCCTGATCGTCGGTGCCCAGCAGGTTGACCGTCGAGGGCGGTGCCGGGGCCGGGACTTTCAGGTCGTAGTTGATGCTCTGGTAGCTGTAGGGGATCGGCGCCCACAGAATCCAGGCGTCCTTGGCCTTGAGCAGTTCGCGGATGTACGGGCTCTTGTAGTTGGCTTCCAGCGGGAATTCGCCGCCGAAGGTGGTCTCCGGGTAGCGCTTGAGCGCCGGGAAATACCAGCCGTTGTCGTAATGCACCACCAACGGTTTGTCGTTGGCGATCAGTTCGGCACCGAGGCTGGCGCCAAACAGGATCAGGAACAGCCACAGCGACCACCAGCCGCGCTTGTTGGCCTTGAACAGTTCGAAACGGCGGCGATTGAGAGGGGACAGGCTCATCTCAATGCTCCCGGTGTTCGAAGTCGATGCGCGGATCGACAAGGGTGTAGGTGAGGTCGCCGATCAGTTTCACCACCAGCCCCAATAACGTGAAGATAAACAACGTGCCGAACACCACCGGATAGTCACGGTTGATTGCCGCTTCAAAACTCATCAGGCCGAGGCCGTCGAGGGAGAAAATCACTTCCACCAGCAACGAGCCGGTAAAGAAAATCCCGATAAACGCCGACGGGAACCCGGCAATCACCAACAGCATTGCGTTGCGGAACACATGGCCGTAGAGCACGCGGTGATTGGTCAGGCCCTTGGCTTTGGCGGTCACCACGTACTGTTTGTTGATTTCATCGAGGAAGCTGTTTTTGGTCAGCAGGGTCATGGTCGCGAAGTTGCCGATCACTAGCGCCGTCACCGGCAGTGCCAGGTGCCAGAAGTAATCGAGGACTTTGCCGCCCATGCTCAGCTCGGCGAAGTTGTTCGAGGTCAGGCCCCGTAGCGGGAACCAGTCAAAATAACTGCCGCCGGCAAACAGCACGATCAGCAGGATCGCAAACAGGAACGCCGGGATCGCGTAGCCGACGATGATCAGCGAACTGGTCCAGACGTCGAAGTGACTGCCGTGCCGCGTGGCCTTGGCGATCCCCAGCGGGATCGACACCAGGTACATGATCAGCGTGCTCCACAGCCCGAGGGAGATCGACACCGGCATCTTTTCCTTGATCAGGTCGATGACCTTGGCGTCGCGGAAGAAGCTGTCGCCGAAATCCAGGGTCGCGTAGTTCTTGACCATGATCCACAAGCGTTCCGGCGCCGATTTGTCGAAGCCGTACATGTGCTCGATTTCCTTGACCAGCGCCGGGTCCAGGCCCTGGGCGCCGCGATAGGCCGAGCCGGCCACCGACACTTCGGCACCGCCACCGGCGATGCGGCTGGTGGCGCCTTCGAAGCCTTCGAGCTTGGCGATCATCTGCTCCACCGGGCCGCCGGGGGCAGCCTGGATGATCACGAAGTTGATCAGCAAAATGCCGAACAAGGTCGGGATGATCAGCAGCAGTCGCCGAAAAATATACGCCAGCATTGATTACTCCGTGCCCGCAGGGTCGGCTTGCAGTTTGGTTTCGACTTCTACCGCCGGTTTCGCGTCAGGCTTGACCCACCAGGTGGCAATGCCGACGTCGTACTTGGGTGAGATTTTTGGATGGCCGATATGGTTCCAATAGGCCACGCGCCAGGTCTTGATGTGCCAATTGGGGATCACGTAGTAGCCCCATTGCAGCACGCGGTCCAGTGCGCGGGCGTGGGCCACCAGGCTTTTGCGTGACTCGGCGTTGATCAGCCCTTCGACCAATTGGTCCACCACCGGGTCTTTGAGGCCCATGGAGTTGCGGCTGCCGGGTTTGTCGGCGGCGGCGGACATCCAGAACTCGCGCTGTTCATTGCCCGGCGAGTTGGACTGCGGGAAGCTGCCGACGATCATGTCGAAGTCCCGGGAACGCACGCGGTTGATGTACTGCGAAACGTCGACCCGGCGAATCACCAAGTCGATCCCGAGATCGCTGAGGTTGCGCTTGAACGGCAGCAGCACCCGTTCGAATTCGGTCTGGGCCAACAGGAACTCGATGGTCACCGGTTTGCCGGTGGCGTCGACCATTTTGTCGTCGACGATCTTCCAGCCAGCCTCTTGCAGCAACTGATAGGCCTTGCGTTGCTGGGTGCGGATCATGCCGCTGGCATCGGTCGTAGGGTTTTCGAACGCCTCGCTGAACACTTGGGCCGGGAGCTGGCTGCGGAACGGGTCGAGGATCGCCAGTTGAGCGGCGTCCGGCAGGCCGGTGGCGGCCATTTCCGAGTTCTCGAAATAACTGCGGGTGCGCGCATAGGCGCCGTTGAACAGTTGCTTGTTGGTCCATTCGAAATCCAGCAGCAGCGTCATCGCCTGGCGCACGCGGATGTCCTGGAACACCGGGCGACGCAGGTTAAAGACGAAGCCTTGCATACCGGTCGGGTTGCCGTTGGGGATCTGTTCCTTGATCAACCGGCCTTCGGTGACTGCCGGGATGTTGTAGGCGTTGGCCCAGTTCTTCGCGGTCATCTCCAGCCAGTAATCGAACTGCCCGGCCTTGAGCGCTTCCAGGGCCACGGTGTTGTCGCGGTAATAATCGGTGGTCATCACGTCGAAGTTGTAGAAGCCACGGTTGGCCGGCAGGTCCTTGCCCCAGTAATCCTTGACCCGCTCATAGCGCACCGAACGCCCGGCCTTCACTTCGCTGACTTTGTAAGGGCCGCTGCCCAGCGGGATTTCCAGATTGCCCTTGTTGAAGTCGCGGCTGGCCCACCAGTGTTTCGGCAGCACCGGCAACTGGCCGAGGATCAGCGGCAGTTCGCGATTGTTGCTGTGCTTGAACTTGAACAGCACCGTCAGCGGGTCTTCGGCGACCACGTCGGCGACATCGCTGTAGTAACCGCGATAGAGCGGGGCGCCGTCCTTGATCAGGGTCTGGAAGCTGAACACCACGTCTTCGGCACGTACCGGGTGGCCGTCGTGGAAGCGTGCTTCGGGGCGCAGGTAGAAACGCACCCAGCTGTTGTCCGGGGCTTTCTCGATCTTGCCGGCGATCAGTCCATATTCGGTGAACGGTTCGTCCAGACCCTGTTTGGCCAGGGTGTCGTAGATCATCCCGATATCGTCGGCCGGCACGCCTTTGCTGATGAATGGGTTGAGGCTGTCGAAGCCGCCGAAACCGGCCTGGCGGAAGATCCCGCCCTTGGGCGCATCCGGGTTGACGTAGTTGAAGTACTTGAAGTCGGCCGGGTATTTCGGCGGCTCGTTGTACAGGGTCAAGGCATGCTGCGGGGCGGCGCAGGCCAGCCCGGCGAACAACAGACCGCTGGCCTGCAGGAGCAGGGCGCGTACGGGTTTCATTGATCTTTCTCCGAAGACTTCAGCCACCACGCGCTAAGGCCCAGGGTGTAGGGCGGCGTCGTGACAAAGGCGAACCGGTTGCGGTAGGCCAGGCGATGGTAATTGAGGTACCAGTTGGGAATGATGTAGTGCTGCCACAGCAGCACCCGGTCGAGGGCCTTGCCGGCGGCGACCTGTTCATCCCGGGTCTGGGCGGCGAGCAATTGTTCGAGCAAATGATCGACCACCGGGTTGGCAATGCCGGCGTAGTTCTTGCTGCCCTTGACCCCGACCTGGCTGGAATGGAAGTACTGCCATTGCTCCAGGCCCGGGCTGAGGGTCTGGTTGAGGGTCATCAGGATCATGTCGAAATCGAACTGATCCAGGCGTTGTTTGTACTGGGCGCGATCCACCGTGCGCAGCCGTGCGTCGATGCCGATGCTGGCGAGGTTCTCGACGTATGGCTGGAGGATCCGTTCCAGGTTCGGGTTGACCAGCAGGATCTCGAAACGCAGCGGTTGGCCGTTGGCGTTCTGCACGCGCTGGCCATTCAGCTTCCAGCCGGCCTCGCTGAGCAGGCCCAAGGCCTTGCGCAAGGTTTCCCGAGGGATGCCGCGCCCTTCGGTCTGCGGCAGGCTGAAGGGCTCGGTGAAGAGCTTGGCGGGCAACTGCTCGCGATACGGCTTGAGCATCAGCCATTCATGACCGACCGGCAGCCCGCTGGCTTCGAACTCACTGTTGGGGTAGTAACTCATGGCGCGCTTGTAGGCGCCGCTGAACAGGGTGCGGTTGGTCCACTCGAAGTCGAACATCAACCCCAGCGCTTCGCGCACCTTGACCTCCGCGAAGGCCGGGCGCCGGGTGTTCATGAACAGGCCCTGGCTCTGGGTCGGGATCTGGTGCGGGATCTGCGCCTTGATCACGTCACCGCGCCGCACCGCCGGGAAGTTGTAGCCGTTGTCCCAGTTCTTCGCCTGGTGCTCGATGTAGATGTCGAATTCGCCGGCCTTGAAGGCTTCGAAGGCCACGTCGCTGTCGCGGTAGAACTCGACTTCCATGCGATCGAAGTTGTACTTGCCGCGATTGACCGCCAGGTCCTTGCCCCAATAATCCTTGACCCGTTCGAAGACCAACTGGCGCCCCGGTTGCACCGAGGTGATTCGATACGGCCCGCTGCCCAGCGGCGGTTCGAAGGTGGTGGCCTTGAAGTCGCGACCTTTCCAGTAATGCTGGGGCAGCACCGGCATCTCGCCCAGGCGCAGGATCAGCAGCGGATTGCCGGCGCGCTTGAACACAAAACGGATGCGCTGCGGATTGAGAATGTCGACCCGCAGCACTTCCTGGAGCGCGGTGCGGTACTGCGGATGGCCTTCCTTGAGCAACAAACGGTAGGAAAACGCCACGTCGTAGGCAGTGATCGGCGTGCCATCGTGGAACCGCGCTTCGGGGCGCAGGTTGAACACCACCCAGCTGCGGTCCTCGCTGTATTCCACCGTTTGGGCGATCAAGCCATAACTTGATGTCGGCTCGTCGCCGGACGGCGCGTACTGGCCGGTGCCGACCATCAGCGGCTCATTGAGCTCGTTGATGCCGTATTGCAGGAAATTCGGCGTGGAAACCGGGCTTGAACCCTTGAACGTGTAAGGGTTGAGCGTATCGAAGGTGCCAAACGCCATCACCCGCAAGGTACCGCCCTTGGGCGCTTGCGGGTTGACCCAATCGAAGTGGGTAAATCTGGCCGGGTACTTGAGCGTGCCGAACTGCGCATAACCATGGCTTTCGCTGATCGTCGCGCTTGCGGGGGAGCTCAAGGCCAGGCTGATCAGGAGAAGGAGGAGGGGACGCTTCAAGTCAGAGATCCGATCCAGGCGGCTTGGGCTTTGTGGGCCGTACAGTAACAGCTTGTATCGACAGGAAAAAGACAGGGGGTTAATGCGCTGTTAATTGCTGATGTAACAGTTCTGCACGCCGCATAACCTGTGGGAGCGAGCTTGCTCGCGATAGCGGACTGTCAGGCGACATTTGTGTTGAGTTTAAAACCGTAATCGCGAGCAAGCTCGCTCCCACAGGGGATTTGTTTCAGCCCTCAAATTGCAGGCAAAAAAAAGCCCCTGAATTTCAGGGGCTCTTTGTTAGCGTGGCGAAGATACCGTCAGCATTTGTCCAGGCTTCAGCGCCTGGCCAACCCGCGGATTCCAGCGCTTGAGGTGTTGCATTTCAACGTTGAAACGTTTGGCAACCATATACAGCGAGTCGCCTTGCTGGACCTTGTAGGTCTGCTGGGTCTTGGCGACGGTCTTTCCGGTGTCCTTGCCTTTGGACTTGCCGCTCGCAGCAACCACGGTGTTGATCCGGCCGGCGCTGCGCTTGGTGTTGTCCTGCATGACCAGGGTCTGGCCGACCTTGAGGTTCTTGCCGGTCATCTTGTTCCAGCGCTGCAGGTCTTTGACATCGACCTTGTTGGCCTTGGCGATGGCAGCGAGGTTATCGCCACGTTTCACCCGGTAGGCGCGCTTGAGTTTGGCGATTTCGTTGTCGTCAGCGCCTTCGAACACCGGTTTCAGTGGTCGCGAGCTGATCAACTCTTCGGGGCGCATGGTCGACAGGCTGGCTGTCAGCAGTTGCGCCTTGGACGTCGGCACCAGCAAATGCTGGGGGCCGTCGATGGTGGTGCGCTGCTTGAAGGCCGGGTTGAGCTGGAACAGTTCGTCTTCGTCGATGTTGGCCACCGCGGCAACCTTGGACAGGTCCATGCGCTGGTTGATTTCGACGACCTGGAAGTACGGTTCGTTGGCGATCGGGTTGAGGTTCACGCCGTAGGCTTCCGGCGCCAGTACCACTTGCGACAGGGCCAGCAACTTCGGCACGTAGGCCTGGGTTTCGGCCGGCAGCGGCAGGTTCCAGTAATCGGTTGGCAGGCCGAGCTTCTCGTTACGCTCGATGGCGCGGCTGACCGTGCCTTCGCCGGCGTTATAGGCCGCAAGGGCCAGCAGCCAGTCACCGTTGAACATGTCGTGCAGGCGGGTCAGGTAGTCCATGGCCGCAGTGGTGGAGGCGGTGATATCGCGACGGCCATCATAGAAACGGGTTTGACGCAGGTTGTAGTAACGCCCGGTGGAAGGGATGAATTGCCAAAGACCCACCGCATCGGCCCGGGAATAGGCCATCGGGTTGTAGGCGCTTTCAATCACTGGCAGCAGCGCCAGTTCCAGCGGCATGTTGCGTTCTTCAAGGCGTTCGATGATGTAGTGAATGTACAGGCTGCCGCGTTCGCCGGCGTTTTCGAGGAAGGACGGGTTACTGGCGAACCACAGTCGTTGTTGCTCGATACGCGGGTTGACGCCCAGGTTGTCCTGCAGCTGGAAGCCCTGGCGCATGCGCTCCCAGACGTCCTGCGGTACTTGCGGTGTTGGTTTCTCGCTGAGCCAGATGGGTTTCTGCTTGGCTCGGGCGGCAATATTCGGAACGTGTGTGGCTTCGGGTTGCGGGACATGGCTTGAACAGCCCGCCAAAGTGGCGGACACAGCCACCGCGATGGCTTGAGCCAAGCGGGTCAATGCGTCTGAATTGATGGCTTTACGAATAGATGACGACATTGGCTGGAAGTAAGTTCCGGGCAAAAATGTCGGGGGATTCTAGAAAGCGTACCCCCCGCGGTCAACCATTCAGAATTTTTGTACCAATAGGTAGCCAGCTTAGAACTTATCTTTCCAAGCCCGCAAGGCAGCAAAAACCGCACTCGGACCCCGGTTTTGGGTTTCATTCCGTTCGTCCACTTTTTCTTTAACGGATGTTTCATCGACACGTAAAAACGGGTTGGTGAGCTTTTCGAGCGCCAGCGTAGAGGGCAGCGTCATGATTCCGGCTTCACGTTGCGCGGCTACTTTTTCCAGACGCGCGGCAGTGTCCGGGTTGCCCGGTTCGACCGCTGCGGCAAACTTCAGGTTGCTCAGGGTGTATTCGTGGGTGCAATACACCAGAGTGTCTTCAGGCAACGACGCCAGGCGCGTCAGCGAGGTGTGCATCTGCTCCGGAGTGCCTTCAAACAGGCGGCCGCAACCGGCGGCGAACAGGGTGTCGCCGCAGAACAGCAGGCCATGGTGATAAAAGGCAATATGCCCAAGGGTGTGGCCGGGAACGGCGTAGACATCGAAGTCCCAGTCCAGCACGTTGATGCGGTCGTTATCCTTGAGCGCCACGTCCCGCGCCGGAATGGTTTCGCTGGCCGGGCCATAGACTTTAGCGTCTGTCGCTTTTTTCAGCTGCTCGACGCCGCCAACGTGGTCATGATGGTGGTGAGTGATCAGAATATCGCTGAGCACCCAGCCCGGATGCTCCGCCAGCCAGGCCTGGACCGGCGCGGCGTCGCCCGGATCGACCACGGCGCAGCGTTGGGTGCGGTGGTCTTGTAACAACCAGATGTAGTTGTCGGTGAAGGCGGGCAGGGCACTGATCTGTATCATCGTCGGATTCGCCAAGCGGAAAACAATGGCGCATCTTAGAACTTCCTGGCGCTTTGGAGAATGCAATGACCGATAAAGCGTTCGCTCAGGCCGATCCTGAGTGGCTGACATTGATCAGCGCCGCCCGTGAATGGTTGTCCGGCCCGATCGGGCAATTTCTGCTGGACGAAGAACGGCGCATGCTCGAAGACGAGTTGGGCCGGTTCTTCGGCGGCTACCTCGTGCACTACGGTCCATCGGCCGAAACACCGCCGTCGGCGCCGCAAGTACAGCGCAACGTACGGCTCGGGGCGCCACTGCCCGGGGTCGAGATCGTCTGTGAAGAACAGGCGTGGCCGTTGAGCGAGCACGCCGCCGATGTGGTGGTGTTGCAGCACGGGCTGGATTTCTGCCTGTCACCCCACGGTTTGTTGCGCGAAGCGGCAAGCAGCGTGCGGCCTGGCGGGCATTTGCTGATTATCGGCATCAATCCCTGGAGCACCTGGGGCCTGCGGCATGTGTTCGCCCACGACGCCTTGCGCAAGGCCCGTTGCATTTCACCGTCGCGGGTCGGGGACTGGCTGAACCTGCTGGGCTTCGCGCTGGAGAAACGCCGCTTCGGGTGCTATCGTCCGCCGCTTGCGTCACCCAAATGGCAGAGCCGTCTGGCGGGTTGGGAGCGCAAGGCCGGTGACTGGCAACTGTCGGGCGGCGGCTTCTATTTATTAGTGGCACGCAAGATCGTGGTCGGCCTGCGCCCCGTGCGTCAGGAACGACGCGAGCCAATGGGCAAGCTGATTCCGTTGCCGATGGCCAAGGTCAATCGTCGTCATATCGAGCCGTAAACATTCTTTATTTTCCCGGCCGGGTTAGCCCGGCCTCGGGCATCGTCGATCCTGGATCGGCGAGCCACCGCATTTTCTGGATAGATTGGCATGAGCGATAGCGTAGAACTGTTCACTGATGGCGCCTGCAAAGGCAACCCCGGCCCCGGCGGCTGGGGCGCACTGCTGGTGTGCAAGGGCGTCGAGAAGGAACTGTGGGGCGGCGAAGCCAACACCACCAACAACCGCATGGAGCTGATGGGCGCGATCAAAGGCCTGGAAGAACTCAAGCGTTCCTGCGACGTGCTGCTGGTGACTGACTCCCAGTACGTGATGAAAGGCATCAACGAGTGGATGGCCAACTGGAAAAAACGCGGCTGGAAAACCGCCGCGAAAGAGCCGGTCAAAAATGCCGACCTGTGGAAGCTGCTGGATGAACAGGTCAACCGCCATACCGTGACCTGGAAATGGGTACGCGGGCACATCGGCCACCACGGCAACGAACGGGCTGACCAGTTGGCCAACCGGGGCGTGGATGAAGTGCGCGGTTGCAAGCAGGATTAAACGGCGGTGCGACCTTCGCGAGCAAGCTTTGCTCCTGCGGTGAGCATGTTAAGATCGCCGCTTTTGCACGATTGACCCGTTGAGAGCTGAACACTGATGGCCACCAGATCCGTTGTACTCGATACCGAAACCACCGGCATGCCGGTGACCGACGGCCACCGGATTATCGAAATCGGTTGTGTCGAGTTGATCGGTCGGCGCCTCACGGGCCGGCACTTCCACGTTTATCTGCAACCGGATCGCGAGAGTGATGAGGGCGCCATCGGCGTTCACGGCATCACCAACGAATTCCTGGTCGGCAAGCCCCGCTTTACCGAAGTGGCTGATGAGTTCTTCGAATTCATCAAGGGCGCGCAGCTGATCATCCATAACGCGGCGTTCGACGTTGGCTTCATCAACAACGAATTTGCGCTGATGGGCCAGCACGACCGCGCTGACATCACCCAGCACTGCTCGATCCTCGACACCCTGATGATGGCCCGGGAACGTCACCCGGGTCAGCGCAACAGCCTCGATGCGTTGTGCAAACGCTATGGCGTCGACAACTCCGGCCGTGAACTCCACGGCGCCTTGCTCGACTCCGAGATCCTCGCCGACGTTTACCTGACCATGACTGGCGGCCAGACCAGCCTGTCCCTGGCGGGTAACGCGTCTGACGGCAACGGTTCGGGCGAAGGCGCGGACAACTCAGCCACTGAAATTCGTCGCCTGCCGTCCGATCGCCAGCCAACCCGGATCATCCGCGCCAGCGAAGATGATCTCGCGCAGCATCTCGTGCGCCTGGAGGCCGTGGCCAAATCCGCCGGTGCGCCGTCGTTGTGGCAGCAGTTGATCGAAGCCAAGGCTCAAGCCTGAGGCTGAAGGGCTTTTGTGGCGAGGGAGCTTGCCTGTGGTGAGGGAGCTTGCCTGTGGCGAGGGGGCTTGCCTGTGGCGAGGGGGCTTGCCCCCGTTGGGTCGCGAAGCGGCCCCTGCTTTTCTTTCAGATAAACCGCATTCGCAGTATTTACGACTGCTGCGCAGCCGAACGGGGGTAAACGCCCTCGCCACAAGGTCCCGCGTCAACCTCTGATCATCATTTCAGATTGCGATTGATGGCCACATGATGGTGCGCTGACTGACCCGCTTCGGGGCATCCGCGCTCGCCACATCCGCCGCAACCCTCTACCCTGAGGGAATTGGCAGACCACGGTCTGCCGCCTCAGGACACTGAGCCCCATGTATAAAGATTTGAAATTCCCGGTCCTGATCGTCCACCGCGACATCAAGGCCGACACCGTTGCCGGTGACCGCGTGCGGGGTATCGCCCGGGAACTGGAGCAAGAAGGTTTCAGCATTCTCAGTGCGGTGGATTACACCGAAGGGCGGCTCGTTGCCTCGACCCATCACGGCCTTTCGTGCATGTTGATCGCCGCCGAAGACGCCAGCGTCCATTCTCATTTGTTACACAATATGGCCGAATTGATCGGCCTGGCGCGGGTGCGTGCGCCGGATTTGCCGATCTTCGCGCTGGGCGAACAAGTCACTTTGGAGAACGCCCCGGCCGATGCCATGGCCGAGCTCAATCAGTTGCGCGGCATTCTCTATCTGTTCGAGGACACCGTGCCATTCCTCGCCCGCCAGGTCGCCCGGGCGGCGCGTAAATACCTGGATGGTCTGTTGCCGCCGTTCTTCAAGGCGTTAGTGCAGCACACCGCCGATTCCAACTATTCCTGGCACACCCCCGGCCACGGTGGTGGCGTGGCGTATCACAAGAGTCCGGTAGGGCAGGCATTCCATCAGTTTTTCGGCGAAAACACCCTGCGCTCGGATCTGTCGGTGTCAGTCCCGGAACTCGGTTCACTGCTCGATCACACCGGTCCGCTGGCCGAAGCCGAGGCCCGGGCAGCGCGCAATTTCGGCGCCGATCACACCTTTTTCGTGATCAATGGCACTTCCACCGCCAACAAAATCGTCTGGCATTCCATGGTCGCCCGGGATGACTTGGTGCTGGTCGATCGCAACTGCCACAAGTCGGTCCTGCACTCGATCATCATGACCGGCGCCATCCCGCTGTACTTGTGCCCGGAGCGCAATGAGTTGGGGATCATCGGCCCGATTCCGCTGAGCGAATTCAGCCGCGAATCGATCCAGGCCAAGATCGACGCCAGCCCGCTGACCAAGGGCCGCGCGCCCAAGGTCAAGCTGGCGGTGGTGACCAATTCGACCTACGACGGCCTCTGCTACAACGCCGAGCTGATCAAGCAGAACCTCGGCAACAGCGTCGAGGTCTTGCACTTCGATGAAGCCTGGTACGCCTACGCGGCGTTTCACGAATTCTTCGCCGGGCGCTACGGCATGGGCACCTCGCGCAGTGAAGACGGCCCGCTGGTGTTCACCACGCATTCCACGCACAAATTGCTGGCGGCGTTCAGCCAGGCGTCGATGATTCATGTGCAGGACGGCGGTGCGCGGCAACTGGATCGCGACCGTTTCAACGAAGCGTTCATGATGCACATCTCCACGTCGCCGCAATACAGCATCATCGCCTCGCTGGACGTGGCGTCGGCGATGATGGAAGGCCCGGCCGGGCGTTCGCTGTTGCAGGAAATGTTCGATGAAGCCCTGAGCTTCCGTCGCGCCCTGGCCAATCTGCGCCAGCACATTGCGGCGGATGACTGGTGGTTTTCCATCTGGCAGCCGCCGTCGGTGGAAGGTATTACCCAGGTCATCACCGAAGACTGGTTGCTGCAGCCCGATGCCGACTGGCACGGCTTTGGCGGCGTAACCGATGACTACGTGCTGCTCGATCCGATCAAGGTCACCCTGGTCATGCCGGGCCTGACCGCTGGCGGCGCACTGAGCGAGCGCGGGATTCCGGCGGCGGTTGTCAGCAAATTTCTCTGGGAGCGCGGGCTGGTGGTCGAGAAGACCGGGCTGTATTCGTTCCTGGTGCTGTTCTCCATGGGCATCACCAAGGGCAAGTGGAGCACGCTGCTCACCGAGTTGCTGGAGTTCAAGCGCAGCTACGACGCCAATACCAGCCTCGCCAGTTGTCTGCCGTGCGTGGCCCAGGAGAATCTGACGCGCTATCAAGGCATGGGTTTGCGCGACCTGTGCGATCAACTGCACGCCTGTTACCGCAGCAACGCCACGGCCAAACACCTGAAACGCATGTACACCGTGCTTCCGGAAATCGCCATGAAGCCCGCCGACGCCTATGATCAATTGGTACGCGGTGAGGTTGAGGCGGTGTCGATCGATGCCCTGGAGGGGCGAATCGCCGCCGTGATGCTGGTGCCGTACCCGCCGGGAATCCCGTTGATCATGCCCGGCGAACGCTTCACCGAATCGACTCGATCGATCATCGATTACCTGGCATTCGCCCGTACCTTCGACAGCAGCTTCCCGGGATTTGTCGCCGATGTGCACGGATTGCAACACGAAGATGAGGGCAATGGGCGGTTGTACACCGTCGATTGCATCAAGGAATGAGGACCTTTCCCAGTATGCAACCGGTCATGAATCCGAAATACCCAGGGCTGTCGGTGCGGGTTGCCGACGATGGTTTTGCCGCATACATCTGGGGCAGCGATTTCAGTTTTGAAGTCGCCGCCTACGGTGCTGCGCAAATTGGCAAACCGGTGGCGCAGTGGCCGGTGACGCCGATCACCCCTTATCGAAAGTGCTACGGCATCGATCCGGAAGAGTTCAGCAGTTTCCGCGATGCCGCCGACAGCGCGATTTTCATGGCTTATCTGGATGACGAGCCAGTCGGCCATCTGGTGATCAGCACCAACTGGAACGGCTTTGCGCATATCGACGAGTTGGCGGTGCATGCGCCGGCCCGGCGGCATGGCGTGGCCAAGTCACTGCTGGATGTGGCGCAGTTCTGGAGTCGCAAGAAGAAACTGCCGGGCATCATGCTCGAAACCCAGAACAACAACCTCGGTGCCTGTCGGCTCTACGAGCGTTGTGGTTATGTGATTGGCGGGATCGATCATCTGCGCTATCGCGGCATCGACCCGAACACCGCCGAAGTGGCGTTGTTCTGGTACCGATTGTTCGATAACCCGCTGGAAAACCCGGTCAGCTCGCCAGCATCGCCACGGCTTGTTCCGTGATGATCGCCAGCAACGCCTGAACGGCCGGTGATGGCTCTGCGTTCTTCAAGGTCAGGGCGTAGAGGCTGATCGGCACTGCCGGGGCCAGCGGGCAAGCATCCAGCCCGGACGCCTTGGCGCCGAGGGCGGTGAAGGGGTCGACGATGGCCAGGCCTTCACCGGCCTCGACCATGCTGCGCATCATCTGATGGGTCTGCACGCGGGTCTGGATCACCAGAGCCGGGCGTAGCGCCTGCAACTTGGTTTCCAGCGCCGGGCTCAATGGATCATGACCGTCGAGGCCGACCATCGATTGGCCGGCCAAATCCTGCACCGACACATACTTCTGCTTCGGTTGCAGCCAGCCGTGGGGCGCCAGCAATTGGAGCTTGCCCTGGGCAATAACCTGGCAATCGATATCAGCGTGGTCGGGGTCGTGCAAGCTCAGGCCCAGATCGCTTTCGCGCAGCAACAGGCTGCGGACGATCTCGCGAGTAGGTTGGCTGAGGAGGGTACACGGCGCATCGGGAAAACGTCGGCGCAGGGCCGCGATGCTGTGGGGCAATAACTGTTGGGCCAACGGCGGGGTGCCGATGACGCGAAGCGGTGGCGCGAGGTATTGCTTGAGACTGTTGGCCAACCGCTGGACCGGCTCGAGGGCTTCATAAACGTGGGCGATTTCGACCTGCAACTCCCGCGCCTCGCGCGTGGCCTGCAAGCGGCCGCGCACGCTGGAAAACAGCATGAAGCCCAACTGACCCTCGGCGTCGCGCAAAATCCCTTCGACTTCGGCCACCGGCAACTGCAGCCATTCGGCGGCGGTGCCCAGGTGACCGGTCTGCAAGAGCGCCTGGATCACTTCGATATGACGTAAACGCATGCGTGAAGTCCATGTTCAGCAGGTGAGGGAGTCAGTGGCTGAATCCTAACTCAAGTGCGCGCATATGACTTCTGCTCATAACACGGGGTTATGAGGCGACGGTGGTTTCCGGCAGGGTACCGATGTAAGTGTCCGGTTCGCGAGTCAGGGTGATATCCGACTGGATCAACTGGAACCGATTGTCATCGAGCTTTTTCATGCGATCGCCAATGGCCAGTTTGTAAGTGGTGACAGGCTCCGTGCCTTCGACACCGTCTGCCGACGGGTTGGATTCCTGGAACTCATGCACGGAATAAACGCGGCCTTCCGCGTCTCTTGCATGGAACTGACCGACGAGTACTGCTGCCATCTGCTTAGAACCTCTGGAGATAAATCACTCAATTTGCGGTTCTGTAGACCGTGCTTGGGCGAAGTAAGTTTTCCTACAAGAAAAAAATAGTCAGCGGTGGCGATTTTCGCTCGCCCGCTGATCGAAACGTCATCTATAACTACAGGCTCTTCCCATCGGACAGTCGAGAATCTTCCATGAGCAACGTCTATACGATCGCCGTTGTGGTCGGCAGCTTGAGAAAAGAATCGATCAACCGCAAGGTCGCATTGGCCCTGGCTGATCTGGCGCCTGCCAATCTGAAGTTGAACATCGTCGAAATTGGCGACTTGCCACTCTACAACGAAGACATCGATGGCGCTTCACCGCCGGCAGCCTACAGCACTTTCCGCCAACAAGTGAGCTCATCCGACGCAGTGCTGTTCGTGACCCCGGAATACAACCGTTCGGTGCCGGCGCCGTTGAAGAATGCGATTGACGTGGGTTCGCGTCCTTATGGCAAGAGTGCCTGGAGCGGCAAACCGGGCGGCGTGATCAGTGTTTCGCCGGGTGCTATCGGTGGTTTCGGGGCCAACCATCACTTGCGCCAGTCCATGGTGTTTCTCAATGTGCCGTGCATGCAGCAACCAGAAGCGTATCTGGGTGGCGCCGGTACAGCGTTCGACGAGGCGGGCAAGTTGAATGAATCGGTGAAGCCGTTCTTGCAGAGCTTCATCAATGCGTACGGGCAGTGGGTCGAACAACACAAAAAGCTCTGATCAATACCTGTAGGAGCAAAGCTTGCTCGCGAAAGCGGTGTACCAGCCAACATCAATGTTGAATGTTCCGCAGCCTTCGCGAGCAAGCTTCGCTCCTACAGGGGGTTAGGTGGGGCTCAGTAATCTCGCGCAGATCATCGATTCAATTTCCGCCAACCAAGCCGCCATATGCGCCGCCACCGGTTGCGCAACCACGCAATACTGCCGCCCATCCCACACGCAGCAAACGCCTCACGCCATTTTTGCGACAGTTCCTGGAACAGCCGCCGATGATGCTTGGGTTCGTTGAACCGGTGTTCGATCGCCAGCACTTCATGATTGAACAACGGTTGCCGCACAACGTCCGGTTCGCAGGTCAGCCAGCATATTGGTGAAGGGTTGCAGCGGTTTTACGGGTTGGTCACTGCGACTTCCACGCCGTTGCTTGAAGTGGTCGAGAGTGAAGGCTACGAGGCGGCGCAACGTGTAATATCGCGGCTGTTTCATGGGCAGGTGGCGCCGGTCGAGGGGCATGTCATCAGGTTGTAGTCTGCGGACTCAACGATAGCCCCCTGTAGGAGCGAAGCTTGCTCGCGAAGGCGGAGTGTCAGTCAAATAAATAGCAACTGACACTCCGCCTTCGCGAGCAAGCTTCGCTCCTACAAGGGGTAGAGCTGTGGCCGGAATTTTTTCGGGCACCACGGAATTATCGCCCCGACCCTCCACTCTGTTGCATGTCCCCCCACCCGATTGTCTTTCAAGGCTGCTGTGCATGCTCATTGCGTCGTTGATTTTCCTGCTGACCATTACCCTGGTGATCTGGCAACCCAAAGGCCTCGGCGTTGGCTGGAGCGCGGTGTTTGGCGCGGTGTTGGCGCTGCTGTTCGGGGTGGTGCACCTGAGCGATATCCCGCTGGTGTGGCAGATTATCTGGAACGCCACCGGCACCTTTGTCGCACTGATCATCATCAGTCTGTTGCTGGACGAGGCGGGGTTCTTTGCCTGGGCGGCGTTGCACGTGGCGCGTTGGGGCAAGGGCAGCGGGCGCAAGCTGTTTGCCTTTATGGTGTTGCTCGGGGCGCTGGTGTCGGCGCTGTTTGCGAATGACGGCGCGGCGCTGATCCTTACGCCGATCGTGATTTCCATGCTGCTGGCCCTGCGCTTTTCGCCCGCCGCGACCCTGGCCTTCGTGATGGGCGCCGGGTTCATCGCCGACACCGCGAGCCTGCCGCTGGTGGTGTCGAACCTGGTGAACATCGTCTCCGCTGACTTCTTCCACATCGGTTTCAACCGCTATGCGGCGGTAATGATCCCGGTCAACTTCGTCAGCGTCGCCGCGACGTTGGGCATGTTGATGTGGTTCTTCCGCAAGGACATTCCCAAGGCCTACGACCCCGGACAACTGGACGACCCGGCCACGGCGATCCACGATAAAGCCACGTTTTATGCCGGTTGGGTCGTGTTGGTGATCCTGCTGGTCGGTTGCTTTGCCCTGGAACCGCTGGGCATTCCGATCAGCGCGATTTCCGCGGTGTGCGCGGCGCTGCTACTGGGCATCGCCGCGCGCGGCCACAAGATTTCCACACGCAAGGTGATGAAAGAAGCACCGTGGCAGATCGTGATTTTCTCTCTGGGCATGTATCTAGTGGTCTACGGCCTGCGCAATGCCGGGCTCACCGACTACCTCGCCGGGTGGCTCAACGGCTTTGCCGGTTACGGCGTCTGGGGCGCGGCGATGGGCACGGGTGTGCTGACGGCGCTGCTGTCGTCGATCATGAACAACTTGCCGACGGTGCTGATCGGTCTGCTCTCGATTGATGCGAGCCAGGCCACGGGCGTGGTCAAGGAAGCGATGATCTACGCCAACGTCATCGGCAGTGACCTGGGGCCGAAAATCACTCCGATTGGCAGTCTGGCGACGTTGCTGTGGCTGCATGTGCTGGAGCGCAAGAGCATCAAGATTGGCTGGGGGTATTACTTCAAGGTCGGGATTGTGCTGACGGTGCCGGTGTTGTTGGTGACGTTGGCGGCGTTGGCTGTGCGGTTGTCCGTTTAGACCGCGTCGGGCCATTCGCGGGCAAGCCTCGCTCCTACAGGGGAGCGCGTTCCAAATGTAGGAGCGAGGCTTGCCCGCGAAGAGGCCCGCCCAGACACCACAAAATCTCAACCACTACCCGGCACATTCGGCCAAAGATCCGCCACCAGAAACAATCGCTCGGCTTCTTCCCATTCGCCATTGGCATTTTCGGTCAACCGCACCATCAACTGCGCCGGGGCCAACGGGTCTAGCTCATTGAGCCAGGCATCCAACTGTTCAGTGTTCCAGGTCTGCTCCACCGGATAGTGCGCCGGCGCCAACCAGGCATGCCGGGGCAGGGGTTGCCAGCGCCCGAATGGCCGCTGCACGACAAAGTCCGCCCAGTCTTTCTGATGCAACCAGCTGCCGCGCAAATGCTGCGGATGCGCGCCGTTCGGCGAGGCGGATTGCCCCGGCCACGGGTACAACAGATAACCGCCGAGCCATAAATGCGCGCTGAACTGCTGGATATCCAGCGCCGCCAGCGCTTCGCGGCTTTCAGGGCGGGCGGAAATCGGCAGCTGATGCTGGCTCAAATGCGCCAGTTTGCGGTCCAGTCGATCGTGGCAACCCGGTCCCAACCACGTCGCCGTGTCATGCCCATCGCCGTTTTGCGGCCCGAGGTAGAGCTTGATCGCCAGTTCCAAGTGATGCACGCCGTCGCGATCCCGTAGCAGCATGTCCAGCTCGCCAAGGGTATGACCTTCGCGGCGGATTGGCAGGTTGGCGGCAATCAACTCGATGCCCGGCGCATGCCGCACGGCGTATTGCCACAGGCGTTCGTAATACAGGCCCAGGCGTCGGGTGCGCGACTGCGCCAGCCAGTGCAGCAAGTCATAACTGTCGCGATCCAGTTCCCGCAACCAGCGTTCCAGACCTTCCGGTGCCTGCACCCAGTCGCTGCCGGCCAGCGGATGACGCTGCGGCCACGGCGGTTCGCCGAGCATCGGCGGCGCAAGGATGACCCACGCCAGGTCGCGCACTTCCGGGTGGCGTAACTGGTGGGGTAGCTGGAGCAAATCCGGGAATAAGATCATTCTGCGAGCATAGCCTCTTAAGTCATGGCTTAAAGGATTTTGTCTATCCCGCGCTTTCGCCCATAATCGTCGCTTTAGCCCGACGCAGAACCTCGCAGGAGCCCCATGGAGCAATTTCGTAATATCGGCATCATCGGTCGCCTGGGCAGTTCGCAGGTGCTGGATACCGTCCGCCGACTGAAACGGTTTCTGCTCGATCGTCACCTGCACGTGATCCTCGAAGACACCATCGCCGAAGTCCTGCCGGGGCACGGCCTGCAAACCTCGTCGCGCAAGATGCTCGGCGAAGTGTGTGACATGGTGATTGTGGTCGGCGGTGACGGCAGCCTGCTCGGCGCCGCACGCGCGCTGGCCCGACACAATATCCCGGTGCTCGGGATCAACCGTGGCAGCCTGGGTTTCCTCACCGATATCCGCCCCGATGAGCTGGAAGTCAAAGTCGCCGAAGTGCTCGACGGCCACTATCTGGTGGAAAACCGCTTCCTGTTGCAGGCCGAAGTCCGCCGCCATGCCGAGGCCATCGGCCAGGGCGATGCGCTGAATGACGTGGTGCTGCACCCCGGCAAATCCACGCGCATGATCGAATTCGAGCTGTACATCGACGGCCAGTTCGTCTGCAGCCAGAAGGCCGACGGCCTGATCGTCGCCACGCCGACCGGTTCGACCGCGTATGCGCTGTCCGCCGGCGGGCCGATCATGCATCCCAAGCTCGACGCTATTGTGATTGTGCCGATGTACCCCCATACCTTGTCAGGCCGGCCAATTGTGGTCGATGGCAACAGTGAGCTGAAAATCGTCGTGTCCAAGGATATGCAGATCTACCCGCAAGTCTCCTGTGATGGGCAGAACCATTTCACCTGCGCGCCGGGTGACACCATCACCATCAGCAAAAAAGCCCAGAAGTTGCGGCTGATTCACCCTCTCGACCACAACTACTACGAAGTGTGCCGGACCAAGCTCGGCTGGGGCAGTCGGTTGGGTGGTGGAGGCGACTGATGCTCGATCCCGCGCGTAGCTACGACCTGATCGGTGACGTGCACGGTTGCGCTCTGACCCTTGAGCACTTGCTCGACCGGCTCGGTTACCACAAGCAGGGTGGTGTCTGGCGGCATCCGTCGCGCATGGCGGTGTTCGTCGGTGACATCATCGACCGCGGCCCGCGTATTCGCGAAGCGCTGCACATCGTCCACGACATGGTCGAGGCCGGCCAGGCGCTGTGCATCATGGGCAACCATGAATTCAACGCCCTCGGCTGGAGCACCCCGGCGCCACCGGGCAGCGGCAAGCAGTTCGTGCGCGAGCACACGCCACGGCATGCCCGGCTGCTCGGCGAAACCCTGACTCAATTCGAAGATCATCCCGCCGACTGGCATGACTTCCAGCAGTGGTTCTATGAACTGCCGCTGTTCGTCGATGCCGGACGTTTCCGCGTGGTGCATGCTTGTTGGGATTCGGGCCTGATCGAACCGTTGCGCGCGCTGTTCCCCGACGGTTGTGTCGATGAACACTTCCTCCAGGCCTCCGCCGTGCCGGGCAGTTTCGCCTGCACCGTGTTCGATCGCCTGCTGCGCGGCACCGACATGCGCCTGCCTGATGGCCAGACCATGACCAGCGGCGATGGCCTGACGCGTTCGTTCTTCCGCACCAAATTCTGGGAAGACGACCCGCAAACCTACGGAGACATCGTGTTCCAGCCCGACGCCTTGCCGGAGCCGGTGGCGCGTACGCCGCTGTCGTCCACCGAGAAAAACACCTTGCTGCGCTACGGCGTCGACGAGCCTTTGCTGTTCGTCGGCCACTACTGGCGCAGCGGCAAACCGGCGCCGATCCGGCCGAATCTCGCGTGCCTGGATTACAGCGCGGTGCTGTACGGCAAATTGGTGGCTTATCGCCTGGACCAGGAAACCCGTCTCGACCCGCATAAATTTGTCTGGGTCGACGTCGAACGGCCGGAGGCCTTGCAATGAGTGTTGTGGCGGTATTGCGTCTGCCGTTGGCGGTGGATTTGAGTGGTTTCGTCAAACTGCTGCAACGCATGCAAGTGCCTCATCGGGTCAGCGAAGAGGCGGGCGAGCAAGTGTTGTGGGTGCCGGACAACATCAGTGAGGACGTGCGCTCGTTGTATGAACGCTTCCCGGCCGGTGATCCCGATCAACAACTGGATATCCCGGTGGCGCAGGCCCCACGGCGTCCGGGTTTCGTCGAACAGTTGCGCCACAGCAAGGCGACCGCCGGCATTCTGCTGCTGTGCCTGATCGTCGGCGCCGTGACAGTGCTGGGTGAAAACCTCACCACCATGCACTGGTTCACCTTCCTCGATTTCCGCGTGATCGGCGACTACATCGAGTTCACGCCGCTGGATGAAGGTCTGGCAGCGGGGCAGTGGTGGCGTCTGGTGACGCCGATGCTGATCCACTTCGGCTTCCTGCACCTGGCCATGAACGGCATGTGGTACTGGGAACTGGGGCGGCGCATCGAGGCGCGCCAAGGCAGCATCAACCTGATCGGCCTGACCTTGCTGTTCAGCCTGGTTTCGAACTACGCCCAGTATTGGTTCAGCGGCGCGACCCTGTTTGGCGGGTTGTCCGGCGTGCTCTACGGTTTGCTCGGGCATTGCTGGATCTTCCAGCTGCTGTCGCCGAACCCGGCCTATCGCCTGCCGCGCGGCGTGCTGGTGATGATGCTGGTCTGGCTGGTGCTGTGCCTGTCCGGGCTGGTCTCGATGATCGGCTTCGGCGAAATTGCCAACGCGGCCCACGTCGGCGGGTTGCTCATCGGATGCTTCACCGGTTTGTTGGGTGGTTTGTACAACCGCCGTAAACTGGCCGTCTAAAACAGTTACTGAATAAAGAGCACGGAGACCCTGATGTCCTCTTTTAACGAAATGATCAAAAACATCACCCCCGATATCTACCAGAGCCTGAAACTGGCGGTGGAAATCGGCAAATGGTCCGACGGTGGCAAACTCACCGCCGAACAACGCGAACTGTCGTTGCAAGCGATGATCGCCTGGGAAATCCAGAACCTGCCCGAAGAACAGCGGACCGGTTACATGGGCCCGCAGGAGTGCAGCTCCAAGTCGATCAGCGTGCCGAACATCCTGTTCAAGTCGGATGCCATCCATTGATCGAGATTGGCCGCGGTGCAATCAGCAAAATGTCGGCGCGCCTGGACGGGCCGGACGTGCAGTACGCTTTTCGTCTGGGCGACACCGAGGTGCCGGTCAATCCATTGATCGGCACGACCGTGCGCCTGGAATACCTGGGGGCGATTTTCTGTTCCCATTGCGGACGCAAGACCAAAACCAGTTTCAGCCAGGGTTACTGCTACCCGTGCATGACTAAACTGGCCCAGTGCGACATCTGCATCATGAGCCCGGAGCGTTGCCATTTCGACGCCGGTACGTGCCGTGAGCCGGAGTGGGGCCAGAAATTCTGCATGACCGATCACATCGTCTACCTGTCCAACTCGTCGGGGGTGAAAGTCGGGATTACCCGCGCCACCCAGCTGCCGACCCGCTGGATCGACCAGGGCGCACGCCAGGCGTTGCCGATCATGCGCGTCGCGACCCGCCAGCAGTCGGGCTTCGTCGAAGACCTGTTCCGCAGCCAGGTGGCTGACAAGACCAATTGGCGTGCTTTACTCAAGGGCGACGCAGTATCGGTGGACCTGGCCGAGGTTCGCGATCAGCTATTTGATAGCTGCGCCGAAGGTTTGCAAGGTTTGCAGGAACGATTCGGCCTACAGGCAATCCAGACTATTGCCGATGTAGACGTCCTCGAAATCCGCTATCCGATCGAGCAATACCCGGCCAAGATCGTCAGCTTCAACCTGGACAAGAACCCGATTGCCGAAGGCACGCTGCTGGGGATCAAGGGCCAGTACCTGATCTTCGACACCGGCGTGATCAATATTCGTAAATACACGGCCTATCAGCTCGCCGTGCATCAGTAAGGACTCCAGCATGCGCACCGAACAACCGAAGATGATCTACCTGAAGGACTATCAGGCGCCTGAGTACCTGATCGACGAGACGCACCTGACCTTCGAGTTGTTCGAGGACCACAGCCTGGTCCATGCGCAACTGGTGATGCGCCGCAATCCTGAACGTGGCCCGGGCCTGCCGCCACTGGTGCTGGATGGTCAGCAACTTGAGTTGTTGACGGTGAACCTGGCCGACCGCGAGCTGAGCGCCGACGACTACCTGCTGACCGAAAACCACCTGACGTTGCATCCGCAGAGTGAACGCTTCACGGTCGACACCACCGTGCGTATCCACCCGGAAACCAACACCGCGCTGGAAGGTCTGTACAAGTCCAGCGGCATGTTCTGCACCCAGTGCGAGGCCGAAGGCTTCCGCAAGATCACCTATTACCTCGACCGCCCGGACGTGATGAGCAAGTTCACCACCACCGTGGTCGCCGAGCAGCACAGCTATCCGGTGCTGCTGTCCAACGGCAACCCGATTGCCTCGGGCCCTGGCGAAGACGGCCGGCACTGGGCGACCTGGGAAGACCCGTTCATGAAACCGGCCTACCTGTTCGCGCTGGTGGCCGGTGACTTGTGGTGTGTCGAAGACACCTTCACCACCATGACCGAGCGTTCCGTGGCGCTGCGTATCTACGTCGAGCCGGAAAACATCGACAAGTGCCAGCACGCCATGAACAGCCTGAAGAAGTCGATGCGCTGGGACGAAGAGGTTTACGGTCGCGAGTACGACCTGGACATCTTCATGATCGTTGCGGTCAACGACTTCAACATGGGCGCCATGGAGAACAAGGGCCTCAACATCTTCAACTCCAGCGCCGTGCTGGCCCGTGCCGAAACCGCCACCGACGCCGCGCACCAGCGGGTCGAGGCGATCGTCGCCCACGAATACTTCCACAACTGGTCGGGCAACCGCGTGACCTGCCGCGACTGGTTCCAGTTGTCGCTGAAGGAAGGCTTCACCGTGTTCCGCGATTCCGGCTTCTCCGCCGACATGAACTCGGCCACCGTGAAGCGCATCCAGGATGTCGCTTACCTGCGCACCCACCAGTTCGCCGAAGACGCCGGCCCAATGGCCCACGCCGTGCGCCCGGACAGCTTTATCGAGATTTCCAACTTCTACACCCTGACCGTGTACGAAAAGGGCTCGGAAGTGGTCGGCATGATCCACACCTTGCTCGGCGCCGAAGGTTTCCGTAAAGGCAGCGACCTGTACTTCGATCGCCACGACGGCCAGGCCGTGACCTGCGACGATTTCATCAAGGCCATGGAAGACGCCAACGGAGTCGACCTCACCCAGTTCAAACGCTGGTACAGCCAGGCTGGCACACCGCGTTTGGCAGTCAGCGAGTCCTACGACGCTGCGGCCAAAACCTACAGCCTGACCTTCCGCCAGAGCTGCCCGGCGACCCCGGACAAAGTTGAAAAACTGCCGTTCGTGATCCCTGTGGAGTTGGGCCTGCTGGATTCCAAAGGCGCGGCGATAGCGCTGCGTCTGTCTGGCGAAGCGTCGGCGCAAGGCACTTCGCGGGTCATCTCGGTGACTGAAGCCGAGCAGACCTTCACCTTCGTGGACATCGCTGAACAGCCATTGCCTTCGCTGCTGCGTGGCTTCTCGGCGCCGGTGAAACTGAGCTTCCCGTACAACCGCGACCAACTGATGTTCCTGATGCAGCACGACAGCGACGGCTTCAACCGCTGGGATGCCGGTCAGCAACTGTCGGTGCAGGTGCTGCAAGAACTGATCGCCCAGCAGCAGAAGGGCGAGACGCTGGTGCTCGATCAGCGACTGATTTCGGCGTTGCGCACCGTGCTGTCCGACGAGACGCTGGATCAGGCGATGGTGGCGGAAATGCTTTCGCTGCCGGGTGAAGCGTATCTGACTGAAATCAGCGAAGTGGCTGACGTCGATGCCATCCACATCGCTCGTGAGTTTGTGCGCAAGCAGTTGGCGGATAACTTGTTCGAAGCGCTGTGGCTGCGTTATCAGGCTAACCGCGATCTGTCGAAGAAAACTCCGTACGTGGCCGAGGCTGAGCATTTTGCGCGTCGTGCGTTGCAGAACATCGCGCTGTCTTACTTGATGCTGAGCGGCAAGCCGGAAGTGTTGGCGGCGACGCTGGAGCAGTTCGAGACCAGCGATAACATGACCGAGCGTTTGACGGCGTTGGCGGTGTTGGTCAATTCGTCGTTCGAAGATGAGAAGGCCAAGGCGTTGGCCAGTTTTGCCGAGCACTTCAAGGATAATCCGCTGGTTATGGATCAGTGGTTCAGTGTTCAGGCGGGCAGCACGTTGCCGGGTGGTTTGGCGCGGGTGAAGGCGTTGATGGAGCATCCGGCGTTCAATATGAAGAACCCGAACAAGGTTCGGGCGCTGGTGGGGGCGTTTGCCGGGCAGAATTTGATTAACTTCCATGCGGCTGATGGTTCCGGGTATCGGTTCCTGGCGGATTTGGTGATTGAGCTGAATGGGTTTAATCCGCAGATCGCTTCTCGGCAGTTGGCGCCTTTGACTCGCTGGCGTAAGTATGACGATGCGCGTCAGGCGTTGATGAAAGGGGAGTTGGAGCGGATTCGTGGTTCGGGTCAACTTTCGAGTGATGTGTTTGAGGTGGTCAGCAAAAGCCTGGCCTGAGTTTGGCTTGGTTCTTTCGGGGGGCTTTCGGCCCCCTGTAGGAGCGAGGCTTGCCCGCGAAGGCGCTCTTACTGGCGGTGGGGGGTGTTGGTGTACATATCCGTTTCTGCGGTAACGGCGGCTTAGGGTTTCGCCCTTACGGCGAGTCCCTTTTGGCAAACGCCCCAAAAGGAACCAAAAGGTCTCGCCCCGGCGTCCGGCCCCTCGCTTAGGCTCGGCGTTCCTTCGTTCTGGTATTCATCTGGGGGCATCGCCTACGGTCGGCTTCGCTTCGACCTCCTCTCGATGTGTGCGGCTTCGCCGCACGGCGCTACGCGCCTAACCCCCAGATGAACACCTCCACTCAGCCTCCCGAAGGGGCGGGCAGAGCAAGATCAAAAGCTGCAGGCGAGCTAACGCTCGGCCTGTTGAGTGGTGGGCGGCGGGCGGTGTGAGCCCCTCCCTGTAGGAGCGAGGCTTGCCCGCGAAGGCGGCCTGATGGACGATTCATCTCTTTCTGACGTACTGATGCCCGAGTTGCCGAAGGCTACGATCTTTTGATTCGGGCCCAAACCCCAGATCTTCTGTGGCTGTGGCTGTGGCTGTGGCTGTGGCTGTGGCTGTGGACGTTGATTTTGATGTTGATCTTGACCTTGATCTCTCGCCCATTCGGCAGGCCGAGCGTAGGTGTTCATCAGGGGGTTAGGCGCGTAGCGCCGTGCGGCGAAGCCGCACACATCGAGAGGAGGTCGTCGCGAAGCAGACCGTAGGCGATGCCCCCTGATGGACACCGTAGCGAGGGTACACCGAGCGAAGCGAGGTGCCGTACGCCGGGGCGAAGCCTTTTGCTTACTTTTCGGCGTCTGGAAAAGTGAGTCGCTGTAAGAGCGAAACCATAATCAGCCCTCACCGCAGCAACGGATATTCACACAAACCCCCAACCCCCAAATCAGCCATCACCGCAGCAACGGATATTCACACAAAACCCCAAAACCCAAATCACCCCACCTAATACCCCATCATTCACCGGCTCCCCCAAACACCCCAGGTTAACAAAACATAACGTGGCGTCGATTGTCAGACCTTTCCAAAGCCCGATAGGATAAGCCAGCTTCCGAAGGGGCTCTAGATTGCAGGTTTCAGGACTATGCTCCAACCAACCAATCACCAAGAGCACCCTTACGGCGCCCTGAAAGGTTGAACGACCTAACAATAATAATGGGGGAAGGTCTATGAGTGAGCCTGTCATGGGTGTGGGTATCTGCCGCCCGCCGGCACTACGCAAAATCGCGTTGCTGGCTACAGCGCTCTCGCTGTTGGGCTGTGCCATGTGGTCGGCACCGGTACTGGCCGCCGACGCGCCGTCCGCCGATGCGGTCTATTCCGTTGAATCCGCCAAGGCTGCCAAAAGCCTGATGCTCGACGTCGTCCACGCCGGCAAGCGCCTGGTGGCGGTCGGGGATCGTGGGCACATTCTGTATTCCGATGACCAGGGCTCGACCTGGACCCAGGCCAAGGTGCCAACCCGCCAACTGCTGACGGCGGTGTTTTTTGTCGATGACAAACACGGCTGGGCCGTCGGGCATGACGCGCAAATCCTCGCCAGCGAAGACGGCGGCGTCACCTGGACCAAACAATTCGAAGACCTGAAACGCGAATCGCCGCTGCTCGACGTCTGGTTCAAGGACGTCAACAGCGGCTTTGCCGTGGGCGCCTATGGCGCGTTGATGGAAACCACTGACGGCGGCAAGAACTGGGAAGATGCCAGCGACCGCCTCGACAACGAAGACCAGTTCCACCTCAACGCCATTGCGGCCGTGAAGGATGCCGGGCTGTTCATCGTCGGGGAGCAGGGCAGCATGTTCCGCTCCGCCGATTGGGGCCAGACCTGGGAAAAACTCGAAGGCCCGTACGAAGGCTCGCTGTTCGGCGTGATCGGCACAGCACAGGCCAACACCCTGCTGGCCTACGGGCTGCGCGGCAACCTCTACCGCTCCACCGATTTCGGCAGCACCTGGGAGCAAGTTCAACTCCAGGCCGCACGCGGCACACTGGAGTTCGGGCTGTCCGGCGCTACGCTGCTGGAGGATGGCTCCATCGTCATCGTCGGTAACGGTGGCTCGGTGGTCAGCAGCAGCGACAACGGCGAAACCTTCACCGTGTTCAACCGCCCGGACCGGATTTCCGTGTCGGCGGTCACCGCAGCAGGTAACGGCAATCTGATTCTGGCAGGACAGGGCGGCGTTCGCGCCACTTCGCCAACCGGCGCTGAGCTTGGCAAGTGAACCGGGCAAATAATAAGAAGGGCGAAGCTATGACATCATTGACCAGTCACCACCAAGACAAGGCGACGTTTCTTGAGCGCCTGATTTTCAACAACCGCCCGGCAGTGATCGTTATCTGCCTGCTGGTGAGTATCTTCCTGTTCTGGCAAGCGACGCTGATCCGGCCGTCCACCAGCTTCGAAAAAATGATCCCGCTCGAGCATCCGTTCATCCAAAAGATGATGGAGCACCGCAACGATCTGGCGAACCTCGGCAACACCGTGCGGATTTCCGTGGAAGCCACGGACGGCGATATCTTCTCCAAGGAATACATGGAGACCCTGCGCCAGATCAACGACGAAGTGTTCTACATCTCCGGTGTCGACCGTTCCGGCCTCAAGTCGTTGTGGAGCCCGAGCGTGCGCTGGACCGAGGTCACGGAGGAGGGCTTCGCCGGTGGCGAGGTGATCCCGCAGAGCTATAACGGCTCCCAGCAAAGCCTCGACCTGCTGCGCAACAACGTGCTCAAGTCCGGCCAAGTCGGGCGCCTGGTGTCCAACGACTTCAAGTCGAGCATCGTCGACATTCCGTTGCTAGAGTCCTATCCGGACCCGCAAGACCAGGGCAAGTTGCTGGCTCTGGACTACCGCAAGTTCTCCCACGAGCTGGAAGACAAGATCCGCGACAAGTTTGAAAAACAGAACCCTAACGTGCAGATCCACATCGTCGGTTTCGCCAAGAAAGTCGGCGACCTGATCGATGGTCTGGTCATGGTGGTGATGTTCTTCGGCGTCGCCTTCGTCATCACCCTGATCCTGCTGTACTGGTTCACCAACTGCATGCGCAGCACCGTGGCGGTGTTGAGTACGACGCTGGTGGCGGTGGTGTGGCAACTCGGCTTGATGCACTTCTTCGGCTTCGGGCTCGATCCGTATTCGATGCTGGTGCCGTTCCTGATCTTCGCCATCGGTATTTCCCACGGCGTGCAGAAAATCAACGGGATCGCCTTGCAGTCCAGCGAGGCCGACAACGCCCTGACTGCTGCACGGCGTACGTTCCGCCAATTGTTCTTGCCGGGGATGATCGCGATTCTTGCGGATGCGGTGGGCTTCATTACGCTGCTGATCATCGACATCGGCGTGATTCGTGAACTGGCCATCGGCGCGTCCATCGGCGTGGCGGTGATCGTGTTCACCAACCTGATCCTGTTGCCGGTCGCGATCTCCTACGTCGGCATCAGCAAACGTGCGGTGGAACGCAGCAAGAAAGACGCTCACCGCGAACACCCGTTTTGGCGCCTGTTGTCGAACTTCGCCAGCCCGAAAGTCGCTCCTGTATCGATTGCCCTGGCTCTGATCGCTTTCGGCGGCGGCCTCTGGTACAGCCAGAACCTGAAAATCGGCGACCTCGATCAAGGGGCTCCAGAGCTGCGTCCGGACTCGCGCTACAACAAGGACAACAACTTCATCATCAGCAACTACTCCACCAGTTCCGATGTGTTGGTGGTGATGGTCAAGACCAAGTCCGAAGGTTGCTCGCGCTATGAAGCCATGGCGCCGATCGACGAGTTGATGTGGAAGATGCAGAACACCGAGGGCGTGCAGTCGGCGATCTCGCTGGTGACCGTGTCCAAGCAGATGATCAAGGGCATGAACGAGGGCAACCTGAAATGGGAAACCCTGTCGCGCAATCCGGACGTGCTGAACAACTCCATCGCACGGGCTGATGGCCTGTACAACAACAGCTGTTCCCTGGCACCGGTGTTGGTGTTCCTCAACGACCACAAGGCTGCGACCCTCGACCGTGCGGTGCATGCGGTGCAGGACTTCGCCAAGGACAACAACAAGGACGGCCTGGAATTCATCCTCGCTGCGGGTAACGCCGGGATCGAAGCGGCAACCAACGAAGTGATCAAGGAATCGGAGCTGACGATCCTGATCCTGGTGTACATCTGCGTCGCGACCATGTGCATGATCACCTTCCGTTCCTGGGCGGCGACCTTGTGCATCGTGTTGCCGCTGGTGCTGACCTCGGTACTCGGCAACGCATTGATGGCCTTCATGGGCATCGGCGTGAAAGTCGCGACCCTGCCGGTGGTGGCGCTGGGTGTGGGGATTGGCGTGGACTACGGCATCTACATCTACAGCCGCCTCGAAAGCTTCCTGCGTGCCGGCCTGCCGTTGCAAGAGGCGTACTACCAGACACTGAAGTCCACCGGTAAAGCCGTGCTGTTCACCGGTCTGTGTCTGGCCATCGGCGTGTGCACCTGGATCTTCTCGGCGATCAAGTTTCAGGCCGACATGGGCCTGATGCTGACCTTCATGCTGCTCTGGAACATGTTCGGCGCACTGTGGCTGCTGCCAGCGCTGGCGCGGTTCCTGATCAAACCGGAGAAACTGGCAGGGCAGAAGGGCAATTCGTTGTTTGCCCACTAAACCGGCGAGCACCGCAATCCCCCCTGTGGGAGCGGGCTTGCTCGCTCCCACAAGGGATCTTCAGCAGGATTTAAGAAGCCGCAACCTCAGGTTGCGGCTTTTTCATGGGCGATCACCACGGATTCAGTTCGGTTCCAATGGCAGGAAATGCTCTCGGGCCAGCGTTTCGCTGATGGCGCCACGATAGATTTCGATTTTCTGTTTCGGATCTTTTGCGTTGGCCATGATCGATTCGTAACTTTCGAAGCGTTGCTCCACGGTTTTCAAATGCGCTGTCGTGTAAGTGGCTTTATCGTCCAGCAAGCCGGCGTAATGAAAATGTGCGTACCACAGGGGAGCATCGTCAGCCTTCAGCAGGGCATATTCCTGCATCAAATCTCGGCGTCCGGTTTTTAGCCTGACCCGCCGGCCAATGGGCTCGACGTGAATCACATGATGCCGCAACAGGTATTCCACACCTTCACCGGTGGGCGCCTGACCCAGCGTCATGCGGATACGCAGTTCCGTTGCCTTGCTTTCGAGGACGCGGGCCTTGTCCCGAAGCGCGGTGACAAGGGCTGCATCTCGTTCATTGTCTGATGGAGCGTGCTCATGCTTTTCCAGCTTATCGGCATACCCGATGAGCTTTTGCGCTTCGCGTTGCAGTTGCTCCTCGATTTCCTTGGGCGAACTTGCGCCTTTGGCGTAGCCGTCGATCTTGGTGACTTTTTCATGCACCTGCGCCAAGGCCTTCCGGGCGTCGCCCTTGAGCAACGGATAGGGCTTTGATGAGGCCTTGGGCGCGGGCGCTCTGACTTCGACGATCTCCACCCAGAGATTGTCGTGTTGATGGAAAGAGAACAGGGGCTTGTCATCGATTGGCCCGTTGATGTCGACGATGTCACCGCCCTGATCGGCAGTGCGTGGGCGCAGATCACCGATAAAGGTGCCCTTGGCGGTTTTGATGACTTTCTTTCGGGCCGGGGCCTGGGTTTTTTTCTTGCCTGTCTCCGCATCCTTGGAGGTGCCGGCTGCTTGCGATGAGTCTGCATGAGCGGATGTGTCGGATGATTTTTGCTGGTCCAGGGCAAGCTGTTGAATCTCATCAGCCAGACGCTGTTCGGCATCGAGGTGCAATTGATGGATGATGATCCGCAGGCGGTTGAACACCGGCATCTCCAAATCATCCACCCTGAAAATCCCGATACTGCCCAAGGCATCCTGCGCGGTGCCGTAGTGACGGACCAGGCTGTCCAGCACGGCGATGCGATCGCTGCGTTCATAGACGTGATCGGTCTGCAACTCGGCGTGAGATCGGGACAGCATCAGCAAGGGCTCGACGGCTGTGTCCAGGGCCTCGGTGGTTTCAGTGCCCAAGGCTTTGACGCTGAGGATGCGCAGGATAATCAGTTGGTAGGACTTTACCCGTAGGGCGGTCAGTTCATTGTCCGGCCTGTCCTTGTTCAATTCCTTCAAGGTTTCGGCTCCCAGCAGCGGAATCTGTTCCAGTTCCTTGAGCCGCCTGTCGATCTCTTCGTAAGAGCTGATCATGGTTTCGTTGATTTCATTGGTTTTGCGGATGAAGTCGAAATAACGCTGTACCACCGACTCGCCCTCGATACTCAGGGCTTCGTAGAGTTGTTGCACGTTGCTGGCGAATTCGTTGTATTTGGCGTTGGCTGCGGTTCGAGCATCGTCGGCCTTCACAATTCGTTTGCGAATATTCTTGATGATGTTGCCCAGCACATTGCAAATCAGTGAGTGGTCCAGGGGGAAATCTGTCAATTCGCTGGTTTCCCTCAATCCGTCAAGCAATGTGGTGTAGGTGTCGGTTTGCTTGTCGAGTTCGGCAACAAAACGTTCCATGAACGTCGTGCGCTCTTGATCCATGCTGGCGGGGTTGTTGTCTTTGAGGTCCATCAGGTTTTCCGAGATATCGACACGTTTTTGCACCCGGTCCTGTTGGGCAAAGAACTCTTGGCGCCACAGGGCCAGCTCCTCAATGCGCTCACGTCTGGCTCTGCGTGCGTCGGCGATCCGTTTTTTCGGGCCGCCGCCGACCAATTGCAGCCCTTGATCCAGTGTCCATTTGCCGCGGCCATTGGATTTGAGCTTGATGCCCGGATGGTCAGGGTGTTGCGCAGGGACCAGGAAAACCTCACCGAAGCCCGGCACGATCCGCACGCGAAACAGCAGGCCGGCGAGGCTGACGTGCCATTTGTTGTCGATGCGGTACAGCCCGTGGAAGGCGCCGATGGCAATCGGTTCCGGTAGCGACGGCGGCCATGGCACCCGCACGGTTTTCAGTTGTTCGATCAATCGGGCGGTGGCTGAATCCCGCGCCGATGACAGGTTGAAGTCCAGCAAAGTATGGCCACTTCCCGGTGGTTCGGACGGCAATCCAGGCGCTGCCTGGGTCACGGTGCTTTCGGCAATAACGTTGGCGGGATTCGGCGGCCGACGCAGCGTGGCGAAGTGGGAGTCGCGGGAAAAAGCGGGGCTGTCAGCCGCGCCGCTGTTTTGCGCCACATGCAGCAATACCAACCCAAGGTTCAACAGCACATCGACCCAGGCCTGCTCGCGCGCGGTGACGTCGTCGCTGTCGAGGGCGGGAAGATCCTGAGTCAGGCTGTGGGTGATTTGCAGCATCCAGCCCACCAGCATGGCCGGGCCGCGCAACATTGGCAGAATCAGGTTGTTGAACAACAGCCAGCCGCCTTCGAGAATGATCGCCCAACGACTTTCGGCGTTCGATACCGACTGCCAGTCACCCCGTTCCGCCAGTGCACGGGCATTGCTGTCGAATAACCAGGCAAGCAAGTGACCTTGTTGCAGTGCTGTGAGCCAGTCGGTGGCCGCTTCGTTACCGACCAGAATCGCCGGTTTTGGTTTTTCCGGGCGAGCGAACTCATCACCGGGATGAAAATGCACGATGTGTGGCTCGTTGAAACCGTTGTTGTCGTAGATCGGCCGCGCGCGATCGGGTAACCAAGTCAGTACGCTGGTCTGTAGCGGACCCGGTTGTGCGATCGCGTTCAGCAAGGCTTGCCGGCTCGAGTATTGCAGCATTGCCGGAACGTACATCGGCCGATAAAGAATATGCGGGCCATCGGCCTTCAAGTCTCGGGGCTCGATGATAAACAGGTTGCCGGCGACGTCGCATTCGGCGTCGGCTTTCCTCTGGAACGCCAGTGGCCGCAGGACAATCTCCTGGTCATCGACGAAGCGTTCGGCGGTGGTCTTGTGCATCAGTGCCTCGACGTAGCGGTAACCCTGGCGGGTGAAACCTTGTTCAGCCTTGATCGAGTGTTCGAGTGCAAGCATTGGCAAGCTGACGGCCAGTTCCAGGCTGAACAGTCGCTGGCGTTCCCGCGCTTCGGGCGTGTCGGCCAGCAGTTCGGTGCGGATGTATTCGGGGTAGTGTTTGCCGATGTCGACACGGGTCACCAGCTCCAGCAGATAGGCCTCGGTGGTCCAGTCCTGGACCAGTTGCCCCGCGGTGTGGCGCACGGTCATCCGGCCCTTGGGTTTGCCTGCCAGGTTCTTGATCGCCAGCTCGGTCAGCGACATTGTCACCGGCTCGATGTAGCCGCTGCCGAGGTCGCCGACCGGCACGTGGAAGGTCAGTTCCAGTTCGTCAGGGTTGTAACCGGGGGCTTGCGGCTGGTCCAGCAGCATCTGTTGGTGCAAGGCTTTTTTGGCAAAGCTGTGAAGGTCATCGATGCCGGCGTGGAAGGTGCTGCCCAGGTTTTGTTGCTTGATGCTGGCGTGTTCCAGCACATGCTTGCGGTATGTCATGCGATCGATGGCGCTGGCGCTTTGCAGCCACTCGGGCAGGTTTGACTCGATGTGCTGGAAGAGCATCGGGCTCGCGGTCTGGACGGGCGACGAAGTGACGAACAGCGCCGCCACATCGGCGATCGCTGCGAAGCGTTTTTCCAGCTCGTCCAGCGGTCGGCCTGCGGGCAGCTTGAACGCGGCCAGATCGTCCAGTTGCTGGTTCAGTAGCAGGGCGGCCTGGGTGTCGAAGATATTGCCGTCAGGCTCAAAGCGTTTCCAGATGATGGTGTCGGCCATGAAGGTGCGTTGAAACCGCGCTGCCCAGGCCTGGCCGAACATTTCCATGGACGGGAATGCTTCAACAGCGCCAGTCACGCTGCACAACAGCAGGGTTTCACCACAGGCCAGCAGAATGTCCGGGCTTTGCAGGCTGACCGATTGCTGATTGATGTTCAGGGTCGCTTCAAGCGTGTAGGCATGGATGACGCCTTTTGCCCAAGGTGCCTGGAGGCGCTCCTGTTTGTCGGGGTGGCGGGTCAGTTCGGTGAGGACCTCGGCGTGCAGCGCATTGATCGGTGCATGCTGTACCGCTGCTGTTTTCAACACCCCGTTCAGCAGATCCCCCAGCCATTGCCAGCGGCTGGCCCCCGCGTTGATCGGCTCATTCCAGTAGTCAGTCAATGCTTGTTGATACGCGACCGACACAATGGCCGGCAACTCACGGATGACGTCAGCGATGACCTGCATGTCCGGTTCGCGTCGGGCGGTGCTGTCGAGGGTCAGGTGCGTCGGTGCCTTGTTGGTGAGGAAACAGGCGCGGCCATATTGTTCGCTGAGCAGCGGTGGTTTACCGCTTGCCAGGTACGCGAGCGCCACTTCCAGCAGCAGTGTCAGGCGCCAGCCTCCCTCGGGAAGCGGTTGTGCCAAGCGGGTTCGCTCAGGGGCGAAATCCAGTGGTGGGTATTTTTCCAGCAGGTCTTCCTTGAGCAGGCTGGCGGTTACCGAGCGCAGGGTCGGGCGAGTGCTGAACCGAGCGCTGATCGTTCGGGCAATGATGTCGGTGGAATCGGCTGTGACGGTCGATGATGAAACGGTGGGCATGATGCAATCCTTTGCATGGTTGATACCTTGAACATAGAACGTTGGCGGGCGAGGTGTGCGGTACCCGGGTACCGCACAGGTGTCGATTGAATGGGATATGGCGCGCGCAGAAACAAAAAAGCCGCGACCTGAGGGTGGCGGCTTTCTTGTGGTTCACACAGATCAAATGTGGGAGCGGGCTTGCTCGCGAAGGCGGACTATCAGCCAACATCTTTGCCGACTGACATACCGCCTTCGCGAGCAAGCCCGCTCCCACAGGGGTTTAGTGGTTGTTGGTGGGATCGGCGCCGAGCACTACGTTCAGCGCGCTGCGCGCATCATCCAGTTGCACCAGCGTCGCATGCCGGGCGCCCAGTGCATCGCGATTCTCGATAGCGGTGAGAATCGCCTTGTGCCGTGGCAGCGCCAGTTCGTGCAGGTTCGGTCGCTGGTTGGAATGCTTCAACGCCTCGGCAATCGCCACCGCGAGCATGTTGCACAGGTTGGCCAGCAAGTCGTTGTGGGTCGCGTCGGCGATGCGGCTGTGGAAGTCCAGGTCTGGTTGCAGCAGCGCTTCCGGGGTCGGCGCGGCTTCCATCCGTTGGTAGGCTTCGCCGATGGAGGCGATGTCGGCGTCGGTGGCGTACTGCGCGGCGAGGGCGGCGGCGGCCGGCTCGATGATGCTGCGCACGCTGGTCAGCAGGCCGAAGAACTCATTCTGCGGACTGCTTTGCATCAACCAATGCAACACGTCCGGGTCGAGCATGTGCCATTCCTTGCGCGCCTTGACCACCGTGCCGACCCGCGGACGGGAATACACCAAACCCTTGGCGACCAGCACGCGCGTGGCTTCGCGCAACACCGGCCGACTCACCGCGTACTCTTCGCACAACAGGGCTTCGGCGGGCAGTTTGTCGTCGGGCTTGAAGCGTCCGGAGACGATCTGCATGCCCAGTTCCTGGACGATGCGCGAGTGCATGCTTTTGCGGTCGGAGGGTTTGCGGTAATCCATGGGGAACGAAGCAATCCTGGGCGATGGGGGTGTGGCGCATGATAGCAGGCGTGGACACAATCTTGAGACGGGCATAGATCATATGTGGGAGCGAGCCTGCTCGCGAAGGCGATTTAACATTCACCATCTCTGGTGAATGTCAGTCCGCTTTCGCGAGCAGGCTCGCTCCCACAAGGGGATTGTGTGTCAGTGGGAATGACGCGGTACTTCGGAACCGCGGCAGCCGACCAGGAAGTCAAAGTCGCAGCCCTGATCCGCTTGCAGCACGTGGTCGATATACAACTGACGATAACCGCCGACGATCAGTTGCTTCGGCGGTTCCAGATCAGCCATCCGCGCTGCCAGTTCAGCGTCGGGAATGTCCAGGTGCAGTCGCCCACTGGCGCAATCGAGCTCAATGAAGTCGCCTTCCTGCACCACCGCCAACGGCCCGCCGGCTGCGGCTTCCGGCGCGACGTGCAAGACCACCGTGCCATACGCCGTGCCGCTCATGCGCGCATCGGAAATCCGCACCATGTCAGTCACGCCCTGGGCCAGCAGCTTGGCTGGCAAACCCATGTTGCCGACTTCAGCCATGCCCGGATAACCCTTCGGCCCGCAGTTTTTCATCACCAGAATCGAGTTCGCATCCACGTCCAGTTCCGGGTCGTTGATCCGGGCCTTGTACATGTCGAAGTTCTCGAACACCACCGCACGGCCACGGTGCTGCATCAGTTCGGCGCTGGCGGCGGAGGGCTTGAGCACCGCACCGAGTGGCGCCAGATTGCCGCGCAACACGCAGATGCCGCCATCGGCACGAATCGGGTTGTCGAGGGTGCGGATCACTTCGTCCTGCCCGTAGATCGGTGCGTCCTTGGTGTTCTCGCCGAGGCTCTTGCCATTGACGGTCAAGGCGTTCGGATGCGGAATCAGATTGGCCTCGCCGAGGCGACGCAATACTGCGGGCAAACCACCGGCGTAGTAGAACTCTTCCATCAGGAAACGCCCGGACGGTTGCAGGTCGACGATGGTCGGCATGCCGCGACCGATGCGGGTCCAGTCATCCAGATCGAGTTCGACGCCGATGCGCCCGGCGATGGCTTTCAAGTGAATTACTGCGTTGGTCGAACCGCCAATCGCCGCGTTGACCCGGATGGCGTTTTCAAACGCTTCCTTGGTCAGGATCTTCGACAGTCGCAAGTCTTCGCGCACCATCTCCACCGCACGCATGCCGGACATGTGCGCCAACACATAACGTCGTGCATCCACCGCAGGAATTGCCGCGTTGTGGGGCAGGGAAGTGCCGAGGGCTTCGGCCATGCAGGCCATGGTCGATGCGGTGCCCATGGTGTTACAGGTACCGGCCGAGCGGGACATGCCGCCCTCGGCCGCGAGGAAATCGTCGATGGTGATCGTGCCTGCTTTCACTTGTTCGCTGAGCTGCCAGACCACGGTGCCCGAGCCGATGTCCTGGCCTTTGTGCTTACCGTTGAGCATCGGTCCGCCGGTGACGACGATCGCCGGCACGTCGCAACTGGCCGCGCCCATCAACAGTGCCGGGGTGGTTTTGTCGCAACCGGTCAGCAGCACCACACCGTCAATCGGGTTGCCGCGAATCGCTTCTTCAACGTCCATGCTCGCCAGGTTGCGGGTAAGCATGGCGGTCGGGCGCAGGTTCGATTCGCCATTGGAGAACACCGGGAATTCCACCGGGAAGCCACCGGCCTCGATCACACCGCGTTTGACGTGCTCGGCAATCTGACGGAAATGCGCGTTGCACGGGGTCAGTTCCGACCAGGTGTTGCAGATACCGATGATCGGTTTGCCGTGGAACTGGTGGTCGGCGATGCCCTGATTCTTCATCCAGCTGCGGTACATGAAGCCGTTCTTGTCGGCCGTGCCAAACCATTGGGCGGAGCGCAGGGTGGGTTTCTTATCAGACATGATCGATTCTCTTATTGTATGACTATATTGTTCGAGCTGACGCTTAACATAAGCGCAATTCTGCGGATTTGGAAGTGTTGCTAGCTTAAATAGTATTACTATATAGTCGCGTTCAACGGAGGGATTGGCCCTGGCGGTTTTCCGCGAGAGGCGTCCCCCGAGGTTCTATAACAACAACAATCGGAGACCGATCTCATGAGCCAGGAATTGCGGCTTATTCGTCGCATCACGTTGAAACTGATTCCCTTCCTGATCCTGCTGTACCTGATCGCCTATGTGGATCGCTCCGCGGTCGGCTTCGCCAAGCTGCACATGGGCGCGGACATCGGTATCGGTGATGCGGCCTACGGCCTCGGTGCCGGGCTGTTCTTCATTGGCTACTTCTTGCTGGAAATCCCCAGCAACCTGATGCTCGAACGCTTCGGTGCCCGCCGCTGGTTCGCGCGGATCATGATCACCTGGGGCGCGATCACCATCGGCATGGCCTTCGTCCAGGGGCCGCACAGCTTCTATGTGATGCGCTTCCTGCTCGGCGCCGCCGAAGCCGGGTTCTTCCCGGGCGTTCTGTACTACATCACCCAATGGTTTCCGGTGCGCCATCGCGGCAAGATCCTCGGGCTGTTCATCCTTTCGCAACCGATCGCAATGATGATCACCGGCCCGGTGTCCGGCGGTTTGCTCGGCATGGACGGCACCCTCGGCCTGCATGGCTGGCAGTGGCTATTCATCGTCATCGGCACCCCGGCGATCCTGCTGACCTGGCCGGTGCTGCGCTGGTTGCCCGACGGTCCACAACAAGTGAAATGGATGGACCAGGCCGAGAAGGACTGGCTGACCGGCGAGCTGAAAAAAGACCTCGAAGAATATGGCCAGACCCGCCACGGCAACCCGTTGCATGCGCTGAAAGACAAACGCGTCCTGCTGTTGGCGCTGTTCTATCTGCCGGTAACGTTGAGCATCTATGGTCTGGGCTTGTGGTTGCCGACCTTGATCAAACAGTTCGGCGGCACCGATCTGGTCACCGGTTTCGTGTCTTCAGTGCCGTACATCTTCGGGATCATCGGCTTGCTGATCGTGCCGCGCAGTTCCGATCGCTTGAATGATCGCTACGGGCATTTGGCGGTGCTCTATGTGCTGGGCGCCATCGGCCTGTTCCTCAGCGCCTGGCTGACGCTGCCGGTGCTGCAATTGGCGGCGTTGTGCCTGGTGGCGTTTGCACTGTTTTCCTGCACGGCGGTGTTCTGGACCTTGCCGGGACGCTTCTTTGCCGGCGCCAGTGCAGCAGCGGGTATTGCCCTGATCAACTCGGTGGGCAATCTCGGCGGCTATATCGGGCCGTTCGTGATTGGTGCGTTGAAGGAATACACCGGCAACCTGGCGTCCGGGTTGTACTTCTTGTCCGGGGTGATGGTGTTCGGGCTGGTGCTGACCGGTGTGGTTTATCGGTTGCTTGAGCGCAAGCATGTGTTGCCGGCCGATCAATTTGCCTCCAGCGCCCGAGGTGCAACGCGCACCTGAGAGATCACACAAATCCCCCTGTGGGAGCGAGTGTCGGATTTGAGAGTTGAATACAGGAGAAAATCATGCGTTTAGTTCAGTTCGAATTGATTAACGGCGAGCGCCGGGTTGGCGTGGTCGAGGGCGGTCTGGTGCGTGAAGTGCAGGACGCGCGCACGGTCCGCGATCTGGCCCTGGCGGCCATCGAGGCCGGCGTCAATCTTGAGCAACAGGTGCAAAACCTCGGCCTGGGCATCAGCCACGATTACGCGGAGCTGCTGACGCACCTGCGCATCCTCCCTCCGCTGGATCACCCGGACCCTGCGCACATGCTGGTCAGTGGCACTGGCCTGACTCACTTGGGCAGCGCCTCGGCCCGGGACAAAATGCACCAGCAAGTCGGCGACGAAGCGGCGATGACCGACACCATGCGCATCTTCAAGTGGGGCGTGGAGGGCGGCAAACCGGTGGCGGGCCAGGCCGGCGTGCAACCGGAATGGTTCTATAAGGGCGACGGCAGTATTGTCGTGCGTCCGGGCCAGCCGTTCCCGCTGCCACCGTTTGCCGAAGACGCCGGAGAAGAGCCGGAGCTCAGCGGGCTCTACGTCATCGGCCACGACGGCAAGCCGTATCGCCTCGGTTATGCGGTGGGCAATGAGTTCTCCGACCATGTGATGGAACGCAAGAATTACCTCTACCTCGCTCACTCTAAATTGCGCAGTTGCAGTTATGGCCCGGAACTTCGCGTCGGTGAGCTACCCCAACACTTGGCAGGCACCAGTCGCATTCTGCGTGATGGCAAGGTGCTGTGGCAGAACGAGTTCCTCAGCGGCGAGGCGAATATGTGCCACAGCCTGGCGAACCTCGAGTATCACCATTTCAAGTACAGCCAGTTCCTGCGTCCGGGGGACGTGCACATTCACTTCTTCGGCACCGCGACCCTGTCCTTCGCCGATGGCATCCGCACCCAACCGGGTGATGTGTTCGAAATCAGCCAGGCTGAATTCGGCGCGCCGTTGATCAACGGTATTGCGCCGGTAGCAGCGGCATTCGAACCCGGCACCGTCGGCACCCTTTAAGGAGATTTGCATGACCCAGATTCTTGGTCACAACTACATCGGCGGCCAGCGCAGCGCGGCCGGCAACCTTAAGCTGCAAAGCGCCGACGCCAGCACTGGCGAGGCCTTGCCCCACGATTTTTATCAAGCTACCCCGGAAGAAGTCGATGCCGCCGCCAAGGCTGCCGCCAGCGCTTACCCGGCCTATCGCAGCCTGAGTGCCGAGCGTCGCGCGCAGTTTCTCGACACCATTGCTGATGAGCTGGACGCACTAGGCGATGACTTCGTTGCCGTGGTCTGCCGTGAAACCGCGTTGCCCGCCGGGCGTATTCAAGGCGAACGCGGTCGCACCAGCGGCCAGATGCGTTTGTTCGCCAAGGTCCTGCGTCGTGGTGATTTCTACGGTGCGCGCATCGATCAGGCCTTGCCTGAGCGCCAACCGTTGCCACGCCCGGATCTGCGTCAGTATCGCATCGGCCTCGGCCCGGTTGCCGTGTTCGGCGCGAGCAACTTTCCCTTGGCGTTTTCCACGGCTGGCGGCGATACCGCTTCTGCGCTGGCTGCCGGTTGCCCGGTGGTGTTCAAGGCGCACAGCGGCCACATGGCCACCGCTGAACTCGTCGCCGATGCGATCATTCGCGCCGCAGAAAAAACCGCGATGCCGGCCGGTGTGTTCAACATGATCTACGGCGGTGGAGTCGGCGAAGCGCTGGTCAAGCATCCGGCGATCCAGGCCGTCGGCTTTACCGGTTCGCTCAAGGGCGGTCGTGCCTTGTGTGACATGGCAGCGGCACGTCCGCAGCCGATTCCAGTGTTCGCCGAGATGTCGAGCATCAACCCGGTGATCGTGTTGCCGCAGGCGTTGGCAGCTCGGGCGGAAACCGTTGCCCGTGACCTGACCGCGTCGGTGGTGCAAGGCTGTGGTCAGTTCTGTACCAATCCAGGGCTGGTGATCGGCATTCGTTCGCCGCAGTTCAGTGCGTTCGTGCAGCAGGTCGCGGCGTTGATCGGCGATCAACCGGCGCAAACCATGCTCAATGCCGGGACGTTGAGCAGCTATGGCAAAGGCTTGCAGAAGTTGCTGGCGCATTCTGGGATCGAGCATCTGGCGGGCAGCGCGCAGCAGGGCAATCAGGCGCAGCCGCAGTTGTTCAAGGCCGATGTCAGCCTGTTGATCGATGGCGATGAAGTGTTGCAGGAAGAAGTGTTTGGCCCGACCACGGTGTTCGTTGAAGTGGCGGATCAAGCGCAACTTAGCGCGGCGTTGAATGGCCTGCACGGGCAACTGACGGCGACCATCATTGGCGAGCCAGCGGACTTCGAACAGTTCGGCGAGCTGACCGCGTTGCTGGAACAGAAGGTCGGGCGAATCTTGCTTAATGGTTATCCGACTGGCGTGGAAGTCTGAGATTCGATGGTCCATGGCGGGCCGTACCCGGCGACTTCCGATGCGCGCGGCACGTCGGTGGGCACCCTGGCCATCGACCGTTTCCTGCGCCCGGTGTGCTTCCAGAACTACCCCGACAGCTTGCTGCCGGAGCCGCTGAAAAACGGCAACCCGCTGCGGATCCAGCGGTTGGTTGACGGCAAGCCATCGCGTGATGCGCTCTAAAGCTTAAACACCATCCCCTGTGGGAGCGGGCTTGCTCGCGAATGCGGAGTGTCAGGCGCCATAGATTTCGACTGACCCACCGCATTCGCGAGCAAGCCCGCTCCCACATTGGTTCGGTGTTGTGCGTGAGTTTTGTGTTCAGCACCGGTCCAGGGGGAGTGATGAGCTATCATTGCGACTTTCCAATTGAATGATTGATTGCCATGACTGCCGTTACCGACACTTTGCTCAACGCCCTCGAAAATTGCGACATGCTGGAAATCGATGGCTTGCATGCCTTCGATTTCTCTCTCGATGAAGACGACAACCTGCACATCGAATGCATGGACGGCCGTGCGGCCAAGCGTTGGGCGTTCAGCATGGCCCAGATCCAGGCAGCGACTTTCGATCCAACCCTGCAGAGCTGGCTCATTACCGGTGATTCCGGCGAGCACCGGCTGGTGTGCATGGCCGCGATTGGCGGGCATGACGACGAGGAAGAAGAGCATGAAGATGCGTAATTTCTGGCCACTGTTGATGGCCGGCAGTGTCGGCGCCATGGGCGTTCAGGCGGCGACCGTTGACGATTATCAACTGCTGGTCGGTTCCTACACCGCAGGTCAGAGCCAGGGCATTTATCGCCTGAACTTCGACAGCGCCACCGGGCAGATAGCCGCTAAACCACTGCAAGTGGTCAAGAGCGAAAACCCGTCCTGGTTGACGATCTCCAAAGACCAGCAGCACCTGTTCGTGGTCAACGAAAACGGTCCGGGCCAAGCCGATCCGGTGGGCAAGGTCAGCAGCTATGCGATCAACCCCAAGACCCATGAATTGAGCCTGCTCAGTCAGGTCCAGAGCCTGGGCAACGAACCGACCCATTCGAGCCTCAGCGTTGACGGCAGCCACTTGTTCGTCAGCAACTACTCGGTGGTCGAGGATCCGGGCGGCACCCTCGCGGTGTTGCCGGTGGGCACTGACGGCAAGCTAAAACCCGTGGTGCAGATGAGCAGCCACCCGTCGAGCCGGGTCAACCCGGAGCGTCAAGCCTCGGCGCACGTGCATTCGACGATCTCCTCGCCGGATGGCAAGTACGTGTTCTCCAATGACCTGGGCGCAGACAAGATCTTTGTCTATCACTTCAATCCCAAGGCCAACCCGCTGTTGCCATTGACGCCGGCCACCCCGGCCTCGGTGCAATTGCCAGCCGGCAGTGGGCCGCGTCATTTGCTGTTCAGCGCCGATGGCAAACACGCCTGGCTGACCATGGAAATGAGCGCGCAGGTCGCGGTGTTCGACTACCAGGACGGCACGCTCAAGCAAACGCAAATGGTCGATCTGGCGGCAGGGCAACCCACCTCCGACAAGGCTGGCGCAGCGCTTCACGCCTCGGCTGACGGCAAGTTCCTCTACGTCAGCAATCGTGGCACCGCCAATCAACTGCTGGTATTCGCCATCGACCCGACCACCGCTCAGCTCAAGGAAGTCCAGCGACGTTCCGTCGAGGGTGATCACCCGCGTGAGTTCAGCCTCGACCCGAGTGGCAAGTTTCTGTTGATCGCCAACCAGAAGAGCAACGAGATTGTCGTCGTCGAGCGCGACGCCAAGACCGGCCTGTTGGGCAAAACCGTGCAGAAATTGCCGATGGATGCCCCGAGCGACCTCAAGTTTCTAGTGCGTCAATAGGTGCGGCAATAGGCCGCAGGCCCCGGTTGATAAGGCCTGCGACCTTGTATTAATGAGACTGATATCCGCTAATGCTACAAAGCATTTCAAGGCGCGGACCTCGGACGTTAAGTTTGCTCCACGGCCCAACCGGGCAAGCAAGCCAACTGACTCCGAGGAACACCGCCATGAACTTCAATATCTTCTCCATCATCGCCGCATCCGCCATCTCTGCCACCGTTGCCCTGCCAGCCAGCGCCAACGTTGAAATCAACAGCAAAAAATCCCACACCCAGAGCTACACCCAGAAATACCTGCAACAAAGCGCCAACTTCTACGCCGCGCTGGATCACAAAACCCAAGCCTGAAATCTTCGAACATTGTCGCTCCCTGCAGGAGCTGCCGAAGGCTGCGATCTTTTGACTTATTAAGAGCAAAAGATCTCAGCCTTCGGCAGCTCCTTTGCGTGTGTGTTTCTCGGGTTCATAGGTTTTATCAAGCGTCGGCATAGACGGGTTTAATGATCAACCAAGCTGATGGTCACTATGGAAAACGCTGAGTGGTTGCTTCGGTTTTTTTGATCGATCCTGTCGGCACTTAAACATGCCCACGGAGAACACCATGGCCAGCGCAATCCTCACTTCTGCCAAACACGGCGCCTACCTGGCCATCGGAATCTACGTGGCCATGGTGCTCGTGGTGAGCCTTTCGGCTCAATCGCAACACGACATTCAAGCGCCGATTCAGGTCGCTTATCCCGCTATCCAGTTCGAACACCGCGCGCAAAGCGTCGTGGCTGATCACGAGGATTTGTTGGGAGCGGTCGGAGCATGAAAGGACACAGACTCTGGGTCATCGCCTTCTTGGCGTTCATGACCAATGGCGCTTCACTGTTGGGGATCGGGCAGGGCTCGGCGGGGTCGGTGGCCCGGGCCATCGAATGCAACCACAACATCGCCCATAACATTCAGACGGCCAAGGCGTTGGGGTTGCTGGCGGGTAATCCGCCATCGAAGGTCCCGGGCGAGTTCCTCGGACCGTTCCAGGTGGATTGCTCGGCGCTGGGGATGTGCTCGGTATTGGCGTAACGCCGCCGAACCCCGTAGGAGCAAAGCTTGCTCGCGAAGGCGGCGTGACAGTCGACATCAATGTTGCATGTTAGGACGCCTTCGCGAGCAAGCTTCGCTCCTACAGGGCGGGGTTATTTCTTCATGATTGAGGTGAACAGGTCGGACTCCAGCAACCGCTGAAGCCACACCTGCAACCGCGCATACGGCGTCTGCCCAAACCACTCCCGATCCACATGCGCAAACTGCCGAACGAACGGCATCAATGCCACGTCCGCCAGGCTCAGGTGCCCGGCGAGCAAATAATCCCGCCCCTCCAGCAACTCATCGAGCTTGCGCAAAAACACCTCACCCTCGGCCCGATAATGTTCCATCGGCTGCTCGGGATAACGCTCGGCGTATTTGTAGCGATTCAGATGCACCTTGAACACCTGATCGTTTTCTTCGATCAGTTCAGCGATACGTTGCTGCGCGGCAGGATCGTCCTTGAGCATCCAATCCTCAGGATCGTGCTGTGCCAGGGCCCAGCGCATGATCGCCAGGCTTTCATCAATCACCCGACCCTCAACCTCCAGCACTGGCACCGTGCCCTTGCTCGACAGCGCGAGCATTTCGGCGGGCTTGGCCTTGAGGCTGACTTCGACAATCTGCACTGCAACCCCTGAATAACGCAGCGCCATGCGCGCACGCATGGCGTAGGGGCAGCGGCGGAAGGAGTAGAGCGTAGTCATTTCACCTCCAGCGTACTCAGGCCATTGCCCTGGCGGCGCACCTGAATCTGCACCGGAATCCGCTCATGCATTTCCTGCACGTGGGAAATCACCGCGACTTTGCGGCCCTGCGCCTGCAAGCCATCGAGGGCGTCCATGGCCAGTTGCAGGGATTCCGGGTCTAGGCTGCCGAAGCCTTCGTCGATAAACAGCGATTCGATCTTCAGCGTGCTCGACGCCATCGACGCCAGACCAAGGGCCAAGGCCAGCGACACCAGGAACGTCTCGCCACCGGACAACGAATGCACCGAGCGCAATTCGTCGCCCATCTCGGTGTCCATCACCAGCAAACCAAGCATGCTGCCACCGCGTTTCAGGCGATAGCGCCGCACCAGTTGCCGTAACTGCACGTTGGCGTGATGCACCAGCAAGTCGAGGTTGTAGGCCTGGGCGATCTTGCGGAAGGTGTCGCCAGTGGCCGAGCCGATCAACGCGTTCAAACGCGCCCAGCGCTGGTACTCGGTGTAGGCATCGGCGATCTGTTGCGCCAAGGCCTGATTGGCGTTCTGCCGCCGTTGATCCTCGGCCTGTTCGGCGCGCAGTTCGGCGCAGCGGTGTTCGCTGGCGGCAAACAGGTTTTGCAATTCCGTCAGTGCAGTGGCCAGTTGTTCGGCATCGAGATTGCCGTTGTGCTGGGCCTGATGATTGAGCAAACGCTGATCGCGTTCCTGCAACAACACCTTGGCCTGCTCGATGGCTTTTTCGCTGTGCTGCAATTGTTGGCGCAGGTCGCTGACCTGTTGATCATCCACGCTCAGCAACGCTTCCAGCCCACCATCATCCAGCTCTGGATGCCGCGCGCGCCAATCGGCAATCTTGCCGCTCAACTCGCGATCTTCATGCTCCAGCGCCTCTGAACGTTGTTGCTGGGCCTTGAGTTCTGCGGCCAGTTGCACCAGCCCCGTGCGCACGGTTTGCAGTTCCTGATTGGCCGTCGCTTCGGCATGTCGCGCCTGTTCGACCGCTTGATCGAGTTGCTGCTGCCACTGTTCGGCGCTGGTGTGATCACCCAGCAATTGTGCGAGTTTCTGCTGGCAAGCCTGTTGCTGCTCGGCCAGCACCGTGAACTGCTGTTGCGCGGTTTCCAGTTGTTGGATGCGGGTCAGTTGGCGATCCTGTTCTTTCTCCAGCGTCTGCTGGCGTTGCTGCTGTTCGCCGAGTTCGTCGCGCTGCTGGTCGAGTTGTTCCAGACGCTGGGCGATCTGCCGGTCGAGCTGCATGAACGTCGCGGCCGGCTCGGTGCGCAAGGCTTCCAGCGTATCGGCCGGAAGCAGCGAACTGAACGCCGCGAGTTCTTCGTCCAGACGCTGGCGATCGCTGCTCAAGGCTTGTTGCTGAGTGCTCAGGTGCTGGGTCGCTTGCTGGCTCGCGGTTTCGGCGCTGCGCAGTTGCTGGGCCAGTCGCGCGGCATCCTGTTGCAGAGTGAGCAGGGCGGTCTGGCGTTGTTCGTCTTGGGTGATGCTCTGGTTCAACTGGCTGTTTTGCTGCGTCAGCCAGGCATCGCGCTTGGCGGCGTCCTGGTTCAGCAACTGCGCGGACAACGGATGCGCTTCGAGGCTTGGCGTCAGGCTTTGTTGTTGCGTGGCCAGGTGTTCCTGCTGTTGCAGCAGCTCCTTTTGCTGCGCAATCAAACCACCGACTTCGGCGCGCAGATCGGTGAGTTTTTCCTTCAGCAGATCGACGGCTTTCTGCGCGTTGGTCAGCTCGCTTTCATCGTGCCGACCGAGGCTTTGCAGCAAGGCTTCGGGCTGATGATAAGGATGCTCCGGGCTGCCACAAACCGGGCACGGTTGGTCATCCTGCAATTGCCCGCGCAGTTCTTCGACGCTTTCACTGCGTGCCAGGCGCTGGCGTTCCAGCAGTTCCCGGGTGACGGTCAGGGTCTGTTCGGCGACGGTCAGTTCGGCCTTGGTTTTCACCCCGTCCTGGGTCAGGCGCTCACGTTCCTGTTGGGCAGCGAGTTGACGCTGCTGAAGCTCGGCACCGCGCTTGTCCAGTTCCTGCTGACTGGCCCACAGCCGCGTCAGTTCTTCGAAGGCGCGCAGTTGTTTGCGGTTGTCCTGCAACAACGTGCTCAGCAACTGGATCTGCTCGGCCACGGCTTCGGGCTCGGCGCCGGCCTCTTTGTACAGGACTTCCAGATTCTGCTTTTGCGCGGCCAGTTCTTCGGCGGCGCGGGTGGCGCTCTGTTCCAAGGCAGCCAGTTCATCCTGGCCTTTGTTCAAACGATTGCCGATCAGCATCAGCTGTTGCAGGCGATCACGGTAGGCGTTCCAGGCATCGCTCAGCGGCGCCAGATGAGCGCTTTGTTCAAGCTCCCCGGCGATGCGCTGCAAACGTTCGGCGACCTGTTTTTGCTGGTCGAGCAAACCTTGAATCGTGGTCTGGCCTTGGGTGCTGGCCAGTTCCGCTTGCTGCTTGGCGTCGGCACTGAGGCTGGCATCCTTGGCCAAACGGGCGAGGGTGCTTTGCTCTTCAAACGCCTGACGCAGCAACGGTGCACCGGCGCTGTGCTGGTTTTGCGCCTCGATCAACGCAGCATGCGCGCTGCTCAGGCTCTTTTCGAGTTGCGCTTGCCGCTCGGACAATTCTTGTTGCTGTTGCGTGTGCTGCTGAATCTGCGCGGCCAGCGGAGTGAGCTGGGCGGTGAGTTCGGTTTTGCGCGCAAATTGGTGCCGCTGCGGCGCCAGTTGCTCCAGGCGCGTGAGCTTCAGGCGTTCACCGGCCAGGCTTTCCGAGTGTTGCTGGGCGGATTGCAGTTGTTCGGTGGCGCTCTGTTGTTCGTCCTGCAATTGGCGCAGGTTTTTCAGCCACGTGTGTTGCTCATCAAGCTGTTTGAGCTGCGCTTGCTGGGTCTTGAGTTGCTGCTGGGCTTCGTTGAAACGTTCATCCAGTTCGGCGCGGGCTTCGGGGGACAGCGGCGTGACGCCGGTGGCCTGATCCTGCAGCAACTTGTGGGCTTCGCGGGCCTCTCTGGTCTTGTCGTACGCGCGACGACCGAGGCGCGTATAGAGCGCAGTGTCGGTGAGTTTTTCCAGCAACTCGCTGCGGTCGTTGTCATCCGCCTTGAGGAACGCGCTGAACTCACTCTGGGCCAGCAGCACGGCGCGGGTGAACTGTTCGAAGTTCAGGCCCAGCGCGGCTTCAAGTTGCGCCTTGTACTCGCCTTTCTGACTGGCCAGCAGTTGATCCTGGTCGATATCGCGCAGGCTCTGGCGACTGGCTTGTAGCTTGCCGCCAGCCTTTTCCCGAGCGCGATTGGCTTCCCAGCGTGCACGGTAACGGCGCCCGTCGATGCCGACGAAATCCACTTCGGCGTAACCTTCACCGGTGCCACGACGCAGCAAGGTGCGAGGGTCGCCGGTGCCGATTTCGCCATCGGCGTCCGGGACTTTCGCATCGCGGCCAGTGTTGTTCAGGCGCGGCACAGCGCCGAACAGGGCCAGGCACAAGGCATCGAGCAAGGTGCTTTTACCGGCGCCGGTCGGTCCGGTGATGGCGAACAAACCAGCGCTGGCCAACGGCTCGGCAGTGAAATCGATTTCAAATGGTCCGGCCAGGGAGGCGAGGTTTTTCAGGCGGATCGCGAGGATTTTCATGGCTGTTCGCTCTCCATCTGCACGTCTTGCAGCAGCTCGGCAAAGTCCTTGAGGGTTTGCTCATCGACCTCGCTGCCGTAGTTGTCCTGCCAGGCGCGACTGAACAATTCCTGAGGCGAGAGCTGATCGAGTTCGATCAAGGTCGCGCCGTCGTCGGTCCCGTCTTTGCTGCCGTTACCGGCGTACTCGGCGGCGATTCGCACCAGCCGTACGGCTTTGCCTTCCAGGGCCGTTTCCACTTGATAACGCAGGTCGGGTTGCGGTTCGTCGAGACGCACCCGGACTTCCAGCCACGGCTGGCGCTGCAGATCTTCCAGCAAATCGGTGTTCGGCAGATCCGCCAGTTGCAGCAGGATCTCGGCCAGCGGGGCGGGGCCGATGCGCTGCAGGTTGACCGCGCGCGGGATCAGTTTCGGTTCGACGCTGACCAGGGTTTCGCCATCGAGGGTGATGTCGAGAATCTGATGCTGATAGTTGATCTCGGAGAACGACAACGGAATCGGCGAGCCGCTGTAGCGGATGCGTTCTTCGCCATTGACCTTCTGCGGCTTGTGCAAGTGACCGAGGGCCACGTAGCTGATGCTCGGCCCGAACAGGCTGGCGGGCAGGGCTTCGGCGTTGCCGATAATCAGGCTGCGCTCGGAATCCTCCGACACCGAACCGCCGGCCATGTGCGCGTGGCTGATGGCGATCAGTGCCTGGCCCGGCTTGCGCTTGGCGTTCGCCGCTTCGATCAGCCATTCATGCACCTGGCCGATACCGCGCAAATAGTTGTCGCCCAACTGCGCGCCGGTCACCTCTGCAGGGCGCAGGAACGGCAGCGCCAAGCACCAACCGGCAATCTCGCCGCTGGCATCGGGCAGCGGCAGCAACAGGCGTTCGGAGTCGAGCTGCCCGTCATCGAGCCACAGCACCCGACCGAGCGCGTGAGTGCGCAGGCGCCGCATCAACGGCGCCGGCAGTTCGATCCGTGAGCCGGAGTCGTGGTTGCCGGCGATCATCACGATGGTCAGCAACGGCTGCTGCTCGTGGGCGCTGACGATGAAGTCGTAGAGACGTTCTTGGGCTTTGACCGGCGGATTGACCGTGTCGAAGATATCGCCGGCGATCAACAGCACGTCGGGCTGGTCCAGCTTCAGCTGGCGCAACAGCCACTCAAGGAAACAACCGTGCTCGAAATCGCGGTCCTGGCCGTGCAGGTTCTGCCCAAGGTGCCAGTCGGAGGTGTGGAACAGACGCAAGGCGAACTCCGTAGGAAATAAGGTGATGGCCGCGTGGGAAATGATGGCGGCTAAAGGAAGGGGAGTTTACTGGCAAACCGTCGATTGGGTGCGTCAGGGGTGTTATTTTTGCCCTGACTTATAGTATGTGGTGATCTTTAGGCCGTCATCGCGAGCAAGCTCGCTCCCACATTGGCCCTGCGTTGACTCCAATGTTGTGTTCAACACCGATCCTTGTGGGAGCGAGCTTGCTCGCGATGAACGATGACGCGGTCTTACTTCGGATAAAGCGGCGGCAACCCGCTATCACCCACTGGATCCTGCACCCGCTCGGCGATTGGAATCGCCCGGGTCGCGCGCCACAGGTCTTCGCCTTGCCAGTGCTGGCCGGTTTCGCTGTACAGCGCGCCGTTCAAGCCGTCGAGGGCGTCGGACAACGGCACAAACCGCGCCGCCATGTCGGCGAGGGTTTCCGGCTGTTGCCGGGCCCAGGCGTCGAGGGCCTGGCGGGTGGCGTGGGGGTCGTTGGCCTGGCAGGCGCGCTTGAGCTCGTCGAGCACGGTGCGCGGGCTCGGGCCGGCTTGCGCCGCTCGCAGGATCGCCGGCTGCCAGCGGGCGCGCCACCACAGGCCGAAGCCGAGCAGGGTGGTGCACGCCAGGATCAGGGTGCTGAGTTTCCACCACCACAGCGCTTCGCTGTCGGCGACGTAATTTGTTTGCGCAGTACCTGCCGGGGTGTCGACCATCAGGCTCGGATTGTTCGTCACTTGCAGGGTCCGCGCCGGCAGGCTGCTGTGTTCCAGGTGATCTTCGAAGGTGTTCCACCAGACTACGTCCACCGTCGGCAATTCGATGGCGCCGCTGTGAGCGGGCACCAGGGCTTCACGGTCTTCGCGACTACCGATCAGCCCACGCTCGCTGTTCTGGTTGCCCAGTACCGGTTGATCCGGGTAGCGGCGCAAGCCATTGATGTCGGTGGCCGGCAGCGGCGGCAACTGCGAACTGGCCAGGCCTTCGGCTTTCAGGGTCAGGCTGCGGGTCAGGGAATCACCGACTTGCGCGTGGTCCGGTTCCGGACTCCAGCTTTCGCTCAGGCTCAGGCTACGCGCTGGCAACCACGGCGCGTCGGCCGGGTAACTCTCGGGTTTGGCCTTGACCGTCAGCGGAATCTCGGCCGAGCTGACACGCAGCAACTTGCCCGGTTTCGGCCCTTGGGAGGCCACGTCCGGGGACGGCTGCACGTCCACCAGGGTCGCGCTGAACGTCTGCGTCGGAATGTTCAACACACCGCTGTGCTGGGGAAAGATCGCATAGCGCATTTCGATCACGCCGTGGCGCAATCCATTGATGTCCTTCTCATAGGTGCGCGAATCGCCGAGTTGCTCGATGCGCGCATCGGGAATCTGCAATGGCGTCAGGCTGCTGTCGTCGTACAGCGACACCGAATGGTAGATGCGCAGGGTCAGGATCGCCTGGGCCTGCACGTACACGCTGTTCTGATCGAGGCTGACCTCGATAAACACCGGCGCCAGGGTGTTTTTAGTGTCTTGGGTTTCGCTTTCGACGACCTGGATAGTGATCGGCTGACTGCGCACTTCGCCCAGTTGCAGCGACGGGATCTCCACGCTGCCGTTTTGCTTGGGCAGCAGCGTGATGATCCAGCGCGTGGTGGCGCGGTTGTCGCCGTTGATCGTGGTCAACTGATTGACCTGGCGGGTGCCGCGCACTTCGAATGCCGGCTCCAGCGGCGTGAGGTCGGGTTTGCCGAACAGCGTGACGTCGTTTGATTCCAGGATCAACTCGACCGTTTCGCCGGAACTCAGGCGACTGCGATCGACACTGGCGACCAGGTCCGCAGCCTGGACCTGAAAGGTCCAGAAAAGCATGGCGAGCAAGAAAGCGGTGAAGCGGGTCATCGAGTTTTTCCCTGATCCTGATGTTGTTGCTGTTCGTACCAGAATTTGCGTCGCAGCAGTTCGCCCGGATCATCCGGGATCTTGCGCAGCCATTGCTCTAGCGCCTGGGCCTGTTCGCCTTCAAGACTATCGTTGGCCGGGCGCCGCGGTGGCGTGGTGCTTTGCTCGTCCCCGAGCTCGCTGCCCGGCACCTCGTTGGCCCCGGGTTGCGGCGGCGTGGTGGTCGTTTGATCGGTGTCCGGCGTGTTCGGCTGGGCATCGGTTTTCGCCTCGCCGCTGTTCGACGGCTGGGTCGCGGCGCCGGGGGCCGGGCTGTCGCTGGCGGTTCCCGGTGCATCACCTTCGGATTTGTCCGGCTCAACCGCCGGCGGTGTGGCTTTCTGCTTGATCAGGCTTTCCACCAGCGCCTTGTTGGTCAGCGCCGGACGCAAATCCGGCTGCCGCTCCAGGGCTTGATCGTAAGCGTCGAGTGCCGCTTCCAGCTCACCGCTCTTGGCCAGGGCGTTCCCCCGATTGTAGTGCGCCCGCGCATCGTTGCCTTGGGCGAAGCGCTGGGCGGCGCCGCTGTAGTCGCCGGCCTCATACAGCGCCACGCCTTGCCATTGCGGGTCTTCGAAATGTTGCGCGGCCTCGGCCGGATGCTCCTGATTGAGCAAATGCAGGCCGCGTTGATCGGGACGCAGCCACAAGTCTTCAAAGTCGAAGGCGTAGCTCGGTTGCGGCAGCAGGAACAACAGCGGCAAGCAGAACAACCAGCCCCGACGCCCGGCAAAAGACGCCAGCAATAACAGTGGCAATAACAGCCAGTAACCCTGATCGGCCCAGGTGTCGAGGCGCAGAGTCTGGCCGTCGTTGCGCAAATTACGCGGACCGTCGAGCAGGCCGAGGGCGCCCAGGTCGGCATCATCCAGGCGTGAAGCGTGATAGCGGCCACCCAGATCGCTGGCGAAGGCTTTCAGGCCCGGATTATCCAGGTGCGGCACCAGAATCGCGCCCTGGGCGTCCTTGAGGAAACTGCCGTCCTCCTGAGCCACCGGCGCACCCTCGGGCGTGCCGACGCCGAGCATCAGGAATTCCGTGGATTTGCCGTTCAGCGCGCGCTCGATGCCGAAGCGCTCCTGTTCGGTCAGGGACGAACCGATCAGCAGGATCCGCCCCTGGCCGAGGGCACCCTGATCCAGCAGCGCCAAGGCTTTTATCACCGCCAGATCGGCACGATGACCGGCCTCGGGCATCAGCGAAGGCTTGAGCGCGTCCAGCAGATTGCGGCTGGTGGAAAGGTCATCCGACAGCGGCACCAGCGTGTGGGCGCTGCCGGCGTAGACGACGATTGCGGTCTGCGCATCGCTGCGACTTTGCAGCAAATCGAACAGCTTGCGCCGTGCCTGTTCCAGTCGGGTCGGTGGGCTGTCGGTGGCGAGCATTTCCGGCGTCAGCTCCAGCAACACTACCAACGGATCGGCGGGTTTCTGGCTGGTCTGTTCGACGCGCTGCCAACTCGGACCCAGCAGCGCGCCGACGGTCAGCACCCAGGCCAGGCCGAGCACAACCCACGGCAATTTGCTGTCACTGCCTTTACCACCGCTGAGCAGCGCGGCGTGGAAGGCTGGCGGTAGAATCATTTGCCAGCGCCCGGCGCGTTTCTGCCTATGCCACAGTTGCCAGAGCAACCAACCGAGCAGCGGCAACAGCAGCAGCCACCAGGGGCGGAACCAGTACGGCCAGAGCGCGCTCATCGGCGCCTCCGCAGGCGCAGGCGATTAAGCCGTTGGCGCCAGTCCGGCAGTTGGCTTTGCAAAAACAGGTCCTTGCTCAGGAAACGTTGCAACGGATTGTCCGGCCAGCGCTCGCGCGCCACCAACAGCATGCTTAACAGCAACGCCAGCGCCAGAGGCCAGTGATACAACGCCTGGGCCGGACGGGCCTGGGTCGGTTGCTGGGTCACCGGCTCAAGTTTGTCGAGCGTTTCCTTGATCGCCTGCAACTCTTTGCCGTCGTGGGCGCGGAAGTACTGGCCGCCGGTGGCTTGGGCGATGGCCTTCAGCGCCGGTTCATCGAGGTCCAGGCTCGGATTGACGCCGAGGAAACCCAAGGTGCCGCTTTGTTCCGGATCGGCACCGATGCCGATCGGGTAGATTTTCACACCTTCGCTGGCGGCCAGGCGCGCGGCGGTCAGCGGGTCGATTTCGCCACCGTTGTTGGCGCCGTCAGTGACCAGAATCAGCACGCGACTTTGCGCCGGACGCATGCGCAAACGCTTGAGGGCCAGGCCGATCGCATCGCCGATGGCGGTGTTCTTGCCAGCGATACCGATCCGCGCTTCATCCAGCCAGACCCGCACCGTGCGGCGGTCAAAAGTCAGCGGCGCTTGCAGATACGCCTGGCTGCCAAACAGGATCAGGCCGACCCGGTCGCCTTCGCGGCTTTCCAGAAAGTCCCCGAGCAAATGCTGGACCAGCGACAAGCGGCTGACGTCTTCGTCCTGCCACTGCATGTCGGGAAAATCCATCGAGCCAGACACGTCCACCGCCACCAGCAAGTCTCGGCCACTGGCGGCAATCGGCAGCGGCTCGCCGAGCCATTGCGGGCGCGCGGCGGACATCAGCAGCAACAGCCACAACAGAATGAACGGCGCTTGCTGGCGCCAGGCCGGCAGATTGGCGCGGGCACGCCGGCGGGTCAGGCCTTCAAGGTCGCTGAGAAAACTGACTTTGAGCGCCGGTTCACCGCTGTCGGCTACCGGCAGCACCAGACGCATCAGCCACGGCAGCGGCAGCAGGGCGAAAATCCACGGCCAGGCGAACTCAAACATGTTTGCGAATCCAGGTGTCGACGGCTTGGGTCAGGCCGGCGATGGCCTTGTCGTCGAGTTTGCATTCGGGTTTGTAGGCGCCTTCCACCAGTACCATCCAGCGCGTCAAACCAGCGGCCGGGCAGCGGTTGTCGAGAAACGCCAGCCATTTTCGGCCATTCAACGTGTGACTCTGGCTGTAGGGGTAATGGTTGCGGCACAGGCGTTTGAGCAAGCCATTGAGTTGCTGCAGCCAGGCGCCGGCCGGTGCGCCGTCGTAGGGTTTGGGCATGCGCGCCAGTTCGGCCAGGGCGGCGACGCGCACCGGGTCCAGCGGTTGTTCGGCGCGCACGATGGGACGTTTGTTGGGAATGAAGCGGCGCAACTGCCACAGGCCGAAGCCGATCAGCGGCAGCAACAACAGCAATAGCCACCAACCCGGCGCTGGTGGCCAGAAGCCGATCGGCGGCGGTGTCATCAGCGGTTGTAGCTGTTCGAGACTGCTCATCGACCTTTCCCCGGTTTCTGTGGGTTCAGGTATTCACGCAATTGCTCGACCATCTCGCTCTGAGTGCTCAGGGGCATCAACAGGACCCGCAGTTTCTGCGCGAGCAATTCCCAGCGTGCGATGCGTTCTTCGGCCTGGGCGCGGTAGGTCTGGCGCAGGTCGAAATTAAGGGTGTCGAGTTCCAGTTGCGCGCCACGTTCCGCGAAACGTAAAAGCCCGGCGGCGGGCAGGGCGTGGTCCAGCGGATCGGACAGCGGCAGCAGCAACAGGTCGCAATGGCGCGACAACAGACTCAGTTGTTGCTCGGAGCCTTCGGTCAGTGCGCGCTCGTCACAGATCACGATCACCAGGCTGCCTGGGCGCAACACTTCACGGGCGCGGCGCAGGGCCAGGTTCAGCGAATCGCGGTTCTGCTCGCTTTCGGTGTGCAGCGACTGGTTGACCCGCACCAAGCGGTTGAGCAGTTGCAGCAGGCTTTGCTTGCTGCGCCGGGGTTTGATTTCGTAGTGCTCGTTGTCGCCGAACACCAATCCGCCAACCCGGTCGTTGTGGCCCAGGGCGGCCCAGCCGATCAGGCTCGCGGCTTGCGCAGCCAGCACCGATTTGAACATCAGTCCGGAGCCGAAAAACAGCCGACGGCTTTGCTCGACCATAATGAAAATCGGTCGCTCGCGTTCTTCGTGAAAGAGCTTGGTGTGCGGCTCCTGGGTGCGGGCAGTCACGCGCCAGTCAATGGTGCGCACGTCGTCGCCGGCCTGATAGACCCGCACTTGATCGAAATCGACGCCACGGCCACGCAGCTTGGAGTGGTGCAGGCCGATCAGCGGGCTGCGCTGGCTCGGCGTGGAGAACAATTGCACTTCGCGCACCCGATGGCGCATCTCGATCAGCTCGGCGAGGCTGACACTGATGCCCGGCTCGGGCGGCAGGATGACGTTCATCGGGGTCAAGCGACGGCTACGACGTCGAGAATCCGCTGGACCACCCGGTCCTGGTCGATGCCAGCAGCTTCGGCTTCAAAGGACAGGATGATGCGGTGACGCAACACGTCGAACAGTACGGCCTGGATGTCTTCCGGGCTGACGAAGTCGCGACCGGCCAGCCAGGCGTGGGCGCGGGCACAGCGGTCGAGGGCAATCGAGCCGCGCGGGCTGGCGCCGTAGGCGATCCACTCGGCCATTTCCGGGTCGAACTTGGCCGGCGTGCGGGTGGCCATGACCAGTTGCACCAGGTATTCCTCCACGGCGTCGGCCATGTACAACCCGAGGATTTCCTTGCGTGCGGCAAAGATTGCTTGCTGGCTGACCCGGCGCTCGGGCTTGGTTTCGCCGTTGAGCGCTTCGCCGCGAGCCTGTTGCAGGATCCGCCGTTCGACAGCGGCGTCCGGGAAACCGATTTTCACGTGCATCAGGAAGCGGTCGAGCTGGGCTTCGGGCAGCGGATAGGTGCCTTCCTGCTCGATCGGGTTTTGCGTGGCCATCACCAGAAACAGTGGCGACAGTTCATAAGTGCTGCGTCCAACGCTGACCTGGCGCTCGGCCATGGCTTCGAGCAGCGCCGACTGGACCTTGGCCGGGGCACGGTTGATTTCGTCCGCCAGCACCAGGTTGTGGAAGATCGGGCCTTGCTGGAACACGAAACTGCCGGTTTCCGGGCGATAGATCTCGGTGCCGGTGATGTCGGCGGGCAACAGGTCGGGGGTGAACTGGATGCGATGGAACTGTGCTTCGATGCCTTCGGCGAGCTCTTTGATGGCCTTGGTCTTGGCCAGCCCCGGGGCACCCTCGACCAGCATGTGGCCGTCGGCGAGCAAGGCGATGAGCAAGCGCTCGATGAGTTTTTCCTGGCCGAGAATCTGCGTTGAAAGAAAGGTTCGCAGCGCTAGCAGCGCTTCACGATGTTCCATCGATGACTGTTCCTGGAAAGGGTGACCGAAGACGTTCGAATAACGCCAGGGCTGGGGGCGTTACTTTAATGCATCGCAGGGGGTGGCGACTAACGGCATTTTGCTTAAAGGCTGGGAAATGGTTGGCGAAATTGTTGGAAATTTGTGGGGCGGGGAGTGGTGGTGTTCTTTTGGGCGCCTTCGCGGGCAAGCCTCGCTCCTACAGGTGACCGCGTCCTGTCAGGTGCATGCGGTCATTGTAGGAGCGAGGCTTGCCCGCGAAGAGGCCGGTACAGCCAGCGAAAATCACAGCTCGCTGATATAGGTCCCGATCCCCTCGAGAATGTTCTGCAAGGTTTCTTCCACTTCCGGCAAATCACTGGCATCGGTGCTGTGAATGATTTCCAGGGAATCTTCGCCGTTCAACGCATCGGCGTCGGTTGCCGCGATTTCGATCAGCAGGCGGGTAGGGCTGAGGGTCACTTTCACGCCGTCCAGCGCCGAAGGTTTGTCCTGGAAGATGATCTCCAACTCGTCCTCGTCCGGGAATCGGCTCATCAGGAACAATTCGCCATCATCGCTGGTGCAGCAGAGCATGGCCAGGTTGTCTTCTTCGTCATCGCACGGGTTGACGATCAACAGTTCTGTGGTGATTTGCATGGGAAATTCCTGGCTCGACGAGCATCGTGAAGACAAACAAAGGGCGATTCTGCCAGTCGGCGGGAATTTCTGCTCGCCTGAGTGTCAGAGGATGTGTCGTGAACATCCGGGGTGTTACTGGTCATTTCTGGTACGGATGTGCCGCAAAAACGGGCTGAAACCTGCCGTTTTGGCGTGCGGCTGCTAGTGTTGTTCGATGCACAAGGCGCAAGCTGCGTGCCGATGACCGAATATGTCGCAGCGCCGCAAGCAGGCACGTTGTCGCACTCGTTAAGCTGCGCATCGAATGGATACCGGTAAAGGCATTGTGCAATTCATCGTACAGTCGCTTTTGCCGATAGCCATTCTTGGAAGGTGAATGTGACCCGAGTGTCTCGTCCAGCTTCACCCACCTGTCACCCTGTTTCCTCTGCCCGAGAATCAGGAACAGGGTGACGGATCGCCCCGAAAGGGGTTTTGCACGCGACGCTTCCATCAATAACAAGCCCAAGCGGAGTACCACAGATGGCGTTCTTCACCGCAGCCAGCAAAGCCGACTTCCAGCACCAACTGCAAGCGGCACTGGCGCAGCACATCAGTGAACAGGCACTGCCACAAGTGGCGCTGTTTGCTGAACAATTTTTCGGCATCATTTCCCTCGACGAGCTGACCCAGCGTCGGCTGTCCGACCTCGCTGGCTGTACCCTTTCTGCGTGGCGCCTGCTTGAGCGCTTCGATCACGCGCAACCGCAAGTGCGCGTCTACAACCCTGATTACGAACGCCACGGCTGGCAGTCGACCCACACCGCGGTCGAAGTGCTGCACCACGACCTGCCATTCCTCGTGGACTCGGTGCGTACCGAGCTGAACCGTCGCGGCTACAGCATCCACACCTTGCAAACCACAGTGCTGAGCGTGCGTCGCGGCAGCAAGGGCGAGCTGCTGGAAATCCTGCCCAAAGGCACCCAGGGCGAAGACATCCTGCAAGAATCGCTGATGTACCTGGAAATCGACCGTTGCGCCAACGCGGCCGAATTGAATGTGCTGAGCAAAGAGCTGGAACAGGTTCTCGGTGAAGTCCGCGTTGCGGTCGCTGATTTCGAACCGATGAAAGACAAGGTCCAGCAAATCCTGACCGGTCTGGACAACAGCCAGTTCAAAGTCGATCCAGAAGAAAAAGCTGAAATCAAAAGCTTCCTGGAATGGCTGGTGGGCAACCACTTCACGTTCCTGGGCTACGAAGAATTCGTGGTCAGCGACCAGGCCGATGGCGGCCACATCGAGTACGACCAGAGCTCCTTCCTGGGCCTGACCAAACTGCTGCGCACCGGCCTGACCTACGAAGACCTGCGCATCGAAGACTACGCCGTGAACTACCTGCGCGAACCGACCCTGCTGTCGTTCGCCAAGGCTGCGCACCCAAGCCGTGTGCACCGTCCGGCTTATCCTGACTACGTGTCGATCCGTGAAATCGACGCCGACGGCAAAGTCATCAAGGAATGCCGTTTCATGGGCCTGTACACCTCCTCGGTGTATGGCGAGAGCGTGCGGGTCATCCCGTACATCCGCCGCAAGGTCGAGGAAATCGAACGCCGTTCCGGCTTCCAGGCCAAGGCTCACCTGGGCAAGGAACTGGCGCAGGTGGTCGAAGTACTGCCTCGCGACGATCTGTTCCAGACCCCGGTGGACGAACTGTTCAGCACCGTGATGTCGATCGTGCAGATCCAGGAACGCAACAAGATCCGCGTATTCCTGCGCAAAGACCCGTACGGCCGTTTCTGCTACTGCCTGGCCTACGTGCCGCGTGACATCTACTCCACCGAAGTTCGCCAGAAGATCCAGCAAGTGCTGATGGATCGCCTGAAAGCCTCGGATTGCGAGTTCTGGACCTTCTTCTCCGAGTCCGTGCTGGCTCGCGTGCAGCTGATTCTGCGGGTTGATCCGAAGAATCGCCTGGACATCGACCCGCAGCAGTTGGAAAACGAAGTCATCCAGGCTTGCCGCAGCTGGCAGGATGACTACTCGGCCCTGACCGTCGAAACCTTCGGCGAAGCCCACGGCACCAACGTGCTGGCTGACTTCCCGAAAGGCTTCCCGGCCGGTTACCGCGAGCGTTTCGCAGCGCATTCGGCCGTGGTCGACATGCAGCACCTGCTGAGCCTGACCGAAAAAAATCCGCTGGTGATGAGCTTCTATCAGCCGCTGGGCCAGGTCTCCGGTCAACGCGAACTGCATTGCAAGCTGTACCACGCCGATACCCCGCTGGCCTTGTCCGACGTGTTGCCGATCCTGGAAAACCTCGGCCTGCGTGTGCTGGGTGAGTTCCCGTATCGCCTGCGTCACAACAACGGTCGCGAGTTCTGGATTCACGACTTTGCGTTCACCGCCGCCGAAGGCCTGGAACTCGACATCCAGCAACTCAACGACACGCTGCAGGACGCCTTCGTCCATATCGTGCGTGGCGATGCCGAGAACGATGCGTTCAACCGCCTGGTGCTGACCGCCGGCCTGCCATGGCGCGACGTTGCGCTGCTGCGTGCCTATGCGCGCTACATGAAGCAGATTCGTCTGGGCTTTGACCTGGGCTACATCGCGACCACCCTGACCAACCACACCGACATCGCTCGCGAGTTGACCCGGTTGTTCAAGACCCGTTTCTACCTGGCGCGCAAGCTGTCCAGTGACGATCTGGAAGACAAGCAGCAACGCCTGGAACAAGCCATCGTTACTGCACTGGACGACGTCCAGGTGCTGAACGAAGACCGCATCCTGCGTCGCTACCTGGACCTGATCAAGGCCACCCTGCGCACCAACTTCTACCAGACCGATGCGCAAGGCCATAACAAGTCCTACTTCAGCTTCAAGTTCAACCCGCACCAGATCCCTGAGCTCCCGAAGCCAGTACCGAAGTTCGAAATCTTCGTTTACTCGCCACGCGTCGAAGGCGTGCACCTGCGCTTCGGCAACGTCGCGCGTGGCGGTCTGCGCTGGTCCGACCGTGAAGAAGACTACCGCACCGAAGTGTTGGGCCTGGTAAAAGCCCAGCAAGTGAAGAACTCGGTGATCGTGCCGGTTGGCGCGAAGGGCGGCTTCCTGCCGCGTCGCTTGCCGCTGGGCGGCGGTCGCGACGAAATCGCGGCTGAGGGCATCGCCTGCTACCGCATCTTCATTTCGGGCCTGTTGGACATCACCGACAACCTGAAAGACGGCGCACTGGTACCGCCGGCCAACGTCGTGCGTCATGACGACGATGACCCGTACCTCGTCGTTGCAGCGGACAAAGGCACTGCGACCTTCTCCGACATCGCCAACGGCATCGCCATCGACTACGGTTTCTGGCTGGGTGACGCGTTCGCTTCCGGTGGTTCTGCCGGCTACGACCACAAGAAAATGGGCATCACCGCCAAAGGCGCGTGGGTGGGCGTACAACGTCACTTCCGTGAGCGCGGCATCAATGTCCAGGAAGACAGCATCACGGTAGTCGGCGTCGGCGACATGGCCGGTGACGTGTTCGGTAACGGTTTGTTGATGTCCGACAAGCTGCAACTGGTCGCAGCCTTCAACCACCTGCACATCTTCATCGATCCGAATCCTCAGCCAGCCAACAGCTTCGTCGAGCGTCAGCGCCTGTTCGACCTGCCGCGTTCGGCCTGGACCGATTACGACACCAGCATCATGTCCGAAGGCGGCGGGATCTTCTCCCGCAGCGCGAAAAGCATCGCGATTTCCCCGCAGATGAAAGAGCGCTTCGACATCCAGGCTGACAAGCTGACCCCGACCGAACTGCTGAACGCCTTGCTCAAGGCGCCGGTAGACCTGTTGTGGAACGGCGGTATCGGCACTTACGTCAAGGCCAGTACCGAAAGCCACGCTGATGTCGGCGACAAGGCCAACGATGCACTGCGTGTGAACGGCAACGAACTGCGCTGCAAAGTCGTGGGCGAGGGCGGTAACCTCGGCATGACCCAACTGGGTCGCGTCGAATTCGGCCTCAATGGCGGCGGTTCCAACACCGACTTCATCGACAACGCCGGTGGCGTGGACTGCTCCGACCACGAAGTAAACATCAAGATCCTGCTGAACGAAGTGGTTCAGGCCGGTGACATGACCGACAAGCAACGCAACCAGTTGCTGGCGAGCATGACCGACGAAGTCGGCAATCTGGTTCTGGGCAACAACTACAAGCAGACTCAGGCCCTGTCCCTGGCGGCCCGCCGTGCTTTCGTGCGGATTGCCGAATACAAGCGCCTGATGAACGATCTGGAAGGCCGCGGCAAGCTGGATCGCGCCATCGAGTTCCTGCCGAACGAAGAAGTGCTGGCTGAACGCGTCGCGGCAGGCCATGGCCTGACCCGTGCCGAACTGTCGGTACTGATCTCGTACAGCAAGATCGACCTCAAGGAAGCGCTGCTCAATTCCCTGGTGCCGGACGACGATTACCTGACTCGCGACATGGAAACCGCTTTCCCACCGAGTCTGGTGAGCAAGTTCTCCGAAGCCATGCGCCGTCACCGTCTGAAGCGCGAAATCGTCAGCACCCAGATCGCCAACGATCTGGTAAACCACATGGGCATCACCTTCGTTCAACGACTCAAAGAGTCGACCGGCATGAGCCCGGCGAACGTGGCCGGCGCGTATGTGATCGTGCGTGACATTTTCCATCTCCCGCACTGGTTCCGTCAGATCGAAGCCCTGGATTACCAGGTTTCCGCTGATGTGCAACTGGAGCTGATGGACGAGCTGATGCGTCTGGGCCGCCGCGCTACCCGCTGGTTCCTGCGCAGCCGTCGTAACGAGCAGAACGCTGCCCGTGACGTCGCGCATTTCGGTCCACATCTGGCAGCGCTGGGCCTCAAGCTCGACGAACTGTTGGAAGGCCCGACCCGCGAAGGCTGGCAGACCCGTTATCAGGCGTACGTTGCTGCTGGCGTGCCTGAATTGCTGGCGCGCATGGTTGCAGGCACGACTCACCTGTACACCTTGCTGCCGATCATTGAAGCGGCCGATGTGACCGGTCAAAACCCGGCGGACGTGGCCAAGGCGTACTTCGCCGTGGGCAGCGCGCTGGACATCACCTGGTACCTGCAACAGATCAGCGCTCTGCCGGTTGAAAACAACTGGCAGGCCCTGGCCCGTGAAGCGTTCCGTGATGATGTGGACTGGCAGCAACGTGCGATCACCATCTCCGTCCTGCAACAGGGCGACGGCACCCAGGACGTGGAAACCCGTCTGGCGCTGTGGATGGAAGAGCACGAAGGCATGATCGAACGCTGGCGCGCCATGCTGGTGGAAATCCGTGCCGCCAGCGGTACGGACTACGCCATGTACGCGGTGGCCAACCGTGAACTGCTGGACCTGGCGTTGAGTGGTCAGGCAGTTGTGCCTGCTGCTCCTGCGCTGGAGCTGGAACCGGCGGCCTGATTTTAGGCGCTGAATGAAAAAACCCCTGTATCGAGAGATGCGGGGGTTTTTTTATGCCTTTGGGTTTTGTGGTGGCTGGGCGGGCCTCTTCGCGGGCAAGCCTCGCTCCTACAGTTGATCGCATTCCAATGTAGGAGCGAGGCTTGCCCGCGAAGAGGCCATCCGCCTCACTACAACTTCTGATCCGTGCTATTGCTGATCATCGACACATTACTTGCCGGGCTGGTCAATAAATTACTGAGCGACTGGTCAAACTTCTTCAGCGCCCGAACTTGCACATCCTGTTGTTGATTAATATCCGCAACAATCTCTTCACTGCGTTTAAAGTCGGCCCACACAGGACTCAATGACTTGGCATCATGCCCTTGCGCAGTACCGATGTAGTTAAACTTCGCATCATAAAAATCCGCACTGACATCGGCCTTGATATCGGAACTGCGCGAGGTCATCAACTGGCTGTGGGTATCGACAATCGCCACCACATCCGGCCGCGCAGCCCGCAGGCTTTGCAGGTCTGGATAGACCGTCACCGAACCGAACTGGCGCTGCAACGACGCCTTGACGGCATCCACCGCAAAGTCCGGGTTGGACGTCGCTACGTAGGCGTCGTGGATCGGCTGCACCAGCAGGCTTTGGCCGAAACCGGTGCCGGCATTGGCCTGGTAGTGGCGCAGGTATTCGCGGTTAGCCTGGGTGGAAGGGCTGAAGACAATGCCCAGGGAAACATTGCCGCCATTGGTCACTTGGGCGGCGCTGGAACGGCCGACCGGCGCGCTGAACATCGTGTCCAGGGACGACACGGCTTTGGGGGCGGTGGGGACCGAGCAGCCGGCGAGCAACGCGGCAATCGTCAACGAACTGACAAGCGCAAGTTTCATGGTGTTTCTCCAGTGAAACAACTTGAGTCGAAAAGTTGATAGTTGCCGGTAGTGTCCGGCAGTGGCTCCAGACTAAACCTCTATGGGCTGAATGAAATCGTCCATAAATACACTTATAGACTGATCCATAGTTTTGTTTGATGTAAAAGTTTTCATCTAAGTGCGCCGGGTAATAAAAAGGCCCGAATCATCGATTCGAGCCTTTTTATTTATGGCTGATGCACTGGCTATCAGTTTTTCAAGGGGATCAATACTTTCTCGTCCGGCGACAACACCATGAACACCAGCAACTTGGCGGGTTTGGTGGCGCTGGCGTTTTTCGACACCAGATGCTCGGAACCGGCCGGCTCGTACCAGAACTCGCCGGTCTTGTAGGTGATCGCTTTCTGGCCCTTGACCTGGGAAGTGACCTGGCCTTGCAGCACGTAAGCCATGGCCGTGCCGTCGTGTTTGTGGGCGATGGAGGATTGGCCGGGCTTGTAGTCGACCTCGATCATCATGGCTTTTTTGCCGGGCACGTTTTGCAGTAGTTCATCCTGCAACACGGTGACCTTTTCCGACGGGTCGTGGGCGAAGGCCGAGGCAGAAACGCTGAGGGCCAGGGCGGCCAGTAAACTCAAAGCTTTCATGGTTGATCACCTGGGGGTTGTTAGTCGTCAGGGACCACAGTAAGCCTCGGGTCGGGGCAATAAAACGGCCAATATTCGGGAAGGTGAGGGGACCAATCAAGGGCGGCGACATTAATTGATGTAGCAGCTGTCGAGCAGCGCGAGGCTGCGTTCGGCGGCGAAGCCGTCGTGAAATCAGCCAATGCGGTGTATCAGGAAGAATGCGTACGCGGGGTTTGCGACGGCTGCGCCGCCGAACGCAGCCTCGCGCAGCTCGACAGCTGCTACGAGGCCGCGCACGTTTCAGACGATAGGAAAGCTATTGAAGTCCACGGCATTAGCCAACCGGCTATCAATCAAACCAATAAAACCCTGCACTTGCGGGCTGTTGAAATGCGATTGCATGGCCGCTTCCGATTGCCAGCGGGCGCTGACGTTCCAGCGGTTGCTGTCCTCGGGGCAGCGGTCGACCATGTAGGAATCGCAGCCCGGAAGTTCGCGCAGGGTGTCTACAATCTTTTGCAGTTGCTTACCCAGTTCTTCCGAGCGGCCGGCGGCGGCCTGCACCCTGACGGTATTGATCACTTCGTTGGACATTACTCACACTCCTGAATCAGGCCGGACGAATCCTGCTCATTGAGGGATAACGCCCCAGCAGAATAGGCCCGGACCGGGGGACCGCCAATAGCCAATCGCCGGATAAACCCGCAGACCAATCGTCAGGCGACCTGCTGCAAAATGTCGCGCACGCGGTCCAGCGCGGTGTCGATGTCCAGGGTTTCAATCGCGCCAAACCCCATGAGCAGCCCGGCGCGCGGTGCTTGCTGATAGAAAAAGCCCTCAATCGAATACAGCCCGACTTCGACTTTTCTCGCCAGTTCGATAACCAGCGTCAAGTCGATGGGCACCTTGCACAGCGCCACCATGTGAAACCCGGCGACCGTCGGCACGGCTTCCAGCCACGGCGAAAGGTCACCGGCCATGCGCGCGAGGATCCGCTCGCGGCGCCCGGCATAGATCGTGTGGCAACGGCGAATGTGCTTGAGCAGGCAACCTTCGGCGATGAACTTGGCCAGCGCCCATTGCGGCAGGGTCGAGGTGTGCAGGTCGGTGAGCTGCTTGGCGCGGATCACCGCTTCGAGAATCGCTGGTGGCAGGATGGTGTAACCCAGTCGCAGCTCCGGCAGCAGGGTTTTCGAGAACGTGCCGACGTAAGCGACGATGCCGCGCTCGTCCATGCTTTGCAGCGAATCGGTGGGCCGGCCCTCGTAGCGGAATTCGCTGTCGTAATCGTCTTCGATGATGATCGCGCCCAGCTCACGGGCCCGTGCCAGCAGGGCTTCGCGACGTGCCTGGCTCATCGGCATGCCCAATGGAAACTGGTGCGACGGCGTCACGTAAATCAGCCGCGTCCCGTCCGGAATCAACTCGACCTGAATACCTTCTGCGTCCACCGGCACCCCGACTACCGTGGCCCCGTGGCTGCCGAACAACAGGCGCGCCGGGGGATAACCGGGATCTTCCATCGCCACCAGACTGCCGGGCCGCAGCAGCACCCGGCCAATCAGGTCCAGGGCTTGCTGGGCGCCGTTGCACACCACCACGTCTTCGTCCTGGCAATTGACCCCGCGGGAAAACGCGATGTGCCGGGCAATCGCATTGCGCAGCGCCGGCAGGCCTTCGGGCAGGCTGTAGAAACCCTTGGAACCGGCAATCTGGCGCAACGCGTGAGAGGTGCAGCGCCGCCAATCGTCCTGGGGAAACTGGCCCTTGCTGGTGGCGCCGCCGATAAAGTCGTAGCGCAGCGAGCCTTCCAGCGTCGGGTGGCGCAGGAACACCGGCAGGTTGCGCCACGACTCGATGACCTCGCTGCCGGCCAGCTCCGAATGGCTCTGCTTGCGCTGGATTTTCGCCGGCCGCGCGTTGACGTAGGTGCCTTTGCCGGTCACTCCGGTGAGGAAGTTTTCGTAGGTCAGTTGCGAGTACGTGTCGGAAATGGTCTTGCGCGAAATGCCCAACTGTTCCGCCAGCAAACGGCTGGGCGGCAGTTGCGTGCCGGCTGCCAGGCGACCGGTTTCGATGGCACTGCGCAGCTGTTGGTACAACTGGCCTGCCAGGTCCTTGCGGCCGTTGATGACAACGTGAAGTTCCATACCAGCGGGGCTCCTGGGGCTGTGACGCGACTGTGGGTCGCGCCAGATTACCCCCATTGCGCTGCTGCATAGAAGTTGCGTGGGCAAAAAGCGCCGGATTGGTCTGTTACTGGGTGGTCCCTGGGTTTTCCGTGGAATTGGATCTGTAACGCGGCTGCATCAGCGCCTACCTTGGGCATACACAACCGCGCTACGAGGTCCCGCCATGAATCCCCGCCTGGACTACTACAGCGCCTCGCCCAAAGCGATGAAAGCCATGATCGCCATGGAAGCGCTGACCAGCAACCTGAGCATCGAACCGGCCTTGCTGCACCTGATCAAAATCCGCGCCTCACAACTTAACGGCTGCGCCTTCTGCACCGACATGCACTCGGTGGATGCCCGACGCCTCGGCGAGACAGATCGGCGTTTGTATTCGATCGTGGTCTGGCGTGACAGTGGCTTCTTCAACCCACGGGAACGGGCGGCGCTGGCGTGGACTGAAGCGGTGACGCTGCTCTCCGAAAGTCATGTGCCGGATGACGTCTACGCGTTGGCGCGGGAGCAATTCAATGAAGGTGAACTGGTGGATTTGACCATCGCCGTCACCACCATCAACAGCTGGAATCGCCTGGCCGTGAGCTTCCGCCAAACCCCCAGTGACTGAAATCCTGAGCCAAGTGAAAACCCTGTGGGAGCGGGCTTGCTCGCGAAGGCGGTGGTTCAGTCGACAGTGTTGTTGCCTGACACGCCGCCTTCGCGGGCAAGCCTCGCTCCTACAGGGACTGGTGCCGAACACAGATTCTGCGCCCACCAATGATCCCTTGTGGGAGCGAGCCTGCTCGCGAATACGGACTGTCAGTCACATCAGTACTGAATGACCCACCGCCTTCGCGAGCAGGCTCGCTCCCACAGGGGAATGGTGTGTAGTCAGTCAAAACGCATACGGAATACTGACTTTCGCCCAGAGCATTTCGCCTTCCGGGCGGTTTTCCACATCAAACTCCTTGGCCCAGCGGATCTCCGCGCTGGCGTATTTGAGGAAGGTCCAGTGCAGCGCCGGGCCGATGGCGAATACCTGGCCGCGCACGCCGTCGTTGACGTCTTCGCCGTTGAATTGCACGGTGCGGCCGAACTGTTTGTCGTCGGTGGTTTGCTTGAGGTAGTAGCCGTTGAGGCCGAGCATCAGGTCGTCGGTGATCTTGTAGCTGGCGGAATAATCGAAGTGGAAAATCTGCCCCGACTTGTAGTCGGTGTCTTTGTTTTTCTCGTTGAAGCTGTAGGTGGTCTTCATCGACACCTCGGTGCGCTCCGTCGGCAGCCAGGTGAAGGAAAACAGCGGCTTGTAGGTGTAGAAATTGTTGCTGGTGTTGGCCAGGCGATCGGTGCTGTATTCGCCGGTGGGCACGGTGATTTCCACGGCTGCGCCGAGGGTCAGGTTCTTGCCCATGTCCCAGAGAATGATCGGCGCAATCGTCGTGTCGCCCATGCCTTCGCGGGTGTCCTGCAAGCCGAACACCGAGACTTCCTGCTTGAGCCAGGGTTGCGCGATGTAGCCGGCCAGCCGCCCGCCGAAAATGCGCAAGGGACTCAGGTAATCCAGGCGCGGGATCACGGCGGTAGATTCGATTTCGACATTCGGCACTTTGCCGCCGAGGGAGCTGATATGGAATTTGGTGGCTTTGTAGTGGTTGTAGTAGATGTTGAACGCCACCATGTTGTCCGGAAGGCTGTCGACTTCCAGCGGCAGCATGAAGAAACCATCGGTGCCGGTGCCGATATTGTCCACGCCGGCCTCGGTGGCCAGCGCCGGCAAATGAATGGCGTAGACGCCGGCCAGGCTGACGGCCAGTCGCAAGCAGAATCGTGTGCGGGTCGGGTTCATATGTGTGCTCATTATTATTGTTAGGGGCCAACCGCCGGCCGTTGCATAGAAATAAGCGGTTCGGGCCTGGCCGGGCAGGGTATTGGCGGCCACATAGGGGGACTTCTGCGGACAGCCGCCAAACCCTGTGCTAACTTCTTTCGACATAACCGGTAACAAAAATAAGAATTCAGCTTGATCCGGGATGTCCTGCCCCATGCAAATGAAAGTCGTCGATCCTACCTACGAACTGGCACTGGTTTCGCCATTCCTCCTGCAAACACTCGCCGAAGTCGCCGAACTCAAAGGGGTCAATCCCGAGAGTCTTTGCCGAGGCCTGGGTTTTACCCTGGAAGACCTGCAGGACCCGGCGCAGCGGATTTCCTATCGCCAGGCCGTGGCGATGATCCAGCGCGCGCTCAAGGTCTTGCCCAATCGCGGGCTCGGCCTGTGGGTTGGTGCGCAGAACGTGCTCGGCACCCTCGGCTTGCTCGGGCATGTGTTGTCGCTGTGCAAGACCCTGCGTGATGCCTTTGAGGTAGGCATCCGCCACCAACACACCTCGGGCGGCATCGTGGTGTCGAGCGTGGAGGAGGCGGGGGATCGGGTGTTTCTCGACATCGAATGTCGCCTGCCGTTTGCCGATGTGCAGCTGTTTGCGGTGGAGGAGTTTTTCGCCAGCCTGTTGGTCTACGGCCGGGCGCTGGTCGGGGCTGATTTCAAGCCGATGACGGTGGAGTTCGTCCACGCCGCGCCGGATTACGTTGCCGAGTACGCGCGTTTGCTGGGGCCTGAGGTGCGGTTCGGTTGCCTGCAGAACCGCATGGTGATCGCCGCGCATTGGCTGGACGTGCGGCTGCCGAATCATCATTCGCTGGCGTTGCGTCAGGCGGTCAAGTTGCTGGAGCTGGAAGCGGCGCAGGTGCACCAGAAAATCGACCTGATTCAAGCCGTGGAGCGGGCGATTTCCCGGGATTTGACGCGTGGCAGCCACATCGAGAAGATCGCTGGCGATTTGAACATGAGCAGCCGTACGTTGCGTCGGCGCTTGACTGAACATGCGCTGACGTTCGAGACCTTGCTGGAGCAAGTGCGCCAGGCACGGACGTTGAGTTTGCTGGCCAATCCCGAAATGTCGATCGAGCGAATCACCGAAGAAGTCGGCTACAGCGACGTGCGCAGCTTTCGCCGGGCGTTCAAGCGCTGGACCGGGATGAGCCCGACGGCGTTTCGGGTCAGCTCATAGCGAACCCCTGTAGGAGCGAGGCTTGCCCGCGAAGGCGGTGGACCGGTCAACATCTCTGTTGGATGTGAAACCGTCTTCGCGGGCAAGCCTCGCTCCTACAGGTGATCTTTTGCCCTGAAAATACACAACAGTCTTAGCCCCGGTTAAACTCGGCCTCTTTTTAAGGAGTTCATATGAGTTACTACCAGCCGGGCATTCTCGCCACCCCTGTTCCGCCTCAAGCCCGTCATATGTTCTTCGCCCTCGAATCCGTCGCTGCACTGCCGGCCGCGCTCGACAAGTTGATGCAACTGGTAGACGGCGCGTCGGCGGTGGTCGGTTTCGGTGAGTCCCTGGTCAAAGCCCTGCACGGTCAGATCGAAGGCCTGCGCGCATTCCCGGCCATGGCCGGCGTGGGCGTCGATAACCCGTCGACCCAACACGCATTATGGTGCTGGTTGCACGGCGTGGATCGTGGTGAATTGCTCAATCGCAGCACCGCCATCGAAGCCGCGCTGGCCCCGGCGTTTCGCCTGGTGCAGATGAACGAAACCTTCCGCCACCTCACCGGCCACGACCTGACCGGCTACGAAGACGGCACCGAAAACCCGCACGACGAAGCCGCCGTGGCCGCTGCGCTGGTGGGCGAGGGCGCTGACGGCACGGTCGGTGGCAGTTTCGCTGCGATCCAGCAATGGCAGCATGATTTGAAAGGCTTCAACGCGATGCCGTCCCATGAAAAGGACAACATCATGGGCCGTCGCCTGAGCGATAACGAAGAACTCGACGACGCGCCGATCTCCGCCCACGTCAAGCGCACGGCTCAGGAAAGCTTCGCCCCTGAAGCCTTCGTGGTTCGCCGCTCGATGCCGTGGATCGAAGGCCATCGCGCCGGTCTGATGTTCCTCGCGTTCGGCTTCTCCCTTGATGCGTTCGAAGCGCAACTGCGGCGCATGAGCGGTCTGGAAGACGGCATCACCGATGGTTTGTATCGCATGAGCCGGCCGATTACCGGCGGCTATTACTGGTGCCCGCCACTCAAGGACGGTCACCTGGACCTGCGCGCATTGCGCATTGGCTGAACCTCAAGGAGTGAGTATGAACGTGGTGCGTTGGGGCATGATCGGTTGCGGCAGCGTTGCTGAACGCAAGAGCGGGCCGGCCTTCTACAAGGCGCCGGGCTCGGCGCTGGTGGCGGTGATGGGGCGACGGCTGGAAGCGGTGAGCGATTACGCCACGCGCCACGGCATCGCCCGGTTCTACACCGATGCCGAAGCGCTGATCAACGACCCCGAGGTGGACGCGGTGTACATCGCCACGCCTCCCGACAGTCACCACGCTTACGCCTTGTTGGTGGCCGCCGCCGGCAAACATTGCTGCGTCGAAAAACCGATGTCGCTGAATGCCGGGCAAAGCCGAGAGATGCAAAAGGCATTCGCCGATGCCGGGCTACACCTGTTCGTTTCCTACTACCGACGTTCGCTGCCGCGCTTCCAGCAAGTGCGCCAATGGCTGGCGCAAGGCCGGATCGGTGAAGTCCGGCACCTGACCTGGACCCTGACCAAGGCGCCTTCACCGGCGGACTTGGGCGGCAGCGATAACTGGCGCACCGACCCCGCGATTGCTGGCGGCGGCTACTTTGCCGACCTGGCGAGCCATGGTTTTGATCTGTTCCAGTACCTGCTGGGTGACGTCGTCGAAGTGGCTGGTTTCACCGCGCGACAAGCCGGGTTGTATGCCGCCGAGGATGCGGTCACCGCCAGTTGGCGGTTTGCTTCGGGCGCCACGGGTATGGGCTGCTGGAACTTCGTGGCCGACCGGCGCGAGGATCGGGTCGAGATAATTGGCAGCAAGGGGCGGATCAGTTTTTCGGTGTTCGATGAGCACCCGGTGGTGCTCGAAGCCGAAGAAACCCTCAGCCTGGATATCGATCATCACGAGCACATTCAGTGGCACCATGTGCTGGGGATGAATGCGCATATCCGCGGTGAAGCGCAGCATCCGGCGCTAGCCGGGGAAGCGCTGAAGACGGATTGGGTGATGGACCAGATCCTCAAGCGCTAACGCCACTCTTATCCGTAGCAGCTGTCGAGCAGCGCGAGGCTGCGTCCGGCGGCGAAGCCGTCGCAAACCCTGCGTACTCGGTCTGCCTGATACACCGCGTTGTCTGATTTTACGACGGCTGCGCCGCCGGACGCAGCCTCGCGCTGCTCGGCAGCTGCTACAGATGGGATCGTGTTTGCGCCGCGAATCTAACCTTATGCTTAAACAATATTTCTCAACCCCCGCATCACCTCTCTAAGATCACGTCATAACTCGTTATAACAAGTGATCTCAGATGACCGATAACGTTCTATCCCTCAGCAGCGTGCCCCTGCACACCCAGCTCCGCGACGTGCTGCGTGCGCGGATCCTCGACGGTGAATACCCGCAAGACAGCCAGATGCCCTCCGAAAGCGAACTCGGCGCGCTGTTCAAAGTCAGCCGCATCACCGTGCGTCAGGCGTTGGGCGACCTGCAAAAAGAAGGGCTGATCTTCAAGATCCACGGCAAGGGCACCTTCGTCGCCAAGCCGAAAACCTTCCAGAACGTCAGCACCCTGCAAGGCCTTGCCGAGTCCATGACCGGTCGCGGCTACGAGGTGATCAACCGCCTGCGCAGCTTCAAATTCATCGCCGCCGACAAACTGGTCGCCGAGCGTTTGCAGGTCGCCGAAGGCGAAACCGTGGCGCAGATCAAACGCGTCCGGCTGATCAATCGCGAGCCGATTTCCCTGGAAATCACCTACCTGCCCAAAGCCATCGGCGAGCGGCTGGAGAAGGCCGACCTGGTGACCCGCGATATCTTCCTGATCCTGGAAAACGACTGCGGCCTGGCCCTCGGCCACGCCGACCTGGCCATCGACGCAGTGCTGGCCGACAGCGACTTGACCCAGGCGCTGAACGTCGAAGCCGGCTCGCCGATCATGCGCATCGAGCGTCTGACCCACGATGCAGCCGGCGTTCCCGTGGACTTCGAACACCTTTACTACCGTGGCGATGCCTTCCAGTACCGCTTGCGGATCGACCGGCAAAAAGGGGTGCAGGCATGACCCACAGCTCAATAACCAGAAGCACGTTGGAGCAGGAATACGACATCGTCGTGATCGGCGGCGGCACTGCCGGGCCGATGGCAGCGATCAAGGCCAAGGAACGCAACCGCGATTTGCGCGTGTTGCTGATCGACAAGGCCAACGTCAAGCGCAGTGGCGCGATCAGCATGGGCATGGATGGCCTGAACAACGCGATCATTCCCGGCCACTCGACGCCGGAGCAGTACACCAAGGAAATCACCATCGCCAATGACGGCATCGTCAATCAGGCGGCGGTCTACGCCTATGCCACGCACAGTTTTGAAACCATCGAGCAACTCGACCGCTGGGGCGTGAAGTTCGAAAAGGATGAAACCGGCGACTACGCGGTGAAAAAGGTCCACCACATGGGCGCCTACGTGCTGCCGATGCCGGAAGGGCACGACATCAAGAAAGTCCTGTATCGCCAGTTGAAACGGGCGCGAGTCAGCATCACCAATCGCGTGGTGTGCACACGCTTGCTGACGGACGAAGAGGGCGCGGTCAACGGCCTGATGGGCTTCGACTGCCGCACTGCCGACTTCCATGTGATCAAGGCCAAGGCTGTGATCCTCGCCTGTGGCGCCGCCGGACGCCTGGGGCTGCCGTCCTCGGGTTACCTGATGGGCACCTACGAAAACCCGACCAACGCGGGCGACGGTTATGCGATGGCGTATCACGCCGGGGCCGAACTGGCGAACCTCGAATGCTTCCAGATCAACCCGTTGATCAAGGATTACAACGGCCCGGCCTGCGCCTACGTCACCGGCCCATTGGGTGGCTACACCGCCAACAACAAGGGCGAGCGCTTTATCGAGTGCGACTACTGGAGCGGCCAGATGATGTGGGAGTTCCACCAGGAACTCGAAAGCGGCAACGGCCCGGTGTTCCTCAAGCTCGATCACCTGGCCGAGGAAACCATCCAGAACATCGAAGAGATCCTGCACAGCAACGAGCGCCCGAGTCGCGGCCAGTTCCACGCCAATCGCGGCACGGATTACCGCACGCAGATGGTCGAAATGCACATCTCCGAGATCGGTTTTTGCAGCGGGCATTCGGCATCGGGAGTGTGGGTCAACGAACGGGCTGAGACTTCAGTGAAGGGCTTGTACTCGGCCGGAGATATGGCCGCAGTGCCGCACAACTACATGCTCGGTGCGTTCACCTATGGCTGGTTTGCGGGCACCAACGCGGCGGACTTTGTCGCCGGACGCGAGTTTTCAGCGGTGAATGCCCAGCAAGTCGAAATCGAAAAAACTCGGGTCTACGCACCCCTGGATCGCGAACACGGTCTGCCGCCAGCCCAGGTCGAATACAAGCTGCGGCGCTTCGTGAACGACTACCTGCAACCGCCGAAAGTGACCAAGAAGATGCAAATCGGCCTGCAACGTTTCAGCGATATCCAGCGCGATCTCGATCAGATCAAGGCCCACAACCCTCACGAGCTGATGCGTGCCATGGAAGTCAGCATGATCCGCGACTGCGCCGAAATGGCCGCCCGCGCTTCATTGTTCCGCGCCGAAAGTCGCTGGGGGCTTTACCACTACCGGGTCGATTACCCGCAACGCAACGACAGCGACTGGTTCTGCCATTGCCACCTGAAGAAGGGCGACGACGGTCAGATGACCAGTTTCAAGAAAGCCGTCGAGCCTTACATCATCCCGCTCGATGCCGAAGAAATGCAGGCCTACGACCGCCTGCGGGTCGGCGCGTTTGCGGCCTGAGTATTAAAAAAGAGAGAACCGTGAAATGGCCTATCAACCCCAGGAAATCTTCTTCCGCTCCAACGCACCGGTCACGGTCGACGAGGACCTTTGCATCGCCCACAAAGGCTGCACCGTGTGCGTCGACGTCTGCCCGATGGACCTGCTGGCGATCAACCCGGCCACACAAAAGGCCTACATGGCGTTCGACGAATGCTGGTACTGCATGCCGTGTGAAAAGGACTGCCCGACCGGCGCGGTGAAAGTCGAAATCCCGTACCTGTTGCGCTGATCTGAAAGGACGCTATCGCGAGCAAGCTCGCTCCCACAGTGGATTGAAGCCAGTCGCAAATCCTGCCTACACCACGAAACCTGTGGGAGCGAGCCTGCTCGCGAAGAGGCCGGCCCAGACAACAAAAAAGCCATCCGGCAACCACCGGACGCCTGATTCAAAACACCCCTCGTTTCCCACCACGCCCTGATCGTGGCGGAGACGAATATCCAATAAATGATTCGAGGGGATTCACCATGTTCTTGCGCGCAACACTGGCCGGTCTGGTACTGGCGTCATTCACCTTGTCAGCCTCGGCCGAAACCATCCGTATCGCCATCGGCACCCAGGACACCACCATCAACTGCGCCGCCGGCGGCCTATTGATCCGTGAGCTCGGCCTGCTGGACAAATACCTGCCCCACGACGGGCAATACAAAGACGCCAAATATGACGTGGAATGGAAAAACTTCACCAGCGGCGCGCCCCTGACCAACGAGATGGTCGCCGGCAAACTCGACTTCGGCGCGATGGCCGATTTCCCCGGTGCGTTCAACGGCGTGGCGTTCGAAACGGCGGGCAAACACAGCCTGTTTATCAGCGTGCTCTCGGGTAGCACCAAGGGCAGCGGCAACGGCATCGTGGTGCCGAGCGCTTCGGGCGTGCAGTCGTTGGCAGAGCTCAAGGGCAAGACCATTTCCGTGCCGTTCGCGTCCACCGCTCACGGCATGTTGCTGCGTGCGGTGGCCGCTCAAGGCTGGGATCCGCTGAAAGACGTGAACATCATCGCCCAGCCACCGGAAGTCGCCGGCTCGGCGTTGCAGGCCGGGAAGATCGACGCGCATGCCGACTTCGTGCCGTTCGCCGAGCTGTTCCCGAGCCGTGGTTTCGCGCGCAAGATTTACGACGGCGCCCAGGCCAACGCGCCGACCTTCCATGGTGCGTTGGTGGATCAGGCTTACGCCAAGAAGTACCCGGAAATCGTCGTGGCTTACCTGCGTGCGAGCATCGAGGCCAATCAACTGCTGGCGGCGGAACCGGAGAAATACAGCGAGCTGATCGCCAAAGTTACCGGGGTCGATGCCGAGGTGAATTACCTGTTCCACGGTCCGCTGGGGGTGCAAACCCGTGACTTGAGCTGGAAGCCGGAATACCGCCAGGCAGTCGGCACCGCCATCGATACGCTGAAGTTGTTAAAGAAGGCTGAACGTGGCCTCGACCTCAATACCTTCATCGACGACCAATACATCCGAGCCGCATTCAAAGCTTCGAACCTGGATTACACCGCGCAACTGGCCAACTACGCGCAGACACCGCTCAAGGCTGTGGATGCGGTCAGCGGCAAAGCCATTACCGATGTCAGCCACGTGGCGGAAATCTGGGTGCGCGGCGAACCGAAAGTCCGCCAGTACGCCTCGGCGGAAGCAGCGTTCACCGCGTTGGCCGGGTTGAAGGCGGAAGGCAAAAACATCCGCGCGGTGTATGCCCAGGCGAGTGACAGCGGGATCAAGTTGCTGGCGGATCAGGCGTGGTTTGCCAGCGATGCGAAAGGCCGGCTCAGCGCGTTTCTGCTGAAGGGCCAGGCCCAGCAATTTGCTACGGCGCAGGGTGGCAAGGTGTTCGACTTCACGGATGCCACCACGCAGGCCGTTGCGGTTCGCTGACCCTCGGAACACCGCAATCCCCTGTGGGAGCGAGCTTGCTCGCGATGGCAATCGTGCATTCAACATTGATGTTGGCTGGTCCGATCTCATCGCGAGCAAGCTCGCTCCCACAGGGATCTGAGTCAGGCGCAAATATCGAGTTCGCCAACGATCAACTGTGGGAGCGAGCCTGCTCGCGAAAGCGCCGGGTCAGTCACATCCATGCTGGATATGCCGACGCCTTCGCGAGCAGGCTCGCTCCCACAGGTTTCGGGTTGAGAGGAATTATTGTGTACGGATTATATTTGCGCTGGACCGCAAGAGCCGCCTCACTGCTGCTCTGCCTCCTATTCTGGCAATTCGCTGCAAGCGGTCACTGGAACCTCGGCCTTGTCACTTTCGCCAACGTCCCGACCCCACTGGCGGTGATCCAGGCCGCACTGGGCCTCGGCGACTCTGGCAAGCTCGGCCAGCACCTGAGCAGCAGCCTCAGCCGGGTCTTCGCCGGTTACCTCGCGGCGCTGGTCATCGGCATCGCGTTGGGCCTGGCCATCGGCCGTTCGAAATGGGCGGAAGACTTGCTGCTGCCACCACTGGAAGTCTTGCGACCGATCCCCGCAGTCGCCTGGATTCCCCTGGCCATCCTGATGTTCCCATCCTCGGAACTGTCGATGGTTTTCATCACTTTCACTGGCGCGCTGTTCCCGATCCTGCTCAACACCATCCACGGCGTTGAAGGCGTCGACCCACGCCTGATCGCCTCCGCCCGAAGCCTCGGCGCAGAGCGTCGCGCCATCTTGCTGGAAGTGATCCTGCCCGGCGCCGCGCCGAGCATCATCACCGGCCTCGCCATCGGCATGGGCACGTCGTGGTTCTGCCTGGTCACCGCCGAAATGATCTCCGGCCAGTACGGCATCGGCTATTACACCTGGGAGTCCTACACCATCCAGAACTACGCCGATATCGTCGTCGGCATGTTGCTGATCGGAGTGCTCGGGATGGGCAGCAGCCTGCTGATCAAACGCCTCGGCGGGCTGTTCACGCCTTGGCATCGACCACGAGGAAAAGCCTGATGAGCGTTTTTCAACACCCGGAAGGGCACATCGATATTCGCGGGTTGTCCATCAGCCTGGGCGAGGGCAGCGCCGCGTTCGAAGCGGTCCAGGGCCTGGATTGCCAGATCGAACCGGGGCAGTTCGTGTGCATTCTCGGACCGTCCGGCTGCGGCAAGTCCACCTTGCTCGGGGCCTTGGCCGGGCATCTGCAACCGCGTATCGGCACCCTGAATGTCGATGGCGCGCCGATCTCCGGCCCGTCACCGCAACGCGGCATGGTGTTCCAGCATCACACGCTGTTCCCCTGGCGCACGGTGCGCGACAACGTGGCTTTCGGCCTGAAAATGCGCGGCATCGGCAAGACCGAACGCCACAAAGCCGCCGATGAAATCCTCGCGCTGGTGGGGCTGGAAGGCTTCGCCGAGCGCTGGCCGGACCAGCTCTCCGGTGGCATGCAGCAGCGGGTCGAAATCGCCCGGGTGCTGATCAACCGCCCACGCCTGTTGCTGATGGATGAACCCTTCGGCGCCCTCGATGCGCTGACCCGATTGAACATGCAGGAACTGCTGCTGGACATCTGGACGCGGATTCGCACCACCGTGGTGTTCGTCACCCATGACATCGACGAAGCGCTGTTCCTCGCCGATCGCCTGCTGGTGATGAGCTCGCGACCCGGTCGAATCATCGAAGACCTGCGCCTGGATTTCCCTCGGCCGCGCACCACCGAGCTGGTCACCAGTCACGAATTTTCACGCTTGAAGCGTCACTGCCTCGAGTTGCTGCGTCACGAGGACGGTCGGCAATTACCACGCCTGAACCCTCTCGGACTTCCCCCAGAAAACAAACTGCCGCGATTTGCCCTATGACCTCATTATTCGAAACAACCGATAACGACGACATCCTTGCCTTGCAACCGCGCCTGACCGATGACGATCCGGGCGTGCGCCGGATTGCCCTGATCGAACTGGCCGACCTCGAAGAACCGGAAGGTTTGCTGTGGCTGGTCGATCGGCTGGCAGACGACCCGACCGAAGAAGTCCGTGCCGAAGCTGCTCGGCTATTGGAAGCCTGGGAAGATGAGCCGGTGGTCGAGGCGTTGTGCCAGGCGCTGACCGATCCATCGCCGGCCGTGCAGGCTGCGGCCGCGCAAAGTTTGAGCCTGCTGAAAAGCGAAGCCGCTGGCCGGGTGATTTTGCCTTGGACCGGGCATGCCGATATCAGTGTGCGGGTCGCGGCGTTCAGGGCCTTGCGCGAATTGCGTTTCCCCGATGCCGCTGCCGCTGCGTTGGTCGCGCTGAAGGATGAAGACGCCAGCGTACGCCGCGAAGCCGTTGGTGTACTCGGCTGGCTCAAGCAACTCGATGCGTTGCCGGCGTTAGCCCGACTGGCCAGCGACGACCCGGACACCGAAGTGCGCCGCGCCGCGACTGGCGCCCTCGGCTTGGCGTCCGATATTCAAGTGCTACCTGCGCTGCGCCAGGCTTTGCAGGATCAGGCGTGGCAAGTGCGAGAAGAAGCCGCCACCACCTTGGGCAAGGTCGGTCACACCGATGCCGGCCCGGCGCTGATCGAAGCACTGGGCGACGATTACTGGCAAGTCCGCCTGCGCGCCACCCGCAGCCTCGGCCGCCTGCGCTATGCCCCGGCACTTGAAGCGCTGATCGAAACCCTCGGCCATCGCATCAGCAACCTGCGCAAGGAAGCGGCCCTGGCCCTTGGTGAATTGAACGACCGAGGCGCGGTTGCAGCCCTGCAAGCCGCGCAAGACGATGGCGACCCGGAAGTGCGCAAGGCCGTGCGCATCGCCTTGAGTCAACTGCAATGAACCCGCTGGCGGTGGGCAACTCCCAAAGCAAACAGCAACTGCGGCTGAACTGGCCGGATGGGCGGGAGCAGTTGCTCGATCACGCTGAATTGCGCCGCCAATGCCCGTGCTCGCAATGCCGGGCGTTTCGGCTGCAAGGGCTGACGGTGAAGGTGGATTCGCGGATTCGCGTGGTCGAGCTCAACGCCCAGGGCTATGGCCTGCAACTGATCTTCAGCGACGGCCACGAACGCGGCATCTACCCCTGGCCCTACCTCTCCGGATTACCCCCAACCCCGTAGGAGCGAGGCTTGCCCGCGAAGGCGGCATACCTGACCCACCGCCTTCGCGGGCAAGCCTCGCTCCTACAAAGGATTTGCGTCGGGCGCAGGATTTATGGCCACCCGGGACCCAATGTGGGAGCGGGCTTGCTCGCGAAAGCGGTGGGTCAGCCAACGAAGATGTTGAAGGTGATGGCCTCTTCGCGAGCAGGCTCGCTCCCACAGGGGATTTGCGTCGGGCGCAGGATTTATGGCCACCCGGGACAAAATGTGGGAGCGGGCTTGCTCGCGAAAGCGGCGTACCTGACACACCGTCTTCGCGGGCAAGCCTCGCTCCTACAGGGTTATTTGCCGGCCGTCATCGGCGGTCGGCAGCCTCGGAAGATGTCTAACCCCGGCTGATACAGCGAGGTCTGGACTTCGAACAAGCCGAGCACCGAGTGGAACAGGTTGTCGTGGCTCAGGTCCGGCTGGCCGCTCTTGCCTTGCAGGCAACCACGGTCGATCCCCAACTGGGCCAAGGTGTTGTTGCCGAACCACATGACCATCGGCACATGGGTTTGCGCTTCCGGCGCGAGGGCATATGGCGCGGCGTGCAGATACAGGCCATTTTCCCCCAGGGATTCGCCATGGTCGGACACGTAGAGCATCGACGTATCGAGCGCGTCCTGATTGCGCTTGAGCAGTTCGATCACCTTGGCGAGGAAGTGGTCGGTGTAGAGGATCGTGTTGTCGTACACGTTGAGCAGCTCTTCGCGGCTGCAACTGCCCAGCTGATTGGTGTGGCAGATCGGTTTGAATCGCTCGAGTTCTTTCGGGTAGCGCTCGTAGTATTCCGGGCCATGGCTGCCGTCGGCGTGCAGGACGATGATCGCGTTGCCCTTGAGGCTGTCGATGTAGCCTTGCAGGTCCGCCAGCAGCGCTTCGTCCAGGCAATTGTTGCCGTCGCAGAACGGCCCCGGCTGGTTCTTCGCGATGTCCCGGTGCGGCACCCGCAGGCAAGTGCCCTTGCAGTCGCTGTTGTTGTCCAGCCACAGCACCTGCACGCCGGCCCGTTGCAGGATATCCAGCAAGCCTTCGTAGGTTTTGCCTTTCTTGTCGCTGTAATCCTCGCGCGGGAACATCGAGAACATGCACGGCACCGACACCGCCGTGGACGTACCGCAGGAGTGCACGTTCGTGAAGTTCAGGATATCCAGCCGGCTCAACTCGGGGTTGGTCTCGCGCTGATAGCCATTGAGCGAGAAATGGTCGGCCCGGGCGGTTTCGCCGACCACGAACACCATCAGTGATTTCTTCTCGCGGCTGGTGGCCTTGGCGCTCATCACCGCGTCTTCACCGATGGCCTGCACCACGAAGTGTTTTTTGATCCCCAACCGCTGCTTGGCGTATTTGCTGATCGCGTAGATGTAGTTGGTCGGGTTGATGAAGTGGGTGAGCTTGTCTTCCTCGCGAAAGATCGGCGCGTAGGTCGAGTAGAACGTGCCCACCGAAGCGCCGATCACCAGCACACAGGCGACGATCACCAGGATCTTGTTCAGCAGCCCGCGAAAGAACGGTCGATAACTCACTGGCCAACGCCAGACCAGCACCGCCGGCAGCACGCCGAGCAGCAACACGTAAGCCAGCAACTTGCCGTTGAACAGCGCGGTGGCTTCGGCGGGATTGGTTTCGAACACGTTCTGGATCATCACCGTGTCGATGGTGATCCCGTACTCGTTCATGAAATACGCAGCGCAGGACGAGAGCAGGGCGACGAGGGTCAGCGCCGGTTTCATCGTCCAGCGAAACGAAACCAGGGTCAAAAGCAGGGTAATGGCTGCCCACAAAAACAGCCCGAAGGAGATGAAAAATCCCAGTCTGTGTAAGCCTTGCAAGGAGATCAGAGTCCCCAGCGCGTTCCATGTTGCCAGGTTGTACAACGCCACCAGTGCCAGGGAAAACAGCAGCACCAGTCGGGTCGGAGTGATGGACGGTAAACGCAGTCCTTTGCCCAAAGCCATTTCAAACATTCCTCTACTCAAATACGGAGTGACGCGCGTAACTGTAGAAGAACATTGGTAAAAATTCCGTAAACATCCTGTAACAAGCACTGATCAAAAACTGTGGGAGCGAGCCTGCTCGCGAATGCTGTGATTCAGTCAACAGAGATGTTGAATGTGCAGTCCTCTTCGCGAGCAAGCCCGCTCCCACCGGGGATTTATGGAGTGCACAAAAGCTGTGGCCACTTGAGATCCAATGTGGGAGCGAGCTTGCTCGCGAATGCGGTGTTTCAGCCCCACCAGTATTGACTGACAGGACGCCATCGCGAGCAAGCTCGCTCCCACAGGGGATTTATGGAGTGCACATAAGCTGTGACCACTCGAGATCCAATGTGGGAGCGAGCTTGCTCGCGATGAGGCCATCTGATTCAGCATCCCTGTTGACTCACACCGCCATCGCGAGCAAGCTCGCTCCCACAGTGGGGGCTGGATTTGCGGTGGTCAGAAGGATTTGCTGATGCTGGCCACTACCGTCGCGGTGCACACGTCCTTGAAGCCCCAATTGCTCTCGCACTGGCTTTGCGAAAGGTCAGTGTCGATGTAGCTCAACCCAACCATCACCCCGGCCAGTTCGTGGCTCAGTTTCACTTCCCATTCGTGGTACGCGTCCTCGGCGTGGCCGTTAGACGCGTACAGGTGCGGGTCCTTGAAGTCCATTTCGCCGTAGCGCAGTTTCAGGCCCAGCCCGTAGGGCAATTCGGTTTCGTAGCCGACGTAGGTGTAGAGCGAACTCTGCTTGCTATCGATCCCCGGCGCATCCGCCGAGTAATAGGCCGCGAGCTTCACCCCGTAAACGCTGAGAATCCCGTAGGTCTCGCTCTGATTGAACTGGCCTTCCTTGGGGTAGGCGTATTTCAGGTAACCGAGGTCCAGGCTCACGGCATCGGTCGCCTGCCACAGCCAGCCGGCGTAGTAGTCGATTTCCTGACGGGTTTTCAGGCCACCGCCGAAATCGACGTTCGAACTCCAGGCCCCCGCGTACAAACCGCTGCTATGGGCCAGCGTGACACCAGCCTGCACAGCGGGGTCGTTCTGAGTTTGCGAGATACCACGAGTGCGGTAATCGCTGGCCAGGGTCAGGTCCACCAGTACGTTGAAGTCGTCATTCAAGGGGATGGCCTGGCTGCTCAGGGGCAACACGCTCAAGGATCCGAGGGCGAACAGGGTGAAAGCTTTCATGGGTCAGTGCCTTTGTTTTGATTGTTTTGGGCAGATAGCGGACAAGGCTGCGCCAGACCCCGACGACGAGCGAGGGGGCGGGCAGGAAGAGGTTTTCTTATAAGGTGGGTGCGTAGACTTCGCGGCCGGCGAACCAGGTTTGCAGCACTTGGGTGTCGTGAAGGGCTTTGTTGTCGACCTTGAACACATCGCGATCCAGCACGATGAAATCGGCTTGTTTGCCAGCCGTCAGCGAACCGATTTGCTTCTCCAACCCGATGGTCCGGGCGGCGTTGAGGGTGTAGGCGTAGAACATCGTTTCCCGGTCCAGACGTTCATCGCCATTCAGCACGCCCAGCGGGCCGACACGGGTGATGGCCTGGGCCATGGCATTGAAGGGGTTCGGCGAAGACACCGGCCAGTCGCTGGCGCCGGCAATGGTCGCGCCTTGTTTGAGCAACGAGTGCGCCGGGTATTGATAACGGAAGGCCAGGGCGCTGACGTAGGGCTTGATCATGTCCAGCGTGTAATCGTCGGCAGTCGCCCACAGCAGTTGCATCGAAGCGATCACGTTCAGCGGTTTGAACCGCGCAAACTCCTTCGGGTTGACCATTTGCAGGTGCGTGATCGAGTGGGTCACGCCGCTCTGGCGATCCTTGCGCGCCTGCTCGATGCCGTTCAGTGATTCGCGTACCGCACGGTCGCCGATGGCGTGGATGTGCACCAGCCAGCCGCGCTGATCAATCGCGCTGACCAGTTCGCCGAAATGCTTCGGATCGATCAGCAACTCACCCTGTTTGTGCGAGTTGCTGTACGGATCGATCATCGCCGCGCTCTGGGCCGGGTATTCGATCACGCCGTCGGCGAAGATCTTGATCCCCGGCAGCGTCAGGTTGGGAATGCCCTGGAATTGCTGGCGCACCTTGTCCAGCACATCGAGATCGGCCGGCACGCTTTTCGGATTGGCCACCAGCAGCGCGGCGACGTGCGCGGTCATGCCGCCGCTCTCGGACAGGGCTTTATAGGCCGGCAGCACGCCGACGGTTTTCTCCGTGGGCTTGAGGGCGAATACCGGCTCGCCCGGTGCGGCGTTGGCGGCGGGGTCCATCCACGCGGTGATGCCGAGACTGTTGTTGTAGCGCACCGCGGATTGCGCGGCTTTGAGCATGTCGGCAGCGCTCGGCACCGGCATTTTCGAGGCGACGCGGTCCCAACCGGCATCCACCAGGAAACCGTTGGGGCTGCCATCGGCGCGTTTGCCGATCGTGTCTTTCTCGGCGTCGGGCAGGCTTTGCAGCAGCGCAGCATCGATGCCGGCGCGTTGCAGCATCACGTCGTTGGCCCACGCGGTGTGGTGGTCGCTCCCGGTGAATACTACCGGCACCTGGGCCCATTCGCCGCTGTTGAATTTCTTGCCGAAGGCCTCGGCCTGCGCCCAATACGCCGAACTCATGCCGGCCACGCTCAGCACATCGCCATGTCTGGCCTTGCCGTCATCACGCCAGCCGCGCAGGCGTTTTTCCAGTTCGTCGAGGCTGACCACTTCGTCTTCCATATTCGCCGAGACCATTTCCAGACCGCCGAAAATCGCGTGGGAATGGCTGTCGATCAGGCCGGGCATCAGGGTTTTGCCGCCGAGATCAATCACTTTGGTGTTCGAGTCGATCAAGGCCTTGATCTGCGCATCCGTGCCGACTTTCAGCACCTTGCCGTTTTCTACCGCCAGGGCCTGCACCTTCGGTTGGGCACGGTCGGCGGTGAAAATCTTGCCATTGAGCAGCACCAGATCAGTGGCGGCCATGGCTTCCATCGAGGCAAAACTGATCGCAGCCATCAATAGATTCGGGATGAATCTTTTCATTGAATGTTTCCTTGTTATTGCGTCTGATGGCCAGATTAGTGGCTGCTCGCGCTCAGCAGAACGCCTGCCTCACGAAAAACGTTTTTGCCTGAATGGAAAAAGCATGGACAAGTTGGGTGCGTTGAAAATGTTCGTGGTCACCGCGCAGTTGGGCAGTTTCAGCCGTGCTGCCGAGCAACTGGGCAAGACCCCGTCGGCGCTGACCAAAGCGGTGAATCACCTGGAAGCCGAGCTTGGAGCGCGGTTGTTCGAACGCAGCACCCGGCGGATTTTGCTGACGGAAGTCGGGCGGCTCTATCTGGAAACCGCGCGCCAGGTGTTGCAGCGGCTGGAGGAGGCGGGCGAGGAGGTCGAGCAGATGCAACATGGCCTGCGCGGCAGCCTGAAAATCACCGCGCCGCTGGCGTATGGGCAGGCGTTTCTGGATCAGGTGTGCGGTGGTTTTCTGGAGCAATACCCGCAGATCAACCTGCAAGTGGACCTGTGCGACGAGTTCGTCAATCTGCTGGAAAGCGGCTACGACCTGGCCTTGCGCGAAGGCCACGACGACTTGCCGGGGTTGATCGCCCGGGTAGTCGGCAGCAATCGCCTGGCGCTGTGCGGCAGCCCGGCCTATCTGGCGCGCAAGGGCGTGCCGGTGACGCCGCAAACCCTCGATGAACACGAATGGCTGTTGTATCGCCATCCTTTGCTCAGCCGCGAATTCTGGTGGGCCGAGCGCGACGGCCAGCGCCTGAGCCTGCCGCAACCGCAGTCACCACGTTTGCGCAGCGACAATTACGACTTGTTGCTGGCGAATGCCCTGGCCGGTCGCGGCTTGCTGCACACGCCGTTGTGGAGCGCCGCGCCGTACATCGCCGACGGGCGGCTGGTGCGGCTGATGGCCGACTACGACATCGACCCGGACAGCTTTGGCGCGCACATTCTGGCGGTGTACCCGAGCCATCGGCGGGCGACGGCCAAGGTGGTGGCGTTTATCGATTACATCGCAGGATTTTTGGCGGATCGCGGTTTGGGTGATGACTGCGGTCGTTACTGACTTGGTTTCCCCCGTAGCAGCTGTCGAGCAGCGCGAGGCAGCGTTCGGCGGCGAAGCCGTCGCAAACCCTACACGCGAGGTTTAGCTGAAAGACCGCGTGTCTGATTTCACGACGGCTGCGCCGCCGAACGCTGCCTCGCGCTGCTCGACAGCTGCTACGGGCTTGCCAGGAAAATGCCAAAAGAGTACAAATGTACTCCATGACGACTCTCACTCCCCGCCGTACCGCCATCCTGACGTTTATCCGCGATCGAATCGCGGAGCACGGTCAGTCCCCGAGCCTCGCTGAAATCAGCGAGGCGTTTGGTTTCGCCTCCCGCAGCGTGGCGCGCAAGCATGTGCTGGCGTTGACCGAAGCCGGTTTTATCGAGGTCAACCCGCATCAGGCCCGGGGCATTCGCTTGCTTGGGCAACCGGCGCGGCCTGAGTTGCTGGACATCCCGGTGCTCGGTCGGGTCGCGGCGGGGGCGCCGATTGGTGCCGATGCCGAGGTGCACAGCCGTTTGCTGTTCGATCCGTCGATTTTCTCCCGGGTGCCGGACTACATGCTGCGGGTCCAGGGCGATTCGATGATCGAGGACGGCATTCTCGACGGCGACCTGGTGGGCGTGCACCGCAACCCCGAAGCGCTCAACGGCCAGATTGTGGTGGCGCGGCTTGACGGCGAAGTCACCATCAAGCGTTTCGAGCGGGTCGGCGACAGCGTGCGGTTGTTGCCGCGCAACCCTGCCTATAAACCGATCATCGTCGAAGCCGATCAGGACCTGGCGATCGAAGGGGTGTTCTGCGGTCTGGTGAGGCAAGGGTGATGGGCGCCGTCGTTGCGTTGGATACGCTGTTCAATGGCGGCCAGGTCTGGAAGGGCCGGCCTGCGCCTCCGGCCGTCAGCCCGCAACCCACCGGGCATGCGGCGCTGGATGCGGCGTTGCCCAGCGGTGGCTGGCCGGAAGCGGCGCTGACCGAAATCCTCCTGGCCGGGCAGGGCGTCGGCGAGTTGCAACTGGTGTGGCCGGCGCTGGCACGGTTGTCGGCGGCGGGCGAACGCATTGTGCTGATCGCGCCGCCCTACGTGCCGTATCCCCAGGCGTGGCAGAACGCCGGGGTCGATCTGCGCCAGTTGTCGATCATCCAGGCCAGCGAACGCGATGCCTTGTGGGCGGCGGAACAGTGCCTGCGTTCGGGCAGTTGCGGCGCGGTGCTGTGTTGGCCGCACAAGGCCGATGACCGGGCGCTGCGGCGTTTGCAGGTGGCGGCGGAAACCGGTTCGACCCTGGCGTTTGCCTATCGCTCGCTGGCCGAGGCGGTCAACCCTTCGCCGGCGGCCCTGCGCATTGCCATCGACGCCAAGCCTGCGCAATTGCGAGTCTTGAAGTGTCGCGGCGGGTTGGCGCGTACGGCGCCGATTGCCTTCGCCATGGGACATTGAGGTTGCCATGCGCTGGGTGTGCATTCTGTTCCCGCAATTGGCGCTGGACGCGGTACTGCGTCAGCGTCCCGATCCCGATGAGCCGTTGGCGCTGCTGACCGGCCCGGCCCAACGCCGGGTGCTGCAAGCGGTCAACGGCGCGGCCCGGGCCCTCGGCTTGCGCCCTGGCCAGTCGATGACGGCGGCCCAGGCCTTGAGCAAAGGTTTTGTCACGGCTGAATACGACGCCGCCGAAATCGAGCACTGGCAGCAGTTTCTCGCGGCCTGGGCCTATGGCTTCAGCTCCCAGGTCAGCGTGCATTACCCGCGCGCGGTGGTGTTTGAGATCGAATCGAGCCTGGGCCTGTTTGGCTCCTGGCCGCAATTCGAAGCGCGGTTGCGCAGCGAACTCACCGCGCTGGGCTTTCGTCACCGGATCGTCGCCGCACCCAACCCGGTGGCGGCGCGGGTGCTGGCCAATGTTTATGACGGTCTGGTGGTGCCGGACGATCAGGCTTTGCACTATCACCTGGGGCAGTTGCCCATCGACCGGATCGCCCTCGAACCTTCGGTGTCCACGGCGTTGACGCGCATGGGCCTGCGCACCTTGAGCCAGGTGCAGGCGTTGCCCCGGCATACCCTGGCCCGGCGTTTCGAGGCCCAGGTGCTCAAGCATCTGGACGCCTTGCTCGGTTTGCGCCACTTGGCGCTGGCGTTCTACCTGCCGCCGGACCGCTTCGATGTGCGCATCGAGCTCAACTTCGACGTGCAATCCCATCAGGCGTTGCTGTTTCCATTGCGCCGGTTGACCGGTGATCTGTCGGCATTCCTTTGCGGCCGGGACAGCGGCGTGCAGCGTTTCGACCTGCACCTGGAGCACGCCGGGTTGCCGGACAGCGTGATCAAGGTCGGGCTGCTCAGCGCCGAGCGCGATCCGGCGATGCTCTTCGAACTGGCCCGGGGGCGGCTGGAGCAAGTGCAGGTCGAGGCCCCGGTGCGCGGCTTTCGCCTGCGCGCCGAAGACCTGCCGAGCTTCGTGCCCCAGCGCCAGGAACTGTTCGACGACCGCCCGCAGCAGTCCTTGCCCTGGGAGCAATTGCGCGAACGCCTGCGCGCCCGGCTGGGCGACGAGGCGGTGCAGGGCTTGCGTTTCCAGGCTGATCACCGCCCCGAATGCGCCTGGCAAACCAGTGTCGACAGCCAGTTCTGTGGCGGATTGCCGGGGGTGCAACGGCCGGGCTGGTTGCTGACCGAACCGCTGGCGGTGCACGAAGGTTCAGCGCGGATTCTCATGGGGCCGGAACGCATCGAGTCCGGCTGGTGGGACGGCGCTGATGTGCGCCGGGATTATTACCTGATCCAGACCCGCGCCGGCCAACAGGGCTGGGCCTATCGGGCAGTGGGTGAAGACGGTCCGTTGTGGCTGCAAGGCTGGTTCGCATGAGCGTCGAATATGCCGAGCTGCATTGCCTGTCGAACTTCAGTTTCCAGCGCGGGGCTTCCAGCGCACTGGAGTTGTTTCAACGGGCGAAACACCAGGGTTATCAGGCTCTGGCGATCACCGATGAATGCACGTTGGCCGGGATTGTCCGGGCCTGGCAGGCGGCCAAGTCTGTCGAGCTGCCGCTGATCATCGGCAGCGAAATCCGTATCGAGGACGGGCCGAAACTGGTGCTGCTGGTGGAAAACCTTGAGGGCTATCAGGCGTTATGTCGGCTGATCACCCGCGCTCGGCGGCGCACGCAGAAAGGTCAGTATCAAGTATTGCGGGAGGATTTCAGCGAACCGTTGCCGGGCTTGTTGGCGTTGTGGGTGCCGGATGCGGTGGATGATTTTCAAAGCGGTCACTGGCTGAAACAGGCCTTTGCCGAGCGCCTGTGGCTGGCGGTCCAGTTGCATCGCGGGCAGGACGATAGTCGACGGCTGAATGACCTGCTGACGCTGGCCAGGGAGCTGCAAATCCCGGCAGTGGCCAGCGGCGACGTGCACATGCACGCCCGTGGCCGGCGTGCCTTGCAGGACACCATGACCGCGATCCGCCATCATTTGCCGGTAGCGGCGGCGGGGCTGCGTTTGCATCCCAATGGCGAGCGGCATTTGCGTTGCCTGGATGTCGTGGGGGAAATCTATCCGCGAGCCTTGCTCGATGAAACGCTGGTTATCGCCCGGCGCTGCACCTTCGATCTGGGGCAGTTGCGCTATCAATATCCTCGGGAGTTGGTGCCGCAAGGGCATAGCGCCGCATCCTGGCTGAGTGAGTTGACCGAACGTGGCGTCCGCGAGCGTTGGCCTGAAGGTGCCAGCGAGAAGGTGCGCGGGCTGATCGATAAGGAGTTGGCGCTGATTGCCGAGCTGGGTTATGAAAGCTATTTCCTTACCGTTCAGGACATCGTCGCTTTCGCCCGACGCCAGAAAATTCTTTGTCAGGGGCGAGGCTCGGCGGCCAACTCGGCGGTGTGTTTCGCGTTGGGTATCACCGAGATCGACCCGGCGCGAATGAACATGCTGTTTGAGCGCTTTCTGTCCAAGGAGCGCAACGAACCTCCCGACATCGACGTGGATTTCGAACACGAACGCCGTGAAGAAGTCTTGCAGTATGTGTTTCAGCGTTATGGCCGTACCCGTGCGGCGCTGACAGCGGTGGTCAGCACTTATCACGCTGCCGGTGCGGTGCGCGACGTGGCCAAGGCCTTGGGCCTGCCGCCGGATCAGGTCAACGCCCTGGCCGATTGCTGTGGTCACTGGAGTGACAACACGCCGCCGGTCGAGCGCCTGATTGAAAGTGGTTTCGATCCTGAGAGCCCGGTGCTGAAACGGGTGTTGAGTTTGACGCAGCAACTGATCGGTTTCCCCCGGCATCTGTCTCAGCACCCCGGCGGCTTCGTTATTTCCGAGCAATCGCTGGACACCCTGGTGCCGGTGGAAAACGCGGCAATGGCTGATCGCACCATCATTCAATGGGACAAGGACGATCTAGATGCGGTAGGGCTGCTCAAAGTGGATATCCTGGCTTTGGGCATGCTCAGCGCGATTCGCCGTTGTTTCGATTTGCTTCGCCGTCACCGCAATCTGGACTTGAGCCTGGCGACGGTGCCTTCCGAAGACTCGCAAACCTACGACATGATTTGCCAGGCTGACACCATCGGCGTGTTCCAGATCGAATCCCGGGCGCAGATGTCGATGTTGCCCCGGCTCAAGCCCCGCAAGTTTTATGACCTGGTGATTGAGGTGGCCATCGTGCGCCCCGGCCCTATTCAGGGCGGCATGGTGCATCCCTATCTGCGGCGACGAAACAAGGAAGAACTCGAAAGCTATCCCTCCGAAGAGCTGAGGGAGGTGTTGAAGCGCACACTCGGGGTGCCGCTGTTCCAGGAACAAGTAATGCAGATCGCCATTGTCGCCGCCAGTTACAGCCCTGGCGAAGCCGATCAATTGCGCCGTTCCATGGCGGCCTGGAAACGCCATGGCGGACTTGAGCCGCATAAGGATCGCCTCGCTGCCGGAATGAAAAAAAAGGGCTACACAGCAGAATTCTCCGCGCAAATCTTCGAACAGATCAAAGGCTTCGGCAGCTACGGTTTCCCTGAATCCCACGCCGCCAGTTTCGCCTTGCTGACCTACGCCAGTTGCTGGCTCAAATGCCACGAACCGGCAGCCTTCGCCTGTGCGCTGATCAACAGCTGGCCCATGGGTTTCTACAGCCCGGACCAGATCCTGCAAGACGCCCGTCGGCATCATTTGCAGATTCGCCCGGTGGATGTGCGCGCCAGCGACTGGGATTGCAGCCTGGAACCGATCGCCGGGGCGCAACCTGCGATTCGCATGGGCCTGCGGATGATCAAGGGCTTTCGCGAGGACGATGCCCGGCGCATCGAAGCTGCTCGGGTGCGGGGTGCGTTTGTCGACATCGCCGACCTTGGCGAGCGGGCGCAACTCGACGCCCGCGCCCAGGAACAACTGGCCGATGCCGGGGCCTTGCGTGGTCTGGCTGGCGACCGCCATCGGGCGCGCTGGGAAGTCGCGGGGGTACAGAAACAGCTGGGGTTGTTCGCCGGGTTGCCGCGTCAGGAAGAGCCTGAAGTGTCGCTGCCCAAACCCACCGTCGGCGAAGACCTGCAAGCCGATTACGCGACCGTCGGCACCACCCTCGGCCCGCATCCGTTGGCGCTGTTGCGCCCGGAGCTGAAGGCCCGGCGTTGCCGCAGTTCGAAGGAATTGCTCGATGTCGAGCATGGTCGACCCGTCAGCGTCGCCGGGCTTGTGACCGGCCGCCAACGCCCTGGCACCGCCAGCGGCGTGACCTTTGTCACCCTCGAAGACGAGTTCGGCAACGTCAACGTGGTGGTCTGGCGCGATCTGGCCGAACGGCAGCGTCAGGTGCTGGTCGGCTCGCAATTGCTCAAGGTTGATGGGCGCTGGGAAAGGGAAGGCGAGGTGCGGCACTTGATTGCCGGGCGCTTGAGTGATTTGAGTTTCTTGCTCGACGGCATCAGCGTGCGCAGCCGGGATTTTCGTTAGCGCTGCCACGCCCACAGAGCCTTGTGGAAATCGGCTTTCCACAAGGGAATAATGAATCAGCTATACCTCTATGAAACCATTGGCATCCGCAGTGCTCGAAACAAACGGGCGTCATCACAGGACACAGAGTCAGTCAATGCAGTTTCTATCAGATAGCCACGGTTGTGCCGGCTGGACTGGCGAAATGGCCGGACGCATTCGCGCGTTCGACTGGAGCCAAACCGAACTGGGCAACATCGACGACTGGCCCCGCAGCCTGAGCAGTACGGTGCAGCTGATGCTCGCCTCGCCGCTGCCAATGGTGATGCTCTGGGGGCGGCTCGGCTACATGATCTACAACGACGCCTACTCGGCGTTCGCCGGCGGTCGCCATCCCTATCTGTTGGGGGTGCCGGTGGAGCTTGGTTGGCCGGAAGTTGCCGAGTTCAACCGCCATGTGCTCGATACCTGCCTGGCGGGTGGCACGTTGTCCTATCACAACAAAGAGCTGGTGCTACTGCGCGACGGTATCCCGGAAGATGTCTGGCTGGATCTCTATTACAGCCCGGTCGCTGATGATGAAGGGCGCCCCTCCGGGGTCATGGCGATGGTAGTCGAGACCACCGACCACGTGATTTCCGAACGCCGCCGCCAGGAAGCCGAGGATGCCTATCGCGCAGACAACGAACGGGTACGCCTGGCGCTGAATGCCGGGGCGCTGCTCGGCTCGTTCGTTTGGGACATCAAGGCCAATGTGCTGTCCGGGGACGAGCGGTTTGCCCGCACCTTTTCCTATCCGGCGGGCCAGAACCTGGCCGACCTGCCCACCGAGATCGCTGAATCGCGGATTCACCCCGACGACTTCGACTGGGTCGAGGAACAAGTCAATCAATCGGTGAGCACTGGCGCACCCTACAACGCCGAATACCGAGTCTTGCGCCCCGACGGCACCTACCTGTGGGTGCTGGCCAGCGGTTGCTGTGAGTTCAACGAACAAGGCAAACCGTTTCGTTTCCCTGGCGTATTGATCGACATTCACGAACGCAAGATCGCCGAAGAGTCCCTGATCAAATTCACCCGCAACCTGGAGCAGCGCGTCGCCGATGAAGTCAATGCGCGACTGGCGGCGGAAGAGCAATTGCGCCAGGCGCAGAAGCTCGAAGCCATCGGCGGCCTCACGGGCGGCGTGGCCCATGACTTCAACAACCTGCTGCAAGTGATCGCCGGTAACCTGCATTTGCTGGCCCGGCATGAGCCGGACAACCTCAATGTGCAGCGCCGGGTCAGCGCCTCGATTGCGGCGGTCGAACGCGGGGCCAAGCTGTCGTCGCAACTGCTCGCGTTCGCTCGGCGCCAGCCGCTATCGCCGGACGTTTGCGAACCCCGGCAGATCTTCGATGGCCTCGGGGAATTGCTGCAACGGGCGTTGGGGGAAACCCTCCAGATCAACGTGGCCGTGGCCGATGATGCCTGGCGCATTCATGTGGATCGTAATCAACTGGAAAACGCCATCCTCAACCTGGCGATCAATGCCCGTGACGCGATGAAGGGCGAGGGCACCATCGGACTGAGCGCCGACAACGTCGTTCTGGATCGGCGATTCTGCGCAGGCAAAGACATCGTCGCCGGTGACTACCTTCGCGTGACGGTGACCGACGCTGGGGGCGGCATGGCGCCGGAAGTGCTGGCCCAGGCGTTCGAACCGTTCTTTACCACCAAGGCCGATGGCCACGGCACCGGGCTCGGTTTGAGCATGGTGTTCGGTTTCGTCAAGCAGAGTGGCGGGCATATCGAGATGTCCAGCGTGGTCGGCGAGGGTACGCGAGTGCGGCTGTACTTTCCGCGCAGCCTGCGAGCGTTGGCCAATGAAGCGCCGCCGCCGGGGCCGCAGCAACGGGGCGGGCATGAAACCATTCTGGTGGTCGAGGATAACGAAGCGGTGCGCGCCTCGGCGGTGGAGTTGCTGCGCGAAGAGGGTTATCAGGTGCTGACCGCCGCCAACGGCGACTTGGCCATGCAGATGTTGCTGGAAGGCGTGGCCGTGGACATGATCTTCACTGACGTGGTCATGCCCGGCCTGATCAAAAGCTCGGACCTCGCGGCATGGGCCAAGGTGCAGAACCCGCCAGTGGCGGTGCTGTTTACCTCGGGGCACACCCGCGACATTATTTCGCGCAATCATCAGTTGAGTCCCGATACACATCTGCTCAGCAAACCGTATGGGCCAGAAGCACTGACCCAAATGGTGCGCATGGTTCTCAATGGCTGAACACATAATCCTGTAGGAGCGAGGCTTGCCCGCGAAGACGTCCTGTCATTCAACATTGATGTTGCTTGATACACCGCTTTCGCGGGCAAGCCTCGCTCCTACAATTGAATCGCGTCCTTCAATGCATCTTGATTAAGGTTGGTCCATGACTTCAAAGCGCACCTCAACCCCTCCCTCCGGCATGGTCAGGGTGCGCGGCGCCCGGGAACACAACCTCAAGAACGTCGACGTGGACATTCCCCGGGATGCTCTGGTGGTGTTCACCGGCGTGTCCGGTTCGGGCAAGTCTTCGTTGGCGTTCTCGACGCTCTACGCCGAAGCGCAACGGCGCTATTTCGAATCCGTGGCGCCGTATGCCCGGCGCTTGATCGATCAGGTCGGTGTGCCGGACGTCGATTCCATCGAAGGTTTGCCGCCCGCCGTCGCCTTGCAACAACAGCGAGGCACACCGAGCACCCGTTCTTCGGTGGGCAGCGTGACCACGTTGTCGAGCCTGATCCGCATGCTCTATTCCCGCGCCGGCAGTTACCCGCCGGGACAGGCGATGCTGTATGCCGAAGACTTTTCGCCGAACACGCCGCAAGGGGCGTGCGCTGAATGCCACGGCTTGGGCCGCGTCTATGAAGTGACCGAAGCGCAGATGGTCCCGGACCCGAGCCTGACCATCCGCCAGCGCGCCGTCGCGTCATGGCCGCTGGCCTGGCAAGGGCAGAACCTGCGGGACATCCTGGTGACCATGGGCATCGACGTGGACATCCCCTGGAAAAAGCTGCCGAAAAAGCAGCGCGACTGGATTCTCTTCACCGAAGAAACCCCGACCGTACCGGTGTACGCCGGGCTCACCCCGGAAGAAACCCGAGTCGCCCTCCAGCGCAAAATGGAGCCGAGTTACCAAGGCACTTTCACCGGCGCCCGGCGCTACATCCTGCACACCTTCAGCCAGTCCCAAAGCGCCTTGATGAAGAAGCGCGTCTCGCAATTCATGCTCGGCAGCCCGTGCCCGTTGTGCGATGGCAAGCGGCTCAAGCGTGAAGCGTTGTCGGTGACGTTCGCCGGTTACGATATCGGTGAACTGTCGCAGATGCCGTTGCTGCAAGTGGCCGAAGTGCTGCGACCGGTGGCGGCTCACAGTTACCTTGAACAACCGGATCAACCCGGCGAAGTGCTGACCCATGAGCAGACCCGCGAGGCTCGGGAGCAGCGCGTCGCCCACGGTGCCAGCGGTCACGCCAATGCGCCGGACGTGCGCCACACGCCGAACCTGTCGGTGGAAAAACGCCTGGCGGCGCAACGCATCGCTCAGGATTTACTGGAGCGGGTCAGCACCCTGACCGATCTGGGCCTCGGTTACCTGGCCCTGGATCGCAGCACGCCGACCCTGTCGTCCGGTGAATTGCAGCGCTTGCGCCTGGCGACGCAATTGGGCTCGCAGTTGTTCGGCGTGATTTATGTGCTGGACGAACCTTCGGCAGGCCTGCACCCGGCGGATGGCGAGGCTTTGTTCGAAGCCCTGCAACGCCTGAAAGCGGCGGGCAATACGTTATTTGTGGTCGAGCACGATCTGGAAACCATGCGCCGCGCCGATTGGCTGATCGACGTCGGGCCGGCGGCTGGCGAGCATGGCGGGCACATTCTCTACAGCGGCCATCCTTCAGGGCTGGAGCACATCAGCGATTCCCAGACCCGCGCCTACCTGTTCGCCGAGCAGGTCAGCGCCAAACGCGCTGTGCGCAAGGCAAAGGATTGGCTGCGACTGGAAGGCATCACCCGCAATAACCTGAACAACCTCAGCGCCGAATTTCCCTTGGGCTGCTTTACGGCGGTGACCGGCGTGTCGGGTTCCGGCAAGTCGAGTCTGGTCAGCCAGGCGTTGCTCGAACTGGTCGGCGCGCATTTGGGCAAACCGACGACGGCCAGTGAGCCGGAAGAGTTGAGCCTTGAAGACGACGCGCCGCAAGTCAGCGGTGGTCAGGTCACGGCGGGGCTTGAATCGATCAAGCGCCTGGTGCAAGTCGATCAGAAACCCATCGGCCGCACGCCGCGCTCGAACCTGGCGACCTACACCGGGCTGTTCGACAACGTGCGCAAACTGTTCGCCGCCACGCCTGAGGCACAGGCCGAGGGTTACGACGCGGGGCAGTTTTCCTTCAACGTTGCCAAGGGACGTTGCCCGACCTGCGAAGGCGAGGGGTTTGTCAGTGTCGAATTGCTGTTTATGCCGAGCGTTTATGCGCCTTGCCCGACCTGCCACGGTGCGCGCTACAACCCGCAGACCTTGGCCATTACCTGGCAAGGTCTGAGCATCGCCCAGGTGTTGCAGTTGACGGTGGATGACGCGGTCACGGTGTTTGCCGAGCAACCGGGGATTCGCCGTTCGCTGGAAGTGCTGCGGGATATTGGCCTGGGTTATTTACGTCTGGGTCAACCGGCGACAGAACTGTCCGGCGGCGAAGCGCAGCGGATCAAACTGGCCACCGAACTGCAACGCAACCAGCGTGGCGCGACTCTGTATGTGTTAGACGAACCCACCACCGGGTTGCATCCACGGGATGTGGATCGGCTGCTTGAGCAGTTGAATACGCTGGTGACGGCGGGGCACACGGTGATTGTCGTCGAGCATGAAATGCGCGTGGTGGCCCAGAGTGACTGGGTGATCGACATCGGGCCGGGGGCAGGGGATCAGGGCGGCAGAATTGTGGTGGCGGGCACGCCGCAGACCGTGGCCAAAAACAAGAAGAGCCGGACGGCGCCGTTTTTGGCCAAGGTGCTGGCTTGAGATAGTGGTGTCAGGGCGGGCCTCTTCGCGAGCAAGCCCGCTCCCACAGGGATATGCATTCCTAATGTGGGAGCGAGCCTGCTCGCGAAGGGGGCGTGTCAGTCAACATCAGTGTCGCTAGATGGGCCGCCATCGCGAGCAAGCTCGCTCCCACAGTGAATCTTGGTCGTACACAAATACAGTGCTCAACAGAGAACCCTTGTGGGAGCGAGCTTGCTCGCGATTTGGTCTGTCAGGCGCCGTCGAGGCTGCGCCTGACTTTGTCCAGCAATTCGCTGATCTGGAACGGCTTGACCAGCATGTCCATGCCTACGCCAAGGAACTCCTGGCGGTTGAGGGCGTTTTCCGCGTAGCCGGTCATGAACAGGATCGGCAACCGTTCGCGCCAGCCCCGGGCGACGTCCGCCAGTTCCCGCCCGCTCATGCGCGGCAGGCCGACGTCAGTCAGCATCAGGTCAATCGTTGGATCGTTCTGCAACCGTTCCAGGGCAGTTTCGATGTCTTCCACCTGGGTGCAGCGATAACCCGCGTCCACCAGCACTTCGGCGACAAACATGCGCACCGAGGGCATGTCTTCGACGATCAGCACATGCTCGCCCGAGCCTTGTGAATCGGAGACCACCGTTTCCTCTGCGGCTGCGAGGGGATCGGTACTCGCGGGCAGCATGATGGTCACTTCGGTGCCGCGTCGGGCCACGCTGCGGATGTGCGCATCGCCGCCGGACTGGCGGGCGAAACCGTAAATCGTCGACAACCCCAACCCGGTGCCCTGGCCGAGCGGCTTGGTGGTGAAGAATGGGTCGAACACTTTGTCGATCACGCTGTGTTCGATGCCGGTGCCGTCATCGCGTACCGCCAGTGCGATATACGCGCCGTCCGCCAGATTCGGGTCGCCGTGGGAATAGGCGGCGTAGGTGCTGACCCAGATATTGCCGCCCTGAGGCAGCGCATCCCGCGCGTTGATCACCAGATTGAGCACGGCACTTTCCAGCTGGATCGGATCGACCAGGGCAATGGAGGGCTTGGTGGTCAATTCCAGTTTCAGCGCGATGCGCTCGCCGATGGTGCGCACCAACAATTCTTCCAGGGAACGGATGTTCTCGTTGATGTCCACCGGCCGGGTATCCAGCGGCTGCTGACGGGCGAAGGCCAGCAGGCGATGAGTCAGGGACGCGGCGCTCATGGCCGAGTTCAGCGCCGCTTCGGCGTAGAACTGGACCTTGTCGGTGCGCCCATCCGCCACCCGTTTCTGAATCAGTTCAAGGCTGGTGATGATGCCCGTCAGCAAGTTGTTGAAGTCATGCGCGATGCCGCCAGTCAGCTTGCCCAGAGCGTCCATTTTCTGCACTTGCAGCAACTGTGCTTCGGTGCGCACCCGTTCGGCGACTTCCTTGGCCAGTTGCGTGGTGGCGTCGTCGAGCCGCGCCAGGTGCGAGCGTTCGCGATGGCGGTGCTCGGTGACATCTTCGACGAACACCAGGCTCAATTCCGGGGTGCGGTAGGGCGAAATCTGCCACTCGGTTTCCCGCACCTGACCTTCGACCCGCATGTTCAGCGTGCCTTTCCAGCGCTCGCCGTAGGCCAGGCGCAGGCGCAATTCGTCAATCACCGCGCCTTGATCGTCGGCAAAGCATTCGCGCAGGCTGTCCGGGTCGAGGTTTTCCTGGATCAACTGGGCGAAGGCGTGATTGCATTCGTGGACTTTCAACGTCGCGTCCATCACCGCGATGGGCGCCGAAACATTGGTGAAAATCTCGCGGAAGCGCGCCTCGCTTTCGCGCAAGGCATTCTCGGTGTCGCGCACCCGCAGCAACGTGCGCAGGGTGGCGAGCAGCACGTCGGGGTCCACGGGGTGGATCAGATAGGCATCGGCACCCGCGTCGAGGCCGGTGATAATGTCGCCGGTCTGGATCGAGGCCGCCGATACGTGAATCACCGGCAGCAGGGCGGTGGCCGCCTCGGTGCGCAGTTTGCGCACGATGTCGAAGCCGCTCATGTCCGGCAGGTTGACGTCGAGGATCAGTGCATCAATCAGTTCGCTGTCGATCAGCGCCAGGCCTTCGCTGCCGGTGCCGGCCTCGAGGATTTCGTAGCCGTGGCGTTCCAGGCGCCGGCGCAGGGCGTAGCGGGTGGCGACGTTGTCATCGACGATCAACAAGCGGATGTCACGTTTCATCGGCAGGCTCCACGGCGATGGCCAGCGGGATGATCACGAAAAAGGTCGAACCGGTGCCCGGCGTACTCTGCACCCCGACTTCGCCCCCCAACAGCTCGGCGAAGCGTTTGCACAGGGACAAACCGAGTCCGGTGCCGCGCAGGCGTTTTTGCAAGGGCGAGTCTACCTGTGAAAAGTCCTCGAACAATGCGCCATGTAGCTCCGGGGCGATACCTATTCCTGTGTCACTGACGGCGAAACGCACGTGATCAGCATTCTCCAGGCGCGCCGAAACCCGCACTTCACCACGGGTGGTGAACTTCAGCGAGTTGGAAATGAAGTTACGCAGGATCTGCGCGAGTTTCTTGTCGTCGGTGTACAGCCGTGGCAGGCCGACCGGTTCTTCGAAGATCAGGTCCACGGCGCTGCCATCGACAATCGGCCGGAACATGCCGCGCAGGGCGGCGAACAGGTCGAGCATGTCGAACCAGGCCGGGGAAATGCTGATACGCCCGGCCTCGATCTTCGCCAGATCCAGCAGGTCGTCGACCATGTCGCTCAATTCCCGCGCAGCCCCGCTGACAAACGCCACTTGTTTGTGTTGTTCGGGGCTCAACGGGCCGTCGAGTTCATCGGTCAACAGGCCGGTAATGCTCAGGATCGAGCCCAGTGGCGTGCGAAACTCATGGCTCATGTACGACAGGAAACGGCTTTTCAGGTCGGAGGCCTGGCGCAATTGCTCGGCTTGTTCGTCGAGTTCGGCGTACAACGCCAATACGCCCTGGTTGGTTTCATCGAGTTCGTCGCGCAACGCAGTGGCTTCACTCTGCAATTGCGCGATCAGCATCGTTTGTTCGTCGGGCGTCAGGTTGGGTGACTCAGCCATGGGCGGCCTCCAGGGCAACGACCAATACCGTTACATCGTCCCGCCCGCGACAGAAATCGCGGTGCAGCACGGCGGCAATCACGGCGGGATGACGGTGCACCAGGCCGGGGTAGTCTTGCAGGTTCCAACGGGACTGCAGGCCGTCGCTGTACATGATCAATAGGTGTCCGTTCACTTGAGCATAGTCAAAGGGTTGCGCGCGCCGGTATTGGCCACCGACGATGCCGGGGTGGGAGGCCAGGCCCCGGGTTTTGTCCGGGCCGATCAGGCTGGCGCCAATGTTGCCGATGCCGACGAACTTCAAGGCATCGCCATCGAATTGCGCGAAGGCCGCCGCGCCGCCTCGGGTGCCGATCATGGCGTGATGCATGTCCTCAAGCAACAGCGTCGGTGAAGCGAACGGCGCCAGGGCGAAGACTTTCTCACCGGCGCGGGCGGCGCGTTCGGCTTCTTCGCCATGACCGAGGCCGTCGATGATCAGGGCGCTGATGCAAACCCCGTCGAATGCCAGGTGCCAGACATCGCCGCATGCCGGGTCGTGATGCAACGAATGCTGGCTGATGCCGATCCGTCGATCCGGTGCCTTGTCGCTGCGCGGGTACAAGCGTGTCAGCAGCACCGCGCCACGGTGATCGGCATACACATCGAACACTTCGGTCTGGCGCGACACCGCGCCGAGCCCGATGCCTTGTGTGCCTCGGGTCGAAAAGCCATCGGCCAGGCACGCCTGCAAATCAAAGCCGCCGGCGCGATCCACCGCAAGGATTTCAACCCCGGCGCCTGTCGGGCGCGGCAAACTCCTGATATGCAATTCACCGTGTTTAGCGTGCTTGAGCACATTGCTCGCCAATTCCGTCACCACCAGCGCCACGCGGCCAGCATCGGTGGCGTCGAAGCCGTGTTTCTCCGCCAGTTGTTGCGCGGTGCGCCGGGCATGGCCGATCTGGCTGCTGTCCTCGATCGGCAAGACGAGCGTCAGGCTGCCGCCAATATTCATGTCCATCGGGTAATCGTTATGCGAGTGCCTTTGCCAGGCTCGGTTTCCAGTTCGAACTCTTCCACCAGGCGCTTGGCCCCGGTCAGCCCCAGGCCCAGCCCGCTGCCGGAGGTCCAGCCGTCGGTCATCGCCAGTTTGATGTCGGGAATGCCTGGTCCTTCATCGCGGAAAACCAGGCGCAGGCCGGTACGGGCGTTCTCATCAAGGATCTGCCAGTCCATGTCGCCGCCACCGCCGTAGACCATGGTGTTGCGCGCCAGCTCGCTGACGGCGGTCACCAGTTTGGTCAGGTCGATCAGGCGCATGCCGCATTCCTGCGCCAGTTTGCGCGCGGTCTGGCGGGCCAGCACCACGTCCTGTTCGATTTGGATCGGTTGGCTGCCGCTGCTGCGCACGGTCATTGTTCGCGTACTCGGTCCTGCAGCAATTTCATCCCACGCTCGACGTTCAACGCCGTGCTGACGCCGGGCAGCGTCAGGCCCAGTTCGACCAGGGTAATCGCCACGGCCGGCTGCATGCCGACCAATACAGTCTGGGCATCCATGATGCTCGACAGGCCGGAGATGGTCCCGATCATCCGGCCAATAAACGAATCGACCATGTCCAGCGCCGAGATATCGATCAGCACACCTCGGGCGGAGGTATTGCTGATGCGCTCGGACAGGTCGTCTTGCAACGTAAGGGCGAGTTGGTCATGCATGTCGACCTGGATGGTCACCAGCAGGAAGTCGCCCATTTTCAGAATCGGAATACGCTCCATCGGCTTATACCGCCTTGTTGACGGTCAGTCCCAACCGGGTCAGGGCCAGTTTCAGGGCATCGGCCAGGTTAGCCTTGGTGACCACGCCTTGCAGGTCCAGGCCCAGGTGCACGATGGTTTGGGCGATCTGCGGACGTACGCCGCTGATGATGCAATCGGCGCCCATCAGGCGGATCGCCGTTACAGTTTTGAGCAAGTGTTGCGCCACCAGGGTATCGACAGTCGGCACGCCGGTGATGTCGATGATGGCGATTTCCGAACCGGTGTCGACGATTCGTTGCAGCAGCGATTCCATCACCACCTGAGTGCGTTGCGAGTCGAGGGTGCCGATCATCGGCAGCGCCAGCACGCCATCCCAAAGCTTGACCACCGGGGTCGACAGTTCCAGCAATTCTTCCTGCTGGCGCTTGATCACCGCTTCGCGGGACTTCTGGAAGGTGCGGATGGTGTGCATGCCCAAGGAATCGAGCAGCTCGGAGATTTCCCAGAGTTGTTCGGCCAGTTGCGCAGGGTCGTCGCGGTAGTGCGCCTGCAGCAGGGTAAACAGTGGGCCTTTGAGGGCGAAGATGAAACTGGCGGTCTGTTGCGAGTCCTGGCCGAGCTGGGCGCGGCTTTGGGACAGTTTTTCGAGGAACTGACGAATCTCGTCCCAGCCCGGGGCGGCGACGTTTTGGCTATTGCCCTGTTCCAGCCCGGAAATGATCAGGTGCAGGAAATCCGACGTCTGTTGCTTGAGGTCGAGTTCCTTGATGTTGCGCGTGGCACCACTGGCCTCGAGGCTGTTCGTCCAATTGACGAGCAGTTGCGTCTGGTTGTTTTTGATCGCTTCGAGTGTGTTGCGTTGCAGTGCCGCCATGTTTTGACTCCCAAAAGTGTTGCGCCGAATCCCCAAAATTGATCGACGCACATCAGTGACATTTGCCGTGCGAAATAGTTGTTCGCTAACGGAAGGATTTTTCATCCTTGGCCACAACTCTAGTAGGCGCTGCCGAAGGCTGCGATCTTTTGATCTTGATCCCGAGGCCTTTTGTAGGAGCGAGGCTTGCCCGCGATGGCGATCTCAAGGGCGCTTTCGCGGGCAAGCCTCGCTCCTACAAGGATCGCGTGTTCATGCGATGGAACGTTGCGCCGGGGAAGGCTTCGAATCTTCAAGGCCCGGCTGTTTCAGCCGCGCTTGAGTAGTGACGAACGAGGTGCTTATGAAAGACGATTCAATGAGCCAGCAGCAGGATCAGGCGATCAATCGCAATGACCCGGCCATCGACCCGAAGACACCGGGAGATGGCGACAGCAACACCCCTGAACCGGACAGCGCCAACAACGCCGTCGACCAGAAAAATGTCCACACCGACAACGACAACGAGTTCAGCCCCGGTTTTAAACCGCATCCTGACCGGCCGAAGCCCAGCGATGAAACGGATGCAGATATTGATACAGATGGGGGTTAGTACCTAAAACAGCTGTAGGAGCGAAGCTTGCTCGCGAAGGCGACGGTACATTCAACATCAATGTTTCCAGAAAAACCGCTTTCGCGAGCAAGCTTCGCTCCTACAGAGGATTGCGCTGATTACTTGCTTGGGTGCTTCGCCTGCAGTTCTTTCGCTGCTTCCAGGTGCTTTTGCAGCGCCGGCAGCATTTTCTGCGCAAAGCCTTTCAGCTCGGTGGCGCCGGGTTTTTTGTCGTCGGTCACGGTGTCGGCTTCTTTCTTGAACAGAGCGATGGTGTCTTCGTGGGCCTTGACCTGATTGTTGGCATAGGCCGCATCGAACGATTCATCGCGCAGATCAAGGATTTTTGCCTTGGCCTGATTCACAATCGTCGTGCTGTCCGGCACCTCGATGTCATGCTTTTTCGCCAGGGCTGCCAACTCTTCGTTTGCCTTGGTGTGATCGGTGATCATCATGTTGGCGAAGGATTTGATGTCTGCCGATGCGCTTTTTTCCAGGGCCAGTTTGCTGGTTTCGACCTCTGCGATGCCGCCAGCCGCCGCGTTATCGACAAAGTCATTGGAAGTGGCGGCGAAAGCGCTGCCCATGCTGGTGCTCAAGGCTACGGCCAGGGCGAGGTGGCGCAGGGTAAATCCGTCCATTGGTTATTCTCCACACGTGTTTTATAAGCGATCGAGGTGATCGTTATTCAATGGAGGCCGGCGCTCGACGAAAGGTTTGATCGCAATTGCAAAACGACGACGAACGGACACCGCTGGTCTGACAGGAGGTCGACAGAACCGGGTAACCGAGGCCATTCTGATAGTTGGTGAACGCAATTGATCGCGTTTGCTGCCGATCAACAAACGGAGGTGTTCCATGCCGGTGCCACACGATCTTTATCAGGACTTGAAAGTTTCCAAGGAAGTCATCCAGCAAAAACGCACCAAGGATCCATTACTGGATTCACTGATCAACAAGTATTCACAAGCGGACGCCGAGGTGGTCAAGGCTGAGACCGCCAAAACGGATGCGCCCAGCGACGACACCCTGAAAAAGCTCAAGGAACAGCGACTGCTGGTCAAGGACAAGATCGTCAAACAACTCCAGGCGTCGTCCTGAGTCACCGACGACCGGTGACTGAATAATTGGAACGGCGATATAAACCGGCACCTCGAACGTACAGAGTCTCAACAACCCATGACTCGCTGAGAGGTGCCTTCCATGACAAGTCCCAAATTCCCAAGCGAAGAGCAGGGCGGATATGACCCGATTCCAACGCGTCCTGAACCGTTGAGCCCGCAGCACATTACCGAGCGTCCGAAGACCAAGCCGGGTATCAATGAGCTACCGGAAGACGACGTAAAACCTGCAAACCCCGACAGCCCAAACACCTAAATCCCCCTGTGGGAGCGGGCTTGCTCGCGAAAGTGGTGTGTCAGTCAACATTTGCTTTGACTGACCTGCCGCCTTCGCGAGCAAGCCCGCTCCCACATTTGATTTATGTTCGCCGCAGGTTCTCGATAAAGCCCATATCCCCGTAGGAGCGAAGCTTGCTCGCGAAGAGGCCGTGTCAGGCAATATTGATGTTGAATGACACACAGATTTCGCGAGCAAGCTTCGCTCCTACAGGGTGATTTGTTATTGCAGGGCTTCGGTGAGTGGCAATCGCACCATGTGCTGTTCTTTCAATGATCCAAAGTACAACCACTCCCCATACTCGCGCACGGTGGTGATCGGCGAGTAGTTGCCGCTGCCGGCATCCTGCAGATTGGCAATCACCTTGCCATCCAGATCCAGTCCCAGCGCGAACGCTCGTCTCTCTACGGGTTTAGGCAAGATCATCAGCGCCCGCACAATCATTTTGCGTACGAACGGATGTTGCGCCGTGGCATCCAGCAGTTTGTTGCGCGGTGCATACAGCGCCACCCAGAAACGGTCTCGGCCATTGAACGCCAGGTTGTCCGGCAGCCCCGGCAAGTTGTCGATGAACACATCATGCGTCCCGGCTTTCGGCCCGGTCAGCCAATAACGGCTGATGCGATAGGCGCCGGTTTCATTGACCAGCACAAACGCATCGTCCGGCCCGAGGGTCACGCCGTTGGCGAACTCCAGTTTGTCCATCAGCAGAGCAGTCTTGCCGGTCTGGAAGTCATAGCGCAGCAAACGACCGTCGCCACCGTGCTCGATGATCGCCTCGCCATCCTTGCCGTAACCCCAACGACTCGACGCATCGCTGAAGTAGGCGTAGTGCCCGGGCTTGTCGATCACCACGTCATCGGTAAAACCGAACGGCACGCCATTCGCCTCCGTGGTCAATGGAATCACCCGACCCTGAGCATCGAGGGACAGCAAACCCTTGACCCCGTCTGCGATCACCAGCAAACCGTTGGGATGCCGGGCCAGCCCCAAAGGCCGGCCACCCGTATCGGTCAGCACGGTCCTGACGCTGCCGTCGAGACTGCTGCGAATCACCCGGCCGTCATGCAGGCCGGTGAGCAATTCACCGTTTTCCAGCAGCAGCGCCTCGGGCCCGTCGATGTCCGAAGATCCGATGCGCGCCACGTCCTTGAGCCGTTGATTCTCGGCATACACGCCGCTGGTCAGGGACGGTGCCGGCGGCGGTGTCCAGGCCACCGGCTGCACCTTGTTCGGCATCAACAGCAAATAGGCAATAAAGACGATGATCAGCAGTAACAGAACCTTGAAGACTGCTCTCACGCGCTCACTCCTGCGGGGGTCAAGTGCTTTTGCGCCATCTCGCGCAGCGCCAGCATCGATGCTGCCGATTCATGTTCGATGCGCCGTTTGAGCAGCAGTTGATTGGCGATGCGCATGCCCAAGCCGCTGAACTGATAATCCAGGGTCCGAACAAACCGCGTGCCGCCGCCGAAGGCCTCGCATTCGTAAGTCACCACCAGCGACAACCCATGATCGCCGCGCGCCTGGGCGCTCCAGCGCCGCCCCGGTAGATATTCCTCGACCTCCCAACTCAAGTGCCCGTCACGCCCGCCGGCGCGAATGTCCTCCTCAAACCGCGACCCGGCATGCAACGGGCCAGCCTGGCCATCGACCTTGAGCGACGACGGATGCCACTCCGGCCAGCGGGTCACGGTGCTGGCGTAGGCGAGCACGGCAATCGGGTTACCGGCAATCTCGATCTGATGTTGCATGCGGGTCATGGGCGTTCTCGTCGGGTGCGGGTTGGCTTGCTCCGGTTCCCAATAGAGGGTGCCGAACAGGTAGTCCATCAGCGGAAATACGATGTTGAAGTTGCGCTCCTGCATCAGCTCGCGGCGGTGATGCAGTTCATGCAGGCGGCGCATCTGGCGGATCCACGGCAGCCGTGTAATCGGGTTGCGCGGCGGCAGGTGTTCACAGGCATGGAACACTTCATAGGTCAGGTAACCCAGGACCATGCAGCCGCCGAACAGTCCGGCGACGTTGGCGTTGACTTGGGAAAACAGCCACCAGAGAGGCAGGGTAATCACTACTGTGTGCAACACAATCAGCCACGCCGGGAACAGAATCACTCGCCAGTCCCGGGCGCTGTCGTAGGTCATGTGGCCGGGCGCGAAAAAGCTGTGATGGTCGCCGGCATGCCGGGCGTAAAACATCCGCGCGAAACTTTTCTTGTGATGCCCGAGATGCCGATGCACCACATATACGCCGAAGTTGAAGAACAGCAGCGTCAGCGGCACCGCCAGCCATTCCAGCGGCTGCACTTGCTGCACCGTGTGCCAAAAGCCGCCGATGGCGACGATGCCGAACAGCAGCACAAACGAGCCGTGCAGCCATGGGTTGTAGAGCCTATGAATGTCGGCGCGGTAACGGGTGCGAAATGCCTGGGTGGTCTGCCTCACTGCAATCACCTGTGATTATTGTTATCACAGCAGATTAGCCGATCCCGCCGATCCGGCTCGACGAACATTTAGGGCACAAGCGCCATGCTCCGGTGCAAAAGCGGCTTCTGGATGTGCTTAGCTCAGCGGGTTCCAGCGCTGGGACCAGTCATCGTCGGTCTTGATCACTTCGCGCAGCAGGTCGAACGCCTGTTGCAGCGTTGCTGAATCCCGGTCCCGGGAGTAAACCAGATAAGTCGGGTAACTGAATTCCGGGGCCTTGGGCACGGCTTCGAGCACGCCGCTTTCCAGATAACTCTGGACTACCCGAGTGCGGAAATAACCGCTGCCGCCGTGCTCCAGCAGGTACTGCAACGCCAGTGGCCCAAGGTTGAAACTCAAGGCAGCCTTGGCTTTTTCCGGCAGGGCCGCGTCGTGCTGACGGCGGAAGTCCGGGCCCCAGTCGATGTACACGTACGGATCGGGTTGGCCGGCCAGTTGCACAAGGATCAGTTTTTCTTCCAGCACCTGCTCGACTTGCAAGCGCGGCCAGTATTCGGGCTGGTAGACCAACGCGGCGTCGAGCACGCCTAGCTCCAGTTGGCGCAGCAGGTTTTCGCCGTCGCGGATTTCCATGCGCAGGGCGTGGCTGGGGATTTTCTCCCGCAGCTCGGCGGCCCAACTGAGCATCAGTGGATTGCACAAACTGACTTCGCCGCCAATGTGCAACACGTCGCGATAGCCTTCAGGTAACGGCAAGTCGCGGCGGGCGGCTTCCCAGGTTTGCACCAGTTGATTGGCGTAAACCACAAAGGCCTCGCCGTTCGGCGTCAGGCGCGCGCCGGCGCGGTTGCGCACGAACAACGTGCTGCCCAACTGACTTTCGAGTTTCTGCACCCGTGCGGTGATCGCGGTCTGGGTCACGTGGAGTTTTTCCGCAGCGGCGGCGAGGCTGCCGTGGCGGACGATTTCCAGGAAGGTGCGGGCGAGGTCGATGTCCATGGGGTGGCCGAAGAGAGAGGTGCCCGCATTGTAAGAGCAGCCATGGCCTACGCCTATCTCCAAGCTTGCCTTTGTAGCAGCTGTCGAGCACCGCGAGGCAGCGTTCGGCGGCGAAGCCGTCGTGATCCGGCTATCTCGAATTGTCTGATTCTGCGGGTTGGTTGTTTTACGACTGCTTCGCAGCCGAACGCTGCCTCGCGGTGCTCGACAGCTGCTATGGGCGATTTGCGGTCGCTTCAAAGGTGTCAGAGTTTTCACATTCCGCCCAAGCCATGCGCACTACACTGCAACCGTCTCCCGCCCCAACGGACCACCCCATGCCGGCAAAACCCGCAGCGAACATCCTCGACACCCCTGAAGGTCAGCGCTTGGCCGGCAGCGAGGCCCAGGACTGGCGTGAGTGGGGGCCTTACTTGAGCGAACGGCAGTGGGGCACGGTGCGCGAGGATTACAGCCGCGACGGCGACGCCTGGCGCTATTTTCCCCACTACCACGCGCGCAGCCGTGCCTATCGCTGGGGCGAGGATGGCCTCGCCGGGTTCTCCGACAAGGCCCAGCACTGGTGCCTGGGCCTGGGTGTGTGGAACGAGCGCGACCCGATTCTCAAGGAGCGCCTGTTCGGCCTGAACAACAGCGAAGGCAATCACGGCGAAGACGTCAAGGAACTGTATTTCTACGTCGATGGCGTACCGAGCCATGCCTACATGCGCATGCTCTACAAATACCCGCAGGCCGAATTCCCTTACGCTGACCTGGTCACCGAAAACGCCCGCCGTGGACTGGCCGATACCGAATACGAAATCCTCGACACCGGAGTGTTCGACGACAATCGCTATTTCGACGTGACCGTGGAATATGCCAAGCACACCGTCGACGACATCTTCATGCGCGTCACCGTGCACAACCGCGCCGATCAATCCGCGCGCCTGCACGTTTTGCCGCACCTGTGGGCGCGCAACACCTGGAGCTGGATTGCCAATGGCGAAAAACCGAGCCTGAGCCTCGACGGCCATCAGGTCCTGGCCCGTCATCCGCAACTGACTGACCGACAAGCCACTGCCTGGGGCGAGGCCGATTGCGAATGGCTGTTCTGCGAAAACCAGAGCAACTTCCCCAAGCTCGACGGTGTGTCGGCGCAGGGGCCGTTCAAGGATGGGATCAACGATTTTATTGTCGATGGCGCCACCGACGCGGTGCGGCATGACAGCGGCACCAAGGTCGCCGCGCATTTCGTGCTGACCTTCGACCCCGGCCAGACCCGCAGCGTGTTCCTGCGCTTTGCCCCGGCCGGTTCCCCGCAAGTCAACGCCCGAACCTTGTTCGAGCAACGCCGGGCCGAAGCCGATGGTTTCTACGCCGCGCTGCAAACCGAGATCAAAGACGCCGATGCACGGAATGTGCAGCGCCAGGCCCTGGCCGGGTTGCTCTGGTCGAAACAGCTCTACTATTTCGACGTCAATCAGTGGCTCGACGGCGATCCGGCGCAACCCGCGCCGCCGCCCGAGCGCATGCACATTCGCAATACGCATTGGCGGCACCTGTCGAATTTCGACATCGTCTCGATGCCCGACACCTGGGAGTACCCGTGGTACGCCTCGTGGGATCTGGGCTTTCAAGCGGTGGCGTTTGCGCTGATCGATCCGGGCTTCGCCAAGCATCAATTGTTGCTGCTGGTCAAAGACCGTTTCATGCATCCCAACGGTCAGTTGCCGGCCTACGAATGGCGCTTCGACGATGCCAACCCGCCGGTGCATGCATGGGCCTGTTGGCGGGTGTATCAGCAAGACAAAGCGTTGACCGGGGCAGGGGACATGGACTTCCTCGAACGGATCTTCCACAAACTGCTGTTGAATTTTTCGTGGTGGGTCAACCGCAAGGACGCCGAGGGTCGCAACCTGTTCCAGGGCGGTTTTCTGGGGCTGGACAACATTGCCTTGTTCGACCGCTCGGCGATGTTGCCGCCCGGTTATCAACTCGATCAGGCCGACGGCACGGCGTGGGTTGCGGCGTATGCCCTGGACCTGATGCGCATCGCCCTGGAACTGGCCAAGCGCAACAGCGTGTACGTCGACATCGCGGTGAAGTTCTTCGAACACTTCCTCTACATCGCGGGGGCGATCAATAAAATCGACTCCGACGCCGAAGGCTTGTGGGACGAGCAGGATCAGTTTTTCTATGACGTGTTGCACCGTCCCGACGGGGTTAACGAGCCGCTGCGTTTGCGCTCGATTGTCGGCCTGATGCCGCTGTTTGCGGTGCAGGTGTTGGAGCAGCACGAACACGAAGGCCTGCCTGGTTTGCGCGAGCGATTGCTCGGGTTTATGCGCCATCGCCCGGATCTGGCCAGCCTGGTGTCGCGCTGGACCGAGCCCGGTGAAGGCAATCGCATGTTGCTGGCGCTGCTGCGGGGCGAACGCACCAAGGATTTGCTCAAGCGCATGCTCGACGAGGGTGAGTTTCTCTCGCCGTTCGGCATTCGCTCCTTGTCCAAGGCCTTCGCCGAACAACCTTTCGGCATCCGCATCAACGGCGACAGCCTGTGCGCCCATTACGAACCCGCGGAGTCCGAGTCGCGGCTGTACGGCGGCAACTCCAACTGGCGCGGGCCGGTGTGGATGCCGATCAACTACATGCTGATCGAATCCTTGCGCGAGTTTCACCGTTACTACGATCAGAACTTCTCGGTGGAGTACCCGACGGGCTCGGGGTTTCTGGCTTCGCTGGAAGAGGTCGCGGACAGCTTGAGCCTGCGGCTGACCAAGCTGTTTTTGCGGGATGAAGAGGGTAATCGGCCGTCGATGGTTGGCTATGCGCAGTTGCAGGCTGACCCGGCGAGCCGCGATCTGGTGCTGTTCCATGAGTACTTTCATGGCGAGACCGGGCGCGGGTTGGGGGCCAGTCATCAGACTGGGTGGACGGCTTTAGTGGCGCTTTTGTTGCAACCTTGAGACCGCGTTATCGTTCTTCGCGAGCAGGCTCGCTCCCACATTGAATTTGCGGTGAATACAAATCCCCTGTGGGAGCGAGCCTGCTCGCGAAGAGGTCCTAAAGGGCAGCGAAAATCACCCTGCCAAATCAACTTCCTGAACCCGAGCCCAGTCGGCCACCAACCGCTCAGGCGTCCCACACGCCTTGCGCTTCAACACAAAATTGCGGCACTTCTCGGCAAACTGCTTGCGGTTCTGCACCATGTCCAGATGCATCTCCTCCAGTTCCGCATTCCGGCAATGCTGCATCAACTGCGTATCGCTACGCCCCTTGCGCTCGCGAATCGCCGCATACGCCGGATCACTCAACGCACCATTGGCCCGTTGCAACAACCACAAGCCAAACTCATCCGGGCAACGCGGACCAATCTCCTGGACCATGCCCAGTTGCAACGCCTGGGACGCGCTGACCGGCAGGCAGTCTTCCGTGAGTTTCTCCGCCATGGCCTGGCCCACAGCGCGAGGCAGGCTGTAGGTCCAGTATTCGGAGCCGTACAGGCCCATGGTTTTGTAGTGCGGGTTGAGCACGATTTCGGCGCGGGCGAAGACGATGTCGGCGGCCAGCGCCAGCATGACACCGCCGGCCCCGGCACTGCCGGTCACTCCGCTGATCACCAATTGTCGGGCGGTCAGCAGTTCCTCGCAGACATCATCGATCGCCTGAATATTCGCCCAGGCTTCCAGCCCCGGCACTTCGGCGGCTTGAATCACATTCAGGTGCACGCCATTGGAAAAACTGCCGCGTCCACCCTTGATCAGCAGCACCTTGGTGTTCCGCGCCTTGGCCCAGCGTAGTGCGTCCACCAACCGCTGGCATTGCTCGGTACTCATGGCGCCGTTGTAGAACTCGAAGGTCAACTCGCCGACCTGCCCGGACTCGCGATAACGGATCGGTTGATAGGCTTCGGTGTTGAACGGGTTTGAGGTGATTGACCAATCGAGGGTCGGCACGTCGCGCAACTGCTGCGCGAGTACATGCCGGGCCGGGCGCTTGAAAGTCTCTTCGCCGGGCAACGGTTTGCGCCGCAACGATCCGATCCACACGCTGTGATCACCGGTCGCCACCAGCACCGCATCGTCATGCACTGCCAGAATTTCCCCCGGCGTACCGCTGCGTGAGTCCAGATGAGCGTCATACACGTAGTACTGACCGCCCGCCAGGCTGGCCAACACACCAGGCTGACCGTCGGCCGCGTCGATGCTGCGTTTGATAAAGCGTGAGCAGTCGTGCCAGCTGAAGGTGCGGTCGGCCTGTTTCATGTTCGGCTGCAAGCGGCCCAACACTTGGTGCTGGCTGTAATCCACCGGCACCGGTACGAAACCGGCGGCGAATTTTTCCACGACTTCGCGGATGCAACGGATCGCCGCATCGCTGACCCGCCCGTTGTACAGCTCGGATTTGCGCAGGCCCTGGGGCAGGTTGAATTCGCACGTGGCCCAGACCGGCCCGGCGTCCATTTCCTCCACCGCTTGCAACGCGGTGACGCCCCAGCGCTCGCGCTCATGGGTGATCGCCCAGTCCAGCGCGCTGGCGCCGCGATCACCGACGATGCCCGGATGGATGATCACCACCGGGCGCCGGGTGTTGCTCCACAGCTGTTGCGGCACCCGGTCCTTGAGGAACGGGCAGATCACCAGGTCGGCGCCGCAGTATTCGATTTGTTCAAGCACCGCGTCTTCGTCGGTAAACAGCACCACGCTGGGTGAGTGCCCGGCCTCGCGCAACTCCAGCCAGGCCCGTTGGGTCAGGCCGTTGAAGGCGGATGACAGCAGAATGATCTTGAGTGAACGCATGAGTGCCTCTTCCTTGAGCGTGTGCAGCCGCGGCTCCCAATGAGCCGTCCCTGGCTTTCGATGGAAGCGCGATGGTAGTCACTACGGACAGGTCGAGAGCTGACCGGGATCAAGCATTGACAGAACAACACCGTCAAACTGTAGGAGCGAAGCTTGCTCGCGAAGGCGCAGTACCAGTCAACATCAATGTTGAATGTGATATTGCCTTCGCGAGCAAGCTCGCTCCCACAGGGGGTTGTCAGTGTTCGTGAAATCGGTGGTTAGAACGCGAAACAGGAACAGCCAAACGCGCCCCAGAACCCCTGGAAGTCACTGACCGGCGCCGACGACATTCGCGCCCGTTGGTGGCTATGGGCATGCACCGCACACGCGCCGACGCACTGGTGAACCTGCGCGGTCAGCGGCGCCAACGGTTGCCAGTGCCCCGGCACCTTGGCGACCGGTGACCACTCGGGCACTACCGGGATCGGCGGCGGTGAGAGTTTTTCAAATTCGGCGTTGCCGTAGACGATCTTGCCATCGACGATGGTCAGCACCGATTCGATCCACTTGATCGCTTCGTCCTCGATGTGAAAGTAGTCCGCCGACAGCGCAATCAAATCCGCCAGTTGCCCGACCTTGATCTGACCTTTTTTGCCTTGCTCGGACGAGAACCAGGCGCTGCCGTGGGTGAACAATTCCAGCGCGGTGTCGCGGCTCAAGCCTTGCGGATACAACTCCAGGCCGCCAACGGTGCGACCGCTGACCAGCCAGTACATCGAGGTCCAGGGGTTATAACTGGACACGCGCGTGGCGTCGGTGCCGGCGCCGACCGGGATGCCTTCGGCCAACATGCGCGCGATCGGCGGTGTGTGTTCGGCGGCTTTGGCGCCGTAGCGGTCGACGAAGTATTCACCCTGGAACGCCATGCGATCCTGAATCGCAATGCCGCCGCCCAAGGCTTTGACTCGTTCGATATTCTGCGGCGTGATGGTTTCGGCATGATCAAAAAACCATGGCAAGCCATTGAACGGAATGTCGCGGTTGACCTTCTCGAACACGTCGAGCATGCGGCTGATCGATTCGTTGTACGTGGCGTGCAGGCGGAATGGCCAGCGCTGCTCGACGAGGTGACGGACCACCGGTTCCAGTTCCTGCTCCATGGTTTGCGGCAAGTCGGGGCGCGGTTCGAGGAAGTCTTCGAAATCCGCCGCCGAAAACACCAGCATTTCCCCGGCACCGTTGTGCCGCAGGAAGTCGTCGCCCTGGCCATAGTGGGAGGCGCTGGTCCAGTTCTTGAAGTCGGTCAGTTCTTCCTTGGGTTTCTGGGTGAACAGGTTGTAGGCGATGCGCACCGTGAGTTGTTGGTCTTTGGCCAGTTGCTGGATGACTTGATAATCGTCCGGGTAGTTCTGATAGCCGCCACCGGCATCGATGGCGCTGGTCAGGCCGAGGCGATTGAGTTCGCGCATGAACTGGCGGGTCGAGTTGACCTGATACTCCAGCGGCAGCTTCGGTCCCTTGGCCAGGGTCGAATAGAGGATCATCGCGTTCGGGCGCGCGATCAGCATGCCGGTCGGGTCGCCATTCGCGTCGCGAACAATCTCGCCACCCGGCGGGTTCGGTGTGTCGCGGGTGTAGCCGACCACTTTCAGCGCGGCGCGGTTGAGCAGGGCGCGGTCGTAGAGGTGCAGCACGAACACCGGCGTATCCGGCGCAGCCTTGTTCAGTTCTTCAATCGTGGGCAGGCGTTTTTCGGCGAACTGGAATTCGTTCCAGCCACCGACCACCCGTACCCATTGCGGCGTGGGTGTGCGGTCCGCCTGGTCCTTGAGCATGCGCAACGCATCGACCAGTGACGGCACGCCTTCCCAGCGCAGTTCGAGGTTGTAATTCAGGCCCCCGCGAATCAGGTGCAGGTGCGAGTCGTTAAGGCCAGGGATCACCGTGCGCCCGTGCAGGTCGATGATCTGCGTGCCGGGGCCTTGCAGGGCCATGGCCTGGGCGTCGCTGCCCACCACCACAAAGCGTCCGTCCTTGATCGCCACCGCGCTGGCTTGCGGTTTCTTGCGGTCAACGGTGTGCAAGCGTCCGTTGTACAGAATCAGATCGGCCGGGGCATCGGGCATGGTTTTACTCCCTGCGAAAAGTGGGCTGACCCAGGCACCGACGGCGCCTGCCGAAAGGCCTTGCAGTACGCGGCGGCGGTTGAATCCGTCGTGCTCGTCAGGTGGGCTCATGGCAGTCTTCTCCGCTCAGTTCTTCATAAAAAAACAGGGATTGAACAGCCGATGTCTGACGCATGCGGCCAGAAGGAATATAGACGGCAAATCCATGGCCGGCCTGTTTTAACTCTAGGGCAGATCGGTTAGATTCCCCGCCCGCTCACACAAGGATGTAGACGATGAATAAACTCAGTAAGCCGAAAGGTATCTTGATAGCGGCACTGATTGCCGTCGGTCTGGGCGCGACTTACCTCTACGCCGGGCAGAGCAGCAGTCTTCCTGACCAGGTGATGATGACGTCTCGCGAGGCAGGTCCTGTTGGGCCCAGGTTCGATGCGACGAAATGGTTTCGAAGTGGCATGTACGTGCCGCAGGAACTCGACGGCGGGGTCAATCCGTACATCATGACGCGCAGGGAGCCGTTTGTTTTCAAGGCCAAGGACAACGTATTCCTGGTTCAGGAAACCCTTGAGGCGCTGAAAGATGTTCAGCCTGAAGTGAATACTCAGCAGATCTGGGATACATGGCCGGTGCTGACTCGACGTGTGCGCTACGAATCCAGCGTTTTCCTGGCCCCGGATAAGCCGGCTGATCTTTACAACCTGTATCTGCAAGTGAGTTATCGCAGGTTTGTCATCAGCCTCAGGCTCGAAGGCGATGAAGGTGAACTGCGTTATGACGGTGATGTGACCGAGGTCAACAGCGTCGATGCGCTGGAAGAAGAGCACACCAAAATCTTCGAAGACATGGACGATGCCGGCACGCGTTGAGCCCACAAACGACAAATCCCGCCATATAGACGGGATTCGTGTGCAGCCAGAGAGGCTCCCCGAAGCAGGGAGCCGTCATCTTACGAAGGGAACAGCTCGGACAGTTTCATCGCCAGCATCATGTCGCCTTCAGCGCGCAGTTTGCCGCCCATGAACGCCTGCATGCCGTCGGTCGAACCGTCGACGATGCCTTCCAGGGTTTCGCCGTCCATCACCAGAGTGACCTGGGCGTCCGGGTTTTCGCCTTCTTTGAGCTCGCAGGTGCTGTCTTTGACGATCAGCGAGAAGTTCTTGGTGTCGTCGATGCGGAAACCGAATACCAGGTCCAGACCGGCAGCGGCGGCTGGGTTGAACTTGGCTTTCATTGCTTGTACGGCATCAGCTACGGAGGTCATGGTTCGATCCTTTGTTGGTTAATAAGTGCTGGGGATTACAGCCAGGGTCACAATAGTCCGGACTCAGCGAAACGTGATGAGTTCCGGGGCCTTCAGCAGTTGCAGGTGTGCATGACTGTTGAAGGAAGCCAGAGCCACCTCGCGACCACGAAACTTCAGTTGGTTGAGCGAGGTGTTGACGATTTGCCAGTTGAGTTCAAAGGCCTGCCGCGCAGGCATTTGCGTAATGAGGTGGAGCAGGGCGGTGATGGTGCCGCCGGAAGTGAACACGGCGATTTTCTGGGTGTTGTCGGCCTGTTCCAGGATGCGATGCAGACCGGCCTGCACACGCTCGACAAAGCCCAGCCAGCTTTCCAGCCCCGGCGTGTCGTAGGTGCCGGCCAGCCAGCGCTCGATGATCAGGGCGAAGATGCGCTGGAACTCGGCGCGGTTTTGCGCGGCGTTGCGCAGGATATCGAGGGCTTCCGGCTCGTCTTCCAGCATGGCCGGGAGCAGGGCGCGGATCACCGCGTCGGCGTCGAATTCGTTGAAGGCGGAATCGATTTCCAGGGTCGGCACCGGCAAGCCCGTGGCGGCGTACTGTTCCAGCGCGCTGTTGGCCGTATGTTGCTGGCGGCGCAAGTCCCCCGACAGGCAGCGATCGAAGCTGACACCCAGCCCGGCCAGGTGCTGGCCGAGGATTTCTGCCTGGCGTACACCGGTCGGCGACAGGACGTCATAGTCGTCTGCACCAAAGGAGGCCTGGCCATGTCGAATCAAGTAGATGCTGCCCACGTCCGCGTCGTCCCGGTACGTTGAAGGTTTGGCGAGGTTATGAGGATGACCGTGAGCTGTCAATGAAAAAACATACGCTTGTTTGAAATGCTCGTTACAGGCCTGTTTCCAGAGGTTTCATGGCTGGCCCCAAAGGCGGGGCATGGGTATGCTGGAGCCATCGCGCGCGAGTGTTTCAGCGGCGCATCAGTATTAGAGGAGTCCTGTGTGGAGTTTTTTGCCGAGTACGCCAGTTTTCTGGCCAAGACCGTGACACTGGTGATCGCCATTCTGGTGGTCCTGGCCAGTTTCGCGGCATTGCGCAGCAAAGGTCGGCGCAAGTCGGCCGGTCAGTTGCAGGTCAGCAAACTCAATGATTTCTACAAAGGGCTGCGCGAACGCCTGGAGCAATCCCTGCTCGACAAGGATCAGCTCAAGGCGCTGCGCAAGTCCCAGTCCAAAACCGAGAAGAAACACAAGAAGAAACCCGAAGCCAAGGCCCGGGTATTCGTGCTGGATTTCGATGGCGACATCAAGGCGTCGGCCACTGAAAGCCTGCGCCACGAGATCACCGCACTGCTGACCCTCGCCACGCCCAAGGACGAAGTGGTCCTGCGCCTGGAAAGCGGCGGTGGCATGGTTCACAGCTATGGTTTGGCGTCATCGCAACTGGCGCGCATCCGCGACGCCGGTGTGCCGCTGACCGTGTGCATCGACAAGGTCGCCGCCAGCGGCGGCTACATGATGGCGTGCATCGGCGAGAAAATTATCAGCGCGCCGTTCGCAATCCTCGGTTCGATCGGCGTGGTGGCGCAGCTGCCGAACGTCAACCGGCTCCTGAAAAAGCACGACATCGACTTCGAAGTGCTGACCGCTGGTGAGTACAAACGCACCCTGACCGTGTTTGGCGAAAACACCGAAAAGGGCCGGGAGAAGTTCCAGGAAGACCTGGACATCACCCACGCGCTGTTCAAGAACTTCGTCTCGCGCTATCGCCCACAACTGGCCATTAATGAAGTGGCCACCGGTGAAGTCTGGCTCGGTGTGGCGGCGCTGGACAAACAGCTGGTAGACGAACTGAAGACCAGCGACGAATACCTCTCCGAACGCGCCAAGGGTGCCGAGCTGTACCACCTGCACTACGCCGAACGCAAAAGCCTGCAGGAGCGCGTCGGCCTCGCCGCCAGCGGTTCCATCGACCGCGTGCTGCTGAGCTGGTGGAGTCGTTTGACCCAACAACGTTTCTGGTAACACCTACATGAGCCCGGCCACTTCGGTGGCCGGGCTTTTTTGTGGGTGATTGCTTTACGGCATAAACATGAAGTTGGCAGGTGGTACATATGTATTGTTTAAATTCGAGTTGTTGATTTGTTTATGCAAGTTCTAATCGGTTATTAGCGCTTTTTATTGAAGTACGGAGCGATAGACTGATGACTCTTTTCAGTCGCAAGGATCGCTGACTATGTCTTCAACGCCAGTTACTACAACACCCCAAGATATGACGCCCGAAGAGCAAGGCGTTTTCTTCGATTTCTTCAAGCGTAAAAAACTCCCTGCATGGCTGCTGGAAGATACCTTGCAAAGGCGCAAAGGCCTGCACGCTGCCCTCGTCGCCAGTCATCACTCTCGTGCCGATGTCATCAAGGCCATCGCCGGATTGAAAAGTCCGGAAACGTTCTGTGCTCCATTATTGACCAAGGCCATGTCCGATAAGTTGGGCGAGCCCCTGGATATAAACGGCATTGTTTTTCAGCATATTCGCTCCACTTCAAGTTTTCTCGGGCTTAATAAAAAACTCGTGTTGCCTATCGACAGGGATTTGTTAGTCGCCGCGTGTGAGAACTTTGAGGAGAGTGAAACGCTTGCCAGTAATTATCATGAAAAGTCAGTGATCTATCAGCCGAAGCGCATTAACGGAAGAGCCAACAAAGTGCTGGATATCCAGCCCCATGAGTTTGCGCAACTGTGCCGCCAGCTGGACTTGGGCAAGCAATACCAGACGCACCTCGACAGTGTTTTCCAGCCTTATGTCAGCACCGGCGAGATTCGAAATAAATGTTCGGCCCACGCCCGGCGACAACTCGACGTTGATCGGCACACGGCGCTCATGCAGAAACACATTGGCGAGAAGGTTTTTCAGATGCTCGGAGAGCTCGTGGAAAACCAGGCGTCGATCAAGCTCGACACCCACGCCATCGCCTTCAAACGCCTGGATCTGATGGAGCATGCACTGCACGGCGCCATGCTGATCGTAGCAGTCAGTGATGGCGCCTACGCCGACAATCCCTGTGTGCTGTACTTGCCCGGTGACCCAAACCAGCCATTGAAGGAATACCCGACTTTCAGGCGATTTGAGCTCGGCCTGAGCGATCGATTGCGTACCGAGACTTTCGCGTCGTTTTGCAAGGGGTTGATTACCCTGGTGGATCGGTTCGGCTTTGAGGAGATGCTAAAACTGCGTCTGGGGCCGACAGTAAACTGGACGCTTCCATCGCATACGGGCTTTATTCGTGTAACGGCGATCGAGATCGGCGGTGATTTTTTCGCCGAGCTTTACCGCCAGCGCGTAGTCAGGGTGATGGCAGATGCACGGCAGCTGGTAGTGCCGACCGGCGATGAGGACGAAAAAACCCGTGTTGCACGGCTGGAAGGTTACAAGGAGTTGGGACTCGATATTGCGTTGTTCGCCGCGTCCTTCATTCCGGTGGTGGGTGAGGTATTGATGGCGGTGGCTGCGGTCCAGCTGTTGCTTGGGGTTTATCACGGCGTCGAGAGCTGGGCCGCCGGGGAGCAGGAACAGGCCACGGATTACTTCTTCGACACGCTGGAGAACCTCATCGTCATGGCGGCATTGGTCGCGGGCGGAGCGGCAGCGAAAGCCACCTTCCTGAAAGTCAGGGGTTCGAGCTTTGTCGAAAGCTTGCGCCGGGTCAGCTTATCCAGTGATGAGGAGCGTCTGTGGAAGCCGAGCCTGGTGCCTTACCGACAGGACATGACGTTGCCGGCCTGGCTCAAGCCCGATCAAAAGGGGCTGCGCTGGATCAACGATCAGGCCTACCTGGCCGTAGACAAACATGTCTATGCCGTTCGCCAGCAGGCGGACAGCGGTCTGTGGGAGGTGCAGAGGCCGGCGATCCGGGAAACTTATTATCCGCAACTCGAAACCAACGACGCCGGGGCCTGGCGCCACGATTCCGAACTGCCACAAGAGTGGGATCGACTGAAGCTGTTTCGGCGAATGGGCTATTCGGAGCAGGATATTCCAGACGCCAGGGCCCAGCAGATTCTGTCGGTCAGTGCCGTCGATGAGCGGATTTTGCGCCGCACGTTGATTGACCGCATGAACCCGCCGGCACTGTTGGTCGATACCGTTCGCCGCTTTGGTACCGATCAATCCGTGAGCCTGTTTATCGAGCAATTGCAGGGCGCAACCGCCGAATCCCTTGCCGACGCCGATCTACAATTGCGGTTATTGATGACCCTGAAGAAGTGGCCCGTGCAGACAGGGCTCAAGGTGGTCGATGTTGAAGGTCGGACCATGGAGGCATACGCTCACGAAGACGCCAAGACAACCACAAAAACTGTCAGCCTGACCCAGGCGCAGGTCAAGGAAGGGACGTTCTATGCGCCCCTGCTGGCGGGCTTGAGCGCCCCTGAAAAACAGAGCCTGTTGGACTCGGCATCCACGCTGCCCACCGAACAGAGCGAGGCATTGGTGAAAGTGCTGGCCGAGCAGGCTGATCACAAGCGACTGGAGCTGTTTGCCTGGATTTACCAGCGTGGTGTGCCTGTACAGGAAAGCCGCACCAGCCCCTTGCGCAATCAATTTTCCGACTTGCCGATCAGCGTGCTCGATGAGTTGGTGCATTACGCCGAGGACAGCGAATGGACCGAACTGGATGACGGCAAGGTCCCTTTGCGTCTGGCCGAGGAAGCCCGGCGCTTCCAACAGGTGGTGCGCATCAGCCGGGCCTACGAGGGACTGTACCTGAACGCGACCGGTGGCGTTGATACCGACCGGTTGGTGTTCAATACCATGAAGAATCTGCCGGGCTGGAAGGGCGATATTTATCTTCAACTGTTGGAGTACTCGTTCTACACCGAAGAATTCGCCAGCCTGGGCGCCGAAGATTCCACGCAGAAATTGCTGATCAGCGCTCATTCTGATCGCTATCAAGTGTTTGATGAGAACTACGACATCCGTAGCTACCTGTTGGGACGAACCCGCGAGCATTACTTCCAGGCCTTGTGGGATGGGTTGACGCCACTTCGTCGCCAGGCATTGGGCGTGGACGGGGACGCCGGGGCGCTGGTACTGCGTGAAAAAATCAACGCGCTGGCGCTGCAGCGCCGCGAGATGGCCGGCAATGCCTTGAACATTGCCTTTCGCCGCACGGGGTACGTGTCACCCATGCGCCTGGCGGATCCGTTGTTGGGCACCGGTTCTACTGTGCATCTCTCTGAACCCTTGGCGTCGCCGACCAAGTCTTCCGTATTGATCCATCGTGCCAAAGAGCTGTACCCCTCGCATTCGCCGGAGCAGATCGATCTGTTTCTGACAGGGTTGGGCCCGATCGAAGTACTCGCAGCCAGGCAACTGGAGCACCTCAGGCTCGAATACATAAAGATCGTCGAGGTGTTGCAGGGCTGGGTCCGTCGTGATTCCTGGTACCAGTTGGCGGATGAACCGCGGATCAAAGTATCGACACTGGCCAAATCCAGAATCGCCAGGGAAATCATCCGTTGCTGGCGCAGAGAAACTCCCAGCCGACTCAGCATTGACGGCCGACTGTATGAGCTGTCCCTGCCGCCGTTGCATGTGGGGGAATTGCCGATCGTTACCGGCGACTTCAGCCATGTCGGCTCGCTGGTCATGGACCGCATCGGTGTCAGCGCCGGGATGAACAGTTTCTTGCACAACTTCAAACAGCTGCGCCACCTTTCATTGGTCGGCAACGACCTGACACGAGTCTCCCTGGCTATTGGCGAGATGCCGCGTCTGGAAACCCTCAACCTGAGTGAAAACCAGATTCGGCTGACCAGCGCTACGGTCGATGTACTGGCTGGATTGACCCACCTCAAGACCCTGAACCTGAACAATAACCCGACCTTGAGCCTGGTCCCCAATGTCGCTCGGTTGACCCGGCTTCAGCGTCTTGAGTTAGGCAATACGGGCATCACTCAGTGGCCCGAAGGCGCCACCGGGCTGGCCGAATTGCAAGTGCTGGACCTTCGCAACAACCGCATCAGCCAGATCCCGGAAGACGTGTTTGCGGCTTCCGGCCGCTTGAACAGAGGCACCGATATTGGCGGTAATCCGTTGACTGCCGAGACAAGACGCCGGCTGGCTGCCTATCAACTCACCGCCGAAATCGGTCTGGGAATGGTGCTTTCAGGGCAATGGTCGGCGCTGGTTGGCGCCGTGGCGGACATGAGCATGAGCGCGACCTGGCTGACCGGCGTCAACGCGCAAGAGGCCGTGCAAAAACGCATTCTGTGGAGCTCGTTGTTGGCGTATCCGGACGGCACGCCGTTTTTTTCACTCTTGACGCAATTGCGCTATACCGCTGATTTCCGGATCGTCTATCGCTCGTTGCGCCAGCGGGTGTGGGACGTGGTCTCGGCGGCAGCCGAAGATGATGCCTTGCGGCGCGTACTGTTTCGCATGGCCAGCACCGGACGCAGCAGTGCCGACGGGATGTCCCTGTTGTTCAGCGACCTGCATGTGCGAGTGCTGTGCTACCGGGCCATGACCGTCGCCAGAACTGGAGTCGACGCTCTGGAAGGTCAACTGGCCCTGTTGCTGCGTGGCTTGTTCCGGTTGCAGGAAGTCGAACGACTGGCCCTCAATAACATCCTTTCGCGCCGACGCACCGGCCCGCTGACGGACGAACAGGCGATGGAAATCAGCCTGGCGTTTCGCGTTGGCCTGGCCGAGCGCCTGAACCTGCCCGCCCAGCCGCGTGAGTTGAACAATCGCCTGAGTGTCGACGTGATTCCACCCACGCTTGATTGGGTTTACGCCAAGGTGCTGGCAGCAGAGCACACGACGCAATTGCTCGACTGGATTTCGGTCCAGGAATTCTGGACCGAATACCTGGAAAGCACCCATCGCGAGCAATTCGACGAATTGGCTATCCGCAGCGCGCTCACCTTCGCTCAACTTGACGGCCAGTTGCATTACACCCGAGAGCAGTTCAACCAGAGCATGGACGGCATCGTCACCAATTACACGAATGAACGCTCGACGTTGTTCAGGCAACTGACCTCGCAAGCCCTGGCACGTCATCCCGAGCTAGTACTACCGGCTACTGAGGGGCGCTGAGAATGGCGCAGACAAAACATGGAACCCGATCACTGCAAGGATTGCACATGAACGCATTCATAGATTCAGGCAAGGCTACCGAGGTGATCTCCCATCTCGGGCTGGACGCGGTCTTGCCCATGACCGGTGCCCAATACGCGGCGAAGCTGATCCGTCAGCGTTGGGGTGAAGCGCCCTTGAGCGCGCTGCTGGTGGACCTCAATTACGATTTCTACGGTTATCCGGCCGTCGGCGACGTCCATCTGGGCAAGGTCCGGACTTCGCAAAGTCTGGTTCAGGTCCTGCTGAACAACTATCAGACGGTGGGCGCCGGCCGTTTTGGCGAGACCGCTTTTGGTTTGTACACGCCGCCGGCAGTGGGGCCGCAGGTGCGGATCATCGAGATCGACGAGTCGATCAACCCCGGCGGCGGCTTTCGCGATTACGAAGGTCTCTACCGGAAAACCAAACCACAGCGCTACGGCCCGGACACCCAACTGGCCCTGCAACCGGCGGAGTTCAAGCAATGGGTATGGGAGCTCGAATTCAAGGACCTGTATGCCGCGTACGTGCTTGATGCCTGGCCCGGCGACGAGACGATCCTGGCGTCGGCGGCCTATCCGTTACGTACCGGAGTGAAGACGGCATTTGTCATGGCGGCCTGGCTGCAACGCCAGGAGAACAGCTTGAGCGAGGCCGGGTTACGCCTGGCACTGCGCGCCGCCGGACTTGATCCTCGACAAGCCTGGGCACAACTGACGGTCGCGCAACTGCAAGTGCAGGCGCCGATTCCCCCGTCGGTCGAAGCGGCACGCCTGATGATCTATCGCTACACCTCCAGCGATATCTGGAGTTTCAAGGACAAGGCCAGTGGCCGCGTTGTGCTGTACGTGCCGGGAAACTCTTCACCGTTCCACGAGTTTGCCGATCTTCACGCCTTGCGCGCATGGCTGGTCGATAGCGGTCGCGATGCCACCAAGCGCCAGGCGCTGGCGGCGCATTTTGCCGAGGACGACCGCGAGGACGGCACCTTTCACGCCGGTGTGCTGACGGCCCTTGCAGGTATGGCCACATACCCTCGCCAATACCAGTTGAAAAAAGGTCACGGCTTCTTCAACAACGATGGTTACTGGCCGGCGGGTGATTACATTGATCTGCAAGTGCCGGAGGCGGCAACTGATCCATTTTCCCAGTGGGTGCGGGTCATGAAGCAAACGGCCGAGGCCAGCATCGAAAGCATTCGTGACGATGCCCAGGTCAATCGCGACAACCTGAGTGCAGTGGTCGAGCCGGTAGCGCAATGGATCGAGAAGTTTGGTCCGTTGGCCTTGTTCGTACCCGGCGCCGAGGGCTTGCTGGCACTGGCCGGGCTGATCGATGCCGGTTATGGGCTGGCGCAAGCGGTAGATGGCCTGACGCCGGATGAACGTTCGGCCGGGGTCACTCGCACGGTATTCGGTTTGCTCAATGCCTTGCCGGTCGCGATGGCCGGCGTGGCGCTCAAGACCGAAGAACACGCAGTGGCGGCGACGGTCCGGGAGCCTGAGTTGATCGAGGCACCCGCGCCGGCAATGGTCAGCGAAGGCGCCGCAGTCAACGAACGCCTGCGCCTGTTACGCGGTCTCGGACCCGAGGCAGCCTCCTTCAGCGATGAAGTATTGGGCCAGATTGCACATGTCTGCGATATCGACAATGACCTGCTGGCCATGATGCAGGCGGGTCGCCGTCCACCGACGCCGATCCTGGCGGACACCCTCGCGCGGTTCCGAATTGACCAGGAGGTGCGGCAGGAGTCAAACGCAGCCGAGCTATTCAGGCAACGCTACGCCGCGCTACAGCACTCGGAGCATGCTTGGGTAAAGCTGTTCCAGCAGCATTATCCCGGGTTGCCGAAAAACGCCATCGAACAGATTCTGGACCGCGCGGGCGTGGACATCGAGGTGGCTCATACCCCGGCCGACGCCAAACGTGTACTCAGTGAATTGAGCGCCAAGGCGCAGCAATACGCGTTGAATGTCCGATTGACTCGTGCCTACGAAGGTTTGTACCTGCAATCAGTGGAGCAGGCTGACAGCGACGTGCTGGCGCTGCATTCCCTGCGCCGGCTGCCGGGTTGGTCACCGCTGACCCGCATCGAAATCCTCGACGGCGTGTCGGCGAATCCTCGGGTGCTGGACAGCATCGGTCCTCGCAGCGGCGGTCACTATCGGCAACTGATCAAGCAAGGTTCGCGTTATCAGGCTAACCCTCCAGTCACCGGCAACACCGTGGGCTTCCCCACCGCGCTGCTGCAAGCGCTACCAGCGGAGCAGCGATCGGCATTGGGTTTGCGCCCGGACAGCGCGTTACAGGACTTGACGATGAAGCTCCGCGAGGCGGCCTTGCCCCGTGCCGAACTGGTCGTGGGGCTGCGCCGTATGGAGGCGCGGATGCCGTTCGACAGCCTGGGATTGCGCGGTGGTGGCTACCCGGCGACCGCGCAAGGTGGGGCGCTGTCGAGGAATCTGGTGAAGTGGCAGCTCCGGGAAATTTACCCGCAAATGACCGCGCAAGAGCTCGACGCATGGATTGACGACGCAGGTCTCAGCGCTCAGGCCCGGCTGGCCAGTCTCACCGATCAGTTGCAGCAGCTGCGTATCGACCTTGCGGACTGGATCGAACAGGTCGAAACCGATGCTGAGGATATGGACTTCGATTTGCTCGAACCGGGCGAGGAGGACGCCGAAGGGCTGAGTCTCGAAGTGATCGAAGAGGAAAATGATGGGCGGATCAATGAGGCCATCGATTATGAGCGCCGCACCCGTGTCGAACTGGCCAATGAACTGCAAGCCTTGTGGCAGCGACGTGGCAATACCGGCAGTCGCGTGTATTTCGAGGGACAGTTCGTGGGCTTTCAGCTCGATCTCGACTTCGATCAGCTGCACAGCCTCCCAGCCCTGAACGTCAAGTTGCCGGACGTCGTGGCGCTGTCGGCGGCGAATTTTGTCTTGGGCCAGCCTGCAAGCCTTTCAGGTTTTCTGGAGTGCCTGCCCAATCTGCGCACGCTGGATCTGGGGGCGACCGACCTGCGTGTCGTCATGCCGGGCGGTGGGGTGCGCGCCAGCCTGCCTGACGCCATCAGCCAACTGACGCAGCTCACCTACCTGAACCTTCAGGAGACGGGTTTGGTGCTGACTGAGCAAACCGCCGGCAAGCTCGGCGAACTGCCCCGTCTCGAAACCCTCGACCTCAGTGACAATCCGCTGGGTGTGCCGCCGGTGGTGTTGCAGATGCCGGCCTTGCGGCGCTTGTACCTGCGCGCCACGGGCATCCGGAATTGCCCGGTGGGCGTGCTTGATCACCCGTATCTGGAGCGTCTGGACCTGCGCGACAACCTGATTACGCGGATTCCGCCGACGGTCAGGAAACAGTCAGTGAGCGCGGATCATCTGCTGTTGGCGGGCAACCCGTTATCGGATGAGGACACTCTTCGCTGGGTCGTGACCCACCGCCAGCAAACCGGTATCAAGGTGTGGATGGGCCTGCCCAACGGCGATGTGCTGCAGCCCGATGCCTGGTTGGTGGGGCTTGCACCGGAGCAAATCGCGTTGCAGGTTCAGCGCTGGCAGCGACTGGTGGCGGAGGCGGGGAGCGAGCGGCTGTTTGAAACCTTGGAAGTGCTGCGGCGCACGGCGGATTTCCTGGTGGACTATGCGCCGTTGCAACAACGGGTCTGGCACTTGGTCGACACACTGGAGGCGTCACCGTCGCTTTGCCAGCACCTGTTCCGCGAAGTGCAGTGGCCGGCGATCAATTCGAACAACCCGTTTGCGGGTCTGGTGGGGCTCGAAGAGAGCATCGCGACTTATCGGGCGTCCGGCCAATAGCGCGGACTTTCTGACAGGCGAAAAAAAACCTCGGGCCCCGGCGCAATGCCGGGACCCAAGGCTTTTTAGCCATCAGCGGCGACGGAACAGCGGCAGCGGTTCGTCGGTGGCGGCCTGGTACGTCACCGAGAAGTCCTTGAGACCTTCAAGGGCTTCGTACGGATCTTTGTCGGCGCGAATCGCAAAGGCGTCGAACCCGCAACGGTGCAGGTAGAACAACTGGTCGCGCAGCACATCGCCAATCGCCCGCAGTTCGCCTTTGAAACCATAACGGTCACGCAGCAGACGGGCGTTGGAGTAGTTGCGGCCATCGGTGAAGGCCGGGAAATTCAGGGCGATGACCTGGAAGTTGTCCACGTCCTCGCCGATTTCTTCGGCCTCTTCATCGGCGTCCAGCCACACACCCAGGCCGCCATCGCGGGCCTTGAGCATGCGGCCGTGTTCGCGCCACAGCGACAGCGGGACGATCAGGTCGTCGCAGTTGCTGATCTCGTCGATGTTGAAATCCTTGGGCAGCAAGTGCCAGGTTTCATCGACGACTTCGTTGTTCTTAATGATTCGCTGCATAGACGCGCTCCTTGAAGAGGTCGATACCAATACGCTGATAGGTGTCGATGAAGCGCTCGTCTTCGTGACGTTGTTCGATGTACACGTTGATCAGCTTCTCGATCACATCAGGCATGGCTTCCTGGGCGAAGGACGGGCCGAGGATCTTGCCCAGGCTGGCGTCGCGGCTGGCGCTGCCACCCAGGGACACTTGGTAGAACTCTTCGCCTTTCTTGTCCACCCCGAGGATGCCGATATGGCCGACGTGGTGGTGACCGCAAGCGTTCATGCAACCGGAGATGTTCAGGTCCAGTTCACCGATGTCGAACAGGTAATCCAGGTTGTCGAAACGACGCTGGATCGATTCGGCGATCGGGATCGACTTGGCGTTGGCCAGGGAGCAGAAGTCGCCGCCAGGGCAGCAGATGATGTCGGTCAGCAAGCCGATGTTCGGCGTGGCGAAACCTTGCTCGCGCAATTCGCCCCACATCGCGAACAGTTGGGACTGTTCAACGTCGGCCAGGATGATGTTCTGCTCGTGGGAGGTGCGCAGTTGACCGAAGCTGTAACGCTCGGCCAGGTCGGCCACGGCGTCGAGCTGCTTGTCGGTGATGTCGCCCGGTGCAACACCGGTCGGCTTCAGGGACAGGGTCACCGCCACATAACCCGGCTTCTTGTGGGCCAGGGTGTTGCGGGTACGCCAGCGGGCGAAACCCGGGTGTTGTTTGTCGAGGTCGGCCAACTCGGCGCTCTGGTTGTCCAGGGCCTTGTAGTCCGGGTCGACGAAGTGTTTGGCGACGCGATGCACTTCGGCTTCGGTCAGCGTGGTCTGGCCACCGCGAAGGTGTTCCATTTCCGCATCGACTTTTTGCGCGAAGACTTCAGGGGTCAAGGCTTTGACCAGGATCTTGATCCGCGCCTTGTACTTGTTGTCGCGACGGCCATAGCGGTTGTAGACCCGCAGGATGGCATCGAGGTAGCTCAACAGGTCCTGCCACGGCAGGAACTCATTGATGAACGCACCCACCACCGGCGTACGGCCCAGGCCGCCACCGACCAGCACACGGAAACCCAGTTCGCCAGCGGCGTTGTGCACCGGCTCAAGGCCGATGTCATGGACTTCGATGGCCGCACGGTCGGAAGTCGAACCGTTGATGGCGATCTTGAATTTGCGCGGCAGGTAAGCGAATTCCGGGTGGAAGGTGGTCCACTGACGGACGATTTCGCACCATGGTCGCGGGTCGATCAATTCGTCGGCAGCGACACCGGCGAACTGGTCGGTGGTGACGTTGCGCAGGCAGTTGCCGCTGGTCTGGATCGCGTGCATCTGCACGGTGGCCAGTTCAGCGAGAATGTCCGGTATGTCTTCCAGCGCCGGCCAGTTGAACTGCACGTTCTGCCGGGTACTGATGTGGGCGTAGCCCTTGTCGTAGTCACGGGCAATCTTGGCCATCATTCGCGTCTGGCGCGAAGTCAGTTGGCCGTAAGGCACCGCCACCCGCAACATCGGGGCGAACCGCTGGATATAAAGGCCATTTTGCAGGCGCAGGGGGCGGAATTCTTCTTCGCTCAGCTCGCCTGCCAGATAGCGTCGGGTCTGATCACGGAACTGCTTGACGCGGTCCTCGATGATCCGCTGATCGTACTCGTCGTATACGTACATATAAGTCCTGTTCTCAGGCTTGGGCCGGTCGGTTCCAGTTGCGTTTTTCGCTTGCTGAAGTCTCCGATACTGCCTCGGCAATTCTGCGCGCACGGCCGCGCACTCCCTACGGAGCCGGGGCAAGATACCAGTTTGCAGTTATGCGCAAAAGTGATGTTTGAGTATATGTAAAGAACCAAAACGACTAACGAGAACCGTTATTGATAAACCCCTATTTGTGGTGAGGGCAATCGTCGTCTTTACTGTGGTCGAGTCTTTATGCAATCACCGATAAAACCGACAAGAGGCGATGCAATGAGCAACCCGACCAAAGCAAGGAAAAGCGACAGTACCGTTGACGCTTGGGCGATTTTGTTCCTGATCATACTGGTCGTAGGAACCGCCGTTTTCTGGGTCAGTCACCAATAGCGACCCGTCCGGGCCCGGTTCCGACGGATTGTCGGACAAAAACCGGAATAAACCCCGTTTTTTGGGCGTTCGCTGGCATAATGCGCGGCGAATTTCCGGGGCTCGGACCATTAATGTTGAAGTATCTGTGTGGTGTGTTGCTGACGCTTGGCTCGGTCTTCGGATCCTGCGCCCAGGCGGCATCGGTGCTGTTCCTGAGTCCGGGCAGTACCCATGAAGCGTTCTGGGTCAGCTATGGGCAATTCATGCAGGCTGCGGCCACGGACTTGGGCATGGACCTGCGGATTCTCTATTCCCAGCGCATGCCCGAACTGACGATTGCCCAGGCGCGCACGGCGTTGCAGGGGCCTGATCGCCCGGACTATCTGGTGTTCGCCAACGAACAATACGTCGCCCCGCAAATTCTGCGCCTGGCCCAGGGCAGCGGCGTAAAGCTGTTCATGGTCAACGCGTCCCTGACCGACAATCAATTGAGCCTGCTGGGTGAGCGCCCGGACCGGTTGGGCAGCCTGGTGCCCAACGATGAAGAGGGCGGCTACCTGATGCTCAAGGAACTGATCCGCCAGCATCCACCGGTGGCCCCCGGCGAATCCATCGACTTGCTGGCGTTTTCCGGCCTGAAGATCACGCCGTCGGCGCAACTGCGCGAGAAAGGCATGCTGCGCGCCTTGGCCGAGCACCCGGAGGTGCGCTTGCGGCAACTGGTCTACAGCGGCTGGACCCGTGATCGCGCATATGAGCAGGCGAAGATGCTGTTCCGGCGCTACCCGCAAGTGTCGCTGGTGTGGTCAGCCAATGACGAGATGGCGTTCGGTGCCATGCAGGCGTTTTCCGAAACAGGAAGGAGGCCGGGCGTGGATGCGCTGTTCAGCGCGTTCAATACCTCGCCCGCTGCGTTGAAGGCGATTATTGATGGACGCTTGAGCGTGTTGTTGGGCGGGCATTTCACCTTGGGTGGCTGGGCGATGGTGGAGTTGCACGATATTGATCAGGGCGTGGACTTGAATCAGTACGGTGGCCGTGACCGGCAACTGCCGTTATTGCAACTGATCGACAAGACCCAGGCCAGACGGATGCTGGCCATGGGCGATGCGCCGGATTTCGGGGTGAACTTCCGGCACCTGTCAGCCAAGGGGCGGCCAACGTCCTATCGCTATCCGTTCAACTTGCAAACCTTGATGCACTAAACCCCTGCCAGCAACAGCACCAGCTTCACGATGCCGAACAGCGACAGCGCGAAGACTGCGGTGAACAGAATCCCCAGAATCACGAAATGACTCGGCTTGCCGTGCGTGAAGTCGCGAGCGCGATTCTTCCCGCTCTGCACCCCGAACGCGGCCGCGACCACGCTATGCAGCATCTGCCACAAGGTTGGCGGCTTGTTGTCGACTGGATCGTCCATAAATCCCTCGTCATGTCTGTGTGAGCCATAAGCATAGCCAATCGCACAAAACCTGTAGGAGCGAGGCTTGTCCGCGAAGAGGCCGTCCCATCCAACATCTCTGTTGACTGTTAAACCGCCTTCGCGGGCAAGCCTCGCTCCTACAGGGGATGTGGGTTGAACCGAGTATTTGTGAACGACCACAAAACAAAGGTGGGAGCGGGCTTGCTCGCGAAGGGGTCATCACATTCAACCTCTTCGTTGACTGTCACACCGCCTTCGCGGGCAAGCCTCGCTCCTACAATGGGTCAGGGTTGAACCGGGAATTCGTGAACACCCCAAACTCCTGTAGGAGCGAGGCTTGCCCGCGAAGAGGCCGTCCCATCCAACATCTCTGTTGACTGTTAAACCGCCTTCGCGGGCAAGCCTCGCTCCTACAGTGGGTCAGGGTTGAGCCGGGAATTTGTGAACGACCACAAAACAACGGTGGGGCCGGGCTTGCCCGCGAAGAGGCCATCACATTCAACATATTCGCTGACTGTCACACCGCCTTCGCGAGCAGGCTCGCTCCCACAATGGATCAGGGTTAAACCGGGAATTTGTGAACACCCCCAATCCCCTGTAGGAGCGAGGCTTGCCCGCGAAGAGGCCGTCACATTCAACATCATCGTTGACTGTCACACCGCCTTCGCGGGCAAGCCTCGCTCCTACAATGGGTCAGGGCAGAGCCGGATGAGGGGCTTAGTTGTCGTACCCAAGGTTTGGCGCGAGCCAGCGTTCGGTGACGCTCAGTTCCTGGCCTTTACGCGAGGTGTAGCTTTGCACCTGATCCTTGTCGATCTTGCCCACGGCGAAGTATTGCGCTTGCGGATGCGCGAAGTACCAGCCGCTGACCGCCGCCGCCGGGAACATCGCGTAGTGTTCGGTGAGGAACACGCCGCTGCGGCCGGCCTTCATTTCGCTAGCCTCTGGGTCGAGCAGGGCGAACAGCGTGCCTTTCTCGGTGTGATCCGGGCAGGCCGGGTAGCCGGGGGCAGGGCGGATGCCGGTGTATTGCTCTTTGATCAACGCCTCGTTATCCAGCGTCTCATCCTTGGCATAACCCCAGTGCTCTTTACGCACCTGCTGGTGCAGCCACTCGGCACAAGCCTCGGCCAGACGGTCGGCCAGGGCCTTGACCATGATCGAGTTGTAATCGTCGCCCGCGTCCTGATACGCCTTGGCCACTTCTTCGGCGCCGATCCCGGCGGTGGTGATGAAGCCACCCACGTAGTCGGTGATTTCGCTGTCCTTCGGCGCGACGAAGTCGGCGAGGGAGAAGTTCGGCTTGCCGTCGGTCTTGATGATCTGCTGGCGCAAGTGATGCAGCTTGGCAATCGGCTTGCCGTCATCGCCGTAGACTTCGATGTCGTCCTCACGCACCTGATTGGCCGGCCAGAAACCGAACACCGCACGCGCGCTGATGAGTTTCTCGTCGATCAGCTTGGCGAGCATTTCCTTGGCATCCGCGTACAACGCGGTAGCCGCTTCACCGACCACTTCGTCTTCGAGGATGCGCGGGAACTTGCCGGCCAGGTCCCAGGAGATAAAGAACGGCGTCCAGTCGATGTATTCGGCCAGCACCTTCAGATCGATGTTATCCAGCACGCGAGAACCGGTAAACGTTGGTTTCACTGGCTCATAAGTGCTCCAGTCAAACTGCGGCTTCTTGGCGATGGACGCCGGGTAGCTCAGGCGTTCGGTGCGGGCGCTGCGGTTGGCGGTGCGCTCGCGGACTTCGATGTATTCCAGGCGGGTCTTCTCGATGAAGGCCGGCTTCAATTCCTTGGACAGCAACTGCGTCGCCACGCCCACGGCGCGGGAGGCGTCAGTGACGTAGATCACCGCGTCATTGCTGTATTTCGGCTCGATCTTCACCGCCGTATGCGCTTTCGAGGTGGTCGCGCCACCGATCATCAACGGCAGGTGGAAGTCCTGGCGCTGCATCTCGCGGGCGACATGGACCATTTCATCCAGCGAAGGCGTGATCAAACCGGACAAGCCGATGATGTCGCACTTCTGCTCTTTGGCCACTTGCAGGATCTTCTCCGCCGGAACCATCACGCCGAGGTCGACGATGTCGTAGCCGTTACAGCCGAGCACCACACCGACGATGTTCTTGCCGATGTCGTGTACGTCACCTTTCACGGTGGCCATCAGGATCTTGCCCTTGGCTTCCGGCTTGTCGCCTTTTTCCAGCTCGATGAACGGGATCAAGTGGGCCACGGCCTGCTTCATCACGCGGGCGGATTTCACCACTTGCGGCAGGAACATTTTGCCGGCGCCGAACAGGTCGCCAACGATGTTCATGCCGGACATCAGCGGGCCTTCGATCACTTCGATCGGCCGGGCGAACGACTGACGGGATTCCTCGGTGTCTTCAACAATGTGCGTGGTGATGCCCTTGACCAGCGCATGTTCCAGACGCTTGTTGACCGGCCAGCCGCGCCACTCTTCGGTCTCGGCTTCCTTGACGCTGCCGTCGCCCTTGTACTTGTCGGCGACGGCGAGGAGGGCGTCGGTGCCTTCCGGGGTGCGGTTTAGCACCACGTCTTCCACGGCGTCACGCAACTCGGCCGGGATCTGGTCGTAGATCTCCAGCTGACCGGCGTTGACGATGCCCATGGTCAGGCCGTTGCGGATCGCATACAGCAGGAACACCGAGTGAATCGCCTCGCGCACCGGGTTGTTGCCCCGGAACGAGAACGACACGTTGGACACGCCGCCGGAGGTCAGCGCATACGGCAGTTCGTCGCGGATGTAGGCACAGGCGTTGATGAAGTC
>NZ_JBIUXZ010000001.1:666309-791166 GCF_044744265.1 Pseudomonas sp. NPDC087342
ACGCTCCTACGACATTCGGGTCGAAGATGATGTCTTCCGGCGGGAAGCCGACTTCGTTGACCAGAATGTCGTAGGAGCGTTTGCAGATTTCTTTCTTGCGCGCTTCGGTGTCGGCCTGGCCGGCTTCGTCGAACGCCATTACCACGACTGCGGCGCCGTAGCGCTTGCACAGTTTGGCGTGGTGAATGAACTGCTCGACGCCTTCTTTCATGCTGATCGAGTTGACGATGCCCTTGCCCTGGATGCACTTCAGGCCGGCTTCGATCACTTCCCACTTCGAGGAGTCGATCATGATTGGCACGCGGGAGATGTCCGGTTCACCGGCAATCAGATTGAGGAAGGTCACCATGGCCTTCTTCGAATCGAGCATCCCCTCGTCCATGTTGATGTCGATGATCTGGGCGCCGGCTTCAACCTGTTGCAGCGCGACTTCCAGGGCTTCGGTGTAGTTGTCTTCGCGGATCAGGCGGGCGAATTTGGCCGAACCGGTGATGTTGGTGCGCTCGCCGACGTTGACGAACAACGAGCTGCGATCGATGGTGAACGGTTCCAGGCCGGACAGGCGGCACGCCTTCGGAATCTCTGGAATCTCACGCGGCGCGTAACCGGCCACGGCTTTGGCGATGGCTTCGATGTGCCCCGGCGTGGTGCCGCAGCAACCGCCGACGATGTTCAAGAAACCGCTCTGGGCGAATTCTTCGATGACCTTGGCGGTTTCCGCCGGCAGTTCGTCGTACTCGCCGAATTCGTTCGGCAGGCCGGCGTTCGGGTGCGCGGAAACGTGGGTGCTGGCCTTGTTCGACAGCTCTTCCAGGTACGGACGCAGCTCGCTGGCGCCGAGGGCGCAGTTCAAGCCGACCGAAATTGGCTTGGCGTGGGCCACGGAGTTCCAGAACGCTTCGGTGGTCTGGCCCGACAGGGTACGGCCGGAGGCGTCGGTGATGGTGCCGGAGATCATGATCGGCAACTCGACGCCCAATTCCTCGAACACCCCTTGCACGGCGAAGATCGCGGCTTTGGCGTTCAAGGTGTCGAAAATGGTTTCGATCAGGATCAGGTCGGCGCCGCCCTCGATCAGGCCTTTGGTGGCCTCGGTGTAGTTTTCCACCAGCTCATCGAAGGTCACGTTGCGGTAGCCGGGGTTGTTCACGTCCGGCGACAGCGAGCAGGTGCGACTGGTCGGGCCGAGCACGCCGGCGACGAAGCGCGGCTTGTCTGGGTTCTCGAGGGTTTTCGCGTCGGCAACCTTGCGCGCCAGGCGAGCGCCTTCTACGTTCAGTTCGTAGGCCAGTTCTTCCATGCCGTAGTCGGCCATGGAAATCCGGGTGGCGTTGAAGGTGTTGGTTTCCAGAATGTCGGCGCCGGCGTCCAAGTAGGCTTTCTCGATGCCACCAATCACGTCCGGACGGGTCAGGATCAGCAGGTCGTTGTTGCCCTTGACATCGCTCGGCCAGTCGGCGAAGCGTTTGCCACGGTAATCCTGTTCTTCGAGCTTGTAGCTCTGGATCATCGTGCCCATGCCGCCGTCGAGAATCAGGATGCGCTCTTTGAGGGCGTGCTTGAGAGCTTGAAGGCGAACACTGCGATCGGACATTTGGACTACTCGGAAAGACCATGACGAAGGGCCGGGATAATAGCAAACCTGTGCGCTTTTAGAGCATGCCAAGGTTTTGCATGAATATCGCTCATGTTGGTGGCGATGGCAGACCGGTAGAATCGCGGCGATTTTTCATGATCGGGACCAGGGATATGTCGTATCGCGTCATCAGCATTGTTTTGCTGTTTCTAAGCTGGGGCGCCGTTGCGCAGGAACCGGCCATTTCCTACACCCGCGACATTCAACCGATCTTCACCGAAAAGTGCGTGGCCTGCCATGCCTGCTACGACTCCGCCTGTCAGCTCAACCTCGGCAGTGGCGAAGGCGCGGCCCGTGGCGCGACCAAGACGCCGGTCTACGATGGTGAGCGCAGCGTAGCCGCCGCGCCGACCCGGCTGTTTTATGATGCCTTCGGCAAACTTGCCTGGCAGCACAAGGACTTCTATTCAGTGCTCGACGCCCAGGGCAGCCAGGCAGCGCTGATGGCGCGGATGCTAGAACTCGGCCACAAAACCCCGCTGACGCCCAACGCCAAGCTGCCAGAAGACATCGTGCTGGGCCTGAACCGGGAAAACATGTGCGCGATGCCGGCAGAGTTCGATGGTTATGCCGGCGCCCACCCGAAAGAAGGCATGCCGCTGGCGGTCACCGGCCTGACCGATCAGCAATACCAGACGTTGCAGCGCTGGCTCGCGTCCGGTGCGCCGATTGACGAACAAGGCCTGGTGCCTTCCGCGAAGGAAGCCTTGCAGGTGGTGCAGTGGGAAAACCTGCTCAACACCAACGGTTCGCGCGGCAGCCTAGTGGGCCGCTGGTTGTTCGAACACTGGTTTTTGGCGCACATCTACTTCAAGGATGGCGAACCGGGGCATTTCTTCCAGTGGGTGCGTTCGCGCACGCCGACCGGTCAGCCGATTGACCTGATCAACACGCGCCGGCCAAACGACGATCCGGGCACTCAGGTTTATTACCGCTTGTGGCCGGTGCAGGGCGTGATCGTGCAGAAAACCCACATCACCTATCCGCTGAGCGCGGCGAAGCTGTCGCGGGTCAAAAGCCTGTTTTTCAGTGGCAACTGGCAAGTCAACGCCTTGCCGGGCTACGGCCCGGAACGTCGGGCCAATCCGTTCACTACGTTCGAAGCGATCCCGGCCCAGGCGCGCTATCAGTTCATGCTCGATAACGCCGAGTACTTCGTGCGCACCTTTATACGCGGCCCAGTGTGTCGCGGGCAGATCGCCACCGACGTGATTCGTGACAACTTCTGGGCGCTGTTCCAGGCCCCGGAACACGATCTGTACATCACCGACCCGAACTATCGCGGCCAGGCCACGCCGTTGCTGGCGATGCCGGGGCAGAACGACGATGTCGGCAGCGTCCTGAGCCTGTGGCACAACTACCGCGACAAACGTAATGAATACGAAGCCCTGCGCCGGGACAGTTATGCCGATGCGCCGGCGCCGAGCTGGTCAACATTGTGGGCCGGAAATGACAACGCGCTGCTTTCGATCTTCCGCCACTTCGACAGCGCTTCGGTGAACAAAGGCCTGATCGGTGATGTGCCGCAAACCATCTGGTTGTTCGATTACCCGTTACTGGAGCGCACCTATTACCAGTTGGCAGTCAACTTCGACGTGTTCGGCAACGTCTCTCATCAGGCCCAGACGCGCCTGTATTTCGACCTGATCCGCAACGGCGCCGAGCAAAATTTCCTGCGCCTGATGCCCGCTGATTCCCGCGATGACTACCTCGACGATTGGTACCAGAGCAGCGGCAAATTCAAGATGTGGCTGGATTACGAAGCCATCGACAACGACAAGCCAACCGCGCTGAAGCTCGACGAAAAAGACCCAAAACGGGATTTCGCCATGCAGTTGCTGGCCCGTTACGGCGACCTGAACGCCAAGCCTGACCCGATCAACCGCTGCGACGGCGCGTATTGCTCGCGGCCGAACATTGATCCGGCGTTGCAGAATGCCGAACAGGCCCTGAGTCGCCTGACCTCAAGGCCGGCTGCCGGGTTGAAAGTCATCGACCAGTTGCCCGAAGCGACCATGCTGCGCATCGAAACTGCCAGCGGCAAACGCGAGATCTATAGCCTGCTGCGCAATCGCGCCCACAGCAACGTGGCGTTCCTGCTCGGTGAGTCCCTGCGTTATCAGCCGGGGCTCGACACGTTGACCATTTATCCGGGCGTGCTCAGTAGCTATCCGAACTTCATGTTCAACATTCCGGTCGAGCAAGTGCCTGATTTTGTGGATGCGATGGAGAACGCCAAGGACGCCCATCGCTTCGAGAAAATCGTCGAGCGCTGGGGGATTCGCCGTAGCCATCCGCAGTTCTGGTTTTACTTCCATGACCTGAGTACCTACGTCCACGAAACCGATCCGGTGGAAGAGGGCGTGCTGGACATGAATCGGTACGAGAATCTTTGATCGACTTTTGAAGATCGCTCGGTGTCCCACCTTTAATGCACCGCCAATCCCCTGTAGGAGCGAAGCTTGCTCGCGAAGAGGCCGTCACATTCAACATTGATGTCGACGGTCAGACCGCCTTCGCGAGCAAGCTTCGCTCCTACAAGGGCTATGAGGTGCTTGGAGGAGAGGGCGATTGATGTTGATTTCAGTACAAGCCCTGCGCGCCATCGCAGCCTGGGCGGTGGTCTGCCACCATTTCATGCAGATTTTCTTCGACTTCCAGGCCCGTGGGCCGGTGGGGCAGGCGTTCATCGACAAGGGCGCAGTGGGCGTCGACATCTTCTTCGTCATCAGTGGCCTGGTGATTTTCCTCTCCACTGAAGGCAAATCCCTGCCGCCTGCGCGATTCCTGTTGTATCGGCTGTTTCGGATCGTCCCGGCGTACTGGCTGTACACCGCGCTGATGGCGTTGGTGGTGTTATTTGCTCGACCGGTATTTCCCGATCAAACCGTCGACTGGTCGCATTTCCTGCTGTCGCTGTTGTTTATTCCTACGGAGAACCCCGGCGGTTACGGGATTTATCCGACCCTCAACGTCGGCTGGACCCTCAACTACGAAATGCTCTTTTATCTGTTGTTCGGCTGGGCGCTGCTGTTCCGCCTGCATTTCAGGCTGCTGATCGTTGCGGCGTTGCTGTTCGCGGTCTGCCAGGCGTGGACCGGTTATGGCTGGGTCAGCGAGTTTTACCGTTCGGACATCGTTTATGAGTTTCTGCTGGGGATCGCGATCGGCATGCTGTACCGGCGCGGCTGGATCAAACCAGGATTGTGGCTACCGCTGCTGGGGATAGGCGGCGCGTTGCTGGCGATTTATCACTGGGCGCCAGCGCCGCGTTTCCTGACCTGGGGCTTGCCGAGCGCGGTGCTGGTGATAGCGTGCATCGCGCTGGAGCGTTTTTTCGAGAACAATCGGGTGTTCGAGCTGCTGGGCAATTGTTCCTACTCGGTGTACCTGATGCATGTGCTGGTGCTGTCCGCCGGGGGATTTGTCGCACAGCGCTATGGCGTGAATCCCTACGTGATGTTCGTCGTTTGCGCGGCGACTATCGGTCTGGCGTCCTGGGCCAGTTACGAATGGGTGGAAAAACGCAGCTATCGGTGGCTTAAAGCCCGGATTGACGGCGAAACGGTTGCTCAACCCGCGCTGGCGCTTTCCCGACAAAAATACTAGGACTTTGTGCGGCGCGATGATTGGCGTAAACTGCGCCCAAGCCTGCGAGGAGTTTCCATGACCGCTATTACCATCACTGACGCCGCCCACGATTATCTGGCTGATCTGCTCTCCAAGCAGAACACCCCAGGCATCGGCATCCGCGTCTTCATTACCCAGCCTGGCACCCAGTACGCCGAAACCTGCATTGCCTACTGCAAGCCGGGCGAAGAAAAACCTGAAGACACCGCGTTGGGGCTCAAAAGCTTCACCGCGTACATCGATTCGTTCAGCGAAGCTTTCCTGGACGACGCGGTAGTCGACTATGCCACCGACCGCATGGGCGGCCAGCTGACCATCAAGGCGCCAAACGCCAAAGTCCCGATGGTCAACGCCGACAGCCCGGTCAACGAGCGCATCAACTACTACCTGCAAACCGAGATCAACCCGGGGCTCGCGAGCCACGGCGGTCAGGTCAGCCTGATCGATGTGGTCGAAGACGGCATTGCCGTGCTGAAGTTCGGCGGCGGTTGCCAGGGCTGCGGCCAGGCAGACGTGACCTTGCGTGAAGGCATCGAGCGCACCTTGCTCGAGCGCGTTCCCGAGCTCAAGGGCGTTCGCGACGTGACCGACCACACGCAGAAAGAAAACGCCTACTACTAAGGTGTTCGTCTGCTGAAAGTAAAAAACGGCACCCGTGAGTGCCGTTTTTTTATGGGTGAACAGTTACCTGTGGCGAGGGGGCTTGCCCCCGTTGGCCTGCGAAGCGGCCCCTGCATTTTTCAGGCATACCTTGTATGCAGGTTTTGCGACGGCTTCGCCGCCGGACGGGGGGCAAGCCCCCTCGCCACAGGGGGTGGTTGGCTCAAGGCCTGTAAAGATGCGCATGCCCCGCGCGGTACAACGACGACTCACCAAAGTGATCGCTTCCCAACACCCGACCCACCAGAATCAACGCCGTGCGCCGAAACCCCTTGGCCTCGACCTTCCCGGCGATATCCGCCAACGTCCCGACCACCCAATCCTGATCCGGCCACGTCGCCCGGTGAATGACCGCAATCGGACAGTCCGCGCCGTAATGCGGCAGCAACTCGGCCAGAATCTTCTCCAGATGATTGACCCCCAGATGAATCGCCATGGTCGCCCCATGCTGCGCCAAACTGCCCAGCTCTTCGCCGGCCGGCATCGCGGTTTTGTCGGCATAACGAGTCAGAATCACACTTTGCGAGATATCCGGTAACGTCAACTCAGCCCCGAGCAACGCTGCACAAGCCGCGGTCGCCGTGACGCCAGGAATGATTTCAAAGGGAATCCCCAGCTCACGCAGGTAGCGAATCTGCTCGCCAATCGCGCCATACAGACTCGGATCGCCAGAATGCACCCGCGCCACATCCTGCCCGTTGGCGTGGGCGGTCTTGATCAGTTCGATGATCTGTTCCAGGTGCAGCTCGGCGCTGTTGACCAGCGTTTGCGCCTGGTGGCCTTCGAGCACCGCAACCGGCACCAGGGAGCCGGCGTAGATGATCACCGGGCAGCTGCGAATCAGCCGCTGGCCCTTGACGGTGATCAGTTCCGGGTCGCCGGGACCTGCGCCAATGAAGTAGACGGTCATCGTCAGTTCCTATGGAAAAAAGGGGCTGGGCAAGGCTTCAGATGAAGATTGCTCATGATCGAGGCGGGGATTATCGGGGATTTTACGCAGCACTGGCCAATGCGAGGGTGGCCTGGGCGTATTTTTGTCGGGAAATCAGCAGCTTCGCCGGTGCCTGGGCCAGGTGTTCAGCCAGGGCCAGGGCAGCGCTTTCCGCTACGCCGTAGCAGCCGGTGCGTTCAAACGCGATCTGCGATTGATGGCTCAGTTGCGGTTGATACCCGGCCAGTTGCTCGCTGCTGAAATACATCACCTGCAGCCCCAGCTGCGCGGCCAACTCGATCAGGCCCGGTTCATCACGCTTCAGGTCGATGCTGGCCAAGGCCTTGATCTGGCGAAGTTCGATGTGATGCGCCTGCAGTGCCTGATCGAGCAGCGCCCGCAATGTGCTGGCGGGGCAGCCGCGCTGGCAGCCCAGGCCGACCACTAAAGTCGGCGCTGTGCCTGGATCAATCATGCGTTGTATTGACCATCGCTTTTGCGGCGGAACAACCAGGCGCTGATCAGGCCCAAGGCCAGCCAGAACACTACGTTGGTCAACTGCGAAGCGATTTTGAACTGGGATTCCAGAGCTTCCGGAGCCAGCATCGAGTGGACTTCCGGTTGCGGCGCGCCGATGACGTGCGGAACCGCCAGAATCGCCACGCCGAGGATCTTCATCAGCCAATGACGGCTGAACACGATCAGCGCGATGCCGACAGCGGTGGACGCTGCAGTACCGATCCACCAGATCTGCCGTTGCGCCAGATCGGCGGCTGCGGTGCCCGGCAATTCAGGTGGCAGACCGAGAGTCGGCGCCAGCACGAAGGTCGCATAACCGGCCAGGCCCCAGAGCAGGCCCTGAGCAGTTTTGGTCGGGGCGCGCAGGGTGTAGAGGCCAGCGAGCATCAGTGCGAAACCGACCGCAACCACCAGATTACCGCCGGTAGTGGACAGCACGCGCTGCCAGCCGTCTTCCGGCTCCCAGGCTTCGGCGTCGTGGGTGTGCGCAGCCATGGCGCCATCGGCGTGCTCGTGAGCAACTACTGCGGCAGGCTCGGATTTTTCATAGGTTTCCGCCTGGAGAATCAACGGGGCGACCCAGAAACTTTGCAGCAGGGTCAGCAGCAGGGCGGCCAGCAGCCCTGTGAAACCTGCGGTTTGCGCGATACGCTTGATCATGTCGGCAGGTCTCAATGGCACGGGAACGCGGAGCTGTGACGGGTATCGTGCGCGGCGTTGTGCACCGCTTCGATGTGCGAGAAACCGGCGAAATACACCAGGCACGCGCCAAGGATCGACGCACATACGGCGGCGGTCAGACGTTGGCTCAGGGTGGTTGTGGTGCTGGCGGTGGCTTTCTTGGTACTGCTGTCGGTGCTGCTGATGATCGACATGGCGCTTCCCTCTGGTCTGTCAGCGGGTGAATTGAGCGCATGCAAACCCCTGCGAGCGTGCGCGCAGAGGTTCAAACAGCGCCCGCCCACCGCGGGTTTGTTATTCAGTGATCGTACTGGTCACTTTGTGTTGCGGGCCGGTCTCCGGGCTCACGAGGGGTCAAGGCTTGCGCCGAAACCTGCAAGAATCACCTTCCCATGCCGAACTGCCGGCACAGTGGATCTGATTCTTCGCTCGCTTACCGTTGCGGGGGCAGCACCGGACTGACATGGCTTTAGAGTAAAGCACATGATTCACCGGTTTCCCGTTTCACCCTGTGAAGGGCACCCGTAACAAGGCGTACAGGAGAGCATGGGCGGGGCTGGGGAGTCAATTGGCATGGGTTCTCAATGCCAGATCCCGGACCGAGGTGACGCCTTCGCGGGCAAGCCTCGCTCCTACAAGGGCGTCGCGGTCCTGTAGGAGCGAGGCTTGCCCGCGAAGAGGCCCTCACAGTCACCCCTGAACCAAGCTGAACATTGACCCGCCCCCACACCATGCGTAGCCTTGCGCTTTCGAGGTTCTTCGGCGTTTGCCGAAGCTAAGAAGGGAACGCGGTCGATGCCGCGGCTGCCCCCGCAACTGTGAACGGTGATGTTCGCTGCCACGCCACTGCAAACCCCTCCAAAGGGTTCGCGGGAAGGCGCAGCCAACGCCAGTCCAACGACCGGCACACCGTCAGCCAGGAGACCTGCCTCGAAACGAATTCTCACTACAACCGGGCGGGGTGATCCGGTGGCGAAATCTTCCGCGCCTTTATCGCTGCGGTCGTCGTCCCGTATGCCCGCCACCTTGCCAAAGGGCATCCGATGAAAACACTGGCCAAACTCCCCGTCACCATCGTTACCGGCTTCCTCGGCTCGGGCAAAACCACCTTGCTGCGGCACATGCTCGACAACGCCCAGGGTCGCCGCATCGCGGTGATCGTCAACGAATTCGGCGAGCTGGGCATTGACGGCGAAATCCTCAAGCAGTGCTCCATCGGCTGCACCGAAGAAGAGGCCAACGGCCGCGTCTACGAACTGGCCAACGGCTGCCTGTGCTGCACGGTCCAGGAAGAATTCTTCCCGGTGATGCGCGAACTGGTTGCGCGTCGTGGCGACCTCGATCACATCCTGATCGAAACCTCGGGCCTGGCCCTGCCAAAACCACTGGTGCAAGCCTTCCAGTGGCCGGAAATCCGCAGCGCCTGTACGGTTGACGCGGTCATCACCGTGGTCGACAGCCCGGCCGTAGCCGCTGGCACCTTCGCCGCGTTCCCGGACCAAGTGGACGCCCAGCGTAAACTCGACCCGAACCTGGACCACGAGTCGCCGCTGCACGAATTGTTCGCCGACCAACTGGCCAGCGCCGACCTGGTGATCCTCAACAAGGCCGACCTGATCAGCCCGGAAGACCTGGCCCGCGTGCGCCTGGAAGTCGCCGAAGAACTGCCGCCAGCCGTTAAAGTCATCGAAGCCAGCAGCGGTCGTGTGCCACTCGACGTGCTGATCGGCCTCAGCGCCGGTTCCGAAGAACACATCGACAGCCGTCACAGCCATCACGATCACCATCACGAAGGTGAAGACGATCACGATCATGACGCTTTCGATTCGATCTCCATTGAGCTGCCACAAGCCGACGAAAGCCTGCTGATGGACGCGCTGACTCAACTGGTGGTCAAGCACGGCATCCTGCGGGTCAAGGGTTTCGCGGCGATCCCGAACAAACCGATGCGCCTGCTGATCCAGGGCGTGGGCACGCGTTTCGACAAGCATTTCGACCGCCAGTGGGGCGCCGATGAAGCGCGCACCACGCGTCTGGTGCTGATCGGCCAGGAGCTGGACGCTGCTCAACTCGAAGCGCAACTGCGCGCCGCGCTCAGCGTTTAAGCCATGCACCTGCTCAGGACCCAGCCCGGCGGTTTCGTGTCGGATGACAACATTGCCGACCTTGGCCAAACCCCCGCCGAACTGGTGATCCTGTGCAGCGGCGACTCCAGCCTGGCGCTGCTCGCCGAAGCCGCGCAGCAACTGCCCGACGACTACCCGAGCGTGCGCCTGGCCAACCCTATGCAGGTACAGAACCACGCGTCGGTGGACTTGTACGTCGATGAAGTGCTGCGGCACGCCAAGGTGATTCTGATCTCGCTGCATGGCGGCATCGCTTACTGGCGTTATGGCGTCGAGCGGTTGGTCGAGTTGTCCGAGCGCGGTGTGCAACTGATCCTGGTGCCCGGTGATGACCGCCCAGACCCGGAGCTCAGCGACCTGAGCACCGTCGGCGCGGAAGACCGCGACCGGCTCTGGCAGTTTTTGCGTCAGGGCGGCATGGGCAATGCGCTGGATTTTTTCCGCTGTCTGGCCAATCGCTGGCTGGATCGCGATTACGCCTGGGCCGAGCCACAAACCCTGCCGCGCACCGCGATCTACCATCCGCAAAAAAGCCCCGCTGAACTGAGTGATTGGCAAGCCGATTGGCAGGCCGATCAACCGGTGGCGGCGGTGCTGTTTTACCGCTCGCATTTGCAAGCGGCGAACACCGCTTTCATTGATGTTTTCTGCCAGCGTTTGCAAGCAGCGGGGTTGAACCCGTTGCCGATTGCGCTGGCCAGTTTGAAAGAGCCCGGATGCCTGACGGTGGTTGAGGACTTGCTGGATGTCGTCGAAGCGTCGGTGATTCTCAACACCACCGGTTTCGCCCAATCCAGCCCCGAAGCGCCGCACTTGCGACCGTTTCGCCGCAACATCCCGGTGATTCAGGCGATTTGCGCCCAGGACAATGAACCCGGCTGGCGCGCTAGCGAACAGGGCCTTGGCCCACGGGATCTGGCGATGCACATCGCGTTGCCGGAGCTCGACGGGCGCATCATCAGCCGGCCGATCAGCTTCAAGGATCTGGCTTGGCGCAGCGAGCGCAGTCAGTCCGATGTGGTCTGCTACCGGCCGCAACCGGAACGCATGGATTTCGTCGCCGAACTGGCGCGGCGCTGGATCGATCTGGCGCGGGTACCCAACGGCGAAAAGCGCATCGCGCTGATCCTCGCCAACTACCCGACCCGTGATGGTCGCATTGGCAACGGTGTCGGCCTCGACACGCCAGCGGCGGCGCTGAATATCCTGCGTGCGCTGTATAAAGAAGGCTATCCGCTGCCGGCCGAGTTGCCGGACAGCGGCACCGCGTTGATCCAGCAACTGCTCGGCGGCGTCAGCAATGACCTCGACAGCCTCGACCAGCGCCCGTGCATGCAAAGCCTGGCGTTGGACGACTATTTGCTGATGTTCGATGCGCTACCGGAAGCCAATCGCCAAGCGGTGCTGGAACGTTGGGGGCCGCCGCAAAACGATCCGATGTTCCGTGGCGCACGCATGATGATTGCGGGGCTGCGCTTCGGCCTGACCTTCGTCGGCATTCAACCGGCCCGGGGTTATCAGGTCGATCCGAGCGCGGTCTATCACGATCCCGATCTGGTGCCGCCTCACGGCTACCTGGCGTTCTACTTCTGGCTGCGCAACACCTACGGTGCCCACGGTGTGATCCACGTCGGCAAGCACGGCAATCTGGAATGGCTGCCGGGCAAGGGTGTCGGGCTGTCGGAAAACTGCTGGCCGGACGCACTGCTCGGGCCGCTGCCGAACATCTATCCGTTTATCGTCAACGATCCGGGCGAGGGCGCCCAAGCCAAGCGCCGCACCCAAGCGGTGATCATCGATCACCTGATGCCGCCGCTGACCCGCGCCGAAACCTACGGCCCGCTGCGCAACCTTGAACTGTTGGCGGACGAGTATTACGAAGCACAACTGCTCGATCCACGCCGCGCCCGGGAGTTGCAGCGCGACATCCTGCAACTGGTGCGCGACACCCACATCGACCGCGAACTGCAACTGGACGAGAAACTCGACAGCGATGCGGATGCGGCGATCTGGCTGCCGCGTCTGGACACGTATCTGTGTGATTTGAAGGAATCGCAGATTCGCGATGGCCTGCATATCTTTGGCGAATCGCCGACCGGGCGCTTGCGCATTGATACGTTGCTGGCGTTGTTGCGGATTCCTCGGGGTGATGGGCGCGGAGCGCAGTCGAGTTTGCTGCGGGCGTTGGCCAAGGCGTTCGGCCTGGGGTTTGATCCGTTGGATTGTGAGTTGGCCGAGCCGTGGGTTGGGCCGCGTCCCTCCGAATTGCTAGAGATCAGCGACGAAGCGTGGCGCACAGCGGGGGATGCCCGTGAACGCCTGGAGCTTTTTGCCGCACAACTGATCTCGCAGGCTGTGATCCCCTCTCAAGCCAAGCACGAACCCTGTGGGAGCGAGCTTGCTCGCGATGCGGTTTCACATTCAACAATGATGTCGATTGACCCACCGCTATCGCGAGCAAGCTCGCTCCCACAGGAGGCGAGTTGGGGCGAAGTGCATGCCATCCTCGACAATCTGTGTGAGGTGGTCGCTCCAAGACTTGACGCCTGCGGCCCCGCAGAAATGCGTGGCCTGCTCGACGCCCTCAGCGGTCGTTTCGTCCCGGCCGGCCCGAGCGGCGCACCCAGTCGCGGTCGCCTCGATGTGCTGCCCACCGGGCGCAATTTCTATTCGGTGGACGTGCGCAACCTGCCGACCACCACCGCATGGCGCATCGGTTTCCAGTCCGCCAACCTGATTCTCGAACGGCACTTGCAGGACCACGGCGACCACTTGCGTCAGCTCGGCCTCTCGGTCTGGGGCACAGCGACCATGCGCACCGGCGGCGATGACATCGCCCAGGCCATGGCGTTGATGGGCGTGCGTCCGGTATGGGCCACCGGCAGTCAGCGCGTTGATGATTTCGAAATCCTGCCGATCAGTTTGCTCGACCGTCCGCGAGTGGACGTGACCTTGCGGGTGTCCGGGTTCTTCCGCGATGCGTTTGCCAATCTGATTCGTCTGTTTGATGCGGCGGTGCAAGCCGTCGCCGAACTGGATGAGCCGGACGATCTCAATCCGCTGGCCGCCAAGGTTCGCGCCGAGCGTGAAGCCTTGCTGGCCTCTGGTCTGGATGAAGAGTCGGCGCGACGTCAGGCCGGTTGGCGGATTTTCGGGGCCAAGCCCGGTGCCTATGGCGCGGGTGTGCAGGGCGCCATCGACGGTCGCCTGTGGCAAAGCCGCGATGATCTGGCCGAGGTCTATCTGAACTGGGGCGGTTACGCCTATGGCGGTTCTGATGAAGGAACGGCCGCGAAAGAACAATTCGCCCAGCGCCTGAGCCAGGTGCAAGCGGTGCTGCAGAACCAGGACAACCGCGAGCATGACTTGCTCGATTCCAACGACTATTACCAATTCCAGGGCGGTATGCTGGCCGCCGTGGAGAGCCTCAGCGGCGAAGCAGCGGCCAGTTATCACGGCGACCATAGCCAACCCGACTTGCCGAAAATCCGCACGTTGAAGGAAGAGCTGAACCGGGTGATCCGTTCCCGGGCGGCGAATCCGAAGTGGATCGACGGCGTGAAACGCCATGGCTATAAAGGTGCGTTTGAACTGGCAGCGACGGTCGATAACCTGTTTGCGTTCGATGCGACCACGCAGTTGATCGACGATCACCAGTACGCGTTGCTGGCAGATGCGTATTTGCTGGATCCGGCGACTCGGGAGTTTGTCCGTGAGCACAATCCTCATGCCTTGCGTGATATGACGGAGCGGATGCTGGAGGCGCAGCAGCGGGGGATGTGGACGGAGCCGGGTGAGTATCGCGAGGCGTTGGAAAACCTGTTGTTGGATATAGAAGAAGACAGCTAATGCACTGAACCCTGTGGGAGCGGGCTTGCTCGCGAAGGCGGCTGAACATTCAATATTGATGTTGGCTGACACACCGCTTTCGCGAGCAAGCCCGCTCCCACAGGGGAACTGTATTTACCCCGACCATGACCGAGTATTAACGATGACCGACACACCCCATTTCCCGCTCTCCGCCGTGGTCGGCGCCGATGACTTGAAGCTCGCCCTCTACCTCACCGCCATCGACCCGAAAATCGGCGGTGTGCTGATCGAAGGCCCACGCGGCATGGCCAAATCCACCCTGGCCCGTGGCCTCGCGGACCTGCTTGCCAGTGGCCAGTTCGTCACCTTGCCCCTGGGCGCCACCGAAGAGCGCCTGGTCGGCACCCTCGACCTCGACGCCGCCCTGAGCGACGGTCGCGCGCAGTTTTCCCCCGGCGTGCTGGCCAAGGCTGATGGCGGTGTTTTGTACGTCGATGAAGTCAACCTGCTGCCCGATCACCTCGTTGACCTGCTGCTCGACGTGGCCGCCAGCGGCACCAACCTGATCGAGCGCGACGGCATTTCCCATCGGCATTCGGCGAAGTTCGTCCTGATCGGCACCATGAACCCGGAAGAAGGCGAACTGCGTCCGCAATTGCTCGACCGCTTCGGCCTGAACGTCGCCCTCAGCGGCCACACTGCGCCGGCCGAGCGCGGTCAGATCATCCGTCGGCGCCTGGATTTCGACAGCGATCCCCAAGGTTTCTGCGCTGAGTGGGAAAGCCAGCAGCACGCGCTGCGCGAACGTTGCCAGCAGGCACGCAGCCTATTGGCGAGCATTCCCCTTGATGACGCCGCGCTCACGAAGATCACCGAGCGTTGCTTTGCCGCCGGCGTCGATGGCCTGCGCGCCGACCTGGTCTGGTTGCGAGCCGCCCGTGCCCACGCGGCCTGGCGCGGGGCAAGCGCAATTAGCGAGGAAGATATCGATGCGGTCGCCGAGTTTGCCTTGCGCCATCGGCGTCGCGAACATCCTCACGCGCCACCGCAACAAACGCCACAGTCACCGACCGCCGATAATTCCAATCCCAGCGAAGGCCAGGGCCAGTGGGGCGAAATGCCCGCACAGGCCCTGCCGGTCGGCGCCCGACGTGACGTGCCGAGCTGGCCAAAAAAGCCCTAGGCATTCGCCCTCGATCTGACGCGGGGGCGAATGCCAGACCCCGCGCCGGACGGCTGGACAATGGCCGCCAAGGTAAACGTCGTGCCGCCCCGCAAGGCTCGATCAACTGGCCCGGCACATTGCTCAACGGACGCCCGCGTAAGCATGAAGACTTGCTGTTTCATCTGCGCACCCGTTCGGCCCATGAACTGTGGCTGGTGATCGTCGATGCGTCGGCCTCGACTCGACGCCATCAGGCATTGAGCGATGCCAAGGGTTTATTGGCGCAACTGTTCGATGATGCCTACCGCCAACGAGCGCGGTTGGCACTGTTGACGGCCAGCGGCAATGCGCCGAAGTGGCAGGTGCAAGGTTTGAAGGCTTCCAGCGGTTTGCGCACTTGGCTGGATGGCTTGGGCGCTGGCGGCGGCACGCCGATGCTCGCGGCGCTGAACGAGGCGGGGCAGTGGCTGGCCGCCCGACAGAAACGCTTTCCGGCGGAACAGCAGCGTTTGTTGCTGGTGACCGATGGGCGCTTGAAGGAGTGGCCGGGGTTGCCGATGCTGGCGTGTCCGGGGGTGTTGATTGATATCGAGCGCGGGCCGATTCGGCTGGGGCGGGCCAGGGTGTTGGCGGGTGAGTTGCAGGCAGAGTATCGGCATATTGATGATCTGATTCCGGGCTGAAAGTTGTGTTGTCCAGGGCTGGCCTCTTCGCGAGCAGGCTCGCTCCCACACTGAATTCTTGTAACGCCAAAGATCCCCTGTGGGAGCGAGCCTGCTCGCGAAGGCAGCGACTCGGTTTTGGATCATCAAGGCAAATCCGCATCACTGCCCTATGCTCAGCAGGCCAGCCATTCACAGGAGTGAACCATGCGCGTTCTAGCCGCTAACCTTCAGGACGATTTCCGCGTCAAAGCCTACGCCGGCACCAACGGCGTGCTGTTGGCCATGGACCTGGCCGAACCTCGCCGCAAAGGCTTGCTCGGTTTTGCCATCGAAAAACAGTCAGGCACCAAGCCCTGGCTGTTCCTGTTCAACAGCCTGACCTTCCCCGGCAAGGTCCACACCTTCGCGCAATACCACGCCACCCCGAGCGATATCGCGCCGCTGCAGAAATTTCGCTGGGCCGATTACGCGGTCAATCCGGGGACGACCATGCACTACCGCGTCCATCTGGCCTACGGCACACCCGATGCGCCGCAGCTGGGTGAATACCTCGAACTGAGCATCACGTCCGACGATGGACTGCCGCACAACCAGAGCGTGATCTTCAACCGCGCAGTGGCGGCGAGCCAGGCGTTCCAGCGCAAGTTTCCCGAGCTGGATGCGCAGATCAGCGTCAACCGCAACCTGCCCATCGAAGCCTGGCCGATCGCGGCGCAGAATTGGCTGGAGAACGGATTGCTCGGACGTTTGCTGGGGTTTATCCAGCGTGCCGAGGACGACCAATGGGCGCTGGACATTGCGATCTACGAGTATCAATTGCAGTCGATCGTCGATGCGGTGAACGCCGCGTTCGCCCGCGGGGTCAAGGTGCGGGTGCTTTATCACGCGCAGCCGAACGATGAAGACACCACGATGAACGAGGCCAGCCTGGAGAAAATCCCGGCGGCGAACAAGCGCGGGCGCGTCACCCACAACATCTTCCACGACAAATTCATTGTCCTGAGCAAACTGGAGGGCGGGGAGCACCGGCCGCAAGCGGTGCTGTGCGGCAGCACCAACTTCACGCCCAACGGCGTCTACCGCCAGGCCAACGTGGTGCATGTGCTCGACGATGCGCGGATTGGCGCCAGTTACCTGCAAACCTTCGAAGAGGTGTGGGCCAACCCGACGGACGTCGGTGCGACACGCACCTGGCTGACCAAGAACAACCCGATGGACCCGACGCGGCCGCTGTTCGCTGGATTTTCACCGCGCAGCGGCCGCGGGGACCTGCAAGAGTTTGTCGAGATCATCAACGGCGCGAAAAAGGACATCCTGTTCGTCACTGCGTTCGCCTTGCCCGACGACATCCTCAACGCGTTGCTCGGCCAGCCCCACGACGACATCCTGCGCTACGGCCTGCAAAATACGGTCAGCCGCATCACCGGTTTCCACGCCGACCGTAGCGCCGAATTTGCCGCCACGGCGTTGCTTAACACTGGGTTGGAAGGTTGGCTCAAGGAAAACATGAAAGGCCAGAAGGGCAACCTGCTGGTGCATACCAAAGCCATCGTTACCGACTTCACCACCGACACACCGACGATCATCAGCGGCAGCCACAACCTGAGTGCGGCGGCGAGTAATGGCAATGACGAGAACTACCTGATCATTCGTGGTGATACGAATTTGGCGGATCGCTATGGGTTGGAGTTGCTGCGGTTTTATGAGCATTACCGGTTTCGGTATTTTGCGAAGAAACTGGCGTTGAAAGAGGTCTCGCCGTTGGCGGCGGATGACAGTTGGACCAATGATTATTATGTGGCGGGGGATTTGCGGGAGTTGTCCAGGTTGCGGTTTTCCGGGAGGTGATTTGGCATTTTCAAGGGCCTCATCGCGAGCAAGCTCGCTCCCACAGTTGATGGATGTTGATCACAAAATATGTGGCCAACTCAATCCTGTGGGAGCGAGCTTGCTCGCGATGGGGCCAGTTAATTCAACATCAAATCTCAGCGAAACCAGTTAGTCCGCGCCAACTCAATCACTTCATCCCCACGCCCGCTCATCACAGCCTTGAGCATGTACAGGCTGAACCCCTTGGCCTGTTCCAGCTTGATGGTCGGGGGCATGGCCAGTTCCTGGGTTGCGGTGATCACATCCACCAGCACCGGCCCGTCATGCGCCAGCGCCCGGCGCAATGCGGGTTCCAGGGCTTCAGACTCTTCAACGCGAATCCCCAGAATGCCCATGGCATTCGCCATCGCCGCAAAGTCCGGGTTGTGCAAATCCGTGCCGGTGTCGAGCAGCCCGCTGGACTTCATTTCCATCGCGACAAAGCCCAACGACGCGTTGTCGTAGACGATGATTTTTACCGGCAACTTCAACTGCGCCAGAGAGATGAAATCCCCCATCAACATGCTGAAACCGCCATCACCGGACAACGAAATCACCTGCCGATCCGGGAACGCAGCCTGGGCGCCAATCGCCTGGGGCATGGCGTTGGCCATCGAGCCGTGGTTGAACGAACCCAGCAGCCGGCGTTTACCATTCATTTTCAGATAACGCGCCGCCCATACGGTTGGCGTGCCGACGTCGGCGGTGAAGATCGCGTCCTCATCCGCCAGTTCGCTGAGCAGGCGGGTGAGGTATTGCGGGTGAATCGGCCGGCCCGGCGCGGAAGGCTGCGCCAAGTCATCGAGGCCTTGGCGCGCTTTCTCGTAATGCTTGAGCGAGGATTCGAGAAAGCTCCGGTCACCGCGATAGGGCAGGCGCGGCAGCAGCGCGGCGAGGGTTTCGCCGACGTCGGCGACGATGCCCAGGTCCAGCGCGGTACGACGGCCGAGCGCCTCGGGGTTGTGGTCGATCTGAATAATGGTCGCGTCGGTGGGGTAGAACTGCCGATACGGGAAGTCGGTGCCGAGCATTACCAGGGTGTCGCAGTTGAGCATCGCGTGATAGCCGGAGCTGAAGCCGATCAGCCCAGTCATGCCGACGTCGAACGGGTTATCCCATTCCACGTGTTCCTTGCCGCGCAACGCATGCACTACCGGCGCGCCGAGGGCATCTGCCAGCGCCACCACTTGATCGTGAGCCCCGGCGCATCCGGCGCCGCACATCAGGGTCACGGCTTTGCTTTGGCTCAGCAGTTCGACCAGTCGATCCAGGTCCTGCGGCGCGGGCAGGGTGCGCGGCTTGGACAGGGCTGGCCACGGCTTGAGGTTGTCTTCGACTTCCTGCAACGCCACGTCACCGGGAATCACCACCACCGCGACGCCACGATTGAGGATCGCGCTGCGCATCGCCCGGTGCAGCACCTGCGGCATCTGCGCCGGGTTGCTGACCAGTTCGACAAAGTGGCTGCACTCTTTGAACAGCACCTGCGGATGGGTTTCCTGGAAATAGTCGAGGCCGACTTCCGACGAAGGAATCTGCGCCGCGATGGCCAGCACCGGCACATGATTCTTGTGGCAGTCGAACAGCCCATTGATCAAATGCAGGTTGCCCGGCCCGCAGCTGCCGGCACACACCGCCAGCTCCCCGGTGACCGCGGCTTCAGCCCCGGCAGCGAATGCCGCGACTTCTTCGTGACGCACGTGCATCCACTCGATGCTGTCCATGGTGCGCAGGGCTTCGGTCAGGCCGTTCAGGCTGTCGCCGGTCAGGCCCCAGATACGTTTGACGCCGGCCTGTTCAAGGGTGGTTGCCAGTTGCTGGGCAATGGTGATTTTCGCCATGAATGAGGTGCTCCAGTAATCGATGAATTGTCCTCGGGGTTAAAAGAGGACAACTCAACGGCACCCATGACTCCCTTGGATTTGCGCTTACTTGGCCAAGCGCGCCCACCGTAGCAGCAGCCGACGCACGAGGCTGCGTCGGGGTTGTAGCAACTGTCGACGCACGAGCCTGCTTCGGGGTGTAGCAGCTGTCGAGGCACGAGGCTGCGTCGGGGGTGTAGCAGCTGTCGAGGTACGAGGCTGCGTTCGGCTGCGCAGCAGTCGTGAAATCAGACGATGCGGTGCATCAGGAAGACCGCGTGCTCAGGTTTGGCGACTGCTTCGCAGCCGAACGCAGCCTCGTACCTCGACAGCTGCTACGCGTCGAACGCAGGCTCGTACCTCGACAGCGGCTACGAGCGAACGCAGCCTCGTGCCTCGACAACTGCTACGAGCGAACGCAGCCTCGTGCCTCGACAGCTGCTACGAGCGAACGTAGGCTCGGCGGCGGCTACCCGGGTCAAGCGGCCATCGCTTTTTTGTACTGGCGGGTGCGCCGGGCGATGTAGATCTGGTCGCGGATCAACGCCCACAGGGCTGAGACCTGAGGGCGGGGCTGATGCCCACGGCTCAGGCGATGCAACTGGAATTTCACCACCGCCATGGTCGCCAGCGCGGCCAGGGGTTTGCGCTTCCAGTGGATCGGCGGCAGTTGCGGGTGGCTGTTCTTGCCTTCACGCCAGTGTTTGACCAATTGTGGTTCAACCGCCATCGCGGTGCCGATCCCGGCCATGGCGATACCGCTGTCGAGGACTTGTTCGACGATCGCCAGACGGCGGATGCCGCCGGTGACCATCACCGGCATGCGCGCCACGCTGGCCAGTTCGCCGGCCATTTCCAGAAAGTAGGCTTCCCGCGCCAAGGTCCGGCCATCACGCGCTTCGCCTTGCATGGCCGGGGCTTCGTAGCTGCCGCCGGACAATTCCAGCAAGTCGATCTGCTGTTCGTTGAGCCACTGGATCACCTGCCTGGCATCGTCGGCATCGAAGCCGCCGCGCTGAAAGTCCGCAGAGTTGAGCTTCACCGACACACAGAACTGCGGCGACACTGCGTTGCGCACGGCGCTGACCACATTCAGCAGCAGGCGTGCACGATTCTCCAGGGAACCGCCCCATTGATCGGTGCGGCGATTGGTCAGCGGTGACAAAAACTGGCTGAGCAAATAGCCGTGGGCCGCGTGAATCTGCACCCCGGTGAAGCCGGATTTTTCCGCCAGCGCCGCGCTGGTGGCGAAGCGCTGGATCACCTCGTGGATATCGCTTTCCGACATCGGCTTGGGCTCGGCGAACATCTTCGAGAACCCGCCCAGATCCAGCGCTACCGCCGAAGGTGCCCAGGCTTGCTGGCCAAGATTGGCCATGGTCTGGCGCCCCGGATGGTTGAGCTGCACCCAGAACTGCGCGCCACCAGCCCGGCCAATCGTCGCCCACTGGCGGAAGCGTTCCAGATGCTGCTCGTCTTCCAGCACCACGCCGCCGGGGCCGGTCATAGCACGACGGTCGATCATCACGTTACCGGTCAGCAACAACCCGGCTTCGCCCTCGGCCCAGGCTTGATACAAGCGCAGCAATGCATCGGAAGGCGCCTGTTGCCGGTCCGCGAGGTTTTCTTCCATCGCGGCTTTGGCAATGCGATTGCCGATGGTCTGGCCGTTGGGCAAATTCAACGCTTGGAAGGGCGACATGGCTTGACTCCTCATCAGTAATGCGTGGAGGCTAAGCTTAAAGTTAACTTTAATGTCAAGCAGGCAAATGAGGCGCTGATGAAGATTGGTGAATTGGCCGAGTTAAGCGGGTTCAATCCGTCGCGCATTCGGTTTTACGAGGCTCAGGGGCTGATCCAGAAAGTCGAACGCCGGGCCAACGGTTACCGGCATTACCCCGAGCAAGTGTTGCAGACGCTGTACCTGATCCAGTGCGCGCAGCAGGCCGGTTTCAGCCTCGAAGAGTTGAAGCTGTTGATGCCGGATGCGGCGACCGGTGAGTTCAAGCACGACGAACTGCTGGCGGGCCTGACACGTAAAGTCGAGCAGATCGAAGAAATGCAGCAGCACTTGGCGCAGAGCAAGGCAAAGCTGCTGGCGGTGATCGACGATATCCAGGCGAAACCCGAAGGCATGGGCTGCGATGCGAATGCCGAGCGGGTGCTTTCGTCGTTCAAACAGCCGCGCTGATCGCTGCATGGAGGGCCTCCTCGCGAGCAGGCTCGGTCCCACAGGGGATCATCGTCGAACACAAATTCTGTGCCCACCGCAGATCCCCTGTAGGAGCAAAGCTTGCTCGCGAAGGCGTCGTGTCAGCCTCCATCAATGTTGAATGTGAAACCGCCTTCGCGAGCAAGCTTCGCTCCTACAGGTGATGGGTTTGCAACTAACTGAAGCCACTCTTTTTTCAGTCGCCGGCAATCCGTGCGCCTTCAGGGATTGCATTACCAGGTAGGTAACTCGCGGAACAAAACTCCTCGCTTCATGTTAGAGCTGGTGATATACGCACGGGTATTGTCTGCAGTAATCGCAACTCCAAGAGCGCCTGCAAACAGCATTTCCCCCACAATTTCATTTGTTTGCGTATCAATCGCCAAGACTTTGTCTTCGAAGGAACAGGTGGCATATAAGTAACGACCATCTGGGCCGAAGGTCATGTTATGCACGCCAGCCGACTCGATTTCCTTTACTTTTTGATGGGTGCTCGTATCAATTACGAACACATTTCGAAAGTCACCGCGGGCGGCATAAACAAACTTGCCATTGGGTGAAATGGCGAGACGCATTATGCTGCGTCCGATGTCAATTGAGGTCTCCAGCGAATGTGTATCGGTATTAACAACTAGCAGTTCTCGGCTTGGGGCTTGCGATACATACAGAAAAGGGCTGTTGGGGCTAATGACACAGTCAATCGGCCAATGCCGAGTGATCGGAATTCGAGTCTCGATATCCTGTGTTGCGGTATCAATAACCAATACTTCATCTCTAACGACTAGTTCATCGTACGGCATGGCATACAGATGTGTGCAGTCGGGGCTAAGCGCTAACTTCGAGACTGAGTAGCCCGGGTCGATTTCTCCTATGCGTTCAAGGGTTGTCGTATCAAATATCCAGACGCCTTCTTGCACGCCGAGATAGGTGTGATTGGTAAGCGGGTTAAAGACAATAGGATTGGGGTTCCTGAAATTGGTGACTTCCAGCACCTTTTTCACTTCATTGCGCGCGGTATCAATCACCAAGAGCACCCCGTTATTGAATTGGGCGACCCACAATTGGGTGCCATCCGGGCTAAGGACCGCGATGTCGTTTTGAACCATGTTTTTGTCGAGGATTTCCCCCAGGCTAGCGTGCTTATTAACTGTCACGCTGGCGATGGCGGTCTGTTCACTGCTGCGGGCCACCAAGGAATAGGGGCCAGGGGTCGTAACGCCTTTTACTTCATTGACCACTACCTTGCCGTGTTCGTCGGTGGTGAAATTACGAACACCAGTGCCACCATCGCCATAGGTAAATCCCGTTGGTAACGACAATGTCACTTCAGTGCCGGGCAGAGGTACGCCGCTGTGATCGGTGAGGCTCAGTCGAATATTGTTGAGCTGAGCGGCTGGTGCGAGTGAGTACTGTGTATTGTCGAAGCTGAGCATGGCAAAGTCCCTGTCTGTAATTGAGGGTGTCAGAGTGATTAAAAGTGCAGAGGGCTAAACTGGCTACTGTCAGAAATTACAGGTACGGGTTTTTTTGCGACGAATGGGCGCGTCTTTGGAATCGGTAGATTGACCGGTTCAGCTTGCTCGCGAAGTGGCCCACCCATTCACCATCAATTCAAGCCATAAAACCCGCGCCCGAATCTGCCGCCCCAATCCATCCATCCCATCACACCCATCACACCCATCACGCCCATCGCCTAACAACATCGCCGCCGCATGTGCCAGTTGCTGCACGTCAGCGCCCTTGGCCTGGGTGATATCCAGACTGGCCAGACTCTCCATCATCTGCGTCCCCGCCAGAAATCGCGTCGCAGCATTGATGTGCAACACATCCAGCGGCGCTTGCGTGACCACCAGCAACACCGGGATGTCGCAGTCGTTGTTGGTCATCGGCATATGCGCATTCATGCCTCACCTCCCGCTTGGGCGGAACGCATGCCATCGATAGAAGCCTGGAGCAGCGAACTCGCAGTGCCGAGCATTTGCTTGCTGGCCCAGCGTAGCGTCGCGATGTGTTCCGGGCGGGTTGCGTTGGGGGCTTGATGGGCGAGGGCTTCGGCGCAACTGAGGTAGACCGAGGCGTGTTCCAGGGCGTCGAGCAGCGGGATGCCGGGTTGTACGGCGAAGAGGTGATGGTCGACGTGATCGCAGGGGGCGAAGGGGGTGGATTTTGTGGTTGCGTCTGTCATGGGAAACTCCTTGATGATGGAGCCGCCCCGATTCGCTGCGAAACGAATAAGGTGGCAGCTGTACGCAGGTTCGCAGACCGGGCATCAAGGAACCCGGCAGACCCGAAGATCTCCCGCGCACAGCTGCCGTAACGCATCCCAGCAGGCGAAGAAAAAACGCCAAGTGGAAGGAAACGGTAGCGCTGTGCGCCTTGATGAGCACGGGCTGCGAAACCCGATCGCTGATTGGTCAGCGACCCGGAAACGATAAAACCCAGGCCCAAAGCGCACAAGCCGGCGGATTCTGGCGTAGCTGTAGGCAGCGACGCAAGGCGATGTAGGTCGAGAGAGTGTCTGGAGATGTCGAATTAAACATTCATGTTTATTGTTGTAGGACAGATCTCTCCGGCAGGTGGTTTGAAGGGACCGGAATCGGATTACGCATCAACGTACCCACCACCACCGCACCCAGCAGCGCCAATAACCCCGCAACCAACAGCAACAAACTGAACCCGCCTACAAACGCCTGCCGGGCCAACGGTTCAACCACACCGCGAGCGGCATCCGGTAACAAGCCCAGCGCCGCCGTCATATCCCCGGCCACCACCCGCGAAGCGATGCCGCGCGTTTGCTCGAGCCATTGCCCCGACAGACTATTACGCAGCAACAACTCGGTATGACTGGCCAGCAACGCGCCGTACACACCGATGGCCAGCATGATCGCGCTGAAGCGCATCGTGGTGCTCATGCCCGACGCCATGCCGGCGCGGTCCCGTGGCACGCAGGCCATGATGTTTTTCTGCGTGTCGCCATTCAGCAGTCCGGCGCCGGCACCGGTCACGGCAATCGCCAGGGCGAAGGGCAGGTAGCCGCCGGCGTTGACCGCCCAGGCGCTGAGCAGATTGCCGCTGCCGACCAATGTCAGCCCGGCCGCCATCAAGGTCGCGGGGGCAAAGCGGCTCGCCAGCCTTGCGCCGATGCGCGGGCAGATCAGCATTGTCACGGCAAACGGCAACATCCCCAGTCCCGAGGCGATTGCCGAAAAGCCCAGGCCGTTTTGCAGGTAGAACGGCAGCATCGTCATCATCACCTGGGCGCAACCGGCGTAGGCGAACATCCCTAGCAGCGCGCCGATAAAGCGCGGATGCTTGAACAATTGCAGGTCAACCATGGGCCGCTGCTGCATCCGCTCGATCACTACGAACAACCCGAGCAACAGTGCGCCGCCGATCAATCGCGCGTAAGTCAGTGGATTACTCCAGCCGATACGGTTGGCTTCGATCAAGCCCCAGATCAGGCACAACAAACTCGCACTGAAGGCCAGGCTGCCCCACGGATCGAGGCGGGAGGATTGAGTGTCTCGGGATTCCGGCACGTTGCGCCAGACCATCGCCATCAGCAGCAAACCGACTGGCAAGTTGAGGTAGAAAATCCAGCGCCAGCCGATGTATTCGGTGATCAGCCCGCCCAGGGTCGGCGCGGCCGTCATCGCCACGCCCATGCACGCACCCCAGAACGCCCAGGCCTTGGCTCGCTCCACCTCGTCGTGAAAGGCATGGCCAATCGAGGCTAGCGCCGAGGTCAGCAACAGCGCCGCGCCAACTCCTTTGATCGCCCGGGCAATGTCGAGAAACAGCGCATTCGGCGCCGCCCCGCAACCGAGGGAGGCGAGGATGAAAATCCCCAGGCCCCAGAGCAGGGTTTTCTGCCGGCCAAAGCGGTCGGCAATGCTGCCCGCTGGCAACAACAACGCGGCGAACGCCAGCATGTAGGCGCTGACCACCCACTCGATGTCGGCAAAATTGGCGCCCAGGTCTCGGGCAATGGTCGGCAGGGTGACGGCGACGATATTCGTGTCGAGGACAATCAGCGAACACACCCCGGAGGCGGTCAGCAGTGTCAGGCGCGGGCTGACCCGGTTCATAAGGAGATTGCCTTTTGAGTAAGGTGTTTGACGGACATGGTTTCGGCTCTCTACTGTGGCTGCACCGAAAGCTTATCCCGGTCGCCATCAGGCTTTGTTAGCTGGCAGTCGGGACTTCATTACCTTTGAGCTAATCCAACGATGGACATACGCCATTTCCGCTACTTTCTGGCCGTTGCCCGGCAGCGCAATTTCACCCGCGCCGCCGAACAACTGGGCATCGCGCCGCCGACGTTGAGCCGGCAGATCCAGGACATGGAAACCGAACTCGGCACCCGATTGTTCTTGCGCCAGCAACGGGAAGTCAGCCTGACCGAAGCTGGCGCCGCGTTGGTGATCGAGGCCGAGGCCACGGTGCGCCAGTTCGAATTCGCCCAGCGCAATGCTCAACGTGCCGGACGTGGCGATATCGGCCATATCGAACTCGGTTACGTGGCCTCGGCGGTGTACTCGGGGCTGTTGCAAAAACAGGTTCAAGCCTTTAGCCGCGAGTGCCCGGACGTCAGCCTGAATGTGCGAGAAAGCCCGATGGCGGCGTTGCCGGGCCTGGTGATCGAGGGACGTTTCGATATCGGTTATGTCCGTTCGCCCATGCCTTTACCCGACGGGTTGGAGGCGATTCGACTCGATGCGGAAGGCTTTGTGCTCGCTGTGTCGAGCGAATCCTGGCTGTGCCGCCTGCCGCAGATCAGCCCAGCGCATTTACAAAACGAGACCTTCATCCTGCCGGAGCAAATCAACGGCACTTTGCAGGTCGCGGCCCAAGGCGGATTCGCGCCGAAACTGGGGGCGCAGCCGGGCGGGCTGGTCGCGGTGATTGCCTTGGTGTCGCTGGGGCAGGGCGTGGCGGTGGTGCCGGAGTCGGTGGTCGGGCATGTCGGGTTGCCCGGGGTGGTGTACCGGGAGATCGAGGCGTGTGCGGCGAGTTCGTGGTTGTCGCTGATTTATCGGCGGTTTGAGAAGTCGCGGGCGGTGAGCCGGTATATCGAGCGGGTTCGGAACAGCTAAGGGCAAAAGCTTCGCGAGCAGGCTCGCTCCCACAGGGGATTTCGGCGTGCACAAGTCCAATGTGGGAGCGAGCCTGCTCGCGAAGGCGTCTTCCAAAACAACGCTGTTACAGATTTTGTAATGATTTCCTGCTGTAGGAAAAGTCCTCACCACCTGTACGCTCCAAGTCCTTTTTCCTTTCAGGACTTGCATGAACACCCTCTCGGAGCCTCCCAGTCAGCCCTTTATCTCGCGCATCTGCGCAATTCTGACGCACCTCAAACACCCGGTTTTCCGACCTCTGTCTATTTCTGTATCTACAACCCCACGGCACTCGCGCCGCACCTTGCCGTGCCCGGCATTCTGAATTCGCTGAACAGATCGAGACTTTTTTATGGAATGGATAGTTGACCCCACCGCCTGGCTGGGCTTGTTGACGTTGATCGTGCTGGAGCTGGTGCTGGGCATCGACAACCTGGTGTTTATCGCGATCCTGGCGGACAAGTTGCCGCCGCATCAGCGCGACCGTGCGCGGATCATCGGTTTGTCCCTGGCGCTGCTGATGCGTCTTGGCTTGCTGGCGAGTATTTCCTGGCTGGTGACCCTGACCCAGCCGCTGTTCGAGGTGTTCGACAAGAGCTTCTCCGGGCGTGACTTGATCATGCTGTTCGGCGGTGTGTTCCTGCTGTTCAAGGCCACCATGGAACTGCATGAACGACTCGAAGGGCATGTCGGCCAACGGGCGAGCAATGCGGTTTATGCGATGTTCTGGCCGATCGTGGCGCAGATCGTGGTGCTCGACGCGGTGTTTTCCCTGGACGCGGTGATTACCGCCGTGGGCATGGTTGATGAGCTGGCGGTGATGATGATCGCGGTGATCATTTCCATCGGCCTGATGATCGTCGCGAGCAAGCCGCTGACCCGTTTCGTCAACGAACACCCGACCGTGATCATGCTGTGCCTGGGCTTCCTGATGATGATCGGTTTCGCCCTGACCGCCGAGGGCCTGGGGTTCCACATTCCCAAGGGTTACCTGTACGCGGCCATCGGTTTCTCGATCCTGATCGAAGTGTTCAACCAGATCGCGCGTGCCCGCCGCAAGCGCTCCATGCAGGGTTTGCGGCCGATGCGCGAACGCACGGCGCATGCGGTGATGCGTTTGCTCGGTGGTCGCCGGTTGGCGGTGGAAGAGGTCGGCGAAGAGATTGCCGACCTGTTGGATAACGGCGAGGCGCCGAGTGAAGTGCTGTTTGACCGCCGTGAGCGCGTGATGATCAGCGGCGTGCTGCAACTGGCCGAGCGGCCGATTCGTACACTGATGACGGTGAGGGCTGATGTCGATCACATCGATCTGGCCGACGATGCCGAGACCATTCGTACACGCCTGATGCACTCGTCCTACTCACGCCTGCCACTGATTCGCGATGGCGCGGTGGATGAACCCCTGGGCTTCGTGCATAAAAAGGAACTGCTGAAGGAGTACCTGGCCGGCAACGACCCGGAACTTGAAGACCTGGCGCGCCAGACCATCAACTTGCTGGACAGCTACTCGATCCTCAATGCCCTGGAGCAGATGCGCCAGGCCTCGACTCACATCGCTTTCGTGGTCAATGAATTCGGTGATTTCGTCGGCGTGCTGACCATGACTGACATTCTCGAGTCGATTGCCGGCGAACTGCCGGATGCCAGCGAAATCGAAGGCCCGGATGTGGTTGAAGAGCAGGGCGGGTTTATGGTCAGCGGCGCATTGAGCCTGGCGCGGGTGCGGCAGTTGACGGGGTTCGGTGCTGAACCTACCGACGATTACCAGACCTTGGCCGGGTTGGTGATAAGTGTGCTGGATCGGTTACCGATGATCGGTGACCGGCATGAACGGGATGGCTGGAGCATGACGGTGATGGCGGTTGAAGAGCGGCGGGTGGTGCGGGTGTTGCTCAAGCGTACTGGCTAGTGATTTGTGGTGGATTTCAGGGCCTCATCGCGAGCAAGCTCGCTCCCACATTTTGATCGAGGGGTGACCACAAAGTTTGTGGTCCCGAAGAACCCTGTGGGACCGAGCTTGCTCGCGATAGCGATCTACTCAACTACAAAAATCTCAAGCCCCAACCAGGCAACGCGCCCGAGACACCATACACAGCCCCCGCAACGTCCGCCGCAACCATCCCAAATCATGCCTCGGTTTTCGAGCCGCAAAACGGGGCTTCACCTTCCCGATATGCCCCACGAAATCCGCCGCCAGCGTTTGTTCAGTACCAATCCCCTCAAGCTTTTTCACCAGTGTTCCATCCTTGTAAAACAGCACCGTCGGCGTCCCCGTGACATTCGGATGCCGGGGCGACTCACTGGTGTTCAACATATAAATGTCCGCCCGATGCCGGTACCTCTCGGCAATCTCACGAAAAACCGGCCCGGCCTCTTCACAAGCGGGACAGTGTTGATTGCCAAAGTACAGAATCACCGGGCGCCAGGTTTTCAGGGCTTTGCGGTAGGTAGGGGCCAACGCCATTGTCGAGGTCATCGAAACTCCCGGTTCAGTAGTCCGTCACAACAGCTAATGGCTGGTGAACGGGACTGCCGCTCGCCAGCCATTGCGGTTTTAACGGGTTTCGAGCCTTGCATCATCGAAATGCGAGCCAAAGATCAGTTCCTGGCCGTCGTTGGCTTCCAGCTTGACCGTGATTTTGGTGGTGCCGGCAGGGGCTGTGAAGTTTACGTGATGGGCGCCCCAAGGCTGGCCGCTGCCAATATTGAGAAATTTGCTCTCATTTGAAGGGTGTGCCAGCACCTGTGCGCGGCAAGCTGAACCCGGGTTTGATTTCATTTTCACGGAGAAACGGTATTCCGCTCCCGTGGCTGTTACATCCTGAGTAATCGAGGCGGGTGCCTTCAGGGCGCAAGACTTGTCTTCAAAGTCGGCGTGGCCCGGGTTGGTTACTGTCCAGTGCTGGCCCTTACTCGAGAAATCACCGTTTTGCAGCAAGTTGGCTTTTACGTTTTGTTCAGACATTGGGGAACTCCTGTAATTAGCGGTTGAATCCCGCTCGCGGCTAGTCGGCGTTGTGCGACGGTCAGAGGCGGGACTGACGATATTGAGCGCCCGACAACGGCAAGCCACAACTGTCAGATCTGACAGGTAAAGCCAGGAATTCGACGAGCGGTGAGTTGCAGACACGACATTCCTGCACCGTTGTCGGCCCCGTGTACTGCGTATTTCTGGCGCACCTCATGCACTCAAATGTGGCCCCGCTACTCACCACTGTGGCCTGCGGTAGCGCTTACCTGTGTGCCCTGGACAAACACGGCCCACCGCGCAATTTTTCTATCTATTTGAATTTATTAATCTTTAAGAATCGAGCGGACTTCACGTCGATCCTATGGCACACTTTCTGCTGTCTATTCCGTTGTTACACACCTATATCCGGTATAACGGAATACACAACACTCTGGAGTGCTTGCCATGCATCGCCGACCTTCCTTGTTCAAAGCGTGTGTTTTTATCCTCGCGGCTTCGGCTGCTGCCATGGGTGTTGCCCAGGCGGCGGACAGCAAGCTCGATAGCGTGCTGGCCCGTGGCAAATTGATTGTGGGCACCGGCAGTACCAACGCGCCGTGGCATTTCCAGGGAGCGGACGGCAAGTTGCAGGGTTTTGATATCGACATCGGGCACATGATCGCCAAAGGCTTGTTCAATGATCCGAGCAAGGTTGAGTACGTGGTGCAGTCGTCCGATGCGCGGATTCCGAACCTGCTGACGGACAAGGTCGATATCAGTTGCCAGTTCATCACCGTCACCGCCAGCCGCGCGCAGCAAGTGGCGTTCACCCTGCCGTACTACCGCGAAGGCGTCGGCCTGCTGCTGCCAGCCAACAGCAAATACAAGGAAATCGAAGACCTCAAGGCCGCTGGCGACAGCGTGACCGTGGCCGTGCTGCAGAACGTGTACGCCGAAGAACTGGTGCACCAGGCGCTGCCAAAAGCCAAGGTCGATCAGTACGACAGCGTCGACTTGATGTACCAGGCCGTGAACTCCGGCCGTGCCGATGCCGCTGCCACCGATCAGTCCTCGGTCAAATACCTGATGGTGCAAAACCCTGGCCGCTATCGCAGCCCGACTTACGCCTGGAGCCCGCAAACCTACGCCTGCGCCGTCAAACGTGGTGATCAGGACTGGCTGAACTTCGTCAACACCGCGCTGCATGAAGCCATGACCGGCGTTGAATTCCCGGCTTACGCGGCATCCTTCAAGCAATGGTTCGGTGTCGATCTGCCCACCCCAGCCATCGGTTTCCCTGTCGAATTCAAATGAAAACTACTGCGCTCAGAAATACTGCGTTGAAAACAGACTCGAAATGCTCATTGGCTAAAGCCAACTCCGCTTTCTCGCCTGTTTTCGCCTTGTCTTTTCTTCGCTCGCGACGTTTCCATTTTTAAAATGAGCGGGGCGGCTGTGATAGCGCCCCATTCAAGGTACTGCTGACCATGAACTATCAGTTGAACTTTGCCGCCGTGTGGCGCGATTTCCCCAGTTTGCTGGCGGGGCTCGGTCTGGGCCTGGAGCTGGCGCTGGTGTCGATCGCCATCGGTTGCGTGATCGGCCTGATGATGGCGTTTGCTTTGTTGTCGAAGCATCGCGCATTGCGGGTGCTGGCGTCGGTGTACGTGACGGTGATCCGTAACACGCCGATTCTGGTGTTGATTCTGTTGATCTACTTCGCCTTGCCGAGCCTGGGCATTCGGCTGGACAAGATTCCTTCGTTCATCATCACCCTGTCGCTGTATGCCGGGGCGTACCTGACCGAAGTGTTCCGTGGCGGGCTGTTGAGCATTCCCAAAGGGCAGCGCGAAGCCGGGCTGGCGATTGGTCTCGGCGAGTGGCAGGTCAAGGCCTACGTCACCGTGCCGGTGATGCTGCGCAACGTGCTGCCGGCGCTGTCGAACAACTTCATTTCGCTGTTCAAGGACACCTCGCTGGCCGCCGCGATTGCGGTGCCGGAGCTGACCTATTACGCGCGCAAGATCAATGTCGAGAGCTATCGGGTGATTGAAACCTGGATGGTGACCACAGCGCTCTATGTTGCGGCCTGTTACCTCATTGCCATGATGCTGCGTTACCTCGAACAGCGTCTGGCGATCCGCCGATAGGAGCCTCCCATGTACGAATCCCCGAGTTGGTTGCACGAGTTATGGGTGGCGCGAGAAGTCCTGTGGCAAGGATTTCTGACCAGCGTGCAGTGTTCGGCCCTGGCGATTTTGCTCGGTACTCTGATCGGCATTGTCGCCGGTCTGGTGCTGACCTACGGCAATGTCTGGATGCGCGCCCCGTTTCGTTTCTACGTCGACCTGATCCGCGGCACGCCAGTGTTTGTGCTGGTGCTGGCCTGCTTCTATATGGCGCCGGCATTGGGCTGGCAGATCAGCGCGTTTCAGGCTGGCGCCCTGGGGCTGACACTGTTTTGTGGCTCCCACGTCGCCGAGATTGTGCGCGGTGCGCTGCAAGCGTTACCTCGCGGGCAGATGGAGGCGAGCAAGGCAATCGGCCTGACGTTTTATCAATCCCTGGGTTACGTGTTGTTGCCCCAGGCGTTGCGGCAGATCTTGCCGACGTGGGTCAACTCGTCCACCGAGATCGTCAAGGCCTCGACCTTGTTGTCGGTGATCGGCGTCGCCGAGTTGCTGCTCAGCACGCAACAGATCATCGCCCGGACCTTCATGACCCTCGAGTTTTATCTGTTCGCTGGTTTCCTCTTTTTCGTCATCAACTACGCCATCGAATTACTCGGCCGGCACATTGAAAAGCGGGTGGCTTTGCCATGACTCAGACTTCTACTGCACCAAACGGCCAGGCCCTGCTGGACATTCGCGGCCTGCACAAACAATACGGCAAGCTTGAAGTGCTCAAGGGCGTCGACCTGACCATGCAGCGCGGTAACGTGGTCACGCTGATTGGCTCCAGCGGTTCGGGCAAGACCACGCTGCTGCGTTGCGTAAACATGCTCGAAGAATTCCAGGGCGGGCAGATCCTGCTCGACGGCGAATCCATCGGTTATGACGAGGTCAACGGCAAACGCGTGCGTCACGCCGAAAAAGTCATCGCCCGCCATCGTGCGATGACCGGCATGGCGTTCCAGCAGTTCAACCTGTTTCCGCACCTGACCGCGTTGCAGAACGTGACCCTCGGTCTGCTCAAGGTCAAGAAGCTGCACAAGGATGAGGCCGTGGCGCTGGCCGAGAAATGGCTGGAGCGAGTCGGCCTGTATGAACGTCGCGATCACTATCCCGGCCAGTTGTCTGGCGGTCAGCAACAGCGCGTGGCGATTGCCCGGGCGATTGCGATGAACCCGAGCCTGATGCTGTTCGACGAAGTCACCTCGGCCCTCGACCCGGAACTGGTCGGCGAAGTGCTGAACGTGATCAAGGGCCTGGCCGATGAAGGCATGACCATGTTGCTGGTGACTCACGAAATGCGCTTTGCCTTCGAAGTCTCGGACAAGATCGTGTTCATGAATCAGGGCCGGATCGAAGAGCAGGGGCCGCCGAAAGAATTGTTCGAACACCCGAAATCGCCGCGACTGGCGGAATTTCTCAAGAACACTCGTTTCTGATTTTTTCAAAAGAATTTTCAAGCAGGAGAAACACTCATGAGCATTACTCGTTACGGCACCGGCAGCACTGCCGCTGGCGGTCAGCCTCGTCCTTTCGCCCGCGCCGTTGAAGCCGATGGCTGGCTGCACGTGTCCGGGCAGGTGCCGGCGCTGGACGGCGAGATCATCACCGGCGGCATCGTCGAACAGACCCACCAGACCATGAAGAACCTGATCGCGGTTCTCGAAGAGGCCGGCTATGGCCTGGAAGACGTGGTGCGTGCTGGCGTGTGGCTGGAGGATCCGCGGGATTTCACGAGTTTCAACAAGATCTTCTCCGAGTACTTCAAACCCGAACACGCCCCGGCCCGGGCCTGCGTACAGGCGCACATGATGGTTGATTGCAAGGTTGAGATTGACTGCGTGGCGTACAAGAAAAAGGCTTGAGATGTGCGGTGACTGCTTCGCGGGGAAGCCTCGCTCCTACATGAAACCGCATTCCCTTGTAGGAGCGAGGCTTGCCCGCGAAGGCGCCCTAACAGTCACCACCATACTCTGGTTAAACTCCCGGCACTTTTATGGGAACTGATGACATGACCGAAGACACCATCAAGCGCCGGGCACGTGGTCTGGACCGGGCGTTCGATATCCTCGATTTTCTCAAGGAAATCGGCCAGCCCCTGCGCCCGAACGAAATCGCCAGTGGCATCGGCAGCCCGAAATCCACGGTCTACGAACTGGTGGCCTCGCTGCTGGAACGACGCATCCTCGAACCCGTGGGCAAGGACGGTCACGTCTACCTGGGTCGTCAGCTTTACTTCCTCGGGCAGGCGCACTTGCGTCACTTCGACCTGACCCGCGAGGCCGATCACGCCTTGCAGGAAATCGTCAGCCAGACCCGCGAAACCGCGCAGATGTGCCTGCTCAACGGGCGCAAATACACGGTGGCGTTGATGAAAGAGGGCGAGCGGCATTTCCGCATTTCCTCGGACATTGGCGAAAACGCGCCGATCCCCTGGACTGCATCTGGGCGCCTGTTACTGGCGCACCTGAGCGACGACGAAATCGTCGACCTGATCGACCACGACGACTTCATCCTGCCCAACGGGGAACGCCTGCCGCTGGAAACGTTTCTCCAGGAAATCCGCCAGGCCGGGATCGACGGGTTTTTCTCTTTCGATAGCGTCGCCGACACCTTCACCCATTGCTTCGCCGCCCCGGTCAAAGACCCCAACGGCGTGGCCATTGCGACCCTGTGCATCGTCGCCCCACGGGCGGATGCCAAGAACAATTACAACGACTATCGTCGGGTACTGATCGACAGCGCCAACAACCTGGCCCGACGTATCAACGAATAACAGCGGCTGCCTGCGGCCGCGAATGTAAGGAGTTCGAACATGTCTTCTGCCGAATCCACTGCTGCCGTAGAAAAAGGCTTTGCGCACACCGGTGCTCATCTGGTGCGCGACGTCAGCCTGCCGGCGCTGGTGTTGCACCGTGAAGCGCTGGAACACAACATCCGCTGGATGCAGGCGTTCGTGCGCAACAGCGGCGCGGAACTGGCGCCCCACGGCAAAACCAGCATGACCCCGGCGCTGTTTCGCCGCCAACTCGACGCTGGCGCCTGGGGCATCACCCTGGCCAGCGCCACCCAGACCCGCGCGGCCTATGCGCATGGCGTGCGTCGGGTGTTGATGGCCAACCAACTGGTCGGCACGCCGAACATGGCGTTGATCGCTGATTTGCTGGCGGACCCGACCTTCGACTTCCATTGCATGGTTGATCACCCGGACAACGTCGCCGACCTGGGGGCGTACTTCGCTTCCCGTGGCGTGCGCTTGAACGTGATGATCGAGTACGGCGTGGTCGGCGGTCGTTGCGGTTGCCGCACCGAAGCCGAAGTGGTCGCGCTGGCCCAGGCCATCGCTGCACAACCGGCGCTGGCGTTGACCGGGATCGAAGGTTACGAAGGCGTGATTCACGGCGATCACGCGGTCAGCGGCATCCGTGAGTTCGCCGCGTCGTTGGTGCGTCTGGCGGTGCAGTTGCAGGACAGCGGGGCGTTCGCGATTCCCAAGCCGATCATCACTGCTTCCGGCTCGGCCTGGTACGACCTGATCGCCGAATCCTTCGAAGCCCAGAACGCCAGCGGACGCTTCCTCAGCGTGTTGCGCCCCGGCAGTTACGTGGCCCACGACCATGGGATTTACAAAGAAGCGCAATGCTGCGTGCTCGACCGTCGCAGCGATCTGCACGAAGGCCTGCGCCCGGCGCTGGAAGTCTGGGCGCACGTGCAGTCGTTGCCGGAACCGGGCTTTGCGGTGATCGCCCTCGGTAAGCGCGACGTGGCGTACGACGCCGGTTTGCCGGTGCCGTTGTTGCGTTACAAGGCGGGTGTGATTCCGGCGGTTGGCGACGATGTCAGCGCCTGTAAAGTGACGGCAGTGATGGACCAGCATGCGTTCATGACGGTGGCAACCGGGGTTGAATTGCGGGTCGGGGACATCATTTCTTTCGGCACTTCGCATCCGTGCCTGACGTTCGACAAATGGCGCACGGGGTGTCTGGTGGACGAGCAGTTGCAGGTGATTGAAACCATGGACACCTGTTTCTAAGGTTCCAGACCGAGGCGCCGCCTTCGCGGGCAAGCCTCGCTCCCACATGGAAGGGGGTTGTCGCGGGATCGAGTCCCGGCACAAAACCTGTGGGAGCGAGGCTTGCCCGCGAAGACATCCTCCCAGACAACATCGCACCACCAGAGACCCCACAACATGAACACCATCAACACCCTCGGCCCCAACACCCCGCGCATCGCCCTGATCGGCGAGTGCATGATCGAGTTGCAGCAGCGCCCCGACGGCAGCCTGCAACAAAGCTTCGGTGGCGACACCTTGAACGCCGCCGTCTACCTGTCCCGGGAACTGGGTGAGGGCGGCACAGTGGACTACGTCACCGCCCTGGGCGATGACAGCTTCAGCGACGCCATGTGCCAGAGCTGGGCGGCCGAGAACATTGGCCTGGAAATGGTCCAGCGCTTGCCCGGTCGTTTGCCGGGTTTGTACTGCATCCAGACCGACGCCGCCGGCGAGCGCCGGTTTCTCTACTGGCGTAACGAAGCGGCGGTGCGCAGTTGCTTCACCACCCCGGCGGCCGCGCCGATTCTGGCGGCATTGCCGGATTACGACGTGCTGTATTTCAGCGGCATCACCCTGGCAGTCCTGGGCGAGCAAGGTCGGGAAAAGTTACTGGAAACCTTGATCGAAGCCCGGCAGCGGGATGCGCGAATCGTGTTCGACAACAACTATCGACCGCGTTTGTGGGCCTCGCTGGAAGAAGCTCGGGCGGCGTATCGCAGTGTCCTGCCGTACGTGGACCTGGCGTTGCTGACAGTCGATGACGAGCAGGCGCTGTTTCACTTCTCCGATGCGAACGCGGTATTTGAAGCCTACGCGCAAATTGGTACGCCTGAAGTGGTGCTCAAGCGTGGCGCTGAGGCGTGCTTGATTCGCTGTGATGGCGAGTCGTTCGAAGTGCCGGCGCAGAAGGTCGAGCGCGTGGTGGACACCACGGCAGCGGGGGATTCGTTCAGTGCGGCGTACCTGGCCAGTCGGCTCAAGGGCGGCAGCCCGGTCGAGGCGGCAGAGGCGGGGCATCAGTTGGCCAGCAAGGTAATTCAAGTGCCGGGAGCGCTGATCCCCAAAACCTGAAACGCAATACTGTGGCGAGGGGACTTGCCCCCGTTCGGCTGCGCAGCAGTCGTAAAACCTATAAGTGCGGTGTGTCAGGTAAACCAGGCTGGCAGGTTTTGGGGCGGCTTCGCCACCCAACGGGGGCAAGCCCCCTCGCCACAGGGGCCCTAAAGCCAACCGCTCAATCCCGGTAAAACACCTGCACCAGGTGATACCCGAACTTGCTCTTGATCGGCCCATGCACCACTCGCAGCGGTTTCTTGAAGATCACCGCGTCGATCACCCCGACCATCTGCCCCGGCCGCACTTCACCCAAATCGCCGCCGCGTTTGCCGGACGGGCAGGTGGAGTACTTTTTGGCCAGCACATCGAAGGCTTCGCCCTTGGCGATGCGTTGTTTGAGCTGCTCGGCTTCTTCCGAGGTTTTCACCAGAATATGGCGGGCTTGAGCTTTCATTAGGCAGACCTTGTAACGGTGGTGGCTATGTTGGAGCCAGCGGGGGCGCGCGATTATGCCTTAACTCACTCCGGTTGGCCGATCATCGTGCGAATCTTGTTGGCCAACAGGTCGATGGAAAACGGTTTGGCTACCATGTCCATGCCTTCCTCCAGAAAGCCTTGGCGCTCGGCGGCTTTCTCCGCGTAACCGGTCATGAACAGCACTTTGAGGTCCGGCCGATGCTGGCGGGCGATTTCCGCCAGTTGCCGGCCATTCATCCCCGGCAGTCCGACATCGGTCACCAGCAAATCCACGCGCAGGTCGGATTCGAGCAAGGGCAGGGCAGCCCTGGCGTCTTCGGCTTCATGCGCGTGGTAACCCAGCTCATTCAGTAAATCGAGCACCAGCATGCGCACCGCTGGATCGTCTTCCACCAGCACCACGGTTTCACCGGCAATCGCCGAGGGCGCTTCGCCGGTGGCCGGCATCAAGGTGTCCTGTGGCGCGCCGAGGTGCAGGCGCGGCAAGTACAGACGCACGCAAGTGCCTTGGCCCGGTACGCTGTCGAGGCTGACATGCCCGCCCGATTGCTGGGCAAACCCGTAGATCATCGACAACCCGAGGCCCGTGCCCTGGCCGATGGGTTTGGTGGTGAAGAACGGATCGAACGCCTTGGCCAACACCGATGCGGACATGCCGGTGCCATTGTCGCTGACGGCAATCATCAGATAGTCGCCAGCCTTCACCGACTCCAGGGGTGTGAGGTCGTTGCCGTCGAGGTAAACGTTAGCGGTTTCGATCAGCAACCGACCGCCATCGGGCATGGCGTCGCGGGCGTTGATCACCAGATTGAGCAAGGCGTTTTCCAATTGACTGACGTCGGTGCTGACCGGCCACACCTCGTTCGCCAGTTGCAGCTTGAGTTCGATGTGGTCGCCCTTGGTGCGGCTGAGCAGGTCTTCCAGGGAATGAATCAGGTCATTGGCATTCAGCGGCTTGCGGTCCAGCGACTGACGCCGGGAGAACGCGAGCAGGCGGTGGGTCAGGGCTGCCGCGCGGTTGGCCGAGGACACCGCCGCTTCGGTGAACCGGCCGATTTCGGCGGTGCGCCCGTCGGCGATGTAGCGCTGCATCAGGTCGAGGCTGCCGATGATCCCGGTGAGCATGTTGTTGAAGTCATGGGCGATGCCGCCGGTGAGCTGGCCGACCGCTTCCATTTTTTGCGCATGCCGTAGTGCGTCTTCAGCGCGCTCGCGTTCGAACATCTCGTTTTGCAGGCGCTGATTGGCTTCGGCCAATTGTTGAGTGCGGGCGATCACGCGCTCTTCGAGGGTTTCATTGAGGTTGCGCAGGGCTTCTTCGGTCTGTTTGCGCTCGGTTTCGTCGATCACGAAGATGTAGAAACCATTGATCGCGCCGTCCGCACCATGGCGCGGCAGGTAATTCATCAGAGCGCTGCGGATGCTGCCGTCACGGTGCGCGGCATCGATGCTGAAACAGCAAGGTTTCCCCGCCAACGCGTCGGCGATGTGCTCGGCGCGCAGGCCGTAGGCTTCTTCGCCAAGCACTTCACGGATGGTTCGGCCGAACAACTCTTGGGGCGTCAGGCCGTACCAGTCGAGGTACGCGGCGTTGTTCAGGCGAAAGCGTTCCTCGCGGTCCACGTAGCTGATCAGGATCGGCATCGCGTTGATGATCAACTGCAATTCGGTCTGGCTTTGACGCAGCGCCTGTTCGGTGTGTTTGCGTTCAGTCAGGTCCAGGGCGGCGCCGAGGAAACGCGTCGGCCGGCCGTGGTGGTCCTTGTAGCAACGCCCCCGGGCAAACACCCAGCGCAACTCGCCATCAGCCTGCAGCAAGCGGTATTCCTCGGCGTACTCGGTGCCGTGGGTGATGCAGTGCTTGATGCTGCGGGCGACCATGCCGCGGTCTTCGGGATGCACGCCGTGCAGGTATTCGCTGATCGGCAACTGGCTGGCCATCGCCGGATCAACGCCGTGCAATTGCGCGAAGTGGGCGTCGGCGATGAAACGGTCTTCGCCAATGTCCCAGTCCCAGGTGCCGACCGCATCGGTTGCGGCCAGGGCCAGTTGCAGGCGTTGTTCGGTTTCGTGCTGGGCCTTGAGGCTGGCGGCGGAGCGCTGTTCGAGTTCGAGGGCGATCCGTCGTCGTTCGTTGGTTTCGATGGCGGTGACCAGAATCCCGGCCACCTCTGCGTGTTCATCGCGAATCGGGCTGTAGGTCAAATCCAGCCAGAAGTCGGAATCCTGCCCATCGCGCTGCAAGGTGAAGCGTTGTTCACTGTAGGTCCGCACCTGGCCTTGTAGGACGGCGCTGTAGATCGGGTCAGTAAAGTCTTTTAATTCGGGCCAGATCAGGTGTGTTGGCTGTCCGAAAGCGTGCGGATGCTTGCTGCCGGCCAGCAGGGCGAAGCCGTCGTTGTAGATCTGCGTGAGCTGCGGGCCCCACAGCAAGAGCATGGGCATCGGCGAATGAATCACGATGTCCACCGCGGTACGCAGGCTCTGCGGCCAGGCACTGGCGGCGCCCAAAGGGCTACGGCTCCAGTCCAGTCGTGCGATCAGGGTCTGGGCATCGCTGCCGGTCGGTGATGCGTTCATCAAGATGTCCTGCACGTCAGTCGGTGTGGCTACGTCTACTATCCTTGCAAGGCAGTAGACGCTGGATGGTCCGATGGGTCACGGTATCGGGCCATATCCGTTCATTGAATGCTTCGCGGGTGCTTTTTGCCATGGAAATCGATTTATTGTTGCGGCAACTGGCCAGCCAGGAGGGCTCCGATCTTTACCTCTCCACCGGCGCGCCACCCAGTGCGCGGTTCGATGGCGTGCTCAAACCCTTGTCCGAACGGCGGTTCAAACCGGGGGAAATCGCGGCCATCGCCGAGTCCATCATGGACGCCGAACAGCGGCTGGAGTTCGATCGGGAACTGGAAATGAACCTGGCGATCTCCCTGGCCGGGGTCGGACGCTTTCGGATCAACCTGTTCAAACAGCGCAATGACGTGTCGATCGTCGCACGTAACATCAAGCTCGATATCCCGCGCTTCGAAGACCTCAACCTGCCGCCGGTGCTGCTCGAAACCGTGATGCTCAAGCAAGGGCTGATGCTGTTCGTCGGCGCCACCGACTCGGGCAAGTCCACCTCCCTGGCGGCGCTGATCGATTACCGCAACCGCCACAGCAGTGGCCATATCATCACCATCGAAGACCCGGTGGAGTATATCCACCGACACAAAAAGTCGATCATCAACCAGCGTGAGGTCGGCGTTGATACCCGCAGTTTTCATGCAGCGTTGAAAAATACTCTGCGCCAAGCGCCGGATGTGGTGCTGATCGGCGAAATTCGCGACCGCGAGACCATGGAACACGCGCTGACCTTTGCCGATACCGGTCATCTGGTGATCTCCACCCTGCACGCGCACAACGCCAATCAGGCGCTAGACCGGGTCATCAACTTCTTTCCCCAGGAGCGCCGCGAACAACTGCTGCACGACCTGGCCAACAACCTCAAGGCGTTCGTATCCCAGCGCCTCGTGCGCACCCGCGACGGCCAGCGCCGGGCGGCGGTGGAGGTGATGCTGGGGACGCCGACCATTGCCGACCTGATCCGGCGCAATGCGTTTGACGAACTTAAAGGGATCATGGAGAAGTCGGTGGAGTTGGGGATGCAGACATTTGACGGAGCGCTGTATGCGTTGGTCGTGGAAGGTGCGATCAGTGAGGAGGAGGCGTTAAAACATGCTGATTCAGTGAATAACTTGCGGTTGCGCCTGAAGTTGCATGTCGAAACATTACCTGATCAGCCAGGATCTTCAGGAGAATGGGGGTTGGTGGATTAAGCGTATTTATTAGGTAAGCCCAGGGCGTCGTATTGTTTTAAGTGGCGCAGCTGCGCAGGCTGCCGCTATTCATTGTTGGTTGAAACGTTATCTAATAGAAGTTGGCTTGAGGGTCTTTCTGTTGTGGGTAAGTATCTTGCTCTCAATAATTATGCCGGCAGAAAGTTGGTAGGAAGATCCGTGATGATAACCAGAAATAAATCGAATTCTATTGGCTCGGTTGCTGCCGAAACACATAACCTGCGCATGAGTGAAGACTCTTTCGAGAAGCAACTGTTATTGGCTGAGCTGCAAGAACTTGTAGAGAAACATGGCGGTGTCGATACACAGGTGGTCGATTTGGATAACAAGCCTTTTCAACTGCGTGAGGGGTCCTCGCTTTATCAGGCGCACACCCCGGCCAAAGTTCTGTTGGAAGAAATGCTTAAGTTCAAGTCGATGATCGGGGTACGCGCGCGCTATCAAACTAAAGAAACAGATGAATTCTGCATCACCGGGCGTGGCGAGGTCATTATTTTCGTTGGCCAGGAAAAGCACGACATTTCGCAATGGCTGGATGTTGATCCGAACGCCATCGAGCGAATTCGTCTATTGACCGGGTTTGCGAAGGTGACGGGGGAGTTTGTATGGGACTCTGATGAAGTGGTGCTGTCTCAGTGGCTGAGGTTCCACGACCTCTATGTGCCTTCAACGATCGCCGGGGTGAAGAATCTGGTTGCTTTCCTGACGCTGAAATTGCCGGATGTTGAGCCGCTCGGTAATTATTGGGGGCAGCTCGTCGCTGAGGACGATTCGTCGGCCGTATTAACCGATGAAGAAATACAAAGAGTCAGGGCGCTCACGACGAAGACCCTTTCTCAAAAGGGAAAGCTCCTTGAAAAGTTGTACGCTGACAGTGTGAAAGCGTTACCAGACCCATATGACCGGCAGGCTGGCAGCCGGTTAATCATGGAAATGTTGCGCCACTCCACTTCCCAGGCTCTCGCAAAAAAATACATCAGTGAGTTGCAATGGTATGGCGCCAACCCGGGTGAAAACGTATCCGCCGAAGAACTTGCCCAAGTACTCGTTACTGCGGTCCTTCTAGATCTTTATCAGCACAGTGGCCGGGATTCTCGGCGAAACCACATCTGCGGCTACGATCTTTATCAGCCTGCAAATGCTGATTTACCGCACTTCCTGATTCTTGATGATCTTGAGCGTTATCTGTTGAGCAACCAGATTGTTTCAATGGGACTCTCGCGGTTGGCGATTCATCTGTTATTGGCTAAAACGGCACCGGAGTTCTTGGTCAGGGATATTCCAGATCAGTTGCTGGTGGGCTCGGTGGGCTGGGTCAGTTTTTGCAGTGCAGTGGCAACCCTCGAACTGAAGGCATCGGGCTGCTCGCGATCAATGACTTATGATCAAGTGATGGCATTCGCCGGGATCGAGCCTGTCGGTCCGTGGATTGAAAAGCTTCAAGGGTTGGCGGCGATCCCGTCAATTATCGATTGGGGCCTGATCAATAAACTGATTACCCATGAGCAGTTAACCGAGTCCGAAAAAGACACGTCGATCATCGCAGTGACCGCGTATGACGGATACGCGACGTCGATTGCTCAGGCGGCCGAGACATTCTCGACAGTAATGCCTTCTCGAAAGCAGGTTGCTCTGAAAGCGCTGAAGGACGCTGCACCGGGTTGTAATCTTGAGGAACGTTCACTTTTCACCCGCAAGGACAGGGACTACAAGCAAGGTACCAATACGCGAAACTGGTCCCCCCGTCCTGATGAACAACCGGTCTCGATTTACCGCCCGACTGGCCATCCGCTATCGATGGTCGATGCACATATCGGCGGGTATCTGGTCGGTGGTAATTGGGACAGGCTTGACGGTGAGAGTATTTTTAAAACCTGGCCGGGTTTATCCGAGCTGGACAATATAGATGATCAGTTTGATCGAGAGCTGACGGCGCATTACAGCAAAATGAACAGTGCGCACGTCACGATTTTGAAGTTGGCGATGTCTTCGATGATGGACGCCGACCGGGTTATTTTCCAAAACAGCAAAATCGGTTTTTTTACGCTGCGTCCATCCGTGGCGAAGAATCATATTCCCGAGGTGACCTCCGGCTTGATAGGCAGTAGTACACCGGGGCGAAATTATCTGGCAGAAACCCAAGCGGAGAAGGACGCTGCTACGGGACGCTATGGCGTGGTGATGTGCGCCTTTCACGGTAAGGATCAAATTACCTGTTATGAGGTTTTCATACTGCTGGGCAAGTGCCAAAAAAACACGGAGTTGGGCGTACTGATTGGAAATACACAAAAAATGCGCACCGCAGCCAGAGTGGATTTTTCCGGTGATATGTCAGAGAAAACACGGGCGATCCCTACGACTGCGGATATTCCTGTTGATATCAGGAATTACACCCATGGCGTGCATAGCAATACGAAGGTTTACAGCACTGCTGTTATAGAAAAACTTGGCGAAATTGCAGGGCCGAACATTCGGGCTTCGCGCGGGCATAGCATCTACAAGAATTACGCAAGCGTACAGTTTGACAATATCGCGACATTTATCATGAAGAACCGTCCGTTGGTGACCTACGAAGAGCTTAAGGAAATCGCCACGGAATTGACCTGGATGGAGGAGAAGATCCTCACTCAGAAGGCGCAGACGGAATTTCTTGTCAATTTGATCGTGCCGTTCAAAAGCTGCATTGATGACCTGAGTTCTGGCGATAAAAATCGGGTTGCCGATGGGGCTTTTGGTTGCATCATGGATACCCTTGCGTTGTTCGGTACAGCGGTAGGTGTCGCAAGCAAAGTCATGAGCGTCGCCGCCAGAGGTGTTTCGATGGCATCCAAAGTTGCCAGCCTGGCGAAATTTGCCATCACCACGACTGTATCGATGTTCAATCCTCTGGATGGGGCGGGAACGGTTGGGCGAAGCGCGGGGAAACTGTTTCACAAGGGATCCTTGATGTTAGGCGCGGGCGCTCTTCAAACGTTTGAAACCGCGACCTTCCAGCTACGCAAAATTGCGGGTAGCGCCCAATCTTATGATCTGATCAAGGCTGCCGATTATTCACACATCGGCCAAGGTCTGTGGCGCCCGCTGGAGAATGGCGGCGATGCAGTGAGTATTTGTGCGATTGCCCAAAAGGAGCGTTGGTTTGCCATGAATCGACTGGGTAAACCATGGGGGCCGAAACTGAAACGCTTTGACTTCACTCAGTCGCTCAGCGTGCCCAGGTTTCACAAACTATTGCCTACGGATTACACCCATCTGATTCTGCGCAAAAGTTTGCCGATTGCCCGTTCTAAAATCGCAAATGCACTAGTGACATTGGGCGATCATTCCAACAGTCTGGATACCAATCTGGTGATCGGGTTGTTGTTTGGCAGTACGGCAAAGGGGCGAGATCAGACGCTGAATTTCCTGAAAATAATCAAGACTGACTTTGATGGCTTATCTGGCAGAAACTTCGTCCTGGCGGCGGTAAAGGATGACATCACCACGGCCTCCCTCATGCCGGTGGAATACAAGGCATGGAAAAAAGACGGCGCGGTTGCCGGGGTAGATCAGCCGGTGATTACGGTCTACTGCGACAACCTGAATGATCATTTTTACCGGGAAAAGCTCAACTACGAGGTCATCGCCATCGATCTGGTGCATGAAATGTTCAGGGGGGGGCCAGATGCGAAAGATTTGAGCTACGCACTCGACCCGCAGACAGAGAGTCCGGACACTTATCAATTGAATGTCGCGCCGTTACTGAATCTTGCCTTGGGCGAACTTGCGGTTTCGTTAGAGTCACCAGTGCAAAAGCATGACAGCACCAAGTCTTTGGAAAATGCGGACACCTTCAGTCTTGCGGTTGTGTTGTTCGACCAATTGATGACCGATAAATCAAGGTTTCTGCAGAACACCCGGATCATGTCTGCGGCTGTTGAACGACGTCGCAGCGGTGCCATAGAGGGAGAGGTTCTGATCAGCCTCTGATCCCTCTTGATGGGTGTTAGTCCACCAACTCCGGTCGATCCCGAAACTGCTCCAGCGCTTCAGGATTGGCCAGTGCATCGGTGTTTTTCACGGGCTGCCCATGCACTACATTTCTCACGGCCAACTCCACCACTTTGCCGCTGATGGTGCGCGGAATGTCCGTCACGCTGAGGATTTTCGCCGGCACATGCCTCGGCGTGGTATTAGCGCGAATGACCTGGCGAATCTGCTGCTGCAATGCTTCATCAAGCGTGACGCCGTCCTTCAGACGCACAAACAGCACCACGCGCACGTCATCCTGCCATTGCTGACCGATCGCTACGCTGTCCAGCACCTGCGGCACTTTCTCGACCTGACGGTAAATCTCCGCCGTGCCAATGCGCACGCCGCCGGGGTTGAGCACGGCGTCGGAGCGGCCGTGAATCAGCATGCCGCCGTGGGGCAGTTGCTCGGCGTAATCGCCTTGGGCCCAGACGCCGGGGAACTGGCTGAAATATGAAACGCGGAGTTTTTCGCCCGTAGGGTCATTCCACAAACCAATGGGCATCGCCGGAAAGTGCCGGGTGCACACCAGTTCGCCTTTTTCGCCGACCACCGGTTGCCCGGCGTCGTTCCAGACCTCCACCGCCATGGCCAGGCTTTTGCCCTGGATTTCCCCACGGCGCACCGGTTGCAGCGGATTGCCGACCACGAAGCACGAAACGATGTCGGTGCCGCCGGACATCGAGGCCAGGCACACGTCCGGTTTGACGTCGCGATAGACGAAATCGTAACTCTGCGGTGACAGAGCCGAACCGGTGCAGAGCAGGGTTTTCAGGCTGCTCAGGTCGTGGCTCTGACGAGGTTTCAGGCCGTTGCTTTCCAGGGTCGCAAGGAACTTGGGGCTGGTGCCGAAGACGTTGATGCGTTCGTCATCGATCAGGTCGATCAAGCGCTCGGGGCCGGGATGAAACGGCGAGCCGTCGTACAACACCACGGCGCTGCCGACCGCCAGGGCCGACACCAGCCAATTCCACATCATCCAACCGCAGGTGGTGTAGTAAAACAAACGGCTGCCGGGGCCGAGATCGCAATGCAGGCCGTGTTCCTTGGCGTGTTGCATCAGCACGCCGCCGGTGCTGTGGATGATGCATTTCGGCACGCCAGTGGTGCCGCTGGAATACAGGATGTACAGCGGATGGGCGAACGGCACAGGGACGAAATCCGGCTCGCCGCCGATGTCGTAGAAGTCATCCCACAGCGTCACGTTGGCCTGGGTGTGAAAGTCCTGGATGTGCGCGTGGGGCCGGGCGTAAGGCGCCATGATCAATTGTTGCAAGGACGGTAGGCGTTCGAGGATTTCGTTGACCTTGGCGGTCTGGTCGATCTCCTTGCCAGCATAGCGATAGCCGGCGCAGGTGATCAGGACCTTTGGCTCGATCTGACCGAAACGATCGATCACCCCTTGGGTGCCGAAGTCCGGCGACGAACAGGACCAGATTGCCCCGAGGCTGGTGGTGGCCAGCATCGCCACCAGGGTTTGCCAGGTGTTGGGCATGCACGCCGCGACCCGGTCGCCGAGGCCGACGCCGGCGGCTTTCAGGCTGTTCTGAAAACCGGCGACATGGCTGGCCAGTTCGGCCCAGGTCAATTGCTCGCGCTGACCGTTTTCCGCAATCGCGACCACCGCCACGGCATCGTCGCGACGCCGTAGCAGGTGTTCGGCGAAGTTCAGGGTTGCACCGGGGAACCATTCGGCGCTGGGCATCTGCGGGCCTTCACGCAGCACCGCGTCGGGCTGGTCGTGGAAGCGGATGTCGAAGAAGTCGACGATTGCCTGCCAGAACGTTTCGCGCTGATCGATGGACCATTGGTGCAGGGCAGGGTAGTCGTCGATCTTGAGGTGATGGCGCTGATTGACGAAGCGCCGGAACGCCTCCATGCGGGTCTTGCCGATGCGTTCGGCGCTGGGTTGCCAGAGGATGTCGGACATGGCTTGCCTCTTGTTCTGTCTTCAGGCCCATTCGCGGGCAAGCCTCGCTCCTACAAAAGCAGCGCTGTACCTGTAGGAGCGAGGCTTGCCCGCGAAGAACGATAACGCGGTTCGTCGGCGGATTACTGCGCCAACCACCCACCATCAATATTCCACGCCGCACCGCGCACCTGGCTACCGGCCTCGCTGCACAAGAACAGCACCAGTTCACCCAGTTGCGGCGGGGTCACGAATTCCAGCGAAGGCTGTTTCTCCGCCAACAAATCATGCTGCGCCTGCTGCGGGTCGATCCCGGTGGCCGCGCGATCGTCGATCTGCTTCTGCACCAGCGGCGTCAATACCCAGCCCGGGCAAATCGCATTACAGGTGACCTGGGTGGTCGCGGTTTCCAGGCCGACCACTTTGGTCAACCCGATCACCCCATGCTTGGCGGCGACGTAAGCCGCTTTGCCCACCGAACCGACCTGGCCGTGAACCGACGCGATGTTGATGATCCGTCCCCAGTTCTTGGCGCGCATACGCGGCAGGCACAGACGCGTGCTGTGAAACACCGACGACAGGTTGATCGCGATGATCGAATCCCAGCGCTCCAGCGGAAAGTCCTCCACCGCCGCCACATGCTGGATCCCGGCGTTGTTGACCAGAATATCCACGCCACCGAACTCACGCTCGGCGTAGGCAATCATCTCGGCGATCTGTTCCGGGTTGCTCACGTCGGCCGGGTGATGCCCGACCTTGCCGCCAAACTGTTGCAATTCGGCGATCACCTTGGAGGCATCGCCAAAACCGTTGAGCACCACGTTGGCGCCAGCCTTGGCCAGGCTGAGGGCTATGCCCAGGCCGATGCCGCTGGTGGAGCCGGTGACCAATGCGGTCTTGCCTGTAAGAGTCGTCATGAATACCTCACACAATGCCAGTGGCGTAGAAAGTACCGATCACCACAAAAACCGCCAGGGTTTTGATCAGCGTAATACAGAAAATGTCTTTGTAGGCTTCGCGGTGCGTCAGGCCGGTGACCGCGAGCAGAGTAATCACCGCGCCGTTGTGCGGCAGGGTGTCCATGCCGCCGCTGGCCATCGCGGCCACTCGGTGCAGCACTTCCAGCGGAATGTTCGCGGCATGGGCCGCGGCGATGAAGTCATTGGCCATGGCCGCCAGCGCAATGCTCATGCCGCCGGACGCCGAACCGGTGATGCCGGCCAGCAAGGTCACGGTAACCGCTTCGTTGACCAGCGGGTTGGGAATGCTTTTCAGCCAGTCGGCCAGTACCAGGAAGCCCGGCAAGGATGCTATCACCGCGCCGAAACCGTATTCCGACGCGGTGTTCATCGCCGCCAGCAACGAACCCCCGACCGCGCTTCGACTGCCTTCGGCCAACTTGCCGCGAATCGCCTGGAAGCCGAACACCAACACCATGATGATCCCGACCAGCAACGCGGCTTGAACCGCCCAGATCGCCGTGAGTTTGGCGATGTCGGTGGTCACGGGCGTGGCCATGCCCGGCAGAGCGAGGCTGTGAGTCTTGCCGTACCACTGCGGGATCCACTGGGTGAACAGCAGGTTCATGATGCCCACCGCCAGCAGTGGCGACAGTGCAATCCAGGGATTTGGCAGTTTGATATCGGCAGCGGTTTCTGGCTCGTTGCGCAGCTCGGTGCCGTAGCCTTCACCAGCACGCTGGGCCTTGTTGCGTTGGCGCTGCAGGAACAGCATGCCGGCGCAGACCACAAAGATCGAGCCGATCAAACCCAGCCACGGCGCCGCCCAAGCGGTGGTGTTGAAGAAGGTGCTGGGGATGATGTTCTGGATCTGCGGGGTGCCGGGCAGGGCGTCCATGGTGAAGGAAAACGCGCCGAGGGCGATGGTTGCCGGGATCAGGCGTTTCGGGATGTTGCTCTGGCGGAACATCTCGGCGGCAAACGGATAGACCGCGAACACCACCACAAACAGCGACACGCCGCCGTAGGTGAGCAGGGCGCAGACCAACACGATCACCAGCATCGCCTGGCGGGTGCCGAGCAAGCGAATCGCCGCCGCGACGATGGAGCGGGAGAACCCCGACAACTCAATCAGCTTGCCGAACACCGCGCCGAGCAGGAACACCGGGAAATACAGTTTGATGAAGCCGACCATTTTCTCCATGAACACCCCGGTGAAAGCAGGGGCGACGGCAGAAGGGTCAGTTAGCAGGACGGCGCCGAGGGCGGCAATCGGGGCAAAGAGGATAACGCTGTAGCCACGGTAGGCAGCCAGCATCAGCAGCGTGAGAGCTGCCAAGGCAATGATCACACTCATGGGTGTGTCTCCTGGGATTGTTATTTTTGTAGGGTGGATCTTTTGTGGGAGAGGGCTTTAGCGGGAATCGTGCCAGATTGTTAAGCTGTTGAAATATAAGGAAATTATATTGTCAGGAGATGATTTTTGGGGTTTTTGTCTCTGTTTTGAGATTGTTGGTGGGGTGGAGGATGCCTTCGCGGGCAAGCCTCGCTCCTACATGATTTGTATTGCACGCTGGAAATGAAAGAAACGCATCACCTGTAGGAGCGAGGCTTGCCCGCGAAGAGGCCATGTCTAACAATCGAGATCTATGTCTCTTTATTGAGACTCGGCAATCCCCAACGCCACCATCTTCTTGTACAACGTCGACCGCCCAAGCCCCAACCGCGCCGCCGCCTCAATCACCTTGCCCCCGCATTGCGCGAGAGCAGAATCAATCAACTGCCGATCAAACCGCTCACGAGCCTCGCTGAACGTCTCATGCGCGCTGGATTCAATCGCGAGGTTGGGTGTGCGCTCAACTGGGGTAAATTTGCCAATCGCCGCGCGGATGTCCGCCGCGTTCAGCATCAAGTCATCACTGAGCAACGCCGCGCGCTCCAGCACGTTGCGCAACTCGCGAATATTTCCCGGCCAGGCGTGTTGGTCCAAAAGGTCCAGGGCTTCGGGGTTCAATTCGTGCTGACTGCGCAGTTCTTCAAGGATCGCTTCACTGAGAGCGGGGATATCGTCGAGCCGGTCGCGCAGCGGTGGAACCTGGATCGGCAGGACATTGAGGCGGTAGTACAAGTCCGCGCGAAATTCGCCACGCTTGATCGCCGCTTCCAGGTCCGTGGACGTGGCGGCAATCACCCGCACGTCGCTCTGGATCACTTCATTGGAGCCCACTGGCTCGAACTCTTTTTCCTGCAACACCCGCAGCAGCTTGCTTTGCAGGGGCAAGGGCATGTCGCCGATCTCATCGAGAAACAGCGTGCCGCCCTGGGCGATCTGCAACTTGCCGACCCGACCCTTGCGGTCCGCGCCGGTAAACGCGCCGGGGGCGGTGCCGAAGAACTCCGCTTCGAGCAATGACTCGGGAATCGCCGCACTGTTGATGCTGACAAACGCCTTGTGCGCCCGGGGCGAAGCGCCATGGATGGCCTGGGCCAGCAACTCCTTGCCGGTGCCGGTTTCTCCGAGCAACAGCACAGGCGACTCGGCACTGGCACTGCGTCGGGCCCGGCGTTTGACTTCCAGGCTGGCGGCGCTGGTACCGATGAAGTGGGCGAAGTTGTATTTGGTTTGCCGTGCGCGCAGCAGCGAGCGGGTGGAGGCCAGTTCTTCCTGCATGCTCAGGTAGCGCTTGAGCATCGGCGACAGACTGCGCAGTTCGTCGAACAGGGCAAAACCGATCGCGCCGATCACCGCGCCAGCGTCGTCATGAATTGGCAGGCGCATCACCACCAGCGGTTCTTTGGGCGTGTCCTGCATGTCCAGCAAAATCGGCCGGCCGGTGCGCACCACTTCGCGCAGCAGACTGCCGGGGATAACGCTTTCGCAGGCCTTGCCGATCGCGACTTCCGCCGATTCCAGGCCGAAGCGCCGGGCGTAGCGTTCGTTCATCCAGACAATATTCGCGTCGCGGTCGACAATCACCGTGCCTTCGCTCGACTGCTCGATGATCTCGAACAACGAGCGGATCGCCAGCATGCGAACGCGCTGGTAGTCCTTGAGGCTTTCGGTGGTGTTCATGTCTGTCATGTCCGGAATGTGTGTTGTCTGTCAGGGCCTCTTCTCGGGCAAGCCTCGCTCCTACAGGATTTAAGTTGCATGCCGGAAATGGGCGCAACGCATAATCTGTAGGAGCGAGGCTTGCCCGCGAAGGCTGCGCCTCGGTTCAAAGGCCTACCCCGGATGCGCCGCCGCCAACAGTTCCTTGGTATACGGATGCTGCGGCGAGTCGAATACATCATGGCTGGCGCCGCTTTCCACCACTTTGCCGTCCTTGATCACGATCATGTCATGCGCCAGGGCGCGTACCACCGCCAGATCATGGCTGATAAACAGGTAGGTCAGGCCGTGTTTTTCCTGGAGATCCCGGAGCAGGGCGACCACTTGTTTTTGCACGGTGCGGTCCAGCGCCGAAGTCGGTTCGTCCAGCAGGATCAGCGCTGGCTTGAGCACCAGTGCCCGGGCGATGGCGATGCGTTGGCGTTGGCCACCGGAAAACTCATGCGGATAGCGATGGCGGCTTTGCGGGTCGAGGCCGACTTCAACCAGTGCCCGAATCACTTCAGCCTTACATTCCTCGGCGGTCAGTTGGCTATGCACTTCCAACCCTTCGCTGATGATCTGCGCCACGGACATGCGTGGGCTCAAGCTGCCGAAGGGGTCCTGGAACACCACCTGCATCTTCTTGCGCCACGGTCGCAGCTGTTTTTGCGTCAGGCCATCCAGCGCCTCGCCCTGAAAGCGAATACTGCCTTCGGAGTCGAGCAAACGCAGAATCGCCTGGCCCAAGGTGGACTTGCCTGAGCCGGACTCGCCGACGATGCCCAGGGTTTTGCCGCGCTGGACATGCAGGCTGATGCCATCCACCGCGTGCAACCAGGTCTTGCGCTGGAACAGCCCGCCGCCAAGGGCAAACTTGACGTGCAGGTTGTCGACTTCCAGCACCTTCTCGCGCTCATCCCGGGGCAGGGCTTCACCTTCCGGTTCGGCGTTCAGCAGCACGCAGCTGTAAGGATGCTTCGGCTCGGTGAACAGCGTCTCGCAAGGGGCCTGCTCGACAATTTCCCCGGCCTTCATCACGCACACCCGCTGGGCAATGCTGCGCACCAGATTGAGGTCATGACTGATCAACAGCAATGACATGCCAAGCCGTTGTTGCAGGGACTTGAGCAGCAGCAGGATCTTGCGCTGCACCGTCACATCCAGCGCGGTGGTCGGTTCGTCGGCGATCAGCAACTCCGGCTCGCAGGCCAGGGCCATGGCGATCATCACCCGTTGCCGCTGGCCGCCGGACAGTTGATGCGGGTAAGCCTTGAGCCGTTCCTTGGGTTTCTTGATGCCAACCAGTTCCAGCAGTTCGAGAATCCGCGCTTGCGCCGCTTTGCCCGCCAGGCCCTTGTGCAGCAGCAGGGTTTCGCCGATCTGCTTTTCGATGCTGTGCAGCGGATTCAGCGAGGTCATCGGTTCCTGGAAGATCATCGCGATCCGGTTACCGCGCAACTGGCGCAGTACCTTGGCATCGGCACCGACCAGTTCCTGGCCGCGATAACGAATACTGCCACGGGTTTCCGTGCCTTCTTCAGGCAGCAATTGCAGGATCGAATGCGCCGTCACTGATTTGCCCGAACCCGACTCGCCCACCAGCGCCAGGCATTCGCCGGGGCGGATGTCCAGGCACAGGTTACGCACCACCGTCTGGCCGCTAAAGGCTACGTTGAGGTCACGGATTTCGATCAGGTTGTCACTCATGTCTACCGTCCGTTTCATGATCTTGGATCAAAGGCATCACGCAACGCCTCGCCGATAAATACCAGCAAAGAAAGAATCAACGCCAGGGTGAAAAACGCCGTCAGCCCCAGCCACGGTGCTTGCAGGTTCTGCTTGCCCTGGCCGATCAGTTCGCCCAGGGAAGCACTGCCTGCCGGCATGCCGAAGCCGAGGAAGTCCAGCGCAGTAAGGGTGGAAATCGCCCCGGTCAGGATAAATGGCAGATAGCTCAAGGTCGCATTCATGGCATTCGGCAGGATGTGCCGCACGATCACTTTTTGGTCGCTCAGGCCCAGCGCGCGGGCAGCCTTGACGTATTCCAGGTTGCGCCCGCGCAGGAATTCGGCGCGCACCACGTCCACCAGGGCCAGCCATGAAAACAGCGCCATGATCCCCAGCAACCACCAGAAATTCGGCTCGACGAACCCCGACAGAATGATCAGCAGGTACAGCACCGGCAGCCCCGACCAGACTTCCAGCAAGCGCTGGCCCAACAGGTCGACCCAGCCGCCGTAATAGCCTTGCAGTGCACCGGCGGCAATTCCGATCAGTGCGCTGACTAAGGTCAGCATCAGGGCAAACAGAATCGACACCCGGGCACCGAAAATTACCCGGGCCAGTACGTCTCGTGCCTGGTCGTCGGTGCCCAGCCAGTTGACCTTCGTCGGTGGGCTCGGCGCCGGTTTGTTCAGGTCATAGTTAGGGGTGTCGTCGCTGAACGGGATCGGCGGGAACAGCAGCCAGCCGCCGTCCTTCTTGATCAGCTTCTGTACGTAGTCGCTGCGGTAATCGGCCTGGAACGGCAGTTGCCCGCCAAACTCCTGTTCGGTGTGGCGCTTGAACGCCGGGAAGTACAGCGAGCCTTCGTAACTGACGATCAACGGTTTGTCGTTGGCGATCAGTTCGCCACCGAGGGTCAGCAGGAACAACCCGATAAACAGCCACAGCGACCACCAGCCCCGACGGTTTTTCTTGAAACGTTCGAAACGGCGCCGGCCCAGCGGCGAAAGCTTGAACATCAGGCGTTCCTCGCGGCGAAGTCGATACGCGGGTCGACCAGGGTGTAGCAGAGGTCGCCGACCAGTTTTATCAGCAGGCCGAACAAGGTGAAGATGAACAGCGAACCGAAGACCACCGGGTAGTCCCGTGATACGGCGGCTTCGTAGCTCATGCGACCCAGACCGTCGAGGGAGAAGATCACCTCGATCAGCAGGGAGCCAGCGAAGAACACGCTGATGAAGGCCTGCGGAATCCCCGACACCACCAGCAACATCGCATTGCGAAACACATGGCCGTACAAAACCCGTCGCTCACTCAAGCCTTTGGCGCGGGCCGTGACCACGTATTGGCGGGTGATTTCATTAAGGAAGGAGTTTTTGGTCAGGATGGTCAGGGTGGCAAACCCACCGATTACCAGCGCGGTGACCGGCAAGACCAGGTGCCAGAAGTAATCGGCAATTTTGCCCAGGGTCGACAGCGACTCGAAGTTATCCGAAACCAACCCGCGTACCGGGAACCAGTTCAGCGACGTGCCGCCGGCAAACACCACGATCAGGAACATCGCGAACAGGAACGCCGGCATGGCATAGCCGATGATGATCGCGGTGCTGCTCCAGATATCGAAGTGGCTGCCGTGGTGCACCGCTTTGCGAATGCCCAAGGGGATCGACACCAGGTAAGTGATCAGCGTCGCCCAGAGCCCGAGGGAAATGGTCACCGGCATTTTTTCCAGGATCAGGTCGGTGACGGTGGCGCCGCGGAAGAAACTCTTGCCGAAGTCCAGCCGAGCGTAGCTTTTAAGCATCAGCCACAGACGTTCCGGTGCCGGTTTGTCGAAGCCGTATTGTTTTTCGATCTCCTTGATCAGTTGCGGGTCGAGGCCGCGACTGGCCCTGGACGTGCCATGCATCGTCTCGCTGGAGCCACCGCCGACCGTCGCGCCGCCGATGCCTTGCAGGTGCGCGATGGCCTGTTCCACCGGACCGCCGGGCGCGGCCTGGACGATCACGAAGTTGACCAGAAGAATGATGACCAGCGTCGGAATGATCAGCAGCAAACGCCGCAGTATGTAAGCCCACATCAATGCGGCCCTCCGGATTTGCCGCGCTTGATCAGTTCGGCGGTCATCTGTTCGTTGGTCAGTGGCGTGGAGCTCACTTCCCACCAACTCTCGATGGCTTCGTCATTGCTCGCTTGCACATTGGGAATGCCGAAGCGGTTCCACCATACGGTTGAGCTGCCGGGCGGGTAATAGTTGGGAATCCAGTAGTAGTTCCATTGCAGCACGCGGTCCAGGGCATGGGCATAGCGCAGCATTTCGGCCTGGGTGTTGGCGCGGATCAGACCGTTGATCAGCGTATCGACCGCCGGGTTCTTCAACACCATGTAATTGTTGGCGCCGGGGTCATTGGCCGAGGCCGAGCCGAAGTAGTTGACCAGTTCGCCGCCCGGGGAGGTGGTCACGGGGTAGCCAGTGATGACCATGTCATAGTCTCGGGACATCAGGCGGTTGACGTATTGGGACGAATCGATGCGGCGGATATTGAGGTCGATGCCGATCTGTTTCAGCGTGCGCTTATAGGGCAGCAGCAATCGGTCGATGCCGTTCTGGCTGGTGAGGAAGGTAAAGCTCAGCGGCTCGCCCTGGGCATTCACCAGTTGATCGCCATCGGGTTTCCATCCGGCTTGTTCCAGCAGATCCAGCGCTTGCAACTGCTTGTCGCGAATCACGCCGCTGCCATCGGTCTTCGGTGCCTCGAAGACCTGGGTGAAGACCTCGTCGGGAATTTGCCCCCGAAGCGGTTCGAGAATCGCCAGTTCGGCGGCATCTGGAAGCTTTCGAGCGGCGAGGTCAGTATTGGAAAAGAAGCTCTGCTGGCGGATGTACAGGTCACGCATCATCTGCCGGTTGCTCCATTCGAAATCCCAGAGCATGGCCAGGGCCTGGCGCACACGACGGTCCTGGAACATCGGGTTTTGCAGGTTGAAGACGAAACCCTGGGCTGTTTGCGGTGCGTCGGTTGCCAGATGCGCTTTGCGCAGGCGACCGTCGCTCAAGGCCGGGCCTTCGTAACCGATGGAATAACCGGTGGCGGAGAATTCACGGTTGTAGTCGTAGGCGCCACCGCGCAATACCTGACGGGCGACGTCGGTATCGCCGAAGTACTCGATGCTGAAATGATCGAAATTGTAGAGGCCACGACTGACCGGCAAGTCCTTGCCCCACCAGTCGGCGTTGCGCTCGAAGGTGATGCTGCGCCCGGAATCGACCTTGCCGACGCGGTACGGGCCGCTGCCTAGTGGCGCCTCGTAACCGCCGCCGCTGGCGAAGTCGCGGGTCTTCCACCAATGCTCGGGGAAGACTGGCAGAGTCGCGATGTCCAGGGGCAGGGTGCGGTTTTCGTTGCTTTTGAAGTCGAACCGGATGGTCAGGGGGGATTCGATTTCGGTGCCTTTGACATCGGCGAACTGGGTGCGATAGCGCAGGCTGCCCTGAGTCATCAGCAAGTCATAGGTGTAGCGCACGTCTTCGGCGGTGATCGGCGTGCCATCGGCGAATCGGGCCTTGGGATTCAGGTAGAAGCGCAGGGACAAACCATCCTCGGACCGCTCCATCTTCTCTGCCACCAGACCGTACACCGTGTAAGGCTCATCCTGCGAACGCTGGGCCAGGGGCGAATAAAGCAGGCCATCAATCTGGTTCACACCGATGCCCTTGTCGATGTAGGGCAGGATATGGTCGAAATGCCCGATCTCGATGGCCGAGCGGCGCATCGTGCCGCCCTTGGGGGCTTGCGGGTTGGTGTAGGCGAAATGACTGAAACCGGCGGGATACTTCGCCGGTTCGCCATACACGGTCAACGCATGTTGCGGTGCAGCATTCACACCAACGGCGCTTAATAGCAGAGCCACGGCAGTGAATATCGAAGTGGGGAAAAGCAGTCGCATTGTCAGCCTTAGAGCCGGGTGATCGATAAGCGCAATTTGTACGCTAGCCGCGCGTCACTCGCCAGCCGAATCACGTAACCAAATACACAACGGCCCACCAAAAGGCGGGCCGTTGTATTAAAAACTCAACCGCTGGATCAGTCCTGGCGGCTGGTCACTTCCAGCAGGTGATAACCGAACTGGGTTTTGACCGGGCCTTGCACGACGTTGATTGGCGCGCTGAAGACCACGGTGTCGAATTCCTTGACCATCTGGCCTGGACCGAACGAACCCAGGTCACCGCCCTGACGGCTGGACGGGCAAGTGGAGTTGGCTTTGGCAACTTCGGCGAAATCAGCGCCACCTTCGATCTGGGCTTTCAGTTCGTTGCACTTGTCTTCGCTGGCAACAAGGATGTGACGGGCAGTGGCTTTAGCCATGGGAAAATTCTCCATTCAGTGTTCAGTAAAGTGCTGAGCCTACCGGATTCAGTGGCCTATTTCTTCTCAAAGTTCCATCTGAAGCCGGGCGGGCAATGGCAGCTCCGTATAAAGGAAGGGTTTAAAGGCCGGCGTTTCTCAAACGCTCGGCGTGCTCGACGTACAGATCGATCGGGTTGACCCCTTTGCGGCCGCGGTCAGTCGTCTGGCTGAGGCTGTCCATGTGATCCATCGGATAGTCGGAGCGGATCACTTTGCCCAGGTGAGAACTGTATCGACCGACCAACCCGTCGTTTTGCCCGGCCTCGGTGATGAAATACTCGGAGAAGGCCCGGCAAAAGGCGTGGGTCGGGTCGAGAGCCCCGAGCCCTTGGTCAAGAATGGTCCCTTGCAGGATCCCGCTCCAAGAGTAATAGCGTACGCCATTGACCACCTCACGACCCTTGCCGCCCCAGGTTTTTGGCAGGCCCTGCGGGTACTTATCGTTGAAAGCGCCAACGCCTTCGGTGGTCAGGGCGTTGAGAGCGGCAATTGCGTTTTGCGGCAAGTGAAAATTACCGCTCAGCAGCGACAGGAAATCAGCAAACAGCGTCGCGACCTTTGTGGCCACATGCTCCGGCAAACGCCCCGGCGTCAGGGCCTTGCGCAAGAAGTCGGCCAGTTCCGAGCCGTGGTTGGGGCCGCTGACGGAGGTAATCGATGCGACCCATTGTGGTGCGACAGCGGCTGCGTAGCGGGCGGCCAATGCGCCCTGGCTGTGGCCGATCAGGTTGACCTGGCTAGCACCGGTGCCTTCCAGTACCCGTTCGATCTGGGTCAATAGTTGTTCGCCGCGCACCTCATTGCTGTGGGTAGCTGACAGGTGGGGGATGAAGACTCTTGCCCCATGACTTCTCAGGCCCTGCTTGACATCATGAAACAGTTCATATTTGCCGATACGGTCGAAGCCAAAGAGTCCGTGTACCAACAGGATTGGGTGTTGAGTTGTTGCATTCCGTTGCATGTTCGTGCCTTTTCGCGGAAGTTCGTGGATGTGCGCCGGGCTCCACTCTAAAACACTCCCGCCACTCGGCGATGTCTGAAAAAGCCGCTGTTTTCGAGGGAAAACGGAATAGAAAATGTCTGAAAATTCCGATCTGGCTGAAGCCTATGTCGGAACATTTCGACATCTTTTTATGCCGTCAAGAGTGATTCTCACCAATGGCCTACTTCGTAAGCCGCATTTATCCGGGCCACCTGTAGTGATCACCTGACATCGCCAAGCAGCGCGATGGGCTTAAATAGGCCTCGTTCGATGCCGACGTAAGGGGCGGCAGATATTTCCAAGGAATGGAGTAGATGAATGGGTACCTATGAAGTAAATGCAGGAAAGCTGGCACTGCCGGCTCCGCAGTTGATGCAGATGGATAACGCGGTTCTCGATCCGGCCTGCAGAAAAGCCGTGGTCAAGGTCTTGCCTTATCCGGGCATGGCGAGCGGAGACAGGCTGGTGCTGCACTGGTCGGGGCTCGATGTCGAGGGGCAGGTCTATCTGCACGAAGTTTCGCAGTTCGTCAGTCAGGGACAGGTGGACAAGGAGGTTGTCTTTACCGTCGCCGGGGCACACATCGGCGCGCTGGATGGCGGTTCACTGGAGATCTACTACACGCTGACCAGCCGTTCTTTACCCGAGTCGGCGCAATCCCGGCGTTTGCAGTTGAATGTTGGCGATGCCCCCGCCGGTTTGTTGCCGCTGGTTGTGAATGATGCCGTGGGCGGTACGCTCGACCCGGACCGGGTGGTTGAAGGTGCGCGCATCACGATTCGGCCTTACGCCCGGATGGCTGCTGGTGACCGCGTGGTACTGGTCTGGGAAAGTGTTACGCCGCAATTGAGCTTCAACGACAGGCTGAGTATCGAAGCCTTCGCGGTGGGGCAGGAGCTCTCGTTTTGGGTCAGGCCCGAGTTCATTGCCCCTGGTCTCGGGTCGTCAGTGACGATCACCTACTGCATCGAGCAGCATGGGCAGGCACCGCTTTATTCAGAGCCGATGCGATTGTCCATCGAGCCGCTGGAGCGACCTCAGTTGGCAGCCCCCATCATATTGGAGGCCGAGGAAGGCTGGCTGGATCTGCAGGACTCGATTGATGGGGTTACCGTCGTAATTGACGACGCCCGAACCGAGGCGGGCGAGTTGGTGTACCTGAGGTGCGACGGCGTCAACTTCAGCCACCGGGATGAACGGGATATTTGCCGGGAGATGGCGGGTGAGCCACTGGTGTTTATCGTGCCTTACCGGTTCTGGAGAGAGCACCAGGGCTCGACGGTTCGCGTCAGCTATTCGGTTGAACGACTGGACGACGTGAGCCAAGTGTCAGATGTGGCACTGGTTCAGGTGCAGGGGTAAGTCGCGTCGAGGTCCTCCAGTCTTCGATTGAAGACTGGAGGAGGCGTTGGTCATGCCAGCTGCTGGGTGCGAAGTCGGTCAGCTGCCTGGCGTAGCAACTGTTCGGTCGCGCTCCAGCCGAGGCAGCCATCCGTTACCGATACACCGTATTGCAGGGACGAACTCAACGGCTGGCAGCCTTCGAAGAGGTGGCTTTCGATCATCATGCCGATCAGTGAGCGATCGCCTTGCAGGCGTTGTTCGAGCACTTCGTTGAACACGGCTGGCTGACGCAATGGGTCTTTACCGCTGTTGGCGTGACTGCAATCGACCATGATCCGGGTCGGGATTTTCAGTTTGGCCAGGTCGTGGTTGATACGGGCAACGCTATCGCAGTCGTAGTTCGGCCCGCGATGGCCTCCACGCAATACCAGGTGGGTGTCCGGATTGCCCGGCGTCTGGATGATTGCAGGATGTCCCTGGCTATCGACGCCGAAATGCCTGTGCGGGTGGGCTGCCGAGCGCATGGCATCGCTGGCAACCGTGACGCCGCCATCGGTGCCGTTCTTGAAGCCCACTGGCATGCTCAGGCCGCTGGCCATTTCTCGGTGGATCTGCGACTCGGTGGTGCGTGCACCGATGGCGACCCAACTGAGCAAATCATCGAAGTAACCGGCGGCCATCGGTTGCAGCAGTTCGGTAGCAATCGGCAAACCGAGGCGGAGCATTTCGCGCATCAGTTCCCGAGACAGGGTCAGGCCACCGGCCATGTCATCGCTGCCGTCGAGCTGTGGATCGTAGGCCAGGCCTTTCCAGCCGACGGTGGTGCGGGGTTTTTCGACGTAGGCACGCATCACCAGGAGCATTTCGTCGCTGACTTCAGCGGCCAGGCGCGTGAGGTTAGCGGCGTATTCGAGGGCTGACTGGGGATCGTGAATGGAGCACGGGCCGACGATGACCAGCAAACGGGAGTCTTCACCGTTCAGGATGGCGCGTACCGCTTGGCGGTGGCTGGCGACCTGCTGGGTCAGGGCGGTGCTGAGTGGCAATTGCTGTTTGAGCTGCAATGAGCTGGGCAGACGCAGGGTCAGCGCTTCATTGGCCGGGCTCAAGGTGGACAGTGGCAAAGCAGAGACGGACGAGTTCATATTCATTCTTCCTGGGCTGGCGGCGGGTTCGTTCCCGCGTGCTCGGCCCTACTGGGGTGTTCGACAATTGGCCGGATTGGCTGCGTGTGTGTGCTTGCCACCTGTGGGTGACCGATCGGAGGCGGCAGGCTGTCCCGAGCGGAGGCTGGTAAATCGCCAGGCGGTAAAACTGTCGTGACGGTAATAAGTGGCGTAGTTCATTTTCTGGATCCTCAAGTTGTCTGGTATGTCGCTAAAAATTCTGGGGCTGAAAAAACAAAACCCCCGGTCGGGAGGCCGACCGGGGGTTGAGAATTCTCTGGTGGCGACCCGTTTAAAGTGGGCGCCGTGTGGGTATCAGGCGCGCCAGTGGCTAAACCAATACCCAAAATAAAAGCTGACCGGAGCACAAACGTCATTCGCCCGGGCAGCCGCCATCGAGCGCAGGGCGCTGACGGTACGAAGCTGTGAGAGGGCGTTGAACATGGTCTGTCTCCGATGAATGCGCCGAGCTTACTAGAGGGACGTAGGCAGATTCAATCAGAAAATACTATCGGGCGGCGACGGCGTTTCCTATCGCTTGAGTGCCTGAAGGGGTATGACACACTGGGTGCTTCGCTAAAAACCAATGTCGTTGCGGAGCGTTGAATGGTTTTCGAATTACGTCAGGCGACAGCCCTGGATCTTGATTTTGCTCGCGGGCTGACCTGTCAAAACATGCTGCGTTATTACATCCAGTACGACCTGTTATGGCTGGATGAAGCCTTCGACGTGGCTTGGGCGGGGCGGGAAAACTGGTTGATTACGCAGGACGACGTTCCGGTGGGTTATTTCAGCCTGAGTCGTGATGCCAGGGCCTTGTACATCCGCGAACTGCACGTAACCGAAGCATTTCAGGGGCACGGCGCAGGTTCCTGGGCGATCGATCAGGTATTGGCCATGGCCCGGGCAGAACGACGACCTGCCTTGCGCCTGACCGTCTTCAAAAATAATCCGGCGCAGGCGCTGTATCGGCGCATGGGGCTGGAGGTGGTCGGCGAGGACGAGTGTTTCCTGAGAATGCAGCGTGAAACGGATGCCCCTCATCGCTGAAACACGCAAGGAGCAAGCCTTGAAAGATGAATTGAAACTTTTTATATGACGCTTGCCGCTAGGTCTGCCAGTCGCTTTTTGCTAAGGTGTCGGCAACCCAATACGACCATATCGCGAGGTGTCTGCTTGATTAGGGTGCTAGTAGTCGATGACCATGATCTCGTTCGTACAGGCATTACACGAATGCTGGCTGACATCGATGGCCTGCAAGTAGTCGGCCAGGCCGAGTCAGGGGAGGAATCCCTGCTCAAGGCGCGTGAGTTGAAACCCGATGTGGTTCTGATGGACGTCAAGATGCCCGGGATCGGCGGTCTTGAGGCCACGCGAAAATTGCTGCGCAGTCATCCGGACATCAAGGTTGTCGCGGTTACTGTGTGCGAGGAGGATCCGTTTCCTACACGGCTGTTGCAAGCCGGGGCGGCGGGTTACCTGACCAAGGGCGCAGGTTTGCCGGAAATGGTCCAGGCCATTCGCCTGGTGTTTGCCGGGCAACGCTATATCAGCCCGCAAATTGCCCAGCAACTGGCGATCAAGTCGTTCCAGCCAACCAATGATTCACCTTTCGATGCATTGTCGGAGCGCGAGATCCAGATCGCCTTGATGATTGTCGGCTGTCAGAAGGTCCAGATCATTTCCGACAAACTTTGCCTGTCGCCGAAAACCGTGAATACCTACCGCTACCGCATTTTCGAGAAGCTTTCGATCAGCAGCGATGTCGAGCTGACACTGTTGGCGGTGCGTCACGGCATGGTCGATGCCAATCTCTGAAAATGACTGAAGTCTTCGATCCGAGTGCATTCCTGTCGACAGTGAGCGGACGCCCCGGCGTCTATCGCATGTTCGACAGCGACGCGCGCCTGCTTTACGTCGGCAAGGCCAAGAATCTCAAGAAACGTCTGGCAAGCTACTTCCGCAAAACCGGTCTTGCGCCCAAGACTGCGGCGCTGGTGGGGCGTATCGCCCAGGTCGAAACCACGATCACGGCCAACGAAACCGAAGCCTTGTTGCTTGAGCAGACGCTGATCAAGGAATGGCGTCCGCCCTATAACATTCTGCTGCGCGACGATAAATCCTATCCTTACGTTTTCCTCTCGGATGGCCAGTTTCCACGCCTGAGCATCCATCGCGGCGCGAAGAAGGCCAAGGGCAAGTATTTCGGGCCGTATCCAAGTGCGGGTGCCATCCGTGAGAGCCTGAGCCTGCTGCAAAAGACCTTTTTTGTTCGTCAGTGTGAAGACAGCTATTACAAGAACCGCACGCGACCCTGCCTGCAATACCAGATCAAGCGTTGCAAGGCGCCGTGCGTCGGGCTGGTGGAGCCGCAAGTGTATGCCGAGGACGTGCGGCATTCGGTGATGTTCCTTGAGGGGCGCAGCAATGCGCTGACAGACGAGCTGTCTGCCGGGATGGAGGAGGCGGCGATCAACCTCGAGTTCGAGCGCGCAGCCGAATTGCGCGACCAGATTTCATTGTTGCGCCGGGTCCAGGACCAGCAAAGCATGGAAGGCGGGACGGGCGACATCGATGTGATCGCCGCTTTCGTCAATCCGGGCGGTGCCTGTGTCCACCTGATCAGCGTGCGTGGAGGCCGGGTGTTGGGCAGCAAGAACTTCTTCCCGCAAGTGGGGATTGAAGAAGACGTTTCCGAAGTCATGGCCGCATTTTTGGGCCAGTACTACATCACCAGTCCGGAACGGGACTTGCCGAGCGAGTTGATCGTCAACGTAGTTCACGACGATTTTCCGGTGCTGATCACCGCCATCGACGAGCTTCGCGGTCGCGAATTGTCCATCAGCCACCGGGTTCGTGGTACGCGAGCACGCTGGCAGCAGTTGGCGGTCACCAATGCGGAGCAGGCATTAAGCGCGCGGCTGGCCAATCGTCAACACGTCGCGGCACGTTTCGAAGCACTGGCCGAGGTCCTGAACCTGGATGAACCGCCGCAGCGCCTGGAATGCTATGACATCAGTCATTCCAGCGGCGAAGCCACCGTGGCGTCCTGCGTGGTGTTCGGTCCGGAAGGCCCGATCAAGTCCGACTACCGTCGCTACAACATTGAGGGCGTGACGCCCGGTGACGATTACGCGGCCATGCACCAGGCCCTGACCCGACGCTTCAGCAAGCTGAAGGACGGCGAGGGCAAGCTGCCGGACATTTTGCTGGTGGACGGCGGTAAAGGGCAGCTTTCGATGGCTCGGGACGTGCTCAACGAACTGGCGGTGCCCGACCTGATTCTGTTGGGCGTGGCCAAGGGCGCTACGCGCAAGGCCGGTTTTGAAACCCTGTACCTGAATGACGCTGCACACGAATTCACGTTGCGCGGTGATTCCCCCGCGCTGCATTTGATCCAGCAGATTCGCGACGAAGCTCACCGTTTCGCCATTACCGGGCACCGGGCACGGCGCGGCAAAACCCGCCGCACGTCCACGCTTGAGGGCGTTGCAGGGGTAGGGCCGACACGTCGGCGCGATTTGTTGAAACATTTTGGTGGATTGCAGGAGCTGTCTCGTGCCAGCATCGAAGAGATCGCCAAAGCACCCGGGATCAGTAAAAAGCTCGCTGAGTCGATTTATGCAAATCTGCACAGCGAGTAGAATGCCAACTCACCTCGTAGCCAGTTGTGCCGATGAATATCCCTAATCTGATTACCGTTCTACGCGTCCTGCTCATCCCGATCTTTATTTTACTGTTCTACCTGCCTTACCAATGGAGCTACCTGGCCTCCAGTTCGGTCTTTGCATTCGCCGCTGCCACTGACTGGCTCGATGGATACCTGGCCCGCCGCCTGGAACAAAGCACGCCATTCGGGGCCTTCCTCGATCCGGTGGCCGACAAGTTGATGGTCGCCGTCGCGCTGGTGTTGCTGGTGCAAGAACACGGCAACCTGTGGCTCACGCTGCCGGCTGCGGTCATTATTGGTCGCGAGATCGTCGTCTCGGCGTTGCGAGAGTGGATGGCCGAACTTGGCGCACGCGCTCACGTTGCAGTGTCGAACCTGGGCAAATGGAAAACCGCCGCGCAAATGCTCGCGCTGGTGATCCTGTTGGCCAACCCGTCGGACTTCACGTTCTGGGTGTTGGTGGGTTACGCCTTGTTGCTGGTGTCGGCAGGCCTGACTTTGTGGTCCATGGTCCAATATCTGCGGGCTGCCTGGCCGCATCTGAAGACCGATGTAGAAAAGAAATAAAACTTTTTTGAATCAAGGGGTTGACGGGGCTTCTGGATTCTATAGAATGCGCCACACCAAGACGCGGGAATAGCTCAGTTGGTAGAGCACGACCTTGCCAAGGTCGGGGTCGCGAGTTCGAGTCTCGTTTCCCGCTCCAAATATAGAAAAAGCGCCACTCATTGAGTGGCGCTTTTTTTTGCGTGTTTTTCAGCAGCGGCATTGAACGTAAAGGCCCCGGTCCCTCTGGCACTAAGGTGATTTCCAATGGTCAATACGTCCCGCACGACCGTCAGCGGTCGTGGTTTCGCATCGGTATTTTGATCAAGGACAGTGAAAGCATGCTCCCCGCAAGATAACCACCATCACCTGCGCCCGGTTCCGTAAATCGGGACTCGTCGTACGTTTACTCCTCAATCCAAATCGAAGAATTTAAAGCATGCACCTACGCAAAATTGCAGTTGGGCTGTCGGCCCTTGTTTTGCTCTCGACCGGGGTAGAAGCCCGCAGTCTGCTGGATCTCCTCAAGCCAGCCACCCAGCATCAGACCCAAACGTCCCACTCGGGCTCGATCAACCAGAACGCGGCACTGGACCTCTATTCAAGCAAACAGAAACAGCCCTCGTTCGACGGTTGTGCCGATCTGTTCCCGGCAGCCAAACCGATCAACACCGCCACTGTGCCGGCCACCATGAAACCCCTGGCCCTGTGTTCCGACAACTTTGCCGTGCTGTACTCGCAAACCAGCAGGACCCCGCTGGTGGTGGTCGAACGGCTGAATGCCGCCCAACTGCGGGATGCCAAAGGAGAGGAGCGCACCAATCAGTTTTATCCGGACCCGCGCATCCCCAAGAGTGGGCGGGCTGAGTTGAGCGATTACCGTAGCCAGCATCCGGCCGTGGATCGTGGTCATCAATCCCCGGCTGCCGATGCACCCAGCGCCAATGCCATGGCCCAATCCTTCGCGCTTTCGAACATGGTGCCGCAAGACCCCACCAACAACCGGAAGATCTGGAGCAAGGTCGAGGCCGATGTGCGCAAGTTTGCCAAGCGCGCCGATGGCAATGTCTATGTGTTTACCGGCCCGCTGTTTGACTCAGGCCACAGCACCATCGGCGATAACAAGGTCTGGGTCCCGACGCGGCTGTTCAAGCTGGTCTACGACGCATCGTCCCAGCGTGCCTGGGCCTATGTGCTGCCCAACGCGGAAACCCGCATTGAAAGACCGATGGACTACGACACGTTTGTGAAGAGTACCGGGCTGAAGCTGCTGGGTAATTTGCCGGTTAGCGGTTCGGTGGGGCGTTCTTAAAGAAAAAGGGGCAGATCAATGATCTGCCCCTTGTTTTGTGCGCATGCGTGACTAGCGCCATTGGCTCAATGCCGATGTTTCCAATGCCCGCCACGCTTCGGCATTCCCCAGTTGATCCTTCGTCAGCCAGAGCCCTGCACGCGGGCTCAGAGCCTCGGCGGGAAGTGCCAGCAGCTCGCTCAGCTTCAGCGCGGTCACTGAGCCCCGGTCTGTTTCATCCTCGGCTTCCCAGTCGCGCAGAAACACCCGCACTTTCAAGACCTCGGCTTTAAAACTCTCAAACTGAGGTCGATTGCGCAGCCGCTGCGGTGACTGCCTCAAGGTTCGCTCCTGGACATCCAGCAGCAAGACCTGCCAGGCCAACCGGCCACCATGTTCATCCTCGACGTCGGTATGCAGTCGGGTCAGGGCGAGATAGCGTGCATCCTCGGACCAGATCATCGAGGGCGCGAGATCGCCGATGGCGCAACCGGACGCTGTCAGCAAATGTCCGCCCAAACGTGGGCTCTGCACGCGCAGCCAACTGTCGGCGTATTCCGTTTCACAACCAAACAGCCACGCGGCATCTTTGTCCGTAGGGGCTGGCTGGATAAAGTTGCCATCGGCTACTGCAGACTGTGGTTGTTTAACCAGACGCCAATCGGGGAGGGCGCTCAGGCCTTGTTGACTGACTTCCAGCTCGCACTGCTCGTAGTAAAGTCGCGAGTCCGGTCGATACTGAGAAAACTCAGCGGCATCGTCTGCCTCGGGGGGCAATTGATCGAAGCGCTGCAACGGACTGCTGGGCCGATCCTGGTCCAGGCGACCGCGAATCACTGCCAGGCTCAATCGCGGTCCACGGAAGTCCAGTAAGCGTGCGGCCAGCAGAGGCGGACTGTTCAGAAATTGTCGCTCCTGAGCGTCGGCTACCACTACGTAACCAGCGGAAGCGGGCGGCAGAGTGAACGGGATCAGGGCGATGTAGCGTCCGGTGTCTGAAACGCGATGATCGAGCAACCAGACGCCCGGTAACGCCCAATCGCCAATCGTGCAGGTATAGCCCCCGAGTCCCAGGCTGTTGTCCTGCTGCCAGTGGAATTGAGCCCGCGTCTTGCCCGTCACGGGCACCGACTCGAGCATCGTCGCGCCGCGCTGTCCATCACCCGCCAGCGGCACGGCCAACTGCACTTGAGTCAGCAGCCGCTCCGCAACCTGTATCCGGCCGTTCGGCGCATGACCGACCTGGGAGTCGCAGTCGCTGTGGATGCTGTGCAAGCCATAACCGTAGAGGCCGTGATCAGGCTGGGGATAGTCGAAGTAGGACGATAGCCGCAGGTAATGCTCATCCAGCGCCAGGGGTTCGCTCCATCCCATCGAGGGTTCGCTGTCAGCGGCTATCCATGGACACGGCAGGGTTTGCCAGCCACGGTCCGCGTGCCAGAGCCAATAGTCGAGCGCTTGGTCTTCACCCAATCGCGCACGGCAACCGAAAGAGCGGCTATCGGGATTCCAGATGATCGGGGTATCGGCCCTGATCAGTAACGAAGTCGGCTCACCGTTGATGTCCACACGGTATTCCGGGTACCTCAGGGGGTCGCAAGGCTGCGGCAATTCGCGCAAGCTCGCCGGCAGCGCCAGGTGGGCATCCAGGCGTTGCTGAGCATCGGGAGACGTATGTCGGAGCGTTTCGTGAGCGAGGTTTGTTAGCCAGTCACCCGGCTCGAGCCATAGGTCAGCAACGGGCACCAGATCGATCCGTTCAGCCGTCGCCAGCAGTTGCTCCAGGCCGATTTGCCGTGCGCCATTGTCGACGAGCGGGCTGTAACGCCCACTCAGGGTGCCGTCGTTAAAGGCATCCAGTTCCCAGAATTCATCGCAGGAACACAGGTAGAGCTGATGCAACTGGCGATCCAGAATCACCAAGCCCCAAGCTTGGCGCGAGGGTAAGGGTGCAGCGAAATAACGTCCGTCGTTGGAGAAACGCGCGGACGATCCTAGGCCCTGGAGCAGCACGCCATCGGGGAACAGGTAATCGCACAGGACCGGTCCGCCCATGGCAATTTCACTGTAGTTGAACACCCTGATGGGTTCGCCCTCGGGCGTTTGTCGGGGTTCGTCCCCGCCCCAGGCACTGGCGCCCCCGGAAGACTGACCCCCTGTTAGTGGCGATGACTTGGCCGGCGTTTTATCCGCAAGTCCAAAACGTTTTTCCAGATGACTGACACACGCCAGCCCACAGAACATGACAACCGCGGCACCCGCGATGTCCCAGTACGGCGGCAACGCCCGACCCAGATTAAAACCCAGGCCGATGGCGGCGGAGGTCATTAACCGGGCAACCCCTCGACCGGTTCGCAACCAGCCGGCCCGCGCCGCCAGCCACATCAAGGCCGCGCACCCGAGCACCACACCGAGCGCCCACAGCAACGGTATGACCGTCACGAGGAAAATCGGGATCAACAGCACGGCGATTTGCCAAAGCAGATCGAGCATTAATCGCGGCAGGCTTTTTTCGTCAGCGTGTTGATCGGAAGAGTGGGGCACCGTTACCTCGATAACAGATGGGCGATTTCAGAGCAGGCGGGTCTTGCGACCCGGAGAGTTAACAGGGGAATCGGCGTTCCGGCAACTCAGCGCTCATCCTCGGTATCTGGCTCGACAGCCGGCTCTTCCTTTTCGGGAGGGGCAGGCCAGGTCGCGGGAATTAGGTGATAGCCCCGCGCGAAGGTCTCAGAGCAAACTCCACGACATCCCGACGTAGACGCCCAGACCCTCGCCCGGCGTCGAGCGTGCGGCGTCCAGGCCTTTGTCGTCGTAGCCTGGCGTGACGGTGGCGGCGTAGTGCTTGTCGGTCAGGTTGCGCAGGTCCAGCCAAGTCTGCCAGTCGCCTTTGGGGGCGTTGTAGCCGAGGGTGGCACCGAAGGTCGCGTAAGGGTCGGCGTAGTAACTGTTGGCGTAATCCACCGCGACCTTGGACACCCACTGCGTGTTGAGTGCAGTGAAGAAACCCTGGGGCCAGTCGTAGCGCAACTCGCCTTGGTAATAGTGCATCGGCAGGCCCGGCAAGCGGTTGTCGCCGAAGCGGTCGTCGTCGCGGTAGTGGAAGTCGCTGAAGGTATAGCTCTGGCGCAGGCTCAACTGGCCGCCATCGTCACGCGTCCACAGGTTGCTCTGCAGGCTGGCTTCCACACCTTGATGCACGGTGGGGCTGGCGTTGAGTTCGTAGGGCGTGGTGGCGTTGGCGTCCGGTAATACCGAGAGCAATTCGTGGTGCACTTGGGCGTAATACCAGGCCAGGCTCCATTGCCCCATCGCGCTGTCACCGCGACCGCCGAGTTCCAGGGTGGTGGCGGTCTGGTTTTGCAGCTTGATCGGATCACGCTGGGCGCCGGTGGCGGCACCGCTGCCGGCCGGGAATCGAATGTTGGAGCTGTAGATCAACGACCAGGGATGCGGTGCTTCAACCGAGCGACTGAGGTTGCCGAACAGTTGCAGATCAGGTGTCAGTTGGTAGCGCAGGCCGAGGCGCGGGGCGTAGTCCCAGTCGTTCTGGCTGGTCTTGCCACCGTCTTGCGGGTAAGTCACGGCACTTTCGCGACGGGTGTAAATCGCGGCGAGGCCGGTGGTCAGCCACAGGTCATCGGCGATTTCCAGGTCATTGCCCACATGCAGGACGGTGTCCGAACCTTGATAAGTGAAGTTGCGAATGTGCGTGCCCGGCGCGTAGCCAGCAGTGTTGCCGGTGGGGATGCGCACCAGCTCACTGGCGCCGTCATTCGGCAGGTGCTTGGTCACGCGCAAACCCACAGTGCTACGGCTTTCCAGGCCCCAAAGCGTGTCGCGACGTTTGTAGTCGAACGTACCGCTGACGTCCGAGTAGGCGACCTTCAGGCGGTTCGGCCCCTCGCGCAAATCCATCGGATAGTCGTGGTAGACAAGGCCGGTCTGGATGCTCGAATCGTCATCGATGTAGTACGTGGTCTTGTTGCCGAAAAAGGTGCTGCCGGGTTGCTTGCGACGGTCATCCCGTGCCACATAGGCGGGGTTGGCCGCGCGTGGATCATGCTCGATGGAATGCTTGGTCACGCGGCCGGCAAGGTCGTTGTCGGTCTGGCGATAGCGCAGGTAGAAACGCGTTTCCAGGTTCGGATTGAAGCGATAACCGAAGTTGGCGATCACGCCCTGGCTCTCGCTGGCGGTGTGATCCTGATAGCCGTCGGCGCGTGCGTCGGTCATGGCCACGTAATAGTCGAAGTCGCCCAGCACTTGCCCGGAGCTGACCTGGCGCTGCTGATAACCGTGGCTGCCCATTGTGTAGCGCACCTGCAACTTCGGTGCGTTGTAGCCGGTGTGGCTGACGTAATCGATGGCTCCGCCCAAGGCCAGGGCGCCCCGGTCGAAACCGTTGGCGCCGCGCAGCACTTCAACATGGTCGAGCCACAACGGCTCGAGCAATTCATACGGCGTGCCACCGGGGCCGGTCAGGGGCAGACCGTCGAGCATCGCGTACAACCCCGACGCATGCGCGCCCGGCGCACGGTTGATGCCCGAGCCCCGAACCGAAATCTTCACCCCTTCATTCCCCGCCGACTGGGCGTACACCCCCGGCTGATAAGCCAGCACATCCTGATTGCTGGCCACGCGGCCCTGCAACGGGCGGCGCAGGTCAACCACGTTAGTGCCGCCGGGGACCTCCGCAAGCCGCGCCTTGGCGTTCTCCACTGACGCGTCTTCACCGCTCAAGTCCTCCGCGCCAATCAGCACCTGTCCAAGCTCCAGGCCTTCGGCTTCGGCGAAGGCCGGACAAACAAGCGCCAGGCCCAGCAGCGCAGCGGGCAAGGATTTGGGCGAGGGCATGGGAAAACTCCAGACGTACAGGAACGGGCAGTGAAGAACTGCGACGTCAGTAAGAACGAAGGAAACACATGGGGATTTTGTTTTTCGGGTTAAAGATTCGCCGAAACCACAGCGGATCTCAGCTTTCTGGAATGGGTCAGCTGATAAGCGATGGCCAACCAGATGAACCAGCCTGGCATGACCATCAAGGCAATGCGCGTGTCAGGTCTGAGTGCCAGAAGACACAGGACAAAGCCCAGGAACGCCAGGGAGAACCAGGCCATCGGCACGCCGCCAGGCATCTTGTAGATGGATTGCGCATGCAGCTCGGGCCGGCGTTTGCGATAGGCGATGTACGACGCGAGGATGGTCGACCAGGTGAAAATCACCAGGATTGCCGACACGGTGGAGACGATGGTAAACGCGGTCATGACCTCTGGCACGATGAACAACAGCAGCACACCAATCAGCATCAACAGCGTGGTAAACGCCAGGCTCAGCAGCGGCACGCTGTTGCCCGACAGGCGCCGGAAAATCCCGGGCGCATTGTCCTGACTGGCCAGGCCAAACAACATGCGACTGGATGAAAACACGCCGCTGTTGGCCGATGAAGCAGCCGACGTCAGCACCACAAAATTGACGATGCCGGCGGCGGCGGGAAACCCTGCAACCAGAAACAGTTCAACGAAAGGACTCTTGTTGGGTGACACCTGCTGCCAGGAAGTCACCGCAATAATGCAAGTCAGTGCCAGCACATAGAACAGGATGATTCTCAGCGGAATCGAGTTGATGGCTTTGGGCAGGGTCTTCTCGGGGGCGCGGGTTTCGGCGGCTGCGGTGCCGATCAGCTCGGTGCCGGCAAAGGAGAAGATCGCCATCTGGAACCCGGCAAAGAAACCAAACAGGCCGTTGGGAAAGGCTGCCTGTTTATCCAGCAGATGATTCAGCGATGCCGTCACGCCACTGGGGGACACGAATGAGCTGGCAATCATCACGATGCTGACGCCGATCAGGGTGACGACGGCAATGATTTTGATGATCGCGAACCAGAACTCCACTTCACCGAAGAGCCTGACGGTCAGCACGTTCAAGGCGAACAGCGTCATCAACATCCCGATGGCCGGGATCCACGCGGGCACATCCGGGAACCAGTACTGAAAGAATCCGCCGACCACGACGGCATCGCCCACCACCGCGACACTCCAGCTCAGCCAATACGACCAGCCGAGGAAGAACGCCGCTCGCGGGCCGAGGTAGGCGCCGGCAAAATCGGCGAAGGTTTTGAAGTTCAGGTTGGAGAGCAACAGTTCGCCCATGGCGCGCATGACGAAGTAGACGAACAACCCGATGATCATATAAATCAGGATGATCGAGGTGCCTGAGAGGGCAATGATCTTTCCGGAACCCATGAACAGGCCGGTACCGATGGCGCCTCCCATGGCCATTAATTGAATGTGACGATTGCTGAGCGTGCGCTGCAGCGCGGGCTGTTCAACCCGTTCGGCTGGAGTCGATTTCATTACAAAACCTCTTGATTTTATGTTTTTGAGTTTTGGCAGAAAAGTGGGTGTCTGGCGTTCTTGTTAGAGGTGCAACGGGTACTCACGGTGGTGGTCTGGAGTGGCAGGGTGACCCCCTGGCGCTTTGCTCAGGGGGCGTCATCGATGGCTATCAGCTGACTGTGCGCAAGCGCGACGACGCGGCGATTGCGGGCTGCGGATCCAGCAGTTGGTAGAGGTTTTTTATGTTGGCTGGCGTCGGCACCAGATGGATGCGCTCGCCGATGGCATGCTCTCGCGCCAGGTCGTGCACGTAGCGCAGAGACGAAAAGTCTTCCAGGGCAAAGCCCACCGAATCGAACACGGTGACCTGTGCGTCGCTCTCGCGGCCCGGGACTTCGCCCTGGACAATTCGGAAAAACTCGACGACGGGAAAGTCAGGCTCCAGTTGCTGGATATCGCCTTCAATCCGGGTTTGCGCTTCAAATTCAACGATCACCCGCGCACTGCGCAGAATGTCGGCGTGCAGTTCGGTTTTCCCCGGACAGTCACCGCCGACCGCGTTGATGTGCATGCCGGGCTCGATCATCTCGGGGGTCAGAATCGTCGCATAGGCTTTGTCAGCGGTGACGGTGGTGACGATGTGCGCGCCCTTGACCGCGTCCTTAACCGAGCTGGCCAGAATCACCTTGATGTCCGGGAATGCGCTCAGGTTGTGCTTCAACTTGAGTGACGCCTCGCGGTCTATATCGAAAATGCGCAGTTCCTTGATCGACAGCATTTCATGGAAGGCGAGGGCCTGGAATTCGCTCTGCGCGCCGTTGCCGATGATTGCCATGATGCTTGCGCCGGGACGTGCCAGGGACTTCGCAACCAGGGCAGAGGTCGCGGCAGTGCGCACGGCGGTGGTCAGCGTCAGTTCACTGAGCAAGGTCGGATAGCCACTGTGAACGTCGGCCAGAACCCCGAAGGCCATGACCGTAAGCAAGTTCCTTTGCCCGTTGTCCGGGTGGCCATTCACGTATTTGAACGAGTACTGCTGACCATCGTCGGTCGGCATCAACTCGATCACACCATCGGCCGAATGATTGGCGGTGCGAGGCGACTTATCAAACTGTGCCCAGCGCGAATAGTCGGCTTCGATGTACGCCGCCATTTCGCGGATGGCACGGCGGATTCCGACCTTGGCGAACAGGCGTGCGACATGATCGACGTCTACGAAAAGAGTCATGTTTTTATTCTCCGATTCAGTGGTTGAAGCGCTGTGATTCAGGCGCGTTTGCTCTCGTAGCCATGCAGCACGTTGACTGCATTGATGCCGATTTCATCGACCATGTAGCCGCCTTCCATCACAAACAGGGTGGGGCAGCCAACGCCCGCGATCAGCTCGCCGATGCCGACGAAATCTTCGCTTTCCAGCAGGAAATGGCTGATGGGGTCGTCCTTGAACGTGTCGACGCCGAGTGAGATAACCAGCACTTCAGGGGCAAATTGCTGGAGTTTCTTGCAGGCGTGGAGCAAGGCGTTGCGGTAGCTTTCCCAGGTGGTGTTTTTCGGCAATGGATAGTTGAGGTTGTACCCTTCGCCTTGGCCGGCGCCGACTTCATGGCTGAAGCCTGAGTAGTACGGATAAGAGACACTGGGTTCGCCGTGCAGCGAGACAAACATGACGTCGGCGCGCCCGTAGAAAATGTTCTGCGTGCCGTTGCCATGATGAAAGTCGACGTCCAGCACGGCGACTCGTTTGGCGCCTTGGGTAATGGCCTGCTGTGCGGCAATCGCAGCGTTGTTGAGATAGCAATAACCGCCCATGTATTCGCGTGCCGCGTGATGACCGGGTGGTCGGCACAGGGCAAAGGCACTGTCGTGACCTTCATCGATCAGCGCCAGCCCGGTCAGCGCGATATCGGCGCTGGTTTTCACCGCTTGCCAGGTGGTGGCGGTAATCGGCGAGCCGGCGTCCATGGCGTAGAAACCCAGCTTGCCGTCGATGAACGTCGGCACTTGCTCGTTGGCCAGATCGCGCACTGGCCATACCAGCGGCAAGGCATCGTGGGTGCGCCCGGTTGCGCACCATTCAGACCAGGCGGATTCCAGGAAGGCAACGTAGCGCTCGCTGTGCGCGTTGACATAGCAAGAGCGGTCAAACGCTCGCGGTTCGATGATCTGGCCAAGCCCTACCTGCTTGACCCGATGATGCACGGTATCGGCCCGACTCGGCTGTTCGAAAGATGGCTTGAGCACGCCATCTTTTAATTCGGTGCCGTGGTGCAAACGGTGGGAATCACTGAAAACTGTAAACATTGTGCGCATCCGTTGATGTGAACCAGTGCAAATATTTTGTTCTGGTACGGAGGCGAATTCTTTGCTTTATATTCAGGCTCTGGTGGATATTGCGGGAGGTTTTACTCAGGAATGGCGAAATGAAGAAAAAAACATCCAAACGCATCAGTCTCGACGACACCGACCTGGCGATACTCGCGCTGCTGCAAGAGGATGCGAGTATCTCCAACGCCGATCTCAGTGAACGTCTGTCATTAAGCCTGACGCCGTGCTGGCGGCGGCGAAAGAGAATGGAGGAGGCGGGCGTGATCAAGGGCTATCAGGCCAACCTTGATCGACGCATGCTGGGGCTCGATATTCTGGCGTTCGTGCACATCCGTTTCTCCACCCACGCCGACCACGCGCCGGACGCGTTCGAAGCGGTGATTGCGCAACTGCCGGAAGTGTTGTCCTGTCACAAGATCACCGGGGATGCCGATTACGTGCTGCAAGTGCTGGCAGAGGATCTTGATAGCTACAGTGACTTTATCGAACAGGTACTACGGCGTCAGGTGGGCATTGCCTCGATCCAGTCCAGCCTGGCCTTGCGCGAGATCAAGACCAGCAACCGGATAGCGATACCCAAAGCCAGCAGGGATTGAAACCACGAAAGCTGGGCGGTTTTGGGTTTACCCAGCGGGCGTTTGTCGCGCGCATCGGCAGAAAGGGGAATTAGATGAGGCCGTTCATCGGAACTCTCGCACGATCAGGCGGTTAGCAAGTCGATGTAGTAGCCCAAAAAAAACAGGTTCCTATGCGATCACTAATTCTCGAAGTACCCAATGGGCGCGAGCTCATTGATGAGCTTGACGATGCGACCGCCCTGATGATGTCCATCCCGGTCGATTTCATCGGCGGCACTCAGTGGCAGGAAGCTTCCACGAGACAGCAGCAAGCCTTCAGAAAATGGCGCGACTATCTTCATCACATGGCTGATGGGCGGGTGCGTGTCGAGATATTAAAGGTCGCCTGATCAGGTTGAGGAGATGCTGCGTGCTGGTGACAGCGGCGTCACCGCACCTTAGGTCTTTGCACCGGTTTTCCCGTCAAGCCGAGACCTGGCCGATCACGAGTGCATCAACTTGCGCTTGATGAGTCACGGCGAGTTCTATCAATGGGAGCTCAAGAAAGGCGAGCAGCAAATTGATGTGCGCCGCCAATAGCATCGTCCGCGTCTTATAAGAAATTCCTCCTTGAACGGATGCTGATTCTTCTTCTCTCATCCGGTGGGATTGAGGTGGAATCATCATTTTAGATAGACACATTCCCTGACACATATTGAAATGGCTGGGCGAGGAGCGCAGGTACTTCCAAGTGCGCGTCAAATCGTGCAATCAATCGCGCCGATCAGGCAACCGGATCACGTCGCGGGCGCAGCATACTGCTGGCATGCTGATAGACGTGGATGAATTGCAGATGGCCTCCCTGTTTACCCCTTACACCTTGAAAGACGTCACGCTACGTAACCGTATCGTCGCCTCACCGATGTGTCAGTACCAGGCCCGTGACGGGCTGCTGAATGAATGGCACCAGACCCACTACGAAACCCTGGCCAAAGGCGGTGTCGGCCTGGTGGTGGTCGAGGCGACTGCGGTGTCACCCAGAGGGCGGATCACGCCCGGGGACGCTGGCCTCTGGTGCGATTCACAGGTTGCGGGTTTTGCTTCTGTGGCTCACGCCATCAAGGCAGCCGGAGCGGTAGCCGGTATTCAGATTGGTCATGCCGGACGCAAGGCTGGGTGTACTCCGCCCTGGGAGGGCGGTGCGCCACTGCCGGAATCCGATCCGCAAGCCTGGCAACCTATTGCGCCTAGCGCACTGCCGTACCTGGCTGGCACGTCGCACACTCCCAGCGAGATGAGCGCAGAAGAAATTCAGCGAACTCAACATGATTTTGCCCGCGCTGCCACTCGCGCTCTGCAGGCAGGGTTCGAGTGGTTGGAACTGCATTTCGCCCACGGCTTTCTGGGCCAGAGCTTTTTGTCTCGGCACGCCAACCTCCGCACTGATCAATACGGTGGGGATTTGCAGAATCGCGCACGTTTCCTGATCGAGACTGTGGAGGCGGTCAAGCAAGTCTGGCCGGATCATTTGCCATTGACCGTACGCATGGGGGTGGTGGAGTTCGGTCAGGAGGCCGAGGTGTCTTTGTCGGAATCCATCCAGGTGCTGGGATGGCTGAAAGCCGCCGGGGTGGACTTTGTTGACGTTTCGCTCGTGCTCACCAGCGCGGATGAGCCAGTGCCATGGGCGCCCAATTTCATGGTGCCCTACGCCGAGCGCATTCGCGCAGAGACCGGGCTGGCGGTGGGTGCCAGCTGGATGATCGCGGATGCCCGGGAAGCAGACAGTTTCGTGCGTAACGAGCAGCTCGACTTGGTGTGCTTTGCCCGGACGTTGCTGGCGAACCCGCATTGGCCATTCCAGGCTGCGCGGGATCTGAACATTCCGGACGCGTCGACGGTGCTTCCAACGTCCTATGCGTACTGGCTGAAGAACTGGATGAGTTGAGTGTTCTCAGCCGTCAGATGCTTTCTGTGGGAACCTTTTTGGAGAACACTCATGAATTCGTCAACCCGCGATCAGCAGTTCAGCCAGTTCGTTGAATTCATCGTCGACCCGCTTCACGTGCAGGATCTGGTGGCAGCGTTGATCTCGCGTGTCGAGCGTTTTACCCGATGCTGTCCGGGTTTCATCAGCGCTCGTGTGCACGTCAGTGAAGGGGGCGATCGGGTGCTCATGCAGCTTGTGTGGCCAACCAGGGAGCACGGCGAGCAGGCGGTTGTGCGTTCTCAAACGTTTGAGCCAGATCTGTTTCACCTTGCGCGCCAGCATCACGCCCGCGCTCTGTTGTTCAGTACCTTCAACGCTGTTGCTGAGGTGCGCGCAGAGTGCGTGTCGACAGAGCTACCCGCATGACTCGCACAGGAGCTTGTTCCATGTCTATCACCAGCCATTTGCGCACGATCAATGGTACTGAGCGATGACGCCTGCGGGGACGCTCAAGTGGGCAAACGTCTTGCCATCCGAAAGAGCCGCGCTGTTACTGGGTTTCGCGTTCCATTTCTGTGTACTGGCCAGCTACTACCTCGTACGCCCACTGCGCGATGCGTTAGGCCTGGAGGGCGGCGCAGACAAATTGCAGTGGCTGTTCACCGCGACCTTTTTAGTGATGCTGCTGATGGTTCCGCTGTTTGGCGCACTGGTTTCGCGGCTACCCGCCACGCGTTTTGTGCCGTTGATCTATCGCTTCGTCGCCTTGACGATGCTGGTGTTTGGCGTATTGATTGCCAACAAGATTGCGCCGGTCCAGGTGGGTCAGGTGTTTTTCGTCTGGATCAGCATCTACAACCTGTTCATCGTTTCGATTTTCTGGAGCGTACTGGTCGACCGGTTTTCCAGCGAACAGGGCCTGCGTTTGTTCGGCTTTATTGCGGCGGGAGGAACCTTGGGCACTTTCGTCGGCCCTCTGCTGGCAGCGACCATGGCGACGAAGCTTGGCCCGATCGCATTGACCTTGGTGGCGGCCGTGCTGCTGGAGTTGGCGGTGCGTTGCTACCGGGCACTGTTGTCGCGAACTGATGCGCAGTCTGTCGACCCGACACCGGGTGATCGAAGCATGGGTGGCAGCATGCTCGCGGGCATCACGCTGATCACACGATCGCCGTATCTGCTCGGGCTGGTGCTATTCATGCTGCTGCACACGACCGCCGCCACCTTCTTGTATTTCGAGCAGGGCCGGATAGTCGCTGGCAGTTACTCGGACGTGGCCAGCAGAACCCAGTTTTTTGCTGTCGTCGATCTGATCGTGTCGGCGCTGACCTTGACCTTTCAACTGTTGCTGACGGGGCCGTTGATCCGCCTCGTTGGCGTCGGCGGGGCGCTGGTCGCACTGCCCGTGGCGACCATAGTGGCTTTCACTGCCATGGCACTGGCACCCGTACCGGCCACGGTTGCTCTGGCGCAAGGCCTGCGTCGCGCTATCGAATTTTCCGTCGTGCGTCCCGCACGGGAGGTGCTCTGGACCGTCGTCAGTCGCGAGGAAAAGTACAAAGCCAAGAATGTCATCGAGACGCTGGTGTACCGAGGCGGGGACGCCATCAGTGGCTGGCTGTCCGTCGGGTTGACGGCAGTGGGCGCGGGGTTTGGATTCGTGGCCATTGTGATTGTGCCCGTGGCCGGACTGTGGAGCGGCCTATGCTTCTGGCTAGCCAGACGGCAGAGGCAAAAAGCAAAAGACAACGGTGAGCACGTCGTCAGTTTGAGCAGTGACGCTGCCTGAAATACTTTGTCACACTCTACCATTTTCGAAATCTATCGTCAGATTGGGCAATAAATCAGGTCGATCAGGCAATCGCTCCAGCATGAGGGCAACACATACTCAGGCGATTGCTGAGACCGTCCACACATGGCCGGTTTGTCACTCCACCGACAAGCGTGTTCAAGGCTTGTCGATCACAGTGGAATACTCATCGGAGGAAGTGCGGTCCGGTACCGACTCATGAAAAATCTTGACCTTCAGGTAATCCAGCAAGCGCTGGCATGGCTCGAACAGGGTCATTGTGTGTGGATGTGCACGGTCGTTGCGACGTTTGGCTCTGCACCTCGTGGGCCAGGATCGCTGCTGGTCGCGCTGCCGACAGGGGCATTCTGCGGTTCGCTGTCTGGAGGCTGTGTAGAGGAGGACTTTCTGGAGCGGCTCGCCCGGAATGAGTTCGCCGAGTTCAACCAGATCGTTCGTTACGGCGAGGGTGGACTTGCGCCGTCTATGGCGTTGCCCTGTGGCGGCGTGCTCGATGTGCTGCTCGAAAGGTTTGAGCCGGATTGCCAGGCGCGAGAGCACTTCAGTGTATTGCTGGGCGCACTGCAAGGGCGGCAGATAGTTATACGTCACGTCTCACTCGGAACGAATGCACGACGCAACGAAACTGATGCGGGCGTGACCGCGCCTGTCTTGGTAGACGGTGATCAAGTGCGAATTCGCGTGGGTGCCGCCCAGCGGCTGCTGGTAGCAGGCCTTTCACCGGTTGCCGAGTTCTGTGCCGGTTTCGCTGTGGCTTTAGGCTATGAGGTGATCGTGTGCGACCCGCGCGCCGAGTTGACGGAGGGATTCAGCATGGCGGGTGTAGAGTTGCTCAAGGTGCTTCCCGCTACCTTCATTGCCCAAGGCGGATGTCATGCCGGCACAGCGATTGTGGCGTTGACCCACGACCCCCGTCTGGACGATCTGACCTTGCTGGAGGCCGTGAGAACCTCCGCTTTCTACATCGGCGCCATGGGCTCCAGACGTACCAGCGAAAAGCGTCTGGAGCGGGTGAAGCGCATTGGCGGGTTGGAGTCGCAGGCCCTCGATCGCATTCATGCGCCCATCGGACTTAACTTGGGGAGCAAGACTCCGGCGGAGATTGCCCTCGCGGTCATGGCGGATATTGTTCGCTTGAGTAATGGTATTGACCGTGGCCAGCTATAAACCTGTTCTCATGAAGGAGTTGAATGTGCAATCTGAAACGATGAGCAACCAGATTGCTGGCGATATCAGTCGTCTTGCGAGCGCCGTGAGTCTGGTTTTGGGCAGCGATATTGACAAGATCGCTGCACTGCCAGGCCTGAACTTGTACCGGCGCAATTCAGCCACTGCGCCTTTGCACTGTATTTACGGTTTGGGCATCGGCGTTACCTTGCAAGGTTGCAAGCGCGTGTTGGTCGGGGATGAGGTGCTGACTTACGGCCCCGGACAGTCCATGGTCACCAGTATCGATCTGCCGGTCATTTCACAGGTCAGCCAAGCGAGTGCCGCTCAACCGTTTTTGGGCATTATGTTGACGCTGGACAGCGCCTCCGTGATGCATGTAGCCGACCGCATGAAGTTGTCGCAGCGCATGAGAGATGACGAATTTCGGCCGATCACTGTACAGGCCCTGGACGCTGGAGTGCTGGATGCGCTGAGGCGTCTGGTGGATCTGCTCGGCGAGCCGACATTGCTTGAGACCGTGGCTCCCCTGATCAAGGAAGAAATTATTGCTCGCCTGTTAAGCGGTGCTCACGGTCCACAGTTGCTGCACGTCATTGCGGCGGGTTCACCCAGTCAGCACATCGCCAAGACCGTTGCCTGGCTGAAACTGAATTATCGCCAGGCCTTGCGCATGGATGACCTGGCAACCCATGCACATATGAGCCCGTCGACCTTTCGTCAGCACTTTCGCGCAGTGACCGGAATGAGTCCCTTGCAATATCAGAAACAGCTCCGGCTGCAAGCGGCGCGCCAGCTGATGCTGAGCCAGAATGTCGATGCGAGCAGTGCGGGAGGGTTGGTGGGGTATGAAAGTTCGTCACAGTTCAGCCGCGAGTACAGCCGCCTGTTTGGAGAGCCGCCACAACGGGACATCAAGCGGATTCGCTTGTGATAGAAACACGCGCAACGATCGCCTGTTCGCCATGATTCGCGGGTGCTAACCCGCATTGATGGCCCTTTTGGCAGCCCGCTCACTTGCTCCAGTGACGGGCTTTTTTGCTTGCGATTACATTGCGTTCGCCTATGCGGCATCAGCTCGGTGAACTGATGCCGAACATGCGACGCCACTCAATTTTTTCCGGCAAGTACTTCATCCTTGCTTGCTTGCACGTATACGGTTCGAGCTGGGCTGCCTGGTGCTTGCTGGGGCTCCAAGGGCTGCTCGCCGGGCTTGCTCTCGTCCTCGTTCATTGCTTTGCGAAAGCCTTTGATCGTCTCGCCAAGATCCGGACCCAGGGTCTTCAGTTTTTTAGTGCCGAACACCAGTGCCACGACGATGATAATGACGATCCAGTGCTTCCAGTCGAAAATACCCATGCAGTGATCTCGCTGAATAGAGGTTGATGATGAAAGCAGATGCTGATTGTGACGATTACTGTGCGCCGTCTAGCAACCACTGGGCGATTGACTTCAGATCGGCGTCAGATACCTGGGCTTGCGGCGGCATCGGAATCGATCCCCATTTGCCAGTGCTGCCGGCCTTGATGCTGCTTGCAATTTGCTCTGCGGTCGCTTTGCCGTCACCGTACTTTTGCGAGATGTCCTTCCAGGATGGACCAACGACCCTGGCATTGGCCTGATGGCAGCCGCCGCAAGCGTAACTCTGGACCAAGGCTTGGCTTGCTGCTGCCTGGACCGGCCACAAGACGCTGGCAAGTGTTCCCAGTGACAGAATAAGTGTGGCGACCATGGCGCCTTTCGTCAGGGGCTGTACCTCTGGAGTACAAGGTGATTTCAGGTACTTGGTCAATTGGATTTCTCTCTCATTAATAAAAAAAGGCGATGCAGTCCACTGCACCGCCTTGCTTGCTTACGCGAGTTTAAAAGGCAGTTCACGTAGCGGCTTGCCGGTGATACGGGCAATCGCGTTGGCGAAGGCCGGGGCGAGAGGGGGCAGACCTGGCTCCCCCATCCCTGTAGGGGGCTCAGCGCTGGGTACTACGTGAATGGAAAATTCGGGCATGTCGGTGATGCGCGGAACGCTGTAGTCAGCAAAATTACTCTGCTGCACGACGCCGTCTTTCAGGGTAATGGCACCGCCTGGCAGGCACATCGACAACCCCATCAGGGCAGCACCCTGAACCTGAGCCTCCACGCTGCGAGGGTTGACGACCAGGTTGCAGTGCACGCCCGCCGTCACATGATGCAGCACCGGGCGGCCGTTCTGCACCGAGGCTTCGACCACATAAGCCACGACCGAACTGAACGACTCGTGAACCGCGACACCCCAGGCTCGACCATCAGGCAGTTGACGCTTGCCGTACCCACTTTTATCTACCGCTAATTGCAGCGCCGCGATGTGGCGCGGACTTTTATCGGCAAACAGTTTCATCCTGTAAGCCACGGGATCCTGTTTGGTTGCTCGGGCGATCTCATCGATCAACGTTTCCATCACGAACGCTGTGTGGGTGGAACCCACGCTGCGCCACCACAATACCGGTACGTTGAGTTTCGGGTGATGCACGGTCAGGCGCATGGGCATCGGATAGGGGTCGCGCATCCCTTCGGTTGCCGTGGGGTCAATGCCGTTCTTCACACGACCCCCGAACATGGTGCCCGTTACGATGGACTGTCCTACCAGGACGTGATCCCAGGCCAGTACCTTGCCGCTGTCGTCGAAACCGATGCGCGCGCGGTGCAGGTGCATTGGGCGGTAGTAGCCGCCTTTGATGTCGTCCTCACGGCTCCACAGTGTGCGCACCGGAACATTCAAACCTGCGGTTCTCGCTGCCTTGGATACTTCGCATGCCAATACCACAATGTCGCAGGTGGCGATTCCACGCCGGCCAAAACCGCCGCCAGCGGTCTGCACGTTAATTTGAACCTGGTCGGGCTTGAGATTCAGCACGCGCGCAGCGGCCGCGTTGTCGGCACCGGCAAACTGAGTACCCACCCACAATTCGGCGCGGCCCTCGGACAGCTGGACTGTGCAGTTCAGTGGTTCCATGGGCGCGTGAGCCAGGTAAGGAAATACGAACTCGGCATCCAGCGTATGCGGCGCTGTCGCGAGCGGCGCCATATCAGCCTCGAAGTGGTGTGGGCCGGGGCGGCCTGCCAGCGCCTTGTAGTCGGCCAACTGCTTCTCGCTATCGACCTTCTCTACGGCCGACGTATTCCATTCAAGCTTGAGTGCATCGCGCCCCTGTTTGGCCTGCCAGTAGCCGTCAGCGATGACCGCCACGCCCTCAGCGCCCCCATCAAGTGGCACGCGCAGCACTGCCTTCACGCCTTTGATGGCACGTGCCGCGCTGTCATCCAAAGAAGCAATTTTGGCGCCGAACACCGGCGGGCGCGCCACCACGGCGGTGAGCTGCGCCGGCAAGTGCATGTCAATGCCGAAATCCTGCTGGCCACTGCTCTTGGCCTTGGCATCGATGCGCGTGGTGGCCTGGCCGATTATGCGGAAGTCTTTAGCATCCTTGAGGGTGACCTGCTCGGGCACGGGCAGCGCCATTGCGGCCTCGGCCAATTCTCCGTAGCTCGCTTTGCGACCCGCTGGGCCGAGCACTGTGCCGGCCTGTGTGCTTAGGGTGGCCACGTCAACGTTCCAGCGTGCAGCCGCCGCTGCCAGCAGCATGGCGCGAGCACGCGCGCCGAGTTCGCGGTACTGGGTATAGCTGTTTTTGATCGAATTGGAACCGCCGGTGAGGTGCATCCCGAAACGCGGGTCCTGGTAGGCGATGTCGCTGGTGCCGTTGCGGCTGCGCACAAGGCTCCAGTCGGCATCGAGCTCTTCTGCGAGGATCATCGGCAGTCCGGTTTGCACTCCCTGGCCGAATTCCAGTCGATTGATGGTTACCGTCACCTCGCCGTTGGGTGCGATCTGCACGAATGCGTTGGGTTGCTGAGTCGGCTTGAGCGGTTCTACAGCCGCGCCATTGGTCTGTTGTGCCAGGGCCAGGTGAGGAAAAGCGCCTAGCGCAAGGCCGCCGATGCCCACGATCTTGAGGAAACTGCGGCGTGGGAGTGTGGCGGGGCCGTCGCCATGCTCGCGTTCAAGCATGTGTTGCAGGACGCGAGGGAGTTCGTCCGGGAAGAGGTCGTTCAGCATGGAGAGCTCCGATCAGGCAAGGGCTTTGGCGGCGTCAGCCACCGCAGCGCGGATACGGACATAAGTGCCACAGCGACAAATGTTGCCAGCCATGGCCGAGTCGATCTCGGCCGCTGTGGGTTGCTTGCCCTTGGGTTGGGCTTTGAGGAACGCCGTTGCGCTCATGATTTGCCCGCTCTGGCAGTAGCCGCATTGGGCCACGTCGTGCTTGACCCACGCCTCGTGCACCGCCGTACCGACCGGGTCGCTGCCATTGGTCGCCGCTTCGATGGTGGTGATCTTGCGACCCTGGGCAGCGACAATGGGGGTGACACAGGAACGAATGGCCTGGCCATCCAGGTGAACGGTGCACGCTCCGCACAGAGCTGCGCCGCAACCGAACTTGGTACCGGTCATGCCCAGCGCGTCGCGCAGGGTCCAAAGAATCGGGGTGCCAGGATCCACGTCAACTGTGTAATCACGGCCATTGATGTTGAGGACGCTCATGGGAGGCAACTCTCTGAGAATTGGATAGGGTCAATTTGAAAGTGACGTGTTCAAAATGAAATTGGCCGTGACCGGTGTCATGCATCAGGCGGCAAATTCAGTAACTGCCGCAACGCTGCGGCATCCGTGTTGGCTCTGAATCCGGCACCACCGCGTTGAAAGGTGCGCGCAGTGGCCAGGTTGCCGGTTATGACGGGCTCGCTTCCGACATCGCGCACCAGTTGTGCGGCGACTTGAAGGGCCTGGGGGTCGCTACTGGCAATGGGGACACCCAACTTGTCACCGTCACGACGCGAGGACGCATTGATCGATGTTGCATCGGTTGCACTGAATGCACGTACCAGCCGTGTCCCTGGTAGGTATTTGGCCGAGGTTTCACCAACGCCATTGGCGTAGGCTTCGCGAGAAAGGGGATTGCCTTCATCCGGCGGAGGGTTTGTCGCATCCAGCACTATCTTGCCGCGCAGTGCCGGCGCCAGGTCGCGTCCGAGTTTTGGAAGTGCGTCGTAGGGTACGGCGAAGAAAACTACAGTGGCGAACTCTGCTGCCTGTTGCGGAGTACCGACCGACGCCAACGGGCCTAATCGCTTCACCATAGCGTCAAGCTCTGAGAGATTGCGCGAGGAGAACATCACCTCATGGCCAGCCTTCACCCAGAGCTGACCTATAGTCCCCCCGTGTGATCCAGCACCGATCACCGCGATACGCAGTTTTTCAGCGGCATTGGCAGTGACCGGGCAAAGCAGCAGGGCCCAGAATGCAGCGAGTGCAAACACGACGGAGCGTAGAAACATTGACATAAGGACGATCCTTTTCATTGCCGTCTGGCGATTCATGTCCACCACGACGCACGGCTCAGTTGTTTTAAACCAGATGCTTGTCGAAGAACCCCGTCAATTTTTCTACCGCCGGGCCCACATATTGCGGCTTGTCATACATATCGATATGGGTCGCGCCTGGAACCAAGTGAAGCTCCCTGGGCTCCTTCGCTTTCTTGTACGCGTTTTCGCTGAAATACAGGCTGTCTGCGTTGCCGCCAGCGATCATGAGTACGGGCCGTGGCGAAATCGTCTCGACCTGATCAAAGGCGAAAAAAGCCATCTGGGCGGGAAGGGCGGAGAACACCGAACGGCCGGGAGCATTCGGGTGTTGGCCTCGCGCCGTGCGGTAATACTCGTAACCTTCTCGATACATGACAGGAGTACTTGCGGTGAAATCCTTTGTCGATTCCGGCACCGTAGGCGTCAGGCGAATAGGCTCCCCACGAGCCTCACGGCTGCGCTGTGCAGAGGCGTCTTGCAGCAACTTCATACGCTCCTCGTAGCTGCGGGAGTTGGCCAAGCCATTGCGGCGCAGATCGCCAATATCGGCGGCGCTGACAGTGGCTACTGCCTTGATGCGCTGTTCCGTTTGAGCCGCATTCAGAACATAGCCACCTCCACCACAAATGCCCAAAGAGCCGATTCGATTGGCATCCACTTGCGCAAGCGTGGTCAGAAAATCTATCGAACTGCTGACGTCATCTACGCGAGCGGTTGGAAGTTCCATCAAGCGCGGTTCACCCCCGCTGTCCCCCTGATAGGAGGCGTCGTAAGCCAAGGTGATAAAGCCCTGCTCGGCCAGCCGAAGGGCGTACAACCCCGCGGTTTGCTCTTTGACTCCGCCGATCGGATGCGTAATGACGATGGCAGGGTACTTTTTGCTGGCATCGAAATTAGCCGGTTTGAACAAGTTGGCCGCTATATGGCTGTCTGTATTCCTGTTGGGATAGCTGACCCTCTCGATCGAAATACCTTTAGTGTCAGGCTGGCCAATCACGGCGGGACCTGTCGACGCTTTAGCTTTGGATTGAGCAGATGCCAAGTTGGGTGTGATCAATCCTCCGCTCGCAACTGCAATGCCGCACAACGCGACCGCAGAGGTGCCAATGAAAACACGACGATTCTTGTCTACTTCAATATTCTTCATTGCTAACTCCAGAGTCGAGCATGGGGCAGGAAAGGACACCGATCTAAAAGCTTGTTTGCGCGAAAACTCCTCCAAAAACTTAATCATTGAGCAGGTACATCTATTGATCCGCGCTCGAGTGGCGGCATAGAAGGAATGTTGTAAAAGTTGATTCATCCATACATGGATGCTTCAGAAGTATAGGGTGGCGCCATCATTGGCTGATTGCACAATCTGCTGAAATGATTGCCCAAAGCGTCGACATTGGTCGCGCAGGATGAGTTGTCTGGAAGGCACTTTTATTTACTTGGATTGGGAGTGTCAGCGGCCATTGCAGCCATGCGCCGCTCACCTGATGTGTGCTCGTAGATATCTATCGCTATGTGACCTGCAATTCCATTGAATCAGGCAATCAGATCCCCGGATCGGGCAATTTTATTCGTATTTAAGTTTTCATAATCCCTGCGCGCAGTTGGTGCTCTAACCCTGTGTATTGCGGTGGTAGACACCGCCATGGTTGATCTAAATCCTGCGTGAGAACTTCATATGAGTAATCAACCGATTCGGTTTGCCTGTAACGGCTGCGGTGTTTGCTGCAAAGGGCGCCTGATCCCGCTGACGTTAAACGAAACCAGACAATGGCTACAACGGGGTCATGATGTGGCCGTGGTGGTGGAGGCATTCAATGAGTCGACCTGGCTGTCTCAGCCCGGCCAATATGCCCATGGCGCGCAGCGGGCGATGGAAGTCGACAGTGGTAGTGCACGGATAAACGTAGTAGCGGTGCTGGCCGGGAATGCGCTTGAAAAGTGCCCGAATCTAGGCGAAGACGATCGATGTGGAATCTATGACGATCGACCGCTGGTATGCCGAATCTATCCAATGGAAATAAATCCATTCATTGCTTTGCGTCCGGAAGAAAAGGCCTGCCCTCCGCAGGTTTGGGAGGCGGGCGAAATCCTGTTTACTGACCGCGTAGTCGATCCGATTCTTGCCGATCAGATTGAGCGCTCTCGACAGACCGACAGGGACGATGCCAGGGCCAAGATCGCTATGTGTGAAAGCATGGGGCTGAACGTCGCCGCTTGGAAAGGCAACGCACTGGCAGTTTACTTGCCTGAGCACGCTACGCTGCTTGCGGCAATCAATCGTCACGATGCAGGGGAATCCGCACCCGAAGGGAAGGGTTGGAAGGTGCGAGCGGATGACGATGAGTTGCGAGAACGACTCCATTCGCTAGGTGTTTCGCTGGATGATCAAAGGCAGGGCGAATACATTTTTCATAGGCTGTAGAGAGTACCCGTTTGAATTCCTGCATCGGCCGTCTTTGAACTCTCGTAATACGTCGCGCGAAACGATAAGTTTGCGACGCTGTAACTTCGCCTTACACGGTCGTTCGGCTTGGCTTCAGCGCCGCTGCACTTCAAAGAGCAAGTTTGACTTCCAGTCTCAAGCGTCAAGCATCGACCAGGCCAAGAGCCGCCTGGTGCAGGCGTTGTCCTTGCACGGGTATGGTCGACAGTACTTGTTGGATTCTCTGCAAGTCATGTTCAGTGAGTTTGATATTCGTCGAGCCTAGATTTTCTTCGAGCCGGTGGAGTTTTGTTGTGCCCGGAATTGGCACGATCCATGGTTTCTGAGCCAGTAACCACGCCAGGGCGAGTTGGGCGGGAGTCGCCTCCTTGTCTATGGCGATCTGTTTCAAAATGTCGACGAGCGCCATGTTAGCCAAGCGTGCTTCTGGCGAAAATCGAGGCACAGCACTTCGGAAATCTTTCTCGTCGATTTTGGTTTCGGCTGTGATGGTGCCGGTCAGGAAGCCTGCGCCCAGAGGGCTCCAAGGGACGAAGCCGATTCCAAGTTCCTCGCAAGCGGCGAGAACTCCGTTGTTCTCTACATCTCGAGTCCACAGGGAGTATTCGCTTTGAACGGCTGCGATCGGCTGAGTAGCATGCGCGCGGCGAATGGTTGAGGCACTGGCCTCGGAGAGACCCCAGTGCATGACTTTGCCTTGTGCAATCAGTTCGCCGACTGCCCCCGCTACATCCTCAATCGGTACGTTGGGATCGACGCGGTGTTGATACAAGAGGTCAATTTTATCGACCTTCAGCCGAGCCAGCATTCCATCGACCGCTTTGAGCAAGGTCGTAGGTCGACTGTCCAGGCCGTAGCGAGAACCATCGGGATTCAAACCGAATCCGAACTTGGTCGCGATGTGTACCTTATCCCGATAGGAGGAAAGGGCATCACCCACTAACGATTCATTGATGAAGGGGCCATACACCTCAGCGGTATCAAATAAGGTCACTCCGCGCTCTACCGCTGCGTGAATCATTCGCACGCCTTCCGCGCTGTCCAATGGTTGGCCGTAGGTGGTATTCAAACCCATACAGCCGTAACCAAGCGCTGAAACGACCAACCCATTTTTACCGAGAGTTCTGCTCTTCATAATCGTCACCTATCAACTGCTGTAGCGAGTAGTGCTACATCTTCGTTTTATCTTGCAGTGAACGTTGATGATTGAGTAGCCGCTATAATACGAATGGGCTTATGTCAGGAATCGATAAATGCGGCGGCAAGATTTTGGTGAATTGAACGCCTTCATGGTCGTAGCCCAGGAACGCAGCTTCACCCGCGCGGCGGGGATTCTGGGTACCTCCCAATCAACGCTTAGTCAGACAATCCAGCGCCTGGAGACGCGCTTAGGCTTGCAACTGCTGAAGCGCTCCACTCGAAGCGTTGCAGCGACAGAGGCTGGAGAGCGGTTGTTAGAAACGTTGACGCCTGCATTTTCAGGTATCGACGCAAAACTCGCAGACCTTACACAGCTGCGTGATAAGCCGGCAGGTATTGTTCGCATCAATGCAACGGAGCATGTTACCCAGACCCTTTTATGGCCGGTATTGGCGCGCCTGCTGCCCGACTACCCAGATATCCAGGTTGAAATAGTGTCCGAGTCTGGACTCGTAGATATTGTTTCTGGTCGCTACGACGGCGGGGTTCGGATCGGAGAACTGGTTGAGAAAGACATGATAGCCGTTCGAATCGGCCCTCAATTGAAGATGGTGGCAGTAGCGTCACCTGCGTATTTTGCTCGCAAGCCGAAACCACTTAAGCCGCATGATCTCGCTGATCACACGTGCATTAATCTACGGTTTCCCTCATCGGGTGGATTATATTCATGGGAGTTTGAAAAAGAGGGTCAAGCCCTTCGTGTACGTGTCGAAGGTGCACTCACTTTTAATTCCGGCAGCATGCTAGTTGCGGGTGCGCTTGATGGCTTCGGGATCGCTTACGTAACCAATGACTATGTCGACAACCTGATTGCCGATGGTCGCCTTGTAAAGGTGCTCGAAGATTGGTCACCCCCATTTGCCGGGTACCACCTCTATTATCCTGGCCGGAAGAGCAAGTCACCGGCCTTTGCCCTGATCGTCGAGGCACTTCGTTATCGTGGATGAGAAGTGCTCGCCAGGGCTTTTTACTGTGCGATAAACCCTCCGTCGACTACAAATTCAGCCCCTGTCGCAAACCGCGACTCTTCCGAAGCGAGAAACAGCGCCATATTGGCGATGTCGATCGCTTCGCCCAAAAAGCCGATGGGGTGCAACTTCGCCAGCCGTTCCAGTTCGGCCGTGTCATTGCCGACCATTGGCGTCACGATGTAACCGGGATGAATACTGTTGACCCGAATCCTGTAGCCACTTCGACCCGCATGCAAAGCCGCTGATTTGGTGAGGTTGCGGATGGCTCCCTTGCCGGCGCAGTAAGCGGCATATTCCGGATGGCCGACGATGCCTTCTATCGAAGACAGATTGATGATCGAGCCTCCACGGTTTCTCAGGTACTTGAACCCGTGCTTTATGCCGAAGAAAGTGCCGTGCAGGTTTACCGAGAGTTCTTTGTTCCAATCTTCAAAGCTCATGGTTTCGACGTTGCCCGGCAATGCTATGCCGGCACTGTTCATCACAACATCGACGAATCCGAAACGTGCCACGGTCGCTTCGAACGCGCTGACCCACTTGTCTTCATCGCGCACATCCAGCGGAATAAACAGCGCTTCGCCACCCATTTCATGTATGGCCTCAAGAACGCCGCCAGCCCTCGTACCATCAACATCGCACAAGGCAATCCTGGCGCCTTCTTCTGCAAAACGGATAGCGCTGGCGGCGCCTATACCCGATGCTGCGCCGGAAATCAGCGCCACTTTGCCCTGAAGCCTGTTCATCGTGTTTGACCTGCGGCTTGAAGGTGGCTGGCGTAGGTGGCGGCTATCCCGAGATGGCCGCGGCCTTCAGCCACGGCCATTTCCATACAATGAAGGTTGGCGGTGAAGAGGCTGGCGCGCTGTCCGCAATCGAGCATGGTCTGGCGCCAGGACTTCACTGCCGCCACATAAATGGAAAGGGTCGCCTGGTCTGTTCGATAGTCATTAGACTTGTGGTGTTTGATGACCGCGGTCAGTTCAGTCTTGAGCAGTTCAAGAAAGTAATCGAGGCAGTCTTCGAGTGGTTCGATACCGACACCAGCTTTCCTGGCGAAGTCCACGGCCTCCAGAAAAGCGCCGATACCGGTGTTGTAAAATGCACCGGCCATGGCGGCGTCCAACACATTGGCAGCGCTGGCTAACTCGCCTATCCAGCGCGAAGCAGCGCCGGGCAATTGCAGCAGAGGTTTATGCCGCGACCAGATATCCTTGGGCCCCGAATAGTGGATCAACGTGCTATCCCGGCCAATATCGTCAGGGTAGGCCTCTATGGCCGCCTCAAGATAATGCCCTCCCTGAGAATTGATGTAGGCCTGTAGCTCGGTGGCGTCTTTCGCCGAACCGGTCATGAAATTGATAAAGTCGCGGCCTGCGATCAAATGTTCATGCCCCTCCATGACGCTTCTGAAAACGCTGTAATCCAGCAGCACGACCAGTACCAGAGAGTTGGCCTCCAGCGCCGACACCAGGTTGGGCGCTGCCTGTGCCCCGTTTTTGACTAGGGCAGCGCACCTCCCAGGGGAGCGGTTCCATACCGTCACCTCCACGCCGTGATTCAGATAGCAGCTCGCTAAAGCAGAGCCCATCAGGCCTGTACCGAGCAGCGTGAGTTGTTGAGCCATGATATTCCCCTGAGGTAATCGCATTGATGTCGCCTGCACCGAAATGTACGCTTCAGCGCTAATACGGCTTATCCGAAATTGGCAACTCGACAGGTGCGGCTTACCCGCACCTGTAGTGAGCAATTCTGTTGGGCGTAAGATGCCGTAACGCGATAAAGGAGCAGCCAGGGCGTGCTATCAGAACACGGTGAAATCAAAGAGGGGGACGCCAGCCCCTACAGTCGTGCCGGCAAGCGGCTCAAGAAGATTGAAGACATCAACGATGCCGCCGCGATGGTCTTCGTCCGCGACGGCTATGCCCAGTTCTCCGCCCGCAAGGTCGCCAAGGAGTTGGGGATCAGCCTGAACAACCTTCAGCACTACTGTGGCAATACCGAGAATCTTTGTCGCCAGATGATTGCGGCAAAGCTGGGTCACTATGTCGAGTCGGTGAACCAGTTGGTCGAACAAGCCCGCGCCGAGACGCCAATCGAAAAGTTGGCGGTGGCTATCCGCGAAAACTCCGCAGCCACGCTGGACTCCGCCACCGGCAAATTCTTTTTCCAGATGGGTGCGTTGGCCAGTCACGACGCGTCTATCAAGGCATTGATGGTTGAACAGTACGATCAGTTTCTGATGGGCTTTTGCCGGTTGATCACTGAGATCAGCCCCCAATTGCCAAACGATCAGGTGCGTACTTACGCCGCACTGATCGCGACGCAAATCGATGGGATCTTCTTTTATCAGGACCAGCTAAACCCGACATCCGGCGTTCGCGAGCAAATGGTCGAAACGGCGATCGCTTTATGGACGACCATTCTAATGCCCGCGAAGGCCGAGCCCCTTTAACCACACGGCGACTCAGATCTTGAAGTGGCCGACTTTCTCTTCAAGGGTTTTGGCCAGTTGGTCCAGGCGGACACTCACGGTTTCCAGTATTTCTGCATTCTCTGCCAGTGTCCGAGTGAAGTCCCTGATGTTGCTGACGTTGGTGCTGACTTCATCCGCCACATTGCTCTGCTCTTCGGTAGCCGTGGCAATCTGCAGCGTCAAATCGCTGATTTTCTCTACCCCGACGCTCATTTGCCCCAGTGCGTGGCCTACCTTGGCAAACTCTTCGACCGTGGTGCTGGTCAATGCATGGCTCAGACTCATCGCCGCAACGACATTGTCGGTATTGTGCTGGAGCGTTTCGATGACGAGCTGGCTCCTGGTGACAGATTCTTGGGTGCGTCGTGCCAGCGTGCGAACCTCGTCTGCAACGACCGCGAAACCACGGCCTGCCTCACCTGCTCGCGCAGCCTCGATGGCGGCATTCAAAGCGAGCAGGTTAGTTTGCTCGGCGATTCCCCGTATGACTTCCAGCACCGAACTGATTTCGGTGCTGCTGTCAGCGAGCGTTCTGACCTGCGACATGTTTTGCGCCATGCCAAGGGACAGCTTCTGGATGGTTTGGCTGGCGCTGACAATGATTTGGTCTGCATGGGATCCAGCTCGGTGGCTGTCTTGTGCAGAGTCGGCGGCGTAGCCTGTGTTTCGCGCCATTTCCTGGGCCGTTGCGGCCATTTCAGTCGACGCTGTAGCGACCTGGTCAACCTCGTTGGCCTGTGCGCTCAACTGGCTGCGGGTGGCGTGCGCAATCGTTGCCGCATGCTGAGTGGCCTCACGCGTTTGCCCCGTAGCGGCATGGATCTCTTTGATCAAATGATGCAACTGGTCCAGAAAGCGGTTGAAGCCGCTTGAAAGCTCACCCAGTTCGTTGGGCTGGTGATAGTTGATCCGCCGAGTCAGGTCGCCGTCGCCGCTGGCGATGTCCGTGATCATTTGCGTGATCAACTGAAGCGGCCGCAGCGATTTGTGAATGACCAGCGCGCACAGTGCCAGGCCCAAGGCCCCTAGCACGGAGGCCGAAACCAGCATGTGCCACGTACTCAGGTGCTGTCTGGTATCGAGCTGGTCTGCCAGTTTCTCGGAGGGGGCCATCAGCGTATCCCAAGGCACATCGATCTTTACGGCCCAGGGGGCGGAATTTTCAATGGGCGAGAAGGGCAGTGACAGTTGGAAGTTGCCTTGTTCACGCGCCAGCACCACACCCGATTCGAAAGTTCCACGCTGAAATCGGGCACCATAATCCGGCCAGATTTCTGAAGCGGGCTTACCTGTTGTTTTCGCTGAAGCGCTGTTGGCGGCGATGATCCCGGTATCGCTGACGACACTCACTGTGGAGTGCCCGTTGTAGATGCCCCGAGCCAGCGCCACGCTTTGTTCCTGAAGGTCGTTCAGGCTCAAATCCACCACCAGCACCCCAATGTATTTACCCTTTTCCACATAAGGCAAAGCCAGCGAGACCAGCCCTTCGGTGTGCCCATTCAAGGTGTCGAAGTAAGGCGCAGTGATGCAAGGCTTGAGTGTGCTTTTCGAACAACTGTACCAATAGTTCATCGGTTGGCCACTGGCGTTGAGCTGGTCGCCATTGATGGCTTTTTCGTCAAGGGCAGTCAGTTCGAAGTCAATGCTGCCGTAACGCGAGTAGTAGGTTGAAAAGCGTCCGGTTTCGTTTGAACCGAACTCAGCCTTGCCCTTGAAATCCAGATCCTCTCCGCCCGCCTGGCCGGGCTCGAACGCGACGTACAATCCCAGGAAGGCGGGGTTGGAGACGATCGCTCGATGGATACTTTTAACCATATCGCGGCGCAAGTTTTCAGCGCTGATCCTGCCCTCGGTATACTGGTCCCGCAGGGTGCTCATTTGCAGCGCCACAAGCTGCGCCAACTGGTTGGCATTGCTGAACTTGTTTTCGATACGCAATTGCTGGGCTTTGCCGGTACTGATCAATTGGTCGCGCGCGGCGATTTCCAAAAGTTCGGCGCTTTGCTTTCTGATCTCTTTAGAGGAGATTTTGCCTTGATAGAGGTTGATGGCTATGACGCTTGCCAGCACGGTTAGCAGGCAAAGGCCCGTCAGGGCGAGCATCCTGAATTTTATTGAATAAATCGATGGCATACGCAGCGCCTTCTTTGGGCATAGGTGACTATGTGCACCGCAAAAAAAGGGCGCCTATAAGACGCCCTGGGAGGGAACCAAAATGCCGGATCAGCGGGTGCTGGGCATCGGCTGGATTGCAGCAGGGCGTTAGAGGCTGACCTTCATGGCGCCGGGCCCCGGGATAGGGTCAAGTGTGGGGCGGCTACTGAGCGCCGTTCCTTTTGTGTAGTGACCTTTGCCCAATGGCGCCACGATGAGCCTTACCGCCAGGTAATACGCGGCGCCCGAGAGGGCGATGACCGGAATGGATGCACCGAGGTAGCGGAACGACCCATTCATCGCCACCGTCACCGGATCGTACATCGCCAGATAACCCACCACGGCGACAACGCTGATGCCGACGGCAACCCAATTTACCCCGCCCCAATAGGCGTAGTGGCTGTTACGCGTGGCGAACAAACTGGGCGCATCCAGTTGCTCGCGCCTGAGGATGAAGTAGTCGACCAGTGTGATTCCTGAGATGCCGACGAACATCACGCCGTTGTACGACAGCCAGCTCATCACCTTGGACAGCAGCCATTCGGTCTCGAAGGCAAAGTACACACCGGGCAGCAGGAGCAGTGCGAGCAGCAGTTCCCATTTCAATCGCGCGAAGAACTTCACCTGCTGAATGGACACCCCGGCCAGGTAAATCATCACCACCATGGTCGCAATGTTGGCCGTCAGGACAATGCTCATCACGATGGATCCGAACACCGGGCCGCCAACGGCAATCATCCAGATGGTCGGGTCGTAGGTCCCCGCGCTGATCGCAGCGAGGGCCGCGACAGTTGATACGACAGCTGCACCGAGGATCCCTACGCCGATGATCGAGGGGCCCATGACATGGTGTTTGCTTTTGACCAGGCGGGTCAGGCCACCCATGATCGGCCACCACGTCATTGAGTTGGAAACGCCAAACTCTACCGCGAGTGCCAAGCCCTGTACGGGATCATGGGAGAGCATCTGGTCCTGTGGCACCTGGCTGTGCCACAGGCTTTCAAGACCGAACTTATGCACCAGGATGCCGAACATTATCAAGGTGATCAGCATGTGCAACGGGCCGATATAGCCATTGAGGCGCTCGAAGAATTTCGGTCCCTTGCAGGCGATAAACCAGACAACGAACAGCGCCAGCAACGCCACGCCGATGACCAGATGCTCATGTGAGTCGCCGGTGACCTGGGTGCCTGTGACTGTCGCTGCAACGTTTGCTGCGCCCCTGGCAGTCAGCGCCTCGACCACATAAGACCAGCCGATCAAGGTGGCCATCAGACCAAACAGCGGCACCACAATGCCGCGATAGCCAAAAGATGCCTTGGCGGTATCAATCGGGTCGGTGCCGTATTTGTAGCTGGGTACTCCAGATGCGAGCGACACCAGCGCCATGCCGATAATCAAGCCAATCACGTAGCCCATGACACCGAGCCGCCAATCCCCGACAAAGGGCAGGTAGCTGCCAATCAGGAATGCCCAGGTGGCTGCACTGAATGCGCAGCAGGTCCACAGGAACGAACCATAGGATTTGTACACGCGGTTGCCCGACAGAACCGGCAACCGGCCCGCGAGGGCTTCTTGTTCGACGCTATTTGAGGTGCTCATGCCGTTGCTCCTACAGCCAGCAAGGTGCCGATCCACAGAGCGGCCCCCAAAAGGATCCAGAAGGAAGCCTCTCGAACGAGCGGGGCCGCACTGCTCCAGCATTCGGATTGCGTGTGTTCGGGCTCATTCATGGCTTCCAGTTGTTTCAACAGATCCGTGTTCAAGCTTTCGCTTGTAGTCATCATTCCTGTGCCGTGTCCAACGTCAGCTTTGCTCATGTCGTTGCTCTCTGGACGTGTGCTTGCGAGGCCGTCCGCTTTGGCTGTTTTAGAGAATTATTATGGCAGCGGTACTCAGTGTTGCCGGCCGCGGGGTGAGTGCGACCTGGATTCAGCCTACGCCGGGCGAGTGCGACCTCGTATCCGTTTTTGGCAATCCGTCCGCTTGCCGATATTGGCTACAGTCAGTGACCTGCTCGACGCTACGTTAGGCGCTCAGCCTCAAGAAAATGTGGAGCGGGTCCATGAATAATGAAGAGCACCTTGTGGTTATTTCCGGAGCGGGCTTCGGTATCGGCCAGGCAACGGCGATCCATTTCGCACAGCAGGGCTACAGCGTCATCGGTTGTGATCTGTCGGAGAGCGGGCTGCAGGAGACTGCCAAAAAAATCGAGGTGGGAAGGTTCCTTTCACGGGTGGTGGATGTTTCTCAAGAACACGAAGTACACGCACTGTTTGAGTGGGTGAAATCCTTCAACCTTGCGCTGCATGCCGTAGTGCCCTGCGCAGGCGTCGCACGAACGGGGCTGGTTCACGCGCTGTCGGCCCAGGACTGGACGTTCATGCTGGGAGTGAACCTCACCGGGACCTGGTTGATGGCCAAGCATTCGATGCCGATTTTCATGGCGCAGCGGCGTGGAGCGTTTGTAGCTGTCGGATCCGACGCATCGGTACGTGGCGCATCGGGTTACGCCGCTTACTGCGCGTCCAAGCACGGAGTATTGGGGCTGGTGCGGTGCCTGGCCCTGGACTACGGGCCTTGGGGTATCCGTAGCAATGTCGTATGCCCAGGCTTTGTGCAGACGCGGATGATGGACAGCCTGTTCGCCGAAGCCGATGACCCTGGCGCTGAAATGCAGGCCTATACCAAGGAGGTACCACTGGGTCGGTTTGCCCGGCCCGATGAAGTCGCTAAGGTGATCTTCCACTTGGCTTCGGACGAGGCGAGCTATACCAACGGGATCGTCTATTCGTTAGACGGCGGTGCCACTTCCGGTCACTTTGGCTGATCCTTTGAAAACCGCGACGTGAGTAGTTTCTTCCCGGTTAATCCGGAGCAGGTTGAGTAGATTTGCACCAGTGTGGGTCGTCCGACCCAGTTTGTGGCGATTGCACCGTTTGATGGGTAAGACGGCTCCAGTCCCGGGACGCCAAACGGTTTTCTTTTTCGGCTCGAAAGGTGCGCTCCAGACGCTTGCGTGTTTCATTCGCAGCTATTGGATAGCAGGTCATCGAAGATCGGCACGAAGCTTGCGAACGGTCCCGCACCACCCGAGAAACGGCGAGATCGCATGATGGTCCCTCTTAACCCCCAAAACGCTACCCAGTTTCGCTTTATGGAGAGCCATGATGCATTCGAGCACGCCGGGTGCCTGAGTGAATGGGATGACAACCGTTACCATCAGTTGGAAAAAAAGGCGCCTTTTCACGGCGCCATCGCCAGCCACTCCATCGCCGGGAAGATGCTGATCACTCGTGAGACCATGAACAGCCCATGTGTGGAGCAGATCTGCCATGTCCCGTTGGATTCGATCGTCATCGTCAATGTACGCTCAGAAGAAGATGTTTTGCTTAACGGTAGATATGTCAACGCGAACACGTTTCATGTCTCGTCGGGACGCTCTTTCCATGCAGTCGCCAAAGCACCTATCGAAGCGTTGATGTTGACCGTCAGCAAGGCGGCCTTTTTTGAGCGCTTCAACACTGAAGCGTTCTTGAATAGCGACTCCAAGCCTTTCGAAAGATTCGTGCAACCTGCAAGGGAGACCCAAGTCGATTTTGAATTGAATCTCAAGTCTCACCTGAGTGATGTCCAGGCCGGGATCGGGCAAAACCCACTCAGCGTCAGCCTGGAAAAGGTGTTTGACTGTGTGCAGGAAATCCTTGATTTCGAGCGGTCCAGCTGCCTGGTGATTCCACCCTCAACCCGGTCGTACATCGTGGAAAAGAGCTGTGAGTTCTTCGTCCAGCATGTCCAGGACGAGGGCATTGGCGTGCTGGACTTGTGTAATCATCTACGGATCAGCCGACGGACGCTGCAATACAGTTTCGAGGACGTCTTGGGCATGACACCGCTGAACTACTTGAGATCGGTGCGCTTGAATATGGCCCGCAAGCTGCTGATGTCCTCACCCCGAGACACGATCCAGGGGGCTGCCCTGGATTCCGGCTTCAGCCATCTGGGGCGTTTTTCAAAGTACTATCATGATTTTTACGGCGAGTTGCCTTCCGAGACGCTCAGCCGCCTGGGGGCGCATCGGCGTCATCATTGAATCTGCACCCATGAAAAAGCCGGCTCTGTTTGAGCCGGCTTTTCTTTGTCTTCGCCGAGATCTAAGCGCCGGCTACCAGGTATTGCGAGTTGAAGCCCAAGGCACCATGGCCAGCGTCCTGGGCAATTTTCAGGTCGTCGGCGAGCGCCGAAATATGGCTGGCGCGCAGGCCGCTGGCCTTGAGTGCATCGCGCCATTGCAGAACTGCATCAAGGTAAACGTCAACTGTTGCCTGAATGGTACTGAAATCGTTGGCCTCGATTTCCTTGATGCTTTTTTGCACTTTATAGCGCAGCAGGTCGAGCATCTTGTCCGCAAACTCAGCCAGTTGGCCGGCACTCACGCCCTGGGTTTTGGCGTAAGCCGCAGCCTCCAGGAAGCCCGCAAGGGCGACCGCGTAAAAGCTGCCGGTCATGGCTGCATCGACAATCGGCGGCACCGAGAGGTCTTCACCCGTGTAAATAGTGCCCTGAGGCGCCATCGGAGTGACCGTTTGTGCAATCTCATCCCAAACTGACGGCGCACAGGCGTATTGGATCGCCGTGTAAGGCCCGCCAATCAAGTCAGGGTAGGAGGAAATGGCGGCATTGATAAAGGTCCCCCCGCGACGTTCAACTGCGGCGCGAAAGCGGGGGCCATCTTCTGGCATCGAGGTGCTGAGGTTCGCCACAAATCGACCCTTCAAGTCCAGCGCCTCGCTGTGGCTTTCAATCAATGATGCCCCGCCCGCTGCACTGCTGATAATCATGATGATCAGCTCACTGGCATGCACGGCGTCGACGAAAGAGGGCGCCAGGGTGGCGCCCTTTGCCACCAGCGGTTGGGCGGCTTGCGCACGACCGTCCCACACGGTGACCTTGCGGCCTGCCGCAAGCAGCGTACTGGCCAATCCGGAGCCCATCAGGCCGGTGCCTATAACCGATATTGTTTTAGTCATCTTCTTATTCCTCGAAGTGGCGAGGCGCACTCGCCGGGTTATCTACACCCTGAAAGCTAAGGGCTGAAACCCTAAGTCGATAGCCATTTTCGGCAACTCCATTGTTGTTGGTTTCGGGCCTGCGCCCGGCGTGTGCATTGCCGATTCTGGATAGGGCCAACCGAGCCCTGCCTGTAGCGTGTGCCCACCGATAGCCACAAACCGTGAGGCCTGAAATGAACCTTATCCAGAAACCACAAGACGCTTATGTACAGGTTGACCAAGTCGAATGGCAGGCGTTTCCCGAGCAGTTTCACACTGGTGGCGTGAAGTGGAAACTGCTGCACGTGTCGCCTGAGTTCGGTATTTGGACCGTCATGTTTTACTGCCCCAACGGCTCGATTCTGTTGCCGCACATTCACCATGGGCCGGCGGAAGGCTATGTGTTCGAGGGCATTCTCGAGTTGCGGGGCGGCCCGGAAAAGGGTGGTGCGCTGTGTGTCCAGCATGGCTTCTTGTATGAGGCGACCGGCGCTGAACACGAAGAAACCAAAATGCTTGCCGACACCACATTCATTTTGCAAATGGTCGGCCCCATCACCTGGAGAACCGCCGACGGTCAGGACGTGAATCAAACCTGGTCAAGCGCTCAGGCCCTCTGGGAACAGCAAACCGCTGCCTGACTCCCTGTCTTCAATGCATACGTTGTGGAGTGCGCTTGATGAGTATTTTGTTTGTTTTGACTTCGCATGATTCCTTTGGCGACACCGGCCGCGACACCGGGCTGTGGCTCGAGGAGTTTGTTGTGCCGTATTACACCTTTGTCGATGCGGGTTTCTCGGTCCGGCTGGCGTCACCCAAGGGAGGGCGTGCGCCAGTGGACCCACTGTCGATTGATGCCTTCAAGGATCACCCTCTGTACAAACGCTATGGGGCGGATGGCCTGCTCAAGGAGCGCCTGGGTTCGACCATCAAATTGTCGGCGATTGTCGATTCGCAGGTCAGCGCGGTGGTGTATCCCGGTGGGCACGGCCCGTTGTGGGATCTGCGAAACCAGGCCGATTCCATCACGCTTATCGAGTCGCTTCTTACCCAGGGTAAGCCTGTTGCAACCATCTGCCACGCAGGTTGCGCGTTGCTGGAAGCACGCAAGCGTGACGGCCGCCCGTTGGTCGAAGGCGTACAGGTCACGGCATTCAGTGACAGTGAGGAGGCCGCAGTAGGTTTGGAAAAAGTCGTTCCGTACCTTGTCGAAACCGACTTGAAAGCGCTTGGCGCAGTGTATTCCAAGACCCGTGATTGGGAGCGCCACGTGGTGGTCAGCGGTGCGTTGATAACCGGTCAGAACCCGGCTTCTTCGCAAGGCGTGGCCGAAGCAGTTATCCAACAATTGAAAGCCTCAATCGAGGGAGATTGATTGCCATGAGCTTTGTTAAAACCAAAGAAGAACTTCAAGAAATTCAACGCATTCTCTCCGAGGGGCGCTGCACGATTGAGGCGCTGTCGATTGAGTTCGAAACCACATTCGAGTTCTTGCGCTCGGTGTTGCCACCCTGTTTCGAATTGCCGGAAACACCCACCGCGATTGCCAGTGTTTCCCGTTGGCAGAGCGAGCTGTGTGGTGAGTTTGACTGCGGCATCATTTCTCTCAAATGCCGGTACAAGGAGCTTGAAGGCACGACCATGCTGGTGCTTATTGTGAGTGGCGACATGCCCGTCACGATCGGCCGGGAGATGTGGGGCGAGGCGAAGAAAACCGGGACTGCTCAGGTCTATCTCGATGGCCACGAAGCCTATGGCTTCTGTGAGCGTAATGGTGCACGGTTGATCGAGATCGAGGCCGAGTTTGGCGAAAACATCGGACCTTCAAGCAGTGAAGGCTACGACTTTGAAATCAAGGCGGTACCTCACTCCTCGGGTTACGGCCTGCAGCATGACCCGATTTTGAATTGCATGAAGAACCAGGAAAACCTGCGGGTAAAACGTGTCGGGGCAGGGACCCTCAAACTCAGCGGTACGGCGCTGGACCCGCTTCACACCATCCCAGTGATTTCCGTTGGCACAGCCTATTACACCGAAGGTGAGTCGAGCTGGACGGTGCCGCGGCTTGATGTGCTCCCGGATGCGGAGGCTTACCTGCCATTTATCTACGGGCAGAAATTCGACGATTTTCGACTGTTTCGCAAACCTGCGCGCTTCCAGAAAACAGTTGGGTAGGCGTATACGCAGGTTTTCACGCGAGCACGAAGGTGCTTGGTACGTCATGAAATTGAGCGGTAGGCCTTTGGCGCCTGAGAAGGCGCCTTTTTTACATATATTTTTGACAGGCCTGCTGAGGGTTTCTTCAAAGACTATCCGGATCCCCCAAAAACATTCTGACTGGGCTCTAGAACGGTGGTTTCAGGTCGTTAAAAACTAATGATGCCCCCCGTTTTTGCCCTCTATGGGACGGGATGCACGAGCGATCGCGAGCGGCGATTCTTCAACTCAGCATATGAGTGGAGGAGGTTATCTTTGATCGGATATGGTCGCGCCCCTACCACAGCCCTACCTAATGGCCACTTCCAGGAAAGCCGCAAAACACTCCTTGATTCAGATATCGAGGTATCACTGATCCGGTCAGCCTCTTGCGAGCCACTATCTTTGCTGGTCCTGGTGTGGCTGCTTTTCCACGATATCAGGGGCGCCCCACTGTCTGTTGAACTGACGGCGCAGCAGAGCTTTTACGTATAGTCAGTTCAAAAGGCAGGATCACATGCTGCTGAAGATTGGTTTTTTTTTCGATCAGGTTGATCAGCATCTCAACGGCCCTGCGCCCAAAGCCTTCGGCGGGCTGGGAAATGGTGGTCAGCGGCGGATCACAGTAATGCGCCAACGGAATATCATCGAATCCCACCAAAGAGATATCTTCAGGCACGCGTAGGCCTGCTTCCTTGATGCGCTTGAGCGCGCCAATGGCCATCTCGTCGTTCTCGCAAAACAGCGCAGTGGGGTGATCGGGTAGCGCCAGCAGGGTGGCAGCACCGTCATAGCCGGCGCGCAAGCTGAAGTCGCCATGGCAAATAATCGCCGGGTCGCTGGTGAGACCTGCCTGAGCCAATGCCGCCTGGTAGCCCGCCACTCGATCCTGGGTCAATGGGCTGCTTTGAGGGCCCTTGATCAAGCCAATCCGACGATGCCCCAAGCCGATCAGGTGTTCGGTCATCGCTTTGGCGGCTGCCTGGTTGTCGAGGCTGATTGTGGGATGGCGCCCGCCCTTGATCACTTCGCAGGCGTTGATCATCGGCGGGGTGTCTGCGCGGTCGGCCGGGAAAGGATCGTAGGCGCGCAACTGAATCACGCCATCCGCCTGATGGGCGTCAACCAGCTCGGCAAACTCGCGCTCGATTTCTTCGCGGCCCTGGGTGTCGCAGAGCAACAGTCGATAACCCGCGGCCTGGGCGGCCTGTTGTGCGCCGCTGATCACGCGCGCGAAAAACGTGTTGGCAATCTTTGGGACGAGGATGACCAGGTTGGCGGTGCGCCGAGAGCGAAACTGGACTGCCATCAAGTTGGGGCGATAACCCGCAGTTTCGACGGCAGCGTTGACCTTGTCCCGTGTGGCCTGACGCACGCGGTCGGGTGATGTCAGGGTGCGCGATACGGTAGCCACCGAAACGCCGGCAAGCCGGGCGACTTCACGAATATTGGACAAAATCACCTCATGTTTGAACTGTGCGTCGGGCGAGCTTACAGCAGGTCTGCCTGCGCTTAAATCCTCGCGACCGTGGATTATCGATTTGACAGCTTACCCTCCAGCGCATAAATTCCAGCTGAAATGTAACCGGTTACATTCTAATGAAAACAGCTTTCAACCGAGCCGGACAGAGAAGGTCAGCGATGAACACAGTGATACCCAAAATAAGAATGGGCTTTGTCGGTGGAGGGGAGGGCTCGTTTATCGCCCAAGCCCATCGTCAGGCAGCGGGGCTCGATGGGCGCTTTGAGCTGGTTTGCGGTGCGTTCAGTCGCGACGCGCAGAACAATCAGCGTACGGGTAGCCAACTTGGCTTGGCGCAATCGCGCTGCTACAGCACGTGGCAATTGATGTTGGAGGCCGAGCGGGCACTGCCTGCGGAGCAACGCATGGAACTGCTGGTGATCGTCACGCCCAATCATCTACATGCGCCGGTAGCCGGCCAGGCGCTGGACGCAGGGTTTCATGTCTTCAGCGAGAAGCCCGCTGCGCTGAATCTGGCTGAACTGCGCGCGTTGAAGGACGTGTTGGACACCAGCTCCGGCCTGTATGGCCTGGCCCACACCTACCTCGGTTACCCCATGGTCTGGCAAGCGCGGGAAATGGTGCGCAGTGGCGTGATTGGCGCGGTGCGCAAGGTCCTGGTGGAGTATCCCCAGGGCTGGCTCAGCCAGGATGTGGCCGGGCAGGGCAACAAGCAGGCCGAGTGGCGCGGGCAGCCGGAATTGTCCGGGGTGGGCGGCTGCATCGCCGATATCGGCACCCATGCCTTTTCCCTGGCGGAGTTTGTGGCTGATCAAACAGTCACCCACCTGTGCGCCACCCTGGGAGTGCACATAGAGGGCCGTCAGTTGGACGACGACGCCGCCATGCTGTTCAAAATGGAGCAGGGCACCAGTGGCGTGCTGATCGCCAGCCAGGTCTGCGCGGGGGAAGAGAACCCGCTGAGTATTCGTGTCTACGGTGACAAGGGCGGCCTGGAATGGCGCCAGGAACAACCCGCCAGCCTGATTCATCGTTCATTGGACCAACCGATGCGCGTCTTGCGCTCCGGCACCGGGCAGCCGTGGTTGTGCGAGGCCGCGACCCAGCGTATGCGCTTGCCCGCTGGCCATCCCGAAGGTTACCTGGAAGCCATGGCCAATCTGTATGGCGATTTTGCCCAGGCTATTCGCGGGGAGGTTAAAGGCCACACCGCGCCGGGTGTGCCAGGGATCGAGGTGGGCCTGCGAGGCATGGCCTTTATCGAAGCGGCCATCGCCAGCCATACCAGCGATGCAAAGTGGACCCCGTTGGAGTGCAGCCGATGAAACCGCAGACGCCTGCCGTTACCCCAAACGCCCTGGCCCCTCAAGGTATGCGCGGCCCCGGAATATTCCTGGCGCAGTTCATCGCCGATGAAGCGCCTTTCGACACCCTGGCCAGTATCGCCCATTGGGCAGCGTCCCAGGGCTACACGGCCATTCAACTGCCGACCCTGGGCACGCGCTACATCGACCTTGAACGCGCAGCCGAAAGCCAGAGCTATTGCGATGAGCTGAAGGCCGTGTGCGCCAGCGCGGGGGTTGAAATCAGCGAACTGTCCACTCACCTGCAAGGGCAGTTGGTGGCCGTGCACCCGGCGTTCGATGCGCTGTTCGATGATTTCGCGCCGGCTCATCTGCGTGGCCAGCCCCAGGCGCGTACGGAATGGGCGATCGAGCAATTGAAGCTGGCGGCGCGTGCCAGCCAGCGTCTGGGTCTTACGGCGCACGCGACCTTTTCCGGCGCCTTGCTCTGGCCCTACATGTACCCCTGGCCACAGCGTCCTGCCGGGTTGGTGGAGCAAGGTTTTGCCGAACTGGCCAAGCGCTGGTTGCCTATCCTCGATTGCTTCGATGAGGCCGGTGTCGACCTGTGCTACGAAATTCACCCCGGTGAAGACCTGCACGACGGGGCCTCGTTTGAGCGTTTCCTTGAGGCGGTCAATCAGCACCCCCGCGCGGCAATCCTTTATGACCCCAGCCACTTGTTGCTTCAGCAGATGGACTATCTGGGCTTTATCGACCGTTATCACTCACGTATCCGCATGTTCCACGTCAAGGATGCGGAGTTCCGTCCCGACGCGCGCTCGGGTGTCTATGGCGGTTACCAGGGCTGGGTCGAGCGCCCGGGACGCTTTCGTTCGCTGGGTGATGGCCAGATCGACTTCAAGTCGATCTTCAGCAAGCTGACTCAATACGGTTTCACCGGCTGGGCCGTGCTGGAGTGGGAGTGTTGCCTGAAAGACGCCGCCCAAGGCGCTGCTGAAGGCGCGGGGTTTATCCGCGACAACATGATTACCCGAAGCCAAAAGGCCTTTGACGATTTTGTCAGCGTGGCCAGCGATGCGGCTTCCAACAGGCGTTTGTTGGGCTTGCCTGACGCCTGAGTTTCACCTGCTTCTTTCAATAACAATAAGACGGTGACTGTTATGACGTGGATGACTGCGCGCTTGAGCGCCATGATGTTTCTGCAGTTCTTTATCTGGGGTGGCTGGTTCGTCACCCTTGGCACTTTCCTGTCCAGCCAGTTGGGCGCCAGCGGCGGCCAGATTGGCATGGCGTTCTCGACTCAGTCCTGGGGCGCGATCATCGCCCCGTTCGTGATCGGGCTGATCGCTGACCGATTCTTCAATGCAGAACGCATTCTGGCGGTGCTGCACCTGGTGGGTGCGGTGTTGCTCTATCAGCTGTATCGGGCGCCGGACTTCGGCACGTTTTATCCCTACGTGCTGGCCTACATGATGATCTATATGCCGACCCTGGCATTGGTCAACTCCGTGGCCTTTCGGCAGATGCGCGACCCGGCGCTGGAGTTCTCACGTATTCGGGTGTGGGGCACCGTGGGCTGGATCGTCGCCGGGGTGGTGATCAGTTTTGTCTTTGCCTGGGACTCGAAAGCCGCGATTGCCTCCGGTGGCCTGCGCAACACCTTCCTGATGGCGGCGCTGGCGTCGCTGGTGCTGGGCGTCTACAGCTTCACGCTGCCGAGTACGGCACCGCTGAAATCCGATACAACTCGAACCGGGTTTAAACAGATCCTCGGCCTCGATGCCTTGGGCCTTCTGAAAGACCGCAGCTACCTGGTGTTCTTCATTGCCTCGATCCTGATCTGCATCCCGCTGGCGTTCTATTACCAGAATGCCAATCCGTTCCTCGCCGACATAGGCATGACCAATCCCACGGCGAAGATGGCCATCGGGCAGGTCTCCGAAGTCCTGTTCATGCTCCTGCTGCCCCTGTTCATTCAGCGCTTCGGCATCAAGATCGCGTTACTGATGGGCATGCTGGCCTGGGCCTTGCGCTATGTGCTGTTCGCCTACGGCAATAATGCCGACCTGGCCTTTATGCTGTTCACCGGCATTGCCCTGCACGGCATCTGCTACGACTTTTTCTTTGTGTCCGGGCAGATCTACACCGACGCGAAAACCCCCGAGCGCTTCAGAAGCTCGGCCCAGGGCCTGATTACCCTGGCCACCTACGGCGTTGGCATGCTGATCGGTTTCTGGGTCGCGGGCCATGTCTCTGATTACTACGCCACCCCTGCGGGGCACCAGTGGCAGAGCATCTGGTTGTTCCCGGCGTTCTTTTCCCTGGGCGTGGTGCTGGTGTTCATGTTTGCCTTTCGCGATGCGCGGCGGTCTGAGTTGGCGCCTGCCAAGGCTTGAGCGGTTATGACTTGATAACAACCCACCATGAAATGGCAATGCGCGGGGCGGGCAAAAACTGAATGGTAAACCGAATGCCTTTCAGAGCCCCGCGTTGGACAGTGCGATATCAGTCGTGAGCGAGAGAGGCAGAGAGATCACGCCACGCCGCCAGTTCCTCATGACGGAATGTGTGAGCAGCAGCTTGCTCTTGATAACGGCTAACTATAGAGCCGTGCCCGCGGGCCTGATTGCCCAATCATTGACCTTGCTGGGCGCTGAGTTGCACCGGGTCGGTTTCGATAAGCGTTCTGGACACGATCATCGACTTTGTCGTATTCACGTATTTCTGAAAATGGGCAGATGCGATGTGGCTTTTGTAGGCCGCTTCGTTTGCATAGATTTCGAAGAAGTGAAGGCGGTTCGGGTGGTCCTTTTCCGCTACCGAATAAATCGCGAGCACGCCTGGCTCAAGGCGCACAGAGTCAGCTATTTCCTCCTTGACTGCCGTTTGGTAAGCCGCCAATTGAGCAGGGTCTATCACGAGTTGTGCAATCCGCACGACTTTTTCGGTCGGCTCCTCGGCCAACGCCGAACCTACCCAAATGCATCCAACTACAACAGCTATACGCAGGACCGACATGTGCATTTATTCCAGATAGCTACTGATGTGGCATTCTCGGGACGTTGAGCAAGCCCTGGGGCATCCTTTTCAAACCATCCAAAGCATGCCCTCAGATGTGCCCCCAATGTAGCAATCCACTGGAAGTGAATGGAGCTCCATGGTTGGTGGAAAGCCAAAAATGATCAGATGAACAGCCTTCCCGACGCCGCCTAGAGACTATCCGGATCCCCAAAAAACATCTGGATCCTCGACCGCAACCAACGCTCGCCCGGGTCATTGTCCTGCGACCCACGCCATGCCATGTGCAGTTCAAAGGTACGCACCGGCAACGGCGGATCTTCCGCCCGCACACCACCTGCGGCTGTCAATGCCTCAGCCGTGTAATCAGGTACGGTGGCGACAATATCCGTCCCGCTGATGAGCGTGCTCAGCCCGTTGAATTGCGGCACTGCGAGCACGACATGGCGTTTGCGCCCGAGCTTTTCGAGTTCTTCATCAATGAAGCCGCTCAGGTCGCCGGCGAACGACACCAGCGCATGGGGCCGCGCGCAGAAGTCGTCCAGGCTCAGCGGGCCCGGCACGGTGTCGGCTCGCAACAGCTTGGGCATGCTGCGACGCAGTACTTTGCGCTTGGCGTTGGCCGGCAGGTCGGCGGTGTAGCTGACGCCGATGGAGATTTCGCCCGAGGCCAGCAGGCTTGGCATCAGGATGTAGTTGGCCCGGCGAACGACCAGCACGATGCCCGGTGATTCGGCGCGCAGGCGTTTGAGCAGCATGGGCAGCAAGGCGAATTCGACGTCGTCCGACAAACCTATACGAAACACCGCCGTGCTGGTGGCCGGATCGAATTCCGCCGCACGGCTGACCGCTGTGGAAATCGAGTCCAGCGCCGGGGAGAGCAGGGCGAAGATCTCCACTGCCCGGGCCGACGGTTCCATGCTGCGCCCGGTGCGCACGAACAGCGGGTCATCGAACAGCCCGCGCAGGCGCGAGAGCGCCGCACTGATAGCGGGTTGTCCAAGGAACAATTTCTCCGCAGCACGGGTCACACTGCGTTCATGCATTAATGTTTCGAAAACGATCAACAGGTTCAGGTCGACACGACGCAGGTCATTACGATTCATCTGGAGTCCTGGCAGAGTCAGCAAACTTGACGTGGGCGGCCATATGAGAACAATGGCCGGCATGAATCTTACGGGCAAAGGCTGCTACTCTGCACCGTGTAATTCACTTTTTACTTAAATGGCTGCTTCGGTTTTTTACGGCATCTGGTGATGCCGCCGGCGCTGCGGAATCAATGACAGGCATGTCGACTATTAATAGCCACTGATGGTCTTGGGTAGAAAGCCCAGATAGAGTTCGTGGCATTAGAGGTTACTTTGACGAGGTTTGCGATGTCCCGCACGATCCGTTTTCACAAGTTTGGTCCAGCCGAGGTGCTCAAATGCGAAGAGCATGCGGCCGCTCTGCCTGCACCAGGTGAAGTGCAGGTGCGCGTCGAAGCAATCGGCATCAGCTGGTACGACATTCTCTGGCGCCAGAACCTGGCTTCGTCCCACGCTCGTCTTCCTTCAGGCCTTGGCCATGAAATGTCGGGTGTCGTGACGGCTGTCGGCGACGGTGTCGATGACTTGGCGGTGGGTGACAAGGTCGCCAGTTTTCCGGCCGAGAGTCCTAACGATTATCCGGTCTACGGCGAACAGATTGTTCTGCCGCGCTCGGCACTGACCCGCTACCCGGACGTGCTCAGCCCGATCGAAGCCAGCGTGCATTACACGCCGCTGCTGATCGCCTATTTTGCCTACGTCGATCTGGCGCGGGTCAAACCGGGGCAGTTTGCCCTGGTGACCGACGCAAGCCATTGCGCAGGGCCGTCCTTTGTACAACTGGGCAAAGCCCTGGGTGTGCGAGTGATCGCGGCGACCAAAAGCGCGGAAGAACGTGACTACCTGCTGTCCCTTGGTGCCGAGAAAGTCATCGTCACCGAAGAACAGGATCTGCTGATGCAGATCAACAAGATCACCGACAACCGTGGCGTCGATGTGGTGTTCGATGGGCTTGGCGGGCCACAGATGTCGATGCTCGGTGACGTGCTGGCGCCGCGTGGCAGCCTGGTACTTTACGGCCTGCAAGGCGGCAACCAGACGCCATTCCCGGCGTGTGCAGCGTTCCAGAAGAACATTCAGTTCTTCGTACACTGTATCGGTAACTTCACCGGCAAGCCGGAGCTGGGCATCATTCAGGATCAGGTGGCGTTGCAACGGGCGTTGCGCGATATCAACCAGTTGACCGCCGACCGCGTGCTGCTGCCGCTCAAGACTCGGGTCTTCCCGTTTTCCGAGTTTGTCGAAGCGCATCGCTACATGGACGAATGCCCATGCCGCGAACGGGTCGCCCTTCAGGTCGAACCGGCGTAAGCCTTACGCAGGCGTCCGTGCCCGCACGTACGCTTGCTCTTCAAGCTTTCCCGATGCCCTCTGCGCTCCTGGCGCAGAGGGCATTTTCGTTTCTGTCTACCGGGTTTCAGCAACTGAACCGGTTTTTGCTTTCGATCTGTATCTTCTAATCATCATATAAGCCCTGATAATTGAATGATTACTTTCATCTCAAGGAATGAGTCATGAGTGGGCGTTCGGCTGATATTAATCAGCACATGTTTGCGACAGACGACAGGCAAATGTCACAACGTTTGAAGACTAAAGATCAATCAGTATCTTCTTTCTCTTTTTTTTGTACTCAATGTCTGTGGGACGCTGTCGGAAGTTTCCTAGGAAGTCGTGCCAAACCTCGCGGGCCTTGCCCCGTCAGGCTTTGCGAGGAGGTGGCTGTCGCCTTGGCATAGGCAGAGTTCAAACATTTCAAATAATTACCCAAAACTTAAGTGCTAGCATTTTATGACAGGATCAAGCACTTCATAGCGAGAATCGGTCGCGCAGTGTCTATCACTGTTTGCGTGACGTTGAACTTCCGAATACCAGGTAAAACACTGATGACCACAATTCACGATCAGGCAATGAACTATGTTTACCAGCAAGTACTGCAAAGGCTGCTGAGTTTTTTCTCGCGTGCCGAGCGCACTGCCTTGCAGCTTATGATTCAGCGCCTGGTGGTGTCGGCCGGCGGCATGGAACGTATCGGCGAATTCAAGGTGATGTCGATCCAGTCCGGCACGCTCGACAGTTGCTACACACTGGCGCTGTTGCGCGCCGCCCAACTGAGCATCGCCAGCCGGGCACCGGCGACGTTTCAGCTACGCGTGGCCACCTTGCGCCTGAACGGGACCGGTTCCACAGCGCTCGAGAACATCCATCGCACCAATGCGGCGCTGTTCCTCTACGACGATCCTCGGGTCGAATTGTTGATGGTGGATAACCGTGAAGTCCTGCCATTTAACCACCTGGCGCCAATCTCCGAGGCCGGGCGCGAGTCGAATCGGCTCAACCTGTTGATGGTCGGCCACCGCCGGGCTTGGGATGGTCCGCTCGATCTTTGGGATGATGGCTACCTGACAACGGGCGAGTTCTACGGGCAGATTGCCCGCTGGGGCAATGGGGTCGATGCGTTGATCAGCAGCGAAACGCCGCGCCAGCAGAAGCAGTTTCTCGACGGATTGAGGCGCGCGGCGCACAAGGCAGGTCTCGGGTCCGCGAATGACAATATCGCGGGGTTCGAAGGGTTGTTCGCCGTGCTCGATGACTTGGGCAGCGACTACTACCTTGAGTTCTATGCTGGCCATGAGCGCGCGCAATGGCGCCCGTACGGGGGATTCGAAGCTTGCCGGCGCACGACCAATATCGATATTCACGACATGGTGGTTGGCAAACTGGAAGAGCGCTGGCCGTTGCTCACCGAATTCCTCGGTGTCCAGATCGACGAAATGGCGGCGCACCTGAGCGATAGCGAATACGTCAGCCCAGCGATTGCGGCGCACTTGCGCGGGTTACAGGCGAGCGTTGTGTCGGGCGACAGTTATGAAACCGGGATCGCTGAATACTTGCAGCGAGCCCTGGTGATGATGCGGCGCAAACTGGTGCCGGAACGCTTTTGCGAATTGGCGCTGGAGTCATTCGGTAATCCGGTCGTCATGACCGAACGCCGCTTGCTGGCGGCGGACGAGGTGCTGAAAACCCTCGGGCTGACCGAGGCTCAATTGATCTGCCTGCTCTTTGCGCCCTTTGTCGATGGTGGCGCGGGACTCGAGCGTTTCCTGCGCAGTTGCCACCCCGGCATGCTGGTGGCCATGCCGGACCTGCACAAGGCGATGCAGGGGCATCAGGCGCCCGAGCAGGTCGTGCAATGGATGGTCGATGTCAGTGGCCTGCCGGTCAGCCTGATTGCCACGCTTTATCGCATGGGGTCAGTGGTAGTGGAGGAAGACATTTGCGTTGAAGATCCGCAGGACGATGACGCTGGCGCAATTGGCGAACTGTCAGCGGGGCATTGAAAGTGCAGGGGCTGTCGCGATCCACAACCGTCCAGGCAATCGCTTGCACCGTGCCCGGCCAATACCGATGAAAGGACCCAGAGAAACGGACTTTGCTTACCAGGCGGTGTATCGATATTTGACGCACCTCATCAATGAACCGGGTTGCGGCACGCCGACTCGCCTGCCTTCCTTGAGGCAGTTGGCGCTGCGCCTGAACGTGTCGATTTCAACCATCCAATACGCCTATTCGCTGCTGGAGAAGGAAGGGCGGGTCTACTCGGTGGCCAAGTCTGGTTATTACTCGCAGCCAATAGCCTCCATTGGTCCGTTGGCCAGCGGCAATGATTTGCTTGAAACCGTCTATTTCAATGCTCGGCGTCCCGAAATGCTGGTGTTGAGTGCCGATGAGCCGGCCTTGTTGCAGCCGCTGGACAGCCCGCTACTGACGCTGGAGCGCGAACTGTTGCGCCAGTATCCGCGCCAGCCACTCTCGGCCTCGCAACCCTGTGGCGAGCTTGAATTGCGTACGGCTCTAGCGGCGCGCTACACCACGTCACCGGCGCGTTGCTGGCATGCCGACGAGGTTTACATCGGCGCCGATCTGCGCGGAGTGCTGGAAATTCTCATCACCATCCTGTGTCTCAAGGGCGCCACGGTGGTGGTCGAGTCGCCGTGTGATTGGGTGATTCTGCGTTTGCTCGAGGCGGCAGAGGTGCGGGTGTTCGAGTTGCCATTGCAAGCCTGCGGCGCGTTGGACCTGGAGCAGCTCAATGACGTGCTTGAGATCGAGTCGGTGCGGCTGGTGATGTTGTCATCGGGGCTAAGCATGCCGCGGGGAAGCCAGGTGCCGCATGACAACCGGCAGTCGGTCGCGCAGTTGCTGGCCCGATATGATTGCTGGGTGCTGGAAAACGACTGCTATGGCGAGCTTGGTTTCGAGCCAGAAGGGCCGAAGTTTCGCGACCTTCTGGCGCCTGATCGTCTGATCGTGTTTTCCACCTTCGAGAAAATCGTCGGGCCGGAAGCGCCGTACGGTTATCTGCTGTCGCGACGACTGGGCGAAGAACTGCAGCGGCATTTTTTGCTGCGTGCGTTTCGCCTGTCGCCGATCCGCCAGAAAGCCATTGCCCGCCTGTACAGCAATGGCCGTATCGACCAGCACCTGCAAGTGCTGCGGCGCCTGCTCAAGGATCGTCAGGTGCAGATGATCCATTTGTTGAACGAACGGCTGGGAGACGCGTTGCAACCGGTCGAGCCGCAGGGTGGGGCGACGATCTGGGCGCGCTCGTTGCGCCAGGTCGATGTGCGCCGGGTATTCCAACGCTTGCTCAAACATCAGGTGGTGATCGCGCCAGGTGAGCTGTTCAGCCTGCAAGGCTTGTATGGTCAACATTTGCGCCTCAGCCATACGTTCAGCGGCGACCATGACCTCGGTACCGCACTGGGATTACTGGGTGATGCATTGCGTCTGGAAGCGATTGATTGAGCGGGGTTAAAAAAGGTCGCGGACCGCGCGGATCGTTGCTATCGCGCTGTGGTCAAACTGCCAGTAAACTCCGTCTCTATTCCTGAACCACTCTTTTCAGAGGTTTTGCATGACACTCAGTCCTTTTGCGGGCAAACCGGCACCGGCAGAATTGTTGGTCGACATCCCGCGACTGGTAACGGCTTATTACACCGGCCAGCCTGATGCCAACATCTCTACCCAGCGCGTCGCCTTTGGCACGTCCGGTCACCGTGGCAGTTCGTTCGACTTGAGTTTCAACGAATGGCACGTTCTGGCGATCAGCCAGGCCATTTGCCTGTACCGCGAAGCCCAAGGCATCGACGGTCCGCTGTTTGTCGGCATCGACACCCATGCGCTGTCGACCCCGGCCGGTGCCAGCGCCCTTGAAGTATTGGCGGCCAACGGCGTCACCGTGATGATCGCCGAAGGCGACGAGTACACGCCGACCCCGGCCATCTCCCATGCCATTCTTTGCTACAACCGTGGCCGCACCTCGGGCCTGGCGGATGGCATCGTCATTACGCCGTCCCACAACCCGCCACAAAGCGGCGGCTACAAATACAACCCTACCAATGGCGGCCCGGCCGACACCCACATCACCAAGTGGATCGAAGCCAAGGCCAACGAACTGCTCGGCAACAAGCTGGCTGGCGTCAAGCGCATCAGCTACGAGCAGGCATTGAAGGCCAGCACCACCCATCGCCACGACTACGTCAACACCTATGTCGCCGACCTGATCAACGTGATCGACTTCGACGCCATTCGTGACGCCAAGCTGCATCTGGGTGTCGATCCGTTGGGTGGAGCAGGGGTGCGCTACTGGTCGGCGATTGCCGAGCATTACCGCCTGGATCTGGAAGTGGTCAACACCGAGGTCGATCCGACCTTCCGCTTCATGACCGTCGATTGGGACGGGCAGATCCGCATGGACCCATCGTCGACCCACGCGATGCAAGGCCTGATTGGTCTGAAAGATCGTTTTGACGTGGCCTTCGGCTGCGACCCTGATCACGATCGTCATGGCATCGTCACCCCGTCCGGCGGCCTGTTGGCGCCGAACAACTACCTTGCAGTGACCATCGACTACCTGTTCCAGAATCGTCCGCACTGGCGTGCGGATGCTGGCGTGGGCAAAACCGTGGTCAGCAGTGGTTTGATCGATCGCGTGGCCAAGCGCCTCGGTCGTCGTTTGTACGAAGTGCCGGTCGGCTTCAAGTGGTTTGCCGATGGCCTGTTCGACGGCTCCCTGGGCTTTGGTGGCGAAGAGAGCGCCGGCGCTTCCTTCCTGCGCAAGGACGGTGGTGTCTGGAGCACTGACAAAGACGGCCTGATTCCGGCGCTGCTGGCGGCAGAAATGACCGCTCGCACCGGTCGCGACCCAAGCCAGGCCTATCGCGCACTGACTGATGAGCTGGGCGAGCCGTTCTCGGTTCGGGTTGATGCCAAGGCCAACCCTGAGCAGAAAGCCCTGCTGAGCAAGCTGTCCCCGGATCAAGTCACCTCGACCCAACTGGCTGGCGAAGCGATCCAGAGCATCCTCAGCCATGCGCCGGGTAACAACCAGGCAATCGGTGGCTTGAAGGTCATGACCGAGAACGGCTGGTTTGCGGCGCGCCCATCGGGCACTGAAGACATCTACAAGATCTACGCGGAAAGCTTTATCAGCGACGAACATCTCAAGCAGCTGGTGGCTGAGGCTCAGACCCTGGTGGATGGCGCTATTTCCACGAAGTGATTGAGGGCCTGTGGCGAGGGGGCTTGCCCCCGTTGGGTTGCGTAGCGACCCTAATCCGGCCATTGCGGTTTTCCAGGCATACCGTGTGTGTTGATTTGCGACTTCTTCGCAGTCGAACGGGGGCAAGCCCCCTCGCCACAATCGCAACAAACAAAAAAAGGGCGACCACAAGGTCGCCCATTTTTTTGCCTGGTATTTAAGCCAGATCCACCAACACGATTTCACTGTCTTCAATCGCCGTCACACGCAACACCTGCTCATCGGCGACCGCTACACCGTCTCGAGCTTGTGCACGCAAGCCATTGACTTCAATCACACCGGTGGCCGTAACCAGGTAGGCACGGCGCCCTTTATCCAGGTGATACTCCGCCGATTCCCCAGCCTTCAGATTCGCCGCCACCAATCGCGCATCAGCGCGAATCCGCAGGCTTTGATCATCGCCGGCCTTGCCGCTGGCCAAGGTCACGAAACCTTCGCGCTGACCTTTCGGGAAAGGCTTGGCACCCCACGACGGTGCCGAGCCGGCCTCGTTGGGGATGATCCAGATCTGGAAAATCCGGGTTTCGGTGGCTTCCAGGTTGTACTCGCTGTGGGCGATCCCGGTGCCGGCGCTCATGACCTGAACATCACCCGCTTCAGTACGGCCCTTGTTGCCGAGGTTGTCCTGGTGGGTAATCGCACCTTCACGCACATAGGTGATGATTTCCATGTCACGGTGCGGATGCTGTGGGAAGCCGGTGCCCGGGGCGATCACGTCATCGTTCCAGACCCGAAGGTTGCCCCAGTTCATGCGTTTCAGGTCGTGGTACTCGGCGAACGAAAAGTGGTGATGGGCATCCAACCAGCCATGATGGGCGCCGCCCAAGGTGTTGAATGGTCTGAGTTCAAGCATGATCGTCTCCTGAAAAGGTTCGTCATGGGGCGGTGCGCCTGAGCCACGAAACAAGAACCGGTGGTTGATGGCGAGCATCATCTATCAGCCGATGATCGATAAAAAGCGTAAAAAGTGCTTCAAAACAATCTAATAAGTTGATGTTAAATCATCTCGAAACATTCTCATCCAGCCTTCACTTCATCGCCTAAACCAATGACCTGTAAGCATTTCACTAGAACTCAACGGCAAATGCAGACACCATAGCCCTCAACAGCCTCACACCCTGGAGTCCGTCCGCGTGCCGCAACACACCCCCGATCTCCCTCCTGAACTTCGTCCCCTCGCTGAGATGCCATGGCTCAAGCGCCTGGCCGCCCGTTTTTTCGGGTATGGCTTGACCCAAATGCGCGCGCAACACCGTGCGTCATGGCTCCACGGGCAAGCTGACGGCTTTCGCAGCGGCCACAGCGCCGGGGTGGATTACGGCTTCAAGGAAGGCAAGCTCGAAGGGCTGGAAGAAGGTCGGCAGGTGTTGTTGATCCGCGACTCGCGCTCCACCGAGCACCGGCCGCCGAATGTCGATGACAACCTGTTCGATGATTGGCGGCTGCCGTTGAATGCCGAGATCAAGAAACGCATGAAGGCCGATGTCGCGCGACTGCTGCCTGCTCATGCTCAGCCCAGCGTTGCGCAATGGAAGATGATCTTCAGCGATACACCTTCGACCTCGGTGATCGCCGGTGCGGGTGCGGGCAAGTCGACAACCCTGGTGCTGCGTATTCTGTTGCTGACCCACTATTTAGGGTTCGAATTGAGTTCGATGACCGTGGTGACCTTCACCCGCGAATCGCGCAAAGACTTCATCAACAAACTGATCGAACTGTTTGGCTTGTGGGGCCGGGCGCTCAGCCTTAAAGACGCCCGTGATCTGGTGCGTACCTTTCACTCGCGGATTCTGCCGATGGTCCGTAGCTTGGCGGGGTTCGAACGCCTGCAAGCTTTCGAAAATCTCAGCAATCGCCCACAAAACGGCGACGAGGAGGTCGACAGCAATCCCTTCGACCTGCGAATCAACGACGCCCAGCGTCAACAGCTCAATGCTTGTTATCACGCGTTGTTCACCACCAACGAACGCTTTCGCGAGCTGATCCAGCCTTTATCTCGCCATGCCTTGCAGCTCAAGGAGCTGGAGCGCGATCACCCTGATGTACAGAAACGCGTGGCCGTGACCGAACTGGCGGCCAAGCGCGATGAAGAACTCTGCGACACGATTGAAGACCTGTGGTTTCGCGCGGGTGCCTGGCCGATCAAGGGCATCGAGCCGAACCGTCAGACGTTCGATATCAACGGCTCGACGTTCCATTGCCACGGCTACATTCCAAGCCTCGATGCCTGGGTGGTGCTGGGTTTCGATCCTCGGGAAAACCCGCAAGTCACCCGCCCGAATGCCAAGCTGACGGTGCGGGCCGAGTGGGCAGTAAAGCGCACGCTGTTTCAAGCTTTCTGTCGTAAGCCTTTGATATGGTTGGATTCATACGAGTCTTCGAAACGTGTTTTAGCCTCGCTAGCCGGCGATGCCAGTGCCGGGCCGGGGTTCGATTACAAGGTAAAGGGTGAGCTGGGTTCCTCGCCGTTGCTGGACTGTTTCGTCGCTGCCGCCGGGTTTATCGAGAACCTGGGTCTGGACGTTCCCGATGCCGTGGGCCGTATGAATTTTGCCAAGGACGACCCGGACCGGTTTTTCTTTGAGGCCTTGAGTCTGTTCTGGCGCGCCCTGGAAGATCACTTGCTCGATCAAAAGCCACCGGTGATGACCTACAACCGGATGTTTGCCCTGTTCAGCGAGCATTCGCCCGAAAACCTGAAACTGTTGAGCGATGAGCTGCTCCGGCCGCTGTCGCACCTGATGATCGACGAATTTCAGGACGTATCGCCGCAGATTGTCTCCTGGATTCGTGCCAGTCTGGCCGAGATCCGCAGTCGTGGTCCGGCGATGCATGTAGGGCGTGGTGCGCAGCGTTCGTCGTTGCTGTGTGTCGGCGATGATTGGCAGTCGATCTATGGCTGGCGCGGCAGTTCGCCGACGTACTTCATGGAGTTCAACAAGGAATTCCCGTCGCCGAGCACCACTCGGGTCATGCTCAGCGACAATTACCGCAGCCATCAGCACATCATTGATGCCGCCGAACACATCGTGCGGGCTGCGCCGGCCATCCCTGGCAAAAAGGCCAAAGCCAGCGGGGAATCGAAGGCGCTCCAGCCGGTGAACGTGCTGGACCGCGATGACCAGGGCATGGCGCAGCGGCTAATGGAACACTACCGGTGCGGTGATTCAATCTTGATGCTTTATCGAAAAAGTAGCGATAAGTCATTGATAGAGCAGCATATTCAGTCAGTGGTTGATGTTGATTCTAGCTTGCCGTACGACGCTCGCCGGCTCAAGCAATTGACCTACCACAGTGCTAAAGGGCTGCAGGCGGACGCTGTGTTCTTGCTGGGCGATTGCCAGCATCTGACCAGCTCGCCTTACAAGAACCAGGTGTATCGCATGGCAGGACTGGGCAAGACTGGGGACAGCGAGGCTTATGACACCGCGCAGAAAGACGAGATTCTGCGGTTGGCTTATGTCGGGATCACGCGGGCGGTGAGTCATTGCTACTGGTACGTCGATGGCCAGGACGGCCAAGCCGTCAATATGCCCAAGGCGTCTGACAAGGTCGGTAAGGGCAAGGCGTTCTTTGCGGATCATCGGCAGAGCGCAAAAACCGCATAGACCGCTAATCCCTGTGGAAGCGAGCTTGCTCGCGATAGCGGACTGCCAGCTCACATAAATGTCGACTGATACACAGTCATCGCGAGCAAGCTCGCTCCCACAGGGGCTTGCATTGAAATAGAAAAAATAGGTATCCACAAAAAAGCCCACATCCTGTGGGCTTCTTGATGTCTGGATCCGGTCTCAGGCATAACTCCTGAGCGCCACCGGCGGAATGAACGTTTCGAGTTCATCTTCCACTGCTTCGATTATTCGTTCTACATCCGCGGCATTCATCACGGTCGCGCAGGGAATGCCGGCGATGGCGATCATGGTTTCGCCACTGGCACGGTCAAAAAGACGGGCAATCATGCTGCCCGGCGCGTCCATGCTCGCCTCGAAACCCATGGGATGAAAATGCCAGCGCATCAGCTGGCAGGCGTTTGGAAAGGTGACTTTGCTGAATGACCCTTTGTTCATGTGTTGCCCGCCTTAGTCATCGAGCGCTTCCTTTAGCTCATGTGAGGAGGGGTAGAACCTTCATTGGTTCAACCGGTGAATGCATTTAAAAGTAGCATCCAGATGTGAAAACCATGTGGATTTTTTCAGTCCGTTTAGCGATTGGTTCGATTTTTTTTGATATGGGTCACGCCTCGGGCATTCATCGCCAAAGGCCATCATTGATCGGCCATTGAAGCCGAGGCCCAAGTTGGGCAAGCTCGGTTTATTTCACAGAGCCCTTTATGCACGCCGATGATGATGGCCCGCTGCAAACCCAGGCCACGGGCGAGACGGTCATGCGCTACCACCTATGCTGGAAACACCGGAACCTGGACGGCGTCATGGCGCTGTATCACCCGGACATCCAGTACAGCGACTTTTTCCAGAACCGCGTGATGGGCCTGGACGAATTGCGCGAGTACGTACGCGACAGCATGCCGCGCAATCCGGGCGAGGCGCTGGAGCATTCGGATCGCATTCGCCTGGACGGTAACACCGCGTTCATTCAATACCAGATGACCCTGCGCGGCACCGACGGGCTGGTGTCGTTTCGCTCCAGCGAAGCGATCACCGTGCGTGACGGCTTGATCTGGCGCGTCAACGAATACGCGTCGCTGGTGCGCGAGCAGCCGCCGAGTAAAACGTCGAATAATCTGCGTCCGGCGGCCAGCCGGCTTGGATTGTCACCGCGCCAGCTGAGCTTTATGGCCGAAGACCTGCAGCAGTATTTTCAGCGCCAGCAACCTTACCTGGACCCCGAACTCGATTTGCAGCGGGTGGCGAAGGAGTGCGGATACAGCCGCAATCAGATTTCCTACCTGCTCAACCAAGTGCTCGGGCAAAGCTTCTATCGCTATGTCAACCAGGCACGCTTGCAGCATTTGCTCGCGGCGCTGGACAAGGCCACGCCACCCTTGCGGGTCGATGAGCTGGCGTTTGCCGCTGGCTTCAACTCGCTGTCGGCGTTTTACAGTTGTTTCCGCCAACACACCGGCCAGTCGCCCAAGGCCTACGTCAAACAAATTTCTTTGCGTGCACGCGCGCACGACAGCCTCTGAGGTCACGCTCTAGGATCGACGCCATCGAAGTGTGAGTGGTGGAGTCTGGTATGCCGGCGTGGCGCAACATCAGTTTATGGATGGATCAACTCGACGAGCCGTTGCTGGCGCGTCCGGCCCTGGAACAGGACCTGGACGTCGACGTTGCCATCATCGGCGCCGGCTACACCGGTTTGTGGACCGCGTACTACCTCAAGCGCCTGGCCCCAGGCCTTGAGATCGCCATCGTCGAGGCGCAAACCGCCGGTTTTGGCGCCTCGGGCCGCAATGGCGGCTGGCTGATGGGCAATCTGTTGGGCGAGGACCGCTTGCTCGCGGGGCTCTCGCCCGAACAACGCCGCGCCTCGTTTGATCTGCTGCACAGCATTCCCGATGAAGTAGAGATCATCCTCGAACGCGAAGGCATCGACTGCGATTATCGCAAAGGCGGCGTGCTGTACTGCGCGGCGCGGTATCCAGAGCAGGAGGCCAGCCTGCGCAGTTATCTGGACAAACTGCACGGCCAGGGTCTGACCGAAAATGATTACCGCTGGCTCAGCCCCGAGCAATTGGCGCAACAAATCAGAATCGCCAAGCCCTATGGCGGTATCTATGCACCGCATGTGGCGACCATTCACCCGGCAAAACTGGTGCGTGGCCTGGCTCGGGCGGTGGAGCGCATGGGCGTCAAGATCTATGAGAACAGCCCGGTCACTCAGTGGCAGTCCGGCAGTTTGCGCACGGCCAAGGCTCAGGTCCGCAGTCGCTGGATTGTGCCTGCGGTCGAAGGCTACGCCGTCACGCTGCCGCCCCTGGGGCGCTATCAGTTGCCGGTACAGAGCCTGATTGTGGCCACCGAGCCTTTGTCCGCCGCGACGTGGGACGAAATCGGCTTGAGCCGTGGTCAGGCCTTCGGCGAGAGCAGCCGCCAGGTCACTTACGGCCAGCGCACCGCCGACAATCGTCTGGTGTTCGGCGCTCGGGGTGGCTATCAGTTCGCGGGTAAATTGCGCCATGACTTCGACCTGACCACCAGCGAAGTCGAGCTGCGCCGTTACCTGTTCGGCGAGCTGTTCCCGCAACTCAAGAACGTGCGCATCACCCACGCCTGGGGTGGCAATTTGGGCATGTCCCGACATTTCAAGCCGCACATGCTCTGCGATCGGGCCACTGGCATCGCATTGTCTGGCGGTTATGGCGGGGAGGGTGTCGGTGCTAGCAATCTGGGCGGGCGCACCCTGGCCGATCTGATCCTGGAGCGCGATACCGAACTGGTGCGCCAGCCTTGGGTCATCCCGCAGGGCGGTCTCAATGCGCTGAAAGCCTGGGAGCCGGAGCCCTGCCGCTGGCTCGGCTACAACGCGATCATCCGCAGCTTCGTTCACGAAGACCAGACCCTCGCCAACCCGGCCACCGCACCCTGGCGGCGCAAACTCGCCAGCGGCGTGGCGGGGTTCATGGAAGGTTTCATGCACTAAACAGCGTTCTTTCTCATCGACAGGTACTCCCATGGGCATCACGCAATTCAAGAACACCGCCACCCTGAAGCTGGAAGAATCCAACCCCGTCGCCGTGCCATTGGGGACGCCAGTGGCGGTGGCCTCGACCACCAGCGTCGAGCGCGACGACGGTGTCGAAACCGGCGTCTGGGAATGCACTCCCGGTCGCTGGCGCCGGCAAATCGTGGCCCAGGAGTTCTGTCACTTCATCCAGGGCCGCTGCACCTTCACCCCGGACGGCGGTGAAACCCTGCACATAGAAGCCGGCGATGCACTGATGTTGCCAGCCAACAGTCTCGGTATCTGGGATATCCAGGAAACCGTGCGCAAGACCTACGTTTTGATTTTTTGATTTTGATCTTTTGATTGCCTGCCAATAACAATAGCCCTTACAGGAATCGACTCATGATCCGAAAGACACTGACCCTGGCGCCCCTTGTACTCGTCGCGACCCTCGGTCACGCGGCCGAAACAGTCAAAATCTACAACTGGTCGGACTACATCGCACCGGACACCACCAAGAACTTCCAGAAAGAAACCGGCATCGCCTTCACCTACGACGTCTACGACAGCAACGAAACCCTCGACGGCAAGTTGATGACCGGCAAATCCGGTTACGACGTGGTGTTTCCGTCCAACCACTTCATGGCCCGGCAGATTGAAGGCAAGGCGTTGAAGAAGCTCGATAAGAGCCAGTTGCCGAACTGGAAAAACCTCAACCCGGTGCTGCTCAAAGCCTTGCAGACCAACGATCCGGGCAACGAACACGGCTTTCCGTACCTGTGGGGCAGTACTGGCATTGGCTACAACATTGCTAAGGTCAAAGCCGTGCTGGGCGACAACGCGCCGGTGGATTCCTGGGACCTGATCTTCAAGCCGGAAAACATGCAGAAACTGCAAAAGTGCGGCGTGGCGATCCTCGACAACGGCCCGGAACTGCTGCCGGCAGCGCTCAACTACTTGGGCCTGCCGCACCACAGTAAAAATCCCGATGACTATAAAAAAGCCGAAGCGCTGCTGCTGAAAGTCCGGCCGTACGTGAGCTATTTTCACTCGTCCAAATACACCAGTGACCTGGCCAACGGCGACATCTGCGTGGCAGTCGGCTTCTCCGGCGACATCCTGCAAGCGGAAAACCGCGCCAAGGAAGCCAAGAACGGCGTCGACATCGGCTACTCGATTCCCAAGGAAGGCGCCGCCATCTGGTTCGACATGGTCGCCATGCCCGCCGACGCCCCGGACGACAAGGCCGGCTACGCCTTCATGAACTACCTGCTGCGCCCGGACGTCATGGCCAGCATCAGCAACTACGTGCACTACGCCAATGGCAACGCACAGGCCGACAGCCTCATTGATCCGGCGATCAAGAACGATACCAAGGTCTATCCGAGCCCGGAAATGATGGGGAAATTGTTTGCGCTTGAGGCGATGCCGTTGAACATTGACCGGATTCGGACACGGGTGTGGAACAAGATTCGGACGGGGAGTTGATCGCTCATATCTGGTAGCGATTGGCGGTTATCGAGTTGAGAGGCAGCGTTGTAGATTCGAGGCTTCCTATTCAATGGATAAGGAGGCAATGGAATGCCTGTCTTTACGAATGCTGGTCGCCTGCGTATTGGACGTTTTTCCGAACCCGGAGGTATTTATCTGATAACGGCTGTCGTTCACCAGCGACAGCCGTTTTTTGCTGATTGGAGGCAGGGGCGACTGGTCGTCCAACAGCTTCGCGAGGTGGAAGAGGAGGGTTGGGCGGATTTTTTGACCTGGGTTGTGATGCCGGATCATATGCACTGCCTGTTGCAGCTGAGGGATAGAACATTGGCCGACGTGGTGTGCCGCATCAAATCGCGTAGCAGTTTGGCCGTTAATCAGGCGTTGGGGCGGCGAGGGCGGTTGTGGCAGAAGGGCTATCACGATCGAGCAGTTCGCAAGGAGGAAGATGTAAAGGATCTTGCGCGATACGTAGTTCGCAACCCCGTACGCGCAGGACTCGTTGAGCGAATTCATGATTACCCGCTTTGGGATGCGTGTTGGCTTTGATGAATTGCATCGCTTGTTTGACGACGGCTGCGCCGCCGAACGCAGCCTCGCAGGCTCGGCAGTTGCTACAAACATTGCGTATGGCGTCCAGACATGGCGTAGGGCGCGCTTTTTGTAGCAGCTGGCGAAGCCTGCGTTCGAG
>NZ_JBIUXZ010000001.1:791258-930765 GCF_044744265.1 Pseudomonas sp. NPDC087342
GTACGCTTCCTCGCAGGCTCGGCAGTTGCTACAAACATTGCGTATGGCGTCCAGACATGGCGTAGGGCGCGCTTTTTGTAGCAGCTGGCGAAGCCTGCGTTCGGCCGCGCAGCGGTCGTAAAATCAGGCGATGCGGTGTTTCAGTTAAGACGGTGTGCTCAGGTTTGACGACGGCTGCGCCGCCGAACGCAGTCTCGCAGGCTCGACAGCTGCTACAAACATGGCGTAGGGCGTGTGAGAAATGGCGTAGGGCGCGCTTTTTGTAGCAACTGGCGAAGCCTGCGTTCGGCCGCGCAGCGGTCGTGTAATCAGGCGATGCGGTGTTTCAGTAAGACGGTGTGCTCAGGTTTGACGACGGCTGCGCCGCCGAACGCAGCCTCGCAGGCTCGGCAGCTGCTACAAACATGGCGTAGGGCGTGTGAGAAATGGCGTAGGGCGTGCTTTTTGTAGCAGCTGGCGAAGCCTGCGTTCGAGCGCGCAGCGGTCGTGAGATCAGGCGATGCGGTGTTTCAGTAAGACGGTGTGCTCAGGTTTGACGACGGCTGCGCCGCCGAATGCAGCCTTCGGCGGCTGCTACAGGTCGCGCGTAGTATTCACTAGTTATTTACTTTAGTTGATGGCAATGCACTGGCACTCATATTAATAAGTTCAACAAAGTGAGACGCCTTTGACAAAAAGCAACTTACCGCTATTTAATATTTAAATTTGAAATTGTCAGACAATTCGCCCATCCCCGCGCACTAAAAACTATATTACGACCCCATCCCCCTTGTTTTCGGGCACTTGCTGGAACACAACAATTTGACCTTGAAAAAGTAGTAGACGTTTGATTTCAAATTGTGTCAGGTTTCTTACGCCTTCATTGGGCGAGTGATAGGACGATCTCGCCAGAGATTGTCTCTGTCTGACAAAAACTGTTCCATTGCTTAACAAGGAAGTGTGTTTATGTCGAAAGTAAAAGCCAAGGCTATTGATTCCGCCGAACTGGCCTTCCAGCCACTGCAAGCACTGGCCGCGCCGAGTTCTGCGTTCAACCAGATCAATAGCTTCAGCCATCAGTACGACCGGGGTGGCAACCTCACGGTCAATGGCAAACCCTCCTTCTCGGTGGATCAAGCCGCGACTCAACTGCTGCGTGACGGTGCCGCCTGGCACGATCTCAACGGCAGCGGCAAGATCGAACTGACCTACACCTTTCTGACGTCCCAGACCTCGAATTTCAGCGGCCTGGGCGTCACCGGTTTCAGTCAGTTCAGCGCCCTGCAAAAAACCCAGGCCGTGCTCGCCATGCAATCCTGGGCCGATGTGGCCAAAGTCACCTTTGCCGAAGCGGCCAAGGGCGGCGACGGGCACATGAGCTTCGGTAACTACAGCGGTGGCCAGGACGGCGCAGCGGCATTTGCATTCCTGCCGGGCACCGAGCCGGGTTATGACGGCCAGTCCTGGTACCTGACCGGCAGCGGCTACAACGTCAACAAGACCCCGGGCGTGAACAACTACGGGCGTCAGACGCTCACCCATGAAATCGGCCACACCCTGGGCCTGTCTCACCCTGGCGACTACAACGCCGGCGAAGGCAACCCGACTTACAACGACGCGTCCTACGGCCAGGACACCCGTGGCTACAGCCTGATGAGCTACTGGAGTGAAAGCAACACCAGCCAGAACTTCAGCAAGGCCGGCGTTGAAGCCTATGCTTCCGGCCCGCTGATGGACGATATCGCGGCCATCCAGAAACTCTACGGCGCCAACACTGAAACCCGTACCGGTGACACCACCTACGGCTTCAACTCCAACGCCGGCCGCGACTTCCTGAGCGCTTCGTCGTCCGCCGACAAACTCGTGTTCTCGGTCTGGGATGCGGGCGGCAAGGACACCCTGGATTTCTCCGGTTTTACCCAAAACCAGAAGATCAACCTCAATGACGCCTCGTTCTCCGACGTTGGCGGACTGGTAGGTAACGTGTCCATCGCCAAGGGCGCGATCATCGAAAACGCCATCGGCGGTTCGGGCAACGATCTGTTGATCGGTAACAGCGTCGCCAACGAACTGAAGGGCGGTGCCGGCAACGACCTGATCTACGGCGCGGGCGGTGCGGACAAACTGTGGGGTGGTTCGGGTTCGGACACCTTCGTGTTTGCCGCCAGCAGCGATTCCAAGCCAGGTGCGGTCGATCAGATTCTCGATTTTGTCAGCGGCCTGGACAAGATTGACCTGACCGGCATCACCAAGGGCGCAGGCGTGCACTTCGTGAGTTCGTTCACCGGTGCGGCAGGCGATGCGGTGTTGACCTCGTCGGGTGGCAACAGCCAACTGGCGGTGGACTTCTCCGGGCACGGCGTGGCTGATTTCCTCGTCAGCACCGTTGGCCAGGCAGCAACCACGGACATTGTGGCCTGATCCAAGGCAAAAGGAGCGCGGCGCTTAATGCGCCGCGCTCTGTCCTTGCATCCATGCACGCTGTGGGTGAGGCTACACCCCGGAGTAAAAAGTCCTATGACCCATAACGCCTTTACCTACAAAGCAACCGCGTGGCTATTGGCGACGCTGATGATGTTTTTTGGAGATGTAGCCATGGCAAGCAGCCTGAAATTAGCGGACCCCTCGGAACTGGCAGGCCTTTGGCAAGCCACCCTCAATGCCCCGCAAGACACCGCTGAGTCCCAGGCATTGCAGGACAAGCCGTCGAACGTTTGCAGCATCGATTTCCAACCAAAGCAGACCCTGGGTGACGGCGCCGAATGTCTCAGCGCCTGGCTGGAAGAACCCGCGATTGGCTGGTTCACCGAGCCCGACGGGATCTCGATCACCGGTAAAGAAGGCTCAAGAATTGTGTTTTTCAGCCGACAACGCGAAGGGCTCTATACAAGCACTTTGAAGTCAGGACTGATCATTACGCTCAAGCGCTCGGCGCATTAAGCATAATTACAAGATCGACGCACTGAGCGCTGGATATAAAGCCCATCAATGCAGTTATAGGCAGCGAATCAATAACCTTGACTCTCGTTTGATTTGAAAGAGTTGTTATTCATTTGTAAGCACTAACTAGCAAAGAAGGCCTGGGCTCACGTGCAGGCAGTTAATTGATACCTCGTCAAAGATTGACGAGTACTAACATCTCAGGAAAAACCAATGAAGATGGCGAAGGCCCCAGGCACCGCACCCTTATTCAAGGCACTGGGCGACTATAAGAGCATCCTGATCAGCGTCGGTTGTTTTACTGCACTGATTAACGTGCTGATGCTGGTTCCCTCCATCTATATGCTCCAGGTGTATGACCGGGTGCTGTCTTCGCAAAACGAAACTACGCTGGCGATGCTGTCATTGATGGTGGTCGGGTTCTTTGTGTTTATCGGCATGCTCGAAGTCGTGCGCAGTTTTATCGTGATCCGCATCGGTAGCCAATTGGAGCGGCGCTTTAACCTGCGGGTCTACCAGGCCGCGTTCGAGCGCAACCTGTTCAAGGGCGAGGGCAACGCCGGGCAATCCCTCGGGGACCTGACCCACATCCGCCAGTTCGTCACCGGCCCTGCGCTGTTCGCCTTCTTCGATGCGCCGTGGTTCCCGGTGTACCTGTTTGTGATTTTCCTGTTCAACGTCTGGCTAGGCGTGTTGGCCACCGCCGGCGCGGTGCTGCTGATCGGCTTGGCGTGCCTCAACGAGGCAATGACCAAAAAGCCTTTGGGCGAAGCCGCCGGGTTCTCGCAGAAATCCAGCCAACTGGCCACCAGTCACCTGCATAACGCTGAAACCATCCAGGCCATGGGCATGCTTGGCGTCTTGCGCAAGCGCTGGTTCCAGGTGCATTCGCGTTTCCTGGGCTTGCAGAATCAGGCAAGCGACACTGGTGCGGTGATCAGTTCCCTGAGTAAAACCCTGCGCCTGTGCCTGCAATCGCTGGTGCTGGGGCTGGGCGCATTGCTGGTGATCAAGGGTGACATGACCGCCGGGATGATGATTGCCGGTTCGATCTTGATGGGCCGCGTCCTGAGCCCCATCGATCAACTGATTGCCGTGTGGAAGCAATGGAGCGGCGCCAAACTCGCCTACCGCCGTCTCGACGCGCTGCTGCAAGCTTATCCGCCCAGCGACGAAGCCATGGCGCTGCCGGCACCGAAAGGCCAGATCACTTTTGAGCAAGTCAGCGCCGGCCCGCCGGGCCAACGTGCGGCGACCTTGCACATGGTCAACTTCAGCCTCGGCGCCGGTGAAGTGCTGGGCGTGCTTGGTGCTTCGGGCTCCGGCAAATCGACCCTGGCCCGAGTGCTGGTCGGCGTCTGGCCGACCCTCGGCGGCACAGTGCGGCTCGACGGTGCCGACATCCATCGCTGGAACCGCGACGACCTCGGTCCTTACATCGGCTATCTGCCCCAAGACATCGAATTGTTCAGCGGCAGCATCGCCGAGAACATCGCGCGTTTCCGTGATGCCGATCCGCAGAAAGTCGTGGAAGCGGCGCAACACGCCGGCGTCCACGAACTGATCCTGCGCATGCCGCAAGGCTACGACACCGTGCTCGGCGAAGACGGCAGCGGTTTGTCCGGCGGCCAAAAGCAGCGCGTAGCCCTGGCCCGTGCGTTGTACGGCAACCCGAGCCTGGTGGTGCTGGATGAACCCAACTCCAACCTCGACACCGTCGGCGAAGCGGCATTGGCCGGCGCCATCGCGCACATGAAAGCCCGGGGCACCAGCGTGATCCTAGTGACCCATCGCTCCTCGGCACTGGCCCAGGCAGACAAGTTGTTGGTGCTCAGCGAAGGTCGTTTGCAGGCTTACGGCCCAAGCCAGGAAGTGCTCAAGGCACTGTCCGGCAATCAATCGGCAAATCAGGAACAGAAAGCGGCGCAGGCACCGGGCGGGCTCAGCATGAGCCGGCAGTATCAGCCCACGACAAGGAATTCGGGTGTATGAGCAGCGCACGCATGAACACTGAAAACGAAGCAACCATGGAACACGATTACATCGCCGAGCGCCCGGAGCGCGATGCCAGATTCTTCGCGCGCATGGGCTGGATCCTGGCGATCGTCGGCGCCGGCAGTTTCTTCACTTGGGCCAGCCTCGCGCCGCTCGATCAAGGGATTCCGGTGCAGGGCACCGTCGTGGTATCCGGCAAGCGCAAAGCCGTGCAATCGATTGGCAATGGCGTGGTCAGCCGGATTCTGGTGCGCGAAGGCCAAGTGGTTAAGCAAGGCCAGCCGCTATTCCAGCTCGACCAGACCCAGGCCGCCGCCGACGTCGATTCATTGCAGGCGCAATACCGCATGGCGTGGGCCAGCGTGGCGCGTTGGGAGAGTGAGCGCGATAACCTCAAGCAGGTGACGTTCCCCGCCGAGCTGAGCAAGGACGCCGATCCACGTTTGGCATTGGTCCTGGAAGGTCAGCGCCAACTGTTCAGCAGCCGCCGCGAAGCCTATGCCCGTGAACAGGGCGGGTTGCGCGCCAATATCGAAGGCGCCAGCGCGCAACTGGCCGGCATGCGCCGAGCGCGTACCGACCTGACGGCTCAGGCCAACTCGCTGCAACAACAGCTGAGCAACCTGCAACCCTTGGCAGACAACGGCTACATTCCGCGCAACCGCTTGATGGAATATCAGCGCCAACTGTCGCAGGTGCAGCAACAACTGGCCGAGAACACTGGCGAAAGCGGTCGGGTGGAGCAGGGCATCCTCGAAGCAAAACTCAAGCTGCAACAGCACATCGAGGAATACCAGAAAGAAGTCCGCACCCAACTGGCCGACGCGCAGCTCAAGAGCGTGACCCTGAAGGAGCAACTGACCTCCGCCGGGTTCGACCTGCAACACCGCGAGATCATCGCCACCGCTGACGGCATCGCGGTCAACCTCGGCGTGCACACCGAAGGCGCCGTGGTGCGTCAGGGCGAAACCCTGCTGGAAATCGTCCCGCAAGGCACCACGCTGGAAGTGGAAGGGCATTTGCCGGTCAACCTGATCGACAAGGTCGGCACGCACTTGCCGGTAGACATCCTGTTCACCGCGTTCAACCAGAGCCGCACCCCGCGAGTACCGGGTGAAGTCAGCCTGATTTCCGCCGACCAGATGATCGACGAGAAAACCGGCGCGCCGTATTACGTGCTGCGCAGCAGCGTCAGTGACCAGGCCATGGAAAAACTCCACGGGCTGGTGATCAAGCCCGGCATGCCGGCGGAAATGTTCGTGCGCACCGGTGAGCGTTCACTCCTCAACTATTTGTTCAAACCGCTGCTCGACCGGGCAGGCTCCGCGTTGACCGAGGAATAAGGATGTTCGGTTGTATGAATAAGCTTTCCATGCTCGGGGCGGCCCTGGCGTTACTGACTTGCAACAGTGCGATGGCCCTGGGGCCGTTTGAAATCTACGAACAGGCGTTGCGCAATGATCCGGTGTTCCTCGGCGCCATCAAGGAGCGGGATGCCGGCCTGGAAAACCGCATCATTGGCCGCGCCGGGCTGTTGCCCAGGATCGGTTACAACTACAACAAGGGCCGCAACTCGTCCAAGGCCACCGCCCTCAATGAGCGCGGGCAGAACCAGACCGATGACCGCAACTACAGCAGTTACGGCTCGACCCTGAGCCTGCAACAACCGTTGCTCGACTACGAGGCTTACGCGTCGTACCGCAAAGGCGTGGCGCAGTCGCTGTTCGCCGACGAAACCTTTCGCGGCAAGAGCCAGGAATTGCTGGTGCGGGTGCTGGAGAACTACACCAAGGCGTTGTTTGCCCAGGATCAGATCGACATCGCGTTGGCAAAGAAGAAGGCGTTCGAGCAACAGTTCCAGCAGAACGAACAGATGTTCCGCCAGGGCGAGGGCACGCGCACCGATATTCTTGAAGCCGAGTCTCGTTATGAGTTGGCCACGGCCGAAGAAATCGAAGCCCGGGATGAGCAGGACGCGTCGTTGCGCGAATTAGGCGCGCTGATCGGCGTGCCGGCGATGAACATCGGCGACCTGTCACCGCTGGACCAGAACTTCCAGACCTTCGCCCTGACCCCGGCCAATTACGACACCTGGCACGAAATGGCCGTGGCGAATAACCCGAACCTGGCTTCGCAACGCCAGGCCGTGGAAGTGGCGCGCTACGAGGTCGAACGCAACCGTGCCGGGCACCTGCCGAAAGTCAACGCGTACGCCACGGTGCGGCAGAACGAGTCGGAAAGCGGCAACACCTACAACCAGCGTTACGACACCAACACCATTGGTATTGAAGTCAGCGTGCCGTTGTATGCCGGCGGAGGAGTGTCGGCCATGACCCGTCAGGCCAGCCGCACGATGGAGCAGGCCGAGTACGACCTCGACGGCAAGACTCGGGAAACCCTGATCGAACTGCGTCGCCAGTTCAGCGCCTGTTTGTCGGGCGTGAACAAGCTGCGCGCCTATCAAAAGGCCCTGGCTTCCGCTGAAGCGCTGGTGGTCTCGACCAAGCAAAGCATCCTTGGTGGCGAGCGGGTCAACCTCGATGCGCTGAACGCCGAACAACAACTATTTACCACCCGCCGCGATTTGGCTCAGGCACGCTACGACTACCTGATGGCATGGACCAAGCTGCATTACTACGCCGGGACGTTGAACGAGCAGGATCTGGCGAAGGTTGACGAGGCATTTGGGCAGGGCCCGAAATCCCGATAAACACATCAGTGTGGCGAGTGGAATTATGTGGCAATAGTACTTTTGCGGCGAGGGGGCTTGCCCCCGTTGGGCTGCGAAGCGGCCCCAAAGCGGCGGTCGCTGCGCAACCGAGCGGGGGCAAGCCCCCTCGCCACAGAGCTACCTGCAACCTGAAAACATAGCGACACAGCAACACCGCACGACCACCCCCGCGGACAGGGGGCTAAAACTCTAAAAACGCCAAAAAAGCGAGAAAGACATGGACGTACAGATCAAGCCGATTTCGGTCGGCACGCTATTGCTCCTGGTTTCGGCCATCCCCGCAGCCGCCCAGGCCCAATACCTTGAAACCGGCAAACCCGGCGACGCCGCCAGTTGGCGTTCGGCCGAGTTCCAGCGCGATTGGGGCCTGGCGCGCATGCAGGCCGATCAAGCCTACGCCGCCGGCATCACCGGCAAAGGCGTGATCGTCGGTGAACTGGATTCCGGCTTCGATTCCGCCCACCCCGAATTCGCCAAAGACCGTTATCACGCAGTCACGGCCAGCGGCAGCTACGTCGATGGCACACCGTTCAACGTCAACGGCTCGCTCAACGCCAACAACGACTCCCACGGCACCCACGTCGCCGGCACCATCGGCGCGTCCCGCGATGGCACCGGCATGCACGGCGTGGCGTACAACGCGCAACTCTATGTGGCCAACACCAACAAGACCGACAGCTTCCTGTTCGGCCCGAGTCCCGATCCGCGTTATTTCAAAGCGGCGTACGACGCACTGGCGGATGCCGGCGTGCGTGCGATCAACAACAGCTGGGGCAGTCAGCCGCCGGATGTCAGCTATCGAACCCTCGACGACCTGCACGCGGCCTATGCCCAGCACTTCAACAAAGGCACCTGGCTGGATGCCGCCGCCGACGTGTCCCGTCGCGGTGTGATCAACGTGTTCAGCGCCGGCAACAGCGGCTACCCCAACGCCAGCGTGCGCTCGGCGCTGCCGCACTTCCAGCCAGACCTGGAAGGCCATTGGCTGGCGGTGTCGGGGCTGGATCAAGGCAATCTGCAGAAGTACAACCAGTGCGGGATCGCCAAGTATTGGTGCATTACCACCCCCGGCGCGAAGATCGACAGCACCATTCCCGATGGCGGTTACGCGATCAAGTCCGGCACCTCGATGTCCGCGCCGCACGCCACGGGCGCTCTGGCGCTGGTGATGGAACGCTACCCGTACATGAACAACCAGCAAGCGCTGCAAGTGCTGCTGACCACCGCGACCCAGCTCGACGGTTCGATCACTGATGCGCCGAACGCTCAGGTCGGCTGGGGCGTCGCCAATCTGGAGCGGGCGCTGCACGGGCCGGGGCAATTGCTTGGCGCGTTCGACGCCAATCTGGGAGCAGGGCAGAGCGATGTCTGGAGCAACGGCATCAGCGACAAAGCGTTGATCCAGCGCCAGGCCGAAGACGCCGCCGAACACAGCGCCTGGCAACAAACCCTGAAGGACAAAGGCTGGGAAAACGGCGTTACGGCCGGTGCCAGTCAACAGGACCAGACCGACTACGCGGTGGGCACAGCGCGCGATGCAGCAGCGGCATCCCGCGTCTACGAAGGCAGCCTGATCAAATCCGGCGCCGGTCGCTTGATGTTGACGGGCGACAGCACCTATCGCGGGCCGACCACGGTGAATGGTGGATTGCTGGCGGTGAACGGTTCGCTGACATCGGCAGTCACCGTCAATGACAGCGGGATCCTCGGCGGCAATGGCCGTATTGGCGCACTGACCGCGAAAAGCGGCGGTACCGTGGCGCCGGGCAATTCCATCGGCACCTTGCAAGTGGCCGGCGACGTGATCTTCGAGCGCGGTTCGACCTACGCCGTGGAACTGTCACCGACCAGCAGCGACCAGATCGTCGCGGGTGGCCAAGCCGTGATCGATGGCGCCACCGTCAGCCTGTCCCTGGAAAACAGCCCTACCTTGCTCAGCGCCCAACAAGTGCAAAGCCTGCTCGGTCATCAGTACGACATTCTGCAAGCGGGCGGCGGCATTCAGGGCCAGTTCGGCGCAGTGTTGCCCAACTACCTGTTTATCGGCGGCAGCCTCGATTACGCGGGAAACAGCGTTCAGTTGAACGTGGAACGCAATGCCACGAGTTTCGCGAGCGTCGGCCAGACCCCGAACCAGCGCTCCGTGGCCAGCGCCGTGGAAGGCTTGGGTGCGGGCAATCCGGTCTACGAAAGCCTGCTGCTGTCGGCGTCTGCCAGTTCGGCGCAACAGGCATTCCAGCAGTTGTCCGGGGAGATCTATCCGGCGCTGGGTTCGGTGTTGATCAACGACAGCCGTTATCTGCGTGATGCCGTGGGTGAGCGCCTTAACGACGCCAAAGGTGCGCAAAGCAACGGCTGGATCAAGGCCCTCGGTGCGTGGGGCAAGACTGATGATCGCCACGACACGGCGGGCTACACCACTTCGATTGGCGGCTTGCTCGCCGGTGTCGATGGCGCTGTGGATGAGCAAACCCGGATCGGTCTGGTGGCCGGTTACAGCGATAGCTCGGTGAACATGGGTTCGGGGACGCATTCCTCGGCGCAAGTCGACAGCTATCACCTGGGCGCGTATGCCGGCCACGAATTGGGTGCCTGGCGCCTGAGCGCGGGCGGTGCCTACAGCTGGCATCGCGCCGATGTGAAACGTGACCTGCAATACGGCGATGTCAGCGCCAAGCAAAAAGCCAAGGTCGATGCGGCCACCACCCAGGTGTTCGGTGAAGCAGCGTATCGCTTGAACCTGCAACCGCTGGCGCTGGAGCCGTTCGCCAACCTGGCCTACGTGCACCTCGACACCGAAGGCTTCACCGAAAAGGGTGATGCCGCCGCACTCAAGAGCCATGGCGACACTCGCGATGCGGTGCTCAGCACCTTGGGCCTACGGGCGCTCAAAACCGTGAACCTGTCCGGCCAGCAACAACTGGACCTGAGCGGCAGCCTCGGCTGGCAGCACAACCTGAGCAGCGTCGATTCCGAACAACACCTGGCGTTTGCCGGCGGCGGCACGGCGTTCGCGGTGGAAAGCTCGCCGTTGGTGCGCGATGCCGCGCTTGTGGGCGCGCATGCCAGCCTCGCGCTGAGCCGCGACCTGCGCCTGAACCTCGATTACACCGGCCAACTGGCCAGCCGCGAGAAAAGCCATGGCGTGGGGCTGAGCCTTAATTGGCAGTTTTAACGCGGTCGTCGTAGCAGCTGTCGAGCAGCGCGAGGCTGCGTTCGGCGGCGAAGCCGTCGTGAAACCGGAGCATGCGGGCGACCTCAAACACCGTGTCGCTTGATTTCACGACGACTTTGTCGCCGAACGCAGCCTCGCAGGCTCGGCAGCTGCTACAGGACGCTGTGAATATTGGTGCGCCTTTGGCGCAGGGAATTTGGCAACACAACTAAGGAAGGTAACTGGATGACTGTTGTAAACAACCACAAATTTGCTCTGAAAACCCTCAACCTCGCCGTGCTCTGCGCCCTGGCCAGCCTGGGCACCGCACATGCCGCGCCGTACGTGGAAAACGGCAAACTCGGTGATCCCAACAGTTGGCGCAGCGCCGAGTTCAACGCCGATTGGGGCGTGGGCGCGATCAATGCGCAGCAAGCCTACGCCGCCGGCTACACCGGTAAAGGCGTGAAACTGGGGATCTTCGACCAACCGGTCTACGCCCAACACCCGGAATTTTCCGGCACCAACAAGGTGATCAACCTGGTCACCAGCGGCATCCGCGAATACACCGACCCGTACATCCCGGTCAAAGCCGGGGATGCGTTCCGTTATGACGGCGCACCCTCGGTCGGTTCCGACGGCAAGCTCGGCGCGCACGGCACCCACGTCGGCGGGATCGCCGCTGGCAGCCGCGATGGCGGACCGATGCATGGCGTGGCCTTCGGCGCGCAAATCATCAGTGCCGACAACGGCGACCCAGGCCCGGAAGACGGGATCATTCGCGGCAACGACGGCGCGGTCTACAAGGCCGGCTGGGATGCCCTGATCGCCAGCGGCGCGCGGATCATCAACAACAGCTGGGGCATCGGTATCACCGATCGCTTCGACCTCGGCGGGCGCAATCCGGCGTTCCCGCATTTCACCGTGCAAGACGCGCAGTTGCAGTTCAACGAGATTCAGCCCTTGCTCGGCACCAAACCCGGCGGTGCCTATGACGGCGCTATCGCGGCGGCCCGCAGCGGTATCGTCACGATCTTCGCCGCCGGCAACGACTACAACCTCAACAACCCGGATGCCATCGCCGGCCTGGCGTATTTCGTGCCGGACATCGCGCCGAACTGGATCACCGTGGCGGCGCTGCAAAAGAACCCGGACCTGACCAGCACCGATCTCTACAACATCAGCACGTTCTCATCGCGCTGCGGCTACACCGCGAGTTATTGCGTGTCGGCGCCGGGCAGCAGGATTTTTAGCTCGATCATTACCGGCACCAGCGCCGATAACCTCGGCACCAGCTATGCCAACTACAACGGCACCTCGATGGCGGCGCCGCACGTGGCCGGTTCCATGGCGGTGTTGATGGAGCGCTTCCCGTACATGACCGGCGCACAGGTCGCCAGCGTATTGCGCACCACGGCCACTGACCTCGGTGCGCCTGGCGTCGATGCGTTGTACGGTTGGGGCATGATCAACCTGGGCAAAGGCATCGACGGCCCGGCGATGTTCGTCACCGAGCAGGACATTCCTGAAGAGTTCCGCATCCAGGGCGCCTACGGCGACAGCCAGTTTGTCGCGAACCTGCCAGGCATCGGCGGGATCATCGACGCCGGCAAACCCACCGAGCGCGTCTGCAACGATGTGCACTGCGGGCTCGACACCTGGCGCAACGACATTTCCGGCCATGGCGGCCTGACCAAGCAAGGCATCGGCACCTTGGTGCTGACCGGCGCCAACACCTACAGCGGCCCGACGCTGGTCAATCAAGGACGGCTGGCGATCAACGGTTCGCTGGCATCGGCAGTCACTGTGAATGACAGCGGCATCCTCGGCGGTAACGGCCGCATCGGCGCGCTCACCGCGAAAAGCGGCGGCACCGTGGCGCCGGGCAATTCCATCGGCACCCTGCAAGTGGCCGGCGACGTGGTCTTCGAGCGCGGCTCGACCTACGCCGTGGAACTGTCGCCGACCAGCAGTGACCAGATCATCGCCGGCGGCCAAGCCGTGATCGATGGCGCCACTGTCAGCCTGTCCCTGGAAAACAGTCCGACCTTGCTGAGCACTGCCGAAACGCAAAGCCTGCTCGGCCATCAGTACAACATCCTGCAAGCGGCGGGCGGCATCCAGGGCCAATTCGGCGCGGTGTTGCCGAACTACCTGTTTATCGGCGGCGCCCTGGATTACTCGGCGACTGGCGTTCAACTGGCGGTAGAGCGTAACGCGACGGCCTTCAGCGATGTCGGCCAGACCCCGAACCAACGCGCCGTGGCTGCAGCCGCCGAGCAATTGGGCGCGGGCAATGCGCTGTACGAAACCCTGCTGTTGTCGCCGACTGCGGCGGTGGCCCAGCAAGCGTTCCAGCAACTGTCCGGTGAGATTCATCCGGCCATCGGCACCATGCTGATCAACGACAGCCGTTACCTGCGTGATGCGGTCAGCGATCGTCTGCGCGAACGTGATCTGTTCGATGCCGGCGCGCCGACCGATGACAAGAGCAACCTGTGGGTCAAGGTCCTGGGCGCCTGGGGCAAAAGTGATGGCGGTAACGACAACGCCAGTTCCAACAGCTCCATCGGTGGTTTGCTGGTGGGTGGCGATGGCTTGATCGCTAAAGATACCCGACTCGGTTTCGTCACCGGTTATAGCAACAGCTCGTTGAGCATGGGTGATGGCACGCATTCGTCGGCCGATGTCGACAGCTACCACTTGGGTGCGTACCTGGGGCATGAAATCGATGCCCTGCGCCTGAGCGTCGGCGGTGCCTACAGCTGGCATCGCATTGATGCGAAACGTGACCTGCAATTCGCCGATGTCAGCGGCAAGCAGAAAACCAAGCACGATGCGACCACCGCGCAAGTATTCACCGAAGCGGCGTATCGTCTGGACCTGCAACCGCTGGCCCTGGAACCGTTCGCCAAACTGGCCTACGTACACCTGAACAGCGAAAGCTTCACCGAGAAGGGCGATGCTGCCGCGCTCAAGGGTGGTGAAGACAATCGCGACGCGGTGCTCTCGACCCTCGGTCTGCGGGCGAGCAAAGCCATTGCGCTGTCCGACCAGAAAAGCCTCGAACTGTCCGGCAGCCTCGGCTGGCAGCACAACTTGAGCAGCGTTGATACCGATCAACACCTGGCCTTTGCCAACGGCAACACCGGGTTTAATGTGCAGAGCGTGTCGATGGATCGCAACGCCGCCGTGGTCGGCCTGCGTGCCGGGTTGGCCTTGAACAAGGCCACCCGCGTAAACCTGGATTACAACGGGCTGATCGGCTCCAACGAGAAGGACCACGGCGTGGGCCTGACCCTGGACTGGCAGTTCTGATTTGACGCTAAGGAAGCCAACACATGGGACTGTTTGATTACAAAAATGCCGGCGGTGCCGCCGGCAAGGCGTTGTACAGCGATGCCATCGCGCTGACGCTTTACGCCTACACGCCGACAGGCAAGCCATTGCCCGCCACCGCTTGGGCGCCGATTGGCGCGACGGCGCTGGGTTATCAAGGCAAGGTCAGTGCGCAAGGTTCGTTCTTTGGCGAGAAGGACGGCTTCACCAGCGCTGAAGCCGAAGTGCTCGGCAAGTACGACGCGGCCGGCAAGCTGATCGGCATCGGCGTGGCGTTTCGCGGCACCGGTGGCCTGGGTTACAGCGACACCTTCGGCGACATCAAGAACAACCTGCTGGCCGCCATCGGCCCGGTGGATTACGCGAAAAACTACGCGAAAAACGCCTTCGACACCTTGCTCAAGGACGTCGCCGCGTTCGCCATCGCCCATGGTGTGGGTGCCAAGGACGTGTTGATCAGCGGCCATAGTCTCGGCGGCTTGGGCGTCAACAGCGTGGCAGAGCTGAGCGGCGACAACTGGGGCGGTTTCTTCAAGGAGGCCAACTACGTGGCCTTCGCTTCGCCGACCCAAAGCGTCTCCACCAACGTGCTCAACATCGGCTACGAAAACGATCCGGTGTTCCGCGCGCTGGATGGCACCACGTTCAGCAGTGGTTCGGTGGGCAAGCACGATGGTTATCAGGCGTCGGCGACCAACAACATCGTCAACTTCAATGACCATTACGCCTCCACCGCGCAAAACCTGGTGCCGTTTAGCATCCTCAACCCGATGAGCTGGTCGGCGCATGGTTCGCTGGGTTACGCCGATGGCTTGAACCGGGTGATCGACTCGAAGTTCTACGACCTGACCAGCAAGGACTCGACGCTGATCGTCTCCAACCTGGCGGTCGATTCCCGAGGTAAAACCTGGGTCGAGGACTTGGGCCGCAGTGGCGAGCCGCACACCGGAAGCACCTTCATTATCGGCACCGACAGCAACGACTTGCTCAAGGGCGGCGCCGGCAATGACTTCATCGAGGGCCGCGACGGTAACGACCGCTTCCGCGATGACGGTGGCTACAACATCCTGCTGGGCGGCAAGGGCAGCAACACTTTCGAGCTGCAAAAACCGTTGCAGAACTTCAGTTTTGCCAACGACGGCGACGGCACGTTGTATGTGCGTGACGCCTACGGCGGCATCAGCCTGACCCGCGACATCGGCGCGATAGTCAGCAAAGAGCCTGGCTCGTGGCTGGGCACCAAGGACGTCAGTTACAACGTCACGGCCAACGGCTTGCTCAATGGAAGCGAACTGACCCACTACAACCACTCGCTGAATGGCGATGCCTACGGCAACACTTTGGCGGCCACCGTCGATGGTGACTGGTTGTTCGGCAATGCCGGCGATGACCTGCTGCGCAGCGACAAAAGCCACGTCACCTTCGTCGGTGGTGCGGGCAATGACGTGATGCATGCCAATGGCGGCAACAACACCTTCCTGTTCAGCGGCGCCTTCGGTTTCGACGCGATCAATGGCTACCAGGGCAGCGACAAACTGGTGTTCATGGGCGTGCAGGGCGCAGGGCAGGGCTATGACTACAAGCAACACGCGACCCAGTCCGGGCATGACACGCTGCTCAAGGTCGGCGATTTTGCCGTGACCCTGGTCGGTGTCGGGCTGGATAACCTGTCCACTTCAAGTTTTACCTTTGCATAAGGGCGACATGCACTGAAATGCTCCGGAGCGCCTCATTCCCGAGGCGCTTTGGCTGTGAGCTATCTCTGACAATTCCAACAAAAGAGAGGCAATAGCAATGGGTGTTTACGATTACAAAAACTTCAGCACGGCAGAATCAAGGCGTTGTTCAGCGACGCCATGGCCATCACGCTGTACTCCTATCACAACCTCGATAACGGCTTTGCCGCCGGTTATCAGCACAACGGCTTCGGCCTCGGGCTGCCGGCGACGCTGGTCACCGCGCTGATCGGTGGCACCGATTCCCAGGGCGTCATTCCCGGCGTGCCGTGGAACCCCGACTCCGAAAAACTCGCACTGGACGCCGTGAAAAAGGCCGGCTGGACGCCGATCACCGCCTCGCAATTGGGCTATGACGGCAAAACCGACGCACGCGGAACCTTCTACGGCGAGAAGGCTGGCTACACCAGCGCGCAGGTCGAGATCCTAGGCAAGTACGACGCCCAAGGTCATCTCACGGAACTTGGTATTGCCTTTCGGGGCACCAGCGGCCCACGGGAAATCCTCATCGGCGACTCCATCGGCGACGCGATCAGTGATCTGCTGGCCGCACTCGGCCCCAAGGATTATGCGAAGAACTACGCCGGTGAAGCGTTCGGCAAACTGTTCGGCAACGTCGCAGCGTTTGCCAGTGCCCATGGCCTGTCAGGCAAGGACGTACTGGTCAGCGGCCACAGCCTCGGCGGCTTGGCGGTCAACAGCCTGGCGGATCTGAGCACGGACAAGTGGTCGGGTTTCTACAAGGATTCGAACTACATCGCCTACGCCTCGCCAACCCAAAGCAGTACCGACAAAGTGCTGAACGTCGGCTACGAAAACGATCCGGTGTTCCGCGCTCTCGACGGCTCGACCTTCAACCTGGCGTCCGTGGGCGTGCACGACGGCGCCAAGGCTTCGACCACCGACAACATCGTCAGCTTCAACGATCACTACGCCTCGACCGCGTGGAACGTGCTGCCGTTTTCCATCCTGAACATTCCGACCTGGATTTCCCACTTGCCGACCGCGTACGGCGATGGCATGAACCGGGTGATCGAATCGAAGTTCTATGACCTCACCAGCAAAGACTCGACCATCATCGTCGCCAACCTTTCGGACCCGGCGAAGGCCAACACTTGGGTCCAGGATCTGAATCGCAATGCCGAAACCCACAAGGGCAGCACCTTCATCATCGGCAGCGACGGCAATGACCTGATCCAGGGCGGGAAGGGCAACGATTACCTCGAAGGCCGGGATGGCAACGACACCTTCCGCGACGGTGGCGGCTACAACATCGTGCTGGGCGGAAAGGGCAGCAACGTGCTGGATTTGCAGCAGTCGGTGAAGAACTTCGTGTTCGCCAATGACGGCGTTGGCAACCTCTACGTCAAGGATGCCAACGGCGGGATCAGCATCACCCGCGACATCGGCAACATCATCACCAAGGAACCGGCGTTTTTGTGGGGCGTGTTCAAGGACGACGTGACCCACAGCGTCACGGCGGATGGCCTGAAGGTCGGCAACAACCTGACCCAATACGCCTCGACGGTGAAGGGCGGCGCGGGTGCCGATACGCTTACGGCGCATGCCAGCGGCGACTGGCTGTTTGGCCTGGACGGCAACGACCATTTGATCGGCGGCAAAGGTAACGATGTGTTTGTCGGCGGCGCGGGCAATGACCTGATGGAGTCGGGGGGCGGGGTCAATACGTTCCTGTTCACTGGCGGGTTTGGCCAGGACAAGGTGATTGGCTATCAGGCCAGCGACAAGCTGGTGTTCATGGGCGTTCAAGGCGTGGTGCCGAATGATGATTACCGGGCACATGCCTCGGCGGTCGGGCATGACACGGTGCTGACGTTTGGCGGGGATTCGGTGACGTTGGTGGGGGTTGGGTTGGAGAGTTTGTCAGGTAGCGGAATCGTTATTGCCTGATAGGGACCCTTCGCGGGCAAGCCTCGCTCCTACAAGGAATCGCGTCGGTCACACATTTTGTGCACGACGCAAATCCCCTGTAGGAGCGAGGCTTGCCCGCGAAGAACGATAACGCGATAAACCTGCCTGCCACCGTGACTCATCGGCCATTTCCGGACTCAAACACCTGCACCAACAGGAACCGGCACTAAAGCATCCGCCCACTTCTGCGTTATGTCTAAACGCACAGCGGTATGCCGCCATTGAGTACAGGAGATTCAGCAACGTGAGTAACAGCAAGGGGTATGTCTTGGGGTTGGCTTTGGCCGTGTTATCGGCGAACGCCGCTGCAGAACTGCCTCACAGCTCGATTTTGAGCCGTTATGGCCTGACGCCAGATGAGTTGCCGAAACCGGCAGCGATCCAAACCAAAGAACCTGTCGAAGAGAAAAGCCGCTTTCATATCGAGCCGGAACAGCCTTGGGCGACGATCCGGATCGGTGACGGGAACAAGCCACCAGTGACCGGCAACATCAGCATCGATAATTCGGTGCAGCAGGAATATGACCGGTGCCAGAAGCTGCGGGCGGAGATGATCAAGCGTGGTGATCGCTATGTTGTCTGCGATACCAGTGTTCCGGGGATGCCTTGATTCTTGTGCTGATTTGAAGGGCCTCTTCGCGGGCAAGCCTCGCTCCTACAGATCACACAACCTGTAGGAGCGAGGCTTGCCCGCGAAGAACGATAACTCGGTCTCAATCCTCCTTGCGGACCGTCGCCACATCATTGGCATTGACCTTCACTTTCGCCCCGGAAATATCTTCGAATTCGTAGAAACCGTCCTTGGTCTTGGTTTTCGGCATGTCCTTGGTCAAATACTGGGTGCCGTTCTGCAGGGTTACCACGGTTGGCGTGGAGCAACCGGCGAGGGCCAGAAAGGCTGCAACGGCCAGGGGCAGGCCCAGGGTCTTGATATTCATAACACCTCCATGATGCTCAAAAAATCAGTGTGACGGTTTCTGTCATCACTGTCGCTCTATGGCGGTTGGTGCCGTGGATCGGCAGAAAGTTCGATGGTCACCTGAAAAATCCACGATTAGCCGCGCCGCCAGATGCCAGTCAGTTAAACCGCAAGGCACCCTATGGCAGCCATCGAAACCTGCGCACGTCTCGTAGGAGGCTACGTTCGCTCGTAGCAGCTGTCGAGGCACGAGGCTGCGTTCGGCGGCGAAGCCGTCGCCAAACCTGAGCACGCGGTCTGCCTGAAACACCGCGTGGCCTGATTTCACGACGGCTTCGCCGCCGAACGCAGCCTCGTGCCTCGACAGCTGCTACAAAGCCGGCGGCAATTGATGTTTTAACCGCGCCACCCATCTTTTTCCGTTTGCACCGCACCGGCTGTAGCTGGTATCTGTACGCATAACCAGTACTCGCTCGCCATGGCCCTTTTTCCTGTGACTGAAAACCCGCTCGACGATCCGTTCTATTACTTGAACAACTTCATGCAAGTGCTTGATTGGCTTGAGCATCGCTATGCCGATGTGTTGAGCCCACAAGAACAGCATTTCATGGCGGAGTTCAACCGGCTGCCGCGTGAATCCCGGGCATTGCTGGTGCGGATGGTGATGCGCAAGGGCCTGCATTTCCGGGCCGGCAAGTTGCATTACGTCGAGATCGGCGATATCGCCAACGCTGCCGCTCCGCTGCTGGAACTGGGCTGGATCGACCAGCAATCGCCTCTGTTAATAGCGGATGTGTTCGACGTATTGCTCAAGGCCGAGATTCTGCAATGCCTGGGGCATGCCATCGATCAGCCCAAAGGCAAAAAGACCGATTGGCTGCCACTGCTGAGCGAACAGTTTCCCGAATCCCGCAGCTTCCAGCAGTGGTGCCCGACACTGGATGACCGCTTGTTCAGCCTGACCATCATGGGTTTGTGCGACCGGTTGCGCCTGATGTTCTTCGGCAATCTTTACCAGGATTGGTCGGAGTTCGTGTTGGCTGATCTCGGCATCTACACCTATGAAAAAGTCGAGTTCTGCGCCGAATCCCGAGGCTTGCGCAGCCGTGAAGACGTGGACGCCTGTGTGTTTCTGCACGAGTGCCAGCAGCGCTTCGAGGCCGGTGAAGCGGTGGCGGAGGTTGTCGAGCAGATCAACGCATTGGCGCTGAGCAATCCCTGGCTGCAACGGCGTCGGGGCAAGTTGTTGTTCCAGATCGGTCAGTACTGCGAACGTATCGCCGATTTCGCCAATGCCCTGGGCATCTACCGTGAATGCGCCTATCCCGGCGCTCGATTGCGGCTGATCCGGGTGCTGGAGCGTTGTGGTGAATACGCGTTGGCGCTGGATCTGGCGTCTTTCGCCGAGCAATCGCCGGAAAGCGCCACCGAGCAGCAGAAGTTGTTGCGAGTGCTGCCAAGGCTGCGGCGCAAACTGGGCGGGCCACCAATCAAGCGCGCAGCCCCTCGGGCCATGGAACGCCTGGACCTGCAATTGCCCCGAACCGATCTTGCGCTGTCGGTGGAATATTACGTGCAGGCGCACCTGGCTGAAGACGCGGCGCCGGTGCACTACGTCGAGAACAGCCTGATCAATTCGCTGTTCGGCTTGCTCTGCTGGCCGGCGATCTTCGCGCCGTTGCCGGGGGCGTTTTTCCATCCGTTCCAGCGCGGGCCGGTGGATTTACATAATGAAGACTTCCACGAACGCCGCGCCGAGTTGTTCCAGGCTTGTCTCGCCGAACTGAATGACGGGCGCTATCGCCAGACCATCCACGAGCGTTACCTGGCCAAGTGGGGCGTGCAGTCGCCGTTCGTGTTCTGGGGCGCGTTGAGCGAGGAACTGCTCGATCAGGCGCTGGACTGCCTGCCGGCCGAACACCTCAAACACTGGTTCAATCGCCTGTTGCTCGACATCAAGGCCAATCGCGCCGGCATGCCGGACCTGATCCAGTTCTGGCCGCAGGACAAGACCTACCGCATGATCGAAGTCAAAGGCCCCGGCGATCGCCTGCAAGATAATCAACTGCGCTGGCTGGAGTTCTGCCACGAACACCAGATGCCGATTGCCGTCTGCTATGTGCAATGGGCGGAGCAGAGCGCTTGAGCTACAGCATTGCGGTGCGGGCGCTGTGTGAATTCACCGCCAAGGTCGGTGACCTGGACCTGCGCTTCACCCCGTCACCCACTGCACTGGAAGGCATCGTCGGCCATCGCACCGTCGCCTCGCGCCGCAACGACAGCTACCAGAGCGAAGTGGCACTGGAAGGGCTGTATCAAACGCTGAAGGTCAGGGGCAGAGCGGACGGCTATGACCCGACGCAAAATTGCTTGGAAGAAGTCAAAACCTATCGCGGCGACCTGAGTAAACAGCCGGCCAACCATCGCCAGTTGCACTGGGCCCAGGCCAAGGTTTACGGCTGGCTGATGTGCCAGAAGCTGCAACTGGCCGAAATCAACGTGGCGCTGGTGTATTTCGACATCGTCAGCGAAAAGGAAACCTGTCTGGTCGAGGCTTTCAGCGCCGCTGAACTGGAGGCGTTCTTCGAGCATCATTACCAGTTGTTCCTGCATTGGGCCGAGCAGGAAATGGCTCACCGCGACGCCCGCAATCAGGCGGCTCAAGTATTGAAGTTTCCGCATGCCGGGTTTCGTCCGGGGCAACGACACCTGGCCGAATCCGTGTTCAAAGCGGTCAGCACCGGTCGTTGCCTGATGGCGCAAGCGCCGACGGGGATCGGCAAGACCGTCGGCACGTTGTTCCCGATGCTCAAGGCGCTGGCGCCGCAGCAACTGGACAAGGTGTTCTTCCTCACGGCAAAAACCCCGGGACGCAAACTGGCGCTGGACGCGGCGCAGGTGATCCTCGACAGCGCCGATGCGCCGCCATTGCGGGTTCTGGAAATGATCGCCCGGGACAAGGCGTGTGAGCACCCGGACAAAGCCTGCCACGGCGAATCCTGCCCGTTGGCCCAAGGCTTCTACGACCGTTTGCCCGCCGCGCGCCAGACCGCCAGCCAATTGAACCTGTTGAACCAGAGCGCTTTGCGTGACGTCGCGCTGGAACACAACGTTTGCCCGTACTACCTGAGCCAGGAAATGGCGCGCTGGGCGGACGTGGTGGTCGCCGACTACAACTATTACTTCGACTTCAGCGCCTTGTTGTTTGGTTTGGCCCAGGCCAACAACTGGCGGGTCGCGGTGTTGGTGGACGAAGCCCACAACCTGGTGGAGCGCGGCCGGCAGATGTACAGCGCCAGCCTCGATCAGGCGACCCTCAACGCTGTGCGCAAAACCGCACCGGAGCCGCTGAAGAAATCCTTGCAGCGGGTCAATCGTGAATGGAACGCCCTGCATGACCAGCAACTCGGTCCCTACCAAGCCTACGACAAGGCCCCGGAAAAACTACTCCAGGCCTTGTCGTCGTGCAGTGCGAGCATAGGTGACTACCTCAACGATCACCCGCAAGGGCTGGACAGCGCCTTACAGAACTTCTACTTCGAGATGTTGCAGTTTGGCCGGGTAGCGGAGCTGTTCGATGAGCAATTCCTGTTCGACATCAGCAAGCGCGACCTCGAGCGCAAACGCAACCTGTCGCAGTTGTGCCTGCGCAACGTGGTACCCGCCGGGTTTATCCGTCCACGCCTGACGGCGGCGCGCAGTACCGTGCTGTTTTCCGCGACACTGAGCCCCCGGCATTACTACGCCGACCTGCTCGGCACCTCGGCGAATACGGTGTGGATCGACGTCGAATCGCCGTTTCACGCGGATCAGTTGCAGGTCAGCATTGTCAGCCAGATCTCGACCCGGTTCGTGCACCGCCAGGCGTCCCTTGAGCCGATTGTCGAGCTGATCGCCCGGCAGTTCACCGAGCGTCCGGGTAACTACCTGGCGTTTTTCAGCAGCTTCGATTATTTGCAGCAAGTGGCGCAGTTGCTGGCCGAGCGGCATCCGCACATCACCTTGTGGTCGCAATCGCGGGGCATGGCCGAGCGTCAGCGCCAGGACTTCCTCGACCAATTCACCGCACACAGCCAAGGCGTTGGCTTCGCCGTGCTGGGCGGGGCATTCGGCGAAGGCATCGACTTGCCCGGCGCGCGGCTGATCGGCGCCTTCATTGCGACCCTGGGGCTGGCACAACTGAACCCGGTCAACGAACAAATGAAACACCGCATGGCGGCTATATTCGGCGCCGGTTATGACTACACCTACCTGTATCCCGGCGTGCAGAAAGTGGTGCAGGCCGCCGGGCGGGTGATCCGCACTCAGCAGGATCAAGGTGTGGTGATGCTGATCGATGACCGGTTTGGTGACAGCAAGGTCAAGCAGTTGCTGCCGCGCTGGTGGTCGGTGGATGTAGGTCAGGGTGTATCGGAGTAGGCGAAAGAGTTCGCCTGAATTGTGGTTTTTTCTGAATGCCGCGTAGGAATAGTTCCCTTTTAAAACAAAGACATATCCAGACAAACAAGCCTTTTTGAACAATCGGAGATACCTGCTTTATTGAAGATGCGGCCATCACTTCCAGCCGATTCTTTGATAAGGAAATCAAGGCATGTCACAAGCACCGACCTACACGTACACCGCAGAGCAACTCACCACGGCCTACACCGAAATCATCGCGACGTTGTTCACCAACATCACCGCCGGGACCATTCCCAAGATGTTGATCGTCGCCGGGCTGCAAGGCTCGGGTAAAACCTGGCTGCTGGAAAAGAAATTGCTGCCATCCAACAGCTACACAAATTATGTGCGCCTGTACCTGCCCGACTACCGGAAGAAACACCCGCAATACGCGGACATGATCAAGCTCGGTGTCTTGCACGCCTATGAAAACACCGAAGCGTTTGTCCGGGAGCTGAGCACCAGGATCTTCGTCGAGGCGTTTACGCGTAAATACAACATCATCATGGAGTGCGCGTTCGACAGCATCGACTTCGCGACCTTCCCGCCGTCGGCCACCGCGCTCGGCTATCAGTTCGAAACCCATATCGTGGGCTGCAATCAAGAGTTCGCGCACCTGTCGAGCATCAAAAGGGCACTCAGGAGCCTGGAAAAGCAGGAGCTGGAACGCTTCGTCAACCTCGACGCTCTGCAAACCAGCATGAGCAACGCCCAGGCGATCATCCTGGCCTTCGAAACGGCGGCGAAAGCGGTTAACGGCGCGCAAATCTATTTGTATGAACGCGGGCTCGGCGCACTCAAAGAGCGAACATTGCGTGCCCACAGCACTTACACCATAGCCGCCGATGGCTCACTGGCGGTCACTGCCGTCACCGCACCTTATGCGTACAGTGCGTATAGCAAAATCATCAACAACCACGTGTTTTCCATGGCGGATCGCGACGAGATGGTCAAGGAATGCCATCTGGCGCTGCTCAAGACCGGGACTTATGCCGAGCATGTCCCGGACTTCGTCTACAACGACCTGTATGCCTACATCGTCAAGTACGTGTACCGATAAGCTGCAGCCATTCGGCGGCAAAGCGATGACAGTCACCCGGCCAGCGGGCCGTCAGCAACTGCCTGTCGCGGACCACGAAACCGTGTTGTGGCTTGTCCGCCGAATCGCGTTTGGACACCCACGGACCGCGCTGGAAATCCGCAGGTTTGCCCAGGGCGGCCCGCACCTCCGCTTCGACAGTCTGCCGGTAAGTCCGGTAGTAACGTCCCAGCCACAGTGCGGTAAGGAACCAGGCCGGCTGTTCCATCGTGCTGGCCACCAGCGCCGTGACTTTGTATCCATCGATGACCGGGCGCCCGGTGTCAGGGTCAAGGGTACGGGCCAGCAGCAGTACGCCATGGCAAATCGCGGCGACAGGTTTGGCGGTCTTGAAAAAGTGCCGGGCAATACGCCGGGCCTGCCCGGACTCCAACAGGCTACGCATGCCTTGGGCGTGACCGCCGGGAATCAGCAGCCCGCTGAATTGCGCCGGGTCGACATCGGCGTAGGCCAATGGCTGGAGGAACGCCTCGTCTTCGATCATTCGGGCGTAGCTGACGAGGTCGGATTTACGCGTCATCAGGAGCGGGTTCAACAGACCGAACCCCGTGTCCACCAGTCGTCGGTCCGCGTAAGCGGGCAAGCCTTCGGGCGTCGCGAAACGCACTTCGATCCCGGCCTGGCGCATGGCCTGCCAGGGCACACTGCTTTCAGTCGGATCGTAATCGCGGGTCGGCAACAGAATCAGAATCATCGAGGGCAGTTTCCTTGGCCGGACGGGGCAGGTGACATCGAGAATAGGTGTTCTGTCACCGACGCTCCACTCCAACATTGCGAGGCCTGGGTATTACGGCTGTCCTATCCTTTGGTTTGTCGCATACTCCACAGAACAATAACGTCGGGAGGGATCAATGAGCGGTGATCGGACAAAAACCAAGGCTATCGAGGACAGCCGATTTCGTCAGCTGATCGATTCCGTGGTGGATTATGCGATCTACATGATCGATCCCGATGGCATCATTACCAGCTGGAATGCCGGTGCCCGGCGTTTCAAGGGCTATGAAGAGGCGGAGATTCTCGGCCAGCATTTCTCGCGCTTCTATACCGAGGCCGATCGGCTGGCCGGTCTACCCCAGCGCGCGCTGGATACAGCCAGGACGGAAGGGCGTTTCGAGGGCGAAGGCTGGCGGGTACGCAAGGACGGCACGCTGTTCTGGTCGCATGTGGTGATCGATCCGATTATCGACCCGTCGGGCACGCTAGTGGGTTTCGCCAAGATCACCCGAGACCTGACCGACCGCAAAATGGCCGAAGAAACCCTCAAGCAAAGCGAGCAACAATTTCGTTTGCTGGTTCAGAGCGTCACCGATTACGCGATCTACATGCTCTCCCCGGACGGATACCTGACCAACTGGAACCTTGGCGCCCAGCGCATCAAGGGTTACCGGCCGGAAGAGGTCATCGGCAAGCATTTTTCGATGTTCTACACCCCCGCGGACCGCGAAGCCGGCGAGCCGCAACGGGCGCTGGCGACTGCTACGCGGGAAGGTCGCTTCGAAAACAAGGCCTGGCGCCTGCGCAAGGACGGGACACAGTTCCTGGCTCACGTCGTGGTGGACCCGATATGGGGCGAGACGGGGACGCTGCTCGGTTTCGCCAAGATCACTCGCGATATCACCGAAGTGACGCAAGCCCAGCAAGCCCTTGAGCAAACCCGTGAAGCGCTGTTCCAGGCGCAAAAGATGCAGGCCATTGGCCAACTCAGTGGCGGGATTGCCCACGACTTCAACAACCTGCTGACGGTAATCCTCGGCAATCTGGAAATCGTGCGTAAACGCGTGTCAGACGATCCGAAAATCTTGCGTTTGCTGGACAATGCCACGCAGGGTGCCCTGCGTGGCGTGTCCCTGACCCAGCGTATGCTGGCCTTCGCCCGGCGCCAGGAACTCAAGACCGAATCGGTTGAAATCCCGGCGCTGATTCAAGGGATCACCGGCCTGTTGCGCAGCTCCCTGGGGCCGGCAGTGAATCTCGAAACCTGCTTCGCGCCCGACCTTGAACCTGCTGCGGCCGACCTTAATCAACTTGAACTGGCGGTGCTGAATCTGGCGACCAACGCCCGTGATGCCATGCCCGACGGCGGCAAGATTGTCATCAGTGCCCGCAACGAACAGGTCAGCGATCCGGCCCGGTCATCCTTGCCGGTCGGTCGCTATGTGTGCCTGAGTGTCGCCGATACCGGGGAGGGCATGGACCAGACTACGCTGGCGTCGGCGACCGATCCTTTTTTCACCACCAAAGGCGTGGGCAAAGGCACCGGGCTGGGATTGTCGATGGTTCACGGCTTTATCGCGCAGTTGGGCGGACGCTTCATTCTCAAGAGCCAGAAGGACGCTGGAACCACCGCAGAACTCTGGTTGCCCGTCGCAACCCCCGGCGAAGTACGAGCACCTGTTATCGAGACGCCGGCCATGTCGACGATACCGGGGCTCAGTGTGCTGGTCGTGGATGACGACAGCCTGGTACTGACCAGCACCAGTTTACTGCTTGAGGATCTGGGCCATCGGGTGATCAGTGCGGCATCCGGTGCGCAGGCGCTGCAAGCGTTCGACAGCGGTCAAAACATTGATCTGGTCATCACTGACATGGCCATGCCGCAAATGAATGGCGCGCAACTGGCACAGGCTATCCGGGCGCAGAAACCCGACCTGCCGATCATCCTGGCCACCGGTTACGCCGATCGCCTGGAAGGCTTCGTGACTGAACTACCGCGCTTGTCCAAACCGTTTACCCAACTGCATTTGGTCGAGATCATTGCGCAGGCGATGAAATGACAGAGGGGAAATCGGGCTGAACTTTGCCAGTGCAGGCTTCTTCTAAATGCTTTCCACTCTGTGTGTGAGCACCGTGCCAAGAATTCTGACTGACACTCTGGCTGAAGAAGCCCTGAACGAACACAACGCCAAGATGTTCGGTTCACCCAAGGAACGCCTGGACTTCTATCGCCGGGAAATCCAATACGAAACCAGCATTCTGGCCAACCGCACCGACGCTTATCTGGCAGCGCAATCGTTTCTGGTGATTGCCTTCGCGTCCTGCATGTCCAACCTCAATCCGGAGTGGGGCAAGTTGTTCACGCTGGTGGTGCCACCGTTTCTGGCGTTACTGGGCGTGCTCAGTTCGTTGAACGCCTGGCCGGGCATTCGGGCCGCCTACGACATCATCGATCACTGGCACTTCAAGCAAAGCCAATTGCTGGACAGCGAACCGCTGATGGGCTTGGCCTACGATGAGTCGCCGTTGTTCGCAGAAACGGAGTCGAGCCACAAGGGCTATCGCAAGTCGCTGTTGTTCTCGGTGCGCACGCCGTGGATTTTTGCAACGTTCTGGATGTTGCTGGGCAGTTACTCGTTCTACATCCAGGTCACTAATCCTGGGGGTTGAATAATTTTCTTGGTGAAACGCGGTTGTGGCGAGGGGGCTTGCCCCCGTCGGGCTGCGAAGCGGCCCCAAGAAGAAGGGGACTGCTGCGCAGTCCAACGGGAGCAAGCCCCCTCGCCACAGCAAGCCCCCTCAGCACAGGTTGAGCGTGCCAGCATCAAGCCGCCAGATTAGCCGCCGTCATTTCTTTCTTGTATTGAACCTTGAGCATTTCCATTTGCTGCCCCAGTTCTTCCAATGTGGCTTTGCCCAGCAGCTTTTTGGCTTGCGGGAACATCTCGGTTTCTTCTTCCTCGATGTGGTGTTCCAGCAGTTCCTTGACCACTTTCACCCGGCCCGAGAACTCGGGTGTCGAAGGATCGGTGGTTTTCAGGTCTGGCAGCACCAGGGAATCCACGGTCCGGTGTTCTTCCTTGGCTTCGTAGTACATGACTTCCTGTTCTTTGCCACCGGCCTTCTTGTAGGCGGGGTAGAGCACTTCCTCTTCCAGACGCGTGTGGATGGTGATCTCCATTTCCAGCTTGGCGATCAACTCCGTACGTTTTTTGACTGCGCGCTCCGTGGACTCACTCAACTGGCCGAGGATACCTTTTACGCGTTCGTGGTCGGCTTTCAACAGGTCAATGGCGTTCATGGTCGAACCTCTTGGTTTAATCACTGGGCAGCGCAGACGATCGGGTTGCCGTCAGTCGCTTACAGTTCAAGAGCATTTCCTGTGCCTGATTTTAGTTGAGATAAAAGCCGTTTTAAAACAATGGCTTGGAAGGACGGTTTAATATATTTGCCGTGCAAGGTGCATGAATTGACGAGGCTGCTCAGTGCAAATCGCGGCCCTGAAATAAAAAGATCGCCGCTTTCGGTAGCTCCTACCGAAGGCGGCGATCTTTTTTACTGGCTCAAGCCCGCGAATCAAAACCCTCGCCAGACGATTTCGAGCGCAGCAAAGCCAACCTTTCTGCCGACGGAAACTCTTCCTCGATCAAACGCAGATGATCGATCGCTTCTTCGAATTTCATATCAGCCTTGTACCGCAGGGCCTGGTAATGGGTGAACAATTCGGCATCCAGCTCGGCTTTCTCCAGCAGTTCAAAGGCCTCCTGGCTCAACAGATGCGCGTCCTCGAACAACTGGCGATTACATTCGAGTGCAAAGTCGCGGCATGCATCTGGGTTCACCGGGGCCGAATACTGCATAACGTTAACCTCTTTTTTGGAAGTAGCCACAACGGCTGGATACAGTTGTGACTGCATGCCCCCCTAAGTAATTTCATTATTTTCGGGTTGGAAAATGGATGGATACATAGCTAGCTATCGTAAAAATCAATCAGTTTTTTGGATGAGTTTTACGCTCATACCAAGCCAGCATCGGCTGAGTGCTGATGCCATGAATCAGGATGCTCAACGCCACCACTGACAGCGTCAGGTCAGTACACAGGGTCGCAACGGACGGTGGGAGATCATGGTTCAGCGCGTAGAACAGGTAATAAAAGCTACCGATGCCGCGAATCCCGAACCAGCCGATCAATGAACGTTGCCGCCGGTCGAGCAGGCCTCCCCAGGGAATAAGCCACACGCTCAAGGGCCGAATCGCGCAGAACAGCACCGCCGCAATCACCAGCGCGCGCCAGTCCCAATGCGCCACCAGCACCACCCCGAGCAGCGTCACCAAAAACACTTCCATGGCCCGTTCCACCAGGCTGCCGAAGGCGAGCATGTCGCCCATCATGATGCCGGCCGCGACCTGGGTGTCTTCCAGGTTGGCGACATCACCATGCACCGCTGCCTCGGGCTCGACGTTCTGATGGCCGACCACCGGTTGCACCAAGTGCTCGGCCGGGGTCTGGGTGTCGCCGGTGGATTTGACCTCCGCTTGGCGCAGGCCCAAACCTGCGGCGAACACCGACAGGAAGCCGTAGCCGTGAATCGATTCGGCCGCCACATAGGCCAGGGCGATCAGCGCCAGGGTCAGGTAATCATTGGGGGAGAAGGTGCTGTCGGCATTGCGGATGCGCATCGACAACGTCACGCGACCGATGCCGTGGCCCATCCAATAACCGGTCAGCAACCCGGCGGGCACCGCCCACAACAGGCTTTTCAAAGCCCAGTCATCGAGCCAGGCGCTTGAACTGCCGCTCTGCTGTAGAAACAGCAAACCGAGGATCACGAAAGGAAACGCAACGCCGTCGTTCAGACCTGCCTCACCCGAGAGCCCGAAGCGCACCGGGTCGTAGTCCTTGGCGTCATTGACCTGCACCAGCGCTGCCAGCACCGGATCGGTCGGTGCGAGGATTGCGCCGATCAACATCGACGGCCCCCACGGCAGATCCAGGCCGTAGTGCAGCAACAGGCTCACGCCAGCAATACTCAGCAGCATCACTGGCCCGGCGAGCCCGAACGCGACTCGCCACCTGCGATCCCTGAGCGGCAGACGCAGCTTCAAGCCGCAGACAAACAGCGAAAAGAGCACTGCGACTTCCGTCAGGTGCTCCATCCAGTTTGACGCGTCCTTGATGTCCAGCTTGAGCAAATTCATGCCCGCCGGACCGATGCCCACTCCCAACGCCAAGCAGACGGCTGAAGTGGTCACCGGCATCCAGCGCAGAAACGACGACGTCAGCGCCAGCGTCAACAGCACCGCACCCAATACAGCCACCCATAAAGTGAAGCTCATTCCGTATTCTCGCTGGGTGGGCCCGCCGTGGGCAGGCCTGTAATGAGTTGAGTTCTGCAGGGGTCGGCTGGTTCCATTTAAAGGATCGGTTTGCCACCCGTCACGCCGTAGCGCTGACCGGTGATGTAGCTGGCTTCGTCCGAGGCCAGCAGCACATAAATCGGCGCGACTTCCACCGGTTGTCCCGGCCGGCCGAGCGGTGTTTCGCCGCCAAAGTTCTGCACTTCTTCATCGGTCATGGTTGAGACGATCAGCGGCGTCCAGATCGGACCGGGCGCCACGCTGTTCACCCGGATGCCTTTCGGCCCGAGCATCTGCGCCAGTCCGCCAGTGAAATTGGCGATGGCACCCTTGGTGGTGGCGTAGGGCAGGAGGGTCGGTTTGGGCATGTCGGAGTTGACCGAACTGGTGTTGATGATCGAGCCACCGGACTTCATGTGCTTCAGCGCTGCCTGGCAGATCCTGAAGATAGCGGTGATGTTGACGTCGAAGGTCATCACCCATTCTTCGTCGGGAATGTCTTCGAAATTCTGGTGGGTCATCTGGAACGCGGCGTTGTTGACCAGCACGTCGATGTGGCCAAAGCGCTCGACGGTCTTGCTGACAATGTCGTAGCACTGGGCTTTTTGCGCCAGATCGCCGGGCAGCAGCAGGCACTGACGCCCGGCCTGTTCGACCCAGCGCGCGGTTTCCTCGGCGTCTTCGTGTTCATTCAGGTAGGCGATGGCCACGTCGGCGCCTTCCCGGGCAAAGGCAATCGCCACGGCGCGCCCGATACCGCTGTCGCCGCCGGTGATCAGGGCGATCTTGCCTTCCAGTCGGCCGGAGCCCTTATAGCTCTGCTCGCCGCAGTCGGGATACGGGTCCATTTTCTTTTGCGAGCCGGGTACGGGTTGGGCCTGTTTCGCGAAGGGCGGTTTTGGGTAGTCAGTCATCATCGATCTCCAGTCTCAAGGCAAAAAAGGCGAGGGCGGATGCCGCTCCTGGAGGGTTGACCCTGGCCTTTTGCGTGGAGTTCGGTTGGATTTCAGATGAGATTAAGCATGCACGCCGATGCCCTTGTAGGAGCGAGGCTTGCCCGCGAAGGCGGTCTATCAGTCAACATCAATATTGACTGGACTGCCGTCTTCGCGGGCAAGCCTCGCTCCTACAGGGGGGTGGTGTCAGGCCTTCAGGCTGCGCTGCATCCGCGCAATCCCTTCTTCCAGCAATGCCCGTGGGCAGCCGAAGTTCAGGCGCACGAACTGTTTGCTGTGATCACCGAAATCCAGACCGGCGCTCAAGCCGACCTTGGCCTGTTCAAGGAAGAACCGCTGCGGATCGTCCAGCCCCAGCGCGGAGCAATCTAGCCATGCCAGGTAAGTGCCTTGTGGCACGTTGATGGTCACGCCCGGCAGTCGCGTACGAACCGCGTTCACCAGATAGTCACGGTTGCCGTGCAGATAGGTCATCAGTTCAGCAAGCCACGGACCGCCTTCGGTGTAGGCCACACGCGTAGCTTCCAGGCCCAGCGGGTTGACGCTGTCCACCAGACCGCAACGGGCATGGTTGACCCGCGACAGCAGCGCCGGATCCTGAATGATCATGAACGAGGTCTTCAAACCGGCGATGTTGTACGCCTTGCTCGCCGACATCAGGGTGATGGTACGTTTGGCGACTTCCGCGCTCAGCGAGGCGGTAGGAATGTGTACGCGCCCGTCGTAACACAGCTCGGCGTGGATCTCGTCGGAGATGATCCAGGCGTCCTGTTGCAGGCAAATATCCGCCACGGCTTGCAGTTCTTCGCGCGGGAACACCTTGCCCAGCGGGTTGTGCGGATTGCTCAGCAACAGCGCGCCGCCACCGCTCAGGGATTCGCGCAATGCTTCCAGCGGCGTTGCGTAGGAACCGTCGGCCTGGGCGTCAAATTCCAGCTCAACCTTGTTCAAGCCCCAATGTCCCGGCGCGTGGCGCAGCGGAGGGTAGTTTGGGGTCTGCACCACGACGTTCTGTTGCGGCTGCACCAGCGCATTCAGCGCCATGTTGAAACCCGATTCCACACCCGGCAGAAACACGATTTCCTGCGGCTGGACGCGCCAGGCGTATTTGTTCCAGAGATCGGCGACGATCGCATCGCGCAGGTTGTCCGGGGCCACGCTGTAGCCGAGCAACGGGTGTTCCAGGCGTTTTTGCAGGGCCTGGATAATCACCGGCGGCGCGGCGAAATCCATGTCCGCGACCCACATCGGCAACACGTCGGCCGGGTAACGGCTCCATTTGGTACTGCCGGTTGCGTGGCGGTCGAACACCTGATCGAAATCGAAGGTCATGCTCAGTCTCATAATGGGTGGGGGTTAATCATGGCGGCATGATAAGCCGCCGACCCATGTGGGAGCGAGCTTGCTCGCGATAGCCATCTCATATTCAACATCATTGTTGACTGACCTGGCGCCATCGCGAGCAAGCTCGCTCCCACAGGGGGATTGGTTGTGTGCCGACGGTCGGTTTTCATCTGGGCCGCCGTTTCACTGGCCTAGAGTTTGAAATGTATTTGTCCAGAAAAAAGGAGTGCACGATGGATCTCAACCGTCGTCAGTTCTTCAAGGTCGCCGGTATCGGCCTTGCGGGCTCGAGCCTTGGCGCGCTGGGCATGCTCCCGGCGCCGGCCTTTGCCGAGCAAGTGCGTCATTTCAAACTCGCCCACACCCATGAAACCCGCAACACCTGCCCGTACTGCTCGGTGGGTTGCGGCTTGATCATGTATAGCCAGGGCGACCAGGCCAAGAACGTCGCCCAGAGCATCATCCACATCGAAGGCGACGCCGATCACCCGGTCAACCGCGGCACCTTGTGTCCGAAAGGCGCGGGCCTGCTGGACTTCATTCACAGCCCCAGCCGCTTGCAATACCCGCAAGTGCGCAAGCCGGGCAGCACAGAATGGACGCGGATCTCCTGGGACGAAGCGCTGGACCGCGTGGCCGACCTGATGAAGGCCGACCGCGACGCCAATTTCATCGAGAAGAACGCCCAGGGCCAAACGGTGAATCGCTGGCTGACCACCGGGTTCCTCGCAGCGTCGGCGGCGTCCAACGAAGCGGGCTACATCACCCACAAGGTGATCCGCAGTCTCGGCATGCTGGGGTTCGATAACCAGGCGCGTGTCTGACACGGTCCGACGGTGGCAAGTCTTGCCCCGACGTACGGCCGTGGTGCCATGACCAATACCTGGACCGATATCGCCAACGCGAACCTGATCCTGGTGATGGGCGGCAACGCAGCAGAAGCGCACCCGTGCGGTTTCAAATGGGTGACCGAAGCCAAGGCGCACAACAAGGCGCGACTGGTCGTGGTCGATCCGCGATTCACCCGCACCGCGTCCGTGGCCGACTATTACGCACCGATCCGCACCGGCACCGACATTGCCTTCATGGGCGGGCTGATTAACTACCTGCTGACCGAAGACAAGATCCAGCACGAGTACGTGCGCAACTACACCGATGTATCGTTCATCGTCAAAGCCGGGTACGGCTTCGAGGACGGGATTTTCAGCGGCTACGACGTGGCCAAGCGTCTGTACACCGACAAGTCCGGCTGGGGCTATGAAATCGGCGAGGACGGTTTTGCCAAGGTCGACCCGACCCTGCAAGACCCGCAATGCGTCTATCAACTGATGAAAACCCACTACAGCCGCTACAACATCGACCTGGCCAGCCAGATCTGCGGCATGCCGGTGGATGCAATCAAGAAAATCTGGGAAGAGATCGCCACTTGCTCGCAACCGGGCAAGACCATGACGATTCTTTATGCTTTGGGCTGGACCCAGCACTCCATCGGTTCGCAAATCATCCGCAGCGCGGCGATGGTGCAACTGCTGCTGGGCAACGTCGGCATGCCCGGCGGCGGGGTCAACGCGTTGCGTGGGCACTCGAACATTCAGGGCCTGACTGACCTCGGCTTGCTCTCCAACTCGCTGCCCGGTTACCTGACCCTGGGCCTGGACGCCGAGCAGGACTACGACGCCTACATCACCAAACGCACGCAAAAACCCTTGCGGCCGGGGCAGCTGTCGTACTGGCAGAACTACAGCAAGTTCCACGTCAGCCTGATGAAATCCTGGTACGGCAACAACGCCACCGCCGAGAACCACTGGGCCTACGACTACCTGCCGAAACTCGACATCCCCAACTACGACATCCTGAAAATGTTCGACCTGATGGGCCAGGGCAAGGTCAACGGCTACATGTGCCAGGGCTTCAACCCGATTGCCGCGTTGCCGGACAAAAACCGCGTGATGGCGGCACTGGCCAAGCTCAAATGGCTGGTGGTGATGGACCCGCTGTCCACCGAGACTTCGGAGTTCTGGAAAAACGTCGGGCCGTACAACGACGTGACCAGCGCCGATATCCAGACCGAAGTCATTCGCCTGCCCACCACCTGTTTCGCCGAAGAGGACGGCTCGCTGGTCAACAGCAGTCGCTGGCTGCAATGGCACTGGAAAGGCGCCGACGGACCGGGTGAAGCGCTGACCGATATCAAGATCATGGGCGAGTTGTTCCTGCGCCTGCGCAAACGCTATCAGGCGGAGGGCGGGGCCTATCCCGAGCCGATCCTGAAACTGTCCTGGCCGTACAAGATCCCCGACGAACCATCGCCGGAAGAACTGGCCAGGGAAATCAACGGCGTTGCCACCACCGATTTCACCGATGCCACCGGCGCGGCGATCAAGGGCAATTCACAGCTGGCCGGTTTCGCCCAGCTCAAGGACGACGGCAGCACCGCGTCCGGCTGCTGGATTTTCTGTGGCAGCTGGACCGAAAGCGGTAACCAGATGGCCCGCCGCGACAACAGCGATCCGTATGGCATGAAACAGCACCTCGGCTGGGCCTGGGCCTGGCCAGCGAATCGACGGATTCTCTACAACCGCGCTTCAGCTGATCCGCAGGGCAAGCCATGGGACGAGAAAAAACGCCTGGTGTGGTGGAACGGCAAGGCCTGGGGCGGCACCGATGTGCCGGACTTCAAGGTCGATTCGGCACCGGACGCCGGGATGAACCCGTTCATCATGAACCCCGAAGGCGTGGCGCGGTTCTTCGCCGTGGACAAGATGAACGAAGGGCCATTCCCCGAGCACTACGAGCCGTTCGAAACCCCGATCGGCATCAACCCGCTGCACCCGAACAACAAAAAAGCCACCAGCAACCCGGCGGCGCGGATCTTCGACTCGGTGTGGGACACCCTCGGCGTGGCCAAGGATTATCCGTACGCCGCGACGAGTTATCGGCTGACCGAGCATTTCCACTTCTGGAGCAAGCACTGCAAGCTCAACGCGATCGCGCAGCCGGAGCAGTTCGTCGAGATCGGCGAAGTGCTGGCGAAAGAGAAGGGCATCGTCGCCGGCGACAAGGTGCGGGTCAGCAGCAAGCGTGGCTTTATCGAGGCGGTGGCGGTGGTGACCAAGCGCATTCGTCCGCTACAGGTCAACGGCCAGGTGGTGCACCAGATCGGGATCCCGTTGCATTGGGGATTCACCGGGTTGACGCGTCACGGTTACCTGACCAACACCCTGGTGCCGTTCCTCGGCGATGGCAACACTCAGACCCCGGAATCCAAGTCATTCCTGGTCAACGTGGAGAAAGTCTAAATGGCCAGCCAAGACATCATCGCCCGTTCGGCCACCACCACCGTGCCACCCTCGGCGCGTAATCAGGAGGAAGTGGCGAAGCTGATCGACACCACCAAGTGCATCGGCTGCAAGGCGTGCCAGGTCGCCTGCTCGGAATGGAACGAGTTGCGCGACGACGTCGGCCACAATCTCGGCACCTACGACAATCCCCAGGACCTGACGGCGGAAACCTGGACACTGATGCGCTTTACCGAGCACGAAACCGACGCCGGCAACCTTGAATGGCTGATCCGCAAGGACGGCTGCATGCACTGCGCCGAGCCCGGTTGCCTGGCGGCGTGCCCGAGTCCGGGGGCGATCATCAAACACGCCAATGGCATCGTCGATTTCGACCAGGACCATTGCATCGGCTGCGGTTATTGCATCACCGGTTGCCCGTTCAACATCCCGCGTATCTCGCAAAAAGATCACAAGGCCTATAAGTGCACGCTGTGTTCGGACCGGGTCGCTGTAGGCCTGGAACCGGCCTGCGTGAAAACCTGCCCGACCGGCGCGATCGTTTTTGGCACCAAGGACGATATGAAGGAACACGCCGCCGAGCGTATCGTCGATCTCAAGAGCCGTGGCTTTGAGAACGCCGGCCTGTACGACCCGGCCGGGGTTGGCGGCACCCACGTGATGTACGTGCTGCACCATGCCGACACGCCGCAACTGTACGCCGGGCTGGCGAAGGACCCGGAAATCAGCCCGTTGGTGGGCTTGTGGAAAGGCGTGAGCAAACCCTTGGGCTTACTGGCGATGGGGTTGGCGGTGCTGGCCGGGTTCTTCCATTACGTGCGTATCGGGCCGCAGATTGTGGAAGAGGATGAGTTGCCACCGTTCAAGGATCCGGCGGTGCACGAGGTCGATCCATCGGTGCACACCTTTGATCCGCGCGGGGAGAACAGACCATGATCCGCAAGCAGATCCTGCGCTACACCGCCAACCAGCGAACCAATCACTGGCTGGTAGCGATCCTGTTTTTCATGGCCGCACTGTCCGGGCTGGCGTTGTTTCATCCGGCGCTGTTCTGGCTGAGCAACCTGTTTGGCGGCGGGCCGTGGACGCGGATTTTGCATCCGTTCATGGGCGTGCTGATGTTTGTGCTGTTCCTCGGCTTGGTGATTCGTTTCTGGCGGGCCAACTTCTTCATTCGCAACGATGGGCTGTGGCTCAAGCGCATCGACCGGGTGATCAAGAATGAAGAGGAAGGCGTGCCACCGATTGGCAAGTACAACCCCGGGCAGAAGCTGCTGTTCTGGACGCTGCTGTTATGCATGTTAGGGTTGTTGTTCACGGGGTTGGTGATTTGGCGCGCGTACTTCAGCGTGTATTTCGGCATCACCACGATTCGCTGGGCCATGCTGTTGCATGCGCTGGCGGGGTTTGTGCTGGTGTTGAGCATCATCGTTCACATCTACGCCGGGATCTGGATCAAGGGCTCGATCAGCGCCATGGTCCACGGTTGGGTCAGCCGCGCCTGGGCGAAGAAGCACCATGAGCTCTGGTATCGCGAAGTGACCCGCGACGAAGACCCCGACCGACCGATCAGAAAAGGATAAGCCCATGGCGACGATTCTTGAGCCAGGACAGATTGAAGCGGCGGCCAGTTCGCCGCCGTTTCTGCACTTGCCACCGCGCAACCTGTTCACTTTGCGCGCGCAGGGGCTGGAGCGGTTGGCCGAGGGGCATCCGCTCGCTGATTACCTGCGACTGATGGCCGGGTTGTGTCATCTGCAACAGGAAATGCTGGATGACCTGCCGGTTGATGAGCTGCCAGACGCCGAACGGTTGAGCGTCTGCCAGCAGCACGGTTTGCCGCCGTTCGCCGCTGACAGTCTGGTGCGTGAGGAGGATTGGTTGCCGTTTCTATACGCGCTGTTGTTGCGCTATAAGCCACCGCCAGACACAGCGGTCAAAAGTGCGATCAACACGTTGCTCGGTGCCAATCCCGGTCAGCTCAAGGCCTGGGCGGTTGCGTTGGTCAGCGGTCAATTCAGCTTGCTGCCGGCGGCGGTGGTGCCGTTTCTCGGCGCGGCGTTGCAAGTGGCGTGGAGTCATTGGTTGCTGGACACGCCGAACCTGGATCTCAAGCCCGGCGACAGTCTCAGCCAATGCCCGGCCTGTGGGTCACCGGCGATGGCCGGGGTGATTCGCCATCGTGGCAAGTTCAACGGTTTGCGCTATCTGGTGTGTTCGCTGTGTGCCTGTGAATGGCATGTGGTGCGGGTCAAGTGCGTGTATTGCGAGCAAAGCAAAGGTCTGGAATACGTCAGTCTCGACGATGATCGCTACGCAGCAGATCAGGCACCGCTGCGTGCGGAAGTCTGCCCTGGCTGCAACAGCTATCTGAAACTGCTGTATCTGGAAAACGATGCCGAGGCCGAGCCGTTGTCGACCGACCTGACCAGCCTGCTGCTGGATATGCGGCTGGAGCAGGAAGGCTATCAGCGCCTGGCGCCGAATCTGTTGTTGGCTCCCGGAGGCGAATGAACCCAACGTCTACACTCAGGCGCGACGGTTCATTGCTTTACGGAGTTACCGATGTCCAACCTGCGCCTGCCTTCCATCGACAGTTTATTGCGCCATCCGGCGTGCCGGCCGCTGGCTGAGCGCTACGGCCGGGATGCATTGCTGGCGAGTCTGCGGCAGTTGCTCGATGACCTGCGCGAACCGGTTTTGTCGGGACAACTGGCGGCGGTCGAGATCGCGCCTGAAGTGCTCGCGGGCCGCGCAGGTGAACGCCTGATAGCGCAACATCGCAGCCATGTGCGCCGGGTGTTCAACCTCACCGGCACGGTTTTGCACACCAATCTTGGGCGCGCGCTGTTGCCGGACGAAGCCATCGAAGCCGTGCAAATGGCGGCGCGCTACCCAATCAATCTGGAATTCGACCTGCACAGCGGCAAGCGCGGCGACCGTGACGACCTGATTGAAGGCCTGATCCGCGAGTTGACCGGTGCCGAAGCGGTGACGGTGGTCAACAATAACGCCGCTGCCGTGTTGCTGACCCTCAACAGCCTGGGTGCGCGCAAGGAAGGCATCATCTCTCGGGGTGAGCTGATTGAGATCGGTGGTGCGTTTCGCATCCCCGACATCATGGCCCGAGCCGGGGTGAAACTGGTTGAAGTCGGCACCACCAATCGCACCCACGCCAGGGACTATGAAGCGGTTATCGGCCTGCGCAGTGGCTTGATCATGCGCGTGCACGCGAGCAACTACGCCATCTCCGGATTCACCACCCGCGTGCCGACGGCGGAACTGGCCGAGTTGGCGCACAAGCATGCGTTGCCGCTACTGGAAGACCTGGGCAGCGGCAGTTTGCTGGATTTGACCCGTTGGGGCCTGCCGGCTGAGCCGACGGTGCGCCAGGCGCTGCTGGATGGCGCGGACATCGTCACGTTTAGTGGCGACAAGTTGCTCGGCGGTCCGCAGGCCGGGCTGATTGTCGGGCGCAAGGACTTGATCGCGAAGATCAAGAAAAACCCGCTCAAGCGTGCGCTACGGGTCGACAAACTGACCTTGGCGGCGATGGAAGCGGTGCTGGGTTTGTACCGCGACCCTGATCGACTTGCCGAACGCTTGCCGAGCCTGCGCCTGTTGACCCGACCTCAAGCCGACATCCTCGCTCAAGCCGAACGCCTGCAACCCTCATTGGCGCGGGTGTTGGGCGAAGGCTGGAATGTCAGCGCGGTGCCGGCACTGGGCATGATCGGCAGCGGCAGCCAACCGGTGGCGCGCTTGCCGAGTGCGGCGTTGTGCCTGCGGCCGGTGGCTTCCAAACGCTTGCGCGGTCGAACCTTGAATGGGCTGGAAGCAGCACTCCGCAGCTTGCCGATTCCGGTGCTCGGTCGCATCGATGACGACGCGTTGTGGCTGGACTTGCGGCAACTGGACGACGAAGCGGCGTGGCTCGCGCAGCTTGATCAACTGAAAGGAAGGGAAGGGTGATTGTCGGTACGGCCGGGCACATTGACCACGGCAAGACGTTGTTGCTGGAGGCGCTGACCGGCCAGGCGGGGGATCGGCGTCGCGAAGAGCGTGAGCGTGGCATGACTATCGACCTCGGTTATCTCTACGCGGCGCTGGAGCCGGGGGCGGAGTTGACCGGATTTATCGACGTGCCGGGGCATGAGCGCTTCACCCACAACATGCTCGCCGGGGCGCAAGGGATCGATCTGGTGCTGTTGGTGGTGGCGGCGGATGACGGCGTGATGCCCCAGACCCGCGAGCATCTGGCGATTGTCGAGTTGCTGGGGATTCCTCGGGCGTTGGTGGCGATTACCAAGTGTGATCGGGTTGAGCCTGCGCGCGTCGAGGAAGTTCGCGTACAGAGCCATGCGTTGCTTGCGCCCGGCCCCTATGCAGACGCTCCGCAGTTCGCATTGTCGAGTGTCACCGGCGAGGGCGTTGGGGCATTGCGTGAAGCGCTGCTCGCTGAGCAAAAACACGTCCTGCAACGCAGCAAAAGCGGCGGGTTTCGGCTGGCGATTGATCGAGCGTTCAGCGTTGCCGGCGCCGGTATTGTGGTGACGGGTACGGCGTTGTCGGGTTCGGTGGCCGTGGGCGATACGTTGCTGCTCGGGCCGATGGGTAAACCGGTTCGAGTGCGCGGGCTGCATGCGCAGAATCAAGCTGCCGACCATGCCTTCGCCGGGCAACGGGTGGCGTTGAACCTGAGCGCCGAACGCCTGAATCTGGAGCAGATTCACCGTGGCCAATGGCTGCTCGCCGAGTGGTTGCACGCGCCAACCCAGCGGCTGGATATCGAGATGCGCCTGTTGCCCAGCGAAGTCATTGCGTTTGCGCACTTTCACCCGGTGCACGTGCACCTCGGCACGCAAGACGTGACCGGGCGCGTGGCATTGCTGGAAGGCCCGAGCCTGGCACCCGGCGAGCGGATGTTCGCGCAGTTGCTGTTGAACGCGCCGGTGCATGCGGTGAAGGGCGATCCGCTGATCCTGCGCGACCAAAGCGCCCAGCGCACCCTCGGTGGTGGTCGGGTGCTCGATCCGTTTGCACCGAGCCGCCATCGCCGCAGTCCCGAGCGATTGGCGCAGCTACAGGCGCTCGCCAGCAGCGACAGTCTTGAATCGGTCATGCCTGCGCTGCTGGCCCACAGCGACACTGGACTTGATCCGCAACGCCTCGAACGTCAGTTCAACCGTCCGCGCAATAGCTGGGTTTTGCCCGACGACGTGCGCCTTATCAGCACTCGCCAAGGCCCGCTGTTATTCAGCGCCGAACGCTGGGAATCTTTCAAACCGCCGCTGCTGCAACACCTCGCACGCTTCCATCAACTGGAACCGGATCAAATGGGCCCGGACCGCGATCGCCTGCGCCGGTTCTCGGGCTCCGTGCTCGACCGTCCGACGTTCATCAGTTTGCTCGACGAGTTACTGGCCAGCGGCGTGGTGCTCAGCAGTAGACCGTGGCTGCATCTGCCCGATCATCAAGTGCGCCTGAGTGCCGACGACGAAGCCTTGTGGCAACAATTGCAGCCAACCTTTGAACAGGCCGGTTTCAATCCGCCGTGGGTGCGAGACCTGGGACATGACGAAGTGGCGGTGCGCCTGCTGCTGCGTAAAATGGCGCGTCTCGGGCTGTTGCATCAAGTGGTGCGCGACCTGTTCTACACCGACGCGGCGCTGCGCCGATTGGCGGCTATGCTGTTGCAACTGGCCGGTGAAAACCCGGTGGTCGAGGTCGCCGCGTTTCGCGATGCGGTGGGTTTGGGGCGCAAGCGCAGCGTGCAGCTTCTTGAGTACTTCGACCGGATCGGCCTGACCCGACGCCTTGGTGATCGACGCCAGATCCGCCTCGACAGTGCACTGGCTCAGGCCAACGAATAAGGAAGGCAATCGCGCCCGGTGGCGCGGCCGGGCTTCAAACCCGGTTGGGGACGGCATCCGTTCCCGGGCAGGTTCGACTCCGGCTGCCTTCCGCCAGTTTCAACGGGGCCAAGACACACTCATATCAACTTGCGTTCCGATTACGATCAGGATCATTGCCCGGATCTTGTTCGTACAGATAGGAAACGGTTGCCGCACCCGCTTCTGGATGCATCTCCACCTTTGAGATCTCCACCCGAAAACCTCGTTTGGCGAGCACCTGCGAAGCCTTGTTTCGTGCGTCTTGATCGGTTTGGGCAGTACCGTGCAAATCAACAATATGCTCCATGATTCCTTTCCCCGTGAGCCTCCACCCGATCCAGATGACTGGGCTGCAGGGATTTTCCCACTCGGTCAAGAATCAGTGAACTGTCAGATCTGACAGTTTTTAAGCTTGATTTGGAATAGCAGACGGCATTCACGCGACAAATCGGTGCTGGGCGCTTGCTTCAGTCTGATCGTGGTGCCAATTCCTTGATCAGGAAATCAATAAACGTGCGGGTCTTCTGCGGCACGCGTCGCGCTGACGGGTAGACCGCGTTGATGGTGATCGGCGGCGCCTGCCATTCGCACAGCACCGACACCAGTCGACCCGCCGCCAGGGCCTCTTCGAGAATGAAATCCGGGAGCAGGGCGATGCCCATGCCGGCTTCGGCGGCCTGGGCGAGCAAGTCGCCGTTGTTGGCGTGCAACGGCCCGGTGACGTTGACCCGTTGCGTGTCCTTGCCGTTGCTCAATTGCAGGCTGACGCCGCTTTGCAGATAGCCGTAGTTCAAGCATTGATGGTGGGTCAGGTCCTTGGGCACGTGTGGCGTGCCGGCACGTTTCAGGTAGGCCGGCGAGGCCACCATGATGCGCGGCGCCGGGGCCAGCAGGCGGGCGACCATGGATGAGTCGGGCATGCTCGCAATCCGCAGCGTTACGTCGAAACCGCCGCGCACCGGGTCCACTTGCTGATCACTCAGCACCAGTTGCAACTCTATGTTCGGGTGCAGCTCATGGAACACCGGGATCAGCGGCCCGAGACGCCGCAACCCGAAGGACATCGGCGCGTTGATCCGCAGCACGCCACGCAATTCACCGACGCCATCACGGGCCCGTTGTTCGGCTTCATCCAACGAGGCGATCAGCTCCCGCGCTGCATCGTAATACTCGGCGCCGGCCTCGGTCAGGTGCAGGCTGCGGGTGGTGCGTTGCAGCAATTGCACGCCGATCGCCTCTTCCAGTGCCTGAATCTGTTTGCTGACTTTAGAGCGCGGTACATCCATCGCCCGGGCTGCGGCAGCGAAGCCGTTTTCACCGACGGTCACGATAAACGCGCGCATGCATTCGATACGATCCAAGGATTGTCCCCAATTTGGAATCAATGATTCCCGATTTTAGGGAATTGTTCCTTTTATGACTAGCGCCTAAATTAGCAACCAAGCCGCCAACAAACAGCGACTAACCCATTAAACAGAACTCATCGACATCAAAAGGAACTCGCCATGTCCATCCGTGAATTGCTCAACCCAACCAACTCCGCCCTGATCCTGATCGACCACCAGCCGCAGATGTCCTTCGGCGTGCAATCGATTGATCGCCAGACCCTGAAGAACAACACCGTGGCCCTGGCCAAGACGGCGAAGATCTTTAACGTGCCGACCATCCTGACCTCGGTGGAAACCGAAAGCTTCAGCGGTTTCATCTGGCCGGAATTGCTTGGTGTGTTCCCGGAACAACAGCCAATCGAGCGCACCTCGATGAACTCCTGGGAAGACAAGGCGCTGGTCGCCGCGGTCAAAGCCACCGGGCGAAAAAAGCTGATCATGGCGGCACTGTGGACTGAGGTCTGCCTGAACTTCCCGGCGCTGGAAGCCCTGGCTGAAGGCTACGAGGTGTACATCGTCACCGACGCGTCCGGCGGAACCACCAAGGAAGCCCACGACATGTCCGTGCAACGGATGATCCAGGCCGGCGCGGTGCCGGTGACCTGGCAACAAGTACTGCTCGAATACCAACGCGACTGGGCTCACAAGGAAACCTATGACGCCGTGATGGAACTGGTACGCGAACACAGCGGCGCCTACGGCATGGGCGTGGACTACGCCTACACCATGGTGCACAAGGCCCCGCAGCGCCAGGTCAAATAAGCGAACGATCACCGGCCCTGGATTCAATACAGGGCCAAACCGGTGGGAGCGGGCTTGCTCGCGAAGGGGGAGTGTCAGTCGACAGCCATGTTGCCTGACCTACCGCCATCGCGAGCAAGCTCGCTCCCACATTTGGTCCTGCGAAAAACCCAATCTTGTGGCCGCAGCCATTCCCACATTTGGTCCTGCGTAAAACCCAATCCCGCGACCGCAGCCGAACCCCTTGTAGGAGCGAGGCTTGCCCGCGAAAGCGGTTTGTCTGACACGACGATGTTGAATGTGCCACCGTCTTCGCGGGCAAGCCTCGCTCCTACATTTTGATCTGTGTGAAACCCAATCCTGCGACCGCCGCAGTTCCCCTGTGGGAGCGAGCTTGCTCGCGATGGCGGAGTATCAGTCGACAGAGATATTGCCTGGAGAGCCGCTTTCGCGAGCAAGCCCGCTCCCACATTTTGGTCGGTGTGAAACCGCAGCCGAACCCCTTGTAGGAGCGAGGCTTGCCCGCGAAAGCGGTCTGTGTGACACGGCGATGTTGAATGTGCCACCGTCTTCGCGGGCAAGCCTCGCTCCTACATTTTGATCCGTGTGAAACCCGATCCCATGACCGGCGAACAGTATCGACACCACAGGCTGTGATTTAGCGAAGAAGGCATCATCGTTCGATCACCACGAGGGGCAGCGACTGCGCGAACAATCACGCAGTCGCTGTTAATGCTTAATGACCTTCGGACGCGCCGAACATGGTTTTCGCGTAGATCAGCCCCAGACCATACGAGCCGCCGTTGGCTATAGAGGTTTTCACGGTTTCTTCGTAGGTCTCGGTGCGAGCCCAGTCACGTTGCAGTTCCAGCAGGTATTGCAACGAAGTCATCGGCCGCGCGCCGAGCTGGATCATGCGTTGAATCGCCATGTCATGGGCTTCGATGGACACGTCGCCACAAGCATCGGCGATGAAGTACACCTCGTAACCCTGATCGATAGCCGACAGTGCCGGGCCGACGATGCACACGGACGTCCACAGACCGGCGAGGACGATTTTCTGTTTGCCGAACTTGTTGACTTCAACCGCGATGCGCTCGTCTTCCCAGGTGTTCATGCTGGTGCGGTCGATCACGTTGTGTTCCGGGAACACCGACTTGATTTCGTCGAAGATCGGCCCGGAAAAACTCTTCTCGGCGACGGTGGTGAGAATGGTCGAAACCTTGAAGCCGCGAGCAGCCTTGGCCACCAGTGCGGCGTTATTGCGCAGGGTCACGGCATCGATGGACTTGGTCGCAAAGGACATCTGCGACTGGTGATCGATCATGATCAAGGTGTGATCGGTAGGGGTGAGCAGGGTTTTGCCGGGAACTGCTTTTGCAATGGCCATCACGAGGTCCTTACGGGAGTGAGTGAAGGCTTATGGTTGCGCAGATTCGGGCGGGGATATTGAGTGGGTGTGCTGTGTTTTGTGCTGTCTGCGAGCCCTGCGCGATGGTCATCTATCGCGCAGGGTGGCGGATCATTGCATCACATAGCGCCCCGGTGCCGATTCCAGCGCCGGGTATTGCACATTACCGGTGTGCAGCGCCGAAGGCTGGCGTTCGCCGGCGTGTTCGGCCAGCCAGACGAACCAGTCGTTCCACCAGCTACCGGGATGTTGCTGGGCATTCATGAACCAGGTGTCCGGTTTTTTGGTCACGCGGTTGTTGGTCCAGTAGTGACGTTTCTGATTGGCCGGCGGGTTGATCACCCCGGCGATATGCCCCGAGGCCCCGAGCACGAAACGTTTGGTGCCACCGAGCAATTCGGTGCTGGCGTAGGCGCTTCTCCACGGCACGATATGGTCGTCGTGGGTGGCGAGGATGTACGCCGGCGCCTCGATGGCCCGCAGGTCGAGTTTGACGCCGCAGCAATCCAGCTCACCGGATTTCAGGTCGTTCTGCAGGTAGGTGTGGCGCAAATACCAGCAGTACATCGGGCCGGGCAGGTTGGTGCTGTCGTTGTTCCAGAACAACAGGTCCAGGGCAGTCGGCTTCAGGCCCTTGAGGTATTTGTCGACGTTGTAGTTCCACCACAAATCATTGGGCCGCAGCAGCGAGAAGGTATTGCCCATGTCCTCGCCCTTGAACAGGCCGATCGGGCCGTCCTTCCCGCCGATGGTGCGCTCGCGGTAAGCCACCAGTTGTTCGTCGACGAAGATGTCGATGGGGCCGGTGTCGAGGTAATCGAGGAAAGTGGTCAGCAGGCTGACGCTGGCGATGTCTTTATCACCGCGCGCGGCCAGTACCGCCAGCGCCGTGCTTAACAACGTGCCGCCGATGCAGAAGCCGACGCAATTGGGTCGTTGCTCGCCGCTGATGTCGCGGGTGACTTGCAGGCCTTTGATGATGCCGGTTTCGATCAGATCGTCCCACGTGGTGCTGGCATGTGCCTGGTCGAAGTTGCGCCAGGACATCAGGAATACCGGATGCCCTTGCTGCAACAGGTGACCGATCATTGAGTTGTCGGGGCGCAAATCGAGGATGTAATACTTGTTGATCGACGGCGGCACCACGAACACCGGGCGCCGGTACTGGGTTTCGGTTTGCGGGTAGTACTGGATCAGCTGGAACAGTTCGTTCTCGAACACCACTTCGCCGGGGGTGGTGGCCAAATCCACGCCGACCTTGAATGCATTGCTGTCGCACTGGCGCATCTTGCCTTCTTGCAGGTCGTTGGCCAGGTGCAGCATCCCCGTGATCAGGCTGGCGCCATGGGTGTCGGCCACCCGTTGCAAGGCATCCGGGTTACTGACGAGGAAGTTGCTCGGCGCCCCGGCAGCGATGGCTTGCTCGACCAGGTACAGCAGGCGCTGACGCGGTTTTTTGTCCTTGATCGGCAGCTTGTCCAGCAGCTTCAGCATGAAACCGGCGTTGAGCAGGTAAAACGCCGCCAGCGAACCAAACAGCGGTTGGCTCCAGGCACCGCTGGCGAAACGCCGATCCTCAAACGTGAACGGCTGGCCGGTCATCAGGCGCTGGCCGAGGTCGCCCCATTGCAGTTGATAGTCGGACTGCAGGTTGTCGAGGGTGCCACGGGGCAGGTCGAACCAGTCGTTGTATTCCTGCCCTGTAAACCACGGATTGGTGCTGACCCACAGGCGTAATTGTTGCACTGCAAAGGAAGCAACGAACGGAACCTGGCCAGACCAGAAAGTGTTGAACGTGTGCGCATTGTTATCCATGGAACTCCTTGCCCACAAAGATCAACCGGGCAGAAAAAAGCGCGACACCGTGTACGGTGCCGCGTCAGTAGCTAAGGCAAGCAGTTCGGTGTGACTAGCGCTCGATGACCAGGCTCACGCCTTGACCGCCACCGATGCACAACGTGGCCAAGCCTTTGTGGCCATCGCGACGGATCAGCTCAAACAGCAGCGACACCAGAATCCGCGCACCCGATGCGCCGATCGGGTGGCCGAGGGCAATTGCACCGCCGTTGACGTTGACTTTGCTGGTGTCCCAGCCCAGTTCCTTGCCGACCGCCAGTGACTGCGCGGCGAAGGCTTCATTGGCTTCGATCAGGTCCAGATCATCAAGGCTCCAATCGGCCTTTTCCAGCACGCGGCGGGTGGCCGGCACCGGGCCGATGCCCATGATCGACGGGTCGACGCCGGCACTCGCGTAAGCCTTGATCCGCGCCAGCACGGGTAATCCCAGCGCCTGGGCTTTGGCGGCACTGGCCAGCAACAGCACGGCGGCGCCATCGTTGAGGGTCGATGAGTTGCCAGCGGTGACGCTGCCGTCTTTCTGGAACGCCGGTTTGAGTTTGCCCAGGGACGCGAGGCTGCTGTCCGGGCGCGGTTGCTCATCGGTGTCGAAGGCCAGCGGCTCACCGTTGCGCTGGGGAATCAGGATCGGGGTGATTTCGCGCTGGAAGTAACCGGCTTCAATGGCCGCCGCAGCCTTCTGTTGCGAGGCGGCGGCGAAGGCATCTTGCTGTTCACGGGTGAGGCTGTATTTCTGCGCCAGATTCTCTGCCGTGATGCCCATGTGGTAGTCGTTGAAGGCATCCCACAAACCGTCCTGAATCACGCTGTCCTGCAATTGCGCGTGGCCCAAACGCAAACCGGTGCGGGCCTTGGGCAGGACGTAAGGCGCCAGGCTCATGTTTTCCTGGCCGCCGGCGATCACCAGCTCGGCGTCGCCACAGCGAATCGCCTGGACGGCCAGTTGCACAGCCTTGAGCCCGGAGCCACAGACCTTGTTCAAGGTCATGGCGGGTGTGGTGAAGGGCAGGCCGGCCTTGATCGCGGTCTGGCGGGCCGGGTTTTGCCCCGCACCGGCGCTGAGCACCTGGCCGAGGATCACTTCATCGATCTGTTCGCCGTTAATCCCGGTCTGTTCGAGCAAGCGGCGAATCAGCGCCGCGCCCAGTTCGGTGGCCGGAATCGCGGACAAGGCACCCTGGAAGCTGCCAATGGCGGTACGAGTAGCGGCAACGATTACGACTTCGTTCATGCGTGACCTCATCAGGAATGTATCGAACGGCAGCAGGGCCTCCATGCCCCGCGCGGGTTACTGCATGTTCATGCCGCCGTTGACCGAGAAGTCGGCACCGGTGCTGTAGGCCGACTCATCGGACGCCAGCCAGGCGACGATCGAGGCGATTTCCTCGGGTTGGCCGAGGCGACCGACCGGCGTGGCCGCGATCATGCTGTCGAGGATGTCCGGGCGAATGGCGGCGGTCATGCTGGTCTGGATGTAGCCCGGCGACACGGTGTTGACGGTCACGCCCTTGGCGGACACTTCCCGCGCCAGCGCCATGGTGAAGCCGTGGATGCCGGCCTTGGCCGCGCTGTAGTTGGTCTGGCCGAACTGACCGCGCTGGCCGTTGATGGAAGAGATGTTGATCACGCGTCCCCAGCCTTTGCTCAACATGCCTTCAATCACCTGTTTGGTGGTGTTGAACAGGCCGGTCAGGTTGGTGCCGATTACCGCATTCCAGTCTTCGTGGGTGAGTTTGCGAAACGAGGCATCCCGGGTTATCCCGGCATTGTTGACCAGCACATCGACCGGGCCGACCGTTTCCCTGACCATTTCGAACGCCTTGCGGGTTGATTCCCAGTCGGTGATGTCGCCGTAGACAAACTCGAACTCGAACCCGGCTGCCAACTGAGTCGCGGCCCACTCATTCTTGCGCGCGGAATCAGCGCTGCACCCCACCACAACCTTGAAGCCTTCCTTGTAAAGACGCTGACTGATCGCCGTACCAATCCCACCCATACCACCGGTTACCAACGCAATACGACCAAGCGACTTCATAGACTTCTTCCCTTTTTTCTTTTGCGCTGCAAGATGGGGAGATTGTTGGGTATTGCCGGGGCCTGCGGGAAGTGTTGTGAGGTGACGGTGTGGTGTCCAACGGTGCCAAATGTGGTTAAAAACGAGGAATACCTATACTGGGATCAACACTCGCCATTGAGCGGCCCGATATTCTTTGATTCAACGCAGATCAGTAATGGCTCCGGACAGGATGTCCGGTTCCACAGGTCAATGAGGACGCCATGTATAGAATGAGTTCAGGCTATGCCAGCGTGCTGGTGAATACGCTCTCGGCTCAAGGACTGGATGTCGCCAGTCTGTGTCGGGAGGCTGGACTGGACATCAGGCTCGCGAACCTGCCAGGAGCGTTTTGCGAGCGCAGGGCGATCTATAAATTGTGGACACTGGCGGCCCAGGCCAGCGGTGATCCGGACATCGGCCTCAAAGCCTATGGCAACTTCCATCCCGGCAGCTTTCAGATTGTCGGCTACACCATGATGTCCAGCCTCAACCTGAAACGTGCCCTCGAACGGCTGGTGCGTTTCAGCCCGTTGATCGGCACCGGGTTCAGTTTGTTTTTCATGGCCGAGCAGCAGAACTATCGACTGGCCGCCCTCGATCATCATCAGGGCGGCTCGGCCAAACCCAGGCAATACGTCGACGCGGCACTCGCATCGTTGATGGGCATTTGCCGCTGGCTGGCGGGCGGTAACTCGCCGCAACCGCTGAACGTGGAGTTCAGTTATCCGGAACCGGCGGACACGTCCGAACATCGGCGCCTGTTTGGCTGCAACCTGCAGTTTGATGCGGCCTACGACAGCATTCTGTTCGACGGCCAGGAAGTGCTGCGCCCATTGAGCATGGCCAACGAGACACTGGCGGTGCTGCATGACAGTTTTGCCGAAGCGCAACTGGACCTGCTGTTTGGCTTCTCGATTGTCGGCAGGATTCGCGCCTTGATCAGCGAGCGTTTGAGCCAGGGCAAGGGGCAATACGATATGGAATCCATCGCCGCCGCGCTGAACATCAGCAAGCGTACGCTGCAACGCTCGCTCGAAAAGGACGGTACGCAGTTCAAGGATGTGCAGAACGCGGTGCGCCGGCAACTGGCGGACTTCTACCTGCGCCATTCTCACTTCAACATGAAACATGTGGCCTATCTCCTTGGTTTTCATGACCACAGCAGTTTCAACAAGGCGTGCAACCGCTGGTTTGGCATGACGCCGGGGCAGTACCGGGCGGATGAATCCTTTGAGGTTGAAGAAGCCGAACCGGTCTGACGTAACCGAAGCCGAACCCATCTGACGTAGCAGCTGCCGAGCACCGCGAGGCTGCGTTCGGCGGCGCAGCCGTCGTAAAAACCTGACTGCGAGATATTCCTGATACACCGCGTCGTCTGAATTCACGACGGCTTCGCCGCCGAACGCAGCCTCGCGAGCTCGGCAGCTGCTACGGGGATTGCGTTTCAGGTCATTTGGCCGGAGGCTTTTTCGGACCTTTCTTGACCTTGGTCGCTTTGTGCACGGGCTGCGCAGTCACTTCTTCTTCACTGGGCGGCTGAGTCAGGTCGAACCCCGGCAACGGCACTTCAAGCAGCGTGTGCAACTCACACCAGAAGGCATGGCCGGTTGCGGTTTCGTTCAGCAAATCCGGCAGCAAATTAGCAACGGCCGCCAATACCTGCTGGCGTTCCTCGGTTTCCGGCAGCAACAGCGGCAGGCTGCGCAGGCTTTCTTGCGGGTGAGTGAGCACCAGCATTTTCTGGGTTTGCAGGGTTTCGCGAAGGTCCAGCGGTGCGGCGCTGTGGTCTTGCAGCAGCACCTGCAATTGCTCGAGCAGTTTTTCCAGGTTGGCCTTGCCCGCCGCATCGCTGTCACGGCCCAGCAGGAACAGGATGCGAACCAAGGCTTCCATCAGGCCGCCAAGGGGCAGGGCGGTTTGCAGGCGTTCGAGCAATACTTTGTCGTACTGATCGGCGTGCGCCTGAAGATCGCGCTCCGGCGGGTTGCCGGCGAAGCTGTTGAGCGCGCCATACACGCCGTAGAAACACAGTTCCTGGGTGGCATCGCGCAGATCGCGATAGCCATTCAAGGCGTCCTGGATCTGATTGGAAAACAACGCCTGCCAGGCCAGCAATGGATTGGCGGCAGCAGCGGGGCGACGATCATTGCGCACCTGCGCCGCGCTGCCGGCCAGCCACCACAACGCCGGGTTCGAACTGCTCCAGAGCGCTTGCTGCTGATGGAACGGATGGGCTTTGCGGATCAATTCTGCGGTGGATTCGCTGATCAACGGGCGCAGCCACGGACGGACAAAACCGTCGTACAGCGTGTTATTCAGGTCCGAGGTGCGCTCGACCAGCGCAAACTCGCGATCATCATCACGAGACGGTTGCCCATCGCCATGAATATCGGCGATGCGCCGGGCTTCAAAACGCACGGCATATTGCGAATCGGGCAGATCGTCGATCAGCATTTCATAGAGCCCGGCGGGCAGGGCGTTGATGCTGTCGACCGCGCCCAGCAGTTCGCGATGTTCACGCCGGGCCACTTCGCCTGAGACGAAAATCCCCAGGTGACCGATGCTGGCGTGACGCAGATAGACAATGGTGCGCCCGGCGTTTTGCAGGGCCAGATCGCTGGGGTACACATCTGCGATCCAGTCCAGCGCCTGTTGCGGAGAGGTGATGTTGTCGCCATAGGAACAGAACACCACCACCGGCACTTCGATACGCTTGAGGTCGAGCCCGCTGCTCTTGCGCCCTAAACCGCCGGACAGCTGATTGCCGATAAACAGGTCATCGACAATCATCTCGATTTCTTCGCTGTTGAGCAGCGTCGGGCTGCCCCACCAGCGCTCGAAATCGAGGAAGCGCGCGGCTTCCGTGTCGACCTCGCTGAACAGGTGGTAGTACTTGCCCCAGTAAGTGTTGGCCGGGTCGAGGTTTTCGAAATTGCTCACCAGCCAAGTGCCGTCGAAACGCTCGTTGCCCAGGTCGCTGCCCAAACGTGCCATCCAGCCGCCACCGAGCAAACCACCGGTGTAGCGCATCGGGTTGCGTCCATTGACCCCGGCCCAGTACGACAACGGCGCGCCATTGACGATGATCAGTCCTGGCAATTCGGGTCTGGTCGCGGCCAGTCCCATCAGTGCCCAACCGGCCTGGCAGTTGCCGATCACCACCGGTTTGGCGCTGGCGGGATGCCGCGCGCTGACCGCTTCGATGAAATGCGCCTGCGCCTCGACAATGTCCGCCAGGGTCTGCCCGGGGCTTGGCGAATGGCTGAAGGCGATGAAGTAGGTGGGATGCCCGGCGCGCAGGCTTTCACCGATCAGCGAATCCTGCTTGAAACCGCCAATGCCCGAACCATGACCGCCGCGTGGGTCGATGATGATCACCGGCGGTTGCCCGTCGATGGAGGGCTCATGGCTGAGGATGCGCAACAGCGAGTAGTTGACCGGGCGCGGCAGGTCGGCGCCGTTGACCAGGGTTTCATGCTCGAACTTGAGCAACAGCGGAAAGCCTGCACGTTCGTGGGCCAGGGTGTTGTCGCCGCGCTGGCGCAAGGTGTCCCAGAACAACAGGCTGCGTTGGCCGAGGTCGGTGAAATATTCCTGCCAGTCAGCCGCCGTGGGCTGTTTGAGTTGGCCTTGGCTGAGCGGCGCGAAGGTTTTGGCCTGGCGCTGCTGCACGGCGTCGAACACATTGCGAGCATTAAGACGCTGCAGGTGATTCAGGTGCTCGAACAAACCGGTCGCTGAGGAAAGCGCCTCTTCTTGCGCTGCAATATTTTCGTCCTGACCCATCGTGATCTCCTGACATAGTGCGAGGGAGTCTTCAGCCAGACTAGCTATGGCTAGGCCGATCATCGGATTTTCCCAAGTCTATAGGGATTAACCACAAGAGGAGTACCGTTTATTTTGCACTGCACAAAATATCCGTTGCCAAACAGTTTTGTGCACTGCAATATCAAGGCTAACGCGACGACTGCCCGGATCGCTGTCGCGTCCTCAGGCCTGAATGGGCCTTCCAGTACCAGGAGATTTCAGCATGTCTTTTTTCAACTCGGAAAAACTGCAAGCCACTCAGAAAGCCAACCTCGACCTTTTGCAGCAAATCAGCGGCAAAGTCTTCGCCAGCGTTGAGCAACTGAGCCAGTTGCAGTTCAAGGCACTGCGCGACTCCACCGAAGAGCACTTCGAAGGTGTTCGCAAGCTGTTGGCGGTACGTGATCCACAAGGCTTCGCCGATTTGCAGGCGTCGTTCACCCAGCCGAGCGCGCAGACCGAACGCCTGGCCGAATTCAATCGTCAGGTACAAGCGCTGATCGTTGGCACGCAATCGGACATCGCCAAACTGACCGAGCGTCAGGTTGAGGCGGGCACCCAGCAGGTGAATGAGTTTGTTGAGTCGATCAGCAAGAATGCCCCGGCGGGTTCCGAGCCAGTGGTTGCAGCCTTCAAGTCGGGTTTGGCGAATGCCGGCAGCGTGTTCGAAAACGCTCAGAAAGCCGTGAAACAGGCGTCGGATGTGGCTCAGAGCAGCTTCGACGCAGCGACGGCCGCCGCCGGCAAAGCCGCTCCAGAAGCAAGCGCCAAGGCGACCAGCGCTAACAAGTAAGTCAGATCAGGCCAGCGGCACCGATGGCGATGGGATTATTCCCCATCGCCATTTTTTTTCGGCTCGTTATCGGCGGCAGGCTTGGCGCCGAACAGGCCGAACATGTTCTGGGTGTTGAGGTACAGGGCTTTGGACTGGTCGACGTATTGACGCATCAAGTCCTGCATCACCGGTGCCTGCTGGTGCATGAACGTGCTCCAGGCCTCGGTCGACTGGGCGCCGGTCTGGGACTGGATGTCGATCACGGTCTGGATGCTTTTATCCAGGTAACTGCCAAGCACGCCTTGGTACGGACCGTAGAACTGGATGATGCCCATCAGCATTTCACTGCTGAAGATCGGCTCGCCGCCACTTTCGGCTTCCAGGATGACTTGCAGCAGAATGCTGCGGGTCAAGTCCTCGCCACTTTTGGCATCGACCACCTGGAACGGGACTTTATCGACCACCAATTGACGAATGTCGGCCAGGGTCAAGTGGCTGCTGGTGTGGGTGTCGTACAGGCGGCGATTGGGGTATTTCTTGATCAGGCGGGGTGTGTTGCGATTGTTATCGGTCATGCGGGGCGTCTCGTGGCGAGCCTGATTTGCAGGCATCTTAACCTACTATCGCCAGAGTCGCAGACCGCCGACATCGCCACACAATCCCAGCCCCTGTAGGAGCGAGGCTTGCCCGCGAAGACCGAGTGTCAGTCGACATCAATATTGAATGTGCCGACGCCTTCGCGGGCAAGCCTCGCTCCTACAGGGTGATGTGTTTAACGAGTGGGAACGGATGCTCCGCGTCCTTGTAGGAGCGAAGCTTGCTCGCGAAGACGGAGTGTCAGTCGACATCAATATTGAATGTGCCGACGCTTTCGCGGGCAAGCCTCGCTCCTACAGGGTGATGTGTTGGGCGGAATGGGTTACCAAATCGCCAAGCTATAGCTGACGATCAACCGGTTTTCATCCAGATCACTGCCAAAGTTAGTCGAACGCACGGTCGCATTGCGCCATTTCACCCCAACGTTCTTCAACGGGCCACTCTGCACGACATAACCGATATCGGTATCGCGCTCCCACTCCTTTCCCTCTGGGCGATTGCCGCCCAAGTCGATGTTGTCGCCCGTCAGGTAACGGGTCATGAAGGTCAGCCCCGGTACACCCATGGCTGCGAAGTTGTAGTCGTAGCGCGCCTGCCAGGATTTTTCATCCTTGCTGGCGAAGTCGCCGATCTGCACGAAGTTCACCAGGAACGCATCGGTGCCGTTGATGTAAGCAAAACCCGTGTCGCCGCTCATGCCCTGATAACCGAGTCCCAGCGCATGCCCGCCGAGGGAGTAGGTGAACATCGCCCCGATTGCCTTGTTATCGACGTTGCTGCCGCCATCGTGGATGGAGCGGGCGAAGCGCAAGTCACTCTTGAACGACTGGCCGGCGGTCACCGGCAGCACGTAGGTCAGGTTGACCAGGTGCTGGCTGTACAAATTATCGAGATGACCATAGCTGTAGCCCGTGGCGAGGTTGCCGGTCCATTTGTAGTTGAGGCTGGCGAAGTCGAACTTATCGCTGGTGGCCTGCGGCGTGATGATGCCTTTGGCGCCGGTCTTGGTGATGCTCATGTCTTCGTAGTCGGAGGAATCGCGCTGGTTGACCTGCTTCAGACGTCCACCGTCCACGGTCAGGCCTTCGACTTCCAGCGAGGTCAACTGACCGCCCTCGAAGGTCTGCGGCAACAGCCGCGAATCGTTGGCCAGCACCGTCGGCAATTTCGGCAGCAAGGTGCCCAGTTTCAGCGTGGTTTTGGAGGCGCGGACCTTGGCGGTTACACCCAGCTCTCCATATTCATCCTGAGCACCTTTGCTGGTGGTGCGATGGCGTTGCAGCAAGCCGGAACCGGCGCGATCCGGGCTGGAATCGAGTTTGACGCCGAGCAGGCCAATGGCATCGACACCGAAGCCAATCAAGCCGTCGGTGAAGCCTGATTCGTAGCGCAGCAGGAAACCCTGGGCCCATTCCTCTTGCTTGGACTGGGCCGCGTTGTCCTGGCGAAAATCGCGGTTGAAGTAGAAGTTGCGCAGCTCGAGGCTGGCCTTGCTGTCCTTGATAAAGTCCGCCGAAGCGGGGGCCGAGAGGCTGATGACGCCACCGGCCAATAACAGTCGGGTAGCGAGCGTGCAGGTGTGACGGTCCATGGTGAAGCCCCTTTGTTTTTATTTTTTTGGAACAGCGATTCACACACCCTCGCCAGACAGGCGAGGGCTTGTTCTGTAAAAAACGCGAACACCCAAAGAGAGGAGCGGGGCGCCGCGTGCGGTTCAATCGTTAGAACTGTTCGGCGCTCAGGCCATACAACGAGCCGCTGCCGGCGCGAATGGACTGCTCCAGGCTGAGAATCCGTGGCAGCAGGCGTTCAATGTAGAAGTCAGCGGTGGCGATCTTCGCGCCATAAAACGCCTGATCGTCAGCGCGTTTTTTCTTCGCCACCTGGGCCATCCGCGCCCAAAGCCAGGCGTAGGCGACATACCCAAACAAATGCAGGTATTCCACCGACGCGGCGCCGACTTCATTGCGGTTGGTCGCGGCCTGGTCTTGCAGCCAGTCGCTGAGGTTTTCCAGGCGCTGCACGGCGTCGAACAGTTGAACGGAGTAGGGCGCGTCGGGCTGATGGGCGAAGTGGCGGATCTCGCCGGTGAACTGGCGCAGCGCAACACCACTGTCGGCCAGCACTTTGCGCCCGAGCAGGTCCAGCGCCTGAATGCCGTTGGTGCCTTCGTAGATCTGCGCGATGCGCACGTCACGGACCAATTGTTCCTGGCCCCATTCGCGGATGTAGCCGTGACCGCCGAACACTTGCTGGCCGTGGATGCAGCTCTCCAGCCCGGTGTCGGTGAAAAACGCCTTGGCCACCGGGGTCAGCAGCGCGACCAGGGTTTGCGCGTTGTCCCGTTCCCGGGCGTCATCGGAAAACTTCGCCAGATCCAGCTGCTGGCCGACATAACTGGCGAACGCGCGGCCGCCTTCGGTCATGGCTTTCATGCTGAGCAGCATGCGACGCACGTCGGGGTGGACGATGATCGGGTCGGCGATTTGCTCCGGGGCCATCGCGCCGGTCGGCGAGCGGCTCTGCACCCGCTCCCGCGCATAGTTCACCGCGCTCTGATAGGACGCCTCTGCGCAGCCAATGCCCTGAATGCCGATGGACAGGCGTTCGTAATTCATCATGGTGAACATCGCCGCCAGGCCTTTGTTTGCTTCACCCACCAGCCAACCGCTGGCACCGTCGAAATTCATCACACAAGTGGCCGAAGCCTTGATGCCCATCTTGTGTTCGATCGAACCGCAACTCACCGCGTTGGCATGACCGAGGGAACCGTCGGCATTGACCAGTACTTTGGGCACCACAAACAGCGAGATGCCTCGCGGCCCGGCCGGTGCATCCGGCAGTTTGGCCAGCACCAAGTGAATGATGTTTTCGGTCAGGTCCTGGTCGCCGCCGGTGATGAAGATCTTGCTGCCGCTGATGCGGTAACTGCCATCGGCCTGGGGCTCGGCGCGGGTGCGGATCAGCCCCAGGTCGGTGCCGGCGTGGGCTTCGGTCAGGCACATGGAACCGGCCCAGCGGCCTTCGTACATCGGCGGCAGGTAGATGCGTTTCAGCTCTTCGCTGGCGTGGGCATCCAGCGCCAGGCACGCGCCGGAGCTCAACGCCGAATACAGCGCGAAACTGGAGTTGGCGCCGTAGAGCATTTCTTCGAACTGCACCGCGAGCATTTTCGGCATGCCCATGCCGCCGAACTCGGCGTTGCCGGACAAACCGACCCAGCCACCTTCGATGTACGTGGTGTAAGCCTGCTTGAAGCCGATCGGCGTAGTGACCTGGCCGTAGACCCAATGCGCGCCTTCTTCATCGCCGCTGCGATTGAGCGGCGCAATCAGGTGCGAGGTGACTTTCGCCGCTTCCTCGAGAATCGCGTCGGCAGTGTCGGCATCGACGCTGTCGGCCAGGGCCGGCAGGCGTGCCCACAGGGTCGGGGCGTCGAACACTTCATGCAGCACGAAGCGCATGTCGCGCAGGGGAGCGTTGAATTCGGGCATAACGTGAACCTCTTTGGGACGGTGGGCACGGCGCCGCAACGGCGGGCCGTGCTTGCTCAATCAGTGACTGGAAGCGCTGGCGGCGCCGAGGCCGGTCTGGGCACGCACGAACTGATCGGCGTAGGCATCGCGTTCCTTGTCGGCGCGCACGCTGCGGTCGAGTCGGGACACCACGACGATCACCAGGAACGCCAGTGGCATGGAGAACAGCGCCGGGTGGTCATACGGGAAAATCGCGTGGGCATGGCCGAGCACGGTGACCCACACCGCAGGCGACAGAATCACCAGCACCAGCGCGCAGATCAGGCCGGCGAAACCGCCGAGGATCGCGCCTTTGGTGGTCAGGCCTTTCCAGTACATGGCCATGATCAGCACCGGGAAGTTGGTCGACGCGGCGATGCCGAAGGTCAGGCCCACGAGGAACGCGACGTTCATCTTCTCGAACAGAATGCCCAGCAGAATCGCGATGATGCCCAGGCCCACGGTGGCCATGCGCGTGACGCGCATTTCCTGTTTCTCGCTGGCCTTGCCTTGCTTGAACACCGTGGCGTAGAGGTCATGGGAAATCGCCGACGCACCGGCCAGGGCCAACCCGGAAACCACCGCCAGAATGGTGGCAAACGCGACCGCCGCAAGGAAACCGAAGAACAGGTTGCCGCCCACGGCTTTGGCCAAATGCATGGCGACCATGTTGCCGCCGCCGATCAAGGCACCGCCGACTTCACCGTTGACGTAGTACTGCGGGTCGGTGCCGATGATCACCATCGCCGCGAAGCCCAGGGTGCAGACCACGAGGAAGAAGAAACCGATAAAACCGGTGGCGTAGAACACCGATTTGCGCGCTTCCTTGGCATTCGGCACGGTGAAGAAACGCATCAGGATGTGCGGCAGGCCGGCGATCCCGAACACCAGACCGAGGGACATCGAAGCGGTGTTGATCGGGTCGGCGAGCATCGCGCCGGGCCCCATGATGTTCCAGCCGCTGGCGTGAGCCTGAACCGCTTTGGCCGCGAGGGTTTCGTAGCTGAACCCGAACTGCGACATGGCCATGACCGCCAGGGTCGTGCCGCCGGCCAGCAGCAACACAGCCTTGATGATCTGCACCCAGGTGGTGGCGATCATGCCGCCGAAGATCACGTACACCAGCATCAGCGCGCCGACGATGACCACGGCCACCGGGTAGTCGAGGCCGAACAGCAATTTGATCAACTGACCGGCACCGACCATCTGCACGATCAGGTAGCAGCACACCACCGTCAGCGAACCGAACGCGGCGAAGACCCGCACTTTGTTCTGGTCCAGTCGATAGGAAACGATGTCGGCGAAGGTGTAGCGCCCCAGGTTGCGCAAGCGCTCGGCCATCAGGAACGTGATGATCGGCCAGCCGACAAAGAAGCCGATGGTGTAGATGAAACCGTCGTAACCCTTGGCAAACACCAGGCTCGACAACCCCAGCAGCGTGGCGGCGGACATGTAGTCACCGGCAATCGCCAGACCGTTCTGAAACCCGGTGATGCCACCGCCAGCGGTGTAGAAATCCGAGGTGGATTTGGTTTGCCGCGCCGCCCACCAGGTGATGCAGAGCGTGCCGAGCACGAACACGAAGAACATGCTGATCGCGTTCAGGTTGAGCGGTTGTTTCTCGACTGCGCCCGTCAGCGGCGCGGCGAATACAACAGAGGCCGGTAATAGACCCAGACCGGCGAAGGTCAGTTTTCTGAAGAAAGTCATCACTTGCTCTCCTCAAGAATCGCGGCGCCGAGTGCGTCGAAACGGGTGTTGGCGCGGTACACGTACCAACCCGTCAGCAGCCAGGAAAAAATGATGATCGCCGCGCCCACCGGCATGCCCAGGGTCAACATCCGGTTCTCGCCCAGTGGTGCATGCAGCCATTTGGGGGCAAACGCCACCACCAACATGAACAGGTAATACGTGCCGAGCACCGTGGCACTCAACGTCCAGGCCAGACGCGAGCGGCTGCTGACCAGTTGAAGGAATTTCGGGTTGGTGCGAATCCGTTCGCAGCGCTGGGTGTCGGTTGAATGGATGTCGATCATCGGTAGCTCCACATTGTTTTTGTTGTCGGTGTGTGGGGGCAGGGCCCGGCAGCCGAATTGGGCGCGCACGAGCCCGAAACGGCAGGTTCGCGACCTGCCGCTTGAAGGGTTTAACGTCGGTGAGGGTTAGAGGGCCTGGGCCCGGTCGCGCAGCACGTACTTCTGGATCTTGCCGGTGGAGGTTTTCGGCAACAGGGTGAAGATCACCGTGCGCGGCACTTTGAACCCGGCCAGGTGCTCACGGCAGAAACTGATGATGTCCGCCTCGCGCACGTCCGGGTGATCGGCCTTCAAGGTGATAAACGCGCACGGGGTTTCACCCCATTTCTCATCCGGCCGCGCAACCACCGCAGCTTCCATTACGGCAGGATGGCGGTAGAGCACGCCTTCGAGTTCGATGGTGGAAATGTTCTCGCCGCCGGAAATGATGATGTCCTTGAGCCGATCCTTGATCTCGACATAACCGTCGGGATGACACACCGCCAGGTCGCCGGTGTGGAACCAGCCGCCTTCAAAGGCTTCGGCGGTGGCGGTCGGGTTCTTCAGATAGCCCTTCATCACGGTGTTGCCGCGCATGAAGATCTCGCCGATGGTCTTGCCGTCTCGCGGAGTGGGTTTGAGCGTTGTCGAATTGGCCACCATCACGCCTTCGAGTGTCGGGTAACGCACGCCCTGGCGGGACTTGATCTGCGCGCGCTCATCCAGCGGCAATTCATCCCACTCGGCGTGCCAGGCGCACAGCGTCACCGGGCCGTAGGTTTCGGTCAGGCCATAGACGTGGGTGACCTTGATGCCCATTTCTTCCACGGCGCCGATCACCTTGGCTGGCGGTGCGGCACCGGCGACCATGGCATTCACCGGGTGATCGATGGCGGCTTTCGCCGAGTCCGGCATGTTGACCAGCGCATTCAGCACGATCGGTGCGCCGCACAGGTGCGTGACCTGGTGTTCGCGGATCAGCGTGAGGATTTTCTGTGGATCGACCCGGCGCAGGAACACATGCACGCCGGCCAATGCGGTGATGGTCCACGGGTAGCACCAACCGTTGCAATGGAACATCGGCAAGGTCCAGAGGTACACCGGATGGTTGCCCATGGCCCAGGTCATCTGGTTGCCCAATGCGTTCAGGTAGGCGCCGCGATGGTGATAGACCACGCCTTTCGGATTGCCAGTGGTGCCCGAGGTGTAGTTCAGCGAGATGGCTTGCCACTCGTCATCCGGCCACTGCCAGGCGAACGCCGGATCGCCTTCGGCCAGCAGCGCTTCATAGTCCAGGTCGCTGACGGCCTGGCCTTCGCCGTATTCCGGGTCGTTGACGTCGATCACCAGCGGCGGGTGGTCGAGCATGCCGATGGCTGCGTGAATCACGCTGTGGAACTCGCGGTCAGTGATCAGCACCTTGGCTTCGCCGTGTTGCAACATGAACGCGATGGCTTCGGCGTCCAGGCGCACATTGAGCGGGTTAAGCACCGCGCCAATCATCGGCACGCCGAAGTGCACTTCCAGCATCTCCGGGATGTTGGGCAGCATCACCGCAACGGTGTCGTCCTTGCCGATCCCGCGACCAGCCAAAGCTGAAGCCAGGCGCCGGCAGCGGCTATAAGTCTGCGCCCAGGTACGTCGGATCGAGCCATGGATGACGGCAGGATAGTCGGGGTAAACGTGGGCGGTGCGCTCGAGGAAGCTGAGCGGCGACAAGGCAATATGATTCACAGCCGTAGGGCTAAGCCCTTGTTCGAAGATCGACATGACGGGTACTCGGTGGCTGATTGTTAGCTCTATAGCTGACCTTTCAGCGTAGCCGCTGAGGTCAACTTTTATGTCCGGTGTGCTTTATATAACAATCTGCCAGAGATATGGAAGTACAACCTACGTTGTATAGTATATCTACTATAGTTTATTCTTCTGTCGCTGAATGAATGCCGCCAAAGCTCCAAGGCCGGTATATCCTTGGTTTCCCCCACGTAGCGGACCCGTGATGACTCCTGACTCGCCCCTGTTGAGCTATGACCCACAGCCGAGTGTGCTGCTCGACACCCAAGGTCAGCCGCTGGAGTTGAATGCGGCGCTGCTGGCATTGCTGGCGCAGCATCCGCACAGCTACGTGCTGGGCTTTTTGCCGAAGAATCATCGGGACCTGGTGCGTGCTTGTCTGGCGCAGCAACGCGCCATCGAAGGGGTCGAGGCCGAGTTCCAGGCGCAGATTCTGATCTGGACGTTTATCCCGGACCCGCAGAACAAGCGCGTGCTCGGGCGTTGCCATGTGGCGACCACGCAAGTCTTGGCCGAACGCGAGGCGGCCACCGCGCGGCGCCTGTATCGGCTGATCATCGAGAACACTACTGACCTGATTTCCCGGCATACCCCGGACGGGCGTTTTCTCGATGCGTCGCCGGCGTCCTGGACCTTGCTCGGTTATTGGCCCGAACAGTTGCGTGGGCAAATGGCCCAGGGCCTGTTTCACGGCCAGGACCTCGCCAACCTCGTGCAAACCGCCCGCGATGCGCTGGAGCAGGACGGTTATCACACGATGACCTATCGCATCCGCCATCGCGACGGGCATTACTTGTGGTTCGAAACCGCCAGCCGGGCGATTCGTGAGACCTACACCGGGGCCGTGGTGGAAGTGGTCTGCGTCTCCCGCGACATCACCGCCCGCGTGCAGTCCGAAGAAAACCGGCGGCGTCTGGAAGATGAACTGGCGCACACCGCGCGCCTGGTGACGCTGGGGGAACTGGCGTCGGGCATCGCCCACGAAATCAACCAGCCACTGGCCGCCGTGGTCAATTATGCCAACGCCAGCCAACGTTATTTGCAGGCGCTGGGCACCAATCCGCAAGCCGCCGAACGCGTGGCCCAAGGCCTGGAACGCATCACGTTGCACGCCACTCACGCCTCGGAAGTGATCCGTCGCCTGCGTGGTTTTCTGCGAAAAGGCCAGCGGCGCATGCAGGCGCTGAACGTTGCCGATGTCGCCCGTGGCGCCGTGCGTTTGTGTGCCTGGGAGGCGACTCAGTGCCACGTGACAATCGACGATCGGCTGCCGGATAATCTGCCGCCCGTTTACGCCGACCGGGTGCAGCTGGAGCAAGTGCTGCTCAATCTGTTGCGCAACGCTATCGACGCCAACCGCGAACAACACCCGGGCCGACCGTCACTGATCGTGATGGCGGCGGGGCAGGTCAGTGGCGCAACGGTGGAAATCAGCGTGCACGATCAGGGTCCCGGCGTCAGTGAGTCGCAGCTCGAGCAAATCTTCACTCCGTTCTACACCAGCAAGCCCGATGGCTTGGGCCTTGGTTTGTCCATGAGCCGCAGCATCATCGAAGGTTTCGGTGGCGAACTGCAGGCGCGTCGGCAACCGGTCGGGCTGCTGCTGTATTGCCGTTTGCCGCTGGCCGGCCCAACAAAACAACAACAGGAATAACGCAATGGCAGTTGTGACGGAACACGTGGTGTACGTGGTCGATGATGATCAAGGCATGCTCGATTCGACGGTCTGGTTACTGGAATCGGTCGGGCTGAAAGCCTTGCCGTTCACCAGTGGCGTTGAATTTCTTGAAGCCTGTGATGCAAAGCTCAATGCCTGCGTGCTGCTGGATGTGCGCATGCCCGGCATGGGTGGTTTGAACGTGCAGGAAGCCATGCGCGAGCGCGAGCTGAAACTGCCAATCATCTTCGTCAGCGGCCACGCCGATGTGCCCATCGTGGTCCGTGCCTTCAAGGCCGGCGCCCATGATTTCATCGAAAAACCCTACAACGAACAACTGCTGCTCGACAGCGTGCAACAGGCCCTGAGCAACTGTGCGACCCATCGTTCAGGCAATGTTGGCCATGAAGAATTGCAGGCCCGTCTGCTGACGCTGACGCCACGGGAGCGCGATGTGTTGCTGCCGTTGGTGCAGGGTTACACCACGCGGGAAATCGCCGAGCAACTGGGTGTCAGCGCGAAAACCGTCGACCTGTATCGCTCGCGGGTGATGAAACGCATGCAGGCCAGTACCTTGCCGGATCTAGTGGGGATGGCGATTGCGGCGGGGATGGTTGATCCACTGAAGTTGCGCTAAGCCAGACCGGACGTCCCGCCGACGTCCTGACTGCCCGGGCTTGAGCTAAATTGGAAGGTGTGCGAGCCACTCACCACCCAATAGTCGAGCGCGTTCTCTGTCAATTGCAGGGACCGGAGGAGGCGTCTTGAAACCCTTTCTGCCCAGGCCCAGCGCCTCAACACTGAACATGTTGCGCCAAGGTTGCCTGCAACGCCGTGATGCGGTGCCACAACCGTTGACCGAAAAAGCGCTCATCCCCGGCATCCCGAATGCGCGCTATTGGCTGGATAATGACCTGACGGCATTTATCCGCGATGCCAGTGAAGCCAACCTTCAAGAGTACGAGGCCTTCGCCAGTGTCGATGAGCCGGATGACAGGCTGCCGCTGGCCGATATGCTCGCCGTTTCTGGTGGTGGCGACGCCGGCACCTTCGCGGCGGGGATCATTGCAGGATGGACCCTGAATGGCACGAGGCCGGTGTTCAAGGTTGTCACCGGCATCAGCGCGGGCGCACTGGTCGCGCCGTTCGCGTACCTGGGGCCCGAGTACGACGCGGTGATTCAACGGATCTGCAACGGCATCGGCCCAAAAGACGTGTTCCATTCGCGCAACGTGCTGACCCGCCTGGCGAGCGACGGCATTGCGGACAGCAAGCCATTGTCGCGGTTGATTGCCAAGTACGTCGACGCGGAGTTGCTGGCGGCCATCGCCGGGCAATACGCCAAGGGACGCCTGCTGATGATCGGCACCACTGACCTGGATGCAGGGCGCCCGGTCACCTGGAACATGGGCGCTATTGCCGCAAGCGAAGCACCGGGGGCGCTCGACCTGTTTCGCAACATCATGGTCGCGTCGATGAGCATTCCCGGCGCTGTCTCGCCGGTCATGATCGATGTGGAGGTCGACGGCAAACAGTTCCAGGAAATGCACGTGGACGGCGGTGTCCTCACGCAAGTGTTCCTTTACCCGCCGGCCACCGTCATGGAACTGAGCAAAGTGCCTGGCGCGCGCCTGCGTCGGGAGCGACATTTCTACGTCATTCGCAACGGCAAACTGGAACCGCAGTGGTCCGGCACCAAGCGCCGCACCTTGAGCATCGGCGGTCGCGCCATCAGCACACTGATCCAGACCCAGGGGATCAGCGACCTGGACCGTATCTACCGCATTGCGCAGCAGGACAGCGCGGACTTCAACCTGGCGTACATCGGCTCTGACTTTCTGTGCCCGCGTAATCATAAATTCGATGGCGAGTACATGAAGCGCCTGTTCGATTACGCCTTTGAAGTCAGCTCGAAAGGCTATCCATGGCACAAATCGCCGCATACCTGAACGCGCGGCGTTAAAGGTGTTGCCTGAGGAACCCGGCAAACTCTCGCGCCAGTTGCGAGGGCTCTTCCTGTGTAGGCAGCAGCAGGGCGATTTCATACTTGATCGCCGGTGAGAAGGGCCTCAGGACCAGATTTTTGCTGAATGGCCGGCTGACCACCGGGTCGATGATCCCGACACCTATGCCGGCGCCGACCAGTTCGCAGGCCGTGGAGAAGAACTCAGTCTCGGCCACCACGTTCCAGGCGGCCCCGTATGTCGAAAAAGCCATGGCCAACTGCTGGTAGATCGGATCGCCCTTGAACAGCGAAACGAACGGCACGCCATCCAGGTCTGCGGGCGTGATCACGTCCAGCGCTGCCAACGGGTGTCCCATCGGCAGCATGCACTGGCATTCGTATGAAATGACCTGCATGTTCGAGGTCGGATAATCGAGGGGCAGTTCCGCGATGGCCAGGTCGAATTGCTGGGTCGACATCAGCTCACGAACGGCCTGGGAGTTGCGGGTGATGATCTTGAGCTCAAGCCCCGGACGCTCTTGCGCGAATTCGGCCATCAAGCGTGGCAACAGGTTGATCGAGATACTGGCATAGGCGGCAATCGCCAAGTGGCCGCGCTTCCCGGTGCGGATTTCCTTGGCGATGCGCTGGGTTTTCTCCACGGCCTCCAGCGCTCGTTCAGCCTCGACAAAGAACAGCCGGGCTTCGGGAGTGGGTTGCAGGCGGCCACCTTTGCGTACGAAGAGTTTCAGGCCGGTCTCATGCTCCAGATTGGCGATGGTGCTGCTGATGGCCGGCTGAGAAATACCCAAAAGCTCCGCTGCACGGGTCATCGTGCCGTGGATCATCAAGGTTCTGAAGCATTCAAGTTGCCGGATCCGCATGGTCCACCCTATAGATTTCACTTATACCGGGCCGACTTTATATTATTGGTTTGAGGTTTTCCTGTGTGTTTTCCTTGATGGCAGGTACCCGGCCTCCGGGCCATCAGCGTGCGACAGGAGAACAACACAACATGACTGCCATTACGTCCGTTTATCCCGGTGAACTGGTCCGCTTGCCTGCCCGGCGCGGTGTTGCCATCCGCTTGAAGCGGGGGCAGACCCTCAAGCTCATCAACACCCATGGCCAGCAGGTCGTCGACACGTGGGCGTTCAACCCGGACGACCTCCGCGAGGCGATGTCGATGGAGCACAGTCGTCCCTACTGGCTGAAGCTCAACCCCCGGCAAGGCGACAGCCTGGTCACCAACAAACGCCGGAAAATCCTGACGCTGATCGAGGACACCTCACCGGGCGTCCACGACACACTGGTGGCTGCTTGCGACCCGACGCGCTATGAGCAGCTGGGCGTTATCGGCCATCATGACAGTTGCAACGAAAACCTGTTTCTGGCCCTGGCTGCCATTGGCCTGGTGACGCCTGACACACCGAGCCCGTTGAACCTGTTCATGAACGTGCCGGTGCATCAGGACGGGCGTATCGAGTTTGCGGCGCCGATCAGCGAACCCGGGCAATACGTGACCCTCAAGGCTGAAATGGATGCGATCGTGGTTTTATCCGCCTGTCCGCAGGACATTACCGCCGTGAATGGCATGCGCCCCCAAGACGTTCACTACAGCGTCATCTGACAGACAACCATTGCCGGCGGGCACTGTCTGCCGGCAATACACTGAACCTTTGGTTAGCGAAGACAGGTGCCCGGAGTAACCCATGCGCAAAATCCCCCCATTGAATTCCGTGCGAGCGTTTGAAGCGGTCGCACGTCACCAGAGTTTTTCCGCGGCGGCCAACGAACTCTCGGTCACGGTGGCGGCGGTCAGTCATCAGGTCCGTCAACTGGAAGACGGGTTGGGGCAGAAGCTGCTGGAGAGGGGCCGCACGGTGACCCTCACCCCGGCAGGCAAAACCCTCTATCCGCTGTTGCGCGACGGTTTTGACCAGATCGCCCAGGCGTTTGCCCTGATCAGTGCGCCCAAGGAAGGGGATGCGATCCAGGTTTCCACCACGCGCGCATTTGCCGAGCGCTGGCTGATGCCGCGCCTGGCAAAATTCAACGGGATTTATCCAGATATCATGGTGAACATTCATGCCTCGGAGAAGGTCGTGGACTTGCGTTCCGAGACTGTCGACCTGGCCATTCGGTACGGCCCGGGCGATACCGGTGAGCGGGGGCCGGTGTTGTTCCGCGATGAGTACATCGCCGTCGCGGATCAGAGCATTTGCCCTGTCGGTCGCCAACCCGTGATCAGCGACTTTCACAATCGCTCCTTGCTGGCGTTCAAATGGAAAAATCAGGCGCTGCAGGCGCCGTCCTGGTCCGCGTGGCTGGCCGAGGTCGAGCACGATACGAGCCGGGATTTCCGCATTTCCTGGTACAGCGAAGAAACACTCGCCCTGCATGCGGTCGAGCGAGGGTTGGGGCCGCTGCTGTGCAGCAACGTGCTGATGGACGATGAGCTGCGCTCCGGTCGCATGCGCCGAGTGACGGGACCGACCTTGCCAGGTTTTACCTATCACCTGATCGAGGACACAAGGACCGATCCACGCCGCAGCCTTTCGTTGTTTCGCGACTGGCTCCTGAACGAAGCCAAATCGTTCAGGGAAACCGCGCTGGATGGATCATCCGGCAGTCGGCGGGTGCTCACTTCCTGACAGGGCCGCCTCGATCGCCAGGCAGACACTGAGCAGTTGATCATCGCGGCCCCGCGTCGTGGAAAACAGGGTTGATGTGGCCAGTCCATCGCTGTCCGTGCCCGACGGAATGGCCACCCCCGGCATGTCCAGCAAACTGCCAACCATGGTGAGCGACAGGGTGGCGAGATTGACGGCAGCAAACAGTTCGTCATCGTTTTCCAGCGGGGCCAGTGGTGGCGCCACGTGTTTCACCGTGGGCATGACCAGGATCGCGCCCTCAAGCTCTTCCTCCATCGCAGACATCAACTCAAGGCGCAGACGCCGAATCTTGCCTTCGGCAGCCGCATCGATCTGCCGGGCAGAGAGAAGGCGCGCACGCACGCGTCTGTCCATGCGCAACCCCTGCGGGCCTTCCACAATCTCACCCAGGAGTCGCCAGGCTTCGATGGCGCCCAACCATCCCGTCTCGGCAATCAGCTCGCGGGTACGCGTGACGGCGGCGACCGGACGCCGCTCAACCTGCGCTCCCGCTGCATGCAACTGCGACATCATCGAGAGCAGGTTTTCGCGTACCGCTGGCTGTAACGCTGGATCGGACATCACACCGTCATCAACGACAAAGCGCAGACCGGCCAGGTCTGCAGGCTGGATCGCCACGTCCTTGAACCCGCGCATTGCCGCATCGAACGCCACGCAATCGGCCACGGTCAGGGCCAAAGGCCCCAGGCTGTCCAGCGACATGGCGAGCGGGTGCACGCCCGCCATGCTGTAGCGGTCGGTGGATGCCTTGTATCCCACCAAACCGTTGAATGCCGCCGGAATTCGAATGGAACCCGCCGTGTCAGTGCCGATGGCAACGCTAACGATGCCCCTTTGCACCGCGATGGCCGAGCCTGAGGAAGAACCGCCGGGAATACGGGCTTCTGCGACCTGAATGTCCGCAGTTGGTGTACCGAAATGCGGATTCAGCCCCAGACCCGAATACGCGAATTCGGTGAGATTGGTTTTACCGATCGGGATCATCCCCAGCGACGCCAGTGCGCCGACCACCTCGGCATCCGCAAGCGCAACGGGCGCATCAATGCGCGTGATGGAACCTGCGGTGGTGCGGCTGCCGGCCACGTCCAGCAGATCCTTGACGGCATAGGGTATGCCGTCAAAAGGACTGAGTGGCGTCCCTCGGCGCCAGCGCTCGGTCGAGGCTTTTGCGGCATCGATTGCCTGATGATCCAGCACGGCGATGAACACATGTTCCGCGCCCATGGACGCGGCCAGTGCGGCCTCGATCAAGGCATCCGGCGTGGTGAGGCCTTGTTCCAGGCGCTTGGCGGTTTCCAGCATCGTGATCATGGTTTCTCCAATTCGTTGGGCGGCTGTACCGGTCAATCAAGCAGGCAGCAGCTCACTTTGACGCGCTTCAATCATCTGTTTTACCAGCACTGGAACGGCATCGAACGCATCCGCGATGGAGGCCTCATGGCGAGCATCGCCAAATTCCTGGAAATCAATGGTGATGACGTGGGTTTCGTTCACGCCCAGATAGTGCGCACAGGTCTGGATGTGAGTCTCCAGGTGATTCATCTTTTCGCGAACACCGCCCGGGCCAAAGCCGAATTCGCCGCGAGAAGACAAAATCACCAGTTTCTTGCCGCTCATTATGGGTTCCAGAGGATAGTCGCCGCGCGCCAGGTCAAAGGTGAAGGTCTTGCCGATACGAATCACTTTATCGAACCACGATTTGAGCGAGGCGGGCATGCCGTAGTTGTACATCGGTGCGCCAATGACAATGACGTCGGCCTGATCGATTTCATCGATCAACTCGTCCGAGAGCCGGATCTCCTCACGCTTTTCAGGCGTCAACTGCGACTCGGGGGTAAACACTGCGGCGATCCATTCCTCGGTCACAAAGGGTGGAGGGTTATGGCCTACGTCGCGGGTAATGACTTGAGTCTTGGCATCTCGCTCAATCCAGGACTCGACAAAGGCTTTCGAGAGTTTGCGGCTCAGGGAGCGATCGGATCGTGCGCTGGCATCAATGTGCAGAAGAGTGGTCATGGTGAGTTTCCTGTTCAAGCCTGAGGCGGAATGACCTCGGCAACTGGAACAAGTGGGCCACGAGCATTGATGCTTCAGCTATTGATATTTATTTGAAGACGGTCAAGTAAAACTCAACCAGCGAGTTTTATTGGGGTGCGAGCTTTTAAAGTTGTCTTGTTTGGGGTTTTTGGTAGAAATTACATGTCTCGCCAACCTGCGCAATTGATGTTTCCTCAATCGCACAATATTTCTAAAGTGTCTTTTAGTTATTATCAATTACGTAAATTGGCATACCTCGCTTTAATGGTTTCGGGCGATACAAGTGGTCGCCGCACAGCGAGGAAAATAATAATGTCAACGCGTCGTGATTCTGAAAAAAGCGTAATGAACGAGGCCGATTATGATGCTCTGGGCATTGAACCTGTGCCTGACAGCCATCGTACTTCGAGCCCGCTGGACCAGTTCTGGATATGGGCGGGGGCGAATGTGGCGCCCATCAACTGGGTGCTTGGCGCCATTGGCATCCAGCTGGGCTTGAGCCTGATAGAAACCCTGCTGGTGATTGTGGTCGGCAATCTGTTGGGCGCCGCGTTGTTTGGCGGCATCTGCATCATGGGCCATCGCACCGGAGTGCCGCAGATGGTGCTCTCGCGGTTAGCGTTTGGCCGGCGCGGCGCCTATTTGCCCACCCTCATGCAAGTGTTGATGCCCATGGGATGGGTCGCCACCAATACCTGGATCGTCCTCGATCTTGCGGTGGCCGCCCTGGATAAAATCGGCATCAGCGGCGGAATGGAGCTCAAATACGGCGTCGCGTTGGTGGTGATGGTTCTCCAGGTGGGTATCGCGGCGTGGGGCTTTAATGCCATCAAGTGCTTCGAACGCTACACCATGCCGGTGATTCTGCTGATCATGGTGGTGATGACCGGGCTGGCCTTCACCCATGTGGACATTCAATGGCAAGCCTCGGCCACCGAGGGCATCGGCAAGCTCGCGGCGATGAGCAGCCTGATGACTGCGATCGGCATTGGCTGGGGGATTTCGTGGCTGGTATACGCCTCGGACTACACCCGCTTCACTCAAAGCAAACTGTCTGACGGCCAGGTATTTCGCTCGACCTTCCTCGGCATGTTCCTGCCCACCGTCTGGCTGGCATTCCTGGGCGCGGCCATTGCGTCCGCGGGCGGCGGCTCAGACCCTGCGCAACTGATCATCGCGGTGTTTGGCACGATGGCGCTGCCGGTACTGCTGGTGTTGTTGCATGGCCCGGTCGCGACCAACATCGTGGTCATCTACTCGGCGGCACTGGCCACGCTATCGCTGGATATCCGCGTTCCACGCTGGGTTGTTTCGATGATCTCGGGGGTGGTGGCGCTGTTCATGCTCTACCTGTTCCTGCAATCAGGGGAATTTGTGCACGCCTTTGAAAACCTGATGGTGTTCTTTGTGGTCTGGATCAGTCCGTGGGCCGGTATCACCCTGGTTGATTTCTTCCTGATCCGTCGTGGTCAAGTTGATCTGAAATCACTTTATTGCCATCACTCCGAAAGTGCCTGCAACGACGTCAATTGGCGAGGCGTGTTTGCACTTGCAACAGGTGTATTGGCGGCGTGGTTATTTCAAGTCGGCACGATTAAATCCTTGCAAGGACCACTTGCCATGGCACTGGGCGGAATTGATCTGTCGTGGTTGGCCGGATTCGTGGTGGGTGGTGGGATTTACTATCTGTTGCACCGTTCGCGGCGAACGGAAGTTGCCCAGTCATCCATCCTGGCAAAGTAATCCAATAACTTTTAATTGATTGTAAGAGGAGTAAACCGATGTCTCATCTTGAACAACTGAATGTCCTGACCGCATTGAATGCGGGTGCTGAAGTCGATGGGTTCCTGGGCAACGTCGTCGAGATCGCGATTGTGACGCGTGACCACAAACGGACCATGGATGGCTTGCTCAAGCTGGGCATCGGTCCATGGCGTGTCTACACCTTCAGCCCGGAAAACACCCGGAACCAGACCTATCGGGGCGAGCCGGCGGAGTTTGTCCTGAAAGTCTGCTTCGCGCAGTCGGGAAACATGGTCTGGGAGTTGATGGAGCCGGTTTCCGGGCCGACGATTTTCGCTGACTTCCTCGAAGAGCATGGCGAAGGCATCCAGCACGTCGCTTATGACTGCAACAACATCCCGTTTGAAGAGCGTATCGCCGAGCTGGAACGACGCGGCTACCAATGCGTGCAATCAGGTTCCTGGATGGGCGTGAATCATTTCGCGTTCTTTGGCACCGAGGCCGACACCACCACTGTGTTTGAGACCTATGCCTTTCCTGCGGATTGGGATTACCCGGAGCCGGAACAATGGTATCCGCCGCGAGCATAAGGCTACGGCGACACTGCCTCAGCGCGGACGCCCTGCGCTGAGGCTTTCACCACAGAGAACGACGCCCGGAGTACAGCCTCATGAACAGCGTTCGCATGGATAACATCAGTTGGGTCGACTACGAGCGCCGGGTGCAATCCGGCGCCGTGGTGTTTCTGCCAATCGGCGCGACTGAACAACACGGCCCTCACTTGCCCCTCGGCACCGACGCATTGCTGGCCAGCGCTATCAGTGAAGACGTGGCCAGGGAAATCGACGGGATCGTCGCGCCGGCGCTGTCCTATGGGTACAAATCCCAGCCGAAATGTGGAGGCGGGCAGCACTTTTGCGGAACCACCAGTGTGGATGGCGCCACGCTGATCGCCATGGTCCGGGACGCCGTACGTGAGTTTCACCGGCATGGCGTGAAGCGTCTGGTTCTGGTGATCGGTCACTACGAAAACCAATGGTTCGTGACCGAAGGCATCGAGCTGGCCATGCGTGATATCGGCGCGAATGCCGGTCTGGAGGTCATGCGCCTGGAGCATTGGGAGTTCGTCAAATCAACCACGCTGGACACAATCTTTCCCGACGGTTTTCCGGGTATCGCGCTGGAACATGCGGCGGTCATCGAGACGTCGATGATGCTGCACTATCACCCGCAGATGGTGGCCCTGGACCAGATTCCGGACCACGGTCCCGCCGAGTTTCCGGTGTACGACATGTACCCGACCCGCACGGAGTGGGTGCCGGAGAGCGGAGTGCTGTCCTCTGCGCTGGGCTCCAGCGCAGAGAAGGGCAAGCTGCTGATCAACGATGTCATCAGCGGAATCGTCCACTCCGTGCAGTTCGAGTTCAGGCTCGATCACACGGTGAAGTAGCCCACAGGTGATTCAGCGTTCAAAGCAGGACACCAGAAAACTCATCACCGCCTGGACCGCCGGGGTGTGCCGAATGTCGTTGTGCACCACCAGCCACACATCACGGGTCAAGTCCGCACCCACGGACGGCACCGCTTGCAGGCCGTAGCGTTCGCCAAGGAAACCGGGGAGTGCCGCGACACCGGCGCCGGCCTGGGCGGCAGTCGCCTGGATATTCAGGTCATTGCTGCGCAGCAGGATCGGTCGATCATTCGCTTGCTGCTTCAGCCAGGCCTGTTGCGGGGATTGCTCCATGGTTTCGTCGTAGGCGATGAAGACCAGGTCTTGCGCGGCGGTCGCGGTTAAGTAGTCCGCCGAGGCGTAGAGGTAAAAAGGTATCGTCGCGACCTTGCGGGCCACCAGGTCCGGTTCCGTGGGGCGGCTCAGGCGCACGGCAATATCGGCTTCGCGCCGCGACAACGACGCGCTGCCCAGACTGCCAATCAACTGCAACGACAACTGCGGATAGTTCGCCCGCAATTCATTCAGGTGCGGCGCAATCAGGGCGCAGGCCAGCGCGGGCGGGGCGCTGACCGTGACTTCGCCGACGTAGTTGTCCTGTCCGGCCAGCGCGGTGCGTTGTACCGCGAAGGACTCGTTTTCCATGCGCCGCCCCAATTGGGCAATGCGTTCGCCGTCCTCGGTGATGACATACGCGCGCGGGCGCCGGTCCACCAACTTGAGGTTCAGCGAACTCTCCAGTGCGCTGATGCGGCGCGCCACCGTGGCGTGGTCGACCTTGAGCGCGCGTGCTGCCCCCGATAGCGACCGTTCGTGGGCGAAGACGATGAAGTAGCGCAGATCCTCCCAATCGAACATGGGCGTTTTCTCACATTGAAGGTGAATGAATGGGGAATTTTGCCCCATCGGCAAGCCTGCAAGAATCCTTCAAAACCTGATGGGCAGGTTTGAATGTTCATCGCACGCTTTGCCGAGGAAACCACCATGTCTAAATCCACGCCGCTCGCGTATGCCGGCATTGTCGGTGCCACGTTTTTCTGGGGCACCAACTTCAATGCCGGCGCCTACATCATCAAGAGCATGGCACCGATCAGCGCCTCCATTGAACGCTTTGCTATCTCGACGTTGTTGCTGCTGCTGATTTTCAGTCTGGCCGGAAAGCTGCGGCTCAGCACACTGAAAAACAATCTGCTGGCCTTCATTGGCCTGGGCCTGCTGGGGTTTACTGCGTTCAGCCTCGCGACCTTCTTTGGCCTGCAAACCACCACGCCGATCAACGGCGCGCTGATCCTGGCGACTACGCCGCTGTGGACGATGATCTTTGCGGTGCTGCTTGAAGGAGAACGCATTGATCGCGGCCGTGCCATCGGGCTGATTTTGGGCCTGCTCGGTGTTGGGCTGGTGATCACTCGCGGGGATATTCAGGTGCTGCTGGGGCTGAAAGTCGCCAGCGGTGACGCGATGATCCTCGCCGGCAGCATGGCCTGGGCGGCAAACATGGTCGGCACCCGGCGCTTCGTCAAAGACTCCACGCCGCTGGAAACCACGAGTTTTTCCATGTTGTTCGGGGTCATCGGCCTGATCGTGCTGGGCTTCATCTATGAAGATCCGCTGGCCGACATCCGCAACGCTTCGCTGGCCATTCACGGCGCGGTGATCTATCTGGCAGTCTTCGGTTCGTTGATTGCGTACTTGCTGTGGTTCAAAGGCATCCACGCCATAGGCGCCGCACGCACTTCGATTTTCTTCAACCTGGCGCCGGTGTTCACCATGCTGGTGTCGTCGATCCTCGGTGTGTTGCCGAACGTCTGGCAATTGCTCGGTGCGGCTGGGGTCATCCTTGGGGTGGTGTTCGCGTCGGGGATGGTCTTCAGCCCGGCTCAACCCAAGCCGATCATGTCCCGGTGAACTTCCAGGGCATTACGCTCGACCCAGTTGTGCGCCAGCAAGCCGTCCGGGCGCACTTCCCAGACGGCGGTGCCGAGCATTTCAAACGGGCTGTTGCAGGAGCGGCCACCGATAAACCCCTGATTTTTTCCGGTCAACTTCCAGCGCGAGGCAACGCGTGTGCCTTGGGCATTCTGGAAGGTCTCGATGGCGCCGAATTCGAAGTCTTCGATGGTCGAGAGGAAGGCGCCAATCCAGCGAATGAAGGCTTCGCGGCCAACAATATCGACACCACCGGACGTGATCACGAAGTCTTCGGCAACGAAGCGCGCGGCGGCTTGCGGGTCTTTGGCCTGCCAAACCTCGCGCCAGAAGCTTTCAACGATTTTTACGGCTGTTGTATCGGTCATTTCAAACACCTCGTTTCAGATTGAGAACGATGTTCGGTGCTTGCTATCCAGAACTCAAACGCATAAATCTTATGGCATCCAGTTGAAAGGCGAATTGACCATGCAAGCCAGTGACCTTGAAATCGACCTGCTGCGGGCGTTTATCGCGGTGGCGGAGACGGGCAGTTTCACGGCGGCAGCGGACGTGATTGCGCGCTCGCAATCGGCGGTCAGCCAGAAGATTATTCGCCTGGAAGACATCCTCGGTTTGCGTGTGTTCGAACGCACCAGCCGCACACTGACCCTTACGGCCGACGGCGAACGTCTGTTGGTGGGCGCGCGAAAGTTGATGGTGCATTTCGATACCTTCATCCGCGAGATCAAGGCGCCCACCACCGTGAATCTGCTGCGCCTGGGGATCTCCGAGAACTTGGTGCTCACGCAACTGCCGACGTTGTTATCGCGCTTCAGCAAGGCGTATCCCGAGATTCAACTGGAACTCACCACCGGCCTGAGCCACGACCTGCTGGCCGACCACGAAGCAGGGTTGCTGGACGTGGTGATTGCCAAGCAGAAGGCCAGTGCCACCGCGCAACGGGGGCGGGTCATCTGGCGCGAGCCTTTGGTCTGGATCGCCGCGCAGGACTTCGACATGCAAGCCTCAAAACCCGTACGACTGGTGATGATGCGGCCGCCGTGCGCGTACCGGGCCATCATGATCGAGGCGCTGGCGTCGGTCCGGCGAGAGTGGGTGTCGGCCTGCCTGGCCAGCAACTTGATGGGGGTTCAGGCCGCCGTCGCCGGCGGATTGGGCATCACCGCGCTGGGAACCTCGTTCCTGCAAGAAGGGATGCGGATTCTGCAACCTTCGGAAAAGTTGCCGACCTTGCCCAGCACCGAAGTGGCGGTGATCGGCGACGACGTGCGCACTCAGCATCTGGTCCAGCCCTTGGTGTCGTTGCTGACCGAAGGGCTGATGTCAGGTGCTCGGCTGACCTGAGGATTTACCGGGGCAGAGCCGCCGTACACAACTCCCCGGTAGCACGAATCAGCGCCAGTTCATGCAACTTGTCCTTGGCCAGACGGGGGCGAGCCTGGGCAATCCAGCTCGCGCAGTGGGGATCATTTCGATAAGGCGCAAAGTCCGCGTATTGCTGCAACAGACGGTTTTGCAGCTCATCCAGGCGCGGACGAATTTGCTTGGCCAGATCCGGGCGTGGAGTGTCGGGTGCCTTGCCGGCGGTTTGCCATTTGGCCAGCAGGCCGTACTGCACCAGTTTGTTGGCTTCCATCTGCGCCGCAAGTAACTGGCCGACGTCTTCCGGGTCCAGTTTGCGGTCGGTGGCCAGTTGCCTGGCGTTGGCGATCACTTGCGCTTCGCGCGGGCTGTCCTGGATCGGTTTGCCGCTGTCCCATTTGGTCAGTGCAACCAGATCGCCAATGTTCAGGCGTTCATTCAAGGTCACCAGCAACGGTTGCAAGGCCTGGGGCGGGGAGGCGGGCGCGCTGGCCTGGGCGGTGAGGACGGCCAGGCCGAGGGCGGCGCAGCAAAGCAGTTGGAGTGTCGGTTTAACGCTCATTCATGAATATCCTGGGCGGGATCGGTCAGATGTCGATGACTACTTTACCGATTGCCTGCCCGGCGGCAACGATTGCGTGGGCGTCATTGACGTTTTCCAGGCTGAAGCGCCGATCATCCAGCAACACCCGCAGTTGTCCCGCTTCAGCCATGCGCGTGGCTTGGGCGAGGATTTCGCCGTGGTGCTTGCGTCCTTTGCCGGTGATCAGCGGCAGCAGGGTGAAGACTCCGGAGTAAGTAGCGCCTCGGAACGACAGCGGTGCGAGTTTGTGTTCGCCCCAACCGAGGCAGCTCACGACATGCCCGGTGTAGAGCTTCAACACGCCGAACGAGGCATCCAGTGTCGCGCCGCCGACGGTGTCGTACACGATGTCGAACCCTTCGCCGTCGGTGTATTGCGCAAGGTAATCGGCCGGCGCCTGACGGCGGTAATCAATCGCCGTGGCGCCGAAGCTTTCGATGATAGCCAGGCTATCGGCGCTCCCGGTCGCGAACACGTCGGCCCCGCGAGCCTTGGCGATCTGCACGGCAACATGCCCGACGCCACCGGCACCACCTTGCACCAATACCTTCTGCCCGGCCCGAACATTGGCCCGGTCTACCAGTCCTTCCCAGGCTGTGATGAAGATCAGCGGCAGGGCGGCGGCTTCGCGCATGCTCAGGTTATTCGGCTTGCGTGCCAGCAAGTCGGCATCGACGGCGATGTATTGCGCCAGCGAACCCTGATTGCCGCCAATCCCGCCGGCCATGCCGTAGACCTCGTCGCCAACGTTGAATGCGCTGACGTCCGCACTCACCGCTGCGACGACACCGGCCAGATCCATCCCCAAAACAGCGGGCAATGGTTGCCGGGCATGTCCACCCTGGCCGCTGCTGATCTTCGTATCCAGCGGGTTGACGCCACTGGCGATGATCTTGACCAGTACTTGGCCTGCCTTGAGTTCAGGCAACGGCAGGTCTTGCACTTGCAGTGCGGCGCCAGCGTTTACAGCGATGGCGGCGCGCATGGTGGTCTGGTTCATGGGGAACTCCTGAGGACGATGAGGTTGATGACCACAGTTTCACGCCGCCAATGGATTCCGATAAGACGATAAATGCCTATAGTATTCATTCCAAATCATCGCCAAGCAGGCAGCCATGGACACGTTGGACGCGATGTCGATTTTCACGCGAGTGGTGGAGCGGGGCAGCTTCTCAGCGGTTGCCCGAGAGCTCGGGCTCAGCCAGCCGACGATCAGCAAACAGATCGGCGCACTGGAAAAGCGTCTGGGCGGCCAACTGTTTGCTCGCAGCACGCGCAACCTGAGCCTGACAGACGAAGGCCAGCGCTATTACGACCATTGTCGGCAGATCCTCGCGGCGGTGGACAACGCCGAACACAGTTTCCAGACCGGCCAGGAACGGGTCGCCGGGCCGCTGCGCATCGCTTCTTCCGGCAGTTTCGGGCGGATACAGATCGCGCCGCGACTGCACGGCTTCCTTCAGCAGCACCCCGAGGTGACCATCGACTTGCAGTTGAGCGATGAGAACGTCGATCTGGTCAGTGAGGGGATCGATGTCGCGGTGCGCATTGGCGAGTTGAAGGACAGCAGTCTGGTTGCCCGTCAGGTCGGACTGACAAAACGTCGGGTTTTCGCGGCGCCCGGTTATCTCGAACAAAACGGTGTACCCGCCACACCGGATGAGCTGAGCGCGCATAACTGCCTGGTGTTCAATCAGCTGGAGCACTTCGACAGTTGGCGCTTCGAACACGCCGGCGAATGGCAGAGCGTGCAGGTCAAAGGCAATGTGCGCAGCAACAATAGCGAAGCTATTCGGCAAATGGTCCTGAGTGGTTTGGGCCTGTCACTGTCGCCTTCATGGTTGTTTCACGAGGATCTGCAGGCCGGGCGGGTGGTGGCGGTGCTGGACGGGTACACGCCATCGTCGCTGCCGATCCATGCCGTGTTCCCGCCGGATCGCCGGCAATCGGCACGGGTGCGGGCGTTTACCGACTATCTGCGGGATGCGTTTGCGGTGGATGGTGATGTTTGTATTGCTTGAGCTAAAGGTCGGCTACTTCATGAATCACGCCTATCAGCGCACGCAGCCCGGCAGGCAAGTGACGATGACCGGAGTAGTAAAGGGAAAGCCCGGGAGCCGGCGTAGTCCATTGCTGCAAAACCCTTGTCAGGCGTCCGCTTGCCAGATCATGCGTGACGTACCACTCGGGCAACTGCACCAGCCCCAAGCCTTGCCTCGCGGCCTCCAGCATCAGGATGGGACTGTCCAGAACCAAGGGGCCCAGCACTTCAACCTTCAGCAAATTGTCTTCGCGCACGAACTCCCACGGTGAGGCAATCCCGCTCGGAAGCCGGGCGCGGATGCAGGTGTGCGCCGCAAGGTCATCGAGCGTGTCTGGCGCGGGATGTCGGCTCAAATAGTCGGGCGAAGCCACTACGACCATTGAGATGTCTTCACTGATGGGCACGCGGATCATGTCCTGCGGGATGCGTGAACTGGCACGCAGGCCGGCGTCGAAACCCTCGGCAATAATGTCCACCATCCGCCCGTCAGTCGCGATGTCTACCGTCATGCCGGGATAGCGACTCAGGAACGTCAACAGGATGGGTTGGAGAATCATCAGCGCCGCGCCGAGGGAACTGTTGATGCGCAATGTGCCGGTAGGCAGGGCATTGTGTTCCGACAGCGTGGCCATCGCCTCTTGAATGGTGATGACCGATGGGCCGATTTGATTCACAAAGGTCTGGCCCGCCTCGGTCAACGAGACACTGCGGGTGGTGCGGTGAAACAGTCGCACACCCAGCCGGGCTTCCAATCCAGCCACGGCATTGCTGACGGCGGTGGTCGACATCTCCAGTTCTACCGCTGCCGCGCGAAAGCCGTTGCGCCTGGCCACGGCCAGTACCACTTCCAGTTCAGTCAGGCCACTTTTATACATAGTCCCGGTTTCCGAAATAACTCATCCGTGTTTGATCATATTATTAAAACAGTGAGGAGACCTTAGATTGTGGGGGACCGAACTCGGACACACTCAGGAATTCCTCATCATGTGGCACATCAATCAGGCTTATATCGACGGCAAGTTCGTTCCCGTGCAGGGACGTGAAATCGTGGAGTGCATCAATCCAACGACAGAAGCGCTCATGGGCACCGTCACACTGGCCAATCGTGACGATGCGAAACGCGCAATTGCGGCGGCCCATCGTGCTCAGGTCGCAATGGGGCGCACCACCAAGGCGGAACGTATCGACATGCTCAAGCGCCTTCAGGCGGCCGTGCTGGCCAGCACCGAGCAGATACGCGACACCGCCATCGAAGAATACGGCGCCCCGTTTGCCCGCGCTCAATGGGTCAGCCAGTATGCTTCGCAGTGTTTTGCCAACGCAGCGCAAACCCTGGAGGCCTACGAACTGGTTCGCCCGATGGGAGCCGCAAAGGTGTTTATGCAACCCGTCGGCGTTGCGGGCTTGATTGCCCCCTGGAACAGCACCGCCGGCACGATTTGCAGCAAATTGGCCTCCGCGATTGCTGCCGGTTGTGCTTCGGTCATCAAGCCAAGTGAGTTGAGTGCCCTGCAGGCCCACACGCTAGCCCAAGCCCTTGATCGCGCAGGTTTGCCTGACGGTGTTTTCAATATCCTGCTGGGTCGAGGCGGCGACGTGGGCGACGAAATCAGCACCAGTCCCCAGATTGCCAAAATCTCATTCACCGGATCGACACCGACGGGCAAGTTGATTGCTCACGCCGGTGTCGAGACCCTTAAACGGGTGAGCCTGGCGCTCACGGGGAAATCCGCCTCTATCGTCCTCGACGACGCAGACTTCGACACCGCCATACCCTTGGCTCTGAATGCCGCCTTCATGAACAACGGCCAGGCCTGCGTCGCCGGTACGCGCTTGTTGGTGCCGCGTGCACGCTTGAAGGAAGTCATAGAACGGGCCAAGACGTTAGTGGCTGCGTTGGTCGTGGGAAACCCTCAAAATCCGGCAACGGACATTGGGCCACTCGTCAGCCGGGCCCAATACGATCGGGTGCAAGGTTTCATCCGCCGGGGGCAAGAGCAAGGCGCGACGCTGATTGCAGGTGGGGAAGGCCGACCCTTCGGGCTGGAAAAGGGTTACTTCGTGCAGCCCACGGTATTTGCTGACGTTAGCAACGACATGGACATCGCGCGTGAAGAAATTTTCGGTCCGGTGCTGTCGATCCTTGCGTATGACAGCGAAGCGCACGCCATAGAAATCGCCAACGCCACAATTTACGGTTTACAGGCGTATGTGTTTTCGCAGCGACAGGAACGCGCGAACGGCATCGCGTCCCGATTGGAGGCCGGCACCGTACTGATCAACAGAATGACTCCGGATCTTCTCGCCCCGTTCGGCGGCGTCAAGCAGTCCGGGATCGGCAGGGAGTTTGGCATTCTTGGGCTTGAGGCATTTCTGGAAGCAAAGACGGTTGCATCGCAATAAAGGCTGCCGGTACCAACATCAGCCGACCGGCTCTGCCGTACAACTCATGGCCCCCGAGCCTGGCTTCTGGAACAGCACCCCATTGTCGGTTTGCCAGAAGCTGTAATCCCCCTGGCGATCCTTGCCGGTGTAGCGGGTGCCCGAATTGCTCGGTACCTGGTTCAGGGTGATCGAGGCGTTCGCCCATTTCAGGTACACGGCACCGGGTTGCGTGAGAAAGAACGTGGCGGCAATCAGCGCGTTCAATCCGGTACAGCGAAACGCCAGTGGGCCTTCGGTGAGGCGGTCGGGATCCTTGGTCCGCACAATGGCCGAGCCCTGGCGCAGTTGGTGGGCGCGCTCGGCATAACTGCGGATCACGCACGCCTTGGGCTCCGGATCGGTGCCGCACTGATTGCGCGCGGCCATCCAGAATCGCTGGTCGATGACGATTTTGTCCGGCCGCGGGACGGCACGTTCATCCGTGAGCGCCAGGCGATACAGGCGCATGAGTTCCATATCCATCTGCTTCAATTGCGGGTCGCGACAGATCAGCTTCTCGACAGAGGCCTTTGCCAAGGTGCAATCGAAGGTGGTCTTGATGGGCGTTGGGGGCTCGGCACTGGGAGGCGTCGCCGCGCAGACGTTGGCAGCGAGCAGACAGGTGAAAAGGGCCATGACCGTTTTCATGTGGGTTTCATCCAGTGTCAGCAACTGTGATTAAACGGGTTAGAGCTTGGCCGGTAGTTGACTCAATGTCTACTCCGCCCGGGCCATCGTCACCTGATCACGCAGATACAAAAACGCCCCGACATGTCGTCAGGGCGTTTTTATGTTCAGGCCCACAGGCAGCGGTGAACCCCACTTACCTCATTTCAACACCAGCAGACGATAAACCCCGGCCTCGCTTTCGATGCCGTGGGTGTCATGGGTGAAGCCCGGGAAGGATTTGTCGAACGCTTCCAGCGCCTTGAGATACGCCAGCAACGGCCCGTCCGCAGGCCCGGCGTTCTCGCCCGGCATCAACAATGGAATGCCCGGTGGATACGGCACGATGCCCGTCGCGACGATGCGGCCGGCGGCTTCTTCGAGGGTGACCAGTTCGATGTCGTTGCGCACCAGTTTCTCGTAGGCCTCCACCGGGCTGAATTCGGCTTTGGGCAGCATGCCGAACGCCTGGGCCATATTGGCGGTGGTCTTGTGTTTTTTCATGGCGGCGAAGATGTCGTCGGCCAGGTCCTTGAGGCCCATGCCTGTGTAGCGCGCCTGATTGGCGGCCAGCAGGTCCGGGAGGCACAGTTCCAGTTCGACGTTGGCGTCGTAGTCGCGCTTGAAGTCGAGGAGGGCGTTGACCAAGGTGCCCCATTTGCCTTTGGTGATGCCGATCGAGAACAGGAACAGGATGGTGAAGTCGGTGGTTTTCTCGACCACGATGCCCTGGCGACCGAGGTAGGCCGTCAGCACACAGGCCGGGATGCCGGATTCCAGCAAATTGCCGTCATCGCCCATGCCGGGGCTGAGCACCGAGACCTTGATCGGGTCCAGCATGCAGTAGCCTTCCTCGATGTCGCCGAAACCGTGCCACACCTCGTTCGGGTGCAGGACCCAGCAGTTCGGCTCGGTTTTCAGCAGTAGCGGATCGACTTCATGGAACGGCACCGTGGCGTTGCCCACTTGTACAGTCGGCGGCTGCCAGCAGGTGAAGAACCAGTCGTTCTTGCTCAGCATCTCGTTGTGCATGCGCGAGATGACCTGGCGGAACGCGACGGCTTCTTCGATGGATTCGCTGGTGAGGATCTGCCCGCTAGGGGCTTCCATCATCGCCGAGCTGACATCGCAGGAGGCCATGATCGCGTAGTTGGGCGAGGTCGAGGCGTGCATCATGAACGACTCGTTGAAGCGCCCGTGTTCGATGGGATTGCGCCCGTTACGCACGTGGATCATCGAGGCCTGGGACAGGGCGGCCAACAGTTTGTGGGTCGATTGGGTGGCAAAAACGGTTGGCTTCGACGCGTCGTGATCGTCCGGGCTGCCGTGCATCGCAAAGCGCTCGCGATACAACGGGTTGAACCGCGCGTAGCCGTACCAGGCTTCGTCGAAATGCAGACGGTCGACGCTCTGGCCCAACAGCTCTTCGACGCGGGTGACGTTGTAGGTCAGGCCATCGTAGGTGGAGTTAGTAATGATCGCGTGAATCGGCGTCGGGTCGATCCCGTCCTTGACCAGCGGGTTGTTGGCGATGGCGGCTTTGACGCCTTCGGCGCTCAGGGTTTGCGGCAGGATCGGGCCGATGATGCCGAAGCGGTTGCGGGTCGGCACCAGGTAGGTCGGGATCGCGCCGGACAAGGTCATCGCGTGTTCGGCGGATTTGTGGCAGTTGCGGTCGCACAGGGCAATCTGGTTGCGCGTGACGCTGGCCATGAGGATGACGCGGTTGGAGGTCGACGAGCCGTTGGTGACGTAATAAGTACGATGGGCGCCGAAGACCTTGGCGGCATAGCGCTCGCCCTGGCCGATCGGGCCGCTGTGATCAAGCAGCGAACCGAGTTCGCCGACCGAGATCGACAGGTCGGAGCGCAGCAGGTTTTCCCCGAAAAACTCGTAGAACGCCCGGCCCGCAGTACTTTTCAGGAACGCCGTGCCGCCGGCATGCCCCGGCGTGTGCCAGGAATATTCATAGGTCCGCGCAAACTTCACCAGCGCACCAAACATCGGTGGCAGCGCGGCTTGGCGATAGCGTTCGATGGCAGCCAGGATGCGGCCGCTGAGGAACCGACTGGTGTCCTCGGGCAACCAGATAAAGTCGTCGGCGTGTTGCATGACCACCAGCGGAATACTCGACGCGGTGCTGCGGTCGCTGATCAGGAACACCGGTACGCGAGTATTGCGTTCGCGCAGGCTGACCAGCAGCTGGATGCATTCCTCGTGGCCTTCACTTTTGTCCATTTCCCAGCTGAGCAGCACGCATTGCACGGCCGGATCCGAGCGCAGGATCGACGTGGCGTCGCTCAGGGTTTCCGACGCAATAACGTGCACCGCGCGTTCTTCCACATCATTGATCAACTGATCCAGGGCGCGACCGAATACGGTGCGTTTGTCCGGCGGGTTGCTCACCAACAGCGTGAGCATCCCGAGCGTGTGTCTATATTCCGTCATGATTGAGGCTCCAGAGTGGCGGATTGCAAGTGGTTGACCGGCACCGGCTCGCCCTTGATGTGCTGCGCACTGACAGTCTGGGTCGGTACGCTGTTATTCAGTGCTTCGAGACGGATCAGGCGGTTATTGACGAAGCCGAACAGCGTGTAGCCGAAGATCGTCGCCACGCCGCCGAGCATCAGCGCTTGCTCGCCCGAACTGTAGAGCGCGAGGTAGCTGTAGGCCGCCGCGACCCAGGCAATGATGTTGGTGGCCAGCGCTTTGCCGGCCGGTACGTTGGAGACTTTTTGCATGGTCGCCAGCGCCGCCATGGACAGGATGTACGGCACCAGGTTGGTCACCACCGCCAGGTTGACGAGGGTGTCGAATTGCTTGCTCAGGTCCGGACTGATGGTGAGCAGGCTCAGCGCGGTCTGGCCGGCGAGGAGGATCAACATGCCGACAATGGGCGTGCCAGCCTTGTTGGCCTTGGCGAAGATCGGCAGGAAATAGCCGGTGTCCGCCGAGCTTTTGAACACCTGGGCAATGGTGAACTGCCAACCGAGCAGCGAGCCGATGCAGGCCAGAATCATGGCCGCCATCACGATATCGCCGATCAGCGGCGTGAACATTTTGGCGAACACCAGCCCGAATGGGGCGGTGGAGGAGGCCAGTTCCGGGTTGGAGACGATACCGGCGATGACGTTTGTGGAAACGATGTAGATCACCGCCGCCCCCAAGGTGCCGCCGAGTACCGCAATCGGTACGTTCTTCTCGGGGTTTTCAACCGCGTCGGTGTTGGCGCACGCCGATTCCAGCCCGAGGAAGGCCCACAAGGTGATCGCCACCGAAGCCCCGGCGGCTTCGAACCAGCCCTTGTCGTGCGGGTTCCAGCCAGCGGCGTAGACACTGCTGTCGAACCAGAACCAGCCGACCGTCGACACCAGCACCACAGGCGCAATCACGCCCCAAACAGTCACCGCGCCGATCCGCCCGGTAATCCGCGCGCCGCCAAAGTTGGCGAACGTGGTGATCCACAGCAAGGCAATGGTCGCCAGGCCCACTTGCAGCGAGTCCAGCTTCACGTCGAACAGCACCTGGATGTAACCCACCGCAGTGATGCTGATCGCCACATTCGCAATCAACAGCGATACGCCATAGGTGTAGTTGGTCAGGTAGTTACCGGCCTTGCCGAAGGTGTATTCGGCATAGCCACCCATGCCGCCGGTCTTGCGACTGAGCATCCCGCACCGCGCAAAGGCATACGCCAGTGCCAGCGAACCGGTGGCCGTGATCAGCCAGGAAAGAATGGAAATAGCGCCGACCTCGGCGAGTTTGGTGGGTAACAACACAATGCCCGAGCCCAACATGTTGACGGCCGTCAACATCGTCAGTTGCCCCACACTCATTTTCTTCGCGACTGACATTCCGTTGCCTCATTAGATTGCGTGGTGGACTTTTAGATATAGCAAAGGATGGGGAGGGTGCAAGGAATGGAGGTGTTTAATCACGATTTGGAATAAGCCGAAGGTGCGGACATCAATGCTTTGGCCATTAGCTCAAGCTGGGAAGGCATAGACACAGGATAGCCGCCGGTCGGAACCTGACCTGAGAAAAACGTCTTCGTCCGGCAAATCGTGATCGCCGCCGATCATCTTTGAGCCAGTGTTGAAGCAAGAGGAGTGATGACACTTGGCTCCTCTTGCTTGATTGCCCCGTAGGTTCGGCTCAATCAGATACTGATTGTCCCGCCGCTGCCAATGTGCGCCTTTCCTCGACTTCGGCCAGTACGGCAAGATCCTTATCGCCTTCACCATGTGCGATGGCATCCAGCAGGTTGGCGCGGATCAGGTCCGCTGTCGGCAGCTGGATCGATACGTCGGCAGCGGCGGCGAGGATCAAGTCGACGTCTTTAAGCCCGAGGGACGCCTTGAAAGCGGCCGGCTCATATCGGCGCTCACCGATCAGGGCGCCGTAGCCTTGATACACCGGGCCGGTGAAGATAGTGGTCGATACCAGGTCGATCAGCGCGGCGGAGGGCAGATCGTGACGGGTTACCAACACCGCCGCTTCACTCATGGCTTGCACCGCCGACACCAGCAGGAAGTTGGTGGCCAACTTCATGGCGTTGGCGCTCGCGGCTTTATCACCCAGGCGCCACGTTTTTCGCCCGATCAGATCAAGAAGCGGCTGGACGCGATCGATAGCCGCCTCCGGTCCGGCGACCAGGATGTTGAGTTGAGCCGTGGCCGCGACGTTGGGGCGACCCATCACTGGCGCGGCGATGTAGTCGATGCCCTGCGCTTCGTGCAAGGCGGCCAGCTCCTCGGCGAAGGCGACGGCAATCGTCGCCAGGTTGACGTGGATCAGCGGGCCCTTGAGCTGGGCCAGCAACCCGGAATCCAGTAACACCGCACGCAGTGCCTTATCGTCAGCCAACATGCTGAACACGATATCTGCGTTAAAGGCCTGTGCCGGGGTCGTCGCGGTGTGGGCGCCAAGCTCGACCAGTTTCTGCGCCGGTTCCGGTGAGCGATTCCACACCCACACTTCGTGACCACTTTTCAAAAGATTGGCAGCAATCGCCTGGCCCATGCTGCCAAGCCCCAGGAAACCGATTTTCATAAGCTGTGCTCCTTGTCTGCGAGAGTCCAAATGAATCTGCCGAGGTGATCGTTCATAACTACAGAAGCTTCGCGCCACAGTGTCGGCTTTGCGGATATAAGCGGGCAATCAATACCGCTGATATTTCGAACCGAACTCAGGGCGGTTTTCGGCGACGACCACACCGGCTTGCACGGCATTGCCTGGGCTGAACAGCGCGACACGTTCGCGCAGTTCTTGCAGGCGATCGGCGCCGCCTTCGGCCACACGATTCTGGATCAGGCGATCCGAACCACCCTCGGCGACACGATTCTTTTGCAGGTTTTCAGAGCCATATTCCGCGACGCGATTCTGTTGCAGCCGATCCGAGCCGCCTTCCACCAGCAGTTGCTGGGCCGAGCTATGGGCGGCAGCGCTCAGGGTATTGGCCGAGGCCAGGTTCGACAGGCCGAGGCCGCCAATCAGTGCCAGACCGAGTGCCAGGGACGAGACTTTCGAGAAGTTGAACATGGGTGATGCTCCGTGCGTTTAGTTTGAGTGGGTCGGTAGCTGCTGCTATCCGGTGAACACAGTTAAACGTTCGGGTGTATCGGTGATGTGTGCGTGGACGCCGCGAAGTCGGGTGTTGCGTATCTAGCGCGGGGTTTTATACAGACGGATACAAATCCTTTACCCACACCTCAAAGCCAGCGGGGAGGGCAGGGTCATTAACTTCGCCTCGTTGGCCGGTGTGATCGGCTTGCAGGGATACGCCCCTTACAACATGGCGAAGGAGGCAGTACGCACCACCAAGTCAGGCCTTTTTCCTGTGTGGATTTATTCAGAACCGGTCCTGACTTGCTCATTGATAAGTTGGGCCAGTATCCGCACCGGTTCGGTAAGGCTCTGTCGAGACCTGTGCACGAGCCCGATATCACGGTGGAAGGTGTGCTGTCCGAGATCGATCGCTCGTACACCGGCGGGCCATTCCTGATCGGTTGCGGTCTGCGGCACCAGCGCTACACCGACGCCGTTCTCCACGAGCTTAATGATCGCCTCCAGTTCATCCAGCTCGCAAACTTCGCGCAAGGTGAAATGCATCTGCCGAAGGAAGCGATCCACCTGCCGGCCCCCGAAGGATGATCGGTCGTACCGAATGAATGGTTGGCTTGAAAGCAGTTTTGGCCAATCGTCTCCCGGCACGTCGCGCGGGACGATCAGCCGGTAGGGCTCAAGCGCCAGGGTCGTCCAGCGTAGATCGCTCTGGAGCGAGAAGGGTGGGCGAATGATTGCGGCCATGTCGATCTCGCCGGCATCCACGAGGTTCACCAACTCCATCGATAGCCCCGGGATTACGCGGGTTCGGCACTGCGGGCATTGTTGGTGAAACCTGGCCAGAGCATCTGGAAGATAGGATCGCTGTACGGAAGCGATGGCACCGATGTTCACCAGCACGCTCGCAGGAAGTCCGACCGTGGTGGAGCCCAGATTGTCGTAAAGCCGAAGCAGCTCTTGCGCTTGCAGGAGTATTTGATGGCCCATCCTGTTCAGGTGGGCCGAGCGTCCCTTCCTGTCGAATATCTCAAAGCCGAGCTCGGCCTCCAGACGCTGAATCTGGGCGCTCACCGCTGCCTGGGTGAGGCCGATTTTATTCCCGGCAGCGGCAAACGTACCTTCCCGTGCAACGGCGATGAGTGTTTTGAGTTCTTTGATCATTCACAAATATTAATTGTGTTTCTAAGAAATTTATATTGATTTTTTTGTTTTGTGGGGCGCCCTACGATGTGCCTGTCCCCCCGGCAACAGCCCGAACCCATGAGCCGATGTCGGCGGGATGACGGAACTTGAAGCGTCGCGAAAAACCAACGGCCAGCATTCATGCACTCCGTCCTTTACCAACAAAAACTGTATTGGAGTTCTGATGAGCCTATCGCCTTTCCACCTCGCAATCCCCGTTTACAACCTCGCTGGCGCACGCACGTTTTACGGCGAAGTGTTCGGCCTGGAAGAAGGTCGTTCCAGCAACCAGTGGGTCGACTTCAACTTTTATGGCCACCAGTTGGTTATTCACGAACACCCAAAAACCGCGTCCCAGGAAAGCGTCCATAGCAACCCGGTAGACGGCCACGACGTACCTGTTCCGCACTTCGGCATCATTCTGGGCTGGGAAGAATGGGAAGCGCTGGCCGAACGCCTGAAGTCGTTTGGCACTGAGTTTGTAATCGAACCCTACATTCGTTTCAAAGGGCAGGTCGGCGAGCAAGCCACCATGTTTTTGTTTGACCCTTGCGGTAATGCCCTTGAATTCAAGGCCTTCAAGGATATGAGCCAACTTTTCGCCAAATAAGAACCGTGTTGGCACAACAGCGTTGTGCCATTTGAACTCAAGTGAGCTGGAAGCTCATGAATCTAGCAACTGCCTATTAATGCAGTCCTTTCATTCCAACAAGAAGGCTAGACATGAAACGTATTCCCTTGGTGTGGCAAATCATTGCCGGGCTGTTGCTTGGCGTGCTCGTCGGTTGGTATTTCAATACCCATCCGCAGTATCAATTGTGGGTTAGCGCGGAAATCCTGAAACCGCTGGGCGATATCTTCATCAAGATGATGAAGATGGTCGTTGTTCCGATCGTGTTTTGTTGCATGATCCTGGGCATCGCAGGAGGCGGAGATAACAAGTCATTTGGTCGCATGGGCATCAAGTCGCTGGGGTACTTTTTTGCGATCACCGGCCTGGCGATTGTGATGGGGCTTTGCTTCGCGAATGTATTCGCGCCTGGCACAGGCACTGATATTTCCGGCATTACGCATAGCGCTGCGTCCATCACGATGGAGCCTTCGAAGGGCGCTCTCGTGATTGTGCAGAACATCGTTCCGGACAACGTCTTTGTGGCGATGTCGGAAGCGAAGTTGCTGTCGGTGCTGTTCTTCGCTGTCCTGTTCGGCATGGCCTTGAACTCGCTACCCAGAGAGAAAAGCGCGCCAGTGGTCGCGGTGGTTCAGGGTATATCCGATGCGATGTTCAAAGTTGTCTCAATCGTCATGGCTTACGCGCCAATAGGCGTGTTCGGCATGATCGGCGCTACCGTCGCAACCTTCGGCTTTGCCTCGCTATTGCCTTTGCTCAAGCTGATTGGCGTGGTCTACCTGGCACTGATTGTCTTTGCATTGGTGGTACTTGGCGGTATTTGCTATCTGATCGGCGAGAACATTTTCAAGCTGATCAAGTATTTCCGGAATGAGCTGATTCTTGCGTTCTCGAGTGCCGCATCGGCAGCAGTCATGCCGCAGTTGATGAGCAAGCTGGAGAGCTATGGAGTCCCGCGCCGAATCGTCAGTTTTGTGGTGCCGGTGGGGTATGCGTTCAATCTGGATGGCGCATCGATTTTCCTGGGCGTTGCGACGATTTTTGTCGCTCAGCTTTATGGCATTGATCTGTCGTTATCTCAGCAGATCTTGCTGGTGGTCACGATGGTGCTTACCTCCAAAGGTGCTGCAGGGGTGCCTGGATTCGCCATCATTATCTTGTCTGCGACGTTGGCTTCTGCCGGTCTTCCATTGGAAGGAGTGGCGCTTATCGCGGGGATCTTCAGGATTATCGATAGCGGAACCACCACGCTGAACGTGCTGGGTAATGCCATCGCACCCTTGGTGATCGCCAAGTGGGAGAGGGCGGTCCTTGAGCCTTCACGAATCAATCAGGTAGTGCAAAAAGCGTAGCGATCCGCGAGAAGACGTTCGACAGGAAACGCTAACGGCTGAGTCGGTTGATCAGGTGCAGGCAGGAGTTTCTAGACGACCGGTCTAGTTTTGTGTAGGCTGCCTTCCCTATGAAGAAACCTATCCAAGACATGCGACAGCACATCATCGATGTGGCCAAGTCGCTGATGACCAACAAGGGTTACACCGCCGTGGGGCTGTCGGAAGTGCTGACAACCGCTGGCGTACCCAAAGGGTCGTTCTATCACTACTTCCGCTCGAAAGAAGAATTCGGCCAGGCACTGCTCGAAGAATATTTTCAGGAGTACATCGGGCGCGTCGATATCGTCATGGCCGCAGAAGGAACCGGAGCGGAGCGGCTGCTGGGCTATCTGCACTACTGGGCGAAGACGCAAGCGTTCGATCATCCCGAGGAGAAATGCCTGGTGGTGAAGCTGGGCGCTGAAGTCTGCGACTTGTCAGAAGACATGCGCACGGTGCTGGAGGAAGGCACCGCGCTGATCATTCAGCGGATCATGCGTTGCGTCGAGCAGGGCATGGCCGATGGTTCCATCTCGCCGACTCAGGACGCGGCGATATTAGCCGAATCGCTTTATCAGCTATGGCTGGGCGCTTCGCTGTTGGTCAAGGTCAAGAAAACCATGGCCCCGTTTGAAACCGCACTGATCACAAGTAAACGCCTGCTGGCCTAGGGGCGTTTTTTTTAACCAAATTACTAGACGACCGGTCTAATATTTGAGGTATTCAACATGATTGATAACAGTCATAACACCGACCTTTTTTCGCCCACGCAGATGGGCGCCTTGCAACTGGCCAACCGTATTGTCATGGCTCCAGTGACACGCAGCCGGATGGCGGAGGACGGCGTGCCGAATGAGCTGCACGCCACTTACTACGCCCAACGTGCCGGCGCAGGCCTGATCATCGCCGAAGCCACGAACATTTCTGCCCAGGGCCGCGGCTATGCCATGACGCCGGGTATCTGGTCGGAAGAACAGGTGGCAGGCTGGAAAAAAGTCACTGACGCGGTACACGCGGCGGGCGGCAAGATCGTCAGTCAGCTATGGCACGTAGGCCGATTCTCCAGCGTCGAGTTACAGCCAAACGGCGAGGCACCGGTCGCTCCCTCGGCAATCAAGGCCGAAGGCACGACCTACACCAACAATGGCATGGTCGAAGTGTCCATGCCTCGGGCACTTGAGACTTCAGAGATCCCGGGGATCATCGAGCAGTACCGGCATGCGGCAGAAAATGCAAAGCGAGCCGGTTTTGATGGTGTGGAAGTCCATTCTGCCAACAGCTATCTGCTTGATCAGTTCCTGCGTGATTCCACCAACCAGCGTACTGACCAATACGGCGGCTCCATCGAGAACCGGACGCGGCTGACGCTTGAAGTCACCGAAGCCGTGGTCGCGATCTGGGGCAGTGACCGGGTCGGCATCCGTCTTTCGCCGGTGACACCTGACGCAGGTAATACGCCCCCTGACAGCAACGTCATGGCGACTTACGGCTACCTCATTCAGCAGCTGAACAGATTCAACCTGGCCTATCTGCACTTCGTCGAAGGCGCCACCGCCACTTCTCGCACCGTTCCGGAAGGGGTGGATCTGGACGCGCTGAGTGCGCAGTTCGAAGGGCCGTTCATTGGTAACAACAACTACGACCTGGATATGGCGCTCGAGCGCCGGGCGCAAGGCCGGATTGACGCGGTAGCGTTCGGTCGTTTGTTCATTGCCAATCCAGACCTTGTAGAGCGCCTGCGTCGTGGTGCCGAACTGACCATCGCGCCACGTGAGAGCTATTACGGCGGAGGCGCCAAGGGTTACACCGATTGGCCAACGGCCAACGCCAACTAATCACAGGTTCCCCCTGCGTCGACTCGGCACAGGGAGGCTCCGTCGCGAGCGCATTTCGCCGCACAAGAGGCACTCAAATATGAATTATCTGCAAAACAAGGTCGCCATCGTCACTGGCGCATCTTCCGGCATTGGCGCCGCCACCACTCGTGCACTCGTCGCACAGGGAGTCCGCGTAGTAGCGGCAGCACACGATCAGCAAGGGTTGGAAGCGTTTGTTGCAGAACTGCGTGAGTCAGGCAGCGATGTGGTTGCCTTCACCACCGACGTTACCCATCCGGATCAAACCAAAGCGTTGGCGAAGTTTGCACAAGACACCTACGGCGCCGTGGACATCTTGGTCAACAACGCCGGCCTGATGCTCTTTTCCAACTGGGTCGATCTGGCCGTGCAAGATTGGGAAAAGATGATCGATGTGAACATCAAGGGCTACCTCAACGCTATTGCTGCTGTATTGCCGTTCATGCTTGAACAGAAATCCGGGCAGATTCTCAACATGGACTCTGTTGCAGGTCACCAGGTCGGGCCGGCGGCGGGTGTTTACAGCGCAACCAAGTTTTTCGTCCAAGCCATGACCGAGTCCATGCGCAAGGAGTTGGGCGTGCAGCATGGCATTCGCGTCAACACCGTCAGCCCCGGCGTGATCAATACCGGCTGGGCGGACAAGGTCAGCGATCCTGAAGGGCGCAAGGCTGCTCAGGAGCTGAACCGGATTGCCATTGCGCCTGACGATATCGCCCGCGCTGTGATTTACGCGCTCAACCAACCGGAAAACGTCACCGTCAACGATCTGATCATCTCGCCGACACGCCAGGATTGGTGATTGTCGGCTGAGTTTCTTCCATCCGCTCAGCCAAACGGCTCACCGGAAACACCCAATCAGGAGTCACATCATGAGCCATCCAACTTACGTCCAGGAATACAACGCGATCGTCGACGTGCTTAGCCAATACAACGAAGGTGGGGCCAAGGCTGATAGCGCTTTGATGAAGCCCGCGTTCAACGAGCAGGCCACCATGTTTGGGGTCGACGGCGACAAGCTCGTCGGCGGTGCGATCCAGAATCTGTACGACGTCATCGACAACGCTTTCCGCCCATCTCCCGAAGCCAAAGCCGCGATCGTTCGCATCGACATCGTGGGCACTGCCGCCAGTGCTCGCGTCGATACCGACAACGTTTCGGGATTTCGTTTCACCGACTTCTTCAACCTGCTGAAGGTAGAAGGCAAGTGGACGATCGTCAGCAAGATTTACCACACCCATCCGAGCGTTTGAGCACTCGAGCGCCTGTGGCGAGGTGTGTTGTACCTCGCCCTTATTGAAAGGAAAGAACCATGTCCAAGAACATCAAGGCAGTACCGACTTCCGAGTACAACGCTGTCATCGCTACCGCCAATCAGTACGTTGAAGGTCTGCGTGTGGGCAGTGCAGAAGGCGTTGCGCAAGCTTTCCATAAAGACGCCGTGATGTACGGTTTCACAAACGGTGAGCTGCTTGGCGGCCCGATCAAGAATCTGTTTGATTTCGTTCAGAAGAACGGCAGTGCCCCAGAAATTACGACTCGCCTCGACATCCTGGCGATCACACCCACCACAGCCGTGGTGCGTGTCGATATGGAAAAGGATGCGATCGGCGCCGACTACAACGACTACCTGACCCTGATCAAAATCGACGGCATCTGGAAGGTCATCGCCAAGGTTTATCACCAGTTCGAAGGTTGAGCGTTCACCGATCCCGGTTGAATCAATGCCGGGATCGGAGTTCGTTCATCATCGACGGCGCGGGCAAAAGCCGAGGTTAGCCGTTTTCAAAAACAGATCGTTTGAAGAGAGATACACGATGCCGATGGTTGAGTTTTCCGCTGTCCTGGACAGCGATGCAGGACACGCCTGGGGCGTATTGAAGAAATTTGGTGAGATTCATAAATGGCATCCCTCGATTGTCGAAAGCAGCATTGAGGGCAACCAACCTGATGGATTGGTTGGCTGTATTCGCAAACTCACGTTGGCCGATGGCGCAGTTGTCAGGGAGCGCCTGTTATCGGTTGATGATCGCAATACAACGCTGTCCTACCGCTTCGAGGAAGCTCCATTGCCGCTGGATAACTATGTGGCCACGGTAAAATTGGCCTCGCTTACTGGACAGTCCAAGACGTTCATCCATTGGTCTGCAAGCTTTGACCTGCAAGATTTGAGTACCGCAGAACAGTACCAGGAACTTATTCGAGGACTGATCGTGGATGGCCACAACAGTCTTCAGTTATTTCTTACTCAGCACTGAACACTCAGGTGGGGCCGCGATAGCATCGAGTCCTGGCTGACCAAGTGATTTGATTTGAGTACAGAAGGGCCGTTGATGGCCCTTTTTTTAGTTCGACTTTTACTGCGCCGGCTTCAAACTGGCAGGCGAAATTGCTTGCGCAAGGCTTTGTCAAAAATCTTTGCGGGGGCAAAACGGCGCAGCATGCTGATTTGTCGCGCGGCCTTGCCCGCAGTGTAGCGATGCTGAGGGCGGACATCGGTCGCCGCTTTCACTACAACTGCCGCCACGACTTCTGGAAGATCGGCTATGGGCATCACCTCGCCTAATAGTGCCTTGAACCCGGCTCGAGCCTGATCGTATTCCTTCAACTTCGAGTCCGGCTCAATGCCGTTTTGATCGAAGACGGTGCGCACGAATGCCGGCTCGATGACCGATACTCGAATTTTGAAGGCACGGACCTCGTGATCAAGAGATTCCGAATAGCCCTCTAAAGCATGTTTGACCGCCGAATAATGAGCGGAGTAGGGCGCGGGCACCAACCCCAAAATAGATCCGATATTGATGATGCGCCCTTGCCCTCGTTGCCGCATCGACGGCAACACCGCATTGGTCATGCGGATAACTCCAAACAAATTCACATCGAACAGTGCCTGCACCTGCGGGATCGAGAATTCCTCTGCGCCCCCAAGTAAACCAACACCCGCATTATTGACCAAGAGATCGATCCGCCCGGTCTGCGCGAGTACGGTGGAAACGAGCGCACTGACAGATTCATCATCCGTCACATCGCAAGTGAGCATCGACACCTGCGTTGGACTGTCACCAGCCTTGCGACTTGTGCCAAACACCGTATACCCCGCACGCACCAGAGCCTCGGCAGTTGCTTGACCAATACCGGATGATGCACCGGTCACTATCGCGGTTCTTTCGGAAGATGTTTTCAATTGATACTCCAGTGTGTCCGTGAGTTGCTTTCGGCGATAGCAAGCAGCTGGTTCGACGCTATTGCTCCAGCATTAATTTTCGCCAGACTATTGTTGAAGGCGCTGGCGTAGCGGGTTGGGACTGCAACTCAATTTTTCCCGGTGGTGAAGTCGGGTTAATACAGGACACTTCTGATAAGTGACCTTCACGTATAACTGAACCAGGCGTCTCGTTCGGCTGGCTGGTCGAGTTACAGACCATTAAGTCGACGCAGCAGCGACCGTTATGGGGTACCTGCTTAGTCATATGAGCTTGATGACCACTTTACCTTTGGCTCTGCCCCGTTCGACGTAGCTCAATGCCTCAGCCGTTGACTCAAACGGGAAGGTTCGGTCGATCACAGGTGTGATAACTCCGGACTCGACAAGCGCAGTGATTTTCTTCAATTGAGCACCGCTCGCACGCATGAATACGAACGCATATCTGACGTCCTGTTTGCGCGCTTTTCTGCGGATGCCGCTGCTCAACAGACGCATTACCCAACCCAGTCCCCAGAACAGCTTTTGCTCTTGTGCGAACTCTGGTGTCGGTGGCCCCGAGATGGAGATAAGTTGGCCACCAGGTTTGAGAATGCTGAGTGATTTTTCCAGGTCGACAGGGCCGAGGCTGTTCAATACGACGTCGTAGTCGCGCAAGACGCTTTCGAAGTTTTGCTGCTTGTAGTCGATGACGACGTCCGCTCCCAACGCCTTGACCCAACCCACGTTACTTGTGCTGGTCGTCGTCGCAACAAAGGCGCCCAGATGCTTTGCAAGCTGGATGGCAATTGTGCCAACACCACCGGAACCCGCGTGGATAAAGACTTTTTGCCCCTTTTTCAACCGGGCTGTTTCAACCAGCACCTGCCAGGCGGTCAGCGCAACCAAGGGGAGGGCAGCAGCCTGTTCCATGGAGATGTTTTTGGGTTTCAGTGCAAGAGCACTTTCATCCACCGCAATCAGCTCGGCAAAGGCGCCAATGCGTGATTGAGGAGGACGGGCATAGACCTCGTCACCCGCCTTGAAGTTGTGCACGCCCGATCCCACGCGAACCACGACGCCGGCTAAGTCATTACCCATAATCAAAGGGAATGAGTACGGCAGGATCAGTTTGAATTCACCTTTGCGGATCTTCGAATCCAGCAGATTGACACTGCTGGCATGCACCTCAATCAGGACATCGTTGATTCCAAGTTCAGGTACCGGTACCTCGCCAATACGTCCATGACTCTTGCCGTAACGGTCGATCAAGAAGGCTTTCATGATTCAGTTCTCATGGTTTTAATGGGATGGCAGCCTGCCTGTGCCACGCATCCGCATAATGAAAAACCCGGCAGGATCAGCATCTGCTGCATGACAATCACGCCTCGGCTTGATAACGCTCGGCGACTTCAGACTGACGGATCTCTGAAATCAAACCTTGGCGGGCAGCCTGCAGAGCATCCCAACGACCGGCGTCTTTTAACGGTGGAATGGTCACCGGCTCGCGACGATCAAAACCGACCAGCGCAGCGTCGACCAGATCGCCCACGTCCATGATTTCGCTCAGGGTATTGATATCGATGCCCGCGCGTTCCCAGATTTCCGTGCGGGTGGCCGCTGGCAGAACAGCTTGCACGTATACGCCTTTGGGCGAGAGTTCAAGGCTCAGCCCTTGCGATAGGAACAGGACAAAGGCCTTGGTCGCGCCATAGACGGTCATGCCGAATTCCGGTGCCAGTCCGACGACGGAGCCGATGTTGATAATCGCGCCATTGCCGGCGTGTGCCAGGCGCGGGGCGATTGCGCTGGCGAGTCGTACCAGCGCGGTGGTGTTGAGCGCGACCAGGTTGGTAACGCTGTCGGTGGATTGTTCGATGAAGCTGCCGGATTGGGCGGCTCCCGCATTATTCACAAGGATGCCAATGCTGGCGTCATCGCGCAGACGAGCTTCGACGGTCGCCAAATCAGTGATTTGAGTCAGGTCAGCTTGAATAACATCAATGGCCACACCGTATTTCTCACGTAGCCGGGAGGACAGTGCGTCTAACCGGTTTTTGTCGCGGGCAACCAACACCAGATTGTGCCCGCGTTGGGCAAAGCGCTCGGCGTAAGTGGCGCCAATGCCAGTCGAGGCGCCGGTGATGAGTACGGTTTCATTGATGCTCATAAATGGATTCTCTTGAATGGATGTCGATAAGCGATTCAGTCACTGTGACTGTTCAGCCTTGTGCGGAGCGGGACTCGGCAAGCGTCGGGTAGTCGATGTAGCCCGCTGCGCCACCGCCATACAGGGTTGCAGGATCGAGTGCTGATAAAGAGGCAGCGGTTTTGAGTCGCTCAACCAGATCAGGGTTGCCAATAAACGGACGCCCGAAAGCAATGAGGTCCGCCTTGTCATCGTTGATTGTCGAGGTGGCCAGATTCAGGTCGTAGCCATTGTTGGCGATGTAGGTATTTTTGAAGCGTTGACGCAGGGAGCCAAAGTCGAAGGGCGCAACATCACGCGGGCCGCCGGTTGCACCTTCGACCACATGAAGGTAAACGAGGCCCATGGCGTCGAGTTGATCGACAACGTAGTTGAATTGGGCTTGCGGATCGGTGCTGGAAACACCGTTGGCAGGCGAGACGGGTGAAAGTCGGATACCCGTTCGCCCAGCACCGATCTCGTTCACCACAGCCGCAGTGACTTCAAGCAACAAGCGAGCGCGATTTTCGACCGAGCCACCGTAGGCATCAGTGCGAACATTGGCACCGTCCTTGAGGAACTGATCCAGCAAATACCCGTTTGCCCCGTGGATCTCTACGCCGTCAAACCCCGCAGCGATGGCGTTCGACGCCGCCTGGCGAAAGTCGTTAACGATCCCGGGAAGTTCGCTGATATCGAGGGCTCGCGGTTCCGAAACGTCCACGAAGTGATTGTTGACGAATACTTTTGTGGCGGGACGCAGAGCAGAGGGCGCTACCGGAGCGGCACCGTTTTCCTGCAGGTCGATGTGGGAAACGCGCCCGACATGCCAAAGTTGCAGGAAAATTCGTCCACCTTTTTCATGAACCGCCTCAGTGACTTTTCGCCACCCATCTATCTGTGCCTGGGTATAAATTCCGGGCGTATCTTGATAGCCCTGTCCTTGCTGCGAGATCTGCGAAGCCTCGGAAATCAGCAGGCCTGCGGACGCTCTCTGGCTGTAATAGGTCGCAGCGAACTCACTCGGTACAAAACCCTCGCCAGCTCGGTTACGGGTCAACGGCGCCATTACGATTTTGTTGGAAAGTGTTAGCGAGCCGAGCGTGTATGGCTCAAACAACGTCTTATCGTTCATATCGTTTCCATAATCGTTGATCAATGACGGCGACGTGCGCCGTGCCCGCGAAAATTCGCGATGACGAGATTTATGATGTCGCTCATGCTCAAAACTGTCAACGCTTTTGATTACGACCAACATCAGAGTATGATGCGGACATTGCTTTGAGATGCAGAGGCGCACGAAATGAAGATCACCAAGACGCAATCACTCGCTAACCGAGCGCATATCGTCGAGACGGCTTCCGAGCTTTTTCGTGACCGTGGCTACGATGGCGTGGGGGTGGCGGAACTGATGGCTGCAGCCGGTTTTACGCAAGGTGGTTTCTACAAGCATTTCGGCTCCAAAGCCGATTTGATGGCAGAAGCGGCTGAAAATAGCCTGTCAAAATCCCTATCGAGTGCCAGCGATCTCGACGTTACGGGATTTGTAAACCTTTACGTGTCGAGGGATCACAGAGATGGCAGGGGAGTGGGTTGTACGATGGCAGCACTGTGTGGCGACGCTGCTCGTCAGTCGAGTGAGTTGAAGGCGACCTTTGCCGACGGAATAGAAAACACACTGGCGGCGCTCGAAGAAAAGTACAAAGATGGTCAGGACACGCTGCAGGAAGGAGTGCGAGCAAAGATGATCGACCTGCTGGCGCATGCAATCGGTGCCGTCATGTTGTCGCGCGCTTGCCCGGATGACTCTTCACTCGCTGATGAAATACTCGAAGTTTGCCGCGCTGAGATAATTGCGTCATTGCCGTCGCGTCCAGCTAATGAGTCGCAGGAGAACACCTGACGACGGGCTCATAACAGAGCGTTTCTCAGTCTGAATTCGAAGAAGGAATCGTCCGCTGTTTGTATCTCTAGATGGGCCCAAGGGAACTGGCAAAACCACACTGTTGGAAGCCATTACGAAAGTACTGAGGGCCGACAACAAAAAGGTGATCCGACTCTGCGAGAGTAAAAGCGATCCCTTCAGGGGTGAAACAATGGCTCTCGTTAACCAACTCGTCAGAAATCCCTCCCGGGATTTGGAGTTGAGGGTTTGTGAGCGCTTTGCCGATAGCCGTGCCTGGATTTCCCGGCACGTCCTGCCTAAGCAGCCGCCCGGCAGCATCATCCTGATCGATCGCTGGTACCCGTCAGATGCCGCGTTTCGCCGCATGGTCCCGTTTGCAGAAATTTTGCAGATGAACATTGATCGAAACGTGCGAGTGCCGGACCTGCATGTCGGGGTTGTCACCGACCCCGATATTTCATGGGCCAGGGCTGCGGCACGATCGCGTGGGCTGAGCAGTACGGTGATGCATAAGCTGGAAGAACAGGTCGCCACTACCAAGGCATTCGAGCACGCGATTGCGGATCACGGCTGGGTTTTGTGCCGGAATGAAGGAACGATCGAAGACGCAACGATGCAGGTGGTTGCTGAGATCTCCAGAGTTCTTGGATGCACTGTAGGCGAAGCCGGTTAAGGCTTCGGTCAACCTCAGCTGAATTGCTTTGGATTCACTGGACACCTTTTCAAGCTCCTTTGGACTGTCTCTGGGAAGTTTCCTACAGGCTGCTAAACGACTTGGTAGCATATGGCCATACTCTCGCTTAAAATCCCCCTCCAAAACCCTAAGGGCGCAGGGCCCTAGGGCGTTAGGACGGATCCAACACCTTCATGAGCTATGACTTACTGTCTGTACCGGACGGCTATCGCACGGAAGTAGCGTTAGTCGTCGCCCCCTACGTTGACGCGGTGTTTTTAAATCACTTGGTAACTAAGTTGAAGCCTGGCCGGTTCTGCCTTTTGGTGGATGATGGAATACAAATCGAGGCCCTATTGAAAATCCGCGACTGCCAGCGCAAAGGGCTCAAAATCGAGATCCGGGTTGCTCGCGCGGTTGGCCTCATGCATATGAAGGCCTTTTACTTCGAGTTTGTGCGCAAGGAAGCCCCTCGAAGGCGAAAGCGCCGCCTGCTTTTTGGCTCTGCAAACGCCACAAACGCGGCGTTTAGTGGCGGTATCAACGCCGAGTTGATCGCGGAATCTGAGCTAATGATTAATGAAGACTCGGAGATTGCAGCGTATTTCTCTCATATTTTGTCGACATTCGACTCGCCAGAGGAGCAGAGCGTCCCAGGGCTTTCAACGTGGATGAGCCAATTACCTTTCATCCGCTTCCCTGCACTCAGAAGTGCACGCCCAGGTGAGTTGCCATCGGGATTTGATGCATGGTTACAGCAAGGAATGCTAGCGGCTCAATATCGGAATGCACCCCAATTTGCGACGCTCAATATCCAGCTGAAGAAGAGTTTGCCTCAGGATCTGGTTGCACGGATCTTCGCCAGAAGTAGTTTCACGGAGAAGGGTGAACGTAACGTTGTGCGGTACAGCTACCTGGATGGTCCTGACGCTCAGGAAGCCGAGGCAGCAGAGAGTGAACAACCCCTCTGGAAATCTCGCCTTGCAGTGTGGACCCATTTGGGAGATTGGATTTCGAATGACTGCCATCGCAAGCGCAGCAAAATCATGAAATCCAAGGCGTTCGCTGCTCGAAATAGAAACATCTCCCGCATTCTGGAGAATGGGTGCGACGAAAAGTGGATAGAGAGTCGGATTGAACAGCTTATGGCGGGGCTCAATCAGGTATGGAGAGAACTCGAGGCCGCTGGCGTGGCGCCGGAGCAATACATCGAGGGTTGGAATGGCAAAGTGAATCCAACCTCATATCGACTTCGTTTTCTCAAAAAACTTGATCAGGATCTTCAGCTTGCGCGGGATGGGGATTTCAGAAATCGGTATGTACACGGATACGAATTCCCAGCAATGCCGCGGTTCAGACAAGACACGATGGCCTGGGAAGCGTTTGTCCGATCTTGGTGTGAGTCCATCGCTGTCGAAACAGCGAAAAACCGGACGCTCTCGCTCGTAGCCAGGCGAATCAAGGATGTCATGAAATATCTGCAGAAGGATCTGTCGGAATTGTCTTGGTCGGAAATCGCCGAACTCCTCCGACAGTATTGGGAAACGGAGTGGGAGGGCATATCTCTGGGAGACAGGATCATGAGATATCACGAGGGCTTGGACGTTGAATTTGAATTCTAGCGCTGAGACCTCCGATAAATTTCTTTAGGAATGACTAATGGATCGAGATGCTTTTTTGCAGCAACCCGACGTACAAGGCTTTGTGAGATGGATAGGGGGAAATCTGCCAAACCTGACCATCGATCTGCGTTTTGCGCGCAGTAATCACGTACGAAAACCGCTAAAGGAAAAGGTCATTGGCATTCAGGGCGCGCAGCAGGCCTACCACTGGGATGGGAGCTGGGACGATGTAAGCAAGGTCCTTAAAGCATTCCGTGAACGCCTGCGCGATGCCGCGCTGGGTGACAACGTGGCGGCGGCATACACCGTATGCGAAGAGATTCTCGAATGGGGAGGGGTGTTGAATCCCGCTTCCGTCACATTCCTTCAAGGCCTGGCGGCAAGCGGCAAGCTGCCTGGTTATCTGATCGACGTTGAGGCATTGCTGCGCCTGGATAGCAATAATCGGATATCACATATCACTCTCAAGTCTGTACCGGTGTTCAACTCCGGAATGACGAAGATACACGCGATCTTCGATGAGTCAGGCTCTCCCATTCTGGATGGAAGAGTCGCTGGCGCTGCGGCGACCCTGTATCACTTATATCGTTCGGGTGTTTGCCATCAGACCGCGCCTGCAGCTAACCATCTGATGTTCGCCTGGGAGGAAGGCCCGGGAATTCAGGTGAGGAACCCTCAAATGCTCGGCCCACAATATATGGGGACCCAGCGTTTGAATCGCGGTAAACCACACGAATGGGCAGCGCGCCAGCTTCAGCTAGGCTGGATTATCCGGCACTTGCTGGAAACCCATGTTGAGATTTTTCCGGCGCTGGCAATTGAGGAGCGCTGCCATCGGTTCGAGGCTGGGCTTTTCATGATGGGATATGACCTAAGGTCAATTGTCCCAAATGGTTGGGATATTCCTGAACCACCGGCTCTGGCCAGGAAGCGTAAGACACAAGCTGATTGGAGAAAAAGTAAGCGAGCAGCGAAAGCAGATTGCTGAGTAGCTTCAGGAGTGATGAACATATCTGACATAGCACATGATTTAACTTGTGGGCGATGACCTATGTTCATAAGCGGCTGGGTTGGGTGTTATGCCGTAATGAAGGAACGATCGAAGACGCGACAGAGGCTGTGGGGGAAGTTCCACCCATACACACCATTTAACATAATATACATTACACGTAACAAAGTATTACAGGATCAGCCTGGTTGCCCACAGATTGCAGCTGTCCACGCCAGGCCCTTCACGTACAAATGCAACTGCGCTCACCGCAACGATTTCTCGTCACGACCATCACCTGCAGCTAATCACCCCCGCGTCATTTTTCCAATCAGCGCTGCATGCTGTGGAAACTCTGCCGTGAGTTTCTGTCGGTCGCTCATTTCCATATCCGCGTAATCAAACCCTGGCGAAACCGCTTCACTGATCAGACCGTAACCCGCAGGCCCATCGATAATCTGCGAAGCTTTCCAGATGCCGCCTGGTACGTGAAGCTGTAGACACTGACCGGCAACAACGTCGCTGCCCATCACCACGGTTTGCAATGTGCCGTCCGGGAATATCAGGCTGTACTCGATTGCATCGCCCAGATGGTAGTAATGCACGATGTCGGACTGGTTGAAATGAAAGTAGCCAATGGGTGAATCCTGGGTCAGCAGGTAATAAATGGACGTCATCAAATAGCGTTGGCCACGGTCGGTCTCTACCAGAGGGTGGCGATCCGATTGGAAGGTTCTGCGGAAATAACCGCCTTCTACGTGTTGTTCCAGATCGAGGGCTGTGATCAGTTCTCGGGCATTCGATAAGCTATGCATCGTCCTGTGTCCTTCTTCCAAAATTAAGCTGATTCAGAACTATCTTTTATAACTAAACTAAACGGTCATTTAGTGTAGTTATTATTATTTTGCATATTAAGCCTCGACTCCATACTCGGCTGCGACACTTAAAGTGCGGTCAATCGCTATGATCAACCGCACTTTGGCATCAATGAATCATGATGCTGTTGTAGTCAGCACTCAACGTCTCCAGATGGATTTTGTACCGATTCAGCAATCTCGATAACTCCGCCTGGGTGTAATCCGTACGTTTCAGATTATCCAGATTCAATGAAAACCCCAGCCACACGCCTGCCACCGTAATGATTTCCTCACCGACCACGCGACGTTGGCGGCTTATGTCGACGACCGCGGTAATATCGGATAACGCATCTTCGGCAATCTGAAGCTCATGGTTCAGCCCTTCCATCAATAAAGTCAGGCTCTGGATTTCCTTGTCCAGATTGTTCCGAGAGGTCGCGAGTTCGCTGTATTTAATGCCTTCGGAGACTACGCCCAGCACCTTCCTGACCAGTTCAATCCCCTGCTTCACCGCCTCTTTTTTCGGGTTCTGCATGTCGAGGCTGTCGAGTTCCTTGCCTTCGGGAATGTAGTTTTTATACAGGTCAGCTAGGTTGAATTCACGAATCACGTCCTGAGCCTTGATCAGTGCGTCTCGCTGTTCCGAGCGTTTCGCTTTGGTCAGGGTGTGATCGTTCAAGTCCAGCAGGATTCTGGCTTTGCGCGACCTAGCCACTTTCAGTGGCTCATCGGCCCGCTCGCCGATTTCGACTCTATATAAGCTGCGAACTTCGTTCTCAAGAAACCGCGAGCGGTCGGTAAACTTCGCTTCGACGCCTTCGAGCATCGACTCGATATTACGTTTGATGCTCGAGACCTCTGCACTGACCATTTCTCGATCCTGTGCGGTCAGGTCATTCCTGGCCAGGGCGTCGTTGAGTTCTGCTAGCGCATCGAAATAGCTTTGCCCAGAGGCGCTGTTCAATGCGGTGAGCAGCACCGGCAAGGATTCGCGCAGGGTTTTATCCAGGTTGTTCAGGTACGCGGAAACCCGCTGCGCCCTCTCCTGCAATACATCGGATCGCTCCTGCCTAAAACTGGCCAGCCTCGTAATGTCGCGAATGGTTTGAATGATTTTTTTAACGTCAATCGCCGGAATAAGTTGGGTGTCGATCGTTGTCACGTTGTTCATGGCAGTCATCCTTTGGTCGCCGGGCAATCAGTTAAAGCTCTTTTTGTATTCTTCCAGGGCTTCATTAAATACAGCCACCAAATCACTGGCGGTATTTTTCACATCGCGCCACGGGTCAATCACCATCGCAAACTCGGCGACAAAGGAGGTCAGGCGCAAGGCATTGTTGATACTCCCGAACTGTTCGGCCGAAGCATCAATCTTGCTCAGGATCGTCTGCCACATGGTGTTCAAGATATTAAGAGCGGCTTCTGCGCCGGCCATTCGGATGCCGATATCGCCAAAGTTCGACAGGGAACTTTCCATGGCGCTCTGCAAGCCTTCCTTTCCACTGACGGACAGTTCCAGCTCATCGACTTCAGTCTTCAGTGCATTGCGTTCTTTGCGGGCTGTCTCTGCTTTTGGGCCAAAGATCGAACCCGAAATCGGCCAGAAGATCGGCAGGCCACCGGAAAACGACATGCCGACGTAATAGTCGTATTCCTTGTCCAACTGCGTGATTCGGTCTTTCTTGGTGCGGATGGTTTCCCTGGTACTGGCGATGGATTCGAGCAAGCTGTTGCGCTCCATCAAGTCATACTTGCTCTTGACCTCGGATTGCAAACCAAAGACCCGTTTACCGCTCGACAATTCGCCGCCAGCCAGCTCGGTCTTGAAGTTGGAAATGCGGTCCTTGAGCTCTTGCGTCGCGCTTTGCTGGCGTTTGATATCGACCTTCATCAGCTCGATGATTTCAGTTACGGCAGATGCCACTTCACCATCGTCAGAGGTGTATCGGATGCCCTCCAGATCACTGTTGCTTAACTGACCCAGCGTGGTTCTGACCCGGTCCATGATCGGCATTTCCTTGATCACGGAAATGATTTCGCCACCGCTGCTGACAATGGTTTTGGCCGCTGAACTCAAGTCGATGCTTTGCTGGACGATCTTGTTTTCTACCGCATCCCAACTGGACGCATGAATCCGGATTTTCTTGAATAAGACCTGTACATCACTGGGCTCCAGCCCCGGAATATCCAACTTGGTGTATTTCAGGTACGACTCGACTTCCGGCAGTTCGCTCGGCAGCGAGAGACCCTTCTTCACATATTGTTTGATCTTGATGACATCTTCTTTGGTAAAGACCCCGGCACAGCGTGCTACACCGGGATATTCACCCGAAATCAGATGGAGTACTGCCTTGGGAAGATCATTACTGACTTCTGCATCTTTCAACTCAACAGCCATAACGTTTGCCTCGGTTCATTATGTTCGATACACCTGTTGTATCGATGAACAGAAGCTAGATGAGCATCATGAAGCGTCAAACATCCTGAATGCCTGCGGAAATCCTAAGCCATTGATTGATAAGTAATACTTCCAAAGATGGAAACATCGAGCTACATATGCAGGACACGTCCTACAGACAAGTATTAATAGCTGTCTTAGTTACACTCGGCTTCCACGCTTAAGCGTTTCACTCGGCAACTCTTTGAACAATGCGTGGTAACTACTGGAAAACCGCCCCAAGTGCCAGAATGACCAGTGCATCGCCACTTCGGCAACCGTCGTGTCCATTGTTGTCCGGCTGAGCAGTTCTCGGTGTGCGCTATTAAGCCGACGCAAGCGCAACCAATGCGTCGGTGTCATGCCAGTAAAGGCCTTGAACGCATGCTGCAACTGACGCAGTGAAACCCCGGCGACCTGGGAAAGCTCCAGCAGATTGAGGGTTTCTTCCGGCGCATCGGCGGCCCACTCCCCTACCCGCTTCATGATCATTCGCTCTTCGGAACGTCGCTGCAGGCCGCCGCGGTCCAGGCGCACACAAGCGTTGTCGAGGATGTACAGGCAGTCCTCCAGCAGTTGCAGGGTCAGCGCCTCGCGGCTGGGCGGATCGAACGTCTGCGCCAGTCGCGTCAGTGTTGTGCTAAGCCAACGGCTGAACAGCGCGTTCTGCTGGCAATTGAGCGGTGACATGAACAAGCCTTCCAGCCGTGCCACGTTCAAACCATGGCGCTGGACGAACTCCGGGCCGAACACCACTGCGATCTCCTGGTAGTTCTCCGGGGTGATCCAGATATTGCGACTTTCGCCATTCAACACGTACAGCGAGTTGTCGCTGCGATCGAAACAGAACGCCAGCGAGCCTTGTGGCGCACTGAAATTCTGCTCGACCCGAGTGTTCATGTGCTCTTCGTAAATCTCCACGCCTTGCAAGTCCAGGTAGCGCACCAGCCCGGCGAAATGCCCCGGCGACATCTGCTGATAATGCTGCACCCAACCCGGTGTGGCGCGGATTTGCTCGGCGACATCGGCGGTGTTGAAAGCTTGGACTTGTAACGGATTGCACACTGTCATGGGGTGACCTTACGCACTCGTTTGGTGCGTTTTGGTGCTGCTTAAAGTGGATAGATGGAACTGCAAGGCTCGCCCAAGATAGTCGTCAACGCGCTTCAGGGGAAGTGTCTGTCGGATGCGACCACCCTCCCTGGCGTTACTAAAACCAATAACGAGGTCTTTATGAATGTCCCTTTCGATCAGCTGTTCACGTGGCTGAAAGATCACAAGATTACTGAGGTCGAGTGTGTGGTCAGTGATTTGACCGGCATCGCTCGCGGCAAGATTGCACCCACTAACAAGTTCCTGCATGAGCGAGGCATGCGCCTGCCGGAAAGTGTGCTTCTGCAAACAGTAACCGGGGATTTTGTCGACGACGACATCTACTACGACCTGCTCGACCCGGCGGATATCGACATGATTTGCCGCCCGGTCGCCGACGCGGTCTACGTGATTCCATGGGCCATCGAGCCGACCGCCATCGTCATTCACGACACCTTCGACAAGTTCGGCAACCCGATCGAACTGTCGCCGCGCAACGTGCTGAAAAAAGTCCTGCAGCTCTACACCGACAAGGGCTGGAAGCCGATTGTCGCGCCGGAAATGGAGTTCTACCTGACCCAGCGCTGCGAAGACCCGGACTTGCCGCTCAAGGCACCGCTGGGCCGTTCGGGTCGCGCGGAAAGCGGTCGGCAGTCATTCTCCATCGACGCCGCCAACGAATTCGATCCGCTGTTCGAAGACGTCTACGACTGGTGTGAACTCCAGGGCCTGGACCTTGACACGCTGATCCACGAAGACGGCCCGGCGCAGATGGAAATCAACTTCCGTCACGGCGATGCCCTCGACCTCGCGGACCAGATCACCGTGTTCAAACGCACCCTGCGCGAAGCAGCGCTCAAGCACAACGTGACCGCGACGTTCATGGCCAAGCCGATCGGCGACGAGCCGGGCAGCGCCATGCACCTGCACCAGAGCGTGGTCGATATCGCCACCGGCCAGCCGATCTTCGCGGATGCCGAGGGCAAGATGAGCGAGCTGTTCCTGCACCACATCGGCGGCCTGCAAAAATACATCCCGAAAGTGCTGCCGATGTTCGCGCCGAACGTGAACTCGTTCCGCCGCTTCCTGCCGGACACCTCGGCGCCGGTGAACGTCGAATGGGGCGAAGAAAACCGCACCGTCGGCCTGCGTGTGCCGACCTCGACTCCGGACGCCATGCGCGTGGAAAACCGTTTGCCCGGCGCCGACGCCAACCCGTACCTGGCGATTGCCGCGAGCCTGTTGTGCGGTTACCTGGGCATGGTCGAGAAGGTCGAGCCGAGCGCTGCTGTGCAGGGTCGCGCCTACGAGCGTCGCAACCTGCGCCTGCCGATCACCATCGAAGACGCCCTGACCCAGATGGAAGAATGCGAAACCGTCGGCCGTTACCTGGGCAGCAAATTCGTGCGCGGGTATGTCGCGGTGAAACGCGCCGAGCATGAAAACTTCAAGCGCGTGATCAGCTCTTGGGAGCGGGAGTTCCTGTTGCTCAGCGTTTAGTCCGTCAAGTCCCCATCGCGAGCAAGCTCGCTCCCACAGGGGAACGCATTTCAAATGTGGGAGCGAGCCTGCTCGCGAAGGCGGTCTCCAGAACACCAAAGAAACGCCTGAAAACCCAACAACCAAAAAGAGGTGTCGAATGCGTCTATTGAAATCCGTGGTTCCGGTCGCGCTGGCGATCATGTTCAGTGCCGGTGCCCAGGCTCAGCCACAGGTCAGCGTTTACAACTGGACCGATTACATCGGCGAAACCACCCTCGCTGACTTCCAGGCTAAAACCGGGATCAAGGTGATCTACGACGTCTTCGATTCCAACGAAACCCTCGAAGGCAAATTGCTCGCCGGGCGCACCGGGTATGACGTGGTGGTGCCGTCCAACCACTTCCTCGCTCGCCAGGTAAAGGCCGGCGCGTTCCTCAAACTGGACCGCTCGCAACTGCCGAACTTCAAGAACCTCGACCCGAAACTGCTCGCGCTGCTTGAGAAAAACGATCCCGAGAACGCGCACTCGGTGCCTTACCTGTGGGGCACCAACGGCATCGGCTACAACGTCGACAAGGTCAAGCAAGTGCTGGGCATCGACCATATCGATTCCTGGGCCGTGCTGTTCGAACCGGAGAACATCAAGAAACTCAGCCAGTGCGGCGTGTCGATGATGGACTCGGCGGATGAAGTGTTCCCGGCGATCCTCAACTACATGGGCATGGACCCACGCAGCGAAAACCCGGAAGACTTCAAGAAAGCCGAAGCCAAGCTGTTGAGCATCCGCCCGTACATCACCTATTTCCACTCTTCGAAGTACGTGTCGGACTTGGCCAACGGCGATATCTGCGTGGCCTTCGGTTATTCCGGCGACGTGTTCCAGGCCGCGAACCGCGCCAAGGAAGCGAAGAATGGCGTGAACATCGCCTACGCAATCCCGAAGGAAGGCAGCAACTTGTGGTTTGACCTGTTGGCCGTGCCCGCCGACGCCGCCAACCCGAAAGAAGCCCACGCCTTCATCAATTACCTGCTCGGTCCGCAAGTGATCGCCAAGGTCAGCGCCTCGGTGGGTTACGCCAACCCGAACCCGGCCGCCAAGCAATACATGGACGAGGCGCTGGTGAACAATCCTGAGGTTTACCCGCCACAGGCCGTGCTCGACAAACTCTACATTTCGACCACCCCGCCCCAGGCGATCATGCGTCTGATGACCCGTTCCTGGAGCAAAGTGAAGTCCAACAAATGAATCAGTACAGCAATCAACACGCCCAGTCCTACTACGCCGCCACGGCGAAAAGTCTGGCGCCCTACCCCACGCTGGCCTCGGATCTGGATGCCGATGTCTGCGTGATCGGTGGCGGATTTACCGGCGTCAACACCGCCATTGAACTGGCGCAGCGCGGGCTCTCGGTGATTCTGCTGGAAGCACGGCGAATTGGCTGGGGCGCCAGCGGGCGCAACGGCGGGCAATTGATCCGTGGCATCGGCCATGACGTCAGCGGGTTTGCCCGTTATGTCGGCGAAGAAGGTGTGCGTTATATGGAGCGCGCCGGGGTTGAGTCCGTGGCGCTGGTGGGTGATCGCATCCGCGAGCACGGGATCGACTGCGACCTGCGTTGGGGCTTCTGCGAACTGGCCAACACCAAGGCGCAATTCGCCGCGTTCAAGGCTGAGCAAGTTGACTTGATTGAGTCTGGATACGCCCATGAAACCCGACTCGTCGGCCCGGAGCAGATCCGTCAGCAAGTGGTGAACTCCGGTGTGTATGCCGGCGGTTTGATCGACATGGGTTCGGGCCATTTACACCCGCTCAACCTGGTCCTCGGCGAAGCGCGCTTGGCCGAGTCCCTTGGGGTGCGTATCTTCGAACAAAGTCCGGTGCTGGAGATCATCCATGGCAGCACCGTGCAGGTTCGCTGTGCAGGCGGCACCGTACGCGCCGGCAGTGTGGTGCTGGGCTGCAACGCGCATCTCGAAGAACTGGAACCGAAACTCAGCGGCAAAGTGCTGCCCGCTGGCAGCTACATTATCGCCACCGAACCGTTGTCCGCCGAGGTCGCGGCGCAGTTGATCCCGCAAAACCTCGCTTTGTGCGACCAGAAGGTCGGCCTAGATTACTACCGGCTCTCGGCGGATCGGCGCTTGCTGTTCGGCGGTGCCTGCCACTATTCCGGGCGTGATCCATCGGACATCGCCGCCTATATGCGCCCCGCGATGCTCAAGGTGTTTCCGCAACTGGCCAACGTGCGCATCGATTATCAATGGGGCGGCAAGATCGGCATCTCGGCCAATCGCTTCCCTCAGATCGGCCGCTTGAGCCAGCACCCGAATGTGTTCTACGCACAGGGTTATTCGGGCCATGGCCTGAACGTGACGCACTGGTGCGCGAAGTTGCTGGGAGAAGCGATTCATACAGGACACAGCAAAGGTTTCGACGTGTTCAGCGCCGTGCCGCACATGACCTTCCCCGGTGGCCGCGCCCTGCGTTCACCGCTGCTGGCGCTCGGCATGTTCTGGTATCGCCTGCGCGAAATGCTCGGCTAACACTCCCTCCCCGTTTGAAACCCGCCCCTGTAGGAGCAAGGCTTGCCCGCGAAGGCGTCCTTGAGATCGCCTTCGCGGGCAAGCCTCGCTCCTACATGAGGACAGTGCATCCCATTGAACAGCCTTTTAATTTGCTCTATCGCGAGGCACTTCTATATTGAGGAGGTGCTCTGACTTTCTGCCTCCTTGCGAATGCGACCCATGGCCACCACTGACCAGTTGATCATCTGCGAGCACTGCGACTGCGTGTATGAAAAAGTCACGCTCGCTAAACATCAGAAAACCCTGTGCACCCGCTGCGGCGGCGTGCTCCAGCGTTATAACGGCCTGACGATCGAGCAGCGCCTGGCCTTGACCTTCACCGCGTTGATGTTGTGGGTTTTTGCCAACTTCTACCCGGTCATGAGCATCAGCCTCAAAGGCTTGAAAAACAGCGCCACACTTTGGGATTCGGTGCTGGCCCTGAGCCTGGGGCCGATCACGTTCATCGCGCTGGTGGCGGCGATTTCGATGATCATCGCGCCGATCTTCCAGTTATTACTGCTGATCTGGGTCTTGAGCTTCGCCCTCAAGGGCCAGCGCTCGCCGGGGTTCCGGTTCTGCATGCGCTGGCTGGAAACACTGCGGCCCTGGAGCATGCTGGAAGTGTGCCTTTTGGGAGCGATGGTCGCCGTGATCAAACTCGCGGGGTTGCTGGATGTGCTGCCCGGCATCGGTCTGTTCGCCCTCGCCGTGCTGAGTCTGATGATGATCCGCATCGCCGGGCGCGATATCCGTGATCTGTGGGACATCCTATGACAACCCCTCCGGTCGCCAGTGAACTAGGCCTGTGCCTGTGCCATAGCTGCGGAATGGCCTGCGACATGACCAACGAACCGCATGAATGCGAGCGTTGCGGTGCGCCACTGCATCGGCGCAAAACCAACGCCCTCGCCCGGACCTGGGCCTATATGTTCACCGCCCTGGCGTTCTACGTGCCGGCCAATCTGTTGCCGGTGATGAACACCAAAATGGTCGGCAACGGCGCCGACAGCACCATCATGAGCGGCGTGCTGGAATTCTGGGAGGCCGGTGCCTGGGACATTGCCCTGATCATCTTTATCGCCAGCATCGCGGTGCCTGGGATCAAGTTCGTCGCGCTGACGCTGCTGCTGGTGACCGTCCAGCGCGACAGCCTGTGGGCGCGCAAAGAGCGCTCGAAGCTGTACCGCTTTGTCGAGGTCATCGGCTACTGGTCGATGCTCGATGTGATCGTGGTGGCTTTGGTCGCCTCTTTGGTGAAGTTCCAGGCCCTGGCGGATATCGAACCGCGCCCGGGCATTCTGTTTTTCGGCCTGGTGGTGGTGTTCACCATGCTCTCGGCGATGAGCTTCGATCCACGGATGATTTGGGATCAGACGCCGGACCCATTACACAACGAGGAGGACATGGATGAAGTCGCAAGCCACTGACGGGCCTCAGGCCCCAGGCCAGGCCAGTATCAAGACTCGTCGTTTCAGCGTTTCGCTGGTGTGGATCGTGCCGATTGTGGCGGTACTGGTGGGGATTTCCCTGGTGGTGCACAGCTTGATGCAGGAAGGCCCGACCATTACCGTGACGTTCAAGACCGGCGACGGCCTGACCGCGAACAAGACCGAGGTCAAATATCGCAACGTGGTGATCGGCCATGTCTCGGACGTGGAATTGAGCAACGACCATAAGAGCGTCGATGCCACGATCAAGCTGTCCAAAACGGCCGAGACGTTCACCCGCGAAGACTCGCAATTCTGGGTGGTGCGTCCACGGATCGGTGCCGGCGGTGTCTCGGGTATCGATACCTTGCTGTCCGGCGACTACATCGGCGCCGATATCGGTCACGCCGACAGACGCTCGAAGAACTTCAAAGGCCTGGAGAACCCGCCGCCGATCACCTACGGCGAGCCGGGCAAGCGCTTTACCCTGCACTCCCAGGACCTCGGTTCGCTGGATATCGGTTCGCCGGTCTACTACCGCAAGATTCCGGTAGGCCAAGTAGTGGCGTATGCGCTGGATGCCGACGGCAAAGGGGTCAATCTCGAGGTTTTCATCCACGCGCCGAATGACGCGTATGTCACCGAAAACACCCGATTCTGGAACGCCAGCGGCATCGATCTGAACATCGGCGCCAACGGCTTCGCGGTGAAGACCGAGTCGCTGTCGTCGTTGCTGGTGGGCGGCATTGCCTTTCTCGCCCCGCAATACAGCCCCAACGATCAGCCGGCCACTGAGGAGAAAACCTACGAGCTGTTCGATGACCAGACCACCGCCCTCGCCCCGCCCAATGGCAAGGCGCAATACCTGAGCCTGCGTTTCGACCAGGCACTGCGCGGGCTCAAGGTCGATGCGCCGGTGGAATTCCTCGGCATGGAAATCGGCAAGGTGGTGGCGATCAATCTGGATTTCGACGAGAAGAAACGCAGCTTCCCGGTCAACGTCGGCATCGTGATCTACCCGCAACGGCTCGGTCAGGCCCACACCAAAATGATCAAGGCGCTGATGCATGATCCGAATGACGAAGCCGCCGGCGTGCGCCTGATGGGCACCTTTATCGAAAACGGCCTGCGCGCCCAGGCCCGTAGCGGCAACCTGCTGACCGGCCAGTTGTATATCTCGCTGGATTTCTACCCGAAAGCCGAGAAAGTCGCGTTCGATCCGAACGCCCGGCCAGTCAGCATTCCGACCATTCCTGGCAGCCTCGAACAATTGCAGGAAAAACTCGAGGCCATGGTCAACAAAATCAACCAACTGCCGGTGGAACGGATTGCCAGCAACCTCGACAGCAACCTCGTCGAACTGCGTAAAGGCCTGGCGCAATTCAATGCCAAGACCCTGCCCGGCGTGCAAACCACCCTGGCGGACGTCAGCAAGACCCTGAACTCGGCCAGTTCGACCCTGGCCGAAGACTCGCCGCAGCGCGAACAACTGACCCAGACCCTGGACGAGCTCAAACGCATGTCGCGATCCTTGCGTGAACTCTCGGATTACCTCGGTCGTCACCCGGAATCGTTGATTCGCGGGCGTCCCGAAAATGCCGCGCCATCGGATCTGCAAGGACCACCGCGCAACTGACCACAGGAGCAACACCCATGGCTTTTTCGCCGAAGATTACCTTGGTCGCCGCGTTGGTGCTGCTCACGGCGTGCCGCAGCGACCCGATTCACTTTCACACCCTGACCCCGGCACAACCGCCCCGCACCAGCGGCGACGAGATCAAGATCGAAGGCATCAGCGTGCCGCCCCAGGTCGATCGTGCGCAGATTGTCATTCGCCAGGGCAACAGCGGCTTGTCGATCCTCGAAACCGATTGGTGGGGTGCGAGCCTGGCGGATGAATTGCGCAGTGCGCTGGTGGATCAACTCTCCAACAGCAACACCCAGCGCAAAGTCTCGTTGCGGGTGGATGTGCAGCGCTTCGACTCGATTCCCGGCCAGTACGGCTTGATCGACGTCAAATGGCGTTTGCGGCCGTTGGGCGCTGGCGATAACGCGCTGGTTACCTGCCGCAGCACGTTGCAGACGCCTTCGGGGCCGTCCATCGAGGACTTGGTGACGGCGCAACAGAACAACGTCAAACGCCTGGCCGCCGTGATCAGCCAGGCGGCCGCTTCGCAACGCGGGTGTCCCGCGTCCCTCTGAGCGACACAACCCTGTAGGAGCATGGCTTGCCCGCGAAGGCGTCTTTGAGGGCGCCATCGCGAGCAAGCTTTGCCCCTACAAAATAAAACCCCGCCAAGTGTGTTTGATACCGACTATCAAATACTGCATTTAATAATGACAACTGTGTGACATTCAAACTAATAAACGCAGTCGTTTTATTCGAGCAAATTTTTCACATCCGTTTCACCACGCTCACACGTACCGCCCCTTAGTGTGCCGAGCATTGCAGGAAGTTCGAATCAGTAACTTTCAATAATGTCGTTAAAGGGGCCGCAGCGTGTTCGAATCAGTGTCATCCGCCATACCGACTCGTCGTTGGCTGCCATCGCGAATCATCCGGATTATCAGCCTGTCAGCGCTGTTGATGACGGCTGCATTGGTGACGGGTTTTGTCGTGTGGCATCGATCTCCAACCGACCTGGGCAGTGCGAATGCCCGGGCGCGTGCGGAATTGCTCCAGCACTGGCGCGCTGGTGAAGTGGTGGTGCTGGTGCGGCATGCCGAGCGCTGCGACCGTTCCAGCAACCCGTGCCTGGGCCCGGCCGACGGCATTACCCGGCTCGGCAGTGAGTCTGCCAGCGCCGTGGGCCAAGGTTTCAAACAACTCGGCATGGCACAGACCGATGTCTTCACCAGCCCGGTGACCCGCACGGAGCAATCCGCGCATTTCATGTTCGGCAAGGAAGCGCTGACCCAGCAATGGCTGGCCAGTTGTGGCACAACCCTGCGCAACGATGTGGTCGCGCACAAGGTTGCTCATCGCAATACCGTGCTTATCACACACAGTGGCTGTATCAACGACTTCGAAGTACAGACCGGTTTCAAGCATGCGGACGCCAGCCAATACAGCAGTTCGCTGTTTGCCAGTATCGGCGCCGATGGACAACTTAAAGTGCTGGGCGTACTGAATGACGCTGATTGGCATTCGTTGTTGAACGATAAAACCCTGAAATAATCCGCCCCGTCGTTAGATAACTAAAGTCGAAACGCTTAGTTTGCCGATTTGTCGCGCGCGCTATTTAAGTTTGTCTGATGTGTATTCCTTCAGGAACTGTTCAGTCGGGAAGGTTGATAGTTCTCTGGAGCCACTGCGTCTTTGCGTTAAGGTCGAGTCATGACGTCCCACAACAATGTGTTGCAACACCCGGCGGTGAGAATATCCCGCCACCCTGCCCCATCTGCAGTCGAACGCTGGATCGTTCCCGGTTTGCTCCTGGCCTTCGTGCTGTTCTATTTACTGCCGCTGGTGAGCCACGGCTTGTGGATTCCCGATGAAGCCCGCTACGGCCAGATCGCCCAGGAAATGCGCCTGAGCGGCGACTGGATCGCCCCGCACTTCATGGGCATCCGTTATTTCGAAAAACCCATCGCCGGCTACTGGATGATCGCCATCGGCCAGGCCGTGTTCGGCGACAACCTGTTCGGCGTGCGGATTGCCTCGGCACTGAGCACCGGGCTCAGCGTGTGGCTGACCTACCTGATCGCTCGCCGTTTGTGGAACGACCCGCGTAAAAGCGGCGCCTGCGCGTTGCTCTACATGAGTTTCGGATTGATTGCCGGTCAGGCCGGTTATGCGAATCTCGATCCGCAGTTCACGTTCTGGGTCAGTTTGAGTCTGGTGGCGTTGTGGTTTGCCATCGACAGTCCTTCGGGTAAACGCCGACTCGGTGCCTGGGCGGTATTGGGCGCGGCTTGCGGCATGGGGTTCATGACCAAGGGGTTCCTCGCCTGGCTGTTGCCAGTACTGATTGCCCTGCCCTACATGCTGTGGCAGCGACGGTTTGGCGAATTGCTGCGCTACGGGTCAATCGCCGTGGCTGTCGCAGCGCTGGTGTGCCTGCCGTGGGTGCTCGCCATTCATTATCAGGAGCCGGACTTCTGGCGGTTCTTCTTCTGGAATGAACACATTCGCCGGTTCGCTGCCGACGATGCGCAACACGCTCGTCCGTGGTGGTTCTACCTGCCATTGCTGGTGGCTTCGAGCATGCCGTGGGCAGCGTTGTTGCCGTCCACCTTTATCCAGTCCTGGAAAAACAGACGTCAACCGGCCATGGGTTTCCTGCTGCTGTGGCTGTTGTTGCCCCTGGGATTTTTCAGCCTGAGCAGCGGCAAGTTGCCGACCTACATCATGCCGTGCCTTTTGCCGCTTGCGTTGCTGATGGGGCATACCGTTGTCGGATTGGTGGATCAGGGGAAAAGCCGCGCGATTCGCTGCAACGGTGTGCTCAATGTGCTGCTGGCCAGCGCCGGCCTGATCGCCCTGATTTACCTGCAAGCGACCAAGGAAATCTTCGAAAACACCGAGATGTTCAGCCTGTCCCTGGCCTACATCGTGCTGGCCGGCTGGATCATCGCCAATGCGTTGCAAGTCTCGCGACCCTTGCAGTTATGGGCCGCGCCGGCGCTGGGGAGCTGGCTGCTGGTGGCGCTGCTGCCCGCGGCGATGCCGGCGACGATCGTCAACAGCAAGATGCCTGACCAGTTTATTGCCGAACACCTGGATGCGTTGGGGCAGGCCACATCGTTGCTCAGTAATGATTTGGGCGCGGCGTCGGCCTTGTCCTGGCGACTGAAGCGGCCGCAGGTTGATCTGTTCAATACCGTTGGCGAGCTCAAATATGGCCTGGAGGATCCGGCGATGGACTCGCGCAAAGTGACCAAGGACAGCGTCGGCCAATGGATGACCGAAGCGCGCAAGAAAGGCTCGGTCGGGGTGGTGATGCGGGTCAACAGCGTGCAGGAAGTCGAAGAAGTCGCGTTGCTGCCGGTGGATGGCAAGCGCTATGAGCGCGGCAATCTGGAAATCCTGATATTCCCGCAGACCCAACCTTAAACACCGAACCCCTGTGGGAGCGAGCTTGCTCGCGATAGCGGTAGTTCATTCAACATCAATAGTGACTGACCCGCCGCCATCGCGAGCAAGCTCGCTCCCACAGGGGATTGTGGTGACCTTTAAAGCACCAGGAAACCCTCCATGAAGCTCCAAACAAGTGACAGGGCCGCTCTATGGCTGCTGCTGGGTGCAACTGCCCTGATGTTGTTATCAGGTTTAGGCGCGCGGGAGCTGTGGGGCGCGGAAACCCGCTGGGCCAACATCGCCCTGCAAATGCTGCAAAGCGGTGACTACTTCGACCCGTATCTCAAGGGCGGGCCGTATTACGACAAGCCACTGCCGTCCTATTGGCTGATCACCGCCACCGCTTGGCTGACTGGCGGCCTCGGGAATTGGTCAGTGCGCCTGCCCTCGGTGATCTCGGCGTGGTTGAGCGTGTGGCTGGTGTATTCGCTCGGCGAGCAATTATTTCGCAAAGGCACCGGGCTGGTTGCCGGCTGGATGCTGGCCACCACCTTCTATTTCGTGTTCTGGGCGCGGGTCGCAACAGCCGACATCCTCACCGTTTGCGGTGTACTCGCCGCTGTCTGGTGGTACTGGCGCGGACCGGACGACACACGCCTCGGCCGTTACCTCGGGTTTTTCCTGTTGCTGTCGTTGACCTCGCTGTTCAAAGGCCTGATCGGTTTCATCCTGCCGGGCTTGCTGCTGTTGCCGCATCTGTTGCAGGACGGTCGCTGGAAACGCCACCTGAATCTGCGAATGTGCCTGGCGCTGCTGATCGCCGGCGGGTTCTATATGACGCCGTTTATCCTGTCGCACTTCTACGGCGCACCGACTTATGGCGAAAGTGGCCTGGGCCTGGTGCTGCGGGAAAACGTCGTGCGGTTTTTCCAGCCTTTCGACAATATCGGGCCGATTTACACCTACCTGATTTACCTGCCGGTCTACACCCTGCCCTGGGCGCCTGTCTGGATCATCGCGTTGTGGGTCGCGGTGCGGCGCTGGCGCAGCGTCGAACCGAATACCCGCTGGCTGATCTGGGGCCTGGGTTTGCTGATGCTGTTCTTCACCGCGAGTGGCAGCCGACGCAGTTACTACGTGTTGCCACTGGTGCCATTTGCGCAATTGCTCGGAGCCTGGTGGGTCACCCGGCGCAACCCGGTGAGCCATGGCTGGAAGATCGGATTTGGCGCCGCGACGCTGCTGTTGCTCGCGGTGCTGGGCGTGCTCTATCCGTGGACCAATGGCGGTGGCGGCGTGATCCAGTTCGGTGAGTCGGTCAAGCTTGAAGCGAGCAAGCGTGCACCGCTGAAGGACTGGCGCATGGTCATGATCGAAGTCGACAACAAAGTGCCGATGTATCTGCAAACCGGCGGTGCGCCGTTCTACTACGTGCAGGAAAACCAGGACTTTCCACGCACAGGAGACAGCGCGGCGCTGATGAAGTGGCTGGACACTGCCAGCGGACAGCATTGGGATCCGCAACGCACCATCATCGTGGCGCGCTACCGCAATGGCGATGTGCTGCCGCTGAACTACTTGAGTGTTGACCATCAGGTGATTACCACCACGCCCACCAATGGCGAGCGGATGTTCCATGGACGCGAGGACCAGAGCGTGGCGTTCATCCCGCAGTCCTGACCATCACCGATAATCCCCCCCCTGTGGGAGCGAGCCTGCTCGCGAAGAGGCCATCACATTCAACATCCATGTTGACTGACACCACGCTTTCGCGAGCAGGCTCGCTCCCACAGGGTTTTATGCCGGTCGCGCCTCCGTACCCAATCACACGAATTCACTATTTTTTAACGTTTTTTTCTCATTCCGCGCTCTACATTCGCCGCGCCTCAAACATGCAAATGATTCCTATTGATCTACAGTTATTGAGAACCTTCCTCGTCAACACTGTGGACGGTGCAGGCAAAAATCAAAAAAAACAGGAGCACGCATCGCATGACTTCCCGTATCCCTTCGTTTCTTAAAACCGCACTGCTGACCGCCGCACTGGTCAGCGCCGGGCACGTGTATGCCGCCGACGCCGACGGCATCGTGGTTTACAACGCGCAGCACGAAAGCCTGACCAAAGCCTGGATCGAAGGCTTCACCAAGGAGACCGGCATCAAGGTCACCGTGCGCAATGGCGACGACACCGAAATGGGCAACCAGATCGTCCAGGAAGGCGCGGCCTCGCCGGCGGACGTGTTCCTGACCGAGAACTCGCCAGCCATGGTGTTGGTGGATAACGCCGGACTGTTCGCCCCGGTGGCGCCCGCTACTCTGGAACAAGTCGGCGCGCCGTATCGTCCGGCCCACGGCAAATGGGTCGGCATCGCCGCGCGCTCCACGGTGTTTGTCTACAACCCGAGCAAACTGAAGGAAGCCGATCTGCCGAAGTCGCTGCTGGATCTTGCCTCGCCAAACTGGAAAGGTCGCTGGGGCGCTTCGCCGGGCGGCGCGGACTTCCAGGCGATCGTCGCCGCCGTGCTCGAACTCAAGGGCGAAGCCGCCACCCTCGATTGGCTGAAGGCGATGAAAACCAATTCCACGGCGTACCGTGGCAACAGCGCGGTGTTGAAAGCGGTGAACGCCGGGCAGATCGACAGCGGTGTGATCTACCACTACTACCGCTTCGGCGATCAGGCCAAGACCGGCGAAAACAGCAAGAACACCGAGCTGCACTACTTCAAGCACAAGGATCCGGGCGCGTTTGTCAGTATTTCCGGTGGCGGCGTGCTGGCCTCCAGCAAACACAAGGATCAGGCTCAGGCCTTCCTGAAATGGGTCACCGGCAAGGACGGCCAGGCGGTGCTGAAGAACGGTAACTCGTTCGAATACGCCGTGGGCGTGAATGCCGAATCCAACCCGAAACTGGTGCCGCTGGCGCAACTCGATGCACCGACCGTCGATGCCTCCAAGCTCGACAGCAAAAAAGCGGTGGAACTGATGACCCAGGCCGGACTGCTCTAATTGATGCCTGAAACCCTGCCGTCGGGTGTCGCTTCGGCGATACCCGCGAATTCACTGCGACGCTCCCGCGGTTTGTTTGTCGGCCGCGGTGGTGCGTGGGTGACGGGTTTGTCGGTGCTGGTGTCGTTGCTGGCGCTGTTGCCGATTGCCTTTGTGATTGGCGTGTCCTGGCAAACCGGTTGGGCTGGCATCGAGAAACTGGTGTTCCGGCCACGGGTCGGCGAATTGCTGATCAACACCGTGTTGCTGGTGGTGATCACCCTGCCCTTGTGCATCGCGTTGGGTGTGGCGCTGGCGTGGCTGACCGAACGCACCAACCTGCCGGGGCGACGCGCATGGTCGTTGTTGGCGACCGCGCCGCTGGCGGTGCCGGCGTTCGTGCACAGTTACGCCTGGGTCAGCCTGGTGCCGTCGATTCATGGCTTGCCGGCCGGTGTCCTGGTGTCGGTGATTGCGTATTTCCCGTTCCTTTATCTGCCGGTGGCCGCGACATTGCGTCGGCTTGATCCGGCCATCGAAGACGTCGCCGAATCCCTGGGGCTCAAGCCTTGGGCGGTGTTTTTCCGGGTGGTGTTGCCGCAACTGCGCCTGGCCATTTGTGGCGGTGCCTTGCTGGTCGGCCTGCACCTGCTGGCGGAATACGGCCTGTACGCGATGATCCGTTTCGACACCTTCACCACGGCGATTTTCGATCAATTTAAATCGACTTTTAACGGCCCGTCCGCGCACATGCTGGCCGGGGTGTTGGCGTTGTGTTGCCTGGCCATGTTGACTGTCGAGTCGGCGGCGCGAGGCAGTGCCCGTTATGCCCGCGTCGGCTCGGGCAGTGCACGGGAGCAGCGGATTGTCCTGTTGGACGGCAACACCACCCGGCTCGCCCTCGCCCTGCAAATCTTCACCTGCCTGCTGGCCCTCGGCGTGCCGCTGATTACCCTGGGTAAATGGCTGATCGCCGGGGGCAGCGAAGTCTGGCAATGGGACGAATTGCTGCCAGCCCTGGAGCAGACTTTGCTGCTCGGGCTTGCCGGTGCTGCCCTGACGACCTGCGCCGCGATCCCGATTGCCTGGCTGTCGATTCGCTCGCCAGGGCGTCTGCAACGGGTGCTGGAAAGCTGCAATTACATCACCAGCTCGTTGCCCGGCATCGTCGTGGCCCTGGCGTTGGTCACGGTGACGATTCATTTCGCCCGGCCGATCTACCAGACCACCATCACCGTGCTGCTCGCGTATCTGCTGATGTTCCTGCCGCGAGCGCTGGTGAGTTTGCGCGCCGGCATCGCCCAGGCCCCGGTCGAGCTGGAAAACATGGCCCGCAGCCTCGGGCGTTCTCCCGGTCGTGCGCTGTGGCTGATCACTCTACGCCTGGCCGCACCGGGTGCAGCGGCTGGCGCGGCGCTGGTGTTTCTGGCGATCACCAACGAGTTGACCGCCACCCTGCTGTTGGCGCCCAACGGCACGCGAACCCTGGCCACCGGTTTCTGGGCGCTGACCAGCGAAATCGACTACGCCGCAGCTGCGCCTTACGCGCTGATGATGATCTTGCTGTCGCTGCCGTTGACCGGACTCCTCTATCACCAATCCAAACGCACGGCTGGCCGATGAACGCCCTCGAACTGAACTCGATCTACAAATCCTTTGGCGCCCAGCAAGCCCTAGAGAACATCAGCCTGTCGGTGCCCACCGGCAGCCGCACGGTGATCGTCGGCCCGTCCGGCTCGGGTAAAACCACCTTGCTGCGGATGATCGCCGGTTTTGAGTTTCCCGACACCGGCAGCCTCTCGCTTAACGGCCAAACCCTGGTGGACAGCACGCACTCGGTGCCGGCGCACCAGCGTTTGATCGGCTACGTGCCTCAGGACGGCGCCTTGTTTCCGCACATGACCGTGGCCGCCAACATCGGCTTCGGTTTAACCGACAAAGGCCCTGCCCGGCATGAACGCATCGCCGAGTTGATGGACAGCGTCAATCTGGACGCGAACATGGCCAAGCGTTGGCCCCATGAACTGTCTGGCGGCCAGCAGCAACGGGTGGCCCTCGCCCGAGCGTTGGCGCAACAACCGCGATTGATGCTGCTGGACGAACCGTTCTCGGCCCTCGACACCGGCTTGCGCGCGGCCATGCGCAAGATGGTTGCGCGATTGCTGGAGGCTGCCGGCGTCACCACAATTCTGGTGACCCACGATCAGAGCGAAGCGTTGTCGTTCGCCGATCAATTGGCGGTGATGCGCCAGGGCCGGTTGGTGCAGTCGGGGCATCCGATGGATTTGTACCGCTACCCCGACGACGAACAAACCGCATTGTTTCTCGGTGACGCGGTGGTCATGCCGGCGCGAATCGAGGCCGGTTGGGCCCATTGCGACCTGGGCCGGATACCGGTCAACGATCAGGACAGAAACGGCTCGGCGCAGATCATGCTGCGGCCCGAGCAACTGCAAATCGGCGATTCGGTGACAGATGCCCACGGTTGTCCGGGGGTGGTCACCGAACGCGATTTTGGTGGCAACACCTGCACCTTGACCGTAGAACTACTCCCCGGCGAGTTCGAACCGGGACGGTCTTTGCTGGTGCGCAGTTCCGGCATGCACGCGCCACCCGCCGGCAGCGCAGTTCACGTCACCACCCTCGGCAATGCCCATGTGCTGAGCGACTAACAGCCTTCACAAATCGAAACGATCGACCGCGCGCCGCCGTTCGTTGTCATCGCGCACGTCGTAGTTGGCGGTGGTCTGGATGTTGCTGTGGTGCGCCAGTTTCTGCGCGATCGACAGGTCGTGTTCTTCAATCACGCGAGTGATAAACGAGCGGCGGAAATCGTGGGGCATGATCTTCACCCCGACCTGCGCGCCGCGCTGCCGGGCGATGTAGTAGATCGCATGCTTGGTGATGCGCTCGCGGGTGATATGGCTGCCGCGACGGATACGGTTGAACAGGAACGGATCGTCCTCCTGCCCTTCCCCCAACTGCGAACGCCGCAGTTCCAGCCACGCGTCCAGTTTGGCAAAGGCCCAGGACGGCGCGTATTTGATCAACTGTTTGTTGCCCTTGGCGGTGACTTGCAGGCTGCGCTCGTGGAAGTCCACCTGGTTCAGGTCCAGGTTCACCGACTCCGACTTGCGCATGCCCGAACCGTACAGCACCGCGATGATCGCCGCGTCACGCAGGCCTTGGGGTCGTGGATCCGCCGCGCAGACTTCCATCAATTCCTGAATCAACGTGCGCTTGAGATTACGCCCCTGAGACAGCCGCGTGCCGGCGATGCCTTTGACCGAGCGCATTTTCAGCAAGTGTTCCTGGCTGATCAGGCTCATGCGCCAGGCTTCATTCATGACCCCGCGCACCGCATTCACATACAGCGAAGAGGTATTCGGCGCATAACCGTCAGTGCGCAAAGCGGCGACTAACGCAACGACATCTTCAGGCTGGAGTTCGTACCAGGGAATCTCCTCGATGTTCATGTCTTCGAAGCCCAGGCGATCGGCCGCGTCCTGTAACACGTAGCGCATGGTCAGTTGGCTGGACGGCGCCAGTCGCGCCAGATACAGGGTCAACGGGTTGGCTTTTGCAGCCCTGGATTCATTAACGGATAAGTCAATCAAACGAAAAAGCCTTGAATGAAAACGGTTCAACACAACAACTAAAGAGTTCGGCTACTTGCTGTAAGAAGAAGCAAACGGTGGATTAAACGCGATAAACGGTCGAAGTCTGAACTCTAGCTGTCTGAACTTCAGATAAACGATTCGCCGACCGGTTTTTCATGTCCCTTTCACATTTTCGAGCCTACTCTAATTCAAACAGGCCGCCAGCAATCAGTCAGCCCAACCTGACGAGGCCGCCGCCAAAAGTCAACCTAAGCATTTTGTAATATTTATGTAGCAACTCATTGATGCGCTTTATTTTTTAGCGTCTACGCTTCGGTGTGGATCCAATCCTTGCAGCCAAAATTTCATTGTTGTGCCAGCCCCGAGGTCCCCATGAGTCAGGCTTTTCTCCCCTTCTCGCGCCCCAGTATCGGCGATGAAGAAATTGCAGCCGTAGAGCAAGTATTGCGCTCTGGCTGGATCACCACCGGGCCAAAAAACCAGGCGTTGGAAGAGCACTTCGCCAACTATGTCGGTTGCAAGCATGCCGTGGCATTGTCGTCGGCTACCGGGGGTATGCACATCACTTTGCTGGCCTTGGGCATCGGTCCCGGGGATGAAGTCATCACCCCGTCGCAGACCTGGGTGTCCACCGCCAACATGATCTGCCTGTTGGGCGCGACACCGGTGTTTGTCGATGTCGATCGCGACACCCTGATGACCGATCTGGACAGCATCGAAGCGGCAATCACGCCGCGCACCAAAGCCATCATCCCGGTGCATTACGCCGGTGCGGCGTTCGATCTCGATCCGCTCTATGCGCTGGCCGACAAACACGGGATTGCCGTGATCGAAGACGCGGCCCACGCGGCGGGCACTTTTTACAAAGGTCGCCACGTCGGCGCCCAAGGCACGGCGATCTTCTCGTTCCACGCGATCAAGAACATGACCTGCGCCGAGGGCGCGATGTTTGTCAGCGACGATGAAGCCCTGGCCAGCCGTGTGCGCATGCTCAAATTTCACGGCCTGGGCGTTGACGCCTACGACCGCCTGACCGGTGGCCGCAAACCCCAGGCCCAGGTTATCGAGCCCGGGTTCAAGTACAACCTGGCCGACATCAACGCCGCCATCGCCCTGGTGCAACTGGAGCGCCTGGACGAAATCAACGCCAAGCGCACGCAACTGGCCCAGACCTATCTGCAACAGCTCGAAGGCTTGCCGGTGCAACCGCTGGCGATCCCGGCCTATGCGCAACAACACGCCTGGCACCTGTTCATCCTGCGCATCGACGCCGATCGCTGCGGCCTCGACCGCGAAGCGTTCATGAAGGCCTTGCAGGAGCAGAACATCGGCACCGGCATCCACTTCATCGCCACCCACCTGCACACCTACTACCGCCAGCGTTTCCCGGACATCTACCTGCCCGATACCGAATGGAACTCGGCGCGGCTGTGTTCGATTCCGTTGTTCCCCGACATGACCACCGACGACGTCGAACGAGTCGTCGGAGCCATTGCCAACATTACGGACAGAAGCCTTTGAAACCTTACCCAATCCACTGCGTGTCGATCGTTATTCCGGTCTACAACGAAGAAGAAAGCCTGCCTGAGCTGCTGCGTCGCACCGAAGCAGCCTGCGCCCAATTGCATTACGAGTACGAAATCGTACTGGTGGACGATGGCAGTCGTGATGAGTCGGCGCAGATCCTCGAAGACGCCGCAAATCGTGAAGGCAGTCGGGTGGTCGCGGTCATTCTCAACCGCAACTACGGCCAGCACGCGGCAATCATGGCCGGTTTCGAGCAGTGCAAAGGCGACGTGGTGATCACCCTCGACGCAGACCTGCAGAACCCGCCGGAAGAAATTCCGCGTCTGGTGGCCCAGGCCGAACTTGGCTACGACGTGGTCGCCACCGTGCGCAACAACCGTCAGGACTCGGCCCTGCGCCGCTGGCCGTCGAAACTGATCAACCTCGCCGTGCAGCGCTCCACCGGCGTGGCCATGAGCGACTACGGCTGCATGCTTCGCGCCTACCGCCGCACCATCGTCGACGCGATGCTCGCCTGCCGTGAACGCAGCACCTTCATTCCGATCCTGGCCAACAGCTTTGCCCGGCACACCACGGAAATTCTGGTGACCCACGCCGAGCGTGAACACGGCGAATCCAAGTACAGCCCGATGCGCCTGGTCAACCTGATGTTCGACCTGATCACTTGCATGACCACCACCCCGCTACGCCTGCTCAGCATCGTCGGTTTCACCATGGCGGGCCTCGGCGTGCTGTTCGCGATGGCGCTGATCGTGTTGCGTCTGGCATTCGGCTCTGAATGGGCCGGCGACGGCATGTTCGTGCTGTTCGCGGTGCTGTTCGTCTTCACCGGCGGGCAATTCATCGGCATGGGCCTGCTGGGTGAATACCTGGGCCGCATGTACAGCGATGTCCGCGCGCGCCCACGGTTCTTTATCGAAAAAGTCTTGCGTAGCCAACCCGCCCCTCCGGCTCCCGCTGTCACGGTCGACGGTCTCACTTCCACTTCTCCAGAACAGGTTCTCTCATGAGCAAAAAAGCTGTTGTCTTCGCCTATCACGATATCGGCTGTGCCGGCATCGACGCCCTGCTCGGCGCAGGTTATGAGATTGCGGCCGTGTTCACCCACGCCGATGACCCGAAGGAAAACGCCTTCTACGGCTCCGTCGCACAACTGTGCGCCACTAAAGGCATTCCGGTGCACGCCCCGGAAGATGCCAACCATCCGCTGTGGATCGAGCGCATCAGCAAGCTCAACCCGGACTACATCTTCTCGTTCTACTACCGCAACCTGTTGAGCGAGCCGTTGCTGGCCACCGCGAGCAAAGGGGCGTTCAACCTGCACGGGTCGCTGTTGCCGCTGTATCGCGGTCGCGCGCCGGCCAACTGGGTGCTGGTCAACGGCGAAACCGAAACCGGCGTGACCCTGCACCGCATGGTCAAGCGTGCCGACGCCGGCGCCATCCTTGCCCAGCAAAGGGTCGGGATCGAGCGTTCCGACACCGCCCTGAGCCTGCACGCCAAGTTGCGCGACGCCGCCAGTTCGCTGCTGCGCGACACCCTGCCGGCGCTGTTGCAAGGCAAAGTCAGCGAAACCCCGCAGGACGAATCCAAGGCCAGCGTATTTGGTCGCCGCACCCCGGCAGACGGCAAACTGGTCTGGAAAAAACCGGCGGAAGAATTGTTCAACCTGGTGCGCGCCGTCACCCAGCCGTATCCGGGCGCGTTCTGCGACGTCGGCGAGCACAAGTTGATTGTCTGGGGCGCGCAAGTGGCCAAAGGCAATGAAGGCCAGGCCCCGGGCCGTGTGATCAGCGTCGATCCGCTGCGCATTGCGTGTGGCGAAGACTCGCTGGTGATCACTGCCGGTCAGCGCAATGACAACGGTTTGTACCTGAGCGGGCCGCAACTGGCCAATGAGCTCGGTCTGGTAGACGGTTCGGTATTGCGTGGTGCTGAATCCGGTCGCAAACCCCGCCGCACTCGGGTGCTGATCCTCGGCGTCAACGGTTTCATCGGCAATCACTTGTCCGAGCGTCTGTTGCGTGACGACCGCTATGAAGTCTATGGCCTGGACATCGGCTCCGATGCGATCGAGCGCCTGCGCAGCCACCCGAATTTCCACTTCGTCGAAGGCGACATCAGCATTCACTCCGAGTGGATCGAGTACCACATCAAGAAGTGCGACGTGGTCCTGCCGCTGGTAGCCATCGCCACGCCAATCGAATACACCCGCAACCCGTTGCGCGTGTTCGAACTGGACTTCGAAGAAAATCTGAAACTGGTGCGCTACTGCGTCAAGTACAACAAACGCGTGATCTTCCCGTCGACCTCGGAAGTCTATGGCATGTGCCAGGACGCACGTTTCGATGAAGACACCTCGAACCTGGTCCTTGGCCCGATCAACAAGCAACGCTGGATCTACTCGGTCTCCAAGCAACTGCTCGACCGTGTGATCTGGGCTTACGGCCAGAAAGGCCTGAACTTCACTCTGTTTCGTCCTTTCAACTGGATGGGGCCGCGCCTGGACCGTCTGGACTCGGCACGGATCGGCAGTTCCCGCGCCATTACCCAACTGATTCTGAATCTGGTGGAAGGCACGCCGATTCGTCTGTTCGATGGCGGCGAGCAAAAACGCTGCTTTACTGACATCGCTGACGGCGTCGAGGCACTGGCGCGGATCATCGACAACGACAATGACGTGTGCAACGGCCAGATCATCAACATCGGCAACCCGGATAACGAAGCCAGCATCCGCCAGTTGGGCGAAGAGCTGCTGCGTCAGTTCGAAGCGCATCCGCTGCGCAGCAATTTTCCGCCGTTCGCCGGTTTCCGCGACGTGGAAAGCAAGGCGTTCTACGGCACCGGTTACCAGGACGTGTCGCACCGTAAACCGAGCATCGACAACGCCAAGCGCCTGCTGGACTGGACGCCGACCGTCGAGATGAGCGAGACCATCGGCAACACGCTGGACTTCTTCTTGCGTGAAGCCATGCTCGAAATCGCGGACAAGCACTGATGCAGGCAGGCCTTCGAATCGATGTCGACACCTACCGAGGCACCCGTGACGGTGTGCCCCGGTTGCTGGAAATCCTCGATGAGGCCCAGGTCAAGGCGACGTTTTTCTTCAGCGTCGGGCCGGACAACATGGGGCGCCATTTGTGGCGCCTCATCCGCCCGCAATTTCTCTGGAAAATGCTGCGTTCCAACGCCGCTGGCCTGTATGGTTGGGACATTTTGCTGGCGGGGACTGCCTGGCCGGGCAAAGCCATCGGTCGCGACCTCGGGCACCTGATGCGTCAGGCCAAGGCAGCCGGTCATGAAGTCGGCCTGCACGCCTGGGACCACCATGGCTGGCAAGCCAATGCCGGGCGCTGGAGCGATGCGCAACTGCTCGAGCAGATTCGCCGGGGCGTCGACAGCCTTAGTGACATCCTCGGGGAAAAGGTCGACTGCTCGGCCTCCGCTGGTTGGCGGGCGGACGAGCGCGTGATCGAAGCCAAGCAGGCGTTCGGCTTTCGCTACAACAGCGATTGCCGGGGCCAGAGCCTGTTCCAGCCGACTTTGGCCAATGGCCTGTTGGGCGCACCGCAAATCCCGGTGGATTTACCGACTTTCGATGAGGTGGTCGGGCCGACCGTGGCTGCCAAGGATTTCAACGCTTTCATTCTCGACCGCTTCACCCCTGAAAAACTCAACGTCTACACAATCCACGCCGAAGTAGAAGGGATTCTCATGGCTAACGAATTTCGTCAGTTGCTGGCCGATGCGCGCCAGCGTGACATCTGTTTCAAACCCTTGGGCGACTTGTTGCCCGAGTCATTCGCCAGCCTGCCGGACGGGCGTGTGGTACGCGGCGCCCTCGATGGCCGCGAAGGCTGGCTGGGAGTGCAAGGCGCATGAGTAAACGCTGGGCCCTGCCTGTGTTGCTGGTCGTCATGTTGCTGGCCTACTTGCTGCCATTGGGCACCCATGGCCTGTGGATTCCCGATGAAACCCGCTACGCCCAGATCAGCCAGGACATGCTCCTGAGCGGCAACTGGGTGTCGCCGCATTTCATGGGTGTGCGCTACTTCGAAAAACCGGTAGCCGGCTACTGGATGATTGCCCTCGGGCAGGCAGTGTTTGGCGAGAACCTGTTCGGCGTGCGGTTCGCCTCGGCCCTGAGCACCGGGTTGAGCGTGTTGCTGTGCTACTTGATCGCCCGGCGCCTGTGGAACGACCCGCGCAAAAGCTTTGCCTGCGCGTTGCTGTACATGAGTTTTACCGTGGTCGCCGGTCAGGCGGGTTACGCCAACCTCGATCCGCAATTCACGCTCTGGGTCAATTTGAGTCTCGTGGCGCTGTGGTTTGCGCTCGACAGCGTCACCCGTGGCCAGCGGCTGCTGAGCTGGGCCGTGTTGGGACTGGCCTGCGGCATGGGCTTCATGACCAAGGGCTTTCTGGCCTGGGTGCTGCCAGTGCTGGTCGCGCTGCCATGGATGCTCTGGCAGAAGCGCTGGCGTGAGCTGCTAGTCTACGGCCCGCTCGCGATCGTCGTGGCCATCGCGATCAGCCTGCCGTGGGCCTTGGCCGTGCATGCCCAGGAACCCGATTACTGGCGATTCTTCTTCTGGCACGAGCACATTCGGCGGTTTGCCGGCGACGATGCCCAGCATGACGCGCCATGGTGGTTTTACTTGCCACTGCTGGTGGCGTTCAGCTTGCCGTGGGCGGTGTTGCTGCCGACTGCGTTGAAACAGGCTTGGGACTCGCGACGCCAAGCGAGCGTGGTCTTCCTGCTGCTATGGCTACTGATGCCGCTGATTTTCTTCAGCTTCAGCAACGGCAAATTACCGACCTACATCCTGCCGTGCCTGCTGCCTTTGGCCCTGTTGCTGGGCAATGCAGTGGCCGACCGTTTGCGCCTTGAGCAAGGCCGGGCGCTGGGACTGAACGGCCTGCTGAATCTGGTGCTGGGCCTCACGGTGCTGTTGGCGCTGGTTTACCTGCAACTGAAAAAGCCGCTCTATGAACTCGAACTGCACAATCTGGTGCTGGTGTTTATCGCGCTGATCGGCTGGATCATGGCCAACCTGCTGCAAGCCTTCCGGCCCCTGCAATGCTGGGCGGCACCGGCATTCGGCAGCTTGCTGTTCATCGGCCTGATTCCGTCCGGGCTGCCCAACTCGGTGGTGGCGAACAAAACCCCTGACCAATTCATCCTCGAACACGCCGAGGAACTCAGCCAGACCAGCCAACTGATGAGCAACGACCTCGGCGCTGCTTCGGCCCTGGCCTGGCGCCTGAAAACAGCACAAGTGGGGTTGTTCAACACCGTCGGCGAGCTGAAATACGGCCTTAATTTCCCCGAATCGCGCAATCGGCGGATCAACCTCGACAAAGTGCAACAGTGGATGCGCGATGCTCGTAAGCAGGGTTCCGTGGGCGTGGTCATGCGGGTCAAGGGTGATGACGAACTGCAGGAAGTGGATCTGCTGCCTAAAGAGGGCAAGCGTTATGAGCAAGGCAACCTGGTGATTCTGATCATCCCCAAGGACGCGGCATGAGCCTGCTTTTGTTGCTGACCGCGTGCCTGCTGACATGCCTGGGCCAGATCGCCCAGAAATACGCTGTGGAGAGCTGGCGCGGCAAGAACACAGGCTGGGGCGAGAAACTGCGTTCGCCATGGCTGTGGCTGGCGTTGCTTTCCCTCGGCTTGGGCCTGCTGGTCTGGTTGCTGGTGTTGCAACGCCTGGAAGTCGGCATCGCTTATCCGATGCTGAGCCTAAATTTCGTGCTGATCACCTTGGTCGCGCGCTTCATCTTTCACGAACCCGTCGACCGGCGTCATTGGTTCGGCGTCGCGCTGGTGATCGGCGGCGTGGTTTTGCTGGGGCAACACGCATGAGTCTGCGCCGTGGAATCACCTTCGCCCTGGGCAGCGTAACCCTGGCCAGCGCTGCGCAACTGGGCATGCGCTGGAGCATGAGCCGACTGCCGCAACCCGATCAGTGGCTGACGGCATTGCGCGATGGCAGCGTCGATCTGACCGCCATCGGCGTGGTGCTGGCGGCAATCTTCGCCTACGCGCTGTCGATGCTCAGTTGGCTACTCGCCCTGCGCGACGTGCCGCTGGGTCGCGCCTATTCGCTGCTGAGCATCAGCTACGCGCTGGTGTACCTGCTGGCCGCCAGCCTACCGGCGTTCAACGAACATTTCAGTCTCGCAAAAAGCCTCGGGGTGGCCCTGGTCATCCTGGGTGTCATCACCATCAACTCTCGACCTGCTCGCGTCTCCGTTCTCAGGAATGACCCATGAAAATCAGTGTATTTGGTAGTGGTTACGTTGGCCTGGTACAGGCTGCCGTTCTGGCTGAAGTCGGCCACGATGTGATCTGCATGGACATCGATGCCAAAAAAGTCGAATTGCTCCAGCAGGGCCATGTCAGCATCTTCGAACCGGGGCTGGCCAGTCTGGTCAGGGAAAGCCTTGAGGCCAAGCGCCTGCAGTTCACCACCGACGAGAAGCTGGCCGTGCAGCATGGCGAGGTGTTGTTCATCGCCGTGGGCACGCCGTCGAGCGAGGACGGCTCGGCCGACCTGAAATACGTGCTGTCGGTCGGTGATGCGGTAGCCCGTCATCGTGAGCAATCGGTAATTCTGGTGGAGAAATCCACGGTGCCGGTGGGCACTGGCGACACGTTGCGTGCTCACATCGAGCGCAAGCTTCAGGAAGCCAATCGGCTGTTGCAGTTCGATATCGTCTCCAACCCCGAGTTTCTCAAGGAAGGTTCGGCAGTGGCTGACTGCCGGCGCCCGGACCGCATCATCATCGGCTGCGAGCGGGACGAAGTGCGTGAGGTCATGCGCGATCTCTACGCGCCGTTCAACCGCAACCACGACCGCATCATGTTCATGGACCTGCGCAGCGCCGAGCTGACCAAATATGCCGCTAACTGCATGCTGGCGACCAAGATCAGCTTCATCAACCAGATCGCCGAGCTGGCCGAGCATTTAGGGGCTGATATCGAGTCTGTGCGCCTAGGCATCGGCGCGGACTCGCGCATCGGCTACCACTTCATCTATCCCGGCTGCGGTTATGGCGGTTCGTGCTTTCCCAAGGACATGCGCGCGTTGATCCACAGCGCCGAAGAGGCGCACTGCTCCAGCGACCTGTTGCAAGCGGTGGAAGCGATCAACCAACGGCAAAAACACAAGCTGTTCGAGCGCGTGAAAGCGTTCTACAAGGGCGACCTGGCCGGCAAGACCTTCGCTGTTTGGGGCCTGGCGTTCAAGCCGAATACCGATGACATGCGCGATGCGCCGAGCCGGGTGTTGCTGGAATCCTTATGGGCGGCCGGAGCCAATGTGCGGGCGTTCGACCCGGAAGCGATGCAGGAAACCCAGCATTTGTACCCGGACGAATCGAAGCTGATGTTGATGGGCACGCCGGAATCAGTACTCGCCGGCGCCGATGCGCTGATCATCTGCACCGAATGGCAACAGTTCAAGGCCCCTGATTTCGACCTGATCCGCCAGCGCCTGGCCGCGCCGGTGATCTTCGACGGACGCAACCTGTATGACGCCGAGCGTCTGTCACGCGCCGGGTTCCTGTACTTCCCGATGGGCCGTGGTGAATCGCGCAACCTGCCGATTCCGTATCAGCAATGGTCTGCCATCTCGTCGGTTGCCTGAGCGTGAATGACACTGTCCGTCGACAGTCCCTCGGTGTGGGGCTGTTGGCGCTGCTGTTGTTCATGGCCGGGGTTTATCAGCAGGCCGCGATCGGTTTCGATTCGCGGTTCGTGCTGTTCGCCCAAGAAATGCTGCGCCACGGGCCGACGGTGTTCCCGACCACCTATGGCCAGCCCTATGCCGACTATTCGGCGTTGAGCACGCTGTTTGTCTGGTTGCTGTCGCTGCCGTTCGGTCAGGTGAGCGCTTTCAGCGCCTGGCTGCCGAGCGCGCTGGCCGGCGCGGTGATCGTCACGTTGATGTATCGGCTGCTGGCGCCCTACTCCACGCGCTGGGCGTTGCTGAGCATTGCCCTGCTGTTGCTGACCAACACGTTCATCACCGAAACCCGCGCCGTGTCTTTGGATTTGATGCTCGCGGCGGTGGCGTTTGCGGTGTTTTACCTGGCTTACGCCGCCGACCACTTTGGCGCGCCACGCCGCTGGCTGCTGATCTTTGCCTTGTTGCTGTTGGGTTTCGGGATCCGTGGGCCAATTGGCCTGGTGGTGCCAACTGGCATGCTGTGCAGTTATTTCCTGCTCAATCGGCAGTGGCGCCGGCTGTTGGCGTTCGGGCTGATCGCCGCTGGATTGCTGGTGCTGTGCATCGGTTTGCTGTTGCTGCTGGCCAAGGCCAGTGGTGGCCCGGTCTTTATGCAAGACGTGATTCGCATGCAGTTCATGGGACGCATGGACGGCAGTGAAGGCGTCAGTGGCTCGCTGTATTACTTCACTAGTTCCATGGGCAACTATGCGCTGGCGTATCCACTGGGGTTGTTGGCGCTGGCGGCGATCTTTCTGACCAATCCACGTGATGCCGGTCCGTCGCTGCGGCTGGTGCAGTACTGTGCGGCGGCCGGGTTGATCGTGATGTTCGGGCTGTCGATTCCCCAGGCGAAAAAGGCTCGATACCTACTGCCGATGTTGCCCATGGCAGCGATCATTGCTGCGTATCCGTTCCAGGTGATCCACGGTCGGTTGTTTGGCCTGTTGCGCGGTGTGTTGCAAGGGTTGTGGCTGGTAATCCCGGGGTTATTGATCATCGGTTTGTTGGTTGGTCAGCGACGTTTTCCCGACATGTTGACCTCGCTGGCACCGATATTGATCGTGCTCGGCGTGTTGCAGGCGCTAGCTTTGGCCGCGCTTTTCCGGCCGGCCTGGCGGGCGCAGGTATTGGCGTTGTGTGCGGTGCTGGGGTTGTGGTCGGTGTACATCCTGGTGGTCGAGCCGGTGGAACGCCAGCTCTACGAGACGCGCAGTTTCAGTCGCGCAGCCTTCGCCAAGCTTCAACAGGATCCGGCGCCGCTGGTGCTGTTCGGCATGGGCAAAGACGCCAAGGCAATCAAGTTCATGGTCAATATCGAGCAGGATTTACAACCGGTGTTCACCGAGTCGGTCCAGGAACTTGAAACCATCAAGGCGCCGGTTTGGGTAATGCTGGATCAGAGTGATTACAAAGCCCTGAAAGGCACTTTGCTGGGGTCGCTGGAACCTGCGTTGATCGGGCGTTTCGACAAAAACGATTACGTCTTACTGCACCTCAAGTGATAACACCGGCCCCCTATAGGAGCTGCCGAAGGCTGCGATCTTTTGACTGTGCCTTTAAGATCAACAGATCGCAGCCTTCGGCAGCCCCTACATGTTCGTGCGCAGTTCCAGGTTGCAACTAGTTGTTAGCCAAGCACCTTCAAATCGACCCCCAACGCCTGGGCAAACGCCTTGACCAGCGGACTACGCACAGTGTTGTGGCGCAGGATCAGATTGAACGGCGTGACGATATGAATAAGGTCCGGACGCACCGCACGAAATTGCCCCTGGGCCACCAGGCTCGCGGCGTAATGCTGCGGTAGAAAACCCACGAAACATCCGGTCTTGATCAGCAGCGCCACGGCTTCGACCTGGGTCGCCGAGGCTGAAAAACTGTCGTAACGGGCAAAGTTGAGTTTGTCCCGATGGATCGCGTAGCGGTGGTTGACGCACTCGTAATCCTTGAGCACGTTGCTGCCGATTTCCGCCTCCGGCACCGCGAACAACGGATGGCCAACCGCGCAGTAAACCTCTGAGCGTTCCTCGTAAAGCGTGTAGTAATCGAACTCTTCACGCTTCTGATAAACCGGCACAATCCCCGCGACTAATCGCCCTTCCACAACCCCTCGCTCTACTTCATCCAGTTGCGAGGCTTGAAGTTGAAACCTTACTTTGGGTGACTCTTCATTGATCCTTCTAAGCGCCGCAACTAACGGAGAATTAGGATCGGATATCGTGTTATCAATAATCCCCACACCCAAATCACCAATAAGTTCGTTCTGCGCGGAACTAAGCCGATCACGAAAGTTATCGACCGAGGTAAATAAATCAATCGACGCCTGATATACCAAGCGCCCTTCTTCAGTCAGGTGAAACCCTTCTCGCCCACGGGTGCACAGGCGCATGCCGATGCGGATTTCCAGGTCGGAAATCTGTTTGCTGATGGCCGCCAGGCCCACATTCAGCTCGTTCTGCGCGGCACTGAAACCACCGGCCTCGACCACCGCCTTGAACACTTTGAGCAGTTTGAAGTCCAGGCCGCTGAGCGCCAATGGAGCCCGCTGAGTCGGTTTCGGTGGCGGGTTTCCGGAATTGGAAAGTGGGGTTTCCATAATGCTTATTTACCTCTGGCGCTCTAGCAAACAATCTGTGTCCAACAACAAAAAACATAGCTGGCCAATAATAATGAACACAGAAAACAAGGCTTGGCAACCGTTAATAAAATCCGTACCTGAGTGCCAACTCACTGATTTCGCACTATTAAAAGCTGACACTTCGATCAGCTCTCGCCCCTTCGCAACTGCCCCTTTGAAAACTGCTTTGGCCTGACCACGCCCGGTCGATTTTTTATCGACTCAAGGCAAGTGATCGGGGTCTGGCACACCGATCTGTAGGAGCGAGGCTTGCCCGCGAAGCTCCTCGCAACACACCAGATCAATTTCTGACTTTCGCGTAACGACGAGGAAAAACAACAATGTCTCAAACCACCGACCGTCTCTGGGGTGCACGCTTCAAAAGCGGCCCGTCCGAAGCCCTGGCGGCGCTGTCCCGTTGCCCCGAGCGCTACTTTCGCCTCACCCCTTACGACCTGGCCGGCTCCAAGGCGCATGCCCGGGAACTGCAACGCGCCGGTCTGTTGAGCGAAGAAGAAACCTTGACCATGCTCGATGCCCTTGAGCGCATCGGCACCGACTTCAAGGCCGGCAGCATCGCCCCGACCCTTGACGACGAAGACGTCCACACCTTTATCGAACGCCTGCTGACCGAACGCCTCGGCGCCCTCGGTGGCAAGCTGCGCGCCGGCCGTTCGCGTAACGACCAGACCGCCAACGACCTGCGTCTGTTCCTGCGTGATCACGTGCGCACCCTGGCCGTTGAAGTCCTGGCCCTGCAACAAGCGCTGGTGGATCAGGCCGAACAACACATCGAAAGCATTTGCCCTGGCTTCACGCACTTGCAGCAGGCGCAACCGATCGTGTTCGCCCACCACTTGTTGGCCCACGCCCAATCGATGCTGCGTGATGTGCAACGCCTGGTGGACTGGGACGTGCGCACTTCGCTGTCGCCACTCGGTGCAGCGGCCATGGCCGGTTCCGCCATTGCTCGCCTGCCGCAGCAGTCGGCCAAGGAAATGGGCTACAGCGGCGTGTGCGAAAACTCCATCGACGCCGTCGCCAGCCGTGATCACGTCGCCGAATTCCTGTTTATCGCCAGCATGCTCGGGATCAACATTTCCCGCCTCGCTGAAGAGTTTTGCCTGTGGTCGTCGCGACAATTTCGCTGGGTCGCGCTGGACGATGCCTACGCGACCGGCAGCTCGATCATGCCGCAGAAGAAAAACCCGGACATCGCCGAACTCGCTCGGGGCAAGGCTGGCCGCCTGATCGGCAACCTCACTGGCCTGCTGTCCACCCTGAAATCCTTGCCGCTGTCGTACAACCGCGACTTGAGTGAAGACAAGAACGGCGTGCTCGACAGTGTCGACACCCTATTGCTGGTGCTGCCAGCGATGGCCGGGATGGTCGCGACCATGAAGGTCAACGTTGAAGAGCTGCGGCGTCAGGCGCCACTGGGCTTCACCCTTGCCACCGAAGTCGCCGACTGGCTGGCCATGCGCGGCGTACCGTTCAAGGAAGCCCACGAGATTACCGGTGCGCTGGTCCAGGCTTGTGAGAAACATGACATCGAGTTGTGGGAAGCGTCGACGGCGCTGCTGGCCGAGATCGATCCACGCCTGACCCCGGAAGTGCGCGACAGCCTGACCCTGGAAGCCGCCATCGCTGCTCGCAGTGGTTGGGGCGGCACTGCGCCGCAACAGGTGCGCGAACAGATCGGCCGCTTGAAAACCGCCCTCGCCGCGCAGCAAGAGTGGACCGAAAACTATCAGGGCTTCCGCCTCTGATACAGAGCGAAAACCCTGTAGGAGCGAGGCTTGCCCGCGAAGGCGGTGTGTCAGTCACCACTGATTCAAACTGACCCACCACCTTCGCGGGCAAGCCTCGCTCCTACAGGGATTGAGTTGGACCTGAAACACCAGTGTACGGAGAAACATCATGAGCCAGACTCAGGCAGAACGTCTCCAGGCGGAGCGCAACCTGGCGGACAACCAGTTTGATATCACCCAGTACCACCACGTGCCGCGGCGTTATTACGGGCGGATTTTCTTCGCCACCGTGATCGTCATCGCGATTCTCGGCCTGGTGCGCGCCTTCGCTGAAGGCAAGATCGAATGGTCGTACATCGGCCAGTTCGTCACCTCCCAGGCGATCATGTGGGGCTTGTTCAACACCATCGTCATGGCGGTGTTGGCGATGGCCCTGGGCATTGTGTTCGGGGTAATCACCGCGATCATGCGCATGTCGGCGAATCCGATCCTGCGCTATGTGGCGGTGACCTACACTTGGCTGTTCCGCGGTACGCCGTTGATCCTGCAACTGCTGTTGTGGTTCAACCTGGCGCTGATCTTCCCCACTATCGGCATCCCCGGCCTGTTCGAAATGGACACCGTGAGCCTGATGACGCCGTTCGTGGCCGCCCTGCTCGGCTTGAGCATTAACCAGGGCGCCTACACCGCCGAAGTGGTGCGCGCCGGTCTGCTGTCGGTAGACACCGGGCAATACGAAGCCGCCAAGTCGATCGGCATGCCGCGTCTGCAAGCGCTGCGCCGGATCATTCTGCCGCAGGCCATGCGGATCATCATTCCGCCGGTCGGCAACGAATTCATCGGCATGGTGAAAATGTAATAGCTTGGTTTAGTGATAGAGTTTTCGTTTATGTTTTTATATGGGTTGTAGATGTATTATT
>NZ_JBIUXZ010000001.1:930775-1102435 GCF_044744265.1 Pseudomonas sp. NPDC087342
ACTGCACTACAACGCCCAGAACATCTACTACGCCAACGCCCGGGTCATGGAATTGCTGATCGTCGCCGGTATCTGGTACCTGGTCGCCGTCACCGTCCTGTCCTTCGGTCAAAGCCGTCTGGAGCGTCGTTTCGCTCGCGGCGCCGGCAAGCGTTCTTGAGGAGTCCGACATGAGAAACATCGTCAAGGCCGTGAGCCTGAACAAATATTACGACCAGTACCACGCGCTCAAGGACATCAACATCGAGGTCGAGCAAGGCGAAGTGCTGTGCATCATCGGCCCGTCCGGCTCGGGCAAGAGCACCTTGCTGCGCTGCGTCAATCAGCTGGAAAAAATCGACAAGGGCGGCCTCTGGGTCGACGGCGAACTGGTGGGTTACCGGGTCGTCGGCAACAAACTGCACGAACTCAACGAGTCGCAGATTGCCCGTCAACGCCTGGCCACCGGCATGGTGTTCCAGCGATTCAACCTGTTCCCGCACATGACTGTGCTGCAAAACATCATCGAAGGCCCGTGCCAGGTGCTCAAGCGCTCGCCCAAAGAAGCGCACGAAGAAGCCCTGGAACTGCTCGCTCGCGTCGGCCTGGCCGACAAATGCAACAGCTACCCGATTGAACTGTCGGGCGGCCAGCAGCAACGGGTGGCGATTGCCCGCGCCCTGGCGATGCGGCCCAAGCTGATGCTGTTCGATGAACCCACTTCGGCACTCGACCCGGAACTGGTCGGTGAGGTGCTGTCGGTGATGCGCGATCTGGCGCAAACCGGCATGACCATGATCGTCGTCACCCATGAACTGGGCTTCGCTCGCGAGGTTTCCAACCGCATGGTGTTTATGGACGGCGGGCAGATCGTGGAGGCTGGAAGCCCCGAAGAAATACTAATAAGTCCGCAAAACCCGCGCACCCAAAGCTTCATTTCTGCCGTTCGAACCTAAGCGCCGCTTGGCGCTCACAACACTCATAAGAGAACGACCATGAAGAACTTCGTAATTCCAGCAGTACTCGCCGGCCTGATGGCTTCCAGCTTCAGCTTCGCCGCCGAATTGCCGGCCAGCATCAAGGCCAAGGGCGAGATCGTCGTTGCGATCATGCCGAACTACCCACCGATGGATTTCAAGGACCCGGCGACCAACACGCTGACGGGCCTCGACTATGACCTGGGCAACGCCCTGGCCGAGCGTCTGGGCGTGAAGATCAAATGGCAGGAAACCGGCTTCGAGCAAATGATCAACGCGCTGACCACCGACCGCGTGGACATGGTGCTGTCGGGCATGACCGACACCGTAGAGCGTCAGGCCAGCGTGACCTTCGTCGACTACTTCACCAGCGGTCCGCAGTTCTACACCTTGCAGAAGAACAAGGACTTCAACGAAATCACCGACCTGTGTGGCAAGAAAGTCGGCACCAGCCGCCGCACTACCTTCCCGGTGGAAATCGCCGAGTACAGCAAAGCCAACTGCGAAGCCGCCGGCAAACCGGCGATCGTGGTGGTCGGTACCGAAGGCTCGGCAGATGCCCGTGCGCAACTGCGCCAGAGCCGCATCGATGCGGCGATGCAGGGTAGCGAAACCTTGTCGTACCTGAAGACTCAGGAAAAGGACATGTACAAAACCGTCGGCCAGCCGATTTCCGTGCAGTTCTCCGGCATGGGCTTGAGCAAGAAAAAGCCTGAGCTGAGTGAAGCGGTGAAGGTTGCGTTGCAGAGCATGATTGATGACGGCACGTACCAGACCATCCTGAAGAAGTGGGACCTGGAATTGGGCGCGATCAAGACTGTGACTATCAACGCCGGCAAGTAATGCTTGCCCTGTAGGAGCGAGGCTTGCCCGCGAAGGCGGTGAGTCAGTCAGCAGAGATGTTGAATGTACCGGCCTCTTCGCGAGCAAGCTTCGCTCCTACAGGTTTCGCTGCGATCCACGGATTTGTGATCGACTCAAATCCATTGTAGGAGCGAGGCTTGCCCGCGAAGGCGGTGTGTCAGTCAGCAGAGATGTTGAATGTGCCGGCCTCTTCGCGGGCAAGCCTCGCTCCTACAGGGGGATTGTGTTTTTACTTATAGATGAATGGAGTGCCACTGATGTCCTCCTCGCTACAACCCACCTGGCCCGCCCCGCACAAGGCCTGCCTCGCCCTGGCCTTTGATCTCGATGGCCCGACCGGCGATGCGATGCTCAACGGTTCTATCTGGCACAAGCCCGAGTACTTCGGCTTCGGTGGCTACGGCCCGTATCGCGCCCTGCCCCGTCTCCTCGATCTGCTCGACGCGTTCAAGATCCCGACGACGTTCTTCGTCCCGGCCTGGGTCGTGGAGAACTGGCCGAAACAATGCCAGGCGATTGTCGAGCGCGGCCATGAAGTGGCGTACCACGGCTACAAACACGAATCCTTTTACGCCCTGACGCTGGACCAGCAAAAGGACGTGATGAAGAAATCCCGCGAGGTGTTCTGGAAGCACCTGAACATCCGCGCCGAAGGCTTTCGCACGCCGTCCGGTGACTGGCGCGCCGAAACCCCGGCGATGCTGGTGGAAGCCGGCGTGACCTACTCCAGCAGCATGCGCGGCGATGACCGGCCGTATCTGGTCAACGTCCCTGGCTTCGACACGCCATTGGTAGAAATCCCCGGGCGCTGGGAAATGGACGACTACGCCTCCCTCGCCTACACCCGCGCCCCGAACTTCCCTTCCGGGCTGGACCGTACCGCCAGTTACGAACTGACCCTCGACAACTGGTGCCGCGAATACGACGGCGCCATGGACGAAGGCTTGTGCCTGACCACCCTGTTCCACCCCAAGATCACCGGCAAACCGGGGCGCATCCTGTTGCTGGAAAAACTCTTCGAACACATGCGCCAGCGCGATGACGTGTGGTTCGCCACCTGCCGCGATGTCGCCCAGTGGTGGCTGAAGGAGCATCACCATGGCTGATTCCAATCTCTGGCCGAACGGCTATCGCTGCGCCGTCGTATTGACCGTCGATTACAACGACATCCACGGCATCCTGACTCAGGCCCCGGAAGTCGCCGGGCGCGACAAGACGTTGTCGGTCTGGCGCTACGGCAGCCAGCGCGGCGTGGATCGGCTGCTGGGTTTGTTTGCGGAATTGGGCGTTTCCAGCAGTTGGTGCATTCCCGGCATCGTCGCCGAGGAAAACCCTGAACACATAAAGGCAATACTCGCTGGCAGGCATGAGATCGCCTGCGCAGGTTATCGCCATCAGAACTACGACGACCTCGATTTAGCCGCCCAGAGCGCCGACATCGCCAAGGGTTGCGAAGCCCTGACAGCGTTGACCGGCGTGCGTCCAACCGGGTTTCGTATCCCGGCCGGTAACGGTGCGCCAGGCTTTATCGAAGCGTTGAGGGATCAAGGCATCCGCTGGTCTTCATCCTGGCGCGGCGATGATTTGCCATTCGCTCACCCGACGGCGCCCGAAGTCATCGAGTTGCCATTGCACTACGAACTGGAGGACGAGCCCTACTTCGCCTTCAACCTCAGCCCGGCGGTGCCACCGGCGCAATCGCGGATTGCCTCGTACAGCCACACCCTCGGCAACCTGCAAATGGACTTCGCCGGGTTTCATCGCTTTGGCCTGTGCTATGTGCTGCGGCTGCACCCGGAAATCATCGCCACGCCGGGGCGGATTGGCGTGTTGCGCGAGTTGCTCGAAGGTATTCAGCAACATAAGGACGTGTGGATCGCCACGGCGGGTGAAGTCGCGCAATGGTGGGCGGATTCGGGGGTGACCGTGACGGAGAATCATCCTTCGGCGGTGTATGAACGGCATTATCGGGATTACGGCGTATGAACGAGTTCGGCAGCGCCTACCAGGGCGTGATGCGCATGGAGCACCTGGCGCAGTTTTGCGTCGATACGCACTTTGAGGATTTGCCCACGGCGCTGGTGGCTCAAGCCAAACGACACATTCTCGACACCTTCGGCGCGACCCTGGCCGGGGCTGGCAGTGATGTGGCGAAACAGGCGCGTCTGGTGTTCGAAGGCGAAACCGGCAGCACGTTGGTCTGGGGCACCGACTGGCGAGTCGGCGCGGCTCAAGCGGCGATGCTCAATGGCATCGCTGCCCATGCACTGGAGCTGGACGACACCGGCGGTTGCGATCACTCCGGTGCCGTGGTGTTGCCGGCAGTCATGGCCGCCGTGTCGATGTCCGGCAAAACCGTGAGTGGGCGGGAGTTCATCACCGCCGTGGTCATCGGCTACGAAATCGGCCGTCGCGTGCTCGAAGCCTGCGGCAGTTATTCGGCGCATAACGGCGCCGGTTGGCACTCCACGGCAACTTGCGGGGTATTCGGTGCGGCGGCGGCCAGTGCGCGGATTCTCGGCCTCGATGCTGCGCAAATCTTATCCGCGCTCGGCATCGCCGGCAGTTTCAGCGGCGGGCTTTGGGCCTTTATCCATGACGGCTCCCAAAGCAAAAAACTCCACAGCGGTCGTGCTGCCGAAGGTGGTTTGCTCGCGGCACGCTTTGCCCAGCGCGGCATCACCGGGCCGACCAAGCTGTTCGATGATGTCTGGGGCGGCTTTCTCAAAACCCTCGCCGGCGATACCGCCGTACCCGAGGCGCTGGACGCGGAGCTTGGCCGGGTGTGGAAACTCGCACGCTGCTCGATCAAGCCTTACGCCGCCTGCCGTGGGACCCATTCGGCGATTGATGCCCTGGGGTTGTTGCTGGCGCAGTTGCAGGTTGATGCCGATCAGGTCGAGGACATTCACGTGTCGCTGTGCGGATTCCTGCAGGACATGTGCGGCGGCCAGGAAGTCGCGAGTCTGGCGGCGGCGCAGATGAGTTTGCGTTACGCCCTGGCCGCGCGATTGGTACTGGGGCATTGCCGATTGCAGGCGTATGACGATGCACAACGCAGTGACCCGCGAATCGCGCACTGGATCTCACGGATTCGGCTTGAGGTGGATCCGCAATTGTCTGAGGATGGCGAGCCCATTGTGAGCGTGCGGACCGTGGAAGGTCGGCAGGCGAGTCTTTGCGTTGAAGTGCCGCTGGGCGCGCCGGGCAATCCGTTGAGTGATGCGGCGCTGGAGGAGAAGTTTTTCAGTCTGGCCGGGCGGGTTTTGCCGCGGCGGCAGGCTGAGGAATTGCTTGAGCAGTTGTGGCAGGTTGAAGAGTTGGAATCTGTTGCGACGTTGGATCGGTGGTTGACTTGAAATTTTTGTTTTCAGCACTGGCCTCTTCGCGGGCAAGCCTCGCTCCTACGGGGTTAGCGCACACCTGTAGGAGCGAGGCTTGCCCGCGAATGGCAGCGACTCGGTATGACGCCGAGCACTACAACATCTGAATAAGGACATCCGCACCACCGTGGCCACTTACTCGCTCGTTATCCGCCGGTTGATGATTTGTTCGCTGACCATCGTCGTCAGCCGCGCCATTACCAGCCCGTTGCTCACGCTGTTCCTGAGCAACAAACTCGGTCTCAACCAACAGGACGTTGGCCTGCTGCTGGGCATCGCGGTGTTTATCGCCACCCTGCTCGCGCTCTACGGCGGCTACATCATCGACCGGCTGGAGAAACGGCGGCTGTTGATCCTGGCCATGCTCTCCAGCGCCATCGGCTTCGTGCTGCTGACCTTCGCCGAGAACCTCTACTTGACCACCGCCACCCTGGTGATCACCGAAACCGCTTCGGCGCTGTTCCTGATCGGCTCAAAGGCGATCCTCAGCGAAAACCTGCCCATGGGCCAGCGGGCGAAGGCGTTTTCCCTGCGCTACACCTTGACCAACATCGGCTACGCCACCGGCCCCATGCTCGGTGTGGTGATCGCCGGGGTGTATCCGATTGCGCCATTCCTGATTGCCGGCGGCATCGCTTTCTTCAGCATCTTCCTGATGAGCGGGATTCCGAAAGACGCCGCCCAGGTGCCCGCCATCGGCCAGCCGCAAAGCTTTCTCAAGACCCTGACCACCCTGAAGAACGACCGCACGCTGATCATGTTCACCTGCGGCTGTCTGTTCAGCACCGTGGTCCACGGCCGCTTCACCCTGTACCTGTCGCAATACCTGCTGGTGACCCACGACTCCAAGCGCGCCCTGGAAACCATGGCCGCCCTGCTCGCCTGCAACGCTATCAGCGTGATCCTGCTCCAATACCAGATCGGCCGTTTCCTCAAGCGCGAACAACTGCGCTACTGGATTGCCGGTGGCACCAGCCTGTTCATCGTCGGGTTGATCGGGTTCAGCCTGGCGGACGGCCTGGTCAGTTGGTGCGTGGCGATGTTCATCTTCACCCTCGGCGAAATGATCATCTATCCAGCGGAATTCCTGTTCGTCGACACCCTGGCCCCGGAAGAACTGCGCGGCAGTTACTACGGCGCACAAAACCTCGCGGCCCTCGGTGGCGCGTTGAGTCCGGTGATTTGCGGTTTCCTGCTCTTGCACACCCCGGCGCCGACGATGTTCTACGCCTTGTGCGCGCTGACTGCGATGGGCGGATCGTTGTGTTTCATGGCCGGTCGGCGGGTGGCTTTACTGCAAAAATAATGCACTGAAGCTGCATTAATATGAATTTGTCAGCGCCGGGAATCAGCGGCACACTGTGCCTCGTTCCTCCCCCAATAGTTGGAACACCTTCAAGGGCTTTCTGGGTATCCCAGCTAAGCCTTTTTTTTGCTTGGGTTTTTTGTCTACGGAATCATCATGCTCGCACGCTGGTTACCCGCTGCCGTCAACACTCGTCCTTCGGAATGGAGCCGCGCCGCCATCGGCATGTCCCTGGGCACGCTGTTCAGCGTCTGGTTGTGCAGTCAGGTGTTCGGCATCGAAGTGGCGCAACACTTGGTCGGGCCGCTGGGTGCCTCGGCGGTGCTGTTGTTCGCCGTATCCTCCGGCGCCCTCGCCCAGCCGTGGTCGATCCTCGGTGGCTACTTGAGCGCCGGGGTGGTGTCGCTGCTGGTCGCTCATGTACTCGGCCGCACGCTCGGCAGCGCCTGCCTGGCGGCGGGCATGGCGCTGATCCTGATGTGCTGGCTGCGTTGCCTGCACCCACCGGCCGGGGCCTTGGCGCTGCTGTTGGTGCTGGCCGACCCGGCGACTATCGCCCTGGACTGGAAAGCCCTCGGCCCGGTGATGCTCAGCGCCTCGGCCATGCTGCTCAGTGCGTTGGCGTATAACAACCTCACGCAGATCCGCTACCCCAAACGCCCCGCCGAACCTGTGCCGGTCATGCCTTCGGCAGACAGTCAGGCGATCTCCGCCGAGGATTTGAAACTGGCGTTGGCGGACATGGAGGCGTTTTTTGACGTCACGCCGGAAGACCTTGAGCAGTTGATTCATGCCAGTGAATTGCACGCCAAGCGGCGCAGCATCGGCGAAGTGCTTAGCGGCAGAACCTGACACACCACCGAACCCTGTGGGAGCGAGCTTGCTCGCGATTGCGATCTGTCTGTCACATCAACGTCGACTGACACGCCGCCATCGCGAGCAAGCTCGCTCCCACAGGGTTTTCGCGTGCCTAGGGAAAACTATTCGACCGCGGCCGCTGGATTTTGCACTAAGGTAAAAATGCATACACAACCTGCAGTTATCCCGGTTGTACATCACAAATTTGCACTGTTACGATCGAGCATCGCTCGCGCGCGAGCTTGTCTATAAAGAACAATAAAAGCAGGGAGTTATCGATGACTGCTCAGGTTTCATCCCAGGAGACTACCGCCATGGATGCCATGCAAAATGAAGTGCTGGCCGAGGTACGCAATCACATCGGTCACCTGACCCTCAATCGCCCCGCCGGTCTCAACGCCCTCACCCTGAACATGGTCCGTCGTCTGCAAAACCAGCTCGATGCCTGGGCCGAAGATTCGCAGGTCAACGCCGTGGTGTTGCGCGGTGCCGGCGAGAAAGCCTTTTGCGCTGGCGGCGACATTCGTTCGCTGTACGACAGCTACAAAAACGGCGACACCTTGCACGAAGATTTCTTCGTCGAGGAATACGCCCTCGACCTCGCTATTCACAATTACTGCAAACCGGTCCTGGCCTTGATGGACGGCTTTGTCCTGGGCGGCGGCATGGGCCTGGTGCAAGGCGCCGATATGCGCGTGGTCACCGAGCGCAGTCGCCTGGCGATGCCGGAAGTGGGCATCGGTTATTTCCCGGACGTTGGCGGCAGCTACTTCCTGCCACGGATCCCCGGCGAACTGGGGATTTACCTGGGCGTCAGCGGCGTACAGATTCGCGCGGCGGATGCGCTGTATTGCGGTCTGGCTGACTGGTATCTGGAAAGCGACAAACTGGGCAGCCTGGACGAGCAACTTGATCATCTGGAATGGCACGACTCGCCGCTCAAGGACCTGCAAGGCGTACTGGCCAAACTCGCCGTGCAACAACTGTCCGATGCGCCGCTGATTGCACTGCGCCCGGCCATCGACCACTTCTTCGCCCTGCCGGACGTGGCGAGTATGGTGGAGCAAATGCGCGAAGTGACCGTCGCCGACAGCCACCAATGGGCGACAGCCACCGCCGACCTGCTTGAAACCCGTTCGCCGCTGGCCATGGGCGTGACCCTGGAAATGTTGCGACACGGTCGCAAGCTGAGCCTGGAACAGTGCTTCGCCCTTGAGCTGCACCTGGACCGTCAGTGGTTCGAACGCGGCGACCTGATCGAAGGCGTACGCGCCTTGCTGATCGATAAAGACAAGCAACCGCGCTGGAACCCGCCGACCTTGCAAGCGCTGCACGCCGAGCATGTCGAGAGTTTCTTCACGGGTTTTGAGCAGAGCGGGAGCTGAGCCATGCACGATATCGAATTGAGCGAAGAGCAAGTGATGATCCGCGACATGGCCCGGGATTTTGCCCGTGGCGAAATCGCGCCCCACGCGCAGGCCTGGGAAAAGGCTGGCTGGATCGACGACGGTCTGGTGGCGAAAATGGGTGAATTGGGCCTGTTGGGCATGGTGGTCCCGGAGGAATGGGGCGGCACCTATGTCGACTACGTCGCCTACGCCCTGGCCGTGGAAGAGATTTCCGCCGGCGATGGCGCGACCGGCGCATTGATGAGCATCCACAACTCCGTGGGCTGCGGGCCAGTCCTGAACTACGGCACCGATGAACAGAAACAGACCTGGCTGCCGGACCTCGCCAGCGGTCAGGCCATCGGCTGCTTCTGCCTGACCGAGCCGCAAGCCGGTTCCGAGGCCCACAACCTGCGCACCCGCGCCGAACTGCGGGACGGCCAGTGGGTGATCAACGGCGCCAAGCAATTTGTCAGCAACGGCAAGCGAGCGAAACTGGCGATTGTGTTTGCCGTGACCGATCCGGACCTGGGCAAGCGCGGTATCTCGGCGTTCCTGGTGCCGACCGACACCCCGGGTTTTATCGTGGATCGCACTGAACACAAAATGGGCATCCGCGCTTCCGATACCTGTGCGGTAACCCTGAGCAACTGCACCATTCCTGAAGCCAACCTGCTGGGTGAGCGCGGCAAAGGCCTGGCCATCGCCCTCTCCAACCTTGAAGGCGGGCGCATCGGCATCGCCGCCCAGGCGCTGGGCATTGCTCGGGCAGCGTTTGAAGCGGCGCTGGCTTACGCGCGGGATCGGGTGCAGTTCGGCAAGGCGATTATCGAACACCAGAGCATCGCCAACATGCTGGCGGACATGCACATGCAACTGAACGCTGCTCGTTTGATGATCCTCCACGCCGCGCGGTTGCGCAGTGCGGGCAAGCCGTGTCTGTCGGAGGCTTCACAGGCGAAGTTGTTTGCGTCCGAGATGGCCGAGAAGGTCTGTTCGTCGGCGATGCAGATTCATGGCGGGTATGGGTATCTGGAGGATTATCCGGTGGAGCGTTACTACCGGGATGCGCGGATTACCCAGATTTATGAAGGGTCGAGCGAGATACAGCGGATGGTGATTGCTCGGGAATTGAAGAACTATTTGGTGTGAAGCCTTAAAAGCTTCGCGGGCAAGCCTCGCTCCTACATTGGATCTCTGTGTTTCGGAGATCCCTTGTAGGAGCGAGGCTTGCCCGCGAAGGCGCCTCTGAAAACGCTAAATCACTTACCCTGGAATTCGGCCTCACGCTTGCCAATAAACGCCGCCATCCCTTCCTTCTGATCCTGCGTGGCGAACGCCGCATGGAACACCCGACGCTCAAAGCGCACGCCTTCGGACAGGCTGACTTCAAACGCGCGGTTCACGCTTTCCTTGACCATCATTGCAATCGGCAACGACTTCCTGGCAATCAGCGCCGCGATTTTCAGCGCTTCTTCCAGCAGCTCATCCGCCGGTACGATCCGCGCGACAATCCCGCAACGTTCCGCTTCCACGGCATCGATCAAACGACCGCTGAGGCACATTTCCATGGCCTTGGCTTTGCCCACGGCGCGAGTCAGGCGTTGGGTGCCGCCCATGCCCGGCAGCACGCCGAGGTTGATTTCTGGCTGGCCGAATTTGGCGTTGTCGCCGGCCAGGATGAAGTCGCACATCAGCGCCAGTTCACAGCCACCGCCGAGGGCGAAGCCGTTAACGGCAGCGATGATCGGCTTGCGGCGGTTGGCCACGCGGTCGCTGTCGCTGAACAGGTCGTCAAGGTAGATCTGCGGATAGGTCAGCTCGGCCATTTCCTTGATGTCGGCACCGGCGGCGAAGGCTTTTTTCGAGCCCGTCAGCACGATGCAGCCGATGTTCGAATCGGCTTCCAGGCCATCGAGGGCGTGGTTCACTTCGCTGACGAGCTGCGCGTTCAACGCGTTCAAGGCTTGCGGACGGTTGAGAGTGATCAGGCCGACGCGACCGTGGGTTTCCAGCAAAATCGTTTCGTACGTCATAAAGATTTCCTTCTTAAAGATTGCGCGAAATAACCATGCGCTGAATATCGCTGGTGCCTTCGTAGATCTGGCACACCCGCACGTCGCGGTAGATCCGCTCCAGCGGGAAGTCGTTCAGGTAACCGTAACCGCCGAGGGTTTGCAACGCTGACGAGCAGACCTTCTCGGCCATTTCCGAGGCGAACAGCTTGGCCATCGAGGCTTCGACCAAGGCCGGTTTGCCACTGTCTCTTAACGCTGCGGCGTAATGCACCATCTGCCGGGCGACAGCAATCTGGGTCGCCATATCCGCCAAACGGAATGCTACCGCTTGATGCTCGATGATCGGCTTGCCGAAGCTTTCGCGTTCACGGGCGTAATCGCGGGCCGCTTCAAACGCGGCGCGGGCCATGCCCACCGATTGCGAAGCGATGCCAACGCGCCCGCCTTCAAGGTTGGCCAGGGCGATGCGGTAACCTTCGCCCTCTTCGCCCAAACGGTTGGCCACCGGCACTTTCACGTCTTCGAACAGGATCTGGCAGGTGTCGGACGCGTGCTGACCGAGTTTGTCCTCGACCCGCGCGACTTTGTAGCCCGGCGAATCGGTGGGCACGATCAGCGCGGTGATCCCGCGTTTGCCGGCACTCGGATCAGTTACCGCAAACACAATCACCACCCCGGCGTTTTGCCCGGAGGTGATGAACTGTTTGCAGCCGTTGAGCACGTAGTGATCGCCGTTGAGCTTGGCGCGAGTCTTCAGGCCGCTGGCGTCGGAACCGGCCTGGGGTTCGGTCAGGGCAAAGGCGCCGAGCATCGAACCGCTGGCCAACGGTTTGAGGAAACGTTCTTTCTGTTCGTCGGTGCCGTACTTGAGGATCGGCACGCAACCCACGGAGTTGTGCACGCTCATGATCGTCGAGCAGGCGCCGTCGCCGGCAGCGATTTCTTCCAGGGCCATGGCGTAGGCCAGGTAACCGGTGTCGCAACCGCCCCACTCTTCCGGCACCAACATGCCGAAGAAGCCCAGCTCGGCCATTTCGCCGATGGCTTCTTTCGGGAAGCGATGCTCGCGGTCCCACTCGGCGGCGAATGGCTTCAGCCGCTCCTGAGCGAATTGCCGGGCGGCTTCGCTGATCTGCAGTTGTTCGTCATTGGGAATCATGGTGAATCCTTAAAAGTAAGCCACGGTGCACCTTTCATTGTAGGAGCGAGGCTTGCCCGCGAAGGCGATCTCAAGAACGCCTTCGCGGGCAAGCCGCGCTCCTACAAGGGCAGCGTCAATACAGGCATTCCACGGCCATGGCCGTTGCTTCGCCGCCGCCAATGCAGATCGCTGCAACGCCGCGTTTCAGGCCTTTCTGGCGCAGGGCCGAGAGCAAGGTCACGATAATCCGCGCGCCGGACGCACCAATCGGATGGCCCAACGCACAGGCGCCGCCGTGGATGTTGACCTTCTCGTGGGGGATTTCCAGTTTGCTCATGGTCACCAGACTGACCACCGCGAAGGCTTCGTTGATTTCAAACAACTCGACTTCGTCCAGCGACCAACCGGTTTTCTTGATCAGCTTCTTGATCGCGCCGACGGGGGCCACCGGGAACAGGCCCGGGGTATCGGCAAACGCCGCGTGGCCGTGGATCACTGCCAGTGGCTTGAGGCCGCGCTTTTCAGCCTCGGAACGCCGCATCAATACGAGTGCCGCCGCGCCGTCGGAGATCGAGCTGGAGTTGGCCGCGGTCACGGTGCCGCCGTCGCGGAATGCCGGTTTCAGCGAGGCGATCTTGTCCAGTTTGGCTTTCGGTGGCTGTTCGTCGTTGCTGATCAGCACCTGTTCTTTACCCACGGTGACATTCAGCGGCACGATCTCGGCCTTAAAGCTGCCGTCCTTGATCGCCTGTTGTGCGCGGGTAGTCGAGGCAATGGCAAACGCATCCTGGGCTTCGCGGCTAAAGCCGTTGGTCTCGGCGCAATCCTCGGCGAAGGTGCCCATCAGGCGGCCCTTGTCGTAGGCGTCTTCGAGGCCGTCGAGGAACATCGAATCCAGCACCCGGCCATGGCCCATGCGGTAACCGCTGCGCGCGCGGTCCAGCAGATACGGCGAGTTGGACATGCTTTCCATGCCACCGGCGATCACCACCTCGGCACTGCCGGCGACCAGCATGTCGTGGGCTAGGATCGTGGTTTCCATGCCGGAACCGCACATTTTGTTCACGGTGGTGCAACGGGTCGATTTATCCAGCCCGGCGCCCAGTGCAGCCTGACGTGCAGGCGCCTGGCCGAGACCGGCGGGCAACACGCAACCGAACAGCACTTCGTCAACTGCGTCAGAGGCGACACCGGCGCGTTCGACGGCGGCTTTGATCGCGGCAGCCCCGAGTTGCGGTGCGGTCAGGCTTTTCAGTTCACCCTGGAAACCGCCCATCGGGGTACGAACGGCGCTGACAATAACAATCGGATCGTTGGAAAGGGTCATGACAAATCCTCCTTATTTGGCCGCCATGCGCAAGGCACCGTCGAGACGGATCACCTCGCCGTTGAGCATGCTGTTTTCAATGATATGCCTGACCAGCGCGGCGTACTCGCCCGGTTTACCGAGGCGCGGCGGGAACGGCACGCCAGCGGCCAGGGACGCGCGAACTTCTTCGGTCATACCGGCCATCATCGGCGTTTCGAAAATGCCGGGAGCGATGGTCATCACACGGATGCCGAAACGCGCCAGTTCACGGGCGGCGGGCAAGGTCAGGCTGACAATCGCGCCTTTGGACGCAGCGTAAGCAGCCTGGCCAATCTGGCCGTCGTAAGCCGCTGCCGATGCGGTGTTGATGATCACGCCGCGCTCGCCGTCGGCGTCCGCTTCGGTTTCCGCGATGGCCGCCGCAGCCAGACGCAGCATGTTGAAGCTGCCGATAAGGTTGACGTTGATCACCTGGCTGAAACTGGCCAACGCATGCGGGCCGGTCTTGCCGAGGATCTTCTCGCCCCGCACGATGCCGGCGCAGTTCACCAGACCGTGCAAGCCACCAAAGGCTTTGACGGTGGCGGCGACGGCGGCTTCGGCAGCGGCTTCGTTGCTGATGTCGGCCACTACGCTTTGCGCGCCGAGACGTTCAGCCTGGGCCGCGACAGCCTCGGCGTTCATGTCCACCAGCATCACTTTGGCGCCCGCACCCACCAGCATTTCAGCGGTGGCGGCACCCAGGCCGGACGCACCGCCGGTGACGAGAAAAACCTTGTTTTCGATCTGCATCATTATTTCCTTCGATTCAAGCAGAAGCTTTGGGAGCCGCGGCCTCTTGAGCCTTGGCGATTTCCTGGTTGCGCAAGATAAAGCGCTGCAATTTGCCGCTTGGGGTCTTCGGCAATTCGCTGACAAATTCGATTTCACGCGGGTACGAGTGCGCGGCCAGGCGTTTGCGCACGTGTTGGCGCAGTTCTTCGGCGAGTTCCGGCGTGGCGCGGTATTGCTCGCAGATCACCACGAAGGCTTTGACCAATTCGGTGCGTTCCGGGTCGGGTTTGCCGACCACTGCGGCTTCGATCACCGCTGGGTGTTCAATCAACGCGCTTTCAACGTCGAACGGGCCGACGCGATAGCCGGAAGTGGTGATCACGTCATCGCTGCGGCCAACGAAGCTGATACTGCCGTCCGGGTTCCACTCGACGGTGTCGCCGCTCAGGTAATAGTTGCCGACGAAGGCTTTGGTCGGCGCGCCTTCGTAACCGTTGAACCAGCACATCGGCGACTGGGTGCGGTCGATGGCGAGGATGCCGGGCTGACCCACACCGAGTTCTTTGTACTCGTCATCCAGCACCACGATGCGATGCCCCGGCGAGGCAAAACCGGCGGCGCCCATGTGGATCGGATGGTCCAGGCCATGGTGGTTGCACAGGACCATGCCGAGTTCGGTCTGGCCATAATGGTCGTGGATCACCACGCCGAGGTTGTCGGCGAACCAGCGGATCACTTCCGGGTTCAGCGGCTCGCCGGCGCTGCTGACGATGCGCAGTTTGCCCTTGATCGACTTGGCGAACTCTTCGCCCCCGGCAATCAGCAAACGGTAAGCCGTCGGCGAGCCGGTCAGGTTGGTGATGTTGTATTTGTTGATCACCCGGCAGGTGCTTTCGAGGGTGAACGGGCCATCGTAGAAGGTGATCGGATGCCCCATCGACATCGGCCCGGTGACACCGAAATAGATGCCGTAGGCCCAACCTGGATCGGCGACGTTCCAGAACGCGTCTTCCGGGCGCAGGTCGACGGCGTCGCGGGTGTAACTCTGGAAAGCGACGATGGCCTTGAGCGGCACCGACAGCGCTTTCGACGGGCCGGTGGTGCCCGAGGTGAACATCAGCAGGAACGGGTCTTCACCGGTCAGCAATACTGGTTCGCATACCGGGGAGAAATTGGGCAGTTCGGCCCAGAAACTGTAGTCGCCTCGCACGATGCCCTGCCCTTTGGCGCCACCGACGGTGACGATAGTCGGGCAATCGGCGACTTCCGCGAGTTTCGGGCGGTTGACTGCATCGGTGACCACGACTTTGGCGCCGGAGCTGCTCAAGCGGTGTTCGATGGCTTTCGGCCCGAACGCAGTGAACAGCGGCTGGTAGACCGCGCCGATGCGCCAGGTGGCGAATACGGTGATCAGCAATTCGATGTTACGCGGCAGCAGGCCAGCGACTTTGTCGCCCTTCTGCACGCCTTGGGCCAGCAGGAAATTGGCCAGACGCGCGGCTTTGTCCTGCAAATCCGTGAAGGTGTACGTCGCACTGGCGCCATCGCGCCCTTCCCAGAACAGCGCAATGCGACCCGGCAATGCATGACGGTCGCAACATTCGACGCAGGCGTTAAGCGCCGTCAAATCGCCGGCGAGCGCGGCATCCACGGTGTGCTGATAATCGAACTGTGAAGTGGCAGACAAGTAATCGCGCATTGCCAGAATCCCTCTGTATTTTTATTAGGTTGGGGGAACCGTAATCAACACAGGAATACTCGCGCCGCGCGGGGTGTGGGGCAATGGTCAAAGCTATCAAGTTGTTTGACTGGTTTGGCCAAGGTTCTAGAGGTGGGTTGTCTGGGCGGGCGCCTTCGCGGGCAAGCCTCGCTCCTACAGGGCCGGGGGTGATCGGAATGGGTGTGATCACCCCACCCCTGTAGGAGCGAGGCTTGCCCGCGAAGAGTCCCGCCCGATCAACGCAATACTCAGCTCGCTTCGTTAAGAATCAAACTCCGATAATGCCCCGGATTAGTCCCCGACCACTTGCGAAACGCCTTGTAGAACGAACTCGCATCGGCAAATCCCAACCGCGCCGCAATCTCGGCAAAGCTGATGCTCGGTTCCGCCAGCCAGACAATCGCCAATTCCTTGCGCACGCTGTCTTTCAAACCCTGCCAGGTCTGCCCTTCTTCGGCCAAGCGCCGGCGCAGGGTCGAGGCCGACATGCACAGTTGCTGCGCCAGGGCCTCGGTTTCCGGCCATTGTTCGGCGGGCAGTTGCCGCAGATCGTGTTTGATCCGACTGGCCAGGCTTTCCGGGTCGCGGTATTTGACCAGAATATTGGCCGGTGCATGGGCCAGGAAGCGCTTGAGTTCTTCCGGGCTGCGCTTGATCGGCAGGTCCAGGCAATCGGCGGCGAAAATCATCCGCGTGCGCGGCCGGTCGAAGCGCAGGTTCTCGGAAAACATCACCTGATAGTCATCGCAAAAGTCCGGCGCCGGGCAGCGCAGTTCGATGGCCAGGATCGGAATCCGCCGACCCGCCAACCAGCAAGCGACGCCGTGGACAATCATCCAGTACGTGAAGTAGGTGAAGGCCCGGCGCGGGTCCTGGTCGTCTTCGAGCAAGACGATTTCCGCCAGGCTTTGCTGGCGCACCAGTTGCGCGGGCAGGTGTTCAAGCATTAACGACAGGAAAGCCAGGCCCGAGGTGAGGCCTGCGGCGAGGTTGGGCTGGACCATGGCGCAGCGGCACAGAAACTCAAGACTGCCGGATTTGAGCTGGCGCGGGTCCATGCCGAAAAACTCATCGTCACCGCGCCGGGCCAGCAAACGCCACAATCGTGCGTACGAAGTGGCTGGGACTCGGGCGTCAACAGCGTCCAGCAACGCCGGATCAATCCCGACTTTGTGCAACACCTCTTCGGTGGCCGCGCCGGGCGCACAGCTTTGCAACAGCGCTTCACGCACCAGTTGGATGGCGATGGTGTCTTTTTCCGACATTGCGCGGGGTGAGCCCTGTTCTTGTTCAAGTGGCGGGCATATTAGCCCAGCGCAGAGCCCCTGTGGGAGCGAGCCTGCTCGCGAAAGCGGTGGATCAGTCAACGATGATGTTGAATGTTCAGCCGCTTTCGCGGGCAAGCCTCGCTCCTACAATGGATTTGAGTCGATCACAAATTGGTGGTCCGCCGGGAAACCTGTAGGAGCGAAGCTTGCTCGCGAAGAGGCCGGCACATTCAACATCTCTGCTGACTGACACGCCGCCTTCGCGGGCAAGCCTCGCTCCTACAGGGATTGGGGGGATCTTTTGGGTCGTTCAGCTAAGGTTCAGCTAAAGTCAATCGATCTCATGTGAGAATGAGTGTCATTATGTTACAACTTAGCAACCTAACTAACTCGACACGGTGCTGAATGCTTGTTCCCTTTCTGATCATGCTGCGCGAAGGCATTGAAGCGGCGTTGATCGTCGGCATTATCGCTAGTTACCTCAAGCAAACCGGCCGTGGCCAGTGGATGCCCGCCGTGTGGATTGGCGTGTTCCTCGCCGCTGCACTGGCGCTGTTGGTCGGTGGTGGCCTGGAGTTGATGAGCGCCGAGTTCCCGCAGAAGCAACAGGAACTGTTCGAAGGCATCGTCGGCCTGGTCGCCGTCGGCATTCTCAGTTCTATGGTGTTCTGGATGCGCAAAGTGGCGCGTTCGATCAAGCATTCCCTGCACGTTTCCCTCGATCACGCACTGGCCGGTTCCAAACACCAGGTCACCGCGCTGATCGCCATGGTGTTTTTCGCCGTGGCCCGGGAAGGTCTGGAAACCGTGTTTTTCCTGCTGGCGGTGTTCCAGCAAAGCGAAGGCGCAGCGGCACCGATTGGCGCCCTGCTCGGCCTGATTTTGGCGATCATCGTCGGCTTCCTGATCTACACCGGCAGCATGCGCCTGAACCTCAGTGCGTTCTTCCGCTGGACCGGTTTGTTTATCCTCGTCGTCGCCGCCGGCATCCTCTCCAACTCGGTGCAGGCCCTGCATGAAGCGGGCGTGTGGAATCACTTGCAAACCGTGCTTTTCGACTTCAGCGCCACACTGCCGATGGATGGCCCGCTGGGCTCGGTACTGGCCGGCATGTTCGGTTACCAGGACGCACCGACCGTCAGCACCCTCGGCGCGTATCTGATTTATCTGGTGGTGGCGCTGGTGATGTTCTTCCTCCCGGCCGCCGCGCCCGTCAAGCAATCTTCTTCCGTTTCCAGCCAATAAGGGCATTCATGTCAACGCCTACTCCTCCCGTGGCTTCCCCTCCCCGCGCGTTGCGCTGGGCGGTGGCCGGTTCGGTGATCGTGATGATCGCGGCCGGTGGCCTGTTCTACTACGCCTCGAAAATGGCCGCCGCCAAGCGCCAGACCAACCATGACGAAATGGTGGTGAATATCCACCCGAAAAGTTGCGAGCCGAACGCGCTGACGGTCCCGGCCGGGCACGCGAGTTTCCGCATCGTCAACCGCTCCGACCGGGCCGTGGAGTGGGAAATCCTCGACGGCGTGCTGGTGGTCGAAGAACGGGAAAACATTGCGCCGGGCCTGAGCCAGGTGATCAACGCCAACCTGGCGCCCGGTGACTATGCGATCACTTGCGGCTTGCTGAGCAACCCGCGTGGCACCTTGCACGTGACCCCGACCGCGGCGTCCGATGCAGCGGCCAAGGCCCGTCCATCGATGGTCGCGTTCATCGGTCCGCTGTCGGAATTTCGCGTGTACCTGAGCAGCCAAAGCAGCGCGCTGATCAAAGCCGTGACCGCCCTGAAGCAGGCGATTGAAGCCGGCGACCTGGCCCAGGCCCAAGCGCTTTATGTGCCGGCCCGCGCCGCCTATCAACGGATCGCCCCGGCCGCGCAACGTCTGGCCGAGTTGGACAACGCCGTCAACGCGCGCGCCGATTACTTTGAAAAACGCGAGCAGGATTCGGCCTTCACCGGTTTCCATCGCCTCGAATACGCGCTGTTCCAGCAACGCAAACTCGACGCCCTGGCGCCGGTTGCCATGCAGTTGATCATCGACATCACCACGCTCAAACAGCAATTGCTCGCCCAGTCCCTGCCGCCGGAGCAACTGGTGAGCATTGTGGTGCGCAACCTCAACAGCATCGCCGACGTGCGCGCCAGCAGCGGTGAAGAAGAACGCTACAGCCACACCGACCTGAACGGCTTTACCGCCAACCTCGACGCGGCGCGCAAGGTTGTCGACCTGTTGCGGCCGTTGCTGAGCAAGTCCGCCGCCGAGTTGCTGCCAAAAATCGACAGTGCCATCAGCGCTTTCGATGCCGAACTCAATGGATTCAAGGTCAAGGATGGCTACGCCAGCTACGACACGGTCAGTGCCGAGCAACGCAAACAGATCGCCGACAAGGCCAAGACCCTGGCCGCCGTACTCGACGAAATCGACCCAGCCCTTGGCCTTTCCGGCCTGTAAGTAGAAGACGACATTTAGATGAAAGACTTGGAACAGTTTTCCGCCCAGCGTCGCCGCGTATTGATGGGCATGGGCGCCGCCGGTGTCGCGTTGGCCGGCACCGCCCTGAGCTGCCCGGCGATGGCCGCTTCCAGCCAGGTGACCGAAGCGCCGAGCAGCGAAAAAACCGAAGACCGCCACACCTTTTATGGCAAGCACCAGACCGGCATCGTGACCCCGCGCCCGGCGTCGGGCATGTTGGTGTCGTTTGATGTATTGGCCGCCGACCGCGATGATCTGGAGCGACTGTTCCGCACCCTCAACGAGCGCATCGCGTTCCTGATGAAGGGCGGCGCCGTGACGCAGGTTGATCCGAAACTGCCGCCAGTGGATTCCGGGATTCTCGGCCCGGTGGTCACGCCGGACAACCTGACCATCACCGTGTCGGTCGGCGAGTCGCTGTTCGACGAGCGCTTCGGCCTGGCCAACGCCAAACCCAAGCGGCTGATCCGCATGGTCGGTTTCCCCAACGATGCCCTGGAAGCGGATTGCTGCCACGGCGACTTGAGCTTGCAGTTCTGCTCCAACACCACCGACACCAACATCCACGCCCTGCGCGACATCGTGAAAAACCTGCCCGACTTGCTGCTGGTGCGCTGGAAACAGGAAGGCAGCGTGCCGCCGCAAGCCCCGGCGAAACCGGGTGTGCCGGCGCAAAGTGCGCGCAACTTCCTGGGTTTCCGCGACGGCTCGGCCAACCCCGATTCCAACGATACCAAGGCCATGGACAGCATTGTCTGGGTGCAACCGGGCAGCGACGAACCGGCCTGGGCCGCGAACGGCAGCTACCAGGCGGTGCGGATCATCCGCAATTTCGTTGAGCGCTGGGACCGCACGCCGTTGCAGGAACAGGAAAGCATCCTCGGCCGGGTCAAGAGCACCGGCGCGCCGATGGGCGGCGAGCACGAAAACCAGGTCCCGGACTACGCCAAGGACCCGGAAGGCAAGCTGACCAAGCTCGACGCGCACATTCGCCTGGCGAATCCGCGTACCGCGCAAACCCAGGCCAACCTGATCCTGCGTCGCCCGTTCAACTATTCCAACGGCGTGAACAAGAACGGCCAATTGGAAATGGGACTGCTGTTCATCTGCTACCAGGCCGACCTGGAAAAAGGCTTCATCACTGTACAAACCCGCCTCAACGGCGAGCCGCTGGAGGAATACCTCAAGCCGGTGGGCGGCGGGTATTTCTTCACCTTGCCGGGTGTGACGGGCGACAAGGACTTCATCGGTCGCTCACTGCTAGACGCTACACAAGCTGCTCATCAGCCAAAAACAACTGCATAACCCGTTCATAACAACCCCCAATACGGAACCGTCCCATGAAAAAGTCGCCACTCGCTTTAATGCTGACCCTTGGCTTGCTCAGTACCCCGTTTTCAGCTTTCGCGGCGACGGCGCCGCTGGATCTGGTGGGCCCGGTTTCGGACTACAAGATCTACGTCACCGAACAACTGGACCAACTGGGCAGCCACACTCAACAGTTCACCGACGCCGTGAAAAAAGGCGACCTGGCCACCGCGCAAAAACTCTACGCACCGACTCGCGTGTTCTACGAATCGATCGAGCCGATTGCCGAACTGTTCAGTGACCTGGATGCGTCCATCGACTCCCGTGTCGACGACCACGAAAAAGGCGTGAAAGCCGACGACTTCACCGGTTTCCACCGCATCGAATACACCCTGTTCTCGGAAAAGAGCACCAAGGGCCTGGACGAACTGGCGGACAAACTGAACGGCGACGTGAAGGACCTGCAAACCCGCGTGGCCGGCCTGACCTTCCCGCCTGAGAAAGTCGTTGGCGGCGCTGCTGCCCTACTGGAAGAAGTCGCCGCGACCAAGATATCCGGTGAAGAAGACCGCTACAGCCACACCGATCTATATGACTTCCAGGGCAATATCGACGGCGCGAAGAAAATCGTCGACCTGTTCCACCCGCAGATCGAGAAACAAGACAAAGCCTTCATCGCCAAGGTCGACAAGAACTTCGCCACCGTGGACAAGATCCTGGCCAAGTACAAAACCAAGGATGGCGGTTTCGAGACTTACGACAAAGTGAAAGAAGCTGACCGTAAGGCGCTGGTTGGGCCGGTGAATACCTTGGCTGAGGATTTGTCTACGTTGCGTGGGAAGTTGGGTTTGAACTGAGTTTTGTAGCGTCTGGCAAGGCCCCTTCGCGGGCAAGCCTCGCTCCTACAGGGTTTGTGTTGGTCGCGTTAATACGGCACGACACACAACCTGTAGGAGCGAGGCTTGCCCGCGAAGGCATTCTTACAATCAACACAGCAACAAGGCTGTGTTAACCCTCACAACATCCGATAGAGCAACCGCTCAATCCGCACCCGACTCACCCGCTTGAGAAACTTGGCCACGGCCCCCGGATACTCCGGCAGGGTTTCCAGGTCCAGGTAACGGGCGACGCGTTCAGTGTTTTCGAAAATCTCCGCCAGCTCCTTGCGACGCGGTGCCTGCAACTCGTTTTTCGGGTCGTCGATCAACAGCGCGTTTTCCAGGTCGAGACGGAACGCGCGCGGGTTGAGATTGTTGCCGGTCAGCAAGGTATAGCGCTCGTCGATCCACATGCCCTTGAGGTGATAGGTGTTATCACCGTCACGCCACAGGTGCAGGTTCAACTGGCCGCTGTCGATGTTCTGCTGATGGCGTTTGGCGAAGCGGCGCAGGCTGATCTCGTAGAGGTACGGCAGCGCGGCGATCACTTTGAACGGCTCGCTCGGCGGGATATAGAAGTCGTTGGCGGTCTTGTCGCCGACGATGATGTCGATCTTCACCCCACGGGCCAGGGCGCGGTTGATTTCCCGGGTCACTTGCAACGGCAGGTTGAAGTACGGCGTGCAGATCGTCAGCTGATGCTGGGCGCTGGCGATCAGTTCGCAGATCACCCGGCTCAGCGGGTTGTTCTTGCCCACACCGAGCAACGGACTGACCGACAGACCGCCCTTGGCCACGCCACCCGCCGTGGTGTCGTAGGTTGCATGCTTGAGACGGCTGCGCAGGTCGCCGATGTCGTTGCGCAGGCTGCGGGTGGTCGGCAGGTTCGGCAGGTCGAGGCGATGCACCGCTTTGGAGGCGATCAGACCGTGCTGGATCAGGTGCTGCATGGAATCGGCCAGCGCGCTGTTCTGCAGCAGGTGATAGCGGTCGTAGCGGTACTTGTCGAATTTGTGCAGATAGACGTTGTTCAGGCTCGCGCCGCTGTAGATCACGCAATCATCGATCACGAAACCCTTCAGGTGCAGCACGCCGAACAGCTCGCGGGTCTGCACCGGCACGCCATACACCGGCACTTCGCTTTCATGAGTGCGGGTCATTTCCTGATACCAGGCCGAGTTGCCCGGCTGCTTGCCGGCACCGATCAGACCGCGCTGGGCGCGCAGCCAGTCCACGACCACCACCACGTCCAGCTCCGGACGCGCCAGTTTGGCGGCGTGCAAGGCATCGAGGACTTCCTGGCCGGCTTCGTCCTGTTGCAGGTATAGCGCGACGATATAGATGCGCCGGGTCGCCTGGGCGATTTTTTCCAGCAGGCAACGACGATATTCGGCGGCGCCGGAAAGAATGGTGACGGCATCGGCGGTCAGCGGAAAACTGCGCAGTTTGGGCAGCAGAGAGCGTTTGAAAAGCGACGGCATAAGGCTCGCAAAAAGGTCGAATCCGAAGAACCCGAGAGCTTACACCATGGATCCGTTTGGGTCTTGTTACTGTCTGTAATGACGCCTTCGCGGGCAAGCCTCGCTCCTACAGGGGAATACGGTTAACTGTAGGAGCGAGGCTTGCCCGCGAAAGCAATTTCACGGTCACCATAAAAATCCTGTTGACCAAGGAGAACGATCGTTCTACTGTTTGCCCCATGAACGAAATCACTAGCAACGACACACGCGACATCATTCTGGATGTCACCGAAAAGTTGATCTACAAAAGTGGCATCGCCGCCACCGGCATGGATCTTCTGGTGAAAACCGCCGGCGTCTCCAGAAAGAGTATCTACCGCTACTTCGCCAACAAGGAGGAGCTGGTCGTCGCAGCCCTGCAACGCCGGGATGTGCGCTGGATGAACTGGTTCAGGACCGAAGTCGACAAAGCCCCGACCCCGGCCGACCGCTTGCTCAACCTGTTTACTGTGCTCACGACCTGGTTCGACTCCGAAGGCTTCCGCGGCTGCGCCTTCATTAACACCAGCGGCGAAACAGGCGACCCGCAAGACCCGGTTCGCCTGGTCGCCAAAGACCACAAACAAAAACTGCTCGACTACGTGAGCGAGCTTTGCACCGAACATGGCGCCACCGACCCGCAGGCACTGGCTAAACAGCTGCTGATCCTGATCGAGGGTGCCATTACCGTAGCGCTTGTGATGGGTGATCACAGTGCCGCCGATAATGCGCAATGCATGGCGCGAAAGTTATTGGACCTGTAACTGCTTAATCAAGCTCGACACTGTGTTTTAACTTTACTTTGATGAGGAGACATTCAAATGTCATCTAATGCCGAAGTTCGTCCGCCATTGCCGCCGTTCACCCGTGAATCGGCTATCGAGAAAGTCCGCCTGGCCGAAGATGGCTGGAACTCCCGTGACCCGGAGCGCGTGTCGCTGGCCTATACCCTGGACACCAAGTGGCGTAATCGCGCCGAATTCGCCTACAACCGCGAAGAAGCCAAAGGCTTCCTGACCCGCAAATGGGCCAAGGAACTGGATTATCGGTTGATCAAGGAACTCTGGGCCTTCACCGGCAACCGCATCGCCGTGCGCTACGCCTATGAATGGCACGACGACTCGGGCAACTGGTTCCGTTCCTACGGCAATGAAAACTGGGAGTTCGATGAAAACGGCTTGATGGCCAATCGTTTTGCCTGCATCAACGATATGCCGATCAAGGAAAGCGAGCGCAAATTCCATTGGCCGCTGGGACGTCGTCCGGATGATCATCCGGGTCTATCCGACCTGGGTCTGTAAACGCTGCCCCCTGTAGGGGCGAGGCTTACCCGCGAAGGCGTCGTGTCAGTCAATATCAATGTTGAATGTGACGACGCCTTCGCGGGCAAGCCTCGCTCCTACAAGGGCTCGGGTGGTCAGGCGACTGCGGCGGTCTGGTGGCTCAGTGCCTTGGCCTCAAGCTCGCGCACCAACGGCAACACGCGCTTGCCGAAATATTCCACTTCTTCCTGGAAGTGCAGGAACCCCGCCAGCACCAGATCCACCCCCACCGCTTTCAACGCCACAATGCGCTCGGCAATCTGCTGCGGCGTGCCGATCAGGTTGGTCTTGAAGCCGTCGTTGTATTGCACCAGATCCTCGAACGTTGACTTGGCCCAGTTGCCCTCGCCCTCTGGCGACGCCCTGCCCGCCTGCTTCGCGGCATCGCCAAACGCATTCACGGCTTCCGGGTCGGCCTGGTCGATGATTTGCGCCAGCACCGCGCGCGCCTCTTCTTCGGTGTCGCGAGCGATGACAAACGCATTCACCCCGACCTTCACCGAATGATTGTTCGCCGCAGCCTTGGTCCGGATGTCGTCGACCTGGGCCTTGATGCCTTCGGGCGTGTTGCCGTTGGTGAAGTACCAATCCGATACGCGCGCTGCCATGTCCCGAGCCGCGCGGGAGCTGCCGCCCTGGAAGATTTCCGGCTGGCCCAGTGGCTTGGGCTTGAGGCTGTAATTGTCGAAGCGGTAGAAGTCGCCACGGAACGTGAAGTTGTCCTGAGTCCAGATGCCCTTGAGCGAACGGATGAATTCTTCGGAACGGCGATAGCGCTCGTCGTGCTCCAGCCAGTGTTCGCCGATGGCCTGGAATTCGCCCTTGAACCAACCGCTGACGATGTTCACCGCGACGCGGCCATTGGTGAGTTGGTCGATGGTCGCCAATTGCTTGGCCGCCAACGCCGGTTGCCACGGGCCGGGCAGGATCGCGGCGATCACTTTGAGTTTGGTGGTGGCCGCCAGCAACGCGTGGCTGAAGGCCACGGATTCATGCTGGAACTCGGCGCCGTAACCGGCAGTGAAGCGGATTTGCGTCAGGGCGTATTCGAACCCCGCCTCTTCGGCCAGTTGCGCCAGTTTGCGGTTGTAGTCGATGCCCCAGTGTGTGCGTTGCTCAATCTTGCTGACCACCAGCCCGCCGCTGACGTTCGGTACCCAGTAGGCAAATTTGACGGCTTGCTGACTCATAGGTTTGTCCTCAGGACTTTTGGGAAGTCTTTGGACAAGAGCAGCAACCGTGCCAGCACCGATTGCATGTGGCGAGTGACACTTGTGGCGAGGGGGCTTGCCCCCGCTGGACTGCGCAGCAGGCCCCTTCTTCAGTGATAAGAGGGGGCCGCTTCGCTGCCCAACGGGGGCAAGCCCCCTCACCACAGGAAGATGGTTTTGCCCCAGACATCGGTGTGTCAGAGGCAATTTGCTGCTGTGCTGTTGGTGCAGCAACAGTTCAAGCCACTCCTGAATCGACAAAACCCCATAAACCATGGCCTGCGAACTTCGGCATGGACCGTGCAGTCGCCCCAGTCTCTACTGCCGATCCCAGGAACTGTGCCATGACCGAACACCAGGTAATCAATCCTCTCTCCACCGGTACTGACTATGAAACGCTGGCCGCGCGTTTTCGGCCGATCTTCCAGCGCATCGCCGCCGGCGCCGTCGAGCGCGAACAGTCCCGCAGCCTGCCGTATGAACCGATCCAGTGGCTCAAGGAAGCCGGTTTCGGCGCCGTGCGCGTGCCCGTGGAATATGGCGGTGGCGGTGCGTCAGTCCCGCAACTGTTCGAACTGTTGATCGAGCTGGCTGAAGCCGATTCCAACGTGCCCCAGGCCCTGCGTGGGCATTTCGCCTTTGCCGAAGACCGACTTAACGCTGCGCCCGGCCCTGCGCGGGATGTCTGGTTCAAACACTTCGTGGCCGGCGACATCGTCGGTTGCGCCTGGACCGAAATCGGCAGCGTGGCGATCGGCGATGTGATCACCAAAGTCTCGCCCCACGGCGATCAGTGGCGGCTCAACGGCGAGAAGTTCTACAGCACCGGGAGCATTTTCTCCGACTGGATCGACGTCTACGCACAGCGCAGCGACACCGGTGGCGACGTGATCGCCGCCGTGCGCACCCGCCAGCCGGGCATTGTGCAGAGCGATGACTGGGACGGTTTCGGCCAGCGCACCACCGGCAGCGGGACGTCGCGGTTTATCGATGCCGAAGTGGATGCAGAAAACATCATCGACTTCGCCACCCGCTTCAAATACCAGACTGCGTTCTATCAACTGGTGCTGCTGGCGTCCCTGGCTGGCATCGGCCGCGCCGCGTTACGCGATGTGGCGCATCAGGTGCGCGAGCGCAAACGCATCTACAGCCATGGCAATGCCCCGCATGTGAGCCAGGATGCGCAAGTGCAGCAGGTGGTCGGTGAGATTGCGGCGCTGGTGTATGCAGCCGAGGCCAGTGCGTTGAAGGCAGCGCAACCGGCGCAACGGGCTTATGAGGCGCGCTTCTCGGGTGATGATGCGTTAGAACAAGCGGCGAATGTCGCGGCGGAAATCGAATCGGCCAAGGCGCAAGTGGTGGTCACCGAACTGATCCAGCGCGCTACCAGTGAATTGTTCAATGCGCTGGGGGCTTCGGATATTCGCCAGGGGAAATCCCTGGATCGGCATTGGCGCAACGCGCGGACGGTGTCGTCACACAATCCGGTGATCTACAAGGCGCGGATTATCGGGGATTGGGCGATCAACGGGACCGAACCGCCGTTTGTGTGGCAGATCGGGAATGGGCCTGAGCGTAAGTAATGTGTCGTCAGGGATGACGCCTTCGCGGGCAAGCCTCGCTCCTACATTTTGGAATGCGTTCCCCTGTAGGAGCGAGGCTTGCCCGCGAAGAGGCCAGACGGGTCGCCGCAGAAGTTGGATATGGGTAAGATACCGGCCTTCCCCGCAGCCACTTTCTGCGCCCCGCCGAATAAGCCGATTCCATGCCTTTCGAACTCAGCGTTGACCTCACCACCCTGGCCATTCTGGCCTTTGTCGCTTTCATTGCCGGTTTCATCGACGCCATTGCCGGCGGTGGCGGCCTGCTCACCACCCCCGCGCTGCTGACCGCCGGCCTGCCGCCGCATCTGGTGCTGGGCACCAACAAGCTGAGTTCGACCTTCGGCTCGGCCACTGCCAGTTTCACCTTCTACCGCCGCAAGCTGTTCCATCCGAAACAGTGGGTTCACGCCATCGTCGGCACGCTGGTTGGCGCGTTGACCGGCGCGGTGGTCGCGCATTACCTGCCCGCCGAATGGCTGAACAAGATGCTGCCGGTGATCGTCTTCGCCTGCGGCGTCTATCTGTTGTTCGGTGGCACGCCGAAAGCGCCGCTGGACAGCGACGCGCCGATCAAGAAAAAGTGGCAATCGACCCAAGGCTTCAGCCTCGGTTTCTATGATGGCGTGGCCGGCCCCGGCACGGGTGCGTTCTGGACCGTCAGCAGCATGCTCATGTACCCCATCGACCTGGTGAAGGCCAGCGGCGTGGCCCGCAGCATGAACTTCGTCAGCAACATTGCGGCGCTGTCGGTGTTCGTGTTTTCCGGGCAAGTGGACTGGATCATCGGCCTGAGCATGGGCGTGTCGGTGATGGTCGGCGCGTTCTTCGGCGCGCGCACCGCCATCAGCGGCGGTGCCAAGTTCATTCGCCCGGTGTTCATCACCGTGGTGCTGGGCCTGACCGTGCGGCTAGCCTGGCAACACTGGTTCAGCGTGGCCTAAGCGCCGCGCCAGGTAGACGTCGATCAGGTAACGGGCAATCGAGCGTGATGCCGGCAACGGCGGCATTGCGTGGATGTTGAACCACTGCGCGTCTTCGATTTCGTCTTCCTGACAGACGATCTCGCCACCCGCATATTCCGCGTGGAAACCCAGCATCATCGAGTGCGGAAACGGCCAGCACTGGCTGCCCATGTACTGGATGTTCTTGACCTCGATCTGCACCTCTTCGCGAACCTCGCGGATCAGGCAATCCTCGGCTGACTCACCCGGTTCGGCAAACCCCGCCAGCGTGCTGTAGACCCCGGTGACGAAGCGCGGCGAACGCGCCAGCAGCACTTCATCGCCACGGGTCACCAGCACGATCATGCTCGGCGAAATCCGCGGGTAATAACGGATATCGCACGGCTCGCAGTACATCGCCCGCTCGCGGGGAACCTGATGCGTCGCTTGTCCGCAGTTACCGCAAAAACGGTGTTCGCGGTACCAGGTGCCGATCTGTGCGGCGTAACCGAGCACCTTGTAGACGGTGTGATCGCCTTCGAGCATGAACGCCCGCAGACCTTTCCAGTTACAGCCCGGCACTTCGCTTGGGCTGCGCAATTCCAGCAGGTAAACCGGCTCGCCATCGAGGTGGCCGATGCCGTGTTCAGCGAGGATCGACAGGTCCTGGCGCTTGAGCCATTCCCGTGGGAACAGCGCGCCGTTGTCATCGAACAGAAAACCTTCGGGGCTGCGCGCCACGGCCCAGCCGCCGGGTTGATCGGTGTCCAGTACTGCGGTGGTCCAGCGTGAAATCATGGTTAATCAGTCCAGAAATTCGGGTTTCTGTTTGCTCATATGGGCGGCCATGGCCACGCGCAAATCGGTGGATTGCAGCATGGCGGCGTTCCAGGTGGCGACGTATTCGAGGCCGTCGTCGATGCGATGGTCGCGCATGTAGCTGATCATCTCTTTGGTGCCGGTAATCGCAATCGGCGACTTGCCGGCGATCTCGCGGGCAATGCCCATCACGCCATCGAGCAGGCTGTCGCGGTCACTGTAGACGCGATTGACCAGGCCCATGCCGCGCGCTTCCTCGGCCCCGAAGTTGCGACCAGTGTAAGCCAGTTCACGCAGCATGCCGTCACCGATGATCCGCGGCAAGCGTTGCAACGTGCCGACGTCGGCGGCCATGCCGATGTCGATTTCCTTGATCGAGAATTGCGCGTCTTCGGCGGCGTAGCGCATGTCGCAGGCGGCGATCAGGTCGATGGCGCCGCCCAGGCAATAACCCTGAATCGCCGCAAGCACCGGTTTGCGGCAATTATCGACGGCATTGAACGAGGCTTGCAGGGCGAGGATCTTGCGGCGCAGCAGGCGCGCATTGCGGCCGACGTCCTTGCCCAGTTCATTGGCCACACCGGCCAGCATCATCAGGTCGATACCGGAGGAAAAGTGCTTGCCGGCACCGCTCAGGACCACTACCCGCACTTCGTCGGTGTCGTCGATCCATTGGAAAATCTCGATGATCTCGCTCCAGAACGCGGCGTTCATCGAGTTGATCTTTTCCGGGCGGTTGATCTGCACATGAGCGATTTTGTCGGCGAGTTCGACGGTGAACGCGGTGTACTGAGACATGGCAGAGATCCTTGACCGGGCAGAAAATGAGGCCCGAACTATAACAAGGCATCCCGGGTGGGAGTAAGGCAGTGGTTCGGCCAAATGCGGGACTGGCTGTTGGTTTTGTGTTGTCTGGTCTGGCCCCTTCGCGAGCAAGCTTCGCTCCTACAGGGGATAGCGGCCCTCTGTAGGAGCAAAGCTTGCTCGCGAAGGCCGCACCGCCGATCTAACCGCCCTTCACCGCCACAAACGCCGCCGTCACATAAGGCACAGTTATCACCTCCTTACCCCGCAACTCCGGCTCACTTTCAATCAAGGCTTTAATCTGCGCATCCACCTTGTCCCGCTGCACCTGGGGCAACGCCGCAATAAAACTGGTCGACCGCACCCGATTGAAAATCACATCCTCCGGCGAGCCTGTATGCCCATGCCCGAAATGCTGCGCCTGCAACGACCCGAACGCCGTGTGCGGAAAGGCCAGGCGCCAGGCCCCGGTGTAGTAGCGCGGGGTATCACCTTCCAACGCGTTGACGATCGCGTCCAGTTTCGGCACCCAACTCACCCGGGTATCACGCAGGTTCCACACCAGGCCCAACTTGCCGCCCGGTTTGAGCACTCGGGCAATTTCAGTGAGCGCTTCGGGGCTGGCGAACCAGTGAAAGGCCTGGGCGCAGATCACCACGTCCACCGAAGCATTCGGCAGCGGCAAATCGGTGGCAGTGCCGCTGACCGCCAGCACGTCGGGATACGCGGCGGCCAACTTGTCGAGCATTTCCGGCACCGGTTCCACGGCTATCACCTGCGCCCCGGTGGCCGCCAGTCTCCCGGTGAACTTGCCGGTGCCAGCGCCGAGGTCGATCACGGTTTTGTCGTCGTTCAAACCCAAGGTGCCGGTCAGCCAGTCGGCGACTTCCGGCGGGTAGTCCGGACGGCCGCGCACATAGGTATCGGCCCCGGTTTTGTAGCCATCGGCGGCAGCATGGTGAATGTGTTCTCGCATGGCAGTTCTCCCGATTGACAGCGATGCTGCGAGCATAGCGAATGGACCTGAACTTCCCCTGCAAAGATCTCAAGAAAGAAATGAATAATTGTTCATACAGCGGTGTTCACTTGCCACCGCCCATGAGGATTACCCATGAACCGCCTGAACGCCGATTCGCCGACACGTTATGACCGTCTGACCATGAGCCTGCATTGGCTGACTGCCGCGCTGGTGATTTTCATGTTTGCCAGCGCACAAATCTGGGAGCAACTGGCCAAAGGCACGCCGCTGCGCAAGGGTTTGCAGTCGGTGCACATTTCCTGTGGCATCTTGCTCGCGGTGATTGTCATCGGGAGGCTGCTCTGGCGTATGTCCCGTGGCCGCCGTCTGCCGCCGGCCAATCAAGGCGTGATGAATATTGCGGCGAAAACCGCGCATCTGGCGTTGTATCTGCTGCTGTTGAGCCAGATCGTGCTGGGTTTTCTATTTCGTTGGGCTCAGGCCGAACCGTTCAACTTCTTCGGCCTGTTCGATGTCCCAACCTTGATGACCTTCGATAAAAGCATGAAGTCGGTGTTCGGCGGCCTGCATGAAAACGTGGCGTGGGCCATCATCTTATTGGCCGGGCTGCATGCAGTGATGGCGCTGGTCCATCATTACGGGATGCGCGACGGTACTTTGCGCAGGATGTTGCCGGGGCGCGATACCAACTGAACGAATAAAACACCGGGGCGAGGTGTTCTATCGATACCTGCCCTTGAATTCTGTTTTCCCTGTGAATGGAGTTTCGCAAATGCAAATCCGTTTCGCTGTGTTCACCGCCCCGCTGCTACTCGTCGCTGCGTTATCGAGCACGCTGGCGTTTGCCAACGGTGACGACGACGCGCCAGCCAAACCCAATTGCCCCAAAGGCCAGGTGTTCGACACCAAGTCGAATAAATGCGTACTGCAAACCAGCAGCCTGGTGCCAGACGCCGACCGCACCGACTACGCCTATCGGCTGGCCAAGGACGGACGTTACGAAGAAGCGCTGGCCCTGCTCGATACGCTGAAAGATCCAAACACCGCCAAAGCGCTCAACTATCGCGGCTACGCCACGCGTAAACTGGGCCGTACCGACGAAGGCATCGGCTATTACCTGCAATCGGTCAAACTCGACCCGCAGTATGCGCAAGTGCGCGAATACCTCGGCGAGGCGTATGTGATCAAAGGTCGGCTGGATCTGGCCCAGGAACAGTTGCAGCACATCAAATCGATCTGCGGCAGCACCTGTGAGGAATACCAGGACCTGGCCGAAGCCATCAACGACTCATCGAAAACCTGACACACCGAATGGATGGAGGTCGCTATCGCCAGCGATCAGGCAATACGAGCAGAGTTGGGCCAGCATCTGGCGCGTTTATGGCGCTACGGTTTGCTGCTGTCTCGACAACGGCATGTGGCCGAGGATTTGGTGCAAGCCACGTGCGTGCGGGCGCTGGAACGGGCCGGGCAATACGAGCCCGGCACCCGCATGGACCGCTGGCTGCTGAGTATCTTGCACTCGATCTGGCTGAATGAAGTACGGGCCCGGCGCGTGCGTTTGGGCCAGGGCCTGGTGAACGCCGACGAGGCGCTGTCGTTCGACGGTGAACACGCGGCGCAAACCCATGTGCTGGCTGCGCAGGTGATCCGGCGGGTCGATGCGCTGCCCGAAACCCAGCGTGAAACGGTGTACCTGGCCTATGTCGAAGGCTTGTCCTACCGCGAAGTGGCCGATGTGCTGCAGGTGCCCATCGGCACGGTCATGAGCCGACTGGCCACCGCGCGCCTGAAACTCGCGGAGTACCCGCCCCTGCATGCTGTACCGAACCCAACCACGGGAGAACGTCGATGAACGACCACTCACGACCGACAATACCGTCGGATGAACAGTTGGTGGCCTACCTCGACGACCAGCTCGACGCCGAGCAGCGCACCCTCATTGACGCCGCCATCAACGATGACCCGGCACTCAACCTGCGTCTGCAATGGCTGGCGCGCAGCAACCTGCCGTTCAAAGCGGCCTACGACGAATTGGGTCAGCAAGCGCCGCTGGATCGCTTGCAAGCGATGCTCGACACCTTGCCCAGCCCTGCCCGTCCGGCCCTGAACCGGCGCTGGTTTTTGGCGGCGGCGGCCGGTCTGGTGGTCAGCAGTGTGGTGGCGGACCGGTTGTTCCTCGGCTGGCAGTTGAGCCAGCAGAAAAGCAACTGGCGTGGGCTGGTGGCCGACTATATGTCGCTTTACGTGCCGCAAACCCTCGAACACTTGCCCAGCGACGAGACCACCCAGCGTGCTCAACTGCGCACCATCGACAGCCGTTTGGGCCTGAACCTCGCGCCGGCAAAACTGGCCTTGCCGCGCGTGGAGCTCAAGCGCGCGCAAATTCTCGAATACGACGGCGTGCCTATCGCGCAGATCACCTACCTCGACCCGACCCACGGCCCGATGGCGCTGTGCGTCACCCGCTCCAACAAAGGCAGCCGGCCGTTTGCCCATGAGCGCCGGCACGAGATGAACGTTGTTTACTGGGCGGATACGGAACATGCGTGGATGCTGATCGGGCACAGCACTGTGGCGGATCTTGAGGAGATGGGCAGGGTTTTGAGAGGTCGGCTTAGCGCATGACGGGAATCCTCACTATGCTTGGCACCTGACTTCCAAGGAGGAACCCAACCATGTCACATCCCTCGCTTCACCCTTCCCGCACGGCCCTGCTGGTGATCGACGTGCAGAACGACTTCATCCCCGGCGGCCAACTGGCGGTACCCGAAGGCGACGTGATCATCCCCTTGATCAATCGCCTCGGCAGTCAGTTCAATCAAGTGGTCATTGCCCAGGACTGGCACCCGGCGGGGCACGCCTCGTTTGCCTCCAGCCACCCGCATCGCAAACCCTACGATGTGATTCAACTGCCCTACGGCGAGCAGACGCTGTGGCCGGAGCATTGCGTGCGCGGCACCCACGGCGCCGAATTGCATGCGAATCTGGACTTGCCCCATGCGCAGTTGATCATCCGCAAGGGCTGCAATCCGGATATCGACAGTTATTCGGCGTTTCTGGAGGCCGATCGAACCACCACCACGGGGTTGGCCGGCTATTTGAAGGAACGCGGCATCGACACGGTTTACCTGGTCGGCCTGGCGCTGGACTTCTGCGTGATGTTTTCTGCGCTGGATGCGCGGGCTGCGGGGTTCAATGCGTTTGTGGTGCTGGATGCCTGCCGGGCGATTGATCTGGATGGCTCACTGGCGGCGGCGATTGAGCGGATGCAGGTGGCTGGGGTTGGATTGATTCAATCCCCGGCGATACTCGCCTGACACCCCACGATCTGTAGCCGCTGGCGAAGCCTGCGTTCGGCTGCGAAGCAGTCGTAAAATCATGCGGCGCGGTGCTTCAGGAAGACCGTGTGCTCAGGTTTGGCGACTGCTGCGCAGCCGAACGCAGGCTTCGCCAGCTGCTACAGAAGCGATGAGCGTGCTGTGTCAGGCAGGTGTCGGCAACCATAGTCTGAACCGCGCCCCACCCAGCGGCGAAGCCTCAACCGTCAGCGTCCCGCCCTGGGCTTCGAGGGCGCGGCGGCTGATCGCCAGCCCCAACCCAAAACCACCGGTAGCCCGATCCCGGCTCCGATCCAGTCGATAAAACGGCTCGAATATCCGCTCACGCTCATCCTCCGGAATACCGATTCCGTCGTCATCCACCCAAATCTCACAGCCTTTCGGGCACACCTGCACGCCAATCTGAATGCGTTTTTCGCAATAGCGCATCGCGTTGCGCAGCAGGTTCTGCAACGCACGCGCGGTCAAACGCGGGTCGAGGGTAAAGCGCTCAAGCTGACCATGCAGCAACACGTCAATCACGATGTCCGGCGATTCCAGCTCTTCATCGACGCTGCCCAAAATACTGTCGATGAACTCATCCAGCGACACTTCAACTCGCTCCGGCAGGCGCGCCGGATTTTGCAGGCGGCTGTAGGACAGCAGTTCCAGCACCAATTCATCCAGCTCACGAATGTGCGCCACCAACCCTTGCAGGCGTTCGCGGCTCGGTGTCGGCATGTCATCGGACAGCGCCAGGGCCAGGCCGAAATCCAGGCGAGTCAGCGGCGTGCGCAGTTCGTGGGACACGGCGTTGAGCAAGTCACGTTGCTGGTTGAGCAAGTTCTCGATGTCGCCGGCCATGGTGTCGAACACGTTGGCCAGACTGCCGATGTTCGATTTTTGGGAGATCTGCGTGCGCTCGCTCAAATGACCTTTGCCGAAACGTTCGGCAGTGCCTTTCAGGCGTTCGAGGTCGCGCCAGTGCGGGCGCAGCCATATCAACAGGCACGCGAGCATGGTCGCGCCGATCAGCACGTTGATGCTCCAGTACAACAGATTGACGTCCAGCGGGTCCGGCGGCACCACCATTTGCACCACTGTCCGCTCGTTCAACGGTGCCACGGCCAGGGTGCGCCAGCCCCAGTCGCCGATGCGCACGACATTCTCGCCGCGCTGCAAACGTTCACGCTCATCGAGGGTGAAGTCGGCGTCATCCTTGCCCGCCAGCACGATATGCAGCGGCTGGAATTCCTTGTCCATTTCAGCCGCCAGCGCCGGCCACTGCGCCTCTGGCACCGCGTGAAACTGTTTGACGATCAGGGTTTGCAAGCCTCGGGAATAATCGAGGTTGTAGGTGACAAAGCGTTCATGGAACAGCTTGATCACCACGTCCGGCACCAGGTAAATCGCCGCGCTGTAGGAAACGATCGTCACCAGATACAGGCGAAAGAGGATTCTGAACATCGACTCAGCATTCCCACTCGGAGCGACTGAACAGGTAACCCTTGCCCCACACGGTCTTGATCTTGCGCGCCTCGCCGGCGTGGTCGTCGAACTTGCGGCGCAGTTTGGAAATCGCCACGTCCACCGAACGGTCAGTGCCGTTGAATTCGATGCCGCGCAGGCGTTGCAGGATCTGGTCGCGGCTCAACACTTCGCCGGCATGCCGGGCCAATACCACCAGCAGGTTGTATTCGCCGCTGGACAGTTCGACCAATTGATCGCGCCAGGTCACGGTGCGCTCGGACAGGTCGATGCACAGGTTGCCCATCAGGATGCGATCGTTGGCAGTCTGCGGTTCGCCGAGGCTGCTGCGGCGCAGTAAGGTGCGCACCCGAGCCAGCAGCACGCGCGGCTCGCAGGGTTTGGTCACGTAGTCGTCGGCGCCCATTTCCAGGCCCAGCACCTGGTCGTGGCTATCGTCCCGGGCAGTGAGCATCAGGATCGGCAGAGTAGCCGAATCAGCCCTGAGCAAGCGGCAGACTTGCAGACCGTCGAGCCCCGGCAACATCAGATCGAGGATCACCAGGTCCGGCGGATTGACCCGCGCGCGTTCGCGCACATGATCGCCGCGACTGATCACGCTGACGGAATAGCCATTGCGTTCCAGGTAGCTGGCGATCAGTTCGGAGAGCGCGGTGTCGTCTTCGACCAGGAGGATGTTGGGCATGGGGTGTTTCCAGAAAAGTGCTGTGGCGACAGGTCCGGCCTCTTCGCGGGCAAGCCTCGCTCCTACAGATGAATACGATATCCCTGTAGGAGCGAGGCTTGCCCGCGAAGGCAATCTGACCGTCGCAAAAGTAATCAAGCGCCAAAGGATATACGCCCTCGTACGTCTAAGAGTAAAACCCTTACACAATTTCACACAGCGCCTACAAAGCTTCACCGCTACCCTCGTCGCCTCCCCGTAGGATGCTGGGGGTCATTATTGGGGTAACTACATGTCAAAGAATCTGCTTGCCACGCTCAGCCTGCTTGCACTGGCGTTGACACTGAGCGCTTGTGACAAGTCTTCGACCGCCGAAGAAGCCGCGCCACTGGCCACGGTACGGGTCGAAACCATCGAAGCGCGCCCTCTGTCGATCTCCAGCGAACTGAGCGGGCGCATCGCCGCGCCACGGATTGCCGAAGTCCGCGCTCGGGTGGCTGGCGTCGTGTTGCAACGCACCTTCCGCGAAGGCAGCGACGTGAAACAGGGCGACGTGCTGTTCCGCATCGACCCGGCACCGTTCAAGGCTGACCTGGACAGCGCCGAAGCGGCGTTGCGCAAGGCCGAGGCCAATGCGTTCCAGGCCAAGCTGCAAGAGCAGCGTTATTCGCAGTTGATCGAAGGCAATGCCATCAGCGGCCAGGACTACGACAACGCCCGGGCCAATGCCCGGCAAACCGCCGCTGAAGTGTCCGCCAACAAGGCTGCCGTGGCGCGGGCCAAGCTGAACCTGGGTTACGCCACCGTGACTGCGCCGATTTCCGGGCGCGTCGGTCGCGCTCTGGTTACCGAGGGCGCGCTGGTCGGGCAGAATGAAACCACGCCGCTGGCATTGATCCAGCAGTTGAACCCGATCCACGCCGACCTGACCCAGTCGACCCGTGAACTCAACGACCTGCGCCGGGCGTTCCGCTCCGGGCAATTACAGCAAGTCGGTCAGGATCAGGCCAAGGCCACATTGATCCAGGACGACGGCAGCCTGTACCCGCTGCCGAGCAAGCTGCTGTTCGCAGAGATTTCCGTGGACCCGGGCACCGGCCAGATCATCCTGCGCAGCGAATTCCCCAACCCGGACCTCGACTTGCTGCCCGGCAGCTTCGTGCGGGTGCGCATCGAGCAAGGGGTCAACCAGCAAGGCATCAGCGTGCCGCAACGGGCGATCCAGCGTGACAGCGCCGGGGTTGCCCAGGTGCTGCTGCTCGACGCCGATCAGCGTGTAGGCCTGCAACCGGTGCAATTGGGCGCAGTGCAGAACGATCGCTGGATCGTCAGCGGCGGTCTCAAACCCGGCGACCGCATCGTCACTGAAGGCCTGCAACACGCCAAGCCTGGCGAGAAAGTCCAGATCGACGACACCCCTCTTCCACTTGCCCAGGTTTCTGGTCAGTAAGCAGGACGCTTTTTATGCCGCAGTTCTTTATCGACCGCCCGGTGTTTGCCTGGGTGGTCGCATTGTTCATCCTGCTGGCCGGTGCCCTGGCCATTCCGCAGTTGCCGGTGGCGCAGTACCCCGACGTCGCGCCGCCGCAGATCGAGATCAACGCCACGTACCCCGGCGCCTCGGCACAAACCATCGACGAGAGCGTGGTCAGCCTGATCGAGGAAGAGCTCAACGGCGCCGATCACCTGCTGTATTTCGAGTCACAGAGCAGCCTCGGCAGTGCCACTATCAAGGCTACATTTCAACCGGGCACCAATCCGGAAATGGCCCAGGTGGACGTGCAAAACCGCCTGAAAGTCATCGAGTCACGCCTGCCCCAAGCGGTGAACCAGCAAGGGTTGTCGGTGGAGAAAGTCTCTTCCGGTTTCCTGTTGCTGATCACGCTGACCTCCAGCGACGGCAAGCTCGACGACGTGGCGCTCAGCGATTACCTGGCGCGCAACGTGATGAACGAGATCAAGCGCCTGGACGGCGTCGGCAAAGCGCAACTGTATGGCGCCGAGCGGGCTATGCGGATCTGGATCGACCCGCGCAAGCTGATCGGTTTCAACCTCACGCCCGCCGATGTGAACGCCGCGATCGTGGCGCAGAACGCCCAGGTGTCTGCCGGCAGCATCGGCGACTTGCCGACCCGCAGCACTCAGGAAATCACCGCGACCATCGTGGTCAAAGGTCAGTTGTCGACGCCGGAAGAGTTCGCCGACATTGTGCTCAAGGCCAATGCCGACGGTTCCACGGTGCGCATCAAAGATGTGGCGCGGGTCGAGATCGGCAGCCAGGAATACCAGTTCGGCACCCGCCTGAACGGCAAGCCGTCCACCGCCGTCGGCGTGCAGTTGTCGCCGGGGGCCAACGCCCTGAGCACCGCCACCGCCGTGCGGGCGAAGATGGATGAACTGGCGCGCTACTTCCCGGCCAACGTCGAATACAAGATTCCCTACGACACGTCGCCGTTCGTGAAGGTCTCGATCACCAAAGTGGTCTACACCCTCGGCGAGGCGATGTTGCTGGTGTTTGCGGTGATGTTCCTGTTCCTGCAAAACATCCGCTACACGCTGATCCCGACATTGGTTGTACCCGTGGCGCTGATGGGCACCTTCGCAACCATGCTTGCGCTGGGTTTCTCGATCAACGTGCTGACCATGTTCGGCATGGTGCTGGCCATCGGCATTCTGGTGGACGACGCGATTGTGGTGGTGGAGAACGTCGAGCGGATCATGGTTTCCGAGGGCCTGTCGCCCAAGGACGCCACGCGCAAGGCGATGAAGCAGATTACTGGCGCAATCATCGGCATTACCCTGGTGCTGGTGGCGGTGTTTATTCCGATGGCGTTCATGCAGGGTTCGGTCGGGGTCATTTACAAGCAGTTCTCGCTGTCGATGGCCACATCGATCCTGTTCTCTGCGTTCCTCGCGTTGACCTTGACCCCGGCACTTTGCGCCACGCTGCTCAAACCGATCGCCAAAGGCGAGCACCACGAAAAGCGCGGTTTCTTCGGCTGGTTCAACCGTCGTTTCGAACAGTTGACCGTGCGTTATCAAGGCTGGGTCGCCTATGCGCTGAAACGCACCGGGCGTTACCTGTTGATCTACGGCGTGCTGCTGATCGGGCTGGGCCTGTGTTTCAGTCGCTTGCCCTCCTCGTTCCTGCCGGTGGAAGACCAGGGTTACACCATCACCGATGTTCAACTGCCGCCGGGCGCGAGCAAGAACCGCACGGTGCAAGTGGTCGAGCAGATCGAAAAGCACAACGCCAAGGAACCCGGCGTTGGCGACAGCACGGTGATTCTCGGTTTCAGCTTCTCCGGCAGCGGGCAGAATGCGGCGTTGGCGTTTACCACGTTGAAGGATTGGTCCGAGCGCAGCAGCGATGACTCGGCCAGTTCGATTGCCGACCGCGCCAACATCGCCCTGAGCCAGATCAAGGACGCCATGGTGTTTGCCGTGTTGCCTCCACCGGTTGATGGCCTCGGCACCTCAAGCGGTTTCGAGTTCCGCTTGCAGGATCGCGGTGGCCTCGGCCATGCCACGCTGATGCAGGCACGCACGCAACTGCTGGAAGCGGCGGAGAAAAGCCCGATCCTGATGAACGTGCGCGAAAGCGCCCTTGCCGAAGCGCCGCAGGTGCAGCTGGAAGTCGATCGTAAACAGGCGAATGCCCTGGGCGTTTCGTTTGCCGATGTGGGTAGCGTGTTGTCCACGGCGGTGGGTTCGGCCTACATCAACGACTTCCCCAACCAGGGTCGGATGCAGCGCGTGGTGGTGCAGGCCGAAGGCGATCAGCGCAGTCAGGTCGAGGATCTGCTGAAGATCAATGTGCGCAACAGCGCCGGGAAAATGGTGCCGCTGTCAGCCTTCGTCCAGGCAAAATGGACCCAGGGCCCGGCGCAGTTGACCCGCTACAACGGCTATCCGGCCATCAGCATTTCCGGCGAACCGAAACCGGGCCACAGCACCGGCGAAGCCATGGCGGAGATCGAGCGGTTGGTAGCGCAAGGCCCGGCGGGCTTGGGTCAGGAATGGACGGGTTTGTCGCTGCAGGAGCGTTTGTCCGGCAGTCAGGCGCCGATTCTGCTCGGCCTGTCGCTGCTGATTGTGTTCCTGTGCCTGGCAGCGCTGTATGAGAGCTGGTCGATTCCGACTTCGGTGTTGCTGGTGGTGCCGCTCGGTGTACTCGGCGCGGTATTGGCGGTGACGTTGCGCGGGATGCCTAACGATGTGTTCTTCAAGGTCGGGCTGATCACCATCATCGGTCTGTCGGCGAAGAACGCGATTCTGATCATCGAATTCGCCAAGAGCCTGTACGACGAAGGCCACGACCTGATCGACGCCACGCTGCAAGCCGCGCGCCTGCGGTTGCGGCCGATTGTGATGACGTCGCTGGCGTTCATTCTTGGCGTGGTGCCGTTGGCGATTGCCACCGGGGCCAGCTCGGCGAGCCAGCAAGCCATCGGTACCGGGGTGATCGGCGGGATGATTACCGCGACATTGGCGGTGCTGTTTGTGCCGGTGTTTTTTGTGGTGGTGATGAAACTGGTGGGCAAGCGCCACAAAGACATCTGATCACCGATCCCCTGTCTGATCAGCGATCCCCTGTAGGAGCGAGGCTTGCCCGCGAAAGCGGTGTGTCAGTCAACATGAATGCTGACTGACACGGCCTCTTCGCGGGCAAGCCTCGCTCCTACGAGGGCGCGCGTTTGTGGTCACAACCCGCCCCGCTGGGCTAAGGTGTTGCAAAGCCCTGACCCAACGAGCCTCCATGCCCCTCCTCGCCCGCACCCATCCTCGCCTGTCCGCCGCTGCCACCCTCGGCATCGCGGTGGGCATTCTGGCTCCGGCCGATTCGATCATCAGTAAAATCCTCATCGGCTGGAACGCCGGGGTCTGGACTTACCTGATCCTGATGTTCTGGCTTGCGGCACGCGCCAAGGCCCCGGACGTCAAGCGCATCGCCGAGGTCGAAGACGAAAACGCCGGACTGGTGCTGTTCGTGGTGTGCATTGCGGCGATTGCCAGCCTCGCGACCATCACCTTCGAACTGGCCGGCAGCAAAGACCTGGAAACTTCGCGCAAACTGCTGCATTACGCCTTCACCGCCGCGACCGTGATCGGTTCGTGGCTGCTGATCGGGGTGATTTTCTGCGTGCACTACGCCCGGTTGTTTTACACCTGGGACGGCAAGGAACCGGCATTGCGTTTCGCCGAAGGCCTGACCACCCCCAATTACTGGGACTTCCTGTACTTCTCGTTCACCATCGGCGTCGCGGTGCAAACGGCGGATGTCGGCGTGGCTACCCGGGGCATTCGCAAGATTGTGCTGGCGCAGTCGCTGATCGGTTTTCTGTTCAACACGGCGATTCTCGGGTTTTCGATCAACATCGCCGCCGGACTTTTCAGCTAAACGCTGCACAAACGTTCTAGGCATCCATCGCGTCGGGGGCGTTAAATAAGTCGGCAATCCGTCTCACAGGTGCAGCATGAGCCCGCATAACTGGATCGACCTGGCCCAGGACGCCGACACCGGCATCGAGACCCTGCGCGCGCATTTCGAGGGCCACGCCTACGACCCGCATTGGCACGACAGCTATCTGGTGGGTGTCACCGAGCAAGGCGTGCAGCAATTCAACTGCCGCCGGGCCCGGCATCAAAGCACGCCGGGCAAGGTGTTCCTGCTCGAACCTGGCGATATCCACGACGGCGAAGCGCCCACCGAGGACGGCTTTACCTACCGCATGCTCTACCTCGACCCGCAATGGCTGGAACGGGAATTGGTCGAGCTGTTCGAAGACGCCCCGCTCAACAGCCAATTGAGTTTCGCCAACACCCTGACCAGCGACCCGCAACTGGCCCAGGCCACCAGTCTGGCGTTCCAGACCTTGCACGGCGGCGAACTGAAGATCGTGCGCCAGACAGCCCTCGACGGGTTGCTCGAACACCTGACCCGTCACCTGCATTGGCGCACCCGCTGCGGCGCAGACCCGCGCCTGCCGCTGGTGGCGCAAAAGGCTCGGGAATATCTGCACGCCAATGCCCACCTCGACATCGGTCTCGATCAACTGGCCGCAGCCACTGGCGTCGATCGCTTTCGCCTGACCCGCGCGTTCAAGGCGGCTTATGGTCTGGCACCCCACGCCTATCTGGTGCAACTGCGCCTGTCCAAAGCCCGGCGGATGCTCGCCAGCGGCTTGCAACCGGCAGCGGTGGCGATGGAATTGGGGTTTGCCGATCAGAGTCATCTGGGGCGCTGGTTTGTTCGGGCCTATGGGCTGACGCCGGCGATGTATCGCAAGCGCTGCTCAAATCTTCCAGACAGGTAGCACGTCCGTTGTGAAGATCGACTTCAATGATCTTCACTGGAGTTTGCCTGCGATGTGGCCTTCTTTTCCGACGTTACTGCCCTTCCTGCTGTTTGCTTTCGTGGCCTCGATCACGCCCGGCCCGACCAATATCCTGGTGTTGAGCAACAGTGCCCGATATGGCCTGAAAGCGGCTGTCCCGATCATCTTCGGCGCCTGTGCCAGCGCCGCGACAATCGTGTTATTGGTCGGTACTGGCGCAGGCTCCTCGCTGACGTCATTGCCCGGTGTTCAAACCACTATGCAGTGGGTCGGTGTGGCTTGGCTGAGCTACCTTGCCTGGCAGATTTTCTTCGCCCAGGCCCAGGCCCTTGCCCCTCAGGACACTCAGGCCAGGCTTGGAATGGTCGGTGCCGCCAGCCTGCAACTGATCAACCCGAAAACCTGGATGATGGCGCTCGCCGTCGTCAGCGTATTTGCGGGCGCCGGCGAGCAACGACTTGCTCACGTGGCGTACCTGTCGTTGGTGTTCTTTATGATTTCGCTGCCATGCCTGGGAGTCTGGGCGTTGCTCGGCGCAGGTTCCAGCCGGTGGTTGCGATCCCCCCGGGCAATGCAGCGTTTCAATCGGCTGATGGCCCTGCTGTTGCTGGTTTCGGCATGGCTGAGCGTGCTGATCTGACTGCCATCCGTCGGTGTTCATAAGGCGATGAACCACCAATCGCTTGACGGGTGATTTGGTTTTAGTGTTTCCTGAAACCGGTTTCAGCGTTATCACGAAGCGCTGAACCTAATAAATCCAATAAAAAGGTTTCAGACCGTGAACGACTTTTCCGCCGCCCAGCGCAGCCGCGTCACCATGCTCGATGTTGCCGAACACGCTGGCGTGTCCAAGGCCAGTGTCTCGCGCTTCATTGGCGACGACCGCGCCCTGCTCTCCGATGCCATTGCCCAGCGCATCGAGCAAGCGATCAGCCAATTGGGCTACCGTCCGAACCAGATGGCCCGTGGCCTTAAACGCGGGCGAACCCGCCTGATCGGCATGCTGGTGGCCGATATCCGTAACCCTTATTCGATTGCCGTGATGCATGGTGTGGAAACCGCTTGCCGTCAACACGGCTACAGCCTGGTGGTGTGCAACACCGACCGCGATGACGAGCAGGAACGTCAGCACCTTGCGTTGCTGCGCTCGTACAACATCGAAGGCTTGATCGTGAACACCCTGGGTCATCACCGCGATGAACTGCAGGAGTTGCATCGGGAAATGCCGTTGGTGCTGGTGGACCGCAAGGTCGAGCAGCTCGAAAGTGATCTGGTAGGCCTGGACAATCCCGCCGCCGTCGAAATGGCCCTCGCCCATCTTGAACAACGTGGTTACCGCGATGTGTTGCTGGTGACTGAACCGTTTGACGGCACCAGTTCGCGGATCGAACGGGTGAGCAGTTTCAAGGCCTGGATCAAGCGGCATTCCTCGTTTCAAGGTGCTGTGGTGGAAACCGGCAGCGACCTGACCTCACGTTTAAAAACCTTCCTTGAAACTCCCGGCCCAGGGCCGAAAGCGTTGTTCTGCGCCAACGGGATCGCGGCGCTGGCCAGCACTCATGCGTTGCGAGAACTGGGCTGCAAGCTGTTCGAGGATGTCGGGCTGATTGCCCTGGATGATCTGGATTGGTATCCGTTGGTGGGCAGCGGGATCACCGCCCTCGCCCAGCCGACGGCAGAGATTGGCGCGAGTGCATTCGAGTGTTTGCTCAAGCGCTTGCGTGGGGACGTCGGGCCGGTGCGGACCGTGGATTTTGCGGCGCGGTTGATTGTGCGTGGGTCCACCTGCGGAGTGAGTGGGTGATCATTCTGACGCCTTCGCGGGCAAGCCTCGCTCCTACAGGATTTTTGTCGTTCACCCATTTTCCGAACGCCGCGAAACTTGTAGGAGCGAGGCTTGCCCGCGAAGAGGCCCTAAAGAACACCGCATCGCTTGATCCTTTTTTTTGAACAAAAATGAAACCGGTTTCAGAGGTAGATAACAATGAATAAACCACCCGTTTCCATCAGCCTGTCGAGCTACGGCGCCGATCTGGTTCGCCAGCGCGGCCAAGGCAGTTTCGTCGACCTGTTGGCCGCCGCCGGCGCCACGCGCATTGAATGGCGCGAAGAGTTGCTGACCCATGAAGAACCCGCGCAACTGGCCGACGCCACCCAGGCTCGCGGTCTGGAAAGCGTGTATTCCTCGCCCATGGAACTGTGGCTGGCCGGCCAATCGCGGCCCAATCCCGAGCTGGTCACCACCCTGCAACGGGCCCAGGCCTTCGGCGCCAAATGGTTGAAAGTCTCCCTCGGTTACTTCACCGACAACAACGATCTCCAGGCTTTAGCTCGGTTGCTGACCCAGAGCCCGGTGCAACTGCTGGTGGAAAACGACCAGACCTTGCACGGCGGGCGCATTGAGCCGTTCCAGCGCTTCTTCGCCGAGGTCGAGCAACACAACCTGCCGATTAAGATGACCTTCGACATCGGCAACTGGCAATGGCAGGACCAGTCCGCCGCCAGCGCCGCGCGTGCGCTTGGCCGGCATGTCGGTTATGTGCACTGCAAAGCGGTGGCACGCCGAGCCGACGGCAAACTGGTGGCGATGCCGCCGAGCGCCAGCGACCTGCATCTGTGGGAACAACTGCTGCGGCACATGGCCCAAGGCGTAATGCGGGCGGCTGAATACCCGCTGCAAGGTGACGATCTGGTGCAACTGACCACTGAACATGTCGCCACCCTCGCCCGCCTCGGGCAATCACGGTTGGAGAACGCGCATGTCTGAGATCGATATCCTCTCGTTCGGCGAAACCATGGCGATGTTCGTGGCCGAGCAGAGCGGTGATCTGGCGGCGGTTGGCCAGTTTCATAAACGCATTGCCGGGGCCGACAGCAACGTCGCAATTGGCCTGTCGCGGTTGGGCTTCAACGTTGCCTGGTTGAGCCGGGTCGGCGCGGACTCCTTGGGTCGTTTCGTGATCGATACGCTGGAGAAAGAAGGCCTGGATTGCCGGCATGTCGCTATCGACCCGGCGCACCCCACCGGTTTTCAACTCAAGTCCCGCGCTGACGATGGCAGCGATCCGGTGGTCGAGTATTTCCGTCGTGGTTCGGCGGCCAGTCACTTGTCGGTGCAGTCGATTGCTCCCGATCTGTTGACCGCGCGGCACTTGCACGCCACCGGCATTCCGCCGGCGCTCTCCGCCAGCGCCCGGGAAATGTCCTTCGAGTTGATGACCCGCATGCGCGAGGCCGGGCACAGTGTGTCGTTCGACCCGAACCTGCGTCCGAGCCTGTGGGCCAGCGAGCAGTTGATGATCACCGAGATCAACCGCCTCGCCGCACTCGCCCACTGGGTGCTGCCGGGGTTGAGTGAAGGTCGCTTGCTCACCGGTTTCGACGACCCGGCGGACATCGCGGCGTTTTACCTCGATCAAGGCGCGGAAGCCGTGGCGATCAAGCTCGGGCCGCACGGTGCTTATTACCGTACGCATCTGGATCAGGGGTTCATTGCCGGTGTGCCGGTAGAAACCGTTGTCGATACCGTCGGCGCTGGCGATGGTTTTGCCGTCGGCATGATCAGCGCCTTGCTGGAAAACCTCAGCTTTGCCGAAGCCGTGCAGCGCGCCAACTGGATTGGCAGCCGTGCGGTGCAGAGTCGCGGGGATATGGAGGGGTTGCCGACCCGCCATGAGTTGCCCGTCAAGTTTGAGGACGCCGTTCGCGAGCAAGCTTCGCTCCTACAGGGCTCAGGGTTAGCGCATTCCCTGTAGGAGCGAGGCTTGCCCGCGAAGAGGCCCGCCCAGTCACTAAAGATTCAGACCGTTACCTGCTGCGACAAAAACAACAAGCTCAGGAGCACCATCATGAAAACCGCAACACTCGCCACCCGCCGCTGGTGGTACATCATGCCCATCGTGTTTATCACCTACAGCCTGGCGTACCTGGACCGCGCCAACTACGGGTTCGCCGCCGCCTCCGGGATGGCCGAAGACCTGATGATCACCCCGGGCCTGTCGTCGATGCTCGGCGCACTGTTCTTCCTCGGCTACTTTTTCTTCCAGGTGCCGGGCGCGATCTACGCCCAGAAACACAGCGTGAAGAAGCTGATTTTCGTCAGCCTGATTCTCTGGGGCGGTCTCGCCACCCTGACCGGGATCGTCTCCAACGCCTATTGGCTGATCGTCATCCGCTTCATGCTCGGCGTGGTCGAAGCCGCGGTGATGCCGGCAATGCTGGTGTATCTGTGCCACTGGTTCACCCGCGCCGAACGCTCCCGGGCCAACACGTTCCTGATCCTCGGCAACCCGGTGACCATGCTGTGGATGTCGGTGGTGTCCGGGTATCTGGTGCAGCATTTCAGCTGGCGCTGGATGTTTATCGTCGAAGGATTACCGGCGGTGCTCTGGGCGTTTATCTGGTGGCGCCTGGCGGATGAGCGTCCGGCCCAGGCCAAGTGGCTCAGCGATGAAGAGAAACAGGATCTGGAAAGCGCCCTCGCCGCTGAACAGGTCGGCATCAAAGCAGTGAAGAACTACGCCGAAGCCTTCCGCTCGCCAAAAGTCATCGTGCTGGCTCTGCAATTTTTCTGCTGGAGCATTGGCGTCTACGGTTTCGTGTTGTGGCTGCCGTCGATCCTCAAGGCTGGCTTGCAGATGGACATGGTCGAAGCCGGCTGGCTCTCGGCGCTGCCTTACTTGGCGGCGGTGATCGGCATGCTCGCGGTGTCCTGGGGCTCGGACAAATTGCAGAAGCGCAAACGCTTTGTCTGGCCGCCACTGCTGATCGCCTCGATTGCGTTCTACGGTTCCTACGCCTTGGGCGCGGAGCATTTCTGGTGGTCCTACACCTTGCTGGTGATCGCCGGGGCTTGCATGTATGCGCCTTATGGCCCGTTCTTCGCGATCGTTCCGGAAATCCTCCCGGCCAACGTCGCCGGCGGCGCCATGGCGCTGATCAACAGCATGGGCGCCCTCGGTTCGTTTGGCGGTTCCTATCTGGTCGGTTACCTGAACAGCACCACCGGTTCGCCCGGCGCTTCGTACCTGTTGATGAGCGGCGCGCTGATGCTCTCGGTGGTGCTGACGATTTTCCTCAAGCCCGGCGCCAGTGACCGGGTCGTGGCCAAAGCCGCAGTGAAACGGCCGATGGCGGCTCACCCTTGAATTGAAGTTGAGACGATAACCATGAAAAAGCAGGTTGTGCTGTACAAGAAACTCTCGCCGTTGCTGATGGCCCGCCTGCACGAGCAGGCCGACGTGACCCTGATCGAAAGCCTTGATGCCGACGGTCTGGCCAAACTGCGCGCGGCCCTGCCCCGGGCCCAGGGCTTGCTCGGCGCCAGTCTGAAACTGGATGCGGCATTGCTCGACCTCGCGCCGAATCTGGAAGCGATTGCCAGCGTTTCGGTGGGCGTCGACAACTACGACATCGATTACCTGACCGAGCGCCGCATCCTGCTCAGCAACACCCCGGACGTGCTCACCGAAACCACCGCCGACACCGGTTTTGCATTGATCCTGGCCACAGCCCGGCGCGTGGTGGAACTGGCGAACATGGTTCGTTCCGGCCATTGGCACCGCAACATCGGCCCGGCGCAGTTTGGCACCGATGTACACGGTAAAACGTTGGGCATTATTGGCATGGGCCGCATCGGCGAAGCGGTGGCCCAGCGCGGACATTTCGGCTTTGGCATGCCGGTGATCTATCACAGCCATTCGCCGAAACCGGCGGTGGAACAGCGTTTCAATGCGCAATACCGTAGCTTGCCGGAGCTGTTGCAGGAGGCGGATTTTGTCTGCCTGACCTTGCCACTGACGGCTGAAACCGAAGGTTTGATCGGCGCGGAACAGTTTGCCTTGATGGGCCCGGCAACGATCTTTATCAATATTTCCCGGGGTAAGGTGGTGGACGAAGCGGCGTTGATCCGAGCACTGCGCGAGGGGCAGATTCGTGCTGCCGGGCTGGATGTGTTCGAGCGCGAGCCGCTGAACCATGATTCGCCGCTGATGCAGTTGAACAACGTGGTGGCAACGCCGCACATTGGCTCGGCAACGCATGAGACGCGCGAAGCGATGGCCAAGTGTGCGGTGGACAATCTGCTGATGGCGCTGGCGGGTGAGCGACCGGTGAACCTGGTGAATGCCGGGGCGTGGAAGGCCTGAGCCATTTGGCGCCTGCCAAGACGCCTTCGCGGGCAAGCCTCGCTCCTACAGGGATTGCGGCGAACCTGTAGGAGCGAGGCTTGCCCGCGAAGAGGCCGGCCCAGACAATACAAGGCGTGAAGCTCTGAGAAATTTGGCGCCAGCCAGGGCGCCTTCGCGGGCAAGCCTCGCGCCTACAGGGACTGCGGCGAACCTGTAGGAGCGAGGCTTGCCCGCGAAGAGGCCCTCAAACCCACCACAAAATCCTCAGGCGCGCCGCGCTTCCAGAAGATCCGCCGCGCACAGCGCTATCCGCCGACACGCATCCGCCAGTTTCACCTGATCCACCACCAGCCCGATCCGGATATGCCCTGCCGCACTCGGCCCGAAGGCCTCCCCCGCCAGCACCGACACGCCATAGCCTTCCAGCAATCGCTCGGCAAACCTTTGGGCGCAGAGCCCGGTCGGGCGCACATCGACCATCACGAACATCCCGCCATCAGGCTTGATCGGGCGGATGCCCAGGCAATTGCTCAATCGCGCGCACACCAGGTCCCGGCGCTGGCGATACTCCTCGCGCATCTGCGCGACTTCCGGCAAATCCCGGTCCAGCGCGACTTGCGCGGCTTTCTGCACGAAGTCCGGAATGCCAAACAGCATGCACAACGACAGGTGCACCAAATGTTCGGCCAAGGGTTTGGGGCCGATCACCCAACCGACCCGCCAGCCGCTCATGGCATGTGATTTGGACAAACTGTTGAGGGTCGCGGTGCGCTCGGCCATACCCGGCAAACTGGCCGGGCTGATGTGTTCGCCTTCGTACAGCAAGTCGCTGTAGACCTCGTCGCTGATCAGCCACAAGTCGTGACGAACGCAGAGCAGCGCCAGTTCCTGCCAGATTTTTAAAGACAGATTGGCGCCGGAAGGATTGTTCGGACTGTTGAGCAGAATTACCCGTGTCCTGGGCGTGATCAGCGCCGCGACATCCGCCGGATCTACCCGGAAACCGTTCTCCGGACGCACCGACACCGGCATCACTTTGGCGCCGCAGGCACCCAACACACCTTCGTAAGTGACGTACATCGGTTCGGCGACGATCACCTCATCGCCCGGATCCAGCAGACACTGCGCCACCGAGTACACCGCGCATTGCGCGCCCGGCAACACGATCACATGCTCGGCGTCCACCGCTTGACCGCTGCGGCGCCGGTGTCGACTGGCAATGCTGGTGCGCAGCGCCCGAGTGCCGCGCACATCCGAATAATGCGTGTCGCCGGCCAACAAGCTGTCGATGGCCGCCTGGACGATGGGTTTGGGCGTGTCGAAATCCGGATCGCCCACCGACAGGAGCAGCACATCAACCCCCTGCTCGCGCATCTCCAGCGCTCGATCATGAATCTGCCAGGCTGCCGCTCCGTCACCGGCGATGCGTTGGGTCAAGGCTGAATAGCGCATGTACTTCTCCTGTCGCGCGTGCTCCAGACTCAACCCTATCTCAAATTACAAAACGCGCCACCATCGCGTTCAAATCCACCGCCAATCGCGACAACTCGTGGGTGGCGGCGCTGGTCTGGTTGGCGCCGGCGGCGGACTGGGTGGCGAGGTCGCGGATGTTGACCAGGTTGCGGTCGACTTCGCGGGACACTTGAGCCTGCTCTTCGGAAGCGCTGGCGATCACCAGGTTGCGCTCGTTGATCAGGTTGATCGACTGGGTGATCTGCTCCAGCGCCACACCGGCGGCGCGGGCCATTTCCAGGGTGCTTTGGGTGCGCTGGTTGCTTTGCTGCATCGAGGAGACCGCTTCGCCGGTGCCGTTCTGAATGCCGGCGACCATTTTTTCGATTTCCTGGGTCGATTGCGCGGTGCGATGGGCCAGAGCCCGAACCTCGTCCGCGACCACCGCAAAACCACGTCCGGCTTCACCGGCACGCGCGGCTTCGATCGCCGCGTTGAGCGCCAGCAAGTTGGTTTGCTCGGCGATGGCGCGAATCACGTCCAGCACCTTGCCGATGTCACGGCCCTGGGCCGCCAGGCCTTCGATCATCACAGACGTGTTTTGCACGTCGTGGGTCATGGTCTGGATTGCGTCGACGGTTTCCACCACGCGATTGCGCCCTTCACGCGCGGCCTGGGTCGACTGGTTCGAGGCTTCGGACGTCGACACCGCGTTGCGCGCGACTTCTTCCACGGCGGCGGTCATTTCATTCACCGCCGTGGCGGCCTGTTCGATTTCGTTGTTCTGTTTTTGCAGGCCACGGGAAGACTCTTCGGTGACCGTGCTGAGTTCTTCGGCGGCAGCCCCCAACTGGGTGGCAGAGCCGGCGATCTGCTCGATGGTTTTGCGCAGGCTGTTCTGCATGGCGGCCAAGGCGCCGAGCAAACGGGCCGGTTCGTCCTTGCCATCGACTTCAATGGTTTTGATCAGGTTGCCGCCGGCGATGGTTTCTGCGGCCCGCACGGCGCGGTTCAGCGGCTCGATGATGCTACGGGTCAGCAGCCAGGCCAGCAGTACGGTCATCAGCGCCGCGACCACCGACACCACGATGATGCCGTTGGTGGCAAAGGAATACTGGTCGTCTGCCTGGGCATCGGCCGCTGTGGCGTCAGCCTTGTTAATGGCGATCAGTTTGTTCAACTGCTCGCCCATCTGATCGGTGCCGTCCTTGATGCGTGAGTTGATCAACTTGCGCATCTCATCCAGCTTGTCCTGGCGGGACAGATCCATCATCTCGCGCTGGGCTTGCAGGTAGTTGTCCAGGGTGGTGGCGAAGGTTTTGTACAGCGTCGCCTCTTCACCTCCCGCGGGCAACGCCGCATAACCGGCCTGGGCCGTTTTGACTTTGCCGACCAGCACGTCAATGCGGGTGGCGGCTTCTTGCAGGCTCGCCGGCTCACGGTTCACCAGCACGCGGAACGACAGAATGCGCATGCGCAGCACGTTTTCGGTCATGGTGCCGAGGAAGCCGATGCTGGGCAGGTGATTGCTTTCCATGTCCACGGAGGCCTGACGGATGATCGACATTCGACTCACGGCAAATACACCCAGCACGATGACCAGCAAGGCGATGAAGGCAAAACCGAGGAAGGCGCGGGGCGCGATATTCAGATTACGCATGGACATAGGATGAGTCTCGGGTGATTGAGCTTCGAGCATCCGTGCCGTGATCGCTGTCAGGTGGGCGTGTAAGCCGGCCGGATCAGCCTGGCGCCACTGTTGTAATAGGTTTGTGTGCGCCTATGAGAGTTATCGGCTGGACTTGAGGATTTTTGCGCGGGAAGTGGAAATATATTTCAAGGGGTTACGGGTGTTTCAATGGTGAAACACCGTGCCGGAGAGGATTGCGCTTCTGTGGCGAGGGGGCTTGCCCCCGTTGGGTCGCGAAGCGGCCCCCGCATTTTGTCAGTAAAACCGTATCGGCAAGTTTTACGACTGCTTTGCAGCCGAACGGGGGCAAGCCCCCTCGCCACAAGGTCTACTCACCACAGGGAGTGAGTTCAGGCGTTGCGGGCGGCCATGCGCCACACTCTGGCAATATCACTCGCCCGTTCGCGCAACAACCGCGGTGCCTCGGCACACGCCTGCTCCAACGTCATCGGCCCGCTCGCCAAGGCAAACGCCGCGTCAATCCCGTGGCCATACAGTTCCTGATAACCCTCGCCCAGGGTTCCTGCGATGACAATCACCGGCACACCCTGCTGACGAGCGATCCGCGCTACGCCAAACGGCGTCTTGCCGCGCAAGGTCTGGGCGTCGAAGCGGCCTTCGCCGGTAATCACCAGATCCGCGCCTTTGACGGCTTCAGCCAGGCCGACCAGCTCCGCGACCACTTCCACTCCTGCCTGAAATTGCGCGCCGAGAAACGCCTTGGCCGCAAAGCCCAGACCGCCCGCCGCACCGCTGCCGGGTTCGTCACGCACATCTTTATCCAGCGCCTGCGCGCACAGGTCAGCAAAGTGCCCAAGGGCTTGATCCAGTTGCTGGACTTGCTGCGTCGATGCGCCTTTTTGCGGACCAAAAATCGCTGACGCGCCGTGCGGGCCGCAGAGTGGATTGTTGACGTCGGCGGCAATGTCGAAGCGCACTGCGTTCAGGCGTGGATCGATTTCGCTCAGGTCGATGTTCGCCAGTTGTGCCAGCGCCAGTCCGCCCGGCGCGAGAATTTGTCCCTGGGCGTCGAACAGTTTGACGCCCAAGGCTTGCATCGCCCCGGCGCCGCCGTCATTGGTGGCGCTGCCGCCAATCGCCAGGATCACCCGTTGCGCACCAGCATCGAGTGCGGCGCGGATCAGTTCGCCAGTGCCGAAGGTGCTGCTGATGCAGGCATCGCGTTGCCCTGGCGGAACCAGTTGCAAGCCACTGGCTTCAGCCATTTCGATGATTGCGGTGTGGTTGTGCGGCAACCAGCCCCACGCCGCTTCGACGCTGACGCCCAATGGACCGCGCACCGGCGTGCGGCGCAGTTCGCCTTCGCACGCCGCCAGAATCGACTCGACCGTCCCTTCCCCACCGTCGGCCATCGGGCATTTGACCAATTGCACGTGCGGCCAGACTTCGGCCAAACCCAGCGCGATGGCATCGGCTACGCCCTGGGCACTCAGGCTGTCCTTGAACGAATCGGGGGCGATGACGATTTTCATGTGAATTCTCCAGTTCAGTGCTTCCATGCTGCCAGTTGCCAGGAGCGCTGACGCCTGTCCGCTGCACAAGCGAGGGTGGCGTTTGTTGTTCATTTATACAAAGTCAGTGTGGGGGGTGTCTGGGATGGAGCCTTCGCGGGCAAGCCTCGCTCCTACACGGATTGCGCCGCTCTTGTAGGAGCGAGGCTTGCCCGCGAAGGCGTCCTTACAATCACCACACCTCTCACTCAGTTTGCGGAAGCAATTGCACACCCAGATAAAGCGCCAACATCCCATCCAGCCGCAACGGATCAACCCCGCTCAACTCAGCAATCCGCTCCATCCGATAACGCAGACTGTTGCGATGAATCCCCAGCGCATCGGCACAGGCCTGGCTCTGCCCATCGTGATCGCACCAGCTGCGCAGGGTCGCCAGCAGTTGGCCGTTGTTGTCCTTGGCGATGACTTTGCGCAACGGCTTGAGCAGTTCGTCCAGCGCATCGTCGTTGCGGTGCCGCCAAAGCATCACCGGCAGCCGATAACGGTTCAGCGTCAGCAACCGCGAACGCGGCAGCACATCGCGCCCATAGGCCAGCAAGTCGCCGACCCGGCGATAGCAGCGGCGCAAACCCGGCAGTCCATCGGCCTGCCCGCCGACGGCGATGCGCAGAATGTTCCAGCCCAGGCCATCGAGTTTTTCCAGCAGCCGCTCATGTTCGATCGCCTGGCTCGCCGGTCGGCACCACAGCAGCGACGACTTGGCCGAACTGACGCACCAACTGTCGGGGTAGCGACTGATCAGCCAGGCACTGAGGGCTTCGACGGTCTGGCCCGGCCCGTGCTCCAGGCCCAACTCGAACAGGTACGGGACCCGCGTCAATTGCGGCTTGAGCCCCAACTGTTGCGCCTCGTCGACCAAACGCGGCGAATCCCCGGCGTCGGTCAGCAGCAACGCGAGCAAATCATCACAACGCTGGCGCCGCCATTGCTGTTCGGCTTGCTGATTGCGCTGGCCGACCAGCATCTCGGCGGTCATGCGCACCAGTTCGGCGTAGGTGCGCAGTTGCTCCGGTTCGCCGGTGATACCGAGCACGCCGATCAGCCGCTGATCGAGCAGCAACGGCAGGTTGATCCCCGGTTGCACGCCTTTGAGGTGAATCGCCGTTTGCGCATCGATTTCCACCACCCGGCCGTTGGCCAGCACCAGTTGCGCGCCTTCGTGGCGGGTGTTGATCCGCTCGGGTTCGCCGCTGCCGAGGATCAAGCCCTGGCTGTCCATGACGTTGACGTTGTACGGCAGGATGGCCATGGCCCGGTCGACGATGTCCTGGGCCAGGTCGTGATCGAGTTCAAACATGGGTCAAGTCCTTGAAAACGGGGTGGGACGGGTTGTTCACCCGCACAGGCCTTGGTGGCAAACCCTGTGCTCAGGCACAAAGACAATTACCCAAGGGGTGGCCGAGACTCACAGGGCGATCAACGTTACCCTTTGCATCGCAAAAAATCATAATAAAGAGAGAGCCCGCCATGTCACAGAGCGCAGCCGCTACCCAGACCATCGTTGACGAAAAAAACGCCGTTTACAAACGCATTACCCTGCGTTTGATCCCCTTCATTTTCATCTGCTACCTGTTCAACTACCTCGACCGGGTGAACGTTGGATTCGCCAAGTTGCAGATGCTCGACGCGCTGAAATTCAGCGAAACCGTGTACGGCCTCGGGGCCGGGATCTTCTTTATCGGTTACGTGCTGTGCGGCGTACCGAGCAACCTGGCGCTGACCAAATTCGGCCCACGGCGCTGGATCGCGCTGATGATGATCGTCTGGGGCACGCTCTCGACCTGCCTGCTGTTCGTCACCACACCGACCGAGTTCTACACCTTGCGCCTGTTCACCGGTGCGGCTGAAGCCGGGTTCTTCCCGGGCGTGGTGCTCTATCTTTCGCAGTGGTTCCCGACGTTCCGCCGTGGCCGCATCATGGCGCTGTTCATGTCGGCGATCCCGGTGTCCGGCCTGCTCGGCAGTCCGTTTTCCGGCTGGATTCTCAACCACTTCGGCGCAGGCCAGGCGGGTTTGGCCGGCTGGCAGTGGATGTTTTTGCTGCAAGGGATTCCGACGGTCATCCTCGGTGCCCTCGCCTACTTCCTGCTCAGTGACAGTTATGCGAATGCCAAGTGGCTGACGCCGTTTGAGCGTTCGGTACTCGAAGCGGACCACGCGGAAGACCTGGCGAACAAACCGAAAACCACCACCGATTCGCTGTCGGCGGTGTTCAAGAATCCGGCGATCTGGGCGTTCGGCCTGATCTATTTCTGCATCCAGAGCGGCGTTTACGCGATCAACTTCTGGTTGCCGTCGATCATCAAGAACCTCGGCTTCAGCGATAACCTGGTGATCGGCTGGTTGAGTGCGATTCCGTACCTGCTGGCGGCGGTGTTCATGTTGTTGGTCGGCCGTTCGGCGGACCTGCGCAAAGAGCGCCGCTGGCATTTGGTGGTGCCGATGCTGATGGGCGCGGTGGGTCTGTTGATCGCGGTGAACTTCGCGACGACACCGGCGATTGCGATTCTCGGCCTGACCATCGCCACCATGGGCGCCCTCACCGGCCTGCCGATGTTCTGGCCGGTGCCGACCGCCCTGCTGAGCGCGGGTGCGGCGGCAGGTGGTCTGGCGTTGATCAACTCCATGGGGCAAATGGCTGGTTTCCTGAGCCCGTATCTGGTGGGTTGGGTCAAGGACAGCACCGGTTCGACGGATGCGGCGTTGTATCTGTTGGCGGGTGTGATTGTGTGCGGGAGCGTGCTGGCGTTGCGCATGACGCGTACCCTACGCGTCTGAGTTCACTGCTGATCCCTACTGTGGGAGCGAGCCTGCTCGCGAAGGCGATGTGCCAGTCAACATCAATGTTGAATGTGCCGACGCCTTCGCGAGCAGGCTCGCTCCCACAAGGGGATTTGAGTGGATTTTCCGGTTGCTCCCGGCAACCGTTCTGGTATTTGATTGACGCCTTTCCCATCGGCAAAAGGATTTCGTCATGAGCTACCGCACATTGGGTCATTCGGGTCTGCAGGTGTCCACCTTGACCCTGGGCACCATGATGTTCGGCGAACAGACCAGCACCGAAGATTCCCTGCGGATCATCGACAAGGCCTGGGACCAGGGCATCAATTTCATCGACACCGCTGACGTCTACACCGGCGGACGTTCCGAAGAAATCGTCGGTGAAGCCGTCGCCGGCAACCGCCACGAATGGGTGCTCGCCACCAAAGTCGGCTTCGGCCCGGTGGACGGCGTACCAAACCGCAGCGGCCTGAGCCGCAAGCACCTCTTCAACGGCATCGACGCCAGCCTGACGCGCCTGGGCACCGATTACGTCGACATCTATTACCTGCACCGCGAAGACCACAATACGCCGCTGGAAGTGACCATTTCTGCGATTGGGGATCTGATCCGCCAAGGCAAGATCCGTTACTGGGGTTTGTCCAACTACCGTGGCTGGCGCATCGCCGAAGTGATTCGCGTGGCCGACAAGCTCGGGGTCGACCGGCCGGTGATCAGCCAGCCGCTGTACAACATCGTCAATCGCCAGGCCGAAACCGAGCAGATTACGGCGGCCCATGCCTATGGCCTGGGTGTCGTCCCGTATAGCCCGTTGGCGCGCGGCGTGCTCAGCGGCAAATACGCACCAGACGTGAAGCCGGACGCCAACAGCCGTGCCGGGCGCCAGGACAAACGCATCCTCGAAACCGAATGGCGCATCGAGTCGCTGCGCATTGCCCAGCAGATCCAGGAATACACCCAGGGTCGCGGCGTCGGCATCGTAGAATTCGCGATTGCCTGGGTGATCAACAACAGCGCCGTCACCTCCGCCATCGTCGGCCCGCGTACCGAAGAGCAGTGGGATGCGTACACCAAGGCTCAAACAGTGAAAATCACGGCGGAAGATGAAGCGTTCATTGATTCGCTGGTGAAGCCAGGGCATTCGTCGACACCGGGATTCAATGACGTGAGTCACTTCGTTTCGGGCCGTAAACCCCGCTCCTGAGCACAGACCTTGTAGGAGCGATGCTTGCTCGCGAAGGCGGTTTTGCATTCAACATCCATGTTGGCTGACAGACCGCTTTCGCGAGCAAGCATCGCTCCTACAGGGGATTTGTATCGTACATCTGGTCTGTGTTTGTCCCGGATCAAAAGTGGGAGCGAGCCTGCTCGCGAAGGCGGCTTTGCCTTCAACATCCATGCTGCCTGGCAGTCCGCCTTCGCGAGCAAGCTTTGCTCCTACAGGTTTTGCGTTGTTCTTGATCAATCGGACAATGTTCTAAGCTAAAACCACGTATCCTCTGCGCCCCCGTTTCACGTTCAACCTCGCGAGGACAGTTTGTCTAAAGGTATCGCTTTATCGGTCACAGCCTCGGTGCTGTTTGCCGTCATGTATTACTACACTTCGTTGCTCACTCCCCTGAGCGGCGTAGAGATCTTCGGCTGGCGGATGCTGCTGACCGTGCCCTGCATGACGGTGTTCATGGCGGTGTCCGGCGAATGGCGGCGCGCGGTCGAGATCCTCAAGCGCCTGGGCGGCAAGCCGAAGTTATTGGCGGCCCTGATCGTGTCGGCGACGTTGCTGGGCCTGCAACTCTGGCTGTTCATGTGGGCGCCGCTCAACGGCTACAGCCTCGACGTGTCGCTGGGTTATTTCCTGTTGCCGCTGTCGATGGTGCTGACCGGCCGTATCGCTTATGGCGAGCGCTTGTCCTACCTGCAAAAAGTCGCGGTGTTTTTCGCCACCCTCGGCGTGCTCAACGAGTTGTATCAGGTTGGCGGTTTTTCCTGGGCGACCTTGCTGGTCGTCGTCGGCTATCCCCTGTACTTCGTGCTGCGCAAATGGCTGAAGACCGACAACCTCGGCGGCCTGTGGCTGGACATGATCCTGATGCTGCCGGTGGCGTTCTGGTTCGTCTGGGGCGGCGCCCAAGGCTTCGGCGTGTTCGACCAATACCCGTGGCTGTCGCTGCTGATCCCGGTGCTCGGGTTGATCAGTGCTTCGGCATTGGTGGTCTACATCATCGCCAGCCGCTTGTTGCCGTTCAGCCTGTTCGGGCTGTTGAGTTATGTCGAACCGGTGCTGTTGCTGGGCGTGGCGTTGCTGCTGGGTGAAAGCATCAAGGCTGGGGAATGGCTGACGTATATACCGATCTGGCTGGCGGTGGTGGTGCTGGTGTTTGAAGGGTTCAAGCACCTCGTCCGCCAACGTCGCCGCCCTATGTAAATGTAGGAGCGAGGCTTGCCCACGAAGGCGTACTTGAAGGCGCCAAAAGCTTCGCGGGCAAGCCTCGCTCCTACAGAAGAATGAGTCAGCCAAAAGAAGAATGTGTCAGTCAAAGAAAAGCCCGGCCAGCATTGCTGCTGACCGGGCTTTTTTACAGCTGAAACGGCTTACTCAGTTGCGAGCACACCGCGACGCACCTGGTCCCGCTCGATCGATTCGAACAACGCCTTGAAGTTGCCTTCACCGAAACCATCATCGCCTTTGCGCTGGATGAACTCGAAGAACACCGGCCCCATCAGGGTTTCCGAGAAGATCTGCAGCAGCAGACGCTTGTCGCCCGACTCGGACGAACCGTCCAGCAGAATCCCGCGCATTTGCAGTTGATCCACCGGCTCGCCGTGGTTCGGCAAACGGCCTTCGAGCATTTCGTAATAGGTTTCCGGTGGCGCGGTCATGAAGCGCATGCCGGTTTTCTTCAGGCGATCCCAGGTGTCGATCAGGTTGTCGCTGAGGAACGCAACGTGCTGGATGCCTTCGCCGTTGAACTGCATCAGGAACTCTTCGATCTGCCCGGCGCCCTTGGACGATTCTTCGTTCAACGGGATGCGGATCATGCCATCCGGCGCGGTCATGGCCTTGGAGGTCAGGCCGGTGTATTCGCCCTTGATGTCGAAGTAACGGATTTCGCGGAAGTTGAACAGCTTCTCGTAGAAGTTGGCCCAGTAGGCCATGCGCCCGCGATACACGTTGTGGGTCAGGTGATCGATGATCTTCAGGCCCGCCCCTTCCGGATTGCGGTCAACGCCTTCGATGAACACGAAGTCGATGTCGTAGATCGAACTGCCTTCACCGAAACGGTCGATCAGGTACAGCGGCGCGCCGCCGATGCCTTTGATCGCCGGGAGGTGAAGCTCCATCGGACCGGTTTCGATATGGATCGGCTGGGCGCCGAGTTCGAGGGCACGCTTGTAGGCCTTTTGCGAATCCTTGACCCGGAATGCCATGCCGCACACCGACGGGCCGTGTTCGGCCGCGAAGTACGAAGCGACGCTGTTGGGTTCGTTGTTGAGGATCAGGTTGATCTGACCCTGGCGATACAGGTGCACGTCTTTGGAGCGGTGGGTCGCGACCTTGGTGAAGCCCATGATCTCGAAGATCGGCTCCAGGGTGTTCGGGGTCGGCGATGCGAACTCAATGAATTCAAAGCCCATCAGGCCCATTGGGTTTTCGTATAAATCTGCCATGGTTGGCGCCTCATCATCTGCATTTGAAATTAACGGATCGTTAGTTGCTAGCAATGCTGAGACTGGCGGGTGGCGCACAGGAGATGCCCCGAACGCTGCGGGCGAGGAAGTCACCGTAGATCAATTGAAACCCAAAACTCTTCATTGTCGACCCAAGGCTCTTGCGGGCGAGGCTTCTGGTGTCAGAAGTCGTTTATTATTGTATGCGTAAACCGATTCTACACAGCGTAAAACGGTTTGTCCGCCTTCTGTATCAAATCCCCTTTTTCGTGGCCGGCGCAAGGGGTTTGTTGCACAGGTAAATCCCCGCCAGAATCAACCCGCCACCCAGGCACATGGCCAGCGTCAGCTGCTCGCCCAACAGCAACGCGCCGAGGATCACGGCGGTCAGCGGATTCAGGGCAATGAACACGCCGGAACGGGTCGCGCCGATTTTGCGGATGCCGTCGTAATAACCGATGTAGGCCAGCGCCGAGCCGAGCACGCCGAGGTACATCAGGCTCAGCCATTGTTGCGGGCCTAGGCTGATCAGCACATCGACACTCAACTCGCCGCGCAATGCGCTGGTTATCCAGAGCATCGCGGTGCCCAACAGAATCGAGTACGTCACCGTTTGCACCGGCCCAAGTGTCTGATTCAGTTCTTTGGAAAACAGCGAGTAAACACCCCAGCTCAGCACACAGCCGAAAATCAACAGATCACCGATCCACGCATCGGCGTTGGCCGCCAGCAATTGCGGGTTGCGGCTGACGATCACCATCCCTGCCCCGGCGATGCAAATCGCGATCCCCGCCACTTTCGCCCGGCTCAAGCGTTCCTTGAACAGCAACCACGACGCCAGCCCGATCACTGCCGGGTTCAACGCCACAATCAACGACGCCCGGGACGCATTGATGTAATGCAGCCCATAAAAGAAGCACAGGTTGTAGAAGAAAATTCCGAAGAACCCCAGCAGCGCCAATTGCGCCCATTGCCGCAAGCTTGGGTGCACCAGCGGCACGCGGGCCAGCAACAAAAACAGCAGTAGTGCCACGCTGGCGAACAGAAACCGCAGGCTCGCGGCAAACAACGGGCTCAGGCTGTCAGCCAGGAATCGCCCAGCCACGAACGTCCCGCCCCAGATCATCGTCACCGCTGCCAGTTTCAAGTAAACCGGTAGGTCCGACGGTTTTGTCAGGCTTTGTTCATAGCTATTCATATGTCACCAGTAGAAACGGATGACGTATCATCGGGCTAATGTCTGATCATCGTAAAATGAGTAAACACTCATGACCCTGACCCAACTGGAGATTTTCTCCCTGGTCGCCGAACTGCGCGGCTTCACGGCTGCGGCCAATCGCCTGGGCATTTCGCAGTCGGCGGTTTCCCATGCGCTGAAGGCGCTGGAACAGGAGCTCGGCGTCGAGCTGCTGCGCCGTCATCAGTCGCAGGTCGAACTCAGCGATATCGGACAGCAGTTACTATTGCGCGCCCGGGCGATGCTCGGGCTGGCCAATACCTTGCGCCAGGAAGCCGCCGATGCCCGTGGAATGAAACGCGGCACGCTGCGCATCGGTTCTTTCGGCCCGACCTCATCGATCAAGTTGCTGCCGATGATCCTGGAGCCATTTCGCGCGGCCCATCCTGGCATCGAAGTGCATATCGACGAGGGCCCGGATCGCCAGGTGATTCAATGGCTGGAAGAGCGACGCATCGATGTCGGTTTCGTCGTGTTGCCCGAGGAGCGCTTCGACACGTTTGCGCTGGTCGAGGATCAGATGGTTGCGTTATTGCCCGCCGATCATCCGCTGAGCGCGCATGAAAGCTTGAGTCTGCAGGACTTGTGTCATGACCCGTTCGTGCTGACCGAGGCCGGCTCTTCGGAGTTGGTTTCCCGGCTGTTCAACGCCGCCAGGCTGACGCCGAACATTCGCTATCGCTGCTCGCAACTGCTCAGCACTCTCGACACCGTGGGACGTGGCGCAGCCCTGACCGTCGTCGCCGAAAGCTCACTGCCGCACGACAATGACCGTCGTTATGTGAAAAGACCTCTGTCGCCGCCGGTCAAACGTCAGGTCGGGCTAGCCGTGCTGGATCAGCGTCAGTCATCCCCAGCGACGCTGGCCTTTATCGAACTGGCCTCAAACCTCACCTACCGCTGAGCAGCACAAGCATAAACGGCCATCTATCATGGCCATAACTGAATTCTTCCTGGTTTCGCAAATGCCTCTGACCGTCAAATCCCGCCGTAAGCGCAGCACCCGAATTGCTGTGACTGTATTAAGCGGGGTGCTCCCGGTTCTGTTGGGCGTCGCCATCCTTTATATGCAAGCCGGGCGCGTACTGAAACAAAGCACCGAACAAACCGCCGAGGAAGCCTTGCGTCAATTCAACCTGATGCTCGACAACACTGCCGAAGCGGCGCGAGTGTTGCTCCCCCTGGCCGGCGACCGTTGCGAAGACGCGAAACTGGCGCTGCGCGAACAGGTGACCCGCCGCCCCTTTGTGCGCTCGACCAATCTGGTGTGGAACGACAACCTCTATTGCAGCTCGTTGTTTGGCGACTATCAGGAGAAGGTGAACCCCGGTGACTACACGCAAGGCCAGTTGTGGTTGATGAATGGCAACCCGGTGACGCCCAATACCGCGTTGCTGGTGTATCGCCTCAGCGATGGCCAAAATGGCGCGCTGACCACCCTCGACGGTTATCACTTGAGCAACGTATTGCGACTGATCGGCCGCCAGACTTCGTTGTTACTGCAGGTGGGTAACAACTGGTTATCCGCCGACGGCAAGGTGCATGACAGCGCCCTGCCTGTCTTGCCGGTGGCGCAAAGCACACGGGTTTCCGAGCAGTACGCGTTTACCGTGGCCGCTGGTTTTCCCGAGGGCGAAACCTGGCGCTACATGAGCCGCGAATATCCGCCGCTGTTCAGCCTGCTGATCTTTTTTGGCGTGGTGTCGGGTTTAATTGGCCACATTCTGCAAAAACGCGCCTCATCGCCCAGTGTTGAGCTTCAACGGGCGCTGGAGGCTGGCGAGTTCATTCCGTATTTCCAGCCCGTGGTGCATGGCGACACTAAAAAGTGGAGCGGCGCCGAGGTGTTGATGCGCTGGAATCATCCCAAGGAAGGCCTGGTGCGCCCGGACTTGTTTATCCCGTTTGCCGAACACTCGGGGCTGATCGTGCCGATGACCCGCTCATTGATGCAGCAGACTGCCGCGTTGCTGGCGCCGGTATCGGCCTCGTTTGACGGACCGTTTCATATTGGTATCAACATCACCGCCAGCCACTGCCAGGACCTGGAACTGGTGGAGGATTGCCGCGAGTTTCTCAGCGCCTTCGCGCCCGGCAGCATAAGCCTGGTGCTGGAGCTGACCGAACGCGAACTGATCGAGCCCACAGCCATCACTCTCCAATTGTTCGAGCAACTTCACGAGTTGGGCGTGATGATCGCCATCGATGACTTCGGCACCGGCCATTCAAGCCTGGGTTACTTGCGCCAATTCAACGTGGACTTCCTGAAAATCGATCAGAGTTTTGTCGCCATGATCGGTGCCGACGCCCTGTCCCGGCACATTCTGGACAGCATCATCGAACTCTCGGCCAAGCTGGACTTGGGAATTGTTGCTGAAGGTGTAGAAACCGAGGCACAAAGCGATTACCTGACTGCCCATCACGTGAACTTCCTGCAAGGCTACCTGTTCGGCAGGCCGATGCCCGGCGCGGACTTCATTAATGCATTAAGTCTTCATTAACCGACGCTGCAGATAACGAAACCCGCACCAAATTGAATCAAAAGACTGCTGTTGTTACATGAAGAAAAAGACATGATTTACTCTTGAGCAATTAACTACTACAATTTTTCTTACCCTGTGCAAGATTGGCAGGTGAGCCATTATCACCGAGTCGCTTCAAGGCTCTTGGCTTATAGCTTTGTTTGCGGTTGGTATCAGCCAAACACACTATTGGAGTAAAGATATTGTCCAGACTCGCTGAATTTCGTGCAGCTGAAAAGGCCCTTCAAGAACAGCTCAAGCAGCTGGAATCCTTGAAGAACGATGCCGGGCTCAAGAAAGAAATCGAATTCGAAGAAAAGCTCCAGGGGCTGATGAAAACCTACGGCAAAAGCCTGCGCGACATCATCGCCATTCTCGATCCGAACCCGGCTAAATCGGGCCTGCAACAGGCCGCCGCGCCTAAAACCCGTCGCGCCCGCGTGGTCAAGGTCTATCACAACCCGCACACCGGTGAACTGATTGAAACCAAGGGTGGCAATCACCGTGGCCTGAAAGCCTGGAAGGAACAGTACGGTGCAGCCACCGTCGATTCCTGGTTGCGCGGTTAACCCTTCGCGGCAACAAAAAAAGCCCTGCTAATGCAGGGCTTTTTCATGCCGGTTATCTAACAAATGCAACGATAGTCGTCGATCAAGTTGGAAATACCTTGTACGGAGGTGCCAGACCCCAGGCGCATTCAATACTTGCCGTGTACTTTGTGCTTAATCCCTTTGGGCATCTAAAGACCCGGGCCTTGAAAAATCACCGCCTTAAATTCTTCATCTAAAGTTTCAAGCTGTTACGGGCCGCCGCTATTTCATCCTGACTTGCCTTATAAACCTCAGCCTGCCCGGCGTAGGAAAGAACATAGGCCGTGTCTGCCTGTACGGCAGCGACCAATGTTTGAGAAAGCACGTGCCGGCCGTTCTGGGTGATTGTGCACGTGGTTTCAAGCGCTGACAGTTGACTCAATGTGGCCGGGTGAATCTTGTTGCAGACACTCTGATAGCCACCCTGGAAAAAGTCTTTCTGCACCGACTTGCGCATCTCCAGCAACACGCCCTGCAAGTTCACCTGGTGACCGCTTTCCACCGGGGTCATGGTCAGCTCCATTACCAGCACCTGATTGCCATCGGCGTCGTTTTTCACCGCGCGCTGCCTGGACACTTGTGGCGCGGCTTGATTTGGCGCGACGACTTCCACTTCCCAGCCACTTGGCCAGGTGATGCTTGGGGTGTCTGCCTGCACCGTCGAGGCCAGCGCAAACAAACCCATGAAAACGAATAGCGATGCAAACGGTCGGATCATTACGAGAGGCACTCACAGATTGAACCACAAAGTCTGAGCCTCACCCGGCCGTCAGGCAATAGCCGGGCGTTTTGGTTTGGCGATGTCGGGACGCTTGCGTATCATTGCGACCATTCGCCAGCCCCACTTATTTTCCGGAGGGCCCATGAGCCTGCACGAATTGAACACCTTCCCCGGCGTCACTGCCGCACCGGACACCGCGACCCAGAAGTTCGTCTTCAACCACACCATGCTGCGGGTCAAGGACATTACCAAGTCCCTGGATTTCTACACGCGCATCCTCGGTTTCTCGCTGGTTGAAAAGCGCGACTTTCCGGAAGCCGAGTTCAGCCTGTACTTCCTGGCGCTGGTCGATAAAAACCAGATCCCGGCCGATGCAGCAGCACGTACCGAGTGGATGAAGTCGATCCCCGGCATTCTGGAACTGACCCACAACCACGGCACCGAAAACGATCCGGAGTTCGCCTACCACAACGGCAACACCGACCCGCGTGGCTTCGGTCATATTTGCATTTCGGTGCCGGACATCCGCGCAGCGTGCGAGCGTTTCGAAGCCTTGGGCTGCGATTTCCAGAAGCGCCTGAACGATGGCCGCATGAAGAGCCTGGCGTTTATCAAAGACCCGGATGCTTACTGGGTCGAAATCATCCAGCCAGCACCGATGTAAACTCAGCACAATCCCCTGTGGGAGTCTGCAGGCACAAAAAAACCCCATGATCACTCATGGGGTTTTGTGTTTTCAGCGCTGGCGTTTACGCCGGAGCCGAGGTGCGGATCAAGTGGTCGAATGCGCTCAGGGAAGCCTTGGCACCCTCGCCCACTGCAATCACAATCTGCTTGTACGGCACGGTAGTCACGTCACCGGCAGCGAACACACCCGGCAGCGAAGTCTCGCCACGCGCATCGACGATGATCTCGCCACGCGGCGACAACTCGACGGTGCCTTTGAGCCAGTCGGTGTTCGGCAACAAGCCAATCTGCACGAAGATCCCTTCCAGCTCGACCGTGGTGAACTCACCCGAATCGCGATCCTTGTAGACCAGACCGGTTACTTTCTGCCCGTCACCCTTCACTTCGCTGGTCAGCGCGCTGGTGATGACGTTGACGTTCGGCAGGCTGTACAACTTGCGTTGCAGGACCGCATCGGCGCGCAGCTTGCTGTCGAATTCCAGCAGCGTGACGTGGCTGACGATACCGGCCAGGTCGATGGCTGCTTCGACGCCGGAGTTACCGCCACCGATTACCGCTACGCGCTTACCCTTGAACAACGGACCATCGCAGTGCGGGCAGAAGCACACACCCTTGGCTTTATATTGCTGCTCGCCCGGCACACCCATTTCGCGCCAACGGGCGCCGGTGGCAAGGATCAGTGCCTTGGTTTTCAGGCTGGCACCGCTTTCGAAGCGCACTTCGTGCAACTCGCCGGCATTTTTTGCCGGGATCAGCGCGGTGGCCCGTTGCAGGTTCATGATGTCGACGTCGTACTGCTTGACGTGCTCTTCAAGGGCGCTGGCCAGCTTCGGCCCTTCGGTTTCCTGTACCGAGATGAAGTTTTCGATGGCCATGGTGTCGAGCACCTGCCCACCGAAACGCTCAGCGGCCACACCGGTACGAATGCCTTTACGGGCAGCGTAGATGGCGGCCGAAGCACCGGCCGGGCCACCGCCGACGATCAATACATCAAACGCTTCTTTGGCGCTGATCTTCTCGGCTTGGCGCTCGGCACCGCTGGTGTCGATCTTGGCGAGGATTTCCTCCACGCCCATGCGGCCCTGGCCGAAGATTTCACCGTTCAGGTAAACGCTTGGCACCGCCATGATCTGGCGCTTGTCGACTTCGGCCTGGAACAGCGCGCCGTCGATGGCGACGTGGCGGATGTTCGGGTTAAGCACGGCCATCAGGTTCAGCGCCTGGACCACGTCCGGGCAGTTCTGGCAGGACAGCGAGAAGTAAGTCTCGAAGCTGAACTCGCCTTTGAGCGAGCGGATCTGTTCAATCACTTCGACACTGGCTTTCGAAGGGTGACCGCCAACTTGCAGCAAGGCCAGCACCAACGAAGTGAATTCGTGGCCCATGGGGATGCCGGCGAAACGCAGGCTGATGTCGGCACCCGGGCGATTGATCGAGAACGATGGCTTGCGAGCGTCATCACCGTTGTCGAGCAACGTAATTTGCGTGGAAAGACTGGCAACGTCTTTCAACAGTTCGAGCATTTCCTGGGATTTCGCACCGTCGTCGAGGGAGGCAACGATCTCGATCGGTTGGGTGACCCGTTCCAGGTACGATTTCAACTGGGCTTTAAGATTGGCGTCCAACATACGGGCGATTTCCTTTACTTTATTTGAGGCGAAAAAAAACGCCCGAGCGAATCTCGCCCGGGCGTTTTTATTGGGCGGTTGCAGCTTACTTAGGTGCGGAAACCCGCCCTGGTGATGCTTGCGTCACAGACTTAGATCTTGCCGACCAGGTCCAGGGACGGAGCCAGAGTGGCCTCGCCTTCTTTCCACTTGGCTGGGCAAACTTCGCCCGGGTGAGCAGCAACGTACTGGGCAGCCTTGATTTTGCGCAGCAGTTCGGAAGCGTCACGACCAACACCGCCGTCATTCAGCTCAACGATTTTGATCTGGCCTTCCGGGTTGATCACGAAGGTGCCACGGTCAGCCAGGCCAACTTCTTCGATCAGTACGTCGAAGTTGCGGGAGATGGCGTGGGTTGGGTCGCCGATCATGGTGTATTCGATTTTGCCGATGGCTGGCGAAGTGTTGTGCCAGGCAGCGTGAGCAAAGTGAGTGTCAGTGGAAACGCTGTAGATTTCGACGCCCAGTTTCTGGAACGCGGCGTAGTTGTCAGCCAGGTCTTCCAGTTCGGTTGGGCAAACGAAAGTGAAGTCAGCTGGGTAGAAGAACACGACAGACCATTTGCCTTTCAGGTCTGCGTCCGACACTTGTACGAAGTCGCCATTTTTGTAAGCGGTAGCTTTGAACGGTTTTACTTGGCTGTTGATGATAGGCATCGGTGACTCTCCGTCAGGGTTGAAAAGTTGGGTTGAGAAGTTGATGGAGTGAATCCTACCCACTCGATGGCCGGATGGCTCATTGGCAAAGCTCATGCTGCTCATTGGTTTTCGCTATTAGCGGAACGTATTAATAGAAGAAAACTTACTTAGCAGCGCCAATCGCCTTTTCCGCGAGGGGCGTCATCCCGAGAAACGGGCTGGCTTCAACGTAGCGCATGGCGGATTTCATATCCTTCCAGCCCACGTAACTCATCAACGACTTCAAATCCCAACCACTCTGATGGGCCCATGTTGCAAAACCGCGACGCAAGGAGTGACTGGTGTAGTGCTCGGCCGAAATGCCGGCGCGCTCCAGTGCCTGGCGCAACAGTGGAATCACGCTGTTGGCGTGCAAGCCCTCCTCGCTCAGGTGGCCCCAACGGTCGATGCCACGAAACACCAGACCGCGAACCAATGCAGCTTCGGTGATCCAGGCGATGTAGGCCTGCACCGGACACAACCGCTGCAACGCTGGCGTCTGATAGGTCTTGCCGAGGTTTTCACGATCGCTCTTGCTGCGCGGCAGATAGAGCGTGATGCCCGACTGGGCGACGGCTTTCACATGTTCGATCTGTAATCGGCACAGCTCATCGCTGCGAAAGCCGCGCCAGAAGCCCAGCAGGATCAGCGCCATGTCGCGCCTCGCCCGCAACAATCCTGGCTGATCACCTTCGTTTCGGGCGGTTTGCGCTTCCTGCTCCAGCCACGCCACCACTTGCTCAAGATGTTGAAGCTGCAACGGCTCGGCTTGCTTCTCCTGCGCCGGGTGCAGCGCGCGAATCCCTTTGAACACCTGACGCACCACTGGCGCCTTGGTCGGATCGGCAAAGCCCTGGCTGTTGTGCCATTGCGCCAATGCCGACAGGCGCAGCTTCAGCGTATTCACCGATAGCACGCCTGCATGCGCGACCAGATAACGCGCGACGCTATCGCTGGTCGCCGGCAGGAACCCGCCCCAACTGACTTCGAAGTGCTCTATAGCCGCCCGGTAGCTGCGACGGGTGTTGTCGCGGGTGGCGGCTTGAAGGTAGCGATCCAGATCGGTCATGGGCTCAACTCTCGAAAACGTACCGCTGTGGCGGGTTAAAACCGCGTCTACAGCTCATCACACGGGGTAATACCAGTATATCCCGCACCAGTATTCTAGAGTATTTAACTTTTTCTGTTCGATGGTACAATGTGTACAACAGTGGTACGTACCACATTACGAAATCGTAGGAAGACTCATGGCTCGTGGCGGTGTAAATAAAGCAGTGGTTCAAGCAGCACGATTGGCGATCCTCGCCCGCGGCGAAAACCCCAGCATTGATGCGGTACGAATCGAGATGGGCAATACCGGCTCGAAAACCACGATTCATCGCTATTTGAAGGAATTGGATGGCGGCCCGGAGCGTACTGAAGCGACTTCCGAACCCATCGATGATGAGCTGGCCGGACTGGTATCGCGCCTGGCGCAACGCTTGAAGGAACAGGCGCAAGAACCGATCGATCAGGCCCGTGAGCAGTTCGATCGTCAGCGCAAGGAGCTGGAGACGCAGCTGGATGAAGCCCGCGAGGCCAACAGCGAACTGCATCAGCAATATGAAATTCAAAGCCTGGCCCTGACCCAGGAATCCGACGCGCTGCTGGAAACCCGCTCGATGCTGCAGACCGAGCAAACCCGCAACGCCGGGCTGAACCAGGCGCTGGCAGATTTTGAATTGCGCTTGAAAGACAAGGACGAGCAGATCCGCTCCCTCGAAGAGAAACACCTGCATGCCCGAGATGCGCTCGAACACTATCGCAATGCCGTCAAGGAGCAGCGCGAACAGGATCAGCGCCGCCACGAAGGCCAGGTGCAACAGATTCAGATGGAATTGCGCCAGGCCCAGCAAAGCGCCCTCGTCCGCCGGGATGAGATCACCCAATTGCATCGCGACAACGAGCGCTTGCTGACCGAGAACCGTGGAACCCTGCGGGAGTTGAGCCTGCTACAAGAGCAACTCAAACAAGCCAATACTCGGCAGGATCAACTGCTGGAACAAGCCAACCGCGTCGACAGCGAACGCACCCTCCTCCAGGAACGCTTGCGCATCGCCCTGCTGGAAAGTCAGGCGCTCAAACAGAACGTCGACGAGCAGTCGCAGATCAATCAGTCATTGGAAATCGAATTGGCGAAGACCCAGGCCAGCCTGGACGAAAGCGTGCGCCTGGCGGCAGTCGTTGCGACCGCGCCAGACACAGCTAAAGACGATTAACCCGCGACCGGTGTGCGCATGGTGACGAACTCTTCGGCGGCCGTCGGGTGCACGCCGATGGTTTCGTCGAAGTCGCGCTTGGTGGCGCCGGCCTTCAGGGCAATCGCCAAGCCTTGGACGATTTCCCCAGCATCGGGACCGACCATGTGGCAGCCCAACACCTTGTCGGTCTTGGCGTCCACCACCAGTTTCATCAGCGTGCGCTCCTGACACTCGGTCAGGGTCAGCTTCATTGGCCGGAAACGGCTTTCGTAGATCACCACGTCGTGCCCGGCTTCCCGGGCTTCTTCTTCGGTCAGGCCGACGGTGCCGATGTTCGGCAAGCTGAACACCGCCGTCGGGATCATCTTGTAGTCCACCGGACGATACTGCTCAGGCTTGAACAAGCGTCGCGCAACCGCCATGCCTTCTGCCAGGGCAACCGGGGTCAGTTGCACACGACCAATCACATCGCCCAGCGCCAGGATCGACGGCTCGGCGGTTTGATATTGCTCATCGACTTCGACGAAACCTTTCTTGTCGAGTTTGACGCCCGTGTTTTCCAGCCCAAGGTTGTCCAGCATCGGACGTCGCCCCGTGGCATAGAACACGCAGTCGGCTTCCAGCTCGCGGCCATCCTTGAGGGTCGCTTTCAGGCTGCCGTCGGCCAGCTTCTCGATACGCTCGATGTCCGCATTGAACTGCAGGTCCATACCGCGCTTGGTCAGCTCTTCCTGCAGGTGTTTGCGCACCGCGCCGTCAAAGCCGCGCAGGAACAGGTCGCCGCGATACAGCAGCGTGGTTTGTGCACCCAGACCGTGGAAGATCCCTGCGAATTCCACCGCGATGTAACCACCGCCGACCACCAGAACGCGCTTCGGCAATTCTTTGAGGAAGAACGCCTGGTTGGAGCTGATCGCGTGTTCGTGCCCCGGAATCTCCGGGATCTGCGGCCAGCCGCCTGTAGCAATCAGAATATTCTTGGCGCTGTAGCGCTCGCCATTGATCTCGACCGTATTCGGGTCGACGATCTTGGCGTGGCCTTCGTGCAAGGTCACGCCGCTGTTGACCAGCAAGTTGCGATAAATGCCATTGAGGCGATTGATCTCGCGGTCCTTGTTGGCGATCAGCGTCGCCCAATCGAACTTCGCCTCGCCCAGGCTCCAGCCGAAACCGGAAGACTGTTCGAAGTCTTCAGCGAAGTGCGCACCGTAGACCAGCAGTTTTTTCGGCACGCAGCCGACGTTCACGCAAGTACCGCCCAGGTAGCGGCTTTCGGCCACCGCCACTTTCGCGCCGAAACCGGCCGCGAATCGCGCAGCCCGCACACCGCCGGAACCGGCGCCAATCACATAAAGGTCAAAATCGTAGGCCATTTCTATCTCCTCGGCAGGCCATCAGCATACCCGCAGACGTCTATTGGGCAAGCGCTGCGAACAATATGGGGCCGGAAAACGAAAAAACCACCCGAAGGTGGTTTTCTCAATACAAGTGGCTCAAGCGCTATCAGTAAGCCTTGCCGGTCTTGTAGAAGTTCTCGAAGCAGAAGTTGGTCGCTTCGATGTAGCCTTCAGCGCCACCGCAGTCAAAGCGCTTGCCTTTGAACTTGTAGGCAATCACGCAGCCGTTTTGCGCCTGCTTCATCAAGGCGTCGGTGATCTGGATTTCGCCGCCCTTGCCTGGCTCGGTTTGCTTGATCAGGTCGAAGATGTCCGGGGTCAGGATGTAACGACCGATGATCGCCAGGTTCGACGGTGCATCTTCCGGAGCCGGTTTCTCAACCATGTTGCGCACGCGGTACAGGTCGTCACCGATCAAGTCACCGGCGATCACGCCGTACTTGTTGGTTTCCAGCGGATCGACTTCCTGAATCGCGATGATCGAGCAGCGGTACTGTTTGTACAGCTTGACCATCTGGGTCAGGACGCCGTCACCGTCGAGGTTGACGCACAAGTCGTCCGCCAGTACCACGGCGAAAGGTTCGTCGCCGATCAGTGGACGGCCGGTCAGGATCGCGTGGCCCAGGCCTTTCATTTCGGTCTGGCGAGTGTAGGAGAACGAGCACTCGTCGAGCAGTTTACGGATGCCGACCAGGTATTTTTCCTTGTCGGTGCCCTTGATCTGGTTTTCCAGCTCGTAGCTGATGTCGAAGTGGTCTTCCAGGGCGCGTTTGCCGCGACCGGTCACGATGGAGATTTCAGTCAACCCAGCGTCCAGTGCTTCTTCGACGCCGTACTGGATCAGTGGCTTGTTTACCACCGGCAGCATTTCTTTGGGCATGGCTTTAGTCGCTGGCAGGAAGCGAGTACCGTAACCGGCTGCTGGGAACAAGCATTTCTTGATCATATAAGTCCTTGAAAGGGCTGTGTGTACGAGTTTCGGCGCAGTCTAATCAGGCGGCGTGCACCTTACAATGCCCCGCGCTGGCTAACCGATGCCATCATAGAGAAATATTCTGGCGGATAGTTCCCGTAAGCTTTTATAGATAGCACAGACCATCGGCTTTGCACTGACCGACAATCACATCACCATACGCCCATCAGCCCACGTTGAGGGCATTTGGCGTTATCATGGCGCGATTGAACCAGCCAACGAGGCAGATAGATGTCGGTAGCAAAAAGCGTCAACGGGTACCTGATCAACCAGGCGAAGGACGGCCAATGGTGGGTAGACAGCGTTGCTGGCGAAAATATCGCCGGACCTTTCCCGACCGAAGCGTTGGCGATCGAGGTGGCATCGGTGTTGCAAGATCAACCCGCAGGCCCCAAGCGGCGCGGCAAGGACAAGTCCTGAAACGCACCTGATTCGAGCAGCCCTGCCCCTGTGCAGGGCTTTTTTACGCTTGTTCGCAACAAAGTGGCCAATCGCTATAACCTTTTGACACCGCTGCTGTCACAGGCTTAGCCCCATCATCTGACGACGACAACGACATGAACAAACTTCTAGCACTGATTGCAGTACTGGCGCTCACTGGCTGCGCCACATCCGAAAAGACCTATCTGAACAATGGCGAGCAAGGCCTGACCATCGACTGCTCCGGGGAAGCCAATTCCTGGGCCACCTGCTATGAAAAAGCCGATGACTCGTGTGCCGGCACCGGCTACCGGATCGTAGGAACAGACGGAACCCCTTCGACCAAGGAGAGCGACAAAACCCTGGGTGTCGATGTGGGCAACTTCAAGAACCGCAGCGTAGTGGTGGTCTGCAAGTAGGGCGCCCTGCCCTACATGTGGATTTCGGCAAACTTGATCCCGAGGCCGCGCACGGTCTCGATCAGATCGTCCAGGCGACTGAAGGATTCGACTTCGTCGTTATCATCCACCAGGAAATAACTGCGCCCGGCACTCTTCTTGAAAAACACGATCCATTCCCCCGAATTTGCCGGGTTCTGAATCACGTGGGTGGCAGAGATATGGCCCTCTGCATGGCGTTCCCGTACTTGCTCTCGCTTCATGCGCGGCTCCAGAAATGACAATGCCGCCAATAGTGTTGCTTTGGCGGCATCAGGCGGGCTGTCGATTCTATCAGCCGGAAATGCACGCGGTGGCGGCACGCTGAATATCTTTGGGACGTACCGGCACGTTCGACATGCGCTCATGCAATTTGATACCGCTGCCGCCGGAGCGGTCTTCGATATCGAATACGGCGGCCGGCCCCGAGGAAAACTTGCCCGGAACGATCACACGCATGCCGTCCTTGTGCGGCTCAAGTTGCAAGGCGCCACGGCTGGGAGCCAGTTTCTCGACCAGGCACTGTGCATATTCCTGGGGTTTTTTACCTGAGATCACGATCATGGTCGGCAGTGTTTCGTTGATTTCTGCGACGTTTGCACAACCACTCACCGCCAAAGCCAGTGGCAAGACCAGGACACCCCATTTCATACAAAACCTCCGATAAAGACCCTCCGACAGCGTAATGACTGTTTTTCTCCGAGGCTCGTTGCATTTATCGCTCATAGAATTCCGAATAACTGTTTTTAATTGTCAAACACGACGCTGACAGCCGGATAATAACCCGTTCGGGCTGATAAACTGTGCCAATTGCCCTGCTATCGTTTTGATTTTGTAGAAAAAGCCCTTCTGGAGGCGCCTCATGAAATTTATCCACCAGCGCGAGCACCTCAATGAAGACGACATCGTCGTCATCCAGTGCTCCCAAATGTGCAACATCCGCTTGATGAACGACGCCAACTTCCGCAGCTTCAAAAATGGCGGCCGTCACACTTACCACGGCGGCGCATTCGACACTTTCCCTGCGCGCATCACCGCGCCAAGCACCGGTTTCTGGAACATCACCATTGACATGGTCAATAGCCGCAAAGCCATCAGCGTGACGCGCAAGCCGACCTTGACCCACTCGATCAAGATCGTTCGCCGTTCCAGCACAAAACTGAGCTGATCAACGTCCACACACGCAAAAAGGCAGACATCACCGTGGCCCAAACGACCAAGTACGTCATCAAATACAAACTCAACGGCGAGCGCCGCTTCGAATTTGCCCAGCTTGTAAACGGCTCTGAAGAAGAAGCCAAAGCTGCGCTTGACGCCATTCATGGCCAGGGCGAAGACGTGATCAGCGAGATCAGCGTCAGCAAAGCGCTGTAACACGATCGGGAGCGATAACACGGACGTCGGCTCCCCGCCCCGCTCGAATTCGACCGCAAGCGCCGGAGTGTTCGCTCGATCGGCGCTCCCTAGACTGGCCACCTCAACCTTTGGTTAAGGAGTCAGAACATGTCTACTTCCTCGATTCGCTACATCAGCGGCACTTGCTCGCTGGGCGTATTGTTGCTGGCCTTCAGTGACAAAGGGCTTTGTGCGTTGCTGCTCGGCGATGATCTGGCCACTCTTGAGCGCGATCTGGCGCGACGCTTTAGCGGCGTTCTCCAACGCGATGAAGGCTTGATGCCTCAGTTGCAGCAGACCGTGCGCCACCTCGACGATCCACACCAGGCATTCGATGTGCCGCTGGATCTGGCGGGCAGCGACTTTCAGCGGCAAGTCTGGAACGCCCTGCAACAAATTCCTGTCGGTCAGACCGCCAGCTATCGCGACATTGCGCAACGTCTTGACCAGCCCAAGGCTTTTCGTGCAGTGGCCAATGCCTGCGGCGCCAACCCGATTGCCGTGATCGTGCCGTGTCATCGGGTGCTGCGCCAGGACGGCAGCCTCGGCGGTTATCGTTGGGGCCTGGAGCGCAAACGGCAGTTGCTGGATCGTGAGACGCAACAATGAGCAAGCTGGATTGGGCGTTGCTGGAACAACAACTCGATCAGGACGGTTGCGCCATTATCCGTTCGTTGGTGAGCCACGAAACCTGTGACCAGGTCAGCGCGTTGTACCCCCGGCCCGAGCCCTTCCGCTCACAAGTGATGATGGCCCGCCACGGCTTCGGGCGCGGGGAGTACAAGTATTTCAAGTACCCGTTGCCGGACACGGTGGCCCGGTTGCGCGGCGCGCTCTACCCGCGACTGGTGCCCATTGCCAATCGCTGGTACGAGCAAATGGACCTGCCGACCCGATTCCCCGACAACCACGCAGCGTTTCTCGAGCGCTGCCATGCCGCTGGTCAGGAGCGCCCGACACCGTTGTTGCTGCAATATGGTCCTCAGGACTACAACTGCCTGCATCAGGATTTGTACGGCGAACACGTTTTCCCACTGCAAGTGGCGATTCTGCTGTCAGAACCGGACGAAGACTTCACTGGCGGCGAATTTGTGCTGACCGAGCAGCGCCCAAGGATGCAGTCGCGGCCCCAGGTGATCGGTCTGAAGAAAGGCGACGGCCTGATCTTTGCCGTCAACCAGCGACCGGTCAAAGGCGTTCGCGGCTATTACCGAGTCACGATGCGCCACGGCGTCAGTCGCCTGCACAGTGGCAAACGGCATACCCTTGGAATCATCTTTCACTATGCGCTATGAACCCATGAACCCATGAACCCGATCACCCTCGATTTGTTCGCAGACAGCGAGCCCGAACAGCCGCCCCGCCGCGAACAGATCGGCGAACAGTCCTACGTGCTCCGGGGCTTTGCCCTGCCCCTGATCGACCGATTGTTACCGGCGCTGGAAGCCGTTCTACTGGCCGCGCCGTTTCGGCAAATGGTCACGCCCGGCGGTTTTACCATGTCGGTGGCCCTGAGCAGTTGCGGCACACTGGGCTGGACCACGGACCGCAGCGGCTATCGTTACACCCGCAACGATCCGCAAACCGGGCAACCCTGGCCGACGATGCCCGAGGTGTTTTTCGAGCTGGCACAAGCGGCGGCACGGGACGCAGGATTTGACGACTTCGTGCCGGATTCCTGCCTGATCAACCGCTATATCCCTGGGGCCAAGATGTCTTTGCATCAGGATAAAGACGAAGGTTCCTACGCAGCGCCCATCGTTTCGGTATCCCTCGGCTTACCGGCGATGTTTTTGTTTGGCGGCTTCGAACGCAGCGACAAGAGTCAGCGTGTGCCGCTGTTTCATGGGGACATCGTGGTCTGGGGCGGTGTTGATCGCTTGCGTTATCACGGCGTCTTGCCAATCAAGGACGGCCAGCACTCGCGACTCGGCGAACAGCGGATCAATTTCACGTTTCGTAGCGCGGGTTGAATTTGACCGCAAGACCCGGAGTGTTGCGTTCCCGCCGACTGCTTAATCTGTATGAAACCCGTCAACGGACCTGAAGCCATGACCACCCCTTCTACCCACATTGCGACCGAGAACGACCCACGCTGGGCGGCTGTAGTTGCCCGCGACTCCAAGGCTGACGGGCAGTTTGTCTACGCGGTGAAAACCACCGGCATCTATTGCCGTCCCAGCAGCCTGGCGCGCTTGCCGAAACCGCAGAACGTCGAATTCTTCGATACCGCCGAGCAGGCCCAGGCAGCGGGTTATCGCCCGAGCAAACGGGCGGCGAAGGATCAAAGCGCTGTGGCCGCCCAGCATGCTGCGACGGTGGCGGCGGCGTGTCGCCAGATCGAATCCGCCGAAACCTTGCCGGCGTTGAGTGAACTGGCGGTCGCGGCGGGCCTCAGCAGCTTCCACTTCCATCGCGTGTTTAAAGCCGTCACTGGCCTGACGCCCAAGGGCTACGCCAGCGCACACCGCTCACGCAAGGTTCGCGAGCGCTTGAGTGTCGGCGGTTCGGTGACTGACGCGCTGTATGACGCAGGTTTCAATTCGAACAGCCGATTCTACGAGGCGGCCGATCAGTTATTGGGCATGAAACCCGGAGATTATCGCGCCGAAGGCCAGAACAACGACATCCGCTTTGCGGTCGGTCAATGTTCCCTTGGGGCGATCCTGGTGGCGCAAAGTGAACGGGGAATCTGCGCGATTCTGTTGGGGGACGATCCACACCAACTGGTGTGCGATCTGCAGGACAAGTTTCGCCGTGCCAACCTGATCGGAGCCGATCACGGATTCGAGCAATTGATCGCCCAAGTCGTCGGCTTCATCGAGGCGCCCGCCATCGGCCTGGACTTGCCCCTGGATGTGCGCGGCACAGCTTTTCAGGAACGAGTCTGGCAAGCCCTGCGGGAAATCCCTGCCGGCGCCACTGCCAGTTACGCCGACATCGCCCAGCGCATCGGTTCGCCGAAAGCGGTGCGCGCCGTGGCCCAGGCCTGTGGCGCGAACAACCTGGCCGTGGCGATCCCCTGTCACCGAGTGGTGCGCAGCGACGGTAACCTGTCGGGTTATCGCTGGGGTGTGGAGCGCAAGCGGCAACTGCTGGAGCGGGAAAACCAGCCTTAGCAAGTGCCGTTGCCGCCATCGCGGCCCTTTCGAGCCGCAACTACGCCGCCCTTCAGCGATTGACGTCGACCACAACCCTGCCCCGCAACTGACCCGCGAGCAAGCGCGGTGCGGCTTCGATGGCTTCGCTCAGGCCAATGTCGTGGCTGATCAGCGGCAGCAAGGCAAAGTCCAGATCCTCCGCGAGGCGATTCCAGGCCTGCACCCGCTTGGCTTTCGGCTGAGTCACGCTGTTGATCCCGGCGAGGGTCACACCGCGCAAAATGAACGGCGCAACGGAGGCCGGAAAGTCCATGCCTTGCGCCAGACCACACGCTGCGACCGTGCCGTTGGCCTTGGTGCTGGCGCAGGCGTTGGCCAAGGTGTGACTGCCGACCGAATCGATCACCGCCGCCCAACGTTCCTTGGCCAGCGGTTTGCCGGGTTCGGACAGCGTGGCGCGGTCGACGATATCGCTGGCGCCCAACTGTTTAAGGTAGTCGTGCTCCGAGGTGCGTCCGGTCGACGCCACCACCCGGTAACCGAGCTTGCTTAACAGTGCGATGGCAAAGCTGCCGACCCCACCGTTGGCGCCGGTCACCAATACTTCGCCCTGATCCGGCGTGACACCGTTGTGCTCAAGCGCGAGGATGCAGAGCATCGCCGTGTAACCGGCGGTGCCAATGGCCATGGCCTGCGCCGTCGTGAACGCCTTCGGCAGTGGAATCAGCCAGTCGCCATTGAGCCGCGCTTTCTGCGCCAGTCCGCCCCAATGCCCTTCGCCCACGCCCCAGCCATTAAGTACGACAAGGTCACCGACCTTGTAGTCCGGATGCCCGCTGACTTCGACGCTGCCTGCCAGATCGATCCCCGGCACCATGGGGAATTTTCGCACCACCGGGCTGCTGCCGGTGATCGCCAGGCCATCCTTGAAATTCAGCGTGCTGTACGCCACGCGTACCGTCACATCGCCTTCAGGCAGTTGATCGTCATTGATCTCTTGCAGTGTGGCCCGGTAACCGCTGTCGTCTTTGTCGATCAAAATGCCCTTGAACATTGCTCTCTCCCGATGGGTTCGCTGAGGTTGGTGACATTGAAATAACACAATGCAACACATTGCCGTACCCGACTTTCATCCAATCGCCAAATCCACCGAGCGTTTCCAACACCGGAGGCTATGCTTTTTTCGCGGCCTTGAATTACCTGAAAAAACCGCCCTGTCGATGGAGCTGACAATGCCTTGCCTTCGCTCGTTTACCGTTTTGCTGATGCTCTGTTTGCTGGCATTGAGTGGCGCCCAGGCTGCACAGCCGCAAGCATCGAAAGCCCCTGCGGCTCAGGCGGCAGCGAGCCCGAGCTGGCCGCAAGTCCTGACCGCCGGTGATACCAAACTGACGATCTATCAGCCGCAACTCGACAGTTGGGACGGTTATACCCTACAGGCCCGGGCGGCGGTCGAAGCCACCGGGGCCGATGGAAAATCCACTTATGGCATCGTCCAGTTCAGCGCCCATACCCTCGTGGATAAAGCCACGCGTTGGGTGGCGCTCGATCAATACACCCTGATCAAAGCAGATTTCCCGTCCAGTGCCGCGCAGTCCGACGTCTGGGTCGCCGCCCTGAAAAAAGACGCGGCGAACCGCAAGAAAACCATTTCCCTGGACCAGCTCGAAGCCGCCGTCGGCGTACTCGCGGCGGAACAGAAGTCCAGCAGCGATCCGATCGAAAACACCCCGCCGACCATCATCACCTCCGATGTCCCGGCGCTGCTGGTGTACATCGATGGCGAGCCGGCTTACCGGCCGGTGGACGGCACGGCGTTGCAACGGGTGATCAACACCCGTCCGTTACTGCTGAAGGATGCCCAGGGCAAACATTACCTGCATGTGTTCGACGGCTGGATGGCCGCCAATCAGCTCGACGGACCGTACGCAGCGCTTCCCTCGCCCTCCGCCGATCTGGAAAAAGCCAAAAAAGCCGCGATCCAGAGTCGTCAGGTTGATTTGCTGACCGGCCAGAGTGATCCGAAGGACAAAATTCCTACACTGGCCAAGCCACCCATCCCACAGATTCATATCGCGACGGCACCTACCGAGTTGATCGTCACCGATGGCGCGCCGCAATGGCAGCCGATCCAGAACACGCAATTGCTCTACGTGACCAACACCACCGGGCACATTTTCAAGGAAATCGGCGACCAGGACAGCTATGTGCTGATCTCCGGGCGCTGGTTCAAAGCGACGGACATGAAAGGCCCGTGGACCTTCGCCCCAGCGGACAAACTGCCGGCCGACTTCGCCAACATCCCGGATGACAGCGCCAAAGAGAACGTCAAGGCGTCGGTGGCCGGGACGCCCCAGGCCCGTGAAGCAGCGATTGCTGCGACGATCCCGCAGACCTCGGCCATCAAGAAGAGCCAGGTGAAAATGACCGCGCCGCAGTTCGACGGTCAACCGCAACTCAAGGCCATCAGCGGTACGCCGCTGCAATACGTGGTGAACACGCCGACGCCCATCATCATGGTCGATGCCAAGAGTTGGTATGCGGTGGAGAACGGGATCTGGTTCAACGCCACATCGGTCCAGGGCCCGTGGTCGGTCGCGACTTCGGTGCCGGCGGTGATTTACTCGATTCCGCCGAGCTCGCCGATGCACTACATCACCTACGTGAAAGTCTATGAGGCCAACGGCGATACAGTGGTCGTAGGGTATACGCCGGGGTATCAAGGCTCCACGGTGGACCCGGCCAGTGGCGTGGTGGTTTATGGCACCGGTTACCCATATACGCCGTGGGTCGGCACTGTCTGGTATGGCCCGCCAGTGACCTACGGTTTTGGCGTCGCGATTCGCTATACCCCGTGGACTGGCTGGACCTTCGGCTTCGGTTTTGGCTGGAGCTGGGGCGGCAGCACCGTGGCCATGGGCTGGGGCTGGGGCGCCTACCCCTGGTGGGGCAATTACGGTTGGGGTTACGCCTGGGGTCCGCACCTTTACCCGGCGCCGATGCCGTGGGGGGGCGCGGCCTACGGTTATCACGGCGGTGCGGTGGCTTGGGGTCCTGGCGGCTGGGCGGGCAGCACCGGCAACATCTATCGCCAATGGGGTGATCGTGCTTCGGTCAGCCGTTACGGCGCGGGCTACAACGCCTGGACCGGCAACCGCTGGGCCGGTCAGGTCGGTTCTTCCTACAACTCGCGCACCGGTATCGCCACGGCCGGGCAGCGCGGCGCGGTGCACAACGTCTACACCGGCAACTACGCTGCCGGGCGCAGCGGCGAGATCGTCGGGCCTGGCGGCGCAGCGATTGCCGGCGGCAAAGTCACAGCGGGCAACGTGCGCAACGGCACCCAGGTCACCGCCAATCGCGGCGCGGTCTACAACCCTAACACTGACAAAACCACTCAGTACGGCGCCATACGCGGACGCAACAGTGGCGCCGCCAAGGTGGGCGACAACGTCTACGCCGGGCATGACGGCAACGTCTACAAAAAGACTGACGACGGCTGGCAATCGATGGTCAAGGGCAACGCGACACGGGTCAATCCGACGAACAATACCCAGTTGCAGAATCTGAACCGCGAATCGGCGGCGCGCTCTTTCGGCAATGAACGCTTCAACAACTATCACAACTCCTCCCAGGTCATGAATCGCTCGTTTGGCGGAGGGGGTGGCGGCGGATTCCATCGCCGTTGAATGCCGTTTGAATGACCGCTTAAAGGGGCTGCCATGTTTCGTTTTATCAAAACCACCGTGGCCGGTGGGCTGCTGTTTATCCTGCCGTTGGTGCTGGTGTTTTTGCTGCTGGAAAAAGGCGTGCATCTGCTGCGCGAACCGATTCACAAACTGCTGCCGATGTTTGCCGAGTACAGCGTCGCCGGGGTGACACTGTTCACCCTCGTGGCATTGGTGGTGCTGGTGTTGATCTGTTTTTTCGCCGGGATTCTGGCCAAGACCCGGTTGGGCACCTCACTGTTCAATGCACTGGAAGACAACGTGCTCGGCAAAGTGCCGGGTTATGCCCTGCTCAAGGATGCGACAGCGCACCTCGCCGGCCTGGAAAATGTCGAGGGCGCGAAGGTCGGGTTGATCAATGAAGACGACGGCTGGTTGTTTTGCCTGGTGCTTGAACAGCAACAGGCGTGGTATTCGGTGTTTATCCTTGATGCAGGCCCGGCGGGCGGTACGTCGGGCGAAGTGCGCGTGGTCCCGGCCTCCCAGGTTCGCCTGACCGAACTGACGTGGGTGCAGGTGTTGGCCTGCGTCCGGCGTGGCGGTCACGGCGCGCTGGCACTCGCGGCCCCCTGGCTGCCAGAAGCATAAACACTAGCGTCGGTCCATTCTGAAAAACCGACCCGGACCGTTCAGAAAAACCGACTGGCCTGCCCTCCCCGTTGCTGATACAAAACGGGCAATACCGTCGATGTCGGAGAAGCTTCAAATGAGCCAATGGCCAGACACCCGCATTCTTGACTTGCTCGGGATCGAACTGCCGATCATCCAGGCGCCGATGGCTGGCGCCCACGATTCAGCCATGGTGATTGCGGCGAGCAACGCCGGCGGCCTGGGCTCATTGCCCGCCGCGCTGTTGAGCATCGAGCAGTTGCGCGAAGAGCTGAAGACCATCCGCCAGCACAGCCAGCGGCCGTTCAACGTCAATTTTTTCTGCCATCAACCGCCAGCGCCCGACGAGCAAAAGGCGCGGGACTGGAAGAATCTGCTGGAGCCGTACTACCGTGAACTGGGCGCTGATTTCGACGCGCCGACGCCGGTGTCCAATCGTGCGCCGTTCGACGAAGTTGCTTGCGCATTGATCGAAGAATTTCGCCCCGAAGTCGTGAGTTTCCACTTCGGCCTGCCGGAAAAATCCCTGCTGGATCGGGTGAAAGCTACCGGAGCGAAAATCCTGTCGTCGGCTACGACCGTTGATGAGGCGGTGTGGCTGGAGCAGCGCGGCTGCGACGCGATCATCGCCATGGGTTATGAGGCTGGTGGTCATCGCGGGATGTTTCTCAGCGCTGACTTGACCAGTCAGGTCGGCACTTTCGCGCTGGTGCCGCAAATCGTCGATGCCGTGAAAGTGCCGGTAATTGCTGCTGGCGGAATTACGGACGCGCGCGGAATTGCCGCCGCGTTTCACCTGGGTGCCTCGGCGGTGCAAGTGGGGACGGCGTATTTGTTTACGCCGGAAGCCAAGATCAGCGCGGCGCACCACAAGGCCTTGCGCACCGCCAAGGAAAGCGAAACCGCCGTCACTAATCTCTTCACCGGGCGCCCGGCGCGCGGACTGCTGAATCGGGTGATGCGTGAGATAGGGCCAATGAGCGACAAGGCCCCAGCCTTTCCTTTGGCTGGCGGTGCATTGATGCCATTGCGGGCCAAGGATCCGGCGGATTTTGCCAACCTTTGGGCCGGGCAGGCGTTCAGGTTGGGCGTTGAATTGCCCACGGCGGAGCTGACCCGGCGCTTGGCTGAAGAGGCTTTGGCCAAACTGACCCAGCGCTAACCTGAAAACACCATAAACCCCTGTGGGAGCGAGCCTGCTCGCGAAAGCGGATCAACATTCAATAGACATGTTGACTGATCCATCGCCTTCGCGAGCAGGCTCGCTCCCACAAGGGATAGCGGTACCCCTGCAATCCCAATCAATCCCGCGCAATACCAACAAGTTCCGTTTACAGGCATTTCGCTATATATTCCGATATATAGCGTTTCACCCCTCGCATCGGCGCAGTTCACCCCTATAAAAACTGCCCACTGCACTTGCCTACCACGGAGCCGTTCCATGACCATTCGTGCCTCTCGTTTTGCCCCTACTTGCCTGGCGAGCCTGCTCACTGTCTTCGCTTTAGGCTCGGCCCAGGCGGATGAAGTCCAAGTGGCTGTCGCCGCCAACTTCACCGCGCCGATCCAGGCGATCGCCGCCGATTTCGAAAAAGACACCGGGCATAAACTGGTAGCGGCCTATGGCGCGACCGGTCAGTTCTACACCCAGATCAAGAACGGCGCGCCGTTCGAAGTGTTCCTCTCGGCGGACGACACCACCCCGCAAAAACTCGAAACCGAAGGCGATACCGTCAAAGGCTCGCGCTTCACCTACGCCATCGGCACCCTCGCGCTGTGGTCGGCCAAGGAAGGTTATGTCGATGCCAAGGGCGAAGTACTCAAGAAAAACGAATACCAGCACCTTTCCATCGCCAACCCGAAAGCCGCACCGTATGGCTTGGCTGCCACACAGGTACTGGCCAAAGAAGGCCTGACCGACAAGGTCAAGGACAAGATCGTTGAAGGCCAGAACATCACCCAGGCCTACCAGTTCGTTTCCACCGGCAATGCCGAATTGGGCTTCGTAGCCTTGTCGCAGATCTACAAAGACGGCAAAGTCACCAGCGGTTCGGCCTGGATCGTTCCTGCGAGCCTGCACGACCCGATCAAACAAGACGCGGTGATCCTCAACAAAGGCAAAGACAACCCGGCCGCCAAGGCACTGGTTGAATACCTGAAAGGTCCGAAAGCCGCTGCCGTCATCAAGTCCTACGGTTACCAACTCTAAATGACGCTGACGAGTGCCGATTTTTCCGCCATCTGGCTGACCCTGAAACTGGCGTCCCTGACGACCGTCATCCTGTTGGTGATCGGCACTCCGATTGCATTATGGCTGTCGCGCACCCGCTCCTGGCTGCGCGGCCCGGTCGGGGCGATCGTTGCCTTGCCGCTGGTGTTGCCGCCCACGGTGATTGGCTTCTATTTATTACTGGCGCTCGGGCCTCACGGCTTCGTCGGCCAGTTCACCCAATCACTGGGATTCGGCACCCTCACCTTCAGTTTTGCGGGGTTGGTGATCGGCTCGGTGCTCTATTCGATGCCGTTCGTGGTGCAACCGCTGCAAAACGCTTTTTCCGCCATTGGCACCCGCCCCTTGGAAGTCGCCGCCACGTTGCGCGCCAATCCTTGGGACACTTTCTTTAGCGTGATCCTGCCACTGGCCCGCCCCGGTTTTATCACCGCCGCGATTCTCGGTTTCGCGCATACGGTCGGCGAGTTCGGCGTGGTGCTGATGATCGGTGGCAACATCCCGGACAAGACCCGCGTGGTGTCGGTGCAGATCTACGATCACGTCGAAGCCATGGAATATGCCCAGGCCCACTGGCTGGCTGGGGCAATGTTGGTGTTCTCTTTCCTGGTGTTGCTGGCGCTCTACTCCAGCCGTAAAACCAAAGCGGGCTGGAGCTGATCGATGATTCACACCCGTCTGAAACTGAGTTACTCGGGGTTCGCCCTCGATGTGGACCTGCAAATGCCCGGTCGTGGCGTCACTGCCTTGTTCGGCCACTCCGGCTCGGGCAAGACCACTTGCCTGCGCTGCATTGCCGGATTGGAGAAAGCCGACGAAGGCTTTATCCAGATCAACGATGAAGTCTGGCAGGACAGCAGCCGGAAGATTTTCGTCCCGCCGCACAAACGCGCTCTCGGATATGTGTTTCAAGAGGCCAGCCTGTTTCCGCATTTGTCGGTGCTGGCCAATCTGGAATTCGGCCTCAAACGCATTCCGAAACAGCAGCGCCGGGTCGATATGGCCCACGCCACCGAACTGCTGGGCATCGGCCATTTGCTCGACCGGCATCCGCAACACCTGTCCGGCGGCGAGCGCCAGCGCATCGGCATTGCCCGCGCGTTGCTCACCAGCCCGAAACTGTTGTTGATGGACGAACCGCTGGCGGCGCTGGATAGCCGGCGCAAAAACGAGATCCTGCCGTACCTGCAACGACTGCACGACGAGCTGGATATTCCAGTGCTGTACGTCAGTCATTCCCAAGATGAAGTGGCACGACTGGCCGACCATATTGTGCTGCTCAGCGACGGCCAGGCTCTGGCCAGCGGCCCGATCGGAGAAACCCTGGCCCGGCTCGACCTGCCGCTGGCGCTGGGCGACGACGCTGGCGTGGTGATTGAAGGACACGTCAGCGCCTACGACAGCGCTTATCAACTGCTGACCTTACAACTGCCGAATTCCGGCCTGAGCCTGCGCGTGCCCCATTCGCCGATGACTGAAGGCCAGGCCCTGCGCTGCAAAGTGCAGGCGCGAGACGTCAGTTTGAGCCTGCACAGCGTCGAGCAGAGCAGCATCCTCAATCGTCTGCCGGTGACGGTGATCAGTGAACTGGGCGCGGACAACGCCGCCCATGTGCTGATCCGACTCGACGCTGGCGGCACGCCGTTACTGGCACGAATCACCCGCTATTCCCGGGATCAACTGGGCATTCATCCTGGCCAGGCGTTATGGGCGCAGATTAAGGCAGTCGCTGTGCTGGCTTGAATCCGTTGGCACCACGGCAACAGCGCGCGGTCAATGGTTTTACAAGCCCTCTACTCGTTGCCAAGGACTACTGCCATGCCCGATACCGCGCTGATCGATGTGTTGCCGCCCGACCTGCATTACGTCGATGACACCCAGCCCGGCATTACCCGCAAGAAACTGCGCGGCAAGTTCTGTTATTTCGATCCGGCGGGCCAGCGCATCACCGATCCCGACGAAATCAAGCGCATCAACGCTCTTGCGGTGCCACCGGCCTACATCGACGTGTGGATCAGCGCCGACCCGCGCGGCCATCTGCAAGCCACCGGCCGCGATGCCCGGGGTCGCAAGCAATACCGTTATCACGCGCGCTGGCGCGAAGTACGCGATGCCGACAAGTACTCGCGATTGCGCGACTTCGGCCTTGCCCTGCCAAAACTGCGCAAGCAACTGGAAGCCCTGCTGGAGGCGCCGGGTTTCAGCCGCGACAAGGTCATGGCCACGGTCATCACCTTGCTCGACGCAACGCTGATCCGCGTCGGCAACACTCAATACGCTCGGGACAACCGTTCCTATGGCCTGACCACCCTGCGCAACCGACATGTCGAGGTGAATGGCAGCGCAATCCTGTTCCAGTTTCGCGGCAAGAGTGGCGTCGAACACCAGATCACCGTGAAAGACCGGCGCCTGGCGCGGATCATCAAGCGCTGCCTGGAAATCCCCGGGCAAAACCTGTTTCAGTACCTCGACGAAAACGGCGAGCGACACACCGTCACCTCCTCCGACGTCAACGCCTACCTGCAAACCCTCACCGGCGCCGATTTCACCGCCAAGGATTACCGCACCTGGGCCGGCAGCGCACTGGCGTTGGCGGTGTTGCGCGAACTGCAATGGGAGCCGGAATCCGACGCCAAGCGGCATGTGGTGGAAATGGTCAAGAACGTCGCCAAACAACTGGGCAACACCCCGGCGGTGTGCCGCAAGTGCTACATCCACCCGGCGGTGCTGGATGGATTCTTGCTGGGGGCGTTGGCCGAATTGCCGCGACCACGGGTGCGTAAAGGGCTCAGGGCTGAAGAAGTCGGGCTAGCGATCTTCTTGGAGAAGATGGTCGCTGCCGCCGAAAAATCCTGACCGCCGGCCGCAATGGCCTCCCACGACCCCGCGTTCCTCGCCGCGCTGGCACCGACCCACACGTTGAAATGGCGACCGCGGGGCTGGCAGCTTGAATCGGTCGGTGCTTGAACAGGCAACCAACCGACGAACTGACCTGTCTATTTTTTGCACGATCGCAAAGGGCTTCTATAGTTGATCTGAATACGAATCAGCTACGGTGGTGCCATGGAAGACATTTTCGTTGTGAAGCGTTGCAACAAAATCATCATTCATGGCCGCCGGGCCGGAGAAGTGAACCACGCGCCACCCGACGCCGCCGTCTGGTATCGCATCGCCGATACCCGCACCCGCGGCTTTATCGGTGACGGTTACGATCATGAAGAAGACGCCCGCCGTGAATGTCACCAACTCAACGCCCGCTCACAAGTGACAGCCCGGCAAAGCTGAATAACTCCAGGATTTTTTACCGGGGCTATACTGAAATCAGCTGAAGGACCAGCGACCCCATCGGCAGAGAGCTCGCATCAGCGGGCTTTTTGCTGCAACTGCCAGGTTTGCTTTAAATGGAGGTGTGTCATGTCCGAAAAAGAGTCCATCACCACCCTGCTTACCCTGCTTGATTCACGTCAGGCAAGACTCGCGGCCGCGTGCAAGGAGATTGCCGACTGGGTCGATCATCAAGGCGGGCATCCTACGGCCCTGAAAATTCGTGACCGGCTGAACGACATCGAGAAAGACGCACCGCTGATTCGCAGCACGCTGTCATCTCTGCGCCCTGTCGAACCACCGCTGCCCCGGTTCAGATAATCATTAAGGACAGGCCTGACTCAGGAAGCATGAACGGCGACTGCCTTGTCACCGAGACCCTGCCTGCCTGATAGCCTCCTGCCACACCCGCAACCCGGCCACGCGCTGGGCTTTTTTTTGCCCGATGGCTTTCACATCCTGTTCACAACCGACGCCCTACTGTGGACCCACTCCTTTGAAGAATCCCTTGGCCCGCCCGCATGCGGGCCTTTTTTTGCCCTGGATTCCACTAACGAACGCTGCCGACCGCTGGAGGTCAAACGATCACACGTCACAAAGGAGACGTCCCAATGGTCACTCACTTCAAAGTCAGCGGGCATCTGGCCTGCGGTCATACAGGCAGCAAACTGGTTTCGAGCAAAATACTCGCCCAGGTCAAATGCAGAAGTTGCCGCAACACCGATGCGTTCAAGGACGCACGAAAAGACGAACGCAATGCGGCACGGCGCGCGGCGCGCAAGGCCAAGGTCACTCATACCGCCAATGACTGGCGTGCCGAGTGGGTTCAGCGTCTGACCGCGATGGCCGGAATGCAACGTCTGCCACGCGGATTCAGAGGCCAGCCTTTCGTTTAGCTGACCCGCTGTACTCCAACCAGCGATCCGCAACGGTGTCCATCCTGGTCTATTCAGGCGACAGGCGTGACATCGGGCGGATCGCTACCATCGCGACTATTGATGAACGCGTTCCAGTGCACATAAGCATCGTGCTGGCGTTTGACGGCGTCTTCCCATATTGGCCCCGACACCGACCGGGATGAAATCAGCTCCATCATCTCCGTCGTTGCAGCGTCCAGATCCATCAGCAGCTCATGTGACTTGATCCTGAAATCATCGACAGATGTCATTGGGTCAACCCTCCCGTCTTGCCACGACTGAGAGCAAATGCTCCCGGATCAGTTGAGCGCGTAGTTCGGTGAATGATTCATAGATACCGATCACCGGTACAGCCCCCAAAAAAAGTGCTCCGGCAACAAACAAGGATTTACATCAGGTATCGCCAGCAACTGCTTGATATTAAAGTATGTCTGATGACGGACTCCAACTGACACGCCCTGATGCCTTCCTCAATCGACGCCGTTATTCCATTTTCAATTTTGCTTACCGTCAAATTTCCAACTACAAATGATATTGGAGGTTAACTACGTCCAAATCTTGACAGTTTCTGCCATGAGCCGGACACCCAATAGATGCAACAGCATAGGGATGGTCAGGCACATGGCTAAAGGAAAGTACCGCTCCGACATCGATGGACTGCGGGCTGTGGCGGTTATTGCGGTGCTTTTGCATCACATCAAAACCACCCTGCTACCTGGGGGTTTCGTAGGCGTTGATATCTTTTTTGTGATTTCCGGTTTTTTGATCACCTCCCAGGTGTTTTCCGAGGTCAAGCTCGGTGCTTTCTCGCTGAAGGGCTTTTATCAGCGACGCATCAATCGGATTGTTCCTGCGTTGGTAACGGTATTGCTGGCGACCGTGATTGTCGGGATCTTTATCCTTTCCCCGGTCGACCTGATCCGGCTTAACGTCAGCGCACTCCTGTCTTTGCTGGGCGTCTCGAACGTCTATATCTGGATGAAGTACGGCAACTACTTCGCCGCTGACGCCCATGAAGCGCCGCTGCTACATACTTGGTCGCTGGGCATTGAAGAACAGTTCTACCTGCTCTGGCCGTTGTTCATTGTGTTGCTCTATCGCTTCGCGCCGCGCTATGTATTGCCAATATTGGGCATTGGCGTGGTGGTTGCGGTAGGCGTTTCACAATACGCGACAGGCGTCTTCGCGACGGCCGCCTATTACCTGCTGCCTACGCGCTTTTTCGAATTGATGTTGGGTGGGTTGCTGGCGGTCTACCTGAATCAACCGCGCAACATCGGCAAGTTGACGGCCCACGGCGTCGCTGTGGCGGGCTTCCTGTTGATCGGTTTTTCGCTGTTCGGCCTGGACGCGGACTCTACCTTCCCCGGGCTTAACGCCCTGATCCCTTGCCTGGGAGCTGCGCTGTTGATCCTGGCCGGCAGCGGCGAGATGCGCTCGCGCTTGCTCACCAGCCGGCCCATGGTGTTCATCGGCTTGATTTCCTATTCGCTCTATTTGTGGCACTGGCCGCTGATTGCCTACCTGAATTACCTGGAGATCCCCATCAATTTGCCGGTCGGGGTGATGCTGATCGCGAGCTCGATCATCCTCGCGTGGCTATCCTGGCGCTATGTCGAGGTGCCGTTTCGGCGTGATGGGGCGACGTGGCACTTTTCCCGGGTGTTCACACGTCGATTCGCCTTTCCGGCATTGAGCCTGGCGGCGTTGGCGGTGCTGAGTCTGCATTTCAACGGATTCCCGCAACGTTTCAGTCCTGAAGTTTCAGTCCTTGAAGCGATGACCCTGCAAAAGCCGAGCGAGATTCGCAAGGGCTGCCACGTCACCAATGCCCTGTACAGCACTGAGCCCAATGACGCGTGTCGTTTGGGGGTCAAAAAACCCGAGCTGGACGGCATCATGATCGGTGATTCGTTTGCCAATCACTTCACCGGCATGGTCGATCTGCTGGCCAAGCCGAACAACCTGTCGATCATGGACTACACCATGGACTCGTGCCCGCCGATTGTCGGCTACACCATCGACATGTCGGCGGTCTATGCCGCCCATTGTGCAAAACGCAACGAACGGGTGTTCAGCCTGATCGAGCGCAACCATTACCGTTATGTAGTGCTGGCGGCGATCTGGCCCAGGGATGCGATTGCCCATGACATGGTCGAAGCGAGTATCAAGCGCGCAGTGGAGAACAGTGGCGAAGTCATCGTCATCCTGAGGAACCAACACATCGACAAAGCCGCCAGTTGCCCGATTCGTCACCTGATGTTCGGTACCAACCACGATTGCTCGGTTACCCAAAGTGCATTAGCGCCTTATTGGGCTGATATACGTGTGGAGTTCCCGCAGGTGCACTTCATCGATCCTAACCAGGTGATATGCCCGGAAGGCGTGTGCAGCCCGATTATCAACGGCCAACTGCTGTACCTGGATGATTCGCACTTGAATGAGGTGGGATCGCGCTTTATCGGCCGCACGCTGCTCGACCGAGGCTACTCGTTGCTGCACGATCCGGTGACTGCCCCGTCCGCCGGGGCGAAGTTTGATGCCGGCGCTCATCTTTAACGGCGGGAAACAAACAAGGATTTGCATCAGATTTCGATTGCAAGCTATTGATTTTATTTGACTTCAAAAGCCTGAATCAAACCAAAAGGATTTACATGGATGGCAGGGCATCAACCACTAACCGGGCCAGTTCGGCATCCTGTTCAGCCTTGACGCCGGACACACCAACTGCACCTATGCAGTGGCCCTCGTGCCAGATGGCAACGCCGCCCTCGAGCATGCCTTGCAAGTTCGGCGCACTTAAAAACGCCTGACGCCCGCCATTGATCATGTCTTCGTAAAACTTGCTGTCGCGACGGCCCAGCGCTGCAGTGCGGGCCTTTTCGGTGGCGATGTAGCCGGCGATCGGCGCCGCACCGTCCAGACGCAGCAGCCCCAGCGGATGCCCGCCGTCGTCGACGACTGCAATCGCCACGCCCCAGTTGCGCGCCTGTGCCAACTGTTTTGCCGTAGACAGCAGGTGTGAAACCTCTTGTTCACTGAGAAAAGCCTTGGTTTGCATCCCGCCTCCTGATCAAAAAGAACGGCACGCCGGCTCAAGCAAGCGTGCCGATAGAACACACGCGGCTTAATCGCCGTAGATGTCGAAGTCGAAATACTTCTGGCGAATTTTGTCGTAGGTGCCATCAGCCCGAATCGCCGCCAGGGCCTGGTTGAAACGGCCTGCCAGCGGATCGTTCTTGCGCACGGCAATGCCGATGCCTGTGCCGAAGAATAGCTCTTCAGTGAAGTTCGGGCCGACGAATTCGTAATCCTGCCCTTCCGGCCGCTTCAACAGGCTTTCGTCGATCACCACCGAACTGGCCATGGTTGCGTCGAGGCGCCCGCCCAGCAGGTCGAGGAAGATTTCGTTCTGCGAGCCGTAGCGCACCACTTCGGCACCCGCCGGGGCGAATTTCTCGGTGACGTATCGATCGAAGTTGGTCGCGCGCTGAACGCCAATGCGTTTGCCCTTGAGCTGCGCCGGAATGTCGACGATGCCGCTGCCTTTCTTGAACACCAGGCGCGCCGGAATTCGGTAGTAGCGATTGCTGAAGTCGACCGACTTGAGACGCTCCGGGGTCATCGACATCGAAGAAATCACCGCGTCGACTTTCTTCACCTTGAGCGCGGGAATCAGGCCGTCGAACTCTTGTTCCTTCCACTCGCACTGGACTTTCATTTGCGCGCACAAGGCCTGGCCGATGTCGTAGTCGAAACCGACAATCTGGTTATCGGGAGTCTTCGAAGCGAACGGCGGATAAGCCGCTTCTATGCCCAGGCGCAGCGGCTGCTCCGCCGCGTGCAGGTTGCCGGCCAATGCCAGCAGTGAGATGAGACCAGCCTTCAATAGCGTATTTTTTACGTTCATACATGGCTCCAGATGCGATGTTGTTTCGTTCGGGCGCTCCGCAAAGGAAGGCGTCCGTTATGGCAGCGGAAATGTGAACAGGCGGAGATGGCGGCTCTGATGGCCCCTATTCCGTTGTTGCGCCGTGTGGAACCGGCGCAACGGGGTCGGGCAACACTCAGACGGCGGCGGTGACGATCAACTCCAACAGGATCTGCGGATCATCGAACATCACCTGGGCGGTGGCGCGTGCCGGCGTTTGCGCGGCATCGACCCAGGCACTCCAGGTTTCATTCATGCCGGCGAAATCGGCACTCATGTCTTTCATCCAGATCTGCACACTGAGCAGCCGGCTCTTGTCACTGCCGGAGATTTCCAGCAACTCGTCGACCCGTTGCAGCACTTGGCGCGTCTGGCCACGGATGTCCTGGCTGCAATCGGCGGCGACGATGCCGCTCAGCCAGGCAACGCCGTTGTGCACGACGCTGCGGCTCAGGCGTGGGTTGCTTTCGATACGTTGGATAAGGCTCATACAGGCTCCTGGGTCAAAGGTGTCTCGGTTGATAGTTGGGCAAGGGTGATGGGTTTGAGCGGTGAGCGAATGCGGTAGTAGCCGACTTCTGTGGCAGAGACCTGGCGCTGCGCGGCAATGATTTCAGTGACGCTCAAGCCACACTGGCGGCCCTGACAAGGCCCCATGCCGCAGCGACCGAACGCCTTGGTCTGATTGGGCCCCAGGCACCCCAGCTCGACGTACTGGCGAATCGAACCGGCGCTGACTTCTTCGCAGCGACAGACAATCACCTCGTCGGCGGGTATGCGGTTTTGTTGCTGCGGGCGGTACAACGCATCGATCAGTGGCCGCGCGGCAAGCTGGCGACGCAACGCCTTGCGATACGGCGCGGCGAATCGTTGCGCCTGTTGCGCATCGAGCTTTCCCGAGCGGGCGGCAATCACCAGCCCGACCAGACGGCCTTCGAGCCGCGCCACGTGCGCCCCGCCGATTGCCCCGCCATCACCGGCGATGTAAATGCCCGGCAGGCTGGTTTCACCTTGGCTGTCACGGCGCGCGATCCAGCACAACTGCTGTTCGCTCCAGTCGTGTTCCAGGCGCAACGACCAGCTGATCTGTGTGTTGGGCACCACGCCTTGATGCAGCAGGATCAACGAAGCGCGAAGGGTCCTGTCTCGGCCGTCGCTGACGAAGCTCAAGGCGCTGGCGTGCGCCTGTCCTTCGATACGCAAATCCCGCGCATCGCGAAAATGCCTGACGCCGGCGCGCTTCAGTTCGACCAGCAGTTGCAGGCCCTTGAGCAAATCGCGCCAGCCGCGCAAGGCGCTTGGGATGTTGCGCCAGGCGCGCAGCAGATCGTTGCGGCCACTGGTGTCCACCAGCGCTTCAATCGCAACCCCGGCACGCAGGTATTGCACCGCCAGCAGGTACAGCAACGGTCCGCAACCAGCGAGTACCACGGGGCCTTGCGGCACCAGTGCGGCATTTTTCAGCAAGATCTGCCCGGCACCGGCGGTCATCACGCCCGGCAAGGTCCAGCCTGGAATCGGCATGGGTCGCTCGAACGCCCCGGTGGCGATCAACACATGCCGCCCCTGGAGGATTTGCGCCCGCCCCTCGATCAGGAAATGCACCTGACGCTGCGGTGTCACCTGCCAGATCGCCGCGTTGGGCAGGTATCGGGCGGCGCATTGCAGAAACTTCGCAACCAGTGGCGCGCCCGCTTCGTAGTCGCGCCCCAATAGCTGGCGGCTGCGCGCGTCGGCCTGCTGGATGTTGCGATAGATCTGCCCTCCCGGGCTGCCCTGCTCATCCAGCACCACCACCGAAAGCCCCCGTTCCGTAGCCTCAAGGGCGGCACTCATGCCGGCCGGGCCAGCGCCGATCACGATGAGATCGACCGTTTGCTCATTCATCAGCCACCTCCTCATCTCCCCCCAGCACATCGCGAGCGCCACGCTGACGCTGCACTCGCATGCCCGCTCGAACCGGCAGCAAACAGGCCTGGCAGTTGGCTTGCCCATCGACCTCGACCAGGCATTCGAAGCACACCCCCATCATGCAAAAGGGCGCGCCGGGCCGGCCGTTGACCGCGCTTTCACGGGTATGAGTGACGCCGCTGCCGAGCAATGCCGCGGCCAGTGACACGCCGGCCGGCACTGACAATGGCGCGCCTTCGAATTCGATCTGCACGGTGTTTTGCCCAGGGCCGATCGACCGAAACAACGAATCAACCGACATGGCGCACCTCGCTTTTGTGGTGAAAGCGCCCAAGGCCGAACGCCGCTACTGCCGGATCGTCGAACTCGCCGTCGATCCACGGCGCCAGGCGCAAGGCGTGAATCGCCGCCAGGGTCACGCCGCTGTGGCAACTGACCACTACGGCCCCCGGACACGTCTGGGAGGCTTCGTAAATGGGATAGCCATCGGCGCTCATCACCCGCAGCGCGCCCCAGGCCCGGACCAGGCGCACTTGCCCCAACCGGGGGAAACAGCGCACCGCGCGCGCGGCGATCGTTGCCATCACTTCGCTGCCGGTGCCGTCATCGAGCCCGGCGGACTCATGCGAGTCGCCCAACTGCACGGTGCCTTCGTCGGTCTGGCGTATGTAGGTGGTGGGGTAATGCAGAAAAGGTTTGAGGCGCTCGGTGACCAGGATCTGCCCACGGTTGGGACTCACGGGCACGTCGATCCCCAACTGAGCGCCCAGCTCACGATTGCCGAGCCCGGCGGCCAGGATTACCCGCCCGGCATACCAGCGTTGTTCACCGGCCTGCAGCTCGAAGCCCGAGGCTCGCTGGCCGATGGCGCTGACCCGATGACCATTGATGATCCTGACTCCACGCGCCCGGCAGGCGGCGTACAGCGAACGCAGCAGCTTGAGCGGATTGACGTGCCCGTCCATGGGCGAATAGCAGGCACCCACGACCGTCGGTCCCACGCCCGGCAGACGCGCCTTCAGTTGTTCGCCATCCAGCAACTCGAAGGGATAATCGCCCTGCATGGCATCGCGCAGCCAGAGCAGCCGACGGCTTTCCTCGGCCATTTCCTCGTCACTCAAACACAGCTGGAAACCGCCCGGCTGACGCAGATGAAGGTCGATGCCAGTATCGGCCTGCAACGAGGCCGCCAAGCGTGGCCACAGCGCCACCGCTTCACGCGTCCATTGCGCATAGGCACTCATCCCGTATCCCTTGCCCTGCACCCACAGCAGACCGAAGTTGCCACGGGCCGCGCGCAAGGCATCATCGCCTTCGTCCAGTACGCTGACCTGGCGCCCCATCAAGGCCAGCCCATAAGCAATGGACAGCCCGACCAAACCACCGCCGACGATCATGACATCAGTTTTTTGCATGAGCTTCACTGTCGCCCTTTCAACGCCAGGAAATCAGCCCAGGCGCAGGCATTACGCCTGGATAATCTTGATAGGGACGATGCTAAACAGCAGACAAGCGCTTGAAAAATGCTTTATTTTGGCAAGGCCATGTCTTTTTGTTATGGCTTTTCTGAAGGACATCACCATGAATCTTCGCCAGCTGGAAGCCTTCCGCGCGGTCATCCTCGGCCAGACCGTCACCCGTGCTGCCGAGATGCTGCACATTTCGCAACCGGCGGCGACGCGCCTGATTGCCAGCCTCGAGGAGGACATCGGCTTTGATTTGTTTGTCCGCGCCAAGGGCCGATTGCAACCCACTGCCGAGGCGATGACGCTGTATCAGGAAGTGCAACGCTCACTGCTCGGGGTGGAGCGCATTGCCCGAGCGGCACAAGACATCCGCAGCTTGAAACGCGGCTCACTGCACATCGCTTGCGCACCGGCCATGGGCCTGTCATTCCTGCCGCGAGCCATCGCCGCGTTCATGGCTGAACATGATCAAGTGCAGATCTCGCTGGTGGTGCATTCATCGCGCGAGATCGTTGATCTGGTGGTCGGTCAGCGCTGCGATCTGGGCATCATCGTACTGCCCAACACCTACCCGAGCCCGCGCGCGGAAAATCTGCTGGCAACACGAATGCTCTGTGCACTGCCGGCCAATCATCGCTTACAGGACAAGGCCACCATCCGCCCGGAGGATCTGCAAGGCGAGGCGTTTATTTCGTATCCACAATCCATCGGCTCGCGCCAACACATCGACTCCATATTTGCCGCTCACGGGGTCGAGCGTGAACTGCGCCTGGAGACCCAACTGTCGCTACCGATGTGCATGTTCGTCGAACAAGGATTGGGGATAGCGCTGGTCGATGCCATCAGCGCGGTCGAGCACCGGGGCAATGGCGTCGTGTTCAGAGCGTTCGAGCCGGCCATCGAGATGGATTTCAACATGCTGTTGCCGGTTCAAGGACCGGCGTCGAAACTGCAAATCAGCTTTCTCGAACACATGCAGCACTTCATCGCTCGGGAGGTGCCAGCGGATTACCGGTTTTAGACGCGAAAGCTGTTGACCCGACTGTCTGCCAGTTTGAACACCACACGCTGCGGGTGGTTGATCGAGACCAGATACTCCACCGGCTGGCCTTGGGTGTCGAAAATCACGCCGCGATACACCAACGCGGCCGTCCCGGGATCGACCTCCAGCAGACGCGCCTCCTGGTCATTCATCGTGGCAATGCTTAACGTCCCCTCATCGCTGTCTATTTCAATCTGATAGCGCGACAGCAACAACGCATACAACGAGCCGCCCTCGATCAAATCCCCCGCCACCAGTTCCGGCACCCGGGCCGCAGGAATGTAACTGGTCTCGATGCAGAACGGCTTTTGGTCCACGGTGCGCAGACGCCTGATGGTCAGCAACACATCACCTTCCTGAATCTTCAGCAGTTTGGCGACGCGGACGCTGGCCTGGGTTTGTTCGAAATAGAGCAATTTGCTGCCGGACCGGGCTCCAGCTTGTTCAACCACTTCGGCGATGCCTTTACGCGCCACCGTATTAAGCGGCCGTTCGACGCCCGGAGCGGTCACGAAGGTTCCACGATTGCCACGGCGCTCCAGGACCCCGCGATCGATCAGTGTTTGCAGCGCCTTGCGCAAGGTCATCCGGCTGATCCCCAGATGTTCGGCCAGGTCCCTTTCTGCCGGGATTCGCTCAGCCGGTCCGAACTCCGGACGCTCGAGCATTTCAAGCAACGCCTGGACCGCCTGCCAGGCCACCTGTTTGCGCTGGGGCGCGGGAAACGCCACGTCGGAGGGTTTTTCGCTGGTCACTTTCATGGTCTACATCCTGGAATATTTTTCTGGCGATCCACTGCGACTGTAAAAACCGAAAACCGACGCAAACCCGCCAACTGGGCTATGACAAAGAATACCCGGTTCAGCAAAACCCTGGAAACCGCGTATTTGGCCCATTAGACCACGGGCAAAAATCCTTGTAATGGTATTTTTCATGGTATAGCTTTTGGTCTAAATGGTGGTCATGAACAGCAACATGCACCGCCTTGACAAGGCACCCAGGAGTCCACATGGCGATCCAGTTCAACCGAGAAGGCTTCATCGCTTCCTTGCAGCAATCCGTTCAAATCGTCGACGACGCCCAGCAGTTTGGCCAAGAGCTGGCAACGCGGATTGACCGCATCTATTTCGTCAGCTGCGGCGCTCCCAACCGCATCATGCTTGGCCTGCAGTACTGGCTTGAGCGCTACAGCCATTCACTGGAAGTGCGCCGTTACTTCCCGGCCGATTTCATGGACATCGACCCGCCGCGCCTGGATGAGCGCACCCTCGTTGTGCTCGCGTCCAAATCCGGAACGACCCAGGAAACCATCGCCGCTGCACGCTTCCTGCAAGACAAACCATGCCTCACAGTGGGCGTGACACAAACTGCCGAGTTGCCGCTGGCCCAAGCCGTTCAACATTGCTTCCTGCTGGGCCGCACGGACGAGGCGTACTTCGGCTGCTTCATGATCCTTCAGGCGTTGATCGGCGGTATTTTGGCCAAACGCGAAGGCTGGCCGCTGTTGGATAAGCTCACTCGCTCGCTCAAGGCGCTGCCGCAAGCGCTGGCCTATGCGGCGATCAACAACGACCAACGGGCGACCGAAGAGGCGCGTCTCTATAAAGATGATCGCGTCATGTACTTCCTCGCGTCGGGCCCGATGTTCACCACCGCCTATGTGTTCGGCGTGTGCGTGGTGATGGAAAGCCAATGGCTGCACTGCCTGCCGGTGGAGGCCGCGGAGTTTTTCCATGGTCCGTTCGAAGCCATCGATGCCTCCACCCCGCTGCTTCTGCTGGTCGGCGAAGACCCGAGCCGAGCGCAGATGGAACGGGTTGTGAGTTTCTGCCAGCGGTATACCGAACGGGTCATGGTCTACGACTCAAAAGATTTTCCAATGGAAGGGATCGACCCGGAGATCCGCGCAATTGTTGCGCCCTACATCGTCGGCATCGCCGCTGAACGCATCGCGGCTCATCTGGCGGTCTGGCATCAGCAACCGCTGACGACTCGCCGCTACATGTGGAAAACGGAGTATTGAGCATGGCCAGCCTGATCGCGGTCGGCGACAACACGATGGATGTGTACCTGGACCGGAACATCGGATACCCGGGCGGCAATGCGCTCAACGTTGCGGTATTCGTTTCCCGGCTGGGCACTCGCAGCGCCTACCTGGGCTGCGTGGGCGATGACCGCTATGGCCAGCACCTGCTCGATTGCCTGCAACAAGAAGACGTCGATGCATCCCGTTGCCGAACGCTGCCGGGCGCCAATGGTTGGGCGTGTGTCGACAACATCGACGGCGAGCGCGTGTTTCTCGGCAGCGACCCTGGTGTTTGCCGTCAACTGCGACTGAACGCCGAGGATTTGGCCTATATCTCGACGTTCCCGCTGGCACACAGCAGCCTCTACAGCGGCCTCGAAAACCAACTGGCGCAGATTCGGCACGCCAGCGGTTGCCTGTCCTTCGACTTCTCGGACAACTGGGTCGAATTCGACTGGCCGGCCTTGATCAAGCATGTCGATATCGCCTTTTTCTCGGCGGCCGATCTGTCTTCGCGAGAAGCCTATGAACTGGCGCACTCGATGCGGGCGATGGGCCCCTCGATTGTGGTCATCACTCGCGGTGCGCTGGGCGCCCTCGCGGTCGATGTCCACGGCATTCATGAACAGCCAAGCCTGCCCTGCACGGTTGTCGACAGCATGGGCGCCGGTGACGGCTTCATCGCCGCGTTTCTGCTGGCGTGGCAAGCCCGGCACAGCCTCGCCGACTGCCTTTTACGTGGCGTCGATTATGCCGGCCAGGTGTGTGGCTGGTCGGGTGGTTTCGGCCATGGGCAAGCCCTGGACGCCGAACGTTCCGAGCATCTGAAACAAGCCTTGAACATTCGAGGCTGATCCGTGCTGCCCCGGGCCAATCCCGAGGCGGCTCAACCAACCTGTCGTGGATACCCTGTCGATGAAAAAATATCTGATCGGTTTGATGCTCGTGACCAGCCCGCTGATGAGCTGGGGCGCCAGCGAAGAGCTGCGCTTCGGGGTCGACCCCACCTATCCACCGTTTGAGTCCAAGCGGCCGGACGGCTCGCTGACAGGTTTCGATATCGAGTTGGGCGAAAGCCTGTGCACCGAGTTGAAACGTCGTTGCGTCTGGGTAGAAAACGCCTTCGACGGGATGGTCTCAGCCCTTAAAGGCAAAAAATTCGACGGCATCCTGTCTGCCTTGTCGATCACCGAAGAACGCAAAACCGAAATTGCCTTTTCCAACACGCTGTATGACACCCCGGCTCGTCTGGTGGCACCTGAGGGCAGTACCTTGCAACCGAACGCCGAATCCTTGCGCGGCAAGCGTATCGGCGTGCAGCAAGGCAGCGTGTTCGAGGTCTATGCCAAGCGGATGTGGGGTTTGAAAGGCGTGGAAGTGGTGCCGTATCAAAGCAGTGATTTGACCTACTCGGACTTGATCAACGGTCGGCTCGATGCAGCGTTCGACGATGCCATCGCGGTCTCCGAAGGTCTGCTGAAGAAGCCGATGGGCAAAGGCTTCGGCTACGCCGGCGAGGTGGTTAAATCCCCTGAAATCTTCGGGCCGGGAACCGGGATCGGCTTGCGCAAAAGCGATACCGCGCTGGCTGGCGACATCAATCAGGCGCTCGAACGAATCCACCAGAACGGCACCTACGAACGCATCGCCAAAAAGTACTTCGACTTCGACATCTCGCCTAAATAAACCACCATCGCGGAGCCTGGAACCATGTTTCTTGAGGGATACGGCCATCTTATTTTTCAGGGCGCGTGGTTGACGGTGCAGGTGGCCTCCTGGGCTGTCTGCGTGGCTATCGCGCTTGGCCTGCTCGGGGCGTTGGCGAAACTCTCGCCACTGGCGCCGCTCAGGCTGATCGCAACGGTCTATACCACGCTGGTGCGCAGCGTCCCGGACCTGGTCTTGATGCTGCTCATTTACTACAGCGCACAAATCGGGCTGAACCAGGTGGCGGAAGCGTTCGGTCAGGAATCTATACAGTTGAATCCTTACGGAACAGCGATCGGTACGCTGGGATTCATCTACGGTGCCTACTGCACCGAGACCTTTCGCGGGGCCTTCCAGGCCATCCCGTTCGGGCAACTGGAAGCGGCTCGCGCCTACGGCATGAGCCACTGGCAAGTGCTGCGACGTATCCGCTTCCCGCAGATGATGCGATTCGCATTGCCTGGCATCGGCAACATCTGGCAAGTGCTATTGAAAAGTGCCGGCCTGATCTCGCTGCTGGGCCTCAATGACATGGTTCAGGTTGCCAAACAGGCGGGTAACGCGACCTCAAGGCAGATGTTTTTCTACCTGGTGATTGCCGCGATATTTTTTGCCTTCGCGATCCTTTCAAGTCTGGCGCTCAAACAACTTGAACGGCGCTACAGCGTCGAGCCGCAGCGGAGAGCGTCATGATCGAGATACTGAAAGAGTTCGGGCCAAATTTCCTGTGGTCCGACGGTTACCGCTGGAGCGGTCTGTCCATCACGCTATGGCTGTTGGTGACGTCAGCCGTCATCGGTCTGTGTGCGGCGATACCGCTGGCACTGATTCGTACCTACGGCAGTCAGTGGCTCGCACTGCCCATTCGCCTCTACACCTTGGTGTTTCGCGGTACACCGTTGTTCGTGCAACTGCTGATTATCTATAGCGGTCTGGCCAGTTTGAGCTTCATCAGAGAGTCATCGAGCCTGTGGTGGTTCTTTCGTGACGGCATGCACTGCGTCATTCTCGCGCTGGCCTTGAATACGTGCGCTTACACCATCGAAATTCTTGCTGGCGTGCTGCGTACCACCCCGCGCGGCGAGATCGAGGCGGCACTGGCCTTGGGCATGACCCGCAGCCAACTGTTCATACACGTGCTGATACCGAGCATGCTGCGCCGCGCACTCCCCGCTTACAGTAACGAAGTGATTTTTGTCCTGCACGCCACGGCCATTGCCTTCACCGCAACCGTGCCCGACATCCTGAAAATCGCCGCCGATGTTAATGCGGCAACCTTCAAAACTTTTCAGGCGTATGGGATTGCTGCGTTGCTCTACATGTTGGTGGCGTGTGCGCTGGTGGGCATATTCCGACTGGCTGAGCGCCGTTTGCTGGCCTATCAGCGATGAAACAGGCCAGCAGGTTAATGGCGCGGGCGGCGCTGAATAAACCTACGCCATGTCCTCAAGCTCTGCCAAAAGGTCAGGTGCAATCACCAAATCACTCGCCTTCAGATTTTCCTCCAGGTGCTTGACCGAGGAAGTACCGGGAATCAGCAAGATGTTGGGCGCACGCTGTAGCAACCACGCCAATGCTACCTGGTTGGGCGAAGTGCCCAGGCGCGTCGCAACAGTGGTCAGCGTTTGCGACTGCAGCGGTGTGAAGCCGCCCAGCGGGAAGAATGGCACATAGGCTATTCCTTGAGCGCCAAGCTCGCTGATCAGCAACTCGTCATTGCGGTGGGACAGGTTGTAATGATTCTGCACGCAGACAATATCGGCAATCCCCTGCGCTTGCCTGACTTGCGTGGCAGTGACATTGCTCACGCCGAGGTGGCGGATGAGGCCCTGACGCTGGAGTTCTGCCAGGGCAGTGAACTGCTCTTCAATGGACTCATCGCCAGGCGAGTGCAAATTCCCCCACGCCCGGTAATTCACCACTTCCATGACATCGAGCCCCAGATTACGCAGGTTGTCATGTACGGCCTGGACCAGTTCAGCCGGGGTTTGCGCCGGGTTCCAGGAGCCATCGGTTCCGCGCTGTGCGCCTACTTTGGTCACGATCACCAAGTCATCTGCGTAGGGATGCAAGGCTTCCCGAATCAGTTTGTTGGTGACGTGCGGGCCGTAGAAGTCAGAGGTATCAATGTGGTTCACCCCCGCCGCAATCGCTGCGCGTAAAACGGAAATCGCCGCCTCCGGGTCTTTGGGAGGTCCGAATACGCCGGGACCGGCCAGTTGCATGGCGCCGTAGCCCATTCGATTTACGGTCCGGTCACCCAGTGAAAAAGTACCGGCCTGGATTGCTTGGCTCATTTCGTATGCGTCCTTCAATGTGTGTGGAGGCACTATAGGCATTGACGACTGCACTGATAATCCGCTGCAATCTGCACGGGCCGTACGGGTGAGCGAACAATGGCGACTGATATTCAAGACTTGTTGGCCTTCGTGGCCGTGGTGAAGGCGGGTGGATTTCGCGAGGGTTCACGCTCAAGCGGTCGATCGGCTTCAAGCCTAAGCGATGCTGTGCGGCGCATTGAAGCGGGCCTGGGTGTGCGTCTGCTAAACCGGACGACCCGCAGCGTAGTGCCGACTGAGGCCGGAGCGCGGTTGATGGAGCGTATTGTTCCTGCACTTGGCGAAGTCGAGTCGGCACTGGATGTGGTCAACGACTTCCGCGACCGTCCTTCGGGCACACTGAGGCTCAACGTTCCCGTGAGCGCGGCGCGCCTGGTATTGCCGAAGATCATCACGCCTTTTTTGCAAACCTATCCTGATATCTGTGTCGAGGTCGTTACCGAAGAGAGCTTCGTCGACATGCTCGCGGCCGGGTGTGACGCCGGCATTCGCTACGACGACCGTTTGGAGCAGGACATGATTGCCGTCCCTATCGGCCCACGATTTCAGCGCTTCGCCACGGCGGCGTCACCGTCCTACCTGAACACTAGAGGCCGCCCCGAGCACCCACGAGACCTGCTCACTCATGCCTGCCTGCTCGGCAAATTCCCCAGCGGCGCCGTGCCGCTCTGGGAGTATGAGCGTGACGGCGAAGTTGTCCGCATCGACCCGACCGGCCCATTGATCGTCCGGATTGGAGGTGCGATGGATCTGGCCGTACAGGCCGCCATTGATGGCTTGGGAATTGTTCATCTGTTCGAGGACTGGTTACAACCTCACCTGGAAAGCGGTGTGCTTGAACGGGTGCTCGAACCCTGGTGGCAGCGCTTTACCGGGCCGTATCTTTATTATCCCGGACGCCGATACCTGCCCTCTCCGCTAAAAGCATTTGTGGACTTTATTCATTCAGAACCCTGGGCTGACTGATGCAATAGATAGACAGGCAGACCGCCTGCCAGCGAGCTTCAGACGCTTAGCGAGACCTTTGCACTCCCCGCAACACAGATTTGTCATCAATCCGATTGATAGCCCCCTAACTAAAGGCGCATGCTAGAGGGCTTGCTCGATGCTTATATCATTCCGAATGATAGTTACCTTTGCCTCATTCGATTCGTGCGATACAGCCCTGCCGAGCATCATCCGTCCATTCTCAATACATTGGCGGATGCATCCATGGAACAGTCACTTAAACATTTGCGCTTCCCGTTGGCCTTGTTGGCCGTTCTGGTGATGAGCGCTTGCGGCAAGGCTCCTGAGACCGCCGCCACCATGCCGGCGGCCAAGGTCAGCGTGGCGAAGGTGTTGGAGCAACCTGTCAACGAGTGGGACGAATTCACCGGGCGCCTCGAAGCGCCAGAAACCGTAGAAATTCGTCCACGGGTCTCCGGTCAGATCGATGAAGTTGCTTTCACTGAAGGCGCATTGGTCAAGAAAGGTGACGTGCTGTTCCAGATTGACCCTCGCCCATTCCAGGCTGAAGTCCGCCGCCTCGAAGCGCTGGTCGCCCAGTCCCGCGCCAATGCCACCCGCAGCGAAAACGAAGCCCAGCGCGGTGAACGCCTGCGCACCAGCAACGCGATCTCCGCTGAACTGGCCGATTCGCGCACCAGCGCTTCGCAAGAAGCCCGCGCAGCAGTTGGCGCCCTCCAGGCTCAACTGGACCTGGCCAAACTGAACCTGAGCTTCACCCGCGTCACTTCGCCCATCAGCGGTCGCGTCAGCCGCGCGGAAATCACCGCCGGTAACCTGGTGACCGCCGATACCACCGCGCTCACCAGCGTTGTGTCCACCGACAAGGTCTACGCCTACTTCGACGCTGACGAGCGTGTGTTCCTCAAATACACCCAGCTGGCTCGCCAGGGCAAACGCGGCGCCACTACCCCGGTTTATCTCGGTCTGTCCAACGAAGACGGCAACCCGCACCAGGGCGTAATGAACTTCGTCGACAACCAGGTCAACCCGAAGACCGGCACCATCCGCGGTCGCGCTGTGTTTGATAACAGCGACGGGCAATACACCCCTGGTCTGTACGCTCGCCTGAAACTGGTCGGCAGCGGCACCTACTCCGCCGTGCTGATCAATGACGAAGCGGTCGGTACCGACCTCGGCAAGAAATTCGTACTGGTGATGGATGCGGACAACAAGACCGTGTACCGCTCGGTCGAGCTGGGTCCGAAGATCGAAGGCTTGCGCATCGTACGTAGCGGCCTGAACAAGGACGACACCGTGATCGTCAAGGGTCTGCAACGGGTTCGCCCTGGTTCGCCAGTCACGCCTGAAGTGATCCCGATGGCCTCCAAGGAAACCCTCGCCGCTTTGGCTCAACAACGACAAGCGCTGGAAGCCAGCAACCTGCCCCAAGTCGCACCTGCCAAGGTCGCGCCGGGTGCGGTTGTGAAACTGGCTGCTACGACCCCACGCGGTTAAGGGATCTCTACGATGAATTTTTCCCAATTCTTCATTTCACGGCCGATCTTTGCAGCGGTACTTTCGCTGCTGATCCTGATCGCCGGTGCCATCTCGCTGTTCCAGTTGCCGATCAGCGAATACCCGGAAGTGGTTCCGCCGACCGTTGTGGTCCGCGCCAACTTCCCGGGTGCCAACCCTAAAGTCATCGGCGAAACCGTGGCCGCTCCACTGGAGCAAGCCATCACCGGCGTCGAGAACATGCTGTACATGTCCTCGCAGTCGACAGCCGACGGCAAGATCACCCTGACCATCACCTTCGCCCTGGGTACCGACCTGGATAACGCGCAGGTACAGGTTCAGAACCGTGTCACCCGGACCGAGCCGAAGCTTCCAGAAGAAGTGACGCGCATTGGTATCACTGTGGACAAGGCCTCTCCGGACCTGACCATGGTGGTCCACTTGACCTCGCCGGACAAACGCTACGACATGCTCTACCTGTCCAACTACGCCTTGCTCAACATCAAGGATGAGCTGGCGCGTCTGGGCGGTGTCGGTGATGTGCAGCTGTTCGGCATGGGCGACTACTCCCTGCGGGTATGGCTCGATCCAAACAAGACCGCTTCGCGCAACCTGACTGCGACCGATGTGGTCAACGCCATTCGCGAGCAGAACCGTCAGGTCGCTGCCGGTGCCTTGGGCGCGCCTCCTGCGCCGAATGCCACCAGCTTCCAGTTGTCGGTTAACACCCAGGGTCGTCTGGTCTCTGAGGAAGAGTTCGAGAACATCATCATTCGCTCCGGCGACAACGGTGAAATCACTCGCCTCAAAGACATCGCTCGCGTTGAACTGGGTTCCAGCCAGTACGCCCTGCGTTCCTTGCTGAACAACCAGCCTGCGGTAGCGATCCCGATCTTCCAGCGTCCTGGCTCCAACGCGATCCAGATCTCCAACGAAGTTCGCGACAAGATGGCCGAACTGAAGAAGAGCTTCCCGGAAGGCATGGACTTCAGCATCGTCTATGACCCGACGATCTTCGTGCGTGGTTCCATCGAGGCGGTGGTTCACACCCTGTTCGAAGCACTGATCCTGGTTGTTCTGGTAGTTATTCTGTTCCTGCAAACCTGGCGCGCCTCGATCATTCCGTTGGTGGCGGTGCCGGTTTCCCTGATCGGTACGTTTGCGGTGATGCACCTGTTCGGCTTCTCGCTCAACGCCCTCTCGCTGTTCGGACTGGTATTGGCCATCGGTATCGTGGTGGACGACGCCATCGTGGTGGTGGAGAACGTCGAGCGAAACATCGAGCTTGGGCTAACGCCTGTCGAAGCCACCAAGCGCGCCATGCGTGAAGTAACTGGCCCGATCATCGCCACGGCACTGGTGTTGTGTGCGGTGTTTATCCCGGCTGCGTTTATCTCCGGGTTGACCGGGCAGTTCTACAAACAGTTCGCCCTGACCATCGCGATTTCGACCGTTATCTCGGCCTTCAACTCGCTGACCCTGTCGCCAGCGCTGGCCGCCGTGTTGCTCAAGAGCCACGACGCGCCGAAAGACCGTTTCTCCAAGGTGCTCGACAAGATCTTCGGTGGATGGTTGTTCCGTCCGTTCAACCGCTTCTTTGAAAAGGCCAGTCATGGCTACGTCGGCACCGTCGGCCGGGTTATCCGCAGCAGCGGTATCGCCCTGCTCTTGTACGCTGGCTTGATGGTGTTGACCTTCTTCGGTTTCGCCAACACCCCGACCGGTTTCGTACCTGGCCAGGATAAGCAATACCTGGTGGCCTTCGCGCAATTGCCGGATGCCTCGAGCCTCGATCGTACCGAAGACGTGATCAAACGCATGTCCGACCTGGCCCTGAAACAGCCTGGTGTGGAAAGTGCGGTGGCCTTCCCTGGCCTGTCGATCAACGGCTTCACCAACAGCCCGAACGCCGGCATCGTGTTCGTGACACTGAAACCGTTCGACGAGCGTAAAGACCCGAGCATGTCCGCCGGTGCGATTGCCGGTGCATTGAACGGCAAGTTCGCTGGGATTGAAGAAGCCTACATGGCGATCTTCCCGCCGCCGCCGGTACAAGGTCTGGGCACCATCGGTGGTTTCCGCCTGCAAATCGAAGACCGGGGCAACCTGGGCTACGACGAGCTGTACAAAGAAACCATGAACATCATTACCAAGAGCCACAACGTGCCGGAACTGGCCGCCCTGTTCACCAGCTACACCGTGAACGTGCCGCAGGTCGATGCTGCTATCGACCGTGAGAAAGCCAAGACCCACGGCGTGGCCGTCAGCGACATCTTCGACACCCTGCAGATTTACCTGGGTTCGCTGTATGCCAACGACTTCAACCGCTTCGGTCGTACTTACCAGGTCAACGTTCAGGCCGAGCAACAGTTCCGCCTCGAACCGGACCAAATCGGTCAGCTGAAAGTGCGTAACAACAAAGGCGAGATGATCCCGTTGGCGACCTTCATCAAGGTCAGCGACACCTCGGGCCCGGACCGCGTGATGCACTACAACGGCTTCATCACTGCTGAAATCAACGGCGCGGCAGCCCCAGGCTACAGCTCCGGCCAGGCTCAGACGGCTATCGAGAAACTGCTCAAGGATGAACTTCCTAACGGCATGACCTACGAATGGACCGACCTGACCTACCAGCAGATTCTGTCCGGCAACACTGCGCTGTTCGTGTTCCCGCTCTGCGTACTGCTGGCGTTCCTGGTGCTCGCGGCTCAATACGAAAGCTGGAGCCTGCCACTGGCGGTGATCCTGATCGTACCGATGACCCTGCTGTCGGCCATCACTGGTGTAATTGCTTCGGGAGGCGACAACAACATCTTCACCCAGATCGGCTTGATCGTACTGGTGGGGCTTGCCTGTAAGAACGCGATTCTGATCGTCGAGTTTGCCAAGGATAAACAGCAGGAAGGCCTCGGTCCCCTGGCTGCGGTACTCGAAGCGTGCCGTCTGCGTCTGCGGCCGATCCTGATGACCTCTTTCGCGTTCATCATGGGTGTGGTGCCACTGGTGTTCTCCAGCGGTGCCGGTGCCGAAATGCGTCATGCGATGGGTGTGGCGGTGTTCTCCGGGATGCTCGGGGTGACCTTCTTCGGTCTGTTGCTGACGCCAGTGTTCTACGTATTGATTCGTAACTTTGTGGAGCGCGGTGAAGCGCGCAAAGCGGCCAAGGCCCTGAAACTGGAGTCGCAACAATGAGCCTGAAAGCTTTCCTGCCGAGCTTGCTGGTACTGGCCCTGAGCGCCTGTGCCGTCGGCCCGGACTACAAAACCCCAGCCACGGAGCCGGCCAATATCACGGCCGTCACCGATGGCGCCAACGGTCAGAAGAACTATGACCGCTCGCGTTTCGAAGGCATCTGGTGGCAACAGTTTGAAGACCCGACCCTGAACCAGTTGGTGATGCAATCGCTGCAAGGCAACCGTGATCTGCGCGTCGCCTTCGCTCGCTGGAAAGCCGCGCGAGCGATCCGCGATGACGCCAGCAACGATGCGATGCCGACCATCACCAGCCGCGCCAGCAGTGACCTGGCCAAGGGACAAATCCCTGGCCAGACCACCAAACGGGTGAATAGCGAACGCTATGACCTGGGCCTGGACATGGCCTGGGAACTGGACCTCTTCGGCCGGATCCAGCGCAACCTTGAATCCAGCGACGCCGAGCAACAAGCGGCAGAAGCCGATCTGTACCAACTGCAAGTCAGCATGATTGCCGAGCTGGTGGATGCCTACGGTCAATTGCGCGGTGCACAACTGCGAGAAAAGATCGCCCTGGCCAACCTGAACAACCAGCAGGAATCGAGCAAGATCACCGTCAGCCTGCGTGATGCCGGCGTCGGCGATCAGCTCGACGTGGTCCGCGCCGATGCGCGCCTGGCGTCTGTAGAAGCCAGCGTACCGCAACTGCAGGCCGAACAGGTTCGGCAGAAAAACCGTATCGCCACGCTGTTGGGTGAACGTCCGGACAAGCTGACCGTCGACCTGAGCCCGAAAGATTTGCCAGCCATCGCCAAGGCCCTGCCGATCGGTGATCCGGGTGAACTGCTGCAACGTCGCCCGGACATCCTCAGTGCCGAACGCAAACTGGCTTCAGCCACCGCTCGTATCGGCGTGGCCAAGGCTGATTTGTTCCCGCGGGTCAGTCTCAGCGGCTTCCTCGGCTTTACCGCCGGGCGTGGTTCGCAGATCGGTTCCTCGGCAGCCAATGCCTGGGCGCTGGGCCCAAGCATCACTTGGGCTGCATTTGACCTGGGCAGCGTGCGGGCCCGTTTGCGCGGTGCCGACGCTGATGCCGAAGGCGCCCTGGCGACCTACGAGCAACAAGTGCTGCTGGCCCTGGAAGAATCGGAAAACGCTTTCAGCGACTACGGCAAACGTCAGCAACGTTTGATTTCGCTGATTCGTCAGAGCGAATCCAGCCGAGCGGCTGCCGATCTGGCGGAAATTCGCTACCGCGAAGGCACGGCGGACTTCCTCGTCCTGCTTGATGCCCAGCGTGAACGCCTGGCGGCCGAAGATTCCCAGGCCCAGGCCGAAGTGGATCTGTATCGCGGCATCGTCGCGATCTACAAGGCCCTCGGTGGCGGCTGGCAGCCGGAGACGGTCGCCAGCAAGTAAGCAGGTTTTTAAAGAGCTCCTTTGGTTGGCCGCAACCAACCAAATTTTTTGGCCCCGCGTCTCATTCGGTCGCGGGGCTTTTTTTTGCCTGCTGAAAACAACAGCCCTCTGTAGGAGCGAAGCTTGCTCGCGAAGGCGGCGTATCAGTCGACATCAATGTTGCCTGGCCCACCGCTTTCGCGAGCAAGCTTCGCTCCTACAAGGGATTAGTTGCGAGTTTCCATCACGGTTACCGTGGCCGTGGTCCCGGCGCGCAACCGGTTCTTGGCCGCATAGTCCGCATCAATCTGTATCCGTACCGGCACCCGTTGCGCCAGTTTTACCCACGTATAACTGGGGTTGATGCTGGCCAGTAAACGACCGCCGGGGGCGTTTTCCCGGTCGGCGATGGCGAACGCAATGCTCTGCACCGTGCCGCCGAAGGTTTCGCCGCTCATCAACTCGATCCGTACCCGGTCGCCCTCCTCTATTCGCGGCAATTTGGTTTCTTCGAAGTAGCCGCTGACGTAAAACGAATCGCTGTCCACCAGCGCCAACAACGCGCCACCGGCCGTGGCGTAATCGCCCTGGCGGGTCAGCAGGTTGGTGACATAGCCACTGACCGGCGCTTCGACGCGAGTGCGCTGCAAATCGAGTTCGGCCTGGGTCAACGCAGCGATCGCCAATTGCACATTCGCCTGCGCCAGCCCGAGGTTGGCCTGGTTGCGTAACAACTCGGCCTGGGCCACGGCGACTTCGGTGCTGGACTTCTCCCATTCCTCACCGGAAATCGCGAACCCCAGTTTTAACTTGCGTCGCCGCTGCTCTTCGCTCTGACGCTGTTTGAGCAAGGCTTCACTGGAGACAATCGAAGCCTGTGATTGGCCGAGAGTCGCTTTCGACACTTCCACCGAACGCTTGGCCCGCTCCACCGCCAGGCTGTAGCGCGCCGGATCGATTACCAGCAATAACTGGCCTTTCTCCACATGCTGGTTGTCCTGCACGCCCAGGCTGACGATGCGCCCCGCCACGTCGGCCGACAACGTCACCACATCCGCACGCACCCGTGCATCCCGGGTCCAGGGCGCGCGGGTGTAATGTTCCCAAGCGAACCAGCCAAGGATGAACGCCAGCAACACCACTGCGACAGTCGCGAGTCGGGCAAGAATCTTCTTCAAGGCATCAGGCTCCCATGACCAGAATCAGCGTGGCGCAAACGCAGGCATACAACGCCCCTTCGAACAGCGCTTCATGCCAGACGAAACGCAACACACCCAAGCGCCGCAGCAGCCAGTCCAGCAGCAGGAAAATCGGCAAGGCCAGCAACAGGGCCTGGGCAATCGGCGGCAGATAGACCCCGCCTACTTCCAGATCAATGGGCAAGGGCCGGTACTCCTTGTGCGTTTGCAGGTTGAAAGTAATCTCGGTAGCGCTGCAGAAACGACACCACGATCAGCAACGCTACGCGCATGCGAAACACCGACCACAGGTGCTCATGGACATCCACATGCAGGTCATCCATTTCATCGCCCAAGACCCGCAAGATGCTCAACAGTCGTTCAAGATCAATCCCGGGCCGCCCGGCGACCAACCTTGCGGTATCACGGACCGCGCCCAATAAGCGATTTTGTTGATCGGTACTGAGCAAGGTGTTGCCCTGCCCTTGCTGCCTGAGCTGATTCAACGCCACACCCAGCGCCATGCAGCCGAGGCTGACTTCGAACAGCTCGCGGGATTGTCGGTCCTCAATCGCCGGCAACAAACCGAGCATCATGGTCAGGCGATCGACCATGCGGCTTTCAAAGGCAAATTGCTGCTCGTCGGTGGCCGGCGTCTTCATCAAGGCGTAGACCTGCTCGCAGTTTTCATTGAACAACCGGCGCATCCGCAACACGGGTCTGAACGGGAATATCAGCGCATACACGCTCAGCGCGAGGACAGTGGCGCAGGTATAAGCGCCGGCAAACTCGAACCACTGGATCGCAGTATTCTGGCCGCTCCCGATGTTTTGCGGCCCCAACAGCAGAAACGTCGACAACCCAAGCCCAATCGCGGTGCCGGTGGTGGCCGGCGTGGTCAGGCCGACCGCCACGGCGTACAGCAAGGGTGCTAACAGCAACGCGAGCAATTCGAAATTGCTGATCATCGGAAACAGCAGAAACAGGTAGAGCGCCGAAGCCACTAATGCCAATACCAGGCCTCTCGCATACGCCTGGGCGGCTAGCAGCGGGCGCGGGAATGTCGCCATCAGCGAGCACAGAATGCCCACCAGCACCATTCCGCCACGGGCGCCGTCCCAGCCCGTTTCGATCCAGATCAGGCCCGCGACCACCAAAGCAGTAAAGGCGCGGATGGCATTCATCGCTGCCAAGGTGAAATCCAGGTGCAGCGGATTTTCCTGGCCGCGAAACATGCAGCTCGCTTCACGCCCATCCTGTATCGCGTCGCTCAACTCGAGAATCTGCTCCAGTTGCTGCAACATCCGCGCTTGCTCCCACCGCAGTGCCCAGGCCAGAGAGCGCAAAGTGGCGGTCATGGTTTCGGTCAGTTGTTCGGCCTTGTAAGCCTGGTTATCGAACCGTTGTTGCAGCGCGACGAAATGCTGGCGAGCTTCGGGCGACAGCGAGCGTCCCTGCACCGCCAGCTCATCGAGAAAGGCCAGCTCTTCGGCACGCAACGCCTGTATGTCCAAGGGCAACGCGCCTTGCCAGCGCTCGGCCAATAACTCCCGCTGGTGACGCAACGCCGTCAGCCGCGAGGTCAGCAACACCAGTTGATTGCCCAGCAACTGAACCAGGCTATTGGCACTGCGCAGCCGTGGCGCATCGAAGTACAAATGCCTGCGCAACCCTTCCAGCGCGCTGATCTCGCCCAGCAGTTGCATCTGTCGACGATGAAAATCGGCTTCGCTTTCCTCGGTACGAATCACCGCTGCCGCGTGGGTCGCCAACAGCTTGATCACCTGATCGACCTTGGCGAAATAGTTGCGGGCCACTGTCTCCGGCCGCGCAGTCAGCAAGCTAACAACGCACACGCAAGCGACGGCCAACAAGGTTTCGGTGACCCGCGTTACCGCGAGCAGGAACGTGCCGTCCTGGTCCGGCACCGACAGCAGCGCGACCACCACCGCGGTATAACCACTGAGCACAAACGCCTGGGAACTGGTGTAGCGCAACAAGGTGCCGCCAGCGGTACACAGTGCCAGCCACAAGGCCAGGGTAATAATGAAAGGCAACGGCGCCTGAGGGAAAATCGCCATGATCAGCACCGCGACCGCCGCCCCCATGGTGGTGCCGATCACCTGGCCGAAGCTTCGGGCCAAGGCCATACCGCCCAGTGGCTGACTGACGATGACCACCGCCATGATCGACCACTTGGGTTGGTCGAGGTCGAACACAAATGCCAGGTACAGCGTCAGCAACCCGGCCGCGATGGTTCTCAGGGCAAACAGCAATACCCCTTGGCCTGGGTTGAGCATCATCCTGAAGTATTGAAACAGCGGTTGCATGGGCGCACTCATCGAGTCATCTCAAGCAAGCGTAGTCACTGCATCAGGACCTCGACAGGTTTCAAAGTCGACAGGAGTCGTAGGCAATTTCGCTGATGACGCCCCAGCTTCCGATAGACGCGCTCGATAACCCCGTCAACCATAGCAATTGGACAGAAACGCCCTCGCCCCCTAGGCTTGAATCGCTGCGAAAGCGCCTCTGAATAAGCCTTACCCATGATCGTGCGTCCCAAGCCGAACCTGATCGGCATCCTGTTTTCCCTCAAAGGCTCGATTGCCAAGCGCATTGCCTTGCGCAGTCTTTTAGTGACCCTGCTCGCCTCGGTGATTGTGCTGGTGGAAACCTGGCACCCGGACTCCTTTTCCAAGGTCAGCGCCACGCCGTTCACGCTGCTGGGTTTGTCGCTGTCGATCTTCATGAGCTTTCGCAACAACGCCTGCTATGACCGTTGGTGGGAGGGTCGTAAGCAATTGGGCCAGTTGATCATCGAGGTGCGCTCGCTGATCCGCCAGACCCAAGGCTTGATGGACGCGGATGAGCGCGAATTGCTGTTGCGTGAACTCTGCGGCTTCGCCCATGGGCTGATTGCCCGACTGCGCTTTGAAAGTGAACGGCAAGCCGTCGCGCCCTGGACCGATGTACCCATCGATCATCAACACCCGAACATCCCCGACGCCTTGTTGCAGCGAATCGGCGCGCGCTGCTCGGAACTCGCCGAGCTCGGCCGCATCAGCGAATGGCGCTACACCCAACTCGAGTCGCGGCTGGTCAGCCTGAGCCAGGTCCAGGCCAGTTGCGAGCGGATCAAAAGCACGCCACTGCCCTTCCCTTACACCTTGCTGCTGCACCGCACCATTTACCTGTTTTGCATCTTGTTGCCGTTTGCCATGGCCGAACCGCTGGGCTGGCTGACGCCGGTGTTCACCGCCATCGTCAGTTACACCTTTTTCGGCCTCGACGAGATCGGCGACGACCTCGAAGACCCGTTCGGCTTCGATGAAAACGATTTGCCGTGTAACGCGATATTGCGCACGCTGGAGCGCGAAGTCCTGGCCGCGTTGGGCCAAACCGATTTGCCGCCAGCCCTGGAGCCTGTCGAGTACGTTTTGAACTGAGCCAGGGTTTGACTCGACGCCGCGCCTGACCGAAGCTGACGGCTTTGCAAAAGCTCGCCAGCTCCCGGATCCGTGCATGCCCCAGTCCCGCCGCTACCTGCTTATCAGCCTATGCGTCCTGTTTGCCGTTGCCCTCGCCTGGTTTTTCCTGCGCAGTACCACGCCCGTGGTGCCGGAGGCGATCAAACATGGCTACAGCGAAGCGCTGGCCAAGGCGCGCGCCGGTCAACCGGGTGCGGCTCGAGTGCTCTACCAGCAATTGGGCCGTCCTGACTTGTCGGCCAAACGTCGCATCTGGCTGCTCGCCGAACTGCCGAACTACCCCAGCCCGCAAGCCCTGAAACTGGCCGGCGTCGATTTGCAAAACACTTCGGTGGATGTGCGGATCGCGGCGATCAAAAGCGTGGTCGGCCTGGTTCCCGGCGGCCAGCGCAGTCTGTTGCTCGGCCCCTTGCTCGATGACAGTGAGCAGACGGTGCGCTTTACCGCCGTCAACGCGCTGTTGGGTTTGTCGCCGGATGACCTGGGCTTGTATTTCGCGCCGTTGCAGCAGGCCATCGATGCCTGGGAACAGGTCCTCAAGGACGAACCTGAAAGCTCCAATACTCACTACCAACTGGCGCGGCTGTATTTGCACAATGCTGAGTTGAAAGAAGCGCAACTGTCGCTGGAGCGCACCTTGCAGCTTGAGCCCGGCAACCTGCCTGCGCTGGTGATGCAAATCGAAGTGCTGGACAAGCAAGGGCAAAGCGATGCCGCCCGCCAGCTGTTGGCCAAACAGCTGAAGGCCCAGCCGGATTCAGCCTACCTGCAACATGCGCTTGGGCTCTGGTTGCTGCACCACGGGCAGAGTGAATTCGCCGTGCTCGGCCTGTCGAAAGCGGTTGAGCTGGAGCCGGACAACAAGGAATACCGCTACGACCTGGCCACCACGCTGCACAGCGAGGAAGAGCTCGAAGCTGCACAGAAACAGCTGCAGGAAATAGTCCAGCGCCACCCTGCCGACCGCAAGGCGCGGGTGTTGCTGATCAATTACTGGACCGAAAGCGGACAGTTGCAGAACGTGCAGATCCTGCTGGCGCAGCTCGAACAAATGAACCCGGATGATCCGGCGTTGCAGCAGGGTCTTTAAAAGATCACCCATGCCCTGTAGGAGCAAGGCTTGCCCGCGATGGCGTTCCTGAGATCGCCATCGCGAGCAAGCTTTGCTCCTACAAGAATATGTGTCGATAGGTGCTGGTGGTCCCAAAAAAAAAGGTTTGAACCGTCGTCTCGGCCAAGGGTCAAGAGAAACAGGCAGTCAATTCAGGCACTTCAGGCCTGCTGCCTCGCTTCCCCTAGTCATGAGAGGGCTTTTTTTGTCTACATCTAACGAGTTGTTCAGTGCAAAAGCCGCCACCGGCATCGAAGGTCTGGATGACATCCTGGCCGGTGGGTTGTCCCGCGGACATGTGTTTCTGCTGGAGGGTGAGCCGGGAACCGGTAAAACCACCGTCGCGTTGCATTTTCTCCTTGCCGGCGCCCGAGCCGGCGAGCGCTCGTTGTACATCACTCTGTCAGAAACCGAACGGGAGCTGCGCCAAGGCGCGTTGTCCCACGGTTGGGAGCTGGATGAAAACATCCATATCTTTGAGTTGACGCCCCCGGAAAGCCTGCTCAACGCCGAGCACCAGCAAAGTTTGCTGTACTCCTCGGACCTGGAACTGGGCGAAGCGACCAAGCAGATTTTCGAAGTGGTCGAGCGGGTCAAGCCGACCCGCGTGGTGCTCGACAGCCTTTCGGAAATTCGCCTGCTGGCCCAAAGCTCATTGCGCTATCGCCGGCAAATCCTGGCCATCAAACACTACTTCGTGCGCTATGACGCCACCGTGGTGCTGCTTGATGACTTGACCACCGAATCCCTCGACAAGACCGTGCACAGCGTCGCCCACGGGGTGATTCGCCTTGAAGAGTTGACGCCGAACTACGGCGCCGAACGCCGACGCATTCGCGTGGTGAAGTACCGCGGGCAGAAATACCGCGGCGGCTACCATGACTTCACCATCATGGGCGACGGGATCCACGTGTTCCCGCGTCTTGTCGCGGCCGAACACCGTGGCGGCTACGTGCGCCAGCAATTGACCAGCGGCATCAAGGAAATGGACGCCCTGCTCGGCGGCGGTATCGAGACCGGTTCCAGCACCTTGATTCTCGGCCCGGCCGGTACCGGCAAGTCGCTGATCTCGATGATCTTCGCCGCAGCAGCCGTCGCCCGTGGCGAGAAAGCCGCACTGTTTATCTTCGACGAAGAATTGGGCTTGCTGTTCGAGCGCATGAAAAACATGGGCATCGACCTTCAGGCGCTGCAAGACACCGGCAACCTGTTGATCGAGCAAGTGGACGCGGCCGAACTGTCCCCCGGCGAATTTTCCCACCGGGTTCGCCGCTGCGTCGATGAGCGCAATATCAAGACCGTGGTCATCGACAGCATCAACGGCTATCAAGCCGCGATGCCCGAGGAAAACGCGCTGGTGCTGCACATGCACGAGTTGCTGCTGTACCTCAATCGCCGAGGCGCCGCGACGTTCATGACCGTTGCCCAACACGGGCTTGTCGGCGATATGCAGGCGCCGGTGGACATCACCTACCTTGCCGACACGGTCATTTTGCTGCGCTATTTCGAGGCCCTGGGCAAAGTGCGCCGGGCCATCTCTATCATCAAGAAACGTACCGGCAGCCATGAATCAACCATCCGCGAATACCGCATCAGCGGCCAGGGCATGACCATCGGCGAACCGTTGGACGCCTTCCAAGGTGTGTTGCGTGGCGTGCCGACCTACCTGGGCGCAAGCAATCCGCTGCTCAAGGACGACAAGCAATGACTGCGCTGGCGGCGACCTCCGAGCGCGCGATCATTCTCGCGCCGCTGGGGCGCGACAGCCAGATCGCACTGATGATGCTCAATGAGGCGGGTTATGACGGTGTGATCAGCCGCGACCTGCCGGGTTTGTGCAGCGAACTCGAGAAAGGCGCCGGCCTGTTGCTGATCTCTTCCGAGGCATTACTCGGCGGCGATCTGGAGCCGTTGCTCGGCTTGATTGAACAACAACCGGCCTGGTCAGACTTGCCGATTGTGTTGCTGACGTACCACGGTGGCCCTGAACAGAACCCCGCATCCCGTTACGGCCCGCAACTGGGCAACGTGACCTTTCTTGAGCGCCCGTTCCATCCGGTGACGCTGATCAGTCTGGTGACTACCGCGTTGCGCGGGCGCCGACGACAGTATGAAGCCAGGGACCGGCTGATCGATCTGAGCCAAAGCGAACTGCGGCTGCAAAACACGCTGGAAACCCTCGAACAGCAGGTCGAGCAGCGTACTGCCGAGTTACGCAATAACGAAGAAGCGCTGCGCCAGTCACAGAAAATGGAAGCCGTCGGCCAGTTGACCGGCGGCATCGCTCACGACTTCAACAACATGCTGACCGGGATCATCGGCAGCCTGGAGTTGCTGCGCCGACGCCTGGCTCGCGGGCGCACCGAAGACCTCGACAGCCTGATTGATCTGGGTGTGACTTCGGCCAACCGTGCGGCGGGCCTGACTCACCGTTTGCTGGCGTTTTCCCGACGCCAGTCGCTGGACTCCAAACCGGTTGCGATGAACACCCTGGTGACGTCGATGGGCGAGCTATTGGAGCGCAGCATCAACGAAAGTATTCAGTTGGACATGCAGTTGAGCGAGCAACTGTGGGTCGCCGAAGCCGACCCCAATCAACTGGAAAGCGCCCTGCTCAACCTGGTGCTGAATGCCCGCGACGCGATGCCGAACGGCGGCAAGTTGGTGGTGAAATCCTTCAATCAGCACCTAGACACCGGTTTTACCGAAGCCCACGGCAATCTCCAACCCGGGGACTACGTGGTGCTGAGCGTTACTGACACTGGTTGCGGCATGCCGCAAAGTACCATCAGCCGGGCGTTTGATCCGTTCTTCACGACTAAACCCATCGGCCAGGGCACCGGGCTTGGGCTGTCGATGATTTACGGGTTCAGCAAACAGTCCCGAGGCCATGTCACCATCAACAGCGAGGTCGACCAGGGCACCACCGTCAACCTGTACCTGCCGCGTTACAGCGGTAATCTGGCACAGGATCCCATGCTGGAAGTCCAGCAGACGCCTTACGCCCAGGACGGCGAGACGGTGCTGATCGTCGAGGACGATCCAGCGGTGCGGGTGTTGGTGAGTGCGGTGTTGAGCGAGTTGGGCTATGCGTTTGTCGAGGCTGGGGATGCTGACAGTGCGGTGCCGATTCTCGATTCCGCGCAGCGCATCGATCTGCTGATCAGTGACGTCGGGTTGCCTGGGATGAATGGCCGGCAGCTCGCGGAAATCGGCCGTCAGTACCGGCCGGATCTCAAAGTCTTGTTCATTACCGGGTATGCCGAGCACGCAGCGGTGCGCGGTGGTTTCCTCGACCCGGGCATGCAGATGATCACCAAGCCGTTTACCTTCGATCTGTTGACGGCGAAAGTGCGGGAGATGATCCGGATCTGAAATGCCCTGTGTAGCGTGGCTTACTGGCGGTGGTGCCTTGAAGAATGCCTTCGCGGGCAAGCCTCGCTCCTACAGGGGCTGCACATGCTTGCCCGCGAAGGCGCCTGCACGTCCTTGTAGGAGCGAAGCTTGCTCGCGAAGGCGGCCTCAAGGACGCCATCACAAATAAACCTTACCCTGTGCTCAGGACAGCATCTGCTGCATCAATTCCTGCAACACATCCAGATCAAACGGCTTGCCCAGAATCGGCGCCTTGCGGGTGATCGGGCTATCGGTCTCGCGGATTTCCTGCGGATAACCGCTGATGAAAATCACTTTGAGCTCCGGTCGGAGCTTGACCGCCGGTTCGGCGATCTGCACGCCGGAGATCCCGCCAGGCAGGCGGAAGTCAGTGATCATCATGTCCAGGTGCGGTTTGCTGGCAAGGATTTCGAAGGCTTGCTCGCCGTTTTCGGCCTGCAATACCCGATAACCCTCGCCCGACAGATAGGCAGACAACACCATCAAAATCGAGGGATCGTCCTCGACAATGAGTACTACATCTTGCGCATCTTCACTCATGGGAAGCCTTTGTTCGGTCAATTGCTGCTGATACGACCGTGAGGTCGTTCAGAGGTTGCGTTTATCTGGCTGCTTTCCTACAACGGCAGACAAACGCGAAATAAGGCGCCTTCGTTGATTTTGCTCTCGACGACGATGGATCCGCCATGGGCGGCAACGATTTGTTCGGAAATAAACAGCCCCAGCCCAAGTCCCGCGACCACGGTCTTGGCGGAAACCCGTTCGAACTGTTGAAAAATACGCTTCTGGTTTTCTTCACTGATGCCGATGCCACGGTCCTGAACCTCGACCCGGGCCTGGCCCTCGTGACTGTACACCCGCACGTCGATCGGGCCTTTGCCGCCATAACGCAAGGCGTTGGTCAGCAGGTTGGAAATCACCTGCTCGATGCGAAACTCGTCCCACGGCCCTTCTACCGGCGCGTCGGCGGTAAACGTCACCGTAGACTCGGCAGCATCGAATTGTGGCGCGAAGTTTTGCAGCAGGTTGGCCACCAGTTTCACCAGGTCGAAGCGGCTCGGCCGGATCGACAGCTTGCCGGTACGAATCCGCGACACATCGAGCATGTCTTCGATCAAGCGAATCAGGCTTTTGATCTGGCGTTCATCCCGCTCGACCATGGCGTGCATCTTGTCGAGGGTAAACGCTGAGGCGTTGTCCCGGGCCAGGTGCATCTTGCGCAACTGGGTTTCGAGGATCAGGCCGTTGAGCGGCGTGCGCACTTCGTGGGCGACGATGGACATGAAGTCATCGCGCATACGCACCGCTTGCTCCAGTTCATTCTGGGTGGCCTGCAATTTCTTCAGCAGTGCCTCCTGTTCGCGGCGGCTCTGCTCCAGCGCTTCGACCTGTTGCTTCATGGCCTTGCTCTGGCGATACAGGTCGACGAACACATTGACCTTGCTCTTGACCGCGTGGATATCCAGCGGCTTGTGCAAGAAGTCCACGGCGCCACTTTCGTAGCCTTTGAACGCGTAGTTCAGCTCACGGCCGGCGGCACTGACAAACACAATCGGGATGTTCTTGGTCTTTTCCGTGCCACGCATCAATTCGGCCAGTTCGAAGCCGTTCATGCCCGGCATCTGCACGTCGAGAATGGCCATGGCAAATTCGTGTTGCAGCAACAGCGACAAGGCCTCATCGGCCGACAGCGCTTTATAGACCATGCGATCTTCACGCTTGATTAGCGCTTCTAGAGCCAGCAGGTTTTCCGGCAGATCGTCGACGATCAGCAGTTTGGCTTGGATGTTACTCAGCATGCTATTCGTTCCAGCTCGACAAGCAGACGGCCGATGCCGCGTATAGGGAGAATGTGGTCAGGTTGATGCAAGTCCAGCGCCGCCTGGGGCATGGTTGAAACCTGGGCTTCGTCCGGGTCTTGCACAACGGTAAATCCGCCACGGTGCTTGACCTGGGCCAGCCCGCTGGCGCCATCACGGTTGGCGCCGGTCAGCAGCACGGCGGCCAGCGCCGACCCATAGGCGTCGGCAGCAGATTCAAAGAGGAAATCGATGGACGGCCGCGAATAATGCACGCGGTCTTCCAGGCTCAACGAGAAACTGCGGTCCTGCTCCACCGAGAGGTGATAGCCGGGCGCGGCGAAATACAGGGTCCCGGCCTCGACCAGCGTCTTGTCGACCGCCTCCAGAACCGGCAGCGCCACTCGCCGGGCAAACACCTCGGCCAGTTGGCTGCGGCGTTCGTCAGGCAAATGCAGCACCACGATGATCGGCAGCACAAAGCCTTCGCGCAGCGGGCTGAGGATGTTCAGCAGCGCCTCGACTCCACCGGCCGAAGCGCCAATCACGATAGCCTCTACGGTCGGCAAACCGGCTTCGTTGTTCATGATTTACGGTAGATCCGTTCTTGTTTGACCAAAGGCTCGAACTGCTTGCCGAATGCCGAGAAATCCGGGGTTTCCTTGCTGCCCAACACCAGGAAGCCACGATGGCAGAGGGACTCATGAAACAACCCAAACGCACGATCCTGAAGCTTTTTATTGAAGTAAATCATCACATTACGGCACGAAATTAATTGAGTTTCTGAAAAGACACTGTCGGTTGCCAGGCTGTGGTCGGCAAACGTCACGTTTTCGCACAGGGTCTTGTCGAAAATCGCGTAACCGTACGCCGCCGTGTAGTACTCGGCGAACGAGCGCTGGCCTCCAGCCTGCTGATAGTTAGCAGTGTAGGCGCGGACGTTCTCCATGGAGAAAATCCCCTGCTTGGCCTTCTCCAGCGAACGCGGATTGATGTCGGTGGCGTAGATGATCGTGCGATCGAGCAACCCTTCTTCACGCAACAGGATCGCCATCGAATAGACCTCTTCGCCGGTACTGCACCCGGCGATCCAGATCTTGATCGACGGATAGGTCTTGAGCAGCGGCACCACTTCCTGACGAATCGCCAGGAAGTGCGACGGATCACGGAACATCTCGCTGACCGGGATCGTCAGCAATTGCAGCAGTTGCATGAACGCGGTCGGATCGTGCAGAACCTTTTCCTGCAACGCCGAGATGGTCGCGCATTCGAATTGAGCCAACGCATGTGCGACCCGGCGCTTGATCGACGCGCCGGAGTAGTCACGAAAGTCATAGCTGTATTTGAGGTAGATCGCCTCGATCAGCAGCCGCAATTCGATTTCGGTATTCTTTTCCACTAAAAGCTTTCCACTAAGTGCTTTCCTTTAAATGCGTTCCATCTTCGGCAACCACACGCGGATCAGCGAGAACAGGCGATCCAGGTCGATCGGCTTGGCCAGGTAATCGTTGGAACCCGCCGCCAGGCAGCGCTCCTGATCGTCCTTCATGGCCTTGGCCGTCACCGCGATGATCGGCAGTTTGCGCCAGCGCGGATCCTGGCGGATCAAGGTCGTTGCCTCGAAACCGTCCATCTCCGGCATCATCACATCCATCAACACCAGGTCGATGTCCTCGACTTCATTCAGTTTTTCAATCGCTTCACGACCGTTACGACCGATCACCACAACTGCGCCTTTTTGCTCCAGCGCACTGGTCAGGGCGAAGATGTTGCGCACATCGTCGTCCACCAGCAGCACCTTGCGGCCCTCGAAGACCTTGTCACGACTGCGCGCGGTCTTGAGCATCTTCTGCCGCTCATGGGACAACTGGGATTCGACTTTGTGCAGAAAGAGTGTCACCTCATCCAGCAGTCGTTCTGGCGAGCGGGCGCCCTTGATGATGATCGAGCGCGAATACTTGCGCAGCTCGGCTTCTTCATCCCGGGTCAGGTTACGCCCGGTGTAGACAATCACCGGCGGGAACGAGCAGATGTCTTCGGTGGACATGCGCTTGAGCAGATCGTTGCCGAGCATGTCCGGCAGTTTCAGGTCGATGATCATGCAATCGAAAATCGTCGTGCGCAGCAGGTCCAGCGCTTCCTGGGCGAAACCGACCGCGGTGATCTCGATGTCTTCGTCGCCGATCAGGCGAGCAATGCTGTCGCGCTGCAAGTCATCGTCTTCCACCAGCAAGACCTTTTTGACCTTCTGGGTCAGCTTGGCCTCGAGGCGGGCGAACACGTCCTTGAGCTCCTCGCGGGTAGTCGGCTTGACCGCATAACCGATGGCGCCCATGTGCATCGCGGCTTCGACCCGGTCTTCGACCGAGATCACATGCACCGGGATGTGCCGCGTTTCGGCGTGTTCCTTCAGGCGCTGCAACACTGTCAGCCCGGAATGATCCGGCAGACGCATGTCCAACAAAATGGCGTCGGGGATGAATTCCCTGGCCAGGTCATAACCTTCGTCGGCACCGTGGGCCACCAGGCACTGATAACCCAGTTCATGGGCGAGGTCGTAGAGGATGTGCGCGAAATTCACCTCATCTTCCACCACCAGAATGCAGCGCGTGGCGAACGGTGCCTTGGCGCGGTCGTCGTTGAAACGCGGGATGTCGACTTCAGCAATCAACGGCACCGGAGCGACCACCGGGGCGCTAGGCACGTAGGCCACCGGCGTCGCGCGCATCGGTTCAACCGGCTCATCGCCGGGTTCGACGTACTGCTGCGGCAACACCAGGGTGAACGCACTGCCCTGCCCCGGTTCGCTGGTAACGCTGATTGAGCCGCCGAGCAGATTCGCCAGGTCGCGGGAAATTGACAGGCCCAACCCCGTGCCGCCATAACGGCGATTGGTGGTGCCATCGGCCTGACGGAACGCTTCGAAGATGCTTTCCTGCTGATCAGGAGCGATGCCGATCCCGGAATCGCGCACGATGAAGGCAATCCCGTCGCCCGGCTGACTGGCCACGGTCAGGCTGACGCTGCCTTTTTCGGTGAACTTCACCGCGTTCGACAGCAGGTTCTTGATCACCTGCTCCAGGCGTTGGCGGTCGGTGTAGATCATCATCGGCGAGCCGGGCTGCAACTCGATCTGGAAGTCCAGATTCTTGTCCGTGGCCATCGGCTGGAACATCCCGCGCAAACCGTCCACCAAGCGCGCGACGCTGGTGTTTTCCGGACGCATATCCAGCTTGCCGGCCTCGACTTTGGAAATGTCGAGAATGTCGTTAATCAGGTTGAGCAAGTCGTTACCGGCCGAGTAGATCGACTCGGCGAACTTGACCTGTTCGGCAGTGAGGTTGTCCTGCGGGTTTTCTGCCAGCAGCTTGGCCAGGATCAGCGAACTGTTCAGCGGCGTGCGCAGTTCATGGGACATGTTGGCGAGGAATTCGGACTTGTACTTGCTGGAGCGCTGCAATTCTTCTGCGCGGTCTTCCAGCTGAATCTGCACCTGATTGAGCTCGGTGTTCTTCTGGTCCATGGCGTCGCGCTGATCGGCGAGGATCTGCGCCTGTTCGGCCAGTTGCTCGTTGGTCTGCTCCAGCTCCACTTGCTGGGTCTCCAGGTGCGCCTGGGACTCCTTGAGAATTCGCGACTGTTCTTCCAGCTCTTCGTTGGCGGTCTTGAGTTCTTCCTGCTGGACCTGCAGTTCTTCGTTGAGCTGCTGGGTTTCGGCCAACACTTCCTGCAAACGTTGACGGTAGCGAGCAGCTTCGATCGAGGTGCCAATGTTGCCGGCAATCAGCTCGAGCAGCTCGATGTCACGTTCATCCAATGGGCGCAGGAAACCCAGTTCGATCACGCCATTGACCCGATCATCGTCGCTGGTCGGCACCACCAGCACACTGTGCGGTAAGCCTTCGCCCAGGCCGGAGCTGACTTTGAAGTAATCGGCGGGTACGTCGTCTAGGCGAATCAGCCGGCCCTGTTTGACCGCTTGGCCGACAATCCCTTCGCCGTCATAGATCGACTGATCCTGTGCATCCTGCTCGCGGGACAAGCCGTAAGAAGCCACGCGCTTGAGGCCGCCATGTTCTTCGCGCACATAAATGGCCGCCACGGCGGTGCCCAGGTATTGCGCGCAGAATTGCAGGATGTTGCGCCCCAGCAAGTTGAGGGTCAGTTGCCCCAGCACTTGCTCGGCCAATTCGGTCTGGCCACTGCGCAACCAGCCCTGCTTCTCCAGGCGCGCGGCACTGGCTTGCTGGGCCGCCATGTTGGCGCTGTAGTTCTGGGAAAGATTCAGCAGATCGCGACGGCCAATGTAGGCCAGCAAGGCACTGATACCGGCCACGAACAGCAGGTACAGGGTGATGCTCCAGATCGTGGTGCGGCGCACTTCTTCGTTGCGCGTGGTGCGCAACTGCTGCTCCATATCGATCACATCCTGGAACTGGGCACGGATTTCATCGGTCAGGCGCTTGCCACGTCCGGCCTTGACCGCGCCGCGATAGTCGCCGCTGGATTTCTGCAAATCGATCATCGATTGCGCGTAGGTGGCCCATTCGGTTTGCAGCGCCTGAAGCCGGCGCAAACGGTCGGTCTGCACCGGGTTGTCGGCGGTCAGTTCGAGCAAGGTATTGAGGGCGACCGCTATTCTCGGCCTGGCCGTTTCATACGGGTCCAGGAAGTGCTCGTCGCCGCTGAGCAGGAAACCGCGCATCCCGGTTTCCAGATCGACCGTCAGCTTCACCGCTTCATTGGCGTTATTGATCACCCGGTCGGTGTGCTCCACCCACTGGATGACCGACAACAGGTACGTGATCAGCGCTACAAAGAAAACCGCGCTGATTGCACCTACGCCAAGCGGCAAACTGACGTTGCGGCTCAGGAGTTTACGGAAGCGTTGCTCGTCAACCGAAGACGCAGAGGTCATGGGGAAGGCCTTGTCGAACTGTTGAAAACCAAGGAGTTTGCCCCAAAACCGCCCCATTGATCTAATTTTCTGACTGCTTTGTTAGCAAATTCCAGCAATTAACTGCTCTTGATCAATGCCGCGCGTTATCCTTGCCTATTGTTGTACAGCGATTGTTTTTTGTATCGGGTCGGGAACTTGTCGGGGTCTTGCATTTACTCAAGCAAGAGACCGGCGATTTCGATCGACCGCCGACCCGTAAATCCACCATTGAGAGCCCTACTATGTCCTCCAACGCGTCCATCATTCTTGTCGTCGAAGACGATGCCATCGTGCGCATGCTGATCGTCGATGTGCTGGAGGAGCTTGAGTTCAAGGTTCTTGAAGCAGATGGCAGCGAGCAAGCCCTGGAGTTTCTCAATGACGAAGACCAGTACATCGACCTGATGATGACCGACGTCGGCCTGCCGGTGATGGATGGCCGTGAACTGGCGACCCAGGCACGGATGCTGCGCCCCGAACTGCCGATCCTGTTTGCCAGCGGCTACGCCGAAAGCATCGACGTGCCGGCGGGCATGCAGGTGATTGGCAAACCGTTCTCGATTGACCAGTTGCGGGACAAGGTCAAGGGCATGCTGGCTTGAGAGTTCTAATACGCTTATCGCAACAGCGATGATCAGGGTTCTTGCGCACACATATCCGCATCATGCCCCGCCTGAACTGGCGGGCATGCCATTTTGCAACACACTGCCCGACACCCCAAACCAGTAAACCAGCAAGCGACAATTCCGGAACTAATTAATCCGAAATTGTCGCGCCTGTTATTAGTTCAATACTCCTGCTGGAAACAATCCGTCAAAGTAACTTGCTGGCTATAACTTCCACCCGATAATAACTTGCCCATCGGCAGCGCACCGCTGCTTAATTAAAACACCTAATACTTATAACAAAACCGTTCAAGGATTGAACATGACCGTACTTAGCTTTTCGCCCGAATTAAAAAACACCGCAGAAAAAACCGCCATCACCGCAAAGATGACGACACTGGAAAAACTATACTTTGCAAAGGTCACGACAGATGATCTGCTGGTCCCACGCCTCATGGGATCCTCATTGGACATTGCACACGAGAATGGGCGCAGCGTACTGCGGGGCATGATGAGCAGTCCCGAGTTCATGCTGGTTAGGCAGCTGTTTGTTATTCCAGAAAGTGCCATTCTCTACTGCGACACGAACAGAAATTTTTACATGACAGTTGGTACTCAACGCAGAAACCTTGCACCGATCATGGACAACAACAGTTATTTAAGCCGCCAACTTGATGAGCTGTCCATGCTGGCGGAAAACTCTGGCGGCTGTGTCTATGCCGGTGAAACTATCAGCGTTGACCAATGGCATAGTTTCCATGGTATTGCGTTTCCCGAACATTTAAAGCGGCATCTGGCAACGATCAAACCCCAGCGCTTCCCTCGAGCAAAAGGCATTGTGCTCGGCAACTACATGACCTTACTGGATCAACAATCGCCATCGTCTTTAACCCTGACCGACGCACAACGATCTCGACTCCAGCCTCCGAAAACGCTAGATGAAACAATGCTCTATCGTCTACTGGATCGCTCAAGTACAGCGCAGACTCTGCGCGTCGACACGCGCTCGGCGCTGGAATCAGCTTTGAAACGCTCCAGGGCCAAGAGTCACGCGCATGACATTCTCAATAGTGTCGAGTGGTACGGCTCCGGCTCCGGGCAGACGGCGTCGGAAGAAGACCTTAACCTGCTGCTGATGGCGCGCATCCTGCTCGACATCAACCCGACCATGGGTCAAGCGGACGAAGAGCATCGACTGTTCGGGTTCGACCTTTATTACCCCGGCCACGTCGAACTGAACCGCGCGCAGGTACTGCGCAGATTTGAGGAGCACCTGATTGCCCAGGGCAAGGCCGATGCCCTGACATCCCCGGTGGTCGCCCATCTTTTGCTCGCCACCTGTGCTCCCGAGTGCGTGATCAAAGATGTTCCCGACTCGCTGCCGTTGGGTTCCACGGGTTGGGCAACTTTCATGAATGCCGCGGCCTATGTCGAGACGCTCTCGCCAGGTGCCTGCTGTGTCTTGACCTACAACGACGTGATGCACTTTGCCGACAGTTACTTGACCGCTGCCCGGCAAGACACTCTTTACTGCAGCTTGATGGTCAAGCCAATGCTGAATTGGGCGGCGATGAACAATTTGATCCCCTACAGCGTCGAGGAGGATTACAACGCCCAACACCTGACCGACGCCAGCGCCGCGCATGACCGATACATCGATCAACTGACAGCCGCTACCCAGGCCCTGAGTACGCCTCTGCCAACACGAGAGTCCGTGGCCCGCAAAGAACTTGAACGGGTGATCCCGAATGCGGCCCGCGATATCGAGAGAAAGAGCATCCGCGAACATATCCTGCCGGACCACGCTCAGCAAAACGCCAAACGGCCTTTTCAATATTCGGCGCTGGACTTGTACCAGTCAGACGACCTGTTACAGAAAAACGGTAATGGATCGTTCTCCTGGAATTTTTATCATGACCGCACTATCAACTGGCTGGACGACGCGGCCCTGCTCAAACGCTTGGGCACCGTGGCGTCCCTGTTCCCACCTGCGTTCGACAGCTACTACGACGCCCTGCAAAAAGCCCTGAACACCAACTTGAGGGTTGCGCTTTCGCGGCTTCCGATGAAAGAGCGAATCGCCTTTGAATATGGCGCCGTTTACCTGTACCTGGTCCGCAAACGCGACAATCAGCCGCGCATCGATGAAACACCCGAAACCCAGGAGAGAGCCAGGGCGCGTTACGGCGTCGTGATCAGTTCGACCTATAAGGGCCACACGAGCAGTTACGAGTTGTTCACCATCCGGGCACAGTTACAAAAACAACCGGCACTGGACGGCCTGTTCAATGATCCGGCCAATCGATACCAACGGCGCCTGTCGGAAAAAGAGGCACGCCGGGTGGCGTATATGAGTGGCTCCGGGACAACTTACGACAAGGACGAACTGTGGAGCGGCGCCCGGTCGCCCGACAAAGATGTATTTTTCGGCGGGCACGTACCTATGGATGAGGCCGCCTATTTCACTGGTTCCCTGCCGCGTAACACGGTCAGCGCATGGTTATTGCTGGAAAAGGATTGTCGCTCGTTGCAATCCGAAATTACCGGGCCGACCAAGCGCAGCCCCATGGAAACCTTCAACTCCCCACGGGTTGAAATGTTATTCAAAGCAATACTTGAACGCTGCCCGGTCGCGACCCGGGATGAGTTGTATGACACCGCCAAAGGCATCTCCATACTGGAAGCGCAACGACAACAGTCCTCGGACCAACTTCACCAAGTCCTGAACCTGATTATCCCGTTCAAAGGCTGCATCGAAGACATCACCTCCGGCGACCCCGATCGCGAGGCGGCGGGTGCACTCAGTTGCGTATTCGACGGCATGGCGGTGATGGGCGCGGTGTTGGGCGCTGCACCCAAGATGCTGTCGATTGCCGCCAGGACCGGGTCAGCTTCGTCTAAAGCATTCAGCTTCGCCAAGGCCGGCTCTGCCTTTGTCACTTCGTTGATCAACCCTTTGGATGGCATGCCGGATCTGGTCAACAAGGGCAGCAAGCTGCTGCACAAGGGTAATGTCTTGCTTTCGAAGAGGGGGCGACGCGCGTTCAGCGATGCGGTGGAAAACCTGAGACAAGGCAACTCTGTCGATGAATCGGCACAAGCGCTCAAGGCCCTGACATTTCCGGATGTCAAACGGGTGCAATGGCTCGGACGTGATGATGCCGACAGCCTGTTCAACCTGCTGATTATAAAAAGGGGCAACGACTGGTATTCGCTGGACATGAATACTCTGCTACCCCGAGGCCCGAAACTGTCGCAAGCGCAGTTGCAGCTTGTAGCCTGATCGCTCTCAGGTAGGTCGCCGCCTCACGGTCTTTGGTTCCTGTGGTTTAATTGCGCCCTTTTTGCTCTACCTCCATCGTCCGCCGCAAAGGAACACGTTCATGAGTCAGCCCACAACCAAAGTCCTGGTCATTGGTTACGTCTGGCCCGAACCCCGCTCTTCGGCGGCCAGTGGGCATGTGATGCAGATTCTCGAGACGTTTTTGCAGGAAGGTTGGGACATCACGTTCAGCAGCCCGGCGGGCGTCGGCGAGCACAAAGCCGACCTCGCCGCGCTGGGCATCCGGGAATGTGCGATCGAGCTGAATAACCGCAGTTTCGACGCCTTTATCAGCGAATTGGCCCCGGATATCGTGCTATTCGATCAGTTCATGATGGAAGAGCAGTTCGGCTGGCGCGTCGAGAAATACTGCCCTGACGCTTTGCGCGTGCTGGAGACGTCCGACCTGCAAAGTCTGCGGCACGCCAGGCACCAGCGGCTCAAGGACCGCCTGAAGGCCAGCAGCGACGAAAACGACTTCGGAGATTTGTTTACTCCGGCGTTGCGCGAGGAATTCGAGTTGATGGCCGGCACGGACCTGGCCAAACGCGAGATTGCCGCGCTGTATCGCTGCGACCTGAGCCTGATGATTTCACCAGTGGAAATCGAGTTGCTGGTCGACCAGTTCAAGTTGCCACGGGACTTGCTGCACTGGTGTCCGTTAATGCCCGACATGCCGACAACGGCCCACACGGCGTTTGAAGATCGTGCGCATTTTCTCAGCATCGGCAACTTCCGCCACGCGCCGAACTGGGACGCGGTGCTCTGGATGAAAACCTCGGTCTGGCCGTTGATCCGTCAACAGTTGCCCGGTGCGCAACTACACCTTTATGGCGCCTACACCCCACCCAAAGCCACGGCCCTGCACAATCCGGCGCAGGGCTTCCACATCATGAACTGGGCAGAGGATGCGTTGCAGGTGATGTCAGCCGCGCGAATCTGCCTGGCGCCGCTGCGGTTTGGCGCGGGAATCAAGGGCAAAATCGTCGACGCCATGCTCTGCGGCACGCCCACGGTGACCACGCCGATCGGTGCCGAGGGCATGAGCGACGGGCTGCCGTGGCCGGGTGTTATTGCTGAATCGGCCGAAGCCATCGCCACTGCGGCTGTTGCGCTGTATCGAGACAAGGCTTTATGGACCGAAGCTCAGCAGCATGGCGACCATTTACTCGCGGCCCAATACAGGCAGTCAGAGCATGGACCGGCCCTGATCGAGCGTCTGCAAGCCTGTCGTCGTGACTTGGCCGAACGGCGTCGCGACAACTTCACTGGGGCTATGCTTCGCCATCATGCACACAAAAGCACGCAGTACATGGCGCAGTGGATCGAGGCGAAAAATCGCCACAGCGAGTCATCCGTTTCTGATTCTCGCGGGTGATTTTTGACGTGAGGTAGCTGGCTTAACGCTATGTTTATGTGGATGTTTCTGCGCATTGATTAATCCAATTTCTCCTTCTAGGCTTTGGTCACGAATCAATCAAACCTCGCTCCCACGGATTGGGGGTTGAGCCACAGGCAGGAGCCTTGAACATGCCCAACAGCCCCACGTCCAATGTCGACAAGCAACGCTGGATGAGCAAAGTCCCCGACATTAACCGCTTGAAACTCACCGACCTTATCTGGCCCGGCACGCACAACTCGGGCATGGACAAGAAAGCCCGCAACTACGAGGTCGTCCTGGGCAACTGGACCACCTGCCAGAACGATTCGTTTGCCTGGCAACTGGCCAACGGAGCCCGCGCCTTCGATCTGCGCCTGGGTTACCTCGCGGGCTCACCCCAAGGTACGTTCTACTTCCATCACAACGGCTATCAATCCTTGCGCGTGCTCGGTGAACTGATCGACGCGGTGAATGACTTCCTGGATCGCAACCCGGATGAGTTCATCATTCTCGACTTTCATCAGTTGCGCGACGGTAACCGGTACTTCGATTTTGCGCAGTTCAATGATTTGCTCACGCAAAGCCTCGGGGCGCGAGCCATCTCCCCCGAAGACGAAGACAAGACCCTCGGCGAACTCAAGGCCGCCAGCAGTAAAAAACGCGTGATTATCGCCGCAAGTGGCTCCGTGGAGCTGGACATTGACGTGTTCTGGATACGGGTTCCCCATCACTGGAGTGGCACGCGATTGACTGACATCAGCGAACTGCGTACGCACATCGTCCGGACCCTGGAAACGCCGCGCCGCGACGATTACTTCTGGTCACTGACCGCCACCAGCTACTCGTTTCTCGGTGGGCCGGTGGACATCAAGCAGCACATCAATGAATGGTTTCATTCATCGCTGGACTGGGTGACCCGTTGCAGCATCATCAGTACCGACTTTTTCGATGAGTCCGAGATCGTCGGTTATTGCTGGGTTGCCAACAGCATGAAAGCAGCGCCCAGGGTGTCTTGAGTCGAGACGCTGGCGCTTTCAGCCGTGAAAGAGGCATCATCAAGTCGCAAAAACAATAACAGTGCGGTGCCATGAGCCGATCAGCCAGAATTACCGATCCTTCCTACGAGTTGATGGACGATCACAACGGGTTGTCCATCATCTATCGCCAGCATGGTTTTCCATGCCCGCTGGTGCGCTGGCATTTCCACAAGGAATACGAACTGCACCTGATCGTGGCCAGTTCCGGCAAGGTGTTCATTGGCGACTATATCGGCAACTTCTACCCGGAAAGCCTGTTCCTGACCGGCCCCAACCTGCCGCACAACTGGATCAGCCAGGTGGCCGAAGATGAAGTGGTGCCCAAGCGCGACATGCTGGTCAACTTCACCGACGAGTTGTTCGACAGCGGCCACCTGGTGTTCGCCGAACTCAAGACCCTGACACCGCTACTGGAACGTGCGAAGTACGGCATCGAGTTTCGCTGCAAACGCACAATCCGCCAGGCCATGACCCTGATGCAGCGTATTGCCGACACCAAAGGTGTGACCCGGCTCGGGCATTTCTTTATTTTGCTGGAGTTGCTCGCGGCGTCCGATGATTTTCAGTTGCTGTCCGGTGCGACGACGGGGCAACTGGCGGATGAGCACAACGTTGACCGCACTAACCGGGCGGTGGACTACATTTTTGCTCACTACGCCCGGGAGCTGCCGCTGGAGGAAGTCGCCGAGCATCTGGGCATGAAGCCGACGTATTTCAGCCGGGTGTTCAAACAGGCCACCGGGCGCTGCTTTATCGAATTCGTCAATCGCCTGCGGATCAGCAAATCCTGCGAACTGCTGGCCGATGGCGACAAACCGGTGACCGATGTGTGTTTCGAGTCGGGCTTCAACAATATTTCCAACTTCAACCGGCGCTTTCAGCAACTCAAGGGCATGACGCCTTCGCATTACCGGCGGCTGGCGGTGCAGCGGTTGACCGAGCAAAACCTCGGTTAAACACCTTTCCTGTAGGAGCGAGGCTTGCCCGCGAAGGCAATTTTTCTGACACACCGCCTTCGCGGGCAAGCCTCGCTCCTACAGCCCCCCATCACACGCCGCAAACCAATACGGATTCCATACCGGCCAATCGCCAGGCAACCGTCCCATACGCCTCTCCCTCCAAACACCAGTGCAAAAAAGTATCGATTCAAGTGTTACGGATGATTTGTCACGTCCTCAATTGAAGGCTGTAATCAGTGCACATTCTTCCTGCCATCGGAAGACACAAAAACAATAACCGTCCTTCTGTCCCTCCTGGGCTCAGAAAAGGAGTGCACGATGCAACCTTCTGTAAAAGCTCTGCTTGCCCTCACCTGCATGACCCTCAGCAGCGTCAGCCTCGGCGCTCAGACCCTGACCATCGCCACCGTCAACAACAGCGACATGATCCGCATGCAAAAGCTCTCGAAAACGTTCGAGACCGAGCATCCGGACATCAAGCTCAATTGGGTGGTGCTCGAAGAAAACGTCCTGCGCCAACGCCTGACCACCGACATTGCCACCCAGGGCGGACAATTCGATGTGCTGACCATCGGCATGTATGAAGCTGCACTCTGGGGCGGTAAAGGCTGGCTGGAACCGATGAAGGACTTGCCGGCCAGTTACGCCCTCGACGACGTGTTCCCGTCGGTGCGTGAAGGTCTGTCGGTCAAGGGTTCGCTGTATGCTCTGCCGTTCTACGCCGAAAGCTCGATCACCTATTACCGCACCGACCTGTTCAAGGACGCCGGGCTGACCATGCCTGAGCATCCGACCTGGACCCAGATCAGCGAATTCGCCAGCAAACTCACCAACAAAGATAAAGAGCAGTACGGCATCTGCCTGCGCGGCAAGGCCGGTTGGGGCGAGAACATGGCACTGATCACCACCGTCGCCAACTCCTTCGGCGCACGCTGGTTCGATGAGAAGTGGCAACCGGAATTCAACGGTCCCGAGTGGAAAAACGCGCTGAACTTCTACGTCAAGACCATGAAGGATTCAGGCCCACCGGGCGCTTCCAGCAACGGTTTCAACGAAAACCTGGCGCTGTTCAACAGCGGCAAGTGCGCGATCTGGGTCGATGCCAGCGTCGCCGGCTCATTCGTGACCGACAAGACTCAAAGCAAGGTCAGCGAGCACGTCGGCTTCACCTACGCACCGCACGAAACCACCGACAAGGGCTCGGCCTGGTTGTACTCCTGGGCGCTCGCAATTCCGACCAGTTCCAAAGCGAAGGACGCAGCAAAAACCTTCAGCGCCTGGGCCACTTCCAAGGAATACGGCGCACTGGTTGCCGAGAAAGACGGCATCGCCAACGTACCGCCAGGTACACGGGCTTCGACCTACAGCGACGCGTACATGAAAGCCGCGCCGTTCGCCAAAGTGACCCTCGAGTCGCTGAAAGCCGCCGACCCGAGCAAGCCGAGCATCAAGCCTGTGCCTTACATCGGCATCCAGTTGGTGACCATTCCTGAATTCCAGGGCATCGGTACCCAGGTCGGCAAGTCGTTCTCGGCGGCGCTGATCGGCCAGACTACGGTCGACCAGGCCCTGGCCGCCGCCCAGCAAACCACCGAACGTGAGATGAAGCGCGCCGGTTATCCCAAGTAACCCGCGCCCTCTGTAGGAGCGAGGCTTGCCCGCGAAAGCGGTGTGTCAGACAAGCCGCCTTCGCGGGCAAGCCTCGCTCCTACAGTTGATCTTCACCTGCCTGTTCCCAATCGGTTCTTTCGCCATGAATATTTCAACTGCCAAAGCTCAAATGGACATTCCCCAACCGGTGCGTAAAAGCCGGTTGTCCAACCCCGGCTGGTTTCTGGTCAGTCCTTCGGTAGCGATGTTGCTGCTCTGGATGATCGTGCCGCTGGGCATGACCCTGTACTTCTCGGTGATTCGCTACAACCTGCTCAACCCCGGCGAGAACGAGTTCGTGGGGCTGGAGAACTTCACCTACTTCCTGACCGACTCGGGCTTCCTGCCCGGCGCCACCAACACCCTGTTACTGGTAGGCAGCGTGCTGCTGATCAGCGTGGTGTTCGGCGTGTTGATCAGTGCGTTGCTGGAGGCCAGTGAGTTTCTCGGTCGCGGCATCGTGCGGGTGATGCTGATCTCGCCGTTCTTCATCATGCCCACCGTCGGTGCGTTGATCTGGAAGAACCTGATTTTCCATCCTGTGTCGGGGATCCTCGCCTACGTCTGGAAACTGTTTGGCGCGCAGCCGGTGGACTGGCTGGCCCATTACCCGCTGCTGTCGATCATCATCATTGTGTCCTGGCAATGGCTGCCCTTCGCGATCCTGATCCTGATGACCGCCATGCAGTCCCTCGACCAGGAACAGAAAGAAGCCGCGCGCCTCGACGGTGCCGGCCCGGTCGCGATCTTCTGGCACTTGACCCTGCCGCACCTGGCACGGCCGATTGCAGTGGTGGTGATGATCGAAACGATTTTCCTGCTCTCGGTGTTCGCCGAAATCTTCACCACCACCAACGGTGGCCCCGGCTACGCGTCGACCAACCTCGCCTACCTGATCTACAACCAGGCACTGGTGCAGTTCGACGTCGGCATGGCGTCCGCCGGTGGCTTGATCGCGGTGGTGATTGCCAACGTCGCGGCCATCGTGCTGGTGCGCATGATCGGCAAAAACCTGACAGACAAAGCCTGAGGCCCGCGCCATGACTCTTCAACAATCCCGCCGTCTGCAAAGCCTGTTGCTCGGCACCCTGGCCTGGGCCATCGCGATCCTGATCTTCTTCCCGATCTTCTGGATGGTGCTGACCAGCTTCAAAACCGAAATCGATGCGTTCGCCACGCCGCCGCAGTTCATCTTCACGCCGACGCTGGAGAACTACCTGCACATCAACGAGCGCAGCGACTACTTCAGCTTCGCCTGGAACTCGGTGGTGATTTCGTTCAGCGCTACCGCTCTGTGCTTGCTGATCGCGGTGCCGGCGGCCTACTCGATGGCGTTCTACGAAACCAAGCGCACCAAAGGCACGCTGCTGTGGATGCTCTCCACCAAGATGTTGCCGCCGGTGGGCGTGCTGATGCCGATCTACCTGCTGGCCAAGAGTTTCGGCCTGCTCGATACCCGCATCGCGCTGATCGTCATCTACACGCTGATCAACCTGCCGATCGTGGTCTGGATGATTTACACCTACTTCAAGGACATCCCGAAAGACATCCTCGAAGCCGCTCGCCTCGACGGGGCAACCCTGTGGCAGGAAATGGTCCGCGTGCTGCTGCCAATCGCCAAGGGCGGCCTGGCTTCCACGGTGCTGTTGTCGCTGATCCTGTGCTGGAACGAAGCGTTCTGGTCCTTGAACCTGACCTCGTCCAAAGCCGCGCCGCTGACCGCACTGATCGCCTCGTACTCAAGCCCCGAAGGTTTGTTCTGGGCCAAGTTGTCGGCCGTATCGACCTTGGCTTGTGCGCCGATCCTGATCTTCGGCTGGATCAGCCAGAAACAACTGGTCCGCGGCCTGTCGTTTGGCGCTGTGAAATAAGCCACACCCGTTACTTGTAGGAGCCAGGCTCGCCGGCGAAGGCGTCCGTCAAATCGCCTTCGCCGGCAAGTCGGATCGCCGCATCGCTGGCTCCTACAAAAAAAGCGCGCCCGGCTCAACTGAATAAAAACATTTGGAGGCCCATCACCATGGCCAACCTGAAAATCAAGAATCTGCAAAAAGGCTTCGAAGGCTTTTCCATCATCAAGGGCATCGACCTGGAAGTGAACGACAAGGAATTCGTGGTCTTCGTCGGCCCGTCGGGCTGCGGCAAGTCCACCCTGCTGCGCCTGATCGCCGGTCTGGAAGAAGTCAGCGGCGGCACCATCGAACTCGATGGCCGCGACATCACCGAAGTCAGCCCGGCCAAGCGCGACCTGGCGATGGTGTTCCAGACCTACGCCCTGTACCCGCACATGACCGTGAAAAAGAACATGTCGTTTGCCCTCGACCTGGCCGGCGTACCGAAAGCCGAAGTCGAGAAGAAAGTCGGCGAAGCGGCGCGCATCCTCGAACTCGGGCCGATGCTGGAGCGTAAACCGAAGCAGCTTTCCGGCGGGCAGCGTCAGCGCGTGGCCATTGGCCGGGCGATTGTGCGTAACCCGAAAATCTTCCTGTTCGACGAACCGCTGTCCAACCTCGACGCCGCTCTGCGGGTGCAGATGCGTCTGGAACTGTTGCGCCTGCACAAAGAACTCAAAGCCACGATGATCTACGTGACCCACGACCAGGTCGAAGCCATGACCATGGCCGACAAAGTCGTGGTCCTGAATGGCGGCAAAGTTGAACAAGTGGGTTCGCCGCTGGACCTGTATCACCAGCCGGCCAACCTGTTCGTCGCCGGGTTCTTGGGCACGCCGAAAATGGGCTTCCTCAAAGGCAAGGTTACCCGCGTCGAAAGCCAGAGCGTTGAAGTACAACTGGACGCCGGCACCCGCATCACCCTGCCATTGAGCGGTGCCAACCTGAGCGTCGGTGGCCCGGTGACCCTGGGGATTCGCCCGGAACACCTGAACCTCGCGCAACCCGGCGACTGCACCTTGCAGGTCACCGCCGACGTCAGCGAACGCCTGGGCAGCGACACCTTCTGCCACGTCGTGACCTCGTCCGGCGAAGCACTGACCATGCGGGTTCGCGGCGATCTGGCCAGCCGTTATGGCGAGTCGCTGAGCCTGCACCTGGACGCCGAACACTGCCATTTATTCGATGCCGACGGCGTGGCGCTCACCCGCCCGCTGCGCGCCGCTGCCTGACGAGACTATGCGATGAAACTCAATAAACAGAACCTCAATCGCCTCGCGCCTGAGGTGGTGCTGCCCGCCTACGCCCTGAGCGATACGCGCCAAGGCATCGCCCACATCGGCGTCGGTGGTTTCCATCGGGCGCATCAGGCGTACTACACCGATGCGTTGATGAACACGGGCGAAGGCCTGGACTGGGCAATTTGCGGGGTCGGCCTGCGCGCCGAAGACCGCCGTGCGCGGGACGATTTGAAGGAGCAGGATTACCTGTTCACCCTGTTTGAATTGGGCGACAACGACGACGCCGAAGTGCGGGTGATCGGCTCGATTCGCGACATGTTGCTGGCCGAAGACGGCGCCGATGCGCTGATCAACAAGCTCGCCAGCCCCGAGATCCGCATCGTTTCGCTGACCATCACCGAGGGCGGCTACTGCATCGACGACAGCAACGGCGAGTTCATGGCTCACCTGCCGCTGATCCAGCACGACCTCGCGCACCCGGCAGCACCGAAAACCGTGTTCGGATTTCTCTGCGCCGCGCTGGCCAAACGTCGCGCCGCCGGTACGCCAGCGTTCACCTTGATGTCCTGCGATAACCTGCCGCACAACGGCGCGGTGACTCGCAAGGCGCTTCTGGCTTTCGCCGCCCTGCGCGATGCTGATCTGCGGGACTGGATCGACCAGAACGTGAGTTTCCCTAACGCCATGGTCGACCGCATCACGCCGATGACCAGCACCGAACACAAGCTGCAATTGCACGACAAACACGCGGTCGACGATGCCTGGCCGGTGGTCTGCGAACCGTTTGTGCAATGGGTGCTGGAAGACAAATTCGTCAACGGTCGCCCGGCCTGGGAAAAGGTCGGCGTGCAGTTCACCAACGACGTCACGCCTTACGAAGAGATGAAGATCAAGCTGCTCAACGGCAGCCACTTGGCCCTGACGTACCTGGGGTTCTTGAAGGGCTACCGTTTCGTCCACGAAACCATGAACGATCCGCTGTTCGTGCAGTACATGCGTGCTTACATGGACCTCGACGTCACGCCACAACTGGCGTCGGTACCGGGCATTGATTTGACCGACTACAAGAACACCCTGGTGGCGCGGTTTTCCAACCAGGCGATTGCCGATCAACTGGAACGGGTGTGTTCGGACGGTTCGTCGAAATTTCCAAAATTCACCGTGCCGACGATCAACCGCTTGATTGCCGATGGTCAGGAGACCAAGCGCGCGGCGTTGGTGGTGGCGGCCTGGGCCTTGTATTTGAAGGGCGTGGACGAGAATGGCGTGACCTACGCGATTCCCGATCCGCGAGCGGCGTTCTGTCAGGCGCTGGTGGCAGATGATGCGTTGATCACCCAGCGGTTGCTGGAGGTTGAAGAGATTTTCGGCACCGCAATCCCGCGTTCGGCAGAGTTTGTTGCGGCGTTTGAATGGTGCTGTAACAGCTTGCGGGAAGTGGGGGTTACGCGGACATTGGAGCGGGTGTTGGCGTAAGTGCTGCGGTGAAATGACCGCCGTCTTCGCGGGCAAGCCTCGCTCCTACAGGATTTATGTCGATCGGGAGGCCGGCGACATACCTGTAGGAGCGAGGCTTGCCCGCGAACAGCTTCACCAAGAACGACCTGACACACCAAGGATCAACCATGGCAAACCAACAACTATTCCTCGGCATCGACTGCGGCACCCAAGGCACCAAAGCCATCATCCTCGATGCCGTCAGCGGTCAGGTGATGGGCCAGGGTGCCGCCGCTCACACCCTGATCAGCGGCGCCAACGGTCGTCGCGAACAAGACACCAGTCAATGGCTGGACGCCTTCACCCTGGCCACCCGCCGTGCCCTGCTCGCCGCCAACGTCGACGGCCAGGACATCCTCGGCGTCGGCGTCTCCGGCCAGCAACACGGCTTGGTGCTGCTCGACGACCAAGGCCAGGTCCTGCGCCCGGCCAAGCTCTGGTGCGACACCGAATCCACGCCGGAAAACGATCGCTTGCTGGCCCATCTGGGCGGCGAACAAGGCTCGCTGGAGCGCCTCGGCGTCGTCATCGCGCCGGGTTACACCGTGTCCAAACTGCTCTGGACCAAAGAACAACACCCGCAGACTTTCGCCCGCATCGCGCGCATCCTGCTGCCCCACGACTTCCTCAACTATTGGCTGACCGGCCGCAGTTGCAGCGAATACGGTGATGCGTCGGGCACCGGTTATTTCAACGTGCGCACGCGCCAGTGGGACTTGCAACTGCTGCGCGATATCGACTCCACCGGACGCCTGCAAGCATCGCTGCCCGAGTTGATCGACGCGCACGAAGCGGTCGGCACGATCCTGCCGAGCATCGCTGAACACTTGGGCATCAACCCGCAAGCGCTGGTCTCCAGTGGCGGCGGCGACAACATGATGGGCGCCATCGGCACCGGCAACATCCAGCCCGGCGCGATCACCATGAGCCTCGGCTCCTCGGGCACGGTTTACGCCTACTCCGAACAGCCGAAAGTCAGCCCGGACGCCTCGGTCGCCACGTTCTGCTCCTCCAGCGGCGGCTGGCTGCCGTTGATCTGCACCATGAACCTGACCAACGTCACTGGCGTGATTCGCGAACTGTTCGAGCTGGACATCGAACAGTTCAACAGTCTGGTCGCCCATGCACCAATCGGTTCGGACGGCGTGTGCATGCTGCCGTTCCTCAACGGCGAACGCGTGCCCGCCCTGCCCCACGCCACCGGCAGCCTGCACGGCCTGACCATGACCAACATGACCCAGGCCAACCTGTGCCGCGCCGCCGTCGAGGGCACGACCTTCGGTTTACGCTACGGACTGGACCTGCTGCGCCAGAATGGCTTACAAAGCCGCAGCATTTGCTTGATCGGTGGCGGCTCGAAAAGCCCGGTGTGGCGCCAGATCGTCGCCGATATCATGAACACCCCGGTGATCTGCACCGAACAAAGCGAAGCGGCAGCCCTGGGCGCAGCGATTCAAGCGGCGTGGTGCAAATCCTGGTCTAACGGCCACGAAAGCACCCTGGCGGATTTGTGCGAGCGTTGCGTGAAACTCGATCTGGCCAGCGAAACCTTGCCGATCGCCGAGAATGTCGCGGCGGCGCAACAGGCCTACGAACGCTATCAACAACACGTCGCAACCCTTTAAAGAGCGAACAATTATGTATCTGGTGTGTGGCGAAGCGCTGTTCGATTTCTTCAGCGAAGACGATGCCAGCGGTCTGGCTTCAAAAGTGAATTTCAAGGCAATTGCCGGTGGCTCGCCGTTCAACGTGGCGGTGGGTCTGCGCCGCTTGGGCGTGGACGCGGCGCTGTTTGCAGGGTTGTCCACCGACTACCTCGGCCGACGCTTGCAGCAAGTACTGCAAGACGAAGGTGTGCGCCCGGACTACCTCGTCGATTTCGCCGCGCCGACCACGCTGGCGATGGTCGCGGTCGGCGCCAATGGCTCGCCGCACTACAGCTTCCGTGGCGAAGGCTGCGCGGATCGGCAGTTACGCCTTGAGCATTTGCCAGAACTGGGGCCTGAGGTGCGCGGCTTGCACATCGGCTCGTTCTCGCTGGTGGTGCAACCGATTGCCGACACGCTGCTGGCGTTGGTGGGCCGGGAAAGCGGCAAACGCCTGATCAGCCTTGATCCGAATGTGCGCCTCAATCCTGAGCCAAACATCGACCTGTGGCGTTCGCGGATTGCTGAACTGGTGGAATTGGCCGACCTGATCAAAGTCAGCGATGAAGACTTGAGCCTGCTGTACCCCGAACAGGATCCGCAGCGGGTGATCGAAGGCTGGCTGCAGCATCGTTGCCAGTTGGTATTCCTGACCCGTGGCGGCGAAGGCGCGACGGTGTTCAGCCGGGCTCATGGCTCGTGGTCAGTGCCGGCGTGTTCGGTGAAGATTGCCGACACGGTTGGCGCTGGCGACACCTTTCAGGCTGCGCTGATTACCTGGTTGACCGAGCATCAGCTGGATTCGGTGGACGGTGTGCAACGCCTGAGTCGTGAGCAGATCGACGGCATGCTCAAGTTCGCCGTACAAGCCGCAGCACTGACGTGCAGCAAGACCGGGCCGGATTTGCCGTATCGCAAGCAGTTGGATTTGCGCTGAATGTGAGGGCCTCTTCGCGGGCAAGCCTCGCTCCTACAGGATGGCGCTATGTCAATCCTGTAGGAGCAAGGCTTGCCCGCGAAAGCGCCCGACCAAACACCGCCAACCTCAAGATCACAACACCGCAAAGCTGCCTCTCACAATCCCCCCACCTCTGCCTTGAGTCGGTAAACTGTCGCCCTTTTACGCGCATGACAGGAAGACAGGCTTTTGAACCCAAGGCAAACGGCTGGACTGTTACTACTCACCACGCTGCTGGCCGGTTGCAGCACCTCGCCCCCACGCTCTCCCAACGATCTCTGCGAAATCTTCCGGGAAAAGAGCGACTGGTACGACGCCGCGCAAGTCACGCAAAAGCGCTGGGGCGTACCGATCCAGGTGCCGTTCGCGATCATGTATCAAGAGTCCGGCTACCGTTACGACGCCAAGACACCGCGCAAATACCTGCTCTGGATAATTCCGTGGGGCCGGGTGTCGACCGCGTCCGGCTACGCCCAGGCCAAGGATGAAGTCTGGTCCGACTATCAGAAAAGCACCGGCAGACACGGCGCCGACCGCGAGGATTTCGATGACGCCATCGACTTTGTCGGTTGGTACATGGACAAGACCGCCACCATCAATGGCGTTTACAAATATGACGCCTACGGCCAGTACCTGAATTACCACGAAGGTTGGGGTGGCTATCGCCAGAAAACCTATGCCAGCAAAGGCTGGTTAGTGGCGACGGCGGGCAAGGTGCAGGGGCGTTCTGATATGTATGCGCAGCAATATGCCGGGTGCAAAAACGATTTGGGTCGGGGATTCTGGAGCCGGTTCTGGCACTGGCTGTGAGGCATCACTGCGAAGGCGTCGCCCTTCTAGCAGGTGACATTAGTCTGAAAATGACCGTTAGTTCTTCGGTGCAGCCCTCGTCCCGGGCAACCCGGAACCCGACGATATGCTGGCAAGCCCCCGCATTCACTGGCCGAAACCCCGCCCTTAAGGGTTTTCCCCAGGCAATAGGCAGTCAGCAGCTAAGGCATTTGCGCCTTGAACGAGCCCACTTAATCCTGCACCATCCGCCCCAGCTTATTCAAAGGACGGAATTCAAGGCATGCTGGACGCGAACGCAACCCATATTACCCTCACGCTGGACGGTGTTTCCGCCGACCTGCAAGTGCTCAGTTTCGTCGGTCGCGAAGCCCTCAATCAGCCGTTCAGTTTCGACATTGAACTGGTCAGCGCCCGCCCCGACCTGAAACTCGAAGAGCTGCTGCACAAGCCTGGCTGCCTGACCTTCGGCGCCACCGGCAAAGGCATCATCCACGGCCTGGTCTATCGCATCGAGCAAGGCGATTCCGGCAAGAAGCTGACCCGCTACAGCATCAGCCTGGTGCCGCAACTCGCCTACCTGCGGCACAACTACGACCAGCAAATCTTCCAGCATCTGACGGTGCCGAAGATCATCGGCCAGGTCCTCGAAGCGCGGGGCATTCTGTCCGATGCCTACAGCTTCCAGCTCGGCGCGATCTACCCGGAACGCGACTACTGCGTGCAGTACGACGAATCCGACCTGCATTTCATCCAGCGCCTGTGCGAAGAAGAAGGCATCCACTTCCACTTCCAGCACTCGGCCAGCGGCCACAAACTGGTGTTCGGCGACGACCAGACCGTATTCCGCAAACTCGCGCCCGTGGCCTACCAGCAAGATTCCGGCATGGCCGCCGAGAAAACCGTGATCAAACGCTTCAACCTGCGCCTGGAAACCCGCACCACCCGCGTCAGCCGCCGCGACTACGATTTCGAGAAACCGCGCATCCTTCCTGAAGGCACCGCCAAAAGCACCTTCGCCCCGGACCTCGAAGACTACGACTATCCCGGCCGCTTCACCGATCGCGAGCGCGGCAAGCAACTGGCGACCCGCGCCCTTGAACGCCATCGCAGCGACTACAAACTCGCCGAAGGCAAAAGTGACGAACCAATCCTGGTCAGCGGCCACTTCCTGGCCCTGAGCGAACACCCGCGCGCCGAGTGGAATGACCTCTGGCTGCTGCTGGAAGTCGTCCACGAAGGTAAACAGCCGCAAGTGCTTGGCGAAAACACCACCAGCGACGTCACCGACAACAAGGACGATTTCCACCAGGGCTACCGCAACCGCTTCCTCGCCACCCCGTGGGACGCGCACTTCCGCCCTGCCCTCGAACACCCGAAAGCAAAAATCCTCGGCAGCCAGACCGCCATCGTCACCGGCCCCAAGGGCGAAGAAATCCACACCGACCAGTACGGCCGCGTCAAAGTCCAGTTCCACTGGGACCGCGAAGGCCAAGCCGACGACAACACCACCTGCTGGCTACGCGTCGCCACCGGCTGGGCCGGCAATGCCTACGGCGGCATCGCCATCCCGCGCATCGGCATGGAAGTGCTGGTGTCCTTCATGGAAGGCGACCCCGACCAACCGCTGGTCACCGGCTGCCTGTACCACAAGGAAAACGTCGTCCCCTACGACCTGCCGGCGAACAAAACCCGTAGTACCTTTAAGACGCTCAGTTCTCCGGGCGGCAAGGGCTACAACGAATTTCGGATTGAAGACAAGAAAGGTGCAGAACAGATTTATCTGCACGCCCAACGGGATTGGGATGAAAACATCGAGCATGACCAGAAGATTCGTGTCGGTAACGAACGGCATGACACCGTTGAAGCCAATGTTCTCAGCGAATTCAAGGTTGAAGAACATCGCATCACCCACCTCGACCGCAAGAGTGAAACCCGGGCGGATGATCACCTCACCGTCGGCGTGACTCAGCATGTGAAGGTCGGGACTGGGCAGTTTGTCGAGGCAGGCACGGAGATTCACTACAACGCCGGGGAAAAGGTTGTGGTTGAGGGTGGCATGGAGCTTACGGCCAAAGCTGGCGGGAGCTTTGTGAAGGTGGATGCGGGGGGCGTGACGATCAGTGGCGCTAATGTGAAGGTTAACTCCGGTGGCGGGCCGGGTTCCGGCACCGGTATCGGCATCCTCGCCCCTCTGATTCCAGGTCTCGCCGCGGCCGACATCGCCGGTCGCCTGATGAAAGAAGCCAAGTCCAATCCGACCTGGCTGGAATTGAACCTGCACTACGACAACCTTGAGCCCGTTCCGGGCGCGTCCTATCGCGTCGACTTTGCCGACGGCTCGACCCGTGAAGGCGTGCTGGACGACGACGGCTTTGCCAGGTTGGAGGACGTACCGAAAGGACCGGCCAAGGTGTATTACGGCGAGGATCCGCGGCCGTACAACCGTGAAAGCGTCACGGTTGTGCAGAACTCAGACGAAAAAGTTAACGCAGATTTACGCAAGCTCGGCCTGGACCCGGACCAGGTTGATTTACAAGCATTGGTGGAGAAAGCCGCAGGGAGGCTGTCATGAGTGACGAAGTAGTTGAGAGCGCAAGCGAAGGTGACGAAGACCGCAGCGCCGCTTACCAAGAGGCCGCGGTAGAACTGGCAAAAGGCATCGCACTCGGCGCAGTGCCGTTTCTCGGCCAGGCCATCGACGCCTACGACACAATCGAATCCTCCATCGTCCTCTACAACGCAGAGTCGACGGACGGGAAGGAAGAAGCCCAATTTGACTTGCTGATGGCTGTCATCGGCTGGGTGCCAGGACCGGGCGACGGCCTGAAGAAAAGCTTGCGAATCGTCAACAAAGACCCACAGCGCTATGCCCCAGTACTGTTCGACCTGCTGCGCTTCGTACTGCAAGAATGCGGAATCAAAACCAGCCCCGAAGAACTGCTCAAGCAGATATTTGATGCCGGCAAACTGCGCGCTGAACTCGACGAAATCATCACCGGCGTCAAAGGCTCATCGACTTTCCAAAGCCTTCCAAACTGGGCCAAAACATCCGTCGTCACCGTCCTCGCCGCCTCCCGCGACAACATGCCGGCCATGGTGGGGATTGTTGAGAAGCGGTTGGTTAAATGGAAAGGGATGCAGCGCAATAGTTCGGCGGCCTCCTCCGGGTCAAGCCACCCGAAAAGAGCAGAAAAGCCTGCAAGCAAAGACTCGGCTGTTGCGGCGAAGGGCAAGGACGGCGCCAGCGGAACTCATTCCAACCAGGTTGAAGCCTCCAAAGTAGGCCTTCAGGCCCCTTCCGGCATTTTGAATGAAGGGTTGGGGGTTAGTGGGGAGCACATTGCCGATTACATTTGTGCGGAAGATTTTGGCTGGGGCAAGGATTGGGATGGGCATGATAAAGGGGCGGATGGGAAGTGGCTTGAGGGGGTCCCGAGTGCGAGTAAGATGGGGAAGCTTTCCGCTGGTGGGAGCCCAAAAGCAAAGCACATTCTCTACAAATTGTCTGATGGTGCTAATGGGACAGGAATAGATGCTGTTTGGCGCGCCAATCCTGCCAACAATGACGGCGAACAATTTGCCATTGTTGAGGCGAAGGCAAGCCGCGATGAGGATGCGCCAAAATTCATGCGTAAAAAGAACAACACGCGTCAGCCTGGCATCAGCTCAAGGTTAGGGGTTGCCGGCCTGACTGATTCAAGTGAACTAATAGAACCAATCGAAAGTGATGAAAACAATACGTCTAACAAAAAGAAAAATAAAATAAGCACCGGAAAAAACAAACCCACCACAACAAAAAGCGAAACACCTCCGTACAAACAAAAAAGAAAACTATTGGTACAAATGAGCAGGGAGTGGATCGACGAAAACTTGGGCAAAGCCGTTAATAGCGTTTTTTTAGTTACCCAAATAACGCATTCTTACAGCCGACATCTATTTTATACGCCGCTATACCATACCAGCCTGAGCCCTCAAGAACATGCCAGCGCACGACTAAACAACACCGATGAAATCTCTCATAAAAACCATAAAGCCTTTCACTATGCCGACCACGAAGTTAAAAACTTTGTGAATAAACGTAAAAAATCTTTAGCTAAAAAACATGGCATGTCAGCTTCACTTAAGCTTGAGGTATAAAACATGATAAAAAGACAAAAATTTTATAGTGAAAACCATTACAACACCTTCCTAAGAGAATATGACGAGTCCATAGACTTTTATAGGACGAGAAAATTCAAGTCAGACTCCGACGAAGAAGAGGCGACGCTTCGTTCTAGATTTTTTCAACGTTTGGCACTTAATAAGCTTCTAGCAACATACACCGCCGGGGAAAAAATCACTGCGCTCATCCCACTCTTAGAAGACTTAATTACAAAATATGAAATCAGGCAAGAGAAATTATCAGAATCGGAACAAACTCCCGATATATCACCACTTGCGATTAGCGACTATCCATATCAATATGAAGAATGCGTGCAAGTTATAGGTTTTTGCGTTTTATTACATCGAACAGATCTCCTTAAGCGATTCGTGAAATTAATAGACGACGCAGGCTACGAAGGCCACGATACGTTATATGAAGATTTGCTTTGCAAGTTATTACCTGGCAGGCATGACATAGACCAGTGGTATCACGACGTATATTCACCTTTAGTGCAAGCAATATATGCAAAAACGAAAGAAGAGGCGGCCAACTTCCTTAAAAAATACTGCACCCAGTGGTATCCAGCCTTCAAACAAGCCCCGTGGCACGACACTCATCATCAAGGAGAAGGAGGAAACTACGTAGGCTATTGGGCTATCGAGGCTGGAGCAATTGCTTTTTTGTATGGCATAGATGACAGCAAAATTGATCACATGGTGTATCCAAAGGATTTGGTCGAATACGCGAGAAACTACCAACCGACCGATGGATCCCAAGTTGCTCGTATAGATGCAGGACAATCATGTAGCAAGACTGGCTATTGGTTTACGCCGGCAAAAGCAGAATCTCGTCGCCACTTCAATCAAGGCGAAATAATGCCTGGGTTCAGTGACTCCCATTGGGGCGATACTATTTGGTATTGGTCTGGGGAATAATAACGACGACAGATTGACTTGATTTAAGTCAGTTACTAGTCAAATGGGCGGACAACCGCCCATCAAGTCATGGTGAAACCACTACGGCCCCTTAGCTGACATCTATGAACAAAAGACAAAAATTCTATAGTGAAGCCCACTATAAAAATTTCTTAAAAGAGTACGACGAAGTTATTGATTTTTGCAAAACAAACACATTCGAATCTGACTCTCCTGAAGAAGAAGCTTCACTTCGAGCAGAGCAATTCCAAAGCCTCCTGCTTGACAAGATTTTCGCCTGCTACACGGCAGGAGAAGAGATAGAAGTCTTGATCCCGATACTTGAGGAATTAATACAAAAATACGAAATATGGCAAAAAAAATTAGCCATCTTTGAACAGGCACCCAAAATATCGCCCCTCGCAATAGATGACTGGCCAGATCAGTATGAAGAATGCGTACAAGTCATAAGCTTGTGCATACTCCTGCACCGTACTGACCTATTGAAGCGCTTCGTAGTCTTGATAGATGAGGCAGGGTACGTTGGCGATGACACCCTATATGAAGACCTGTTGAGAAAAGTCTTACCAAATAGGCACGACGTCGACAGATGGTATCACGATGTATATACACCTTTAGTCCAGGCCATATATGCAGACAGCAAAGAAAAAGCTTCCAAGCTTTTGAATGAATATTGTAAACAATGGTATCCAGCATTCAAACAAGCACCTTGGTATGACACTCACTTGCAGGGAGAAAAGGGGAGTTACGTAGGTTATTGGGCTATAGAGGCGGGAGCAATTGCATTTTTATATAACATAGACGACAGTAAAATCGATCATATGGTTTACCCAAGGGCATTGGTCGAGCACGCTAGAAACTATAAGGGCGATAATAGTTCCCAGATTAATCGTATTATTGCAGGTGAACCTTGCAGCAAAACAGGTTACTGGTTTACCCCGGCACAAGCTAACTCAAGACGTCACTTTCAGCAAAGCGAGATCATGCCGAGCTTCAGCGACTCAGCTTGGGGCGATACGCTTTGGTATTGGTCGGGAGAGTAAGGATAACGGTGACAGATTGACTTTAATTAAGTCAGTTATTAGTTAGATGGGCGGAAAGCCGCCCATCAAGTCATGGTGAAACCACTACGGTCCCTTAGCTGACATCTATGAAAAAAAGACAGAAATTTTTTAGTGAAACTCATTACAAAAACTTTCAAAGAGAACACGACGAAACGATCGAATTATTAAAGTCAAATACCTTCGAATCTGAATCTTCCGTAGAAGAAGCGGCTATTCGCTCAAGACATCTACAAACGCTTGCACTGGATAGACTTTTGGCCGCTTACACAGCAGGGGAAGAAATAGAGTCTTTAATACCTCTACTTAGCGATCTCATTGACAAGTACGAAGTAAGACAGGCCGCGCTAGAAGAGCACGAAAACCTCCCTAATATTTCCCCGCTAGCAATTGATGACTGGCCTGACGAATATGAAGAATGCGTGCAAGTAGTAGGTTTTTGTGTGCTACTGCATCGCACCGACCTCCTCAAACGCTTTGTAAAATTAATAGATAACGCAAGCTATGCTGGCGCCGATACTCTATATGAAGATTTACTTACCAAGATACTACCAAACAGGCACGATGTAGATTATTGGTTTCACGGTGTCTATTCACTTTTAATTCAAGCTATCCATGCAGATAGTAAAGAAGAAGCAACCAAGTATCTGAAAAAATACTGCAGCCAATGGTATCCGGCATTGAACAAGCGCCATGGCACGACTTGCATTTACAGGGAGAGGATGGGAATTACGTCGGATACTGGGCTATTGAAGCGGGAGCAATCGCATTTCTGTATGACATAGACGACAGCGAAATTGATCACATGGTGTATCCAAAGGATTTGGTCGAATATGCGAGAGCACATGAAGGTTAGACAGGCATTCTACAACGAGGCCAACTATAAAGGCTTTCTGAAGGAATACGATGAAGTTATTGAATTTTGCAAGAGCAATACCTTCCAATCTTGCTCCCCTCAACAAGAAGCTGCCATTAGAGCACGTCATCTTCAAGACTTGCTGCTTGACAGAATCCTAGCCTGTTATACGGCCGGCGGAGAGATTACGACACTTATACCACTACTGGAAACGCTCATAGAGAAATACGAAATATCGCAGAAAGCATCAGCGGTCTACGAACAACTCCCAAATATCTCCCCCCTCGCAATAGATGATTGGTTGGACCAGTATGAAGAATGCGTACAAGTCATAAGTTTGTGTATCCTGTTGCATCGCATCGACCTATTGAAGCGGTTCGTGCTTCTAATAGATCAGGCGGGATACGTTGGCGATGACACCTTGTATGAAGATTTATTGTGCAAAGTACTGCCAAACAGACATGACGTTGATCAATGGTACCACGATGTATATACCCCATTGATTCAAGCCATCTATGCCAAGACCAAAGAGCAATCCAGCAAGCTTCTAGGCGATTATTGTGAACAATGGTACCCCGCATTCCCGCATGCACCTTGGCATGATACGCACCTGCAGGGGGATTGCGGCAGTTACGTTGGCTATTGGGCAATCGAAGCCGCCGCAATCGCATTCTTATACGACATTGATGATAGTAAAATCGATCACATGGTTTACCCAAAAGCTTTAGTGGACTACGCCAGAAACAACACCACTATTGACCGAAGCAAAGAAACATGATCAAAAGACAAAAACTCCTTACCGAGCAGAGATACGGTAATTTTTTAAGCAATTATAAAAAGTCATTTACCTTCTGGAAAGACAAGCTGTTTCAAGCAGTCTCTCCCGAGCAGGAGCAGTCTTTAAGAGCCCGGCATTTTCAAACGCTTTACTTGAACAATATCTTAATGCGTTATACCGCCGGAGAAGAAATCCACAACTTTCCACCCCTACTAGAGACGCTGATAGATGGCTATGAGATTCTGCAACACAAGCGGGCTCAATATGAACAGATTGAAAACATCACGCCGCTGACAATTGATGACTGGATTGACGAGTATCAGGAATGTTTACAAGTGATCAGTCTCTGTATCCTTCTGCATCGCCGAGACTTACTGAAACGATTCGTTTTGCTGATCGATAACGCCGGTTATGCAGGCATGGATACGCTATATGAAGATCTACTGATCAAGATTCTTCCCGACCGTGAAGATGTCGATCAGTGGTATCACGACGCTTACACCCCGCTAATTCAAGCCATATACTTCGAAGATAAAAAAATCGCACCCGAGCTTTTGAAAAAATATTGTGTAAATTGGTATTCGTCCTTTGATCAAGCCCCTTGGTATGACACGCATAAGGATGGCGACGAGGGAAGCTACGTTGGCTACTGGGCGCTGGAGGCGGGAGCCATCGCGTTTCTGTACGACATCGACGACAGCAACATTGATCATATGGTTTACCCAAAAGACTTGGTCGAGTATGCCAGAGCCGTAACCGCCAGATAGAAAAGACGACTATGAATCCATTGCAAATATTATCTGACCAAGCTCCAAACCTGACTTTTGAACTTCCTGACAGCACACCAGTCATCAGGCTGGGGCTGATTGCCACAGTTTATTTTAAAGAAGGCTATCTACTGGAAAGCAAGAAAAAAATCATAGAATGCTTTGATCGTTTCAACAAAGAATTTGGCCAACACCTAAAGGGACAATTCAATGATCAATATAAGAAACTGACAAACGACAGCTTCAAAAAAATGACTCTGGACATTCTTCGAACTGGTTCGAACGATCAATATGAATGGCACCTCAGCAGCGCTTCAACTGCAAGTGAGGCCGCGAAATACAGTCTTTCGGTTTTGAACTCTTTTGAAATCCATGGAGACCACAAGCGCTCATATCTGAAGATCACTTTACCTTGGACTTTTTTGCTGGAAGCTGATGGAGCCATTCGATATCAAAATTGGCTAGTTTACCTCTGTAACCAGGTTAAGGCTGAACATGGTTATGGTGGACTTTCCAGCGTTCTGCCTTATGACTTCGATAGCTACACGTCAATGGAATTTCAGTTGGCTCAGCAGTTCCCCGGACTTGAAGTGGACACCATGGTGCACAACTTTAAGAGAGAACTGCTGGATCACATCAAGGGTGTGAACTGGTACACCATTCTCGGCAATCAGTTTGTGGAACGTCTAGGAGGTGAAAACTCGTTAAATCATGCTTTTAGCAGCCGCAGCGATGTGGAGATATTGAATTATGTCAACGGATTGATCATCCGTGCAGGAGACTACCCCCAGCTCGGAGCACAAGATGAGGAACCGCCCGCAGTCTATGTAGCCGTCAATGAAATCGTCAAAACCCTGCGCATTCCTGAGCCAGAACAACTCCAGTCCCATTCGCCCTATGGCCCGACCTTTGGAGAAGACACCACTGCGCAGTGGTTTAAGCGATTCGACAAGCAATAGCCCTGCAACGGAAGAGAGCCAGACAAACGTAATGAACAGACGACAGCGCTTCATCGTTGATTCGTACTACCGAAAGTCCATCCATCTCTACGATACGACCGAATCGCGCTGGGCCGGCCAGACGATGCAGGCAGATTCTCCAGACCAAGAGAGGTCATTACGAACGGGATACTTCAAGGCAGCAGCGTTGAATGCCTTGCTGATCAGTTACACGGCGGGCGAGACGATTGAAAGCCTTATTCCCCGGCTGGAGAAGCTGATCAGCAGCTATGAGACTTACCAACAAGCCCTGGCTGCCGAGGAACGCGAACCTGACATATCACCTTTGGCCGTCGACGACTGGCCCGAGCACTATGAAGAGTGTGTTCAAGTCATCAGCCTCTGCATTTTGTTGCGTCGCACCGACCTGCTGACTCGTTTCGTCGCCCTGATAGATCGCGGGGGATACGTTCACGAAGACACGCTCTACGAAGACCTTCTACGAAAGCATTTACCGGATCGTGCTGATCTGGACGAGTGGTTCCACGGTCTCTACACACCGCTGATCAGGGCGATATACGCCACCGAACCTGAAGAATCGAGCCACTTGTTAAAGCACTATTGCGAAGCGTGGTATCCCGCTTTCGCGTCGCTGCAAACCAATTGGCATGACAGTCATTTGGACATTGAAGACGACGATGGCAACTACGTCGGTTACTGGGCTTTTGAAGCGGGCGCCATTGCTTTTTTATACGGCATCGACGACAGCCAAATCGATCATATGGTTTACCCCAAAGACTTGGTTGCCTATGCCAGACGTGCGGCAAACACGTAAACTTCCGCCCTCTTCAGAAACGGACTTCGGATTCAACGCCATGGAACTGCAATTCACCATTACCCCCGAGCACACACAGCTCAGAGTCAATAAACTGCTTGAGCAAGAAATGCTCAAGGATGATCAACTGCAGGCCCGGCTGTTGGGCTATATCACACGTCTTCAAGACCGTTTGCTCGCGCCACTGTTGTTTCTCCTGGGCCTGGCTGGCGGCATGCTGGCGATCTATTTCCCGGCGCGTGAGTTAAGTCCCCAGAAACTCATCTCCATGGTCCTGTTTGGGGTGGTCTTCGTGGTGTTCTGGTGGTTCTTCTCCGCTCGCCTGCTAAGCCATTTACGCAACCGTATCGCCGACAATCGTGCGAAGCCGCGCGCGCCATTTCGCCGTACGAATCAGCGTCTGATCGAAATGAAACTACGCATTCCACTCAAGGCGGCTGAAGGCGCTTATCGTCTGCAATTCGACGACGAGGGCTTCACTCTGATTAATACCAAGGGTGCGAAAGGCGGGTTGGTCTGGGGGAAGATCGTGCATATCAAGGAAACGCCTGACTTTTACTCGGTGGCTTGCGCTGAGCTGAATCGCAAGGACAAGGCCTATCACATCCCCAAGCACAGCGATGTGATGGATGCGGAGCAGTATCAGCAAGGTTTGGCGTTGTTTTTAAGCCGGGTACCCGCCTCGATCATCTGACGGTTGGCAGATCTTGCACCGTTGATCGAACCAATAAATCTCTGCCCTTCAGAAGCCGCCGCCATGAACAAACGACAAAAATACTTCAGTGAATATCAGTACAACAAGTTTCTCAAAGAATATGACGAGGTGATCGAGTTTTTCCAGACCAACACCTTTCAGTCTGACTCACCCGAAGAAGAGGCGACAATTCGTTCAACGCACTTTAAGCAGTTGGCACTGGACAAGCTTTTAGCCGCTTACACGGCAGGTGAGGAAATTGCCTCTCTCATACCGTTGCTTGAAGTTCTCATAGAAAAATACGAAGCCAGGCAAGCCAGACTAGCGGAGTACCAGAACAGTCCCGACATATCGCCGCTCGCGATAGACGATTGGCCCGACGAATTTGAAGAATGCGTGCAAGTTATCGGCTTCTGCGTTCTGCTGCATCGCATTGATTTACTTCAGCGTTTTGTCCTGCTGATAGACCGTGCAGGTTATGCCGGCGACGATACACTCTATGAAGATCTGCTGATAAAGGTGTTGCCAAACAGACACGATGTGGACCAATGGTTTCATGACGTCTATTCACATTTGATTCGAGCCATTTACGCAGAGAGCAAAGCGGACGCTACCAATTTTCTTAAAAAATACTGCAAACAATGGTACCCCGCCTTCAAGCAAGCGCCTTGGCATGACAGTCATTTACAGGGCAAGGATGGGAATTACGTCGGTTACTGGGCGGTAGAAGCGGGAGCCATTGCCTTTTTGTACGACATCGACGACAGCGACATCGATCACCGGGTTTATCCCAAGGATCTCGTTGAATACGCCCGAAACCAGAAAGTCTTGAATGCATTGCGCTCGGGTATTTAGCTTTAAAACCTGCCTCATAGGAGACAGGTGTGTATCAGCAGGCGTCAGGCCGGCGCTGTCCAGCCCAACATCTGCTGTTGCGCGACCTGCAATAGGTCGCAGCCGTCTTGCGTCAGCAGATACAGCGCGTGGGTGATGTGCGGAATGTCCTGGACATCACCGTTCTTGAAGCACTGGCAATGGAGTGTTTCGAGCAAGTTGCTGGAGGCACGGATGCGCTGTAGAGCGGCTTCGAGAATGTCTTGGGGATTGGCCTCGGTGTCGATGACCATGGGGTTTGTGTCGGTAACGTTGCTTTTGATTGAACGATAACGACCGGTAACAGGATTTAACGTTGGCATAGTGATTACTCATCTGTTTTGAGGTAACCGCCAGCACCGTGACCAAACGATGGGAGGCGGACTGTGCACAGGCTTGGTCAACCGAGAACAGAAACTCAGCTCGCCCGAAGGCGTCCTGCACACAGCCGCCACAACAATGCGTCTTAAGGACATAGATGTCCGCAAGGCGAATCATGGCACACATGTGTGCACTGTTCTCAGGTGACCAAACCTGTTCGCTGATTTTGCAGCGAGGCCAAACAGTAAACGCTGCAAGCCTGCCGGCGAAAGTCGACAACTCGCCCAAGCCTGTAGGAACGGTACGAAGCTTTCTTAGGATTTTTCACCCTGACCGGGTAGCGCTGTAGGCCCCCACAACAGAATGGACTCACCCACAATGAAATCACCCTGGCCATACGTCTTCGCAGTGCTGCTAACCACCCCGGCCGATGCGCAACCACTCAAGACTATCCTCACCTGCCCTTTAGCCGGCCACTCCAAGGTATCGCTGCTGGCCGAGCCCGCCGAAGACGGCCATCGTCTTTTCATAAAACTCGACGGCAACACCCACATCGCCTTCACCGATATGCCCCAAGAGGACTTCATCGGCCGCATCGTCCTGGCAAAGTGCGTGTCCTCAACCCTGATGTTCGCCCTCGAATACGGCTCGCCCTATATGAAAGGCGTCGTGCTGCGCAAAAACCCGATCACGCACAGCGTCGAGCAAATCAATTTTGCCGAGAAGGCCCTGCCCCGTTGGCTCTATCTGGGGCCGCAGCAAATGCGCCTGGTCATGCCAAACGAAGGCTATGAAGTGCCGACGAAGTTACTGCTCTATGACTACGTGGCCGGCAAAGGCCAGGCTGAAACGGCTGTCGGCATTGACACGCTTCCCGAGACGCGCGGTTTTAAAGTCTTGCACTTGGAGAGGCGTTCTTTTAACTAACTTACCGGTCCCACATGAAACCTCTGTCAGAAACCGCCTCACGACAGGTGGCATCAAGTCGCGTTAACCATCGCTTAACCCCGCGGTCCAAACCTGTACGGGACCGCACGCCTTCAGGCTCTCCTGATGCCCAGTGCGGCAGGTTCGACGCTTTCACGTCGAGCTGACTTCAAGCCTGCACCGGAGAATTTCCATGAACATGCGCACGTTGCTGATCACCACCGCCCTCGCCTGCACTGCATTCGCCGGCCTGGCCCAGGCCGCTGACACTTCAACTTCCCAGGCTGTGCCGTACACATACGGTATGCCGCTGAATGTGGGCAAGGTGATTGCTTTGACCGAGCCGTCGACCCTGGACTGCAAAGTAGTCAAGGCCGACATGAAGTACATCGACAGCGCCACGGGCAAGCCTTCTGAAATCACTTATCGGAAATTGTCTGACGCCTGCAGTTATCAAAACTGACGGAAGGCTCTGATTCGGCGTTTTGCGGTAGGCGTGTGAGGGTTGTGGCGCTATGCTTTGGGCGCCTCCCTCACTGCCGCAAGGATTCGCCATGCAGTTATCGTTTCGTACGTTATCGACGTTCACCGCCGCGTTGTGTTTCGCACTGGCGTTGGTGTGGGGTTTGATGCCGGATCGGTTGTTGGCGATCTGGAGTATTGAGTATTCGTCAGCGGCGGGATTGGTCGCGCGGCGCAGCGCGGTGTTGTTCGCAGCGCTGGGGGTGATGTTTTATCTGATTCGCAATGAAGCACCCTCCTCAACCCGCAGTGCGTTGTGCACCGGGTTTATTGTCGGCTGCTGGGGGCTGGCGGCACTGGGCTTCGGCGAATGGCTGAATGGCCATGCCGGGCCAGGGATTTTGCTGGCGGTCGGGGTCGAACTGGCGCTGGGCCTGGGATTTTTCCAGACCCGGCGCGTGTCGGTGAAACTTGAAACAGCGGGCTAAAGCGCTTTCCGGTCAAGATGCAACGGCTGGACTTGCGCCCTGTGCTGCATGTCTGAACGAAGTTCGGCGATCAGGTCGTTGATTTCCCGACAACCATTCAAGCGTTTGGCGTTGATACCGGTCACCAACAGATCGAGCTGATCGGTTTGCGTGTCGGCATAGACTTTGATGGTCATCGACAGGTCCGGCGACAGCGTGCATTGACAGCGCTTCGGCAGGAAACTGCTTTCAATGATATTGCGAAGTTCCAAGGCAGATAGAAACATGGCGACCCTCTCCTTAATGTGAGACTGCCAATCAACATAAATATCGGTCTGTTCGGAGTAACCCGTTTGTCGTCCATGCGGGCCTGAATACTCCAGACTTGACCGTTCTCTCGTAGCGCCGCTGGCTCATTAAAATCACCGCCCAGCTAAAGACAGCTACAGCATAAAACATGCCTGTAATTCCGCTTTGCATCTCGTCGGCAAATCAAAGGTTTACAGAAGGTGCTAGCAAATTTCCTCATGCAATTTGCAAGGAAGACCGGTCGAAGCCCTGCAAATTGCAGGCATCCAGCGCGGGGTTGCATTTGCCGGGAATGAAAGTAAAAAATGCTACCCAATATTTCAGTATCCGCTGACCCCGGTCACACGCAAGGAGGCATCATGAGTTCTTTGACCTTTATCACTACCGTCGGGCTAATAACTGCCGGGCTGTCGTGCGCAGTACACGCCGCGAAACTTGAAGATGTCGCGCCGTTTCCCAAGGCCGAAAGTGGTTTCACTCGCCAGGTCATTCATCTGGCGCCGCAACCCCAGGAAGATGGCTATCAGGTTGAAGTTCTGGCGGGCAAGACCTTGAACGTGGACTGCAATCGTCAGCGCTTGGGCGGGATACTTGAAGAGAAGAATCTTGAGGGTTGGGGTTATCCGTTCTATCGCCTGGAAAAGGTGATTGGCCCGATGAGCACGATGATGGCTTGTCCGGATGGCAAGACCAAAAAGGATTTTGTGCCGGTGGTCGGGGACGGGTTCATGTTGCGCTATAACAGCAAGTTGCCGATCGTGTTGTATGTTCCCAAGGATGTTGAGGTGCGTTATCGGATCTGGTCGGCGTCGAGCAAGGTTGAGAAGGCTGTTCAGGAATAAGCCACCACAATAATTCCCTGTGGGAGCGAGCTTGCTCGCGATGACGGAATGACATTCAACATTGATGTTGGCTGACAGGTCGCTATCGCGAGCAAGCTCGCTCCCACAGGGGAATTGCGGTATTCCATCCTTCATTGTCTGGCATTAAACACAGGAGCTGCCTTTTGATTACCTGCCACGTCAAATATGTAATCGATCCCTACAAACTCAGTGAATTCGAATCCTACGCCCAGGCCTGGCTCGGGATTGTCGAGCGTTTGGGCGGGACGCATCACGGGTATTTCCTGCCGTCCGAGGGCGCGAGCAATATCGCCTACTGCCTGTTCAGTTTTCCGTCGCTGGCGGACTACGAAAGCTACCGCCACATCGCCATGACCGACCCGGAAAGTACCGCGTTGGTGGCCTCGCTGGTCGAGAAGAAGTTTATCGTCAGTTACGAGCGCACGTTCCTGCGCCCGATGTTGCCCTGACCTGCGTTCACGCCGGCGCGCCACAAGCAGCGGCGCGCTCGGCGACATGGCGCAGGCTGTCGAAATTGATATTCGCGCCAGAGTCGATGGCCACCAGGGTCTGACCGCGAGCGCCGGTTTGAGCCACGTACTTCTTGATCCCGGCCACGGCCAATGCGCCGGAAGGCTCGGTGATCGAGCGGGTGTCGTCGTAGATGTTCTTGATCGCGGCGCAGAGTTCGTCGTTGCTGACGGTGATCACCTCGTCGACACAAAACCGGCAAACCTCAAAACCATAAGCGCCGATCTGCGCCACCGCCACGCCATCGGCGAAGGTGCCGACGTTGGGCAAAACCACCCGTTCACCGGCCTGCAACGCCGCCGCCAGGCACGCGGAATGTTCCGACTCGACGCCGACGATGCGCACCTCCGGGCGCAGGTATTTGACGTACGCGGCGATGCCGGCGATCAGGCCCCCGCCGCCGACCGGGACGAAGATCGCATCCAACGGGCCTTGATGCTGGCGCAGGATTTCCATGGCGACAGTGCCCTGCCCCGCGATCACGTCAGGGTCGTCGAACGGCGAGACAAAGGTGCGACCGGTTTGTTTGGCCAGGTCCAGAGCGTGTTCCAGCGCGAACGGAAAACTCTCGCCATGCAGCACTGCGTCGGCGCCCCGACTTCGCACGCCCAACACCTTCAACTCGGGCGTGGTGCACGGCATGACGATGGTCGCGGCGATCCCCAACTGACGGGCCGCATGCGCCACGCCTTGGGCATGATTGCCGGCTGAAGCGGTGATCACGCCGCGAGCCTTTTGCTCAGCGCTGAGCTGCACCAGTTTGTTGTAGGCGCCGCGGATCTTGAAGGAAAAGGTCGGCTGCAGGTCTTCGCGCTTGAGCAGGATCTGATTACCCAGCGCCTCGGACAATGCGGGTGCCGGTTGCAGCAGCGTGCGCACCGCCAGTTCATACACTGGTGCGGCGAGGATCTTTTTCACGTAGTGCTCAAGCAAACGTTGCTGGGCGGTGGCGCTATTCATACTCATCTCCTGTCCTACGCCGGATGTGTTCCGGTTCAAGACCCAAGAGACAGAAAGTAAAAACCCGCCTCTAGGGCGGGTTGGGTGCTGCAGTCGTGAGCTAGCCCGCCAAATAAGGAATGGCGGTAATAATGCTTGGCTGGCAGCGCAATACGGTGGAAGTCATGGCTGGAAATTAGCCGGGCATTGGTGGCAAGTCAATGGCCAATTTTGTCGAGCCTCTGTAGGCTGGCGATTCTGCTCATTGTCCCCAAGGAAGGAAACCATGAAGTCTGTCGCCCTGCCCCTGATTGCCCTGATTGCGTTTGCCGGCTACACCGTTTCGGTGATGTTGCAGGCCGAACAGTCGTTGATCGAGTTTGGGATCAGCCTGATGTCGCGGCCGGATACAGCACAGGTGGTGATTGATCTTTATCTGTTGGCGACGCTGGCTGGGGTTTGGATGTACCGGGATGCTCGCCAGCGTGGCCGGTCGGGGTTGTCGGTGATGCCTTATCTTTTGCTGACGGCTGTTTTTGTGTCGATTGGGCCGTTGTTGTATTTGGTGGTTCGGGGGGTTCGGGATCGCAAAGATTCGGTCAGCTCAGCTCAAGAGGTCTGATCCTGTACTAGCGGTGTTGTTGGGATCGCTATCGCGAGCAAGCTCGCTCCCACAGGGGATTTGTGAACACCACAGAACCAATGTGGGAGCGAGCTTGCTCGCGATGGCGGCCTGAAGAGCGCCACCATCACCTCGCCAAGCGCCTGAGCCCCAACACCATCACCCCGGCGCCAAGCATCATCGCCGTCAGGAACAGCGGATAGGACACCCACCACGGTGTGCCCGCCGTCATCATGCTGAACTCGGACATGCCGCCAATGCTGGCAATCAGGTTCAGCGGCAAAAACACCACGTTGATCAGCGTCAGTTTGCGCAGCAGGTTGTTCATGCTGTTGTTCATCAGGTTGCCCCGGGCGTCGATCAGCCCGGAGAACACCGTGGAGTAGATTTCCGCCTGTTTGTAGCACTGGTTGTTTTCGATGATCAGGTCGTCGATCAGGCCGATGGCCTCGGCGCTGAAGTGCTCCTTTTCCGCGTGGTTGCGCAGGCGGGTCAGCACGGCGCCGTTGCTGTGGATCGCGTTGATGTAATAGATCAGGCTCTCGCTGAGGTTGAACATCTGGATCAGGTGCTGGTTTTCCATCGAGGCGTTGAATTTCTGCTGTAACTCCCGGGCAACCAGTTTGATCACCTTCAGGTGGCCCAAGTAGTGATGGATGTTGTTGAACAACAAATCCAGCAACACATCCAGCGGCGTATTGAGCCGCTGGCGGGTGCCGAGACCATGCAGCGGCGAATCGTCGGTGGCGATCACCAGCAAGCGGCCTGGCGAGAACAGCAAGCCGCAGGACGACACCTCGAAGGCCAGGCTGCCGGCGCCGGAATAGTTTTCCGGGCGTTTCCAGATCAGGAACAGGTTGTCGGGGTGAAACTCGATGCGCGACACCTCGTCGGGGTCCAGGGCCGAGGCCAGGGCGTGCTCATCGAGCTTGAAATGGCTGTGCAGCAAATCGCGCTCAGCGGCGTCGGGGTTGCTGAACAGCATCACTTCGGCGTCCAGCCGTTCGACGGTGTGCAGGGCGCCGTGGGTCAGTTGAAAACTCTTGATCATCGGCCGCTCACCAGGCCTGGCCGCGACGTTTGAGCTCCAGGCGGCGCACGAACTCTTCCAGCACCAGCGAGTACAAATCGTCCTGCAAATAAGCGTCTTCGATGCCGGCGTCCATGTTCGGGTTGTCGTTGACCTCGATCACCACCACTTTGTCGCCGGACTGCTTGAGGTCGACGCCGTAGAGGCCGTCGCCGATCAGGTTGGCAGTCTTCACCGCCAGCTCTACCACGGCGCGCGGCGCTTCGTGGACTGCCAAGGTGCGGCATTCACCATTGATGTCCTGACCCTTGGCCTTGTGGTTGTAGATCTGCCAATGGCCCTTGGACATGAAGTACTGGCAGGCAAAAATCGGTTTGCGGTTGAGCACGCCAATGCGCCAGTCGTACTCGGTGTAGAAGAATTCCTGCGCCAGCAACAACACCGAATGCTCGAACAGTTCAGCGGTGGCTTCGAGCAAGGCTTGTTGGCTTTCGACCTTGATCACGCCTCGGGAGAAACAACCGTCGGGGATCTTCAACACCAGCGGAAAGCCCAAGCGCTCGCCGACCCGCTCGAAGTCTTCCGGTCGTTCCTTGTAGAGAATTTCAGTGGCGGGCATGCCGAGTTGATGGCTTTTCAGCAAGTCGGTCAGGTAGACCTTGTTGGTGCAGCGCAGGATCGACGTCGGGTCGTCCATCACCACCAGCCCTTCGCTTTCGGCTTTTTTGGCGAAGCGATAGGTGTGGTTGTCGACACTCGTAGTCTCGCGGATCAGCAGCCCGTCGTATTCGGCGATGCGCGCGTAGTCCTTGCGCTCGATCAGCTCGACGTCGATGCCCAGGGTTTTGCCGACCCGGACGAAATTGTCCAGGGCCTTGGCGTTGGACGGCGGCAACGCTTCCTGCGGATCATGCAGGATCGCCAGGTCATAACGGGCCAAACGCCGGGAACGCGGCACACGCCAGATCTTGCGACTGAAATTGTCCAGGGAGTTGGCAAACTGGTCTTCCTGATCTTCGCGCAACTTATGTAACGCGCCGAATTTTACACCTTCAATGTGCCAACCATTAGTTCTTCTAAACTCAACTAATAATATAGGACACGGAAACACTTCAAATAACTGTCGCGCCAGATCCTGTAGCGGCTCGATATTTGTCTTGCCGAAATACAGGGTTAGCGTAAATCCTTCTGTATCGCTGTAAAGATGATTACAGAGGGCTTTTTCCAGGGGTTTGTCCAGATCATCCAGGGCCAGCCCGTAAAGGGACTTGCGCGTCAGTTCGCTAATGGTTCGCACCGACGGGATGACCTTGTGTCCCCGGGCCTCAGCCAGCAGCGAGCAGTAGTAGCCGTGCCCCAGGTACTTGTAGCTGCGGCACAGGTTGATCACCTGGACCCGTTTGCCCTGCTCGTTGTCGCGGGTTTGTTCCAGGTATTCCTGAGCCGTGACGATGTCCTCGCTGGGGAAATACGACGCCCAGTCTTCCTTGCGTTCGACGATGATAATCAACTGACTTGAAGTTCTGACTGCATCATTTAAATAAGTTGCCGCCGGCAAAGTTTGCTCGGATACTTCGCGCCAATGACCTTGTACCGCTGACATAGTGATTGATCCGTTGGAGAACAAGACCTTTCCTATTAAGCACGAACTTTTTCGAAAGTCCCGTTTCGTTACGCAACTTTTACGGCGGTCATATGAATCCTGTCTTTCGCTTGGCGGTAGTTGAAGACTTACCCGCGTTGCTCCAACTCGAAGAGCAATGCTTCACCACGGACCGGCTCACCAGTCGCAGTTTTCAATGGATGATCACCCGCGCTCATGGGCAATTGCTGGTTGCCCAACACGAGGAGCAACTGGTCGGCTACGCCGTGGTGCTGTTCCACCGGGGCACGTCCCTGGCGCGGTTGTATTCGATTGCCATCGCTTCCGAGGCCAGAGGCAATGGCTTGGGCAAGCAACTGCTGGAGCGGATCGAAGCCTGTGCCCTTGAGCACGATTGCGCCTATTTGCGGCTTGAGGTGCGTATCGACAATCCAGCGGCGATTGCTCTGTATGAGCGCAATGGTTACCGGCGTTTCGCGCTGATTCACGACTATTACCAGGACCACGCGGATGCGTTGCGGCTGGAGAAACGCATCCTGCAGCACCGCGATTCGCGCAATATCCAGGTGCCCTGGTATCGCCAGACCACCGATTTCACCTGCGGCCCGGCCTGTTTGCTAATGGCCATGGGGGCATTGCAGCGGGATCGGTTGCTGGAACGTCGGGAAGAGCTGCAAATCTGGCGTGAGGCGACCACGGTGTTCATGACTTCGGGCCACGGTGGTTGCAGCCCGCAGGGCCTGGCGCTGGCGGCGTGGCGACGCGGGTTTCGCGTGCAATTGCAACTGAGCATGGCCGGACCGTTGTTTCTCGATGGCGTGCGCGATGAGCATAAAAAGGACGTAATGCGCCTGGTGCACGAAGAGTTCACTGCACAGTTGCAGGACACCGATGTGGAACGGGTGATTGGCGGGACGCTGGATCTGCCTCGATTACTCGACGCGGGCGGTCAGCCGCTGGTGTTGATCAGTAGCTATCGCCTGACTCGCTCCAAGGCGCCGCACTGGGTAATGGTGACGGATTGCGATGAAGAGTTTGTCTACCTGCATGACCCCGATGTAGATCACAGCCAGCACCGCCAGCCCATGGATTGCCAGCATTTGCCGGTGAGTCATGGGGAGTTTGAGAAGATGTGCAGTTTTGGGCGGGGGAAGCTTCGAGCGGCAGTGATTCTCTATCGCCGGACCTAATACCCTGTGGCGAGGGAGCTTGCTCCCGCTGGGGTGCGAAGCGCCCCCCTGTGCATCGCAGACAAAACGAGAAACCAATTTGCGACTGCTGCGAAGCCGAGCGGGAGCAAGCTCCCTCGCCACAGGATCTCCCTTACTTCAGGCCCACCTTGTAAATCGCGCCATCCTCCTCATCCGTCAAAACATACAAATACCCATCCGGCCCCTGCCGCACATCGCGGATCCGCGCCTTGAGCTCGCCCATCAAGCGTTCTTCATGCACCACTTTGTCACCATCGAACTGCAACCGGATCAGTTCCTGACTCCCCAGCGCGCCGATAAACACGTTGTGCTGCCAAGGCTTGAAACGATCGGCGTCATAGAACGCCATGCCACTGATAGCAGGAGAGACTTCCCAGACGTGGTGTGGCGGGACGGTGCCTTCGGCGGTCTTGCCCGTGGCCTCCGGGATCGGCTGGCCGGAATAGTTGATGCCGTTGGTTGCCAGTGGCCAGCCATAGTTCTTGCCGCGTTCGATCACGTTAATCTCATCGCCACCTTTGGGGCCATGCTCGTTTTCCCAGATCGTCCCGCTCCACGGATTCAGCGCCAAACCTTGGGGGTTACGCTGGCCGTAGGACCAGATTTCCGGACGCACACCCGCCTGACCAACAAAGGGGTTGTCATCCGGCACCTTGCCGTCCGGGTAAATCCGCACGATTTTGCCTTGCAGCTTGTCGAGGTCCTGGGCGGTCATGCGGTCATTGTTTTCGCCAAGAGAGATGAACAGATAACCGTCACGATCGAACACCAACCGCGAACCGAAGTGGTTACCGACCGAGAGCTTCGGCTCCTGGCGGAAGATCACCTTGAAATCCTTGAGCGTCGTCAGGTCGTCGGACAAACGCCCGCGTCCCACTGCGGTGCCGGCCTTGTCGCCTTCCCCGCCACCTTCGGCGTAAGACAGATAGACCATGCGGTCCTGTTTGAAGTCCGGCGACAACACCACATCGAGCAAACCACCCTGCCCCTTGGCCCAGACCTTCGGCACGCCGCCGATTGGCGCCGAGCGTTTGCCATCCGCAGTAACCACCCGAAGGTTGCCGGGACGTTCGGTCACCAGCATGCCCTGGCGATCCGGCAGAAATGCCAGGGCCCACGGGTGCTCCAGGCCTTTGGTGATCGGCGTGACCTCGAGGGTGCCTTGTTCGCTTTTCAGTTCCTGGGCGGGCGCCGCGAAAACAGGCGCGGCGGCGGTAATCAGTGCGCTGGCGCAGAAGGTGGCCAGGAGGGTTTTACGCAACATGCACGCTTCCTTTTGTGGTTCGAATGGCTGACAGAACCTCAGCTCTGCCGTTCAACGGTTGCTGCTGTCCGAGTCCCGGGGTGGTGGATTGGGAATGAATTTCGGTGGCGTACTGGGGGCCGCTTTGTTTTGCGGATAGCGATTGCCAATACCGCCGTTTTCCACGGTCGGCGGACGCGGCACAGGGGCGAATGTCGGTTGTCGGGTGGCCGGTTGCGTGCCTTGCATGCTGTTGGGGTTGGCCCGGTGAATCGGGCTGTTGTAGGGATTGTTATTGCTGCTGCCGGTCGGGCTCTGGGCCAGGGCCACCGGGCCGAGCAAACCGCTCAAGGCCAGCACGGTGCAGCCGAGCACAAATCTGTTCATGGAGAGCCTCTCTACGGATACGGGAATAGAGTCTTCGATGCCACGCTACGCCCGACGTTCGGATTTGTTAACTGAAACCTCCTTCACAGATGTAACACCCGTTTGCTGCACCGCTGATCCCCCCGCAGGGCCTGGGCGAAAGCCGCTGAAACTTTTGCGCCGGGCCACGGGTCACCTGATCATCACTTGCGAGTAGACGAAGATGGCCCGAGCAATCTGGAAAGGCGCAATCAGTTTTGGCTTGGTGCACATCCCTGTGGCACTGGTGTCGGCGACTTCATCTCATGGGGTGGATTTCGACTGGCTCGACAGCCGCAGCATGGATCCGGTGGGCTACAAACGCGTCAACAAAGTCACCGGCAAGGAAGTCACCAAGGAACACATCGTCAAAGGCGTCGCCTACGAAAAGGGCCGCTATGTGGTGCTCAGCGAAGAGGAAATTCGTTCGGCGCACCCGTTGTCGACCCAGACCATCGACATTTTTGCCTTTGTCGACAGCGAACAGATCCCGCTGCAAAACATCGACACACCCTATTACTTGGCGCCGGACAAACGCGGTGGCAAGGTCTATGCGCTGCTGCGTGAAACCCTGAGCAAAACCAACAAGGTCGCCCTCGCCCATGTCGTGCTGCATACCCGGCAACACCTGGCGGCGCTGATGCCGCTGGAATCGGCCATGGTGTTGGTGATGCTGCGCTGGCCGGCGGAAGTGCGCAGCCTTGATGAACTGGAGTTGGGCAGTGAAGTGACCAAACCCGAGTTGGCCAAGGGTGAACTGGACATGGCCAAGCGCCTGGTCGAGGACATGAGCGCCGACTGGAAACCCGAAGATTACCGCGACAGTTTCGAAGACAAGATCATGGCGCTAGTGGAGAAAAAGGCCAATGAAGGCAAGATCGAGGACGTCGAGAGCACCGCCGGCGAAGAGGAACGTAAAACCGCGGATGTCATTGATCTGACCGAACTGCTCAAACGCAGCCTCGGTGGCAAGGCAGCCAGCAAACCGGCGGCCAAGCCGCGCAAAGCCGCCGCCAAACCGGCCCCGGCGAAAAAAGCCACGAAGAGTTCTCGTGGCTGACCGCCCGCGAAATCGCCGCACAAGGTAGTACGCCATGGCTAAATCGGTGAGTGAATACACACGCAAACGCAACTTTGAGATCACTTCGGAGCCGCCTGAAGCAGCGCCGGCCAAGCGCGGCAAGAAAACGCCTTCGGCCTTGCGTTTCGTGATCCAGAAGCATGATGCGCGCAACCTGCATTACGACTTTCGCCTGGAACTCGACGGCACCCTGAAAAGCTGGGCCGTGCCCAAAGGCCCGAGTCTGGACCCGACGCAAAAGCGTCTGGCGGTGCATGTCGAGGACCATCCGATCAGTTACGGCACCTTCGAAGGCAGCATTCCCGAGGGTCAGTACGGCGCCGGCGATGTGATTGTCTGGGATCACGGCGTCTGGCAACCGATTGGTGACCCACAGGAAACCTACAAGGCCGGCAAACTGAAATTCACCTTGATCGGTGAAAAACTCTCCGGTGACTGGGCGCTGGTGCGCACCCATCTGCGCGGCAGTGGCGACAAGGAGCAATGGCTGCTGATCAAGGAAAAGGATCAACAAGCGCGGCCGATCAGCGAGTTTGACGTGGTCGCCGAGTTGCCCAAAAGCGTATTGAGTGATGCGACGGTGGGCGACAAAACCAAAAAGGCCAGCAGTAAATCCGTCAAAAAGCCCAAAGCAGCCAAACCCAAGCCAACCGCCCTGCCCGAACAATTCAGCCCGCAACTGGCCACGCTGATGGACAAGGCCCCGGCCGGTGATTGGCGCTATGAAATCAAGTTCGACGGCTACCGGATCCTCGCCCGGATCGACAATGGCAAGGTGCGGCTGCTGACCCGCAATGGCCACGACTGGACGGCCAAACTGCCCCTGCAGGCCAAGGCCCTGGCCGAGATGAAACTCGACGGCAGCTGGCTCGATGGCGAAGTGGTGGTGCTCAACGACAAAGGCTTCCCGGACTTCCAGGGATTGCAGAACGCGTTCGAGATCGGCCGCTCCGTAGACATCATTTATTTCCTGTTCGACGCGCCGTTCCTGCATGGCGTCGATCAGCGTGAGATGCCGGTAGAAGACCGGCGCGCGGCGCTGAAAAAAGCCCTGGGGCGCAAGTCCCGGCAAATCCTGCGCTTCTCCGAGGCTTTTACCGCCAAACATCAGGACATCGTCGAGAGTGCCTGTGCCTTGTCGCTGGAAGGCGTCATCGGCAAACGCGCTGGCAGCCCTTACGTGTCACGCCGCAGCCCGGACTGGATCAAGCTCAAATGCCGCTTGCGTCAGGAATTCGTGATCATCGGCTATACGGCGCCGCAAGGTTCTCGCAGTGGTTTCGGCGCCCTGCTGCTGGGGGTTTACGACGATAAGGGGCTGGTCTATGCCGGGCGCGTTGGCACCGGGTTCAATCAGGCCAACCTCAAACTGTTTCATGGACAGTTGCAGAAGATCGAGCGCAAGACCTCACCGCTCGACAAACCGTTGACCGCCGCTCAAGCCCGGGGTGTGCACTGGGTCGAGCCGACGCTGGTGTGCGAAGCCGAGTTTGCCGAGTGGACCCGCGAAGGCGTGGTCCGGCAAGCGGCGTTTATCGCCATGCGCACCGATAAACCGGCTGCTGAGATTGTCCGTGAACAGCCGCAGTCCCCCAAGGCGAGCAAACCTGTGACCGAGAAGAAAACCAGCAGCAAGGACAGCACCGTCGCCGGGGTCAAGATTACGCATCCCGAGCGTGTCATCGACAAGGACAGCGGCACGCAGAAACTCGAACTGGTGCAGTTCTACGAAAGCATCAGCAAATGGATCCTGCCGTTCCTGCGCGACCGGCCGGTTTCACTGTTAAGGGCACCGGAAGGCGTCGAAGGCGAACAGTTCTTCCAGAAACACGCCGAGCGCCTGGCGATCCCCAACATCAAACATCTGGACCCAAACATCGACCTTGGCCACGCGCGCCTGATGGAAATCGACTCCGTCCAGGCACTGATCGGCGCGGCGCAAATGGGCACCATCGAGCTGCATACCTGGGGCGCGACCACGGACAAGATTGAAACCCCGGACCTGTTCGTCCTCGACCTCGACCCAGATCCGGCGCTCCCATGGAAAAGCATGGTTGAGGCCACGCAATTGACCCTGTCGGTGCTGGATGAAATCGGCCTCGAGGCATTTTTGAAAACCAGCGGTGGCAAAGGCATGCACATCATCGTGCCGCTGGCGCGCAAGGATGATTGGGACACGGTCAAGGCGTTCGCCAAAGCCATCGCGCAGTTTATGGCGCAGCAACTGCCGGAACGGATCAGCGCGACCATGGGCCCGAAAAACCGGGTCGGCAAGATCTTCGTCGATTACCTGCGCAACACCCGTGGGGCCAGTACGGTGTCAGCGTATTCAGTGCGGGCGCGGCCGGGGTTACCGGTGTCGGTGCCGATAGCGCGGGATGAATTGACGGCGCTGCACGGTTCGCAGGAATGGACCGTGGCTAATTTGCTGGAGCGGCTGGAGGGATTGAAAGAGGATCCGTGGGCGGGGTATGCGAATCGGCAGAAGATCACGGCGAAGATGTGGAAGCAGTTGGGGGCTACAAAGCCATAGTTGATGTGTTGAATGTTCTGGCCTCTTCGCGGGCAAGCCTCGCTCCTACGGGTCACGCAATACCCTGTAGGAGCGAGGCTTGCCCGCGAAGACGTCAGCCGCCCAGATACAAAACTCAGATCAATACGAAAACCGCCAACAACCCACCAAAAATCGCCCACTTCTCAAAGTAGTACCGGGCACGGTTACGCTTCTTCAGCTCCTTGCCGCGCAGCCGAACCTTGTAGATTTTGGCGAACAGGCGATTGATGCCGCCGGTCTTGTCGCCCGCATCATTCGGTGCGCCCGCCGCCGACATGACATTACGGCTGAACCAGGCATTGAACGCCGCCGCCCAGCGATACTTCATCGGGCGCTCGACATCGCAAAACAGAATGATGCGGTTCTGATCGGTGGTGTTTTCCGCGTAGTGGATGAACGTTTCATCGAACATCACCGCTTCGCCGTCGCGCCAGTGGTAGTTCTCACCGTCGACATTGATGTAGCAACCGGCATCGTTGGGCGTTTCCAGGCCCAAGTGATAACGGTAAGAACCGGCATACGGGTCGCGGTGGCGCACCAGTTTGGAACCTGGCGGCAGTTCAGCAAACATCGCGGCCTTGATCGAGCCGATGCTTTGCACCAGTTCGGTGGTGCGCGGGCAGAGTTTCTCGGCAGAAGGATGACTGTCGCCGTACCACTTCAGATAGAAACGCTTCCAGCCGCTCTTGAAGAACGAGTTGAAACCCACGTCATCGTATTGGTTCGAGCGCTTGATCTCCCCGGCCCGAAGCAGGTTCTGCCCTTCGGCGCGGATTTCTTCCCAATGAGCCTGCAACGGGCTCAGGTCCGGAAAGTCGGCCGGGTTGAGGTAAGGCTTGCTCGGGAGTTTGGAGAACATATAGAGGAAGCAATTGATCGGCGCCAGAAACGTCGAGTGATCGCTCAGTTGACGGCCCAATTTGTGGCGCACGCGTCCGCGCAGATGAACGTACGCGATCGAGATAACATAAATAGCGGCAATGATGAGTTTCACGGCAATCGTCACACGTCAGAAGTGAACAAACTGCGCAGCCGGCCAAGCGGTCTGGCGCAGTGTCTGAATACGAAACAGCGGTCCCGGTGGCACGTCCTTGAGCTCATGCCAACAGCGGCATTGGGTGAATAGATGGCATTTTAGCCACGGTTTGTAACAAATAGTTAGCTAAGAACTGTGAAAATGTGTCCGCTGATGCTGCCAAAGTGCCCGCGCAGGCTCAACGCCCTATCGTTTAAAGAGCCAGACCAGTACAATCGCCGCCAAACATTACGCGCCCCCCTTGGTTGATGACGGGAATGAACCCCGCCTCAGCGCACTTAGACTCGGGCCAAGCGCTCCATTGCTGCTGTCCACTTATTGCCAGATGGACCTTCCGCTTCTGACCGGGATGCATTTCCCGTGGTTTGAATACCGGAACCAGGTACTGAATCGGTACTGCCGCACCTTTAGCTACTCTGAATGCTTCGCAGGAAAAACCTTTGATTTCTACAGCTAACATCACGATGCAGTTCGGCGCCAAGCCGTTATTCGAGAACGTTTCGGTCAAATTCGCGGCGGGCAACCGCTATGGCCTGATCGGCGCCAACGGTTGCGGCAAGTCGACCTTCATGAAAATCCTCGGCGACGATCTCGAGCCGTCCGGCGGCCAGGTCATGCTTGAGCCGAACGTGCGTCTGGGTAAATTGCGCCAGGACCAGTTCGCTTACGAAGAATTCACCGTGATCGACACCGTGATCATGGGTCACGAAGAGCTGTGGAAGGTCAAGGCCGAGCGCGATCGCATCTACTCGCTGCCGGAAATGACCGAAGAAGACGGCATGGCCGTGGCCGAGCTGGAAACCGAGTTCGCTGAAATGGACGGCTACACCGCCGAATCCCGTGCCGGCGAACTGTTGCTGGGCCTGGGTATCGGCATCGAGCAGCACTTTGGCCCGATGAGCGAGGTTTCCCCAGGCTGGAAACTGCGCGTATTGCTGGCCCAGGCGCTGTTCTCCGATCCTGAAGTGCTGTTGCTCGACGAACCGACCAACCACTTGGACATCAACACCATCCGCTGGCTGGAAAACATTCTGACCCAGCGCTCCAGCCTGATGATCATCATCTCTCAC